>NZ_JAHLQA010000035.1 GCF_018918125.1 Blautia sp. MSJ-19
ACAGGTAATTACAAACTTATTATATCGGTTATAGCGAAAAATGCAACTCCCCAAAACGGCATTAACCCATGCAAATATAAGAAATATGTCAGATGCGGAAGTTACCTTTTCATATAACCTTTTTAGTTTTTTTGTGATCTCGCAATTTTTGTTAAATATTTTTACAGATACTCCCCAAGCATTTGAAAAACACACGCCTGTATCGTATCTATAATTTTCTCACAATCGCTCTTTTTCATTCCTGCCGCAATACCTACTGCCAGAAGTTCTTTCCTGCCTGGATTTCGTCCGTTTCCGTCAACTGTGGTTGTATGCTCTCCATAATAAGTATTACTGTAAGTGAGATCATACGCCGGACTTAGTCTCCATTGATCATTTGTTTCGTCATATAAATATGTGAAATTCTTTGAATGGTCATCTCGGTTATGTGCAAACACATTAAAACACATGCGTCGAAACATATTCTCCACATCTTCATTATTATCTCTGGTCAGAATCTTTGTAAGTTTCATCAGACTGTGATAATCCAAACTCGGCTGTTCAAAATCCAGTTCCAGAAGTGCAGCTGCCGTCAGCATATGAACTCTTCTTCCATCAGCCTCTCTGTCAAATCGTCTGATTCCAAAGTATCCTTTACATTTTTCAGATGGAAACAATCTCGTTTCACTCATTGTAATACCACATTTTATGGCACAACAGGAATAATCATATTCCATCTTCCCCGCATCTTTTCCATCTACATGTGCAGGAAATTTTATAATCCAGTCTTTCTGATCAATTGTCGTCATGATTTTTGGTCTGGCACCGCCGCTGGTGCCACCAAGTCGATATAATTCATCCAGTTTTTCTGAGTATTCCGTATTTAATATTTTTTCGCATTCTTCTGCCAGCTCATCCAAATTTACATGATCATGCTGTTGCGAAAGACTTTTTTCCGGATAATATGTCAATGCTCCCATTCCAGACTTGCCGACTATTGCCAATCGGTCCAAAACTGTCAATTCATCTGGATTCTGCTTATGCGCTCGAAGCAATCGATTTAATAATAATCTACCCCAGTTATCAGGAAGACTGTCTGCAAAAACTCCAAAAAGTCCGTCAAAATAATCCTTTTGAGGAACAAATACCTGCTTTTTCAATGGCAGAGAAAAAGGACTGATTGAAAATCCATTTTTCAGCCATTCATCACCATACTGAAATGCCGCCTTATGATCAGCTGTCATTGCCAGTGTTCCTACAGGTCTTTCGTCATAGTATACCTGTAGTACATTACCTTGTCTCATTTATGACCTCCTGAATGTCCTTGTAAGGTACTACCGTAAAAAGATTTCTGAGTTCATCTGCTATATCCAGTGCAATAGCAATCTTTGTGAGGGATATCAGTGAAATCTGTCCTGAAGTCTCAAATCTTTTGATTGAGCCATAGCTTACCCCACTCATAGAGGCCAGTTTCTCCTGAGAGATAGAACGACGCTTCCTGATATTCCTTACTCTCTGTGCAAGTTTCTGATCAAGTTCCTCTGCTGTTTCCCATACAAACTGTTCCATATCTCCACCTCTTTACTGCTAATATTTTATCCAAAATATTTGTTTTTTATCAGAATTGGATAATATATTATATATAGTTATATTATCATTTATACACTTCAGATACAACCTTTTGTTCTTAACTAAAAAAGGTGATATGGATGAGACTGTTATCTGCGGCTTCCGAGCCTTGCTTTAAAATCTGCATAGCCAAAATCTGTCAGCTTCTGCATACTGCGGTCAGCGTGTCGGAGCCAGATATCTGGAAGTGCCATTCCATTAAATGTATTATTCTTACAGGTTGTATAGATAGCCATGTCTCCAAACAAAAGGAGATCACCATACTCTGGAAGCCGTCTGAATCCATAGTCTCCGATCACATCCCCGGACAGACAGGTCGGACCTCCCAGACGAACTGTGATTTCTCCTGCTTCTGGTTCATCTGCTCCAAGGAGAGGTGGGCGATACGGCATTTCCAGAACATCTGGCATATGGCAGGCTGCACTGGCATCTGTAATTGCGATCCATCTCTCTCCGTTCTTTAAAACATCCAACACACTGGTCAGAAGAAAACCTGCGTTCAATGCCCATGCCTCTCCCGGTTCAAGATAAACCTCTGCATTCCATTCTTTCTGGGCCAGTCGAATACAGTGTTCAAGTCGTTCAATGTCATAACCTGGTCTTGTAATATGATGCCCGCCTCCAAAATTGATCCATTTTACTCTGGAAGCCAGATCACCAAAATGCTCCTTTACAGAAACAAGTGTTGTCTCCAGAGCATCTGAATCCTGCTCACACAGTGTATGAAAATGAAGTCCGTCCAGAAGCTCCAGAAGTTCCGGATTTTTTTTGTACGCTTCATCCCACTGTGCCCTTGTCGTACCCATTCGGCTTCCTGGTGCACAGGGATCATAGATCTCATGCCCTTCCTGCGTTGAACATTCCGGATTGATTCGAAGTCCTACGCTCTTTCCGGCATCTTTTGCCATCTGTCCAAAGCGAAGAAGCTGAGACGGAGAATTAAATACAATATGATCCGCATAGCGAAGCAGTTCCTCAAATTCATCTGCCCGGTATCCGGCGCAGAACACATGAACTTCTTTTCCCGGCATTTCCTCAGCACCAAGTCTTGCTTCAAACAGTCCACTGGCTTCTGTCCCCGCAAGATATGGCTCAAAAAAGCGATAACAGTCGTAATTACTGAATGCCTTCTGTGCAAGAAGCATGCGACATCCCGTTCGTTCTGCTATTTCTCCGAGCAGTTTTGCATTTTTTATAAGAGTTTTTTCATCCAGGATATAGCAGGGCGTTTTTATATTCTGAAATTCCGGGGGAATGTATCCCCCGGTAGATGCAAATGGAGCTCTTTTATCCGGTCCTTCCATCAGTCTACAAGCTCCGGATCATAGCTTTCACTGCGCGGAAGACCATAACGGTCAAGTGCATCCAGGAATGGATCCGGATCAAATTCCTCTACTGTATATACACCTGGTCTGATCCATTTCCCTGTCAGCATCATGAGTGCTCCACACATTGCAGGAACACCTGTGGTATAGCTGATCGCCTGGCTTCCGACTTCATGATAGCATTCCTGGTGATCACATACATTATAAATATAATAAGTTTTTTCCTTACCATCTTTTTCTCCGGTAAAGATACATCCGATATTTGTTTTTCCCTTGGTACGCGGTCCAAGGCTTGCCGGATCCGGAAGCAGTTCTTTCAGGAACTGAATCGGGACAATTTCCTGTCCATTGTACTGGATCGGTGTTGTAGAAAGCATTCCCACATCTTCAAGACAGCGCATATGATCCAGATAGCTCTGTCCAAATGTCATAAAGAAACGAATACGTTTTACACCCGGGATTGTTTTTGCAAGAGATTCAATCTCTTCGTGATGAAGCAGGTACATATCTTTATCCCCCACCTGATCAAACTTGTATTCTCGCTTGATCGTCATCGGAGGGATTTCCACCCAGTGTCCATTTTCCCAGTAACTTCCCGGTGCACTTACTTCACGGAGATTGATCTCCGGGTTAAAGTTCGTTGCAAATGCATATCCATGATCTCCACCATTGCAGTCCAGAATATCAATAGTCTCTATCTGGTCAAATTCATGCTTTAATGCGTATGCACAGTATGCCTGTGTAACACCCGGATCAAATCCACAGCCAAGCAGAGCTGTAAGACCGGCATCTTCAAATTTTTTACGATATGCCCACTGCCAGGAATAATCGAAATATGCAGAAAATCCTTCTTCCCTGCAGCGTTTTTCGTAAATTTCACGCCACTTCGGATCATCCGTATCTTCCGGTTCATAGTTGGCTGTATCCATGTAGTTTACTCCACATGCCAGGCACGCATCCATAATGGTCAGATCCTGATATGGAAGTGCAATATTCATTACCAGATCCGGTTTATAACTATTGATCAGTTCGATCAGCTGATCTACATCGTCTGCATCAACTTTTGCTGTAGTAACAACTGTTTTTGTTTTTCCTTTCAGTTTTTCTGCAAGTGCATCACATTTCTCTTTTGTGCGGCTTGCAATGCACAGTTCTGTGAATACCTCATCTGCCTGACAACATTTCTGAATTGCTACACTGGCTACTCCTCCGCAGCCGATTACAAGTACTCTGCTCATGATTTTTCTCCTTTTATTTTTATATCAGTTGTTTTCCAACTACTGTCGTTTTATTATTCTGCAATTGCCAGAAGCAGCTCCCGAAGCACCTTACATGCTGTTGCAGTCGAAACGCCGCTTGTATCCAGCGCAGGTGCCAGTTCATTGACATCTGCTGCTACCACATTTGCCGTGGATACTGTACGGATGGCCCCAAGAAGTTCTGTAAAACTTACGCCGCCAGCCTCCGGTGTTCCTGTTCCCGGAAATACTGATGGATCCAGACAGTCCAGATCAATGGTGAAATATACCGGAACCTGTTTTTCTCTCAGTTCTTTGACTGTCTCTTTCAGTCCATCGAATGTAAACGGATGAATATCTGTATGTTGTGCGGCAAACTGAAATTCTTCCCGTTCTCCACTTCGGATGCAGAACTGATGAATACGATTATCTCCCAGAAGTTCATGACATCTTCGAAGAACGCAGGCATGGCTTAACTTTGCACCCAGATAATCGTCTCTCAAATCTGCGTGTGCATCAAAGTGAATGATATGAAGTTCCGGATATTTGTCAGCTACGGCACGCACTGCTGCCAGTGTCACCAGATGCTCCCCTCCCAGAAGCAGCGGAAATTTACCGGCTTCCAGGATCTCCCTTGCTCTCGCTTCGATGTCTGCAAGTGCCATTTCGCTGCTGCCAAAGCAAAGTTCCAGGTCCCCGCTGTCAAATACCTGGATATCCATAAGGTCTCTGTCCTGATACGGACTGTAAGTTTCCAGTCCAAAACTTTCATGCCGCATGGCAGAAGGGCCAAAACGTGCACCTGGACGAAAACTTGTTGTAGAATCAAAAGGCGCACCATAAAGGACAATGGATGCTTCCTCAAAGCTGCTCTCACAGCCGATAAAAGTCTCTATATTTGGTAAGATCATTGATTACTCCTCTACTTCCTTCAGCATGTCTTCCAGAAATGCCGGAAGATAAAATGCTCCTTTGTGAAGTCTTGTTGTATAGTAACGTGTACGAAGATTTAATGCATTCCATGCCTCCGGATCCAGATCATCAACCGGATGATATTTTTTGCTTGCGAATCCAAACAGCCAATAACCTGCGGCGAATGTCGGAATATGTGCCTGATAGACCCGGCTGATCTGGAATGTGCTTGCAATCCTCTTGTGGCTGCGCTGCATGGCATGTGCATCTTCTGCATAAAACGGACTTCCCTGCTGATTGACCATAATTCCATCCTCTTTCAGCGCATTATAACAGTTACCATAAAATTCACGGGTAAACAATCCTTCAGATGGTCCAAACGGATCAGAAGAATCCACGATAATAAGATCATACTTTGCTTCACAGCGCCGGATAAAGCGCAGTGCATTTTCGTAATGAAGATGTACTCTCCGGTCATCCAGTCTGCATGCATTCCCCGGAAGATATGCCCGGCAGGCTTCTACAACCATTGGATCCATCTCTACCAGGTCAATATGCCGTACTCTGTCATATCTGGTCAGTTCACGGACAACTCCTCCATCTCCGGCTCCGATCACAAGGATGTCTTTTGCTTCTTTATGAATAGCCATCGGTACATGCGTGATCATTTCATCATAAATAAATTCATCACGTTCTGTAAGCATTACATTTCCATCCAGTGTCAGTACACGGCCAAACTCCGGAGTCTCAAAAATATCAATTCTCTGATAATCACTCTGTTTCGAATAAAGCTGACGGTTTACTCGAATGCTGTGCTTAACATCCGGTGTATGAAATTCTGAAAACCACATTTCCATTGTCATTACCTCCCTGTCAGAACATTCAGTTTCAAAATATCCGGATCTTCCGGACCGGTCATATTACAGCCCTTCGCTTTTGCATATTCAATATAGTCCAGAATTTCTGCCGTGATCCGTTCACCCGGCGCAAGGATCGGGATTCCCGGCGGATAGCACATCACAAATTCACTACAGACCTTTCCTTCCGTTTCCCTGAGCGGCAGACTGCATTTTTCAGCATAAAAAGCTTCCTGCGGGCTGGTCACTACCTGTGGATCAATATATTCCTGACTCAGAAGTCCCGAGCCGTCTGTCTGGAAGCGTCTGCGGATCTCTGCGAGTGCACTCACCAGTCGTTCTACTTCCTGTGCACGGTCTCCGATGGAGAGGTATGCCAGAATGTTTCCAATATCACCAAACTCAATCTGAATATCGTATTCATCCCGGAGAATATCATAAACCTCAATTCCGGCAAGTCCGATATCCAGGGTATGTACACTTAATTTTGTAATGTCAAAATCAAAAACTGAATTTCCATTCACCAGCTCTTTTCCAAATGCATAGTAGCCGCCTATGGCATTGATCTCTTCTCTGGCATATTCTGCCATATCTGCAACCTGATGAAAGATCTGGCGGCCGCGCTGTGCAAGATTTCTCCTTGAAATGTCAAGACTTGACATCAGAAGATAACTTCCGGAAGTTGTCTGGGTAAGATTGATGATCTGACGCACATAACCTGCGTGAACTGCCGGTCCTGTCAGAAGAAGGCTTGACTGTGTAAGACTGCCTCCGCTCTTATGCATGGATACAGATGCCATGTCCGCACCTGCTGCCATAGCAGAAACCGGAAGGCCTCCTCCAAAATAAAAATGTGTCCCATGGGCTTCATCTGCCAGGCACAGCATTCCTGCATCATGTGCCATTTTTACAATTGCTCTTAGATCACTGCATATTCCATAATAGGTTGGATTATTTACCAGCACTGCAACTGCCTTTGGATGCTCTTTTATTGCTTTTTCCACCTGCTCCCGGCGCATTCCCAGAGAAATTCCAAGTCTCTGATCTACTTCCGGATTTACGTAGACCGGTATTGCCCCGCACAGAACAAGTGCATTCAGGACACTTCTGTGAACGTTTCGCGGCAATATGATCTCATCACCACGTTTACAGGCAGTCAGTACCATTGTCTGGACTGAGCTTGTTGTGCCTCCTACCATCAAAAATGCATGTGCAGCCCCAAACGCATCCGCAGCCAGTTCCTCTGCCTCTCTTATTACCGACACCGGATGGCAGAGATTGTCCAGAGGCTTCATACTGTTAACATCCACCCCTACACATTTCTGTCCCAGAAATTCTGTCAGTTCCGGATTACCCCTTCCACGTTTATGACCAGGTACATCAAATGGTACCACCCTCATCCGTCGAAAAGTCTCCAGAGCCTCATGGATTGGTGCATGATTCTGGTTCATCTTAAAACGACTTCCGTTCATTATTCCTCCATTTCCAGTTTCCTTTGTCTCAACCCATAATCGACACTTTTACAGACTGATCAGAAGAACAAAGCGGACAAGTCCGCTTCAAACTCCCTGAATCCCTCAATCTTTGAGGGACTTGCTACGCTTTGCGCGCTAGATGCAGTCTGCTTTAGCAGACATATTCCAAATGCATCTAGTCGCATCCCCGCGGAGCGTTTTTTTGCGTTATTGGAACATTACGGAGTAATTTCCTATAACGTAAAAAAAAGCAGGCCGGGCACTAAGCCACAAACCTGCTTCGATCTGTATTCATCTGTTTTATTTCTGACTGTAGCAGAAAAGCCGCTGCCCTTCTGTCAGTTTTACAATAAAACTTCTGGATTATGCATGTCAGAGTCTATATAGCAATCATACTTTTACTACTCTTATTGACCGTTTCACAAGTCTGCGCATCTGGCGCATCTCGGTTATCAAAGGAACCTACTTATAAAATTTGAGCTTCTAACTCAATCAATAAGGTAACCAAAGTTACCATTCTCGGCAGTGGACCCGGCTGTCCGTATGGCCTTAACCCCAGACGGGGTGGTCCAAATCAATTGCTTTGAAAAGACTCTGTCTAGTACTCTGCTTCTTCGTCTTTCAAAATCGCATCTATCATATCATGCATAGAAAAAGCTGTCAATGATTTCAAAATCTAATTTGCCCTTTTCTTCTCAGCATGATCCAGATACATAAAAAATCCTACATTCAGAATAATTCCTGTCACTGTTGCAATCGGCGCAGCCAGACCAATCTTTGTCAGGCTTGCGTTTGGCTGGATACTCATAAAATATGCCAGCGGCAGACGTACCAGAAGTGTCTGGATCAAACCCTGGGCCATAACCCAGACTGTCTTATTATTTCCATTGAAATAACCAACCATACTGAACATGATCGCTGTCACGATTGTTTCCGGTGCAAATCCCTTCAGATAGTCATATCCATTCTGGATAACGGCTGCATCTGTTGAGAAAAATCCTGCCAGCATATCTCCCTTAAACATGACAAGAAGGAATACCAAGCAGCCGACAGCCAGTCCTACTCCAATTCCTGTAAACATGGACTGTTTCGCACGTTTTGTCTTGCCCGCTCCTACATTCTGGGAAACGAAAGATGCCATGGACTGCATCAGCGCACTTGGTACCAGCATCGCAAAGTTTACGATCTTGCAGGCAACACCGTAACCGGAAGAAGCCTCCAGTCCGAGTCGGTTGACAAACGCACAGAGTGCCAGGAAAGAAACCTGTGTCAGAAATTCCTGCAATGCCAGCGGAAGACCGATCTTGAGGAATTTTTTGCACTGTGGATTCAGGCGGAAATCTTTCTTTGTGATCTTAAATGGAAGATCTTTTTTGATCAGAAGGATAACCGCAAATACAACGCTGAGTGCCTGTGCAGAAACAGTTGCGATCGCTGCACCTGCTGCATCCATATGAAGTCCTGCAACCAGCACCAGGTCACCGATCACGTTGACGATACATGCCACCAGGACAAACAACAGCGGTGATTTGCTGTCTCCCAGTCCACGGAAGATCGCAGACAAAAGGTTATAAGCTACAATAAAAAAGATGCCACTTCCGCAGATCCGTACATAACTGGATGTCAGGTCAACGGCCTCTACCGGTGCCTGCATCAGCACGGAAATCGGACGTGCAAAACATACCATTACAACAAAAAGTCCAACGGAGATCATGGTGAACACGATCGCCGCTCCACCGATGACTGCACCGATCTGTTCCGGTCTCTTTTCGCCTAAGTAACGGGCGATCAGAACTGTGATACCCATTGCAAACTGGATTACTACGAACGTAACCAGATTGAGCACCTGGCTTCCTGTTGAAACTGCCGAAAGTCCGGATGTTGAACCAAACCTTCCTACTACCAGCAGGTCAACTGCACCATATGCCGCCTGCAGGATCAATGCACCAAGAACGGGCATCATAAAGGCGACCAGTTTTTTCAAAATACTTCCCCGCGTAAAATCTGCTTTATCATTTGTCATAATGATTCCTCCTCTCGCACATGATCTGGTAAAATTTCTCGATGGTACGAATCATACAGTCTGCATCTTCCTCTGAAATATCATTCAGCTCCACAGACAATACCCCGAAGTAATTCTTATCATACTTACGGAAAAGATTCCAGCCCTCTTCTGTGATGGATATGTAAGTAACACGTCCGTCATCCGGGGATGCGATCTTGCGGAGATAGCCTTTTTTCTCCATCTCCTTGACTGTTCTGGTCACTCCCGGACGCGGAATGTTCAGCTCATCACTGATATCAGATACTTTTACATGAACATCCTGTTTCTCCAGCGACTGGATCACATCCAGATACTGAATATAAGACGGCATCACACCCTGAGGCAGCGGCGGCAGCATCTCCCTGATCCGCTTCGCCTGATAACATGCATCAAGCATCTCCTTGATTTTCTTATTGGTCATGTTACATTCTCCCTATATAGTTATCTCTGTTAATTACCTTTGATAATTATATAGGGATTTGAGGATTTGTCAAGAACTATCGAGCAAAAAAATATCGCTTTACCATCACTTAGACAGCAAAACGATATTTCCTTACTTACATCTTTTGATTCGGTTTGTTTCCATTTTTAGCTTTGTTGATATGATACGGTGTTTCTATATTACTTCTGTTCCTGAATTTCTAACAGCTTCCTGAGACGCTTAACTTCCTCTTCGAGTGCATCTGCGCGCTGTTTCTCTTCCTCTGCTCGTTGTTTTTCTCTCGCAGTATTTCTTTTTAAAGCCCCTATATCTATTTCTTCCATATTCTCAAACAGATATCCCCTGGCATTTTCTCCTGTTCCGCCCCTCATCTTTCGGGAATTCTCACTCAGTACTTTCATCTTCATTAGTAAATACCACAGTATCTTCTTATAGACTTCCTTTTTCTCATCTGATGCATCCACATAAGGAGAATTCACCATTGCCTCAGTAACATTTCGAAATCCCTCAATATCTTCTGAAGATTGTATTTTATTGGTCAGCATTACCAGTGACATTTCGTCATGCTTCTTGCTGAGTTCCTCATTTGTATATTTGTTCAAACTCACTACCTGATATGTAAAGTCCGGAATATACTCAGCCATTTCCTCAGAAAAATCAATCCTGTCTTTCAGATGCAGCCCTGCTGTCCACTCTTTCTCCCCTTCATAATATACAATTGGAATAATCAGTGGATAACGAAAATTTTTCCGTCGACTGCTTCCCTCCTGGATTTTATTCTGAGTCGCTTTATACTCCTGCCAGATCACACACATATATCGAAGCAACTGCATCGCCACATCGTAATCGATATCACTTTTGTGCTCAATCAATGACAATACGTATACTTCTCTTTCTATTGTGCCATCCATTCTACGGATATATACCTTCTTGATTGTATCCGCTTCAAATTCTACACCCAGAAATGCCTGATATTTCTGAGACACATCTTCAATGTCCTCTGGCATTACATTGGATAATAATGGAATATTCGTATAGTTTCTTAAGAACTGGCTCGTCAACATGTCGTTCTTAAAAATCTCCCGGCTGTTTGCATTTCTGACATGCATTTCCGGCTGGTAGCTCGTATTCTTTTCTCTTTTGTCCTGTGATGCTTTTTCCATTCTGCCTCCTCGCTGGAAACAAATCACAGATCAAAAGATATTTGTAACTGTTCAGTCCCCTCACAGTTACGAGACAAAATGCATTCCAAAGCACCTTTGGTGATAGCGTTTTGTCTTGTATGTCTCGGGATTTTGGCAAAATATGCCAAAACGCCTCGCGGGATACTACCTACTGAATAGTTACAGATATTTACAGTTTTATTTTAACATGGAGATTTTGAAGGAACAACTGAAACTTTCCTAAAATATCCAGACTATCCCTCTATTCCAATGAGTCCTGCCCTGATAAGTCCTTTATAAATACCATCCTCATCATTGCTGGCCGTTACATTTTGGAAGCGTTTTTGTAGTTCTTCCGGGGCGTTTCCCATCAGGAATGGCTGGGCTACTGTTTCAAGCATTTCGATATCATTATAGTTGTCCCCAAATGCAATGGTAGCCTCCAGCGGGATATCCCACAGCTTGCACAAAGTCTTTACTGCACTGCTTTTGGTTACACCTGTTGGCATGATTTCGAGCAGGATATCCGAAGATTTTGCGATAGATAAGGCAGGAAATGCTTCTTTCAATTTCTGTTCAATATCAAGGATACAGTCAGGATTGCACATACAGAGAATCTTTCCGATGTCTGCATCATCGTCCAGCATATCAACAGTCCCTTCCACTGCCATTGCATGTACGATGTTTTCTTCCCGTATAACTCGCGGATCTTTTTTGTCTTTTACAATCCAGGTATCCATAGAATAAATATTCCAGGTACAGTCGAAATCGTTTTTTTCTATAAAGTCAATAACATCTTTTGCGACCTTGCGCGAAACTCCTTTGGAGTAAAGAACCTTCCTGTTTTCATCCAGGATCAATGCCCCACTGTAAGAGATAACCGGCGATCTAAAATCATATTCTTCCTGGATCGGATAGATACCAGAAGGACTCCTGGCTGAAATAATAACAAATGGAATATCCCGCTTCTGCAGTGCTCTGATCGAAGCAAGAGTATTTGGCAAAAGCTGATGTTCACTGTTAAGAAGAGTTCCATCGACATCACTGAATACGATTTTATAAGTCATGATTTTTCCTCCGTTGATTTTGATGTTTATAATTTCCCCGTCAGGCGTTTGCTTCTCTGAAAATTATTCGGAAGATCAGTCTTACAAGCGGTCCGACAAAAAACACCTGCAGGCAGAGTGCCACCGGGAAACACAGGAATGCAAGCTGTATCCACTGACAGAACCATGCGGACGTAAATCCATTATGAAAAAATGTAGCAAAAAGGGTAATACATGGCACGATCAGGCAGACTGTGAAACACTGAATTGCCAGAACCAGAAAAATCGGTTTGTCCACACCAGGCGTAATGATCCGAAAAGCAAGCTTCTGCGCAAGTCGTGTGATCACAAAAAAGATCAGCAGAAAGACGATCACATATTCCACCCACATTTCCCGTATCGCAAGGGCAAATACGCTATAGCCCAATCCACCGAATTTCATGGCAATCGTGTAAACGGTCATACAATACACCATACAGAATACCATCATTGCGGTAAAAATACTACTTTGAAATTTTGTTTTTGGCATAATACTCTCTCCTCTTTTCCGAAATAAAAAACGACATTAAATCCGTCGCAGCTATCAGACAGGAGCCGCGACAATATTTAATGTCGTTTTGTTATTTCAATATTTAATTTTTTTGAATCAGCGAAACTGATTGTAGCATATTTTTTTCATGCGTGCAAATGAAAAATTTGATTATATCATTTTCGTAAAATGCTTCATTTAGCATATTGTACTTCTAATACCCGAATGCTAAAATGAAATGAGTACATTCTAATATATTGAGGGAGGATGCCAGATGCCAAAGCGTTTTTGTATTACAGGAACCTGTATCCCGGAAAAAAATTATATGGTAGATATTTCTGATCGAATTGACCGAATCATACAGGACTACATTGAAAACGGCAAGTATTTTACAATTAATCGTGCACGTCAATATGGAAAAACAACTACGCTTTATCTACTGGAGCGTCGGCTTCAGAAGGACTATATTGTTCTGAGTCTGAGTTTTGAAGCCGCTGATGAATATTTCCACTCTCTGGAAACTCTGGCTGAGGGATTGGTTTTAGATATAGGAGAATGTCTGCAAAACCAGCGAGTCTCTGAAGACATTCTTGCAGAATGGAACAGACCTTTATCAGAAAAATTTCCGATGCGTTCTTTAGGTATGAAAATCAGTACTTTATGCAGATCTTCTCACAAAAAAATTGTTCTTATGATCGATGAAGTTGATAAAAGCTCAGATAATCAGATTTTTTTATCTTTCCTGGGATTATTAAGGGACAAATATCTGAAATGGCAACAGGGAAAAGACGAAACATTTCAGTCAGTCATCCTGGCTGGTGTTTATGATGTAAAAACATTAAAATTAAAGCTTCATCCCCAGGAGGAAACAAAATATAACAGTCCATGGAATATAGCTGCTGATTTTCAGATAGATATGAATTTCAATTGTAAGGATATCTCATCTATGTTGAAAGAGTATGAATCTGAATATCATACAGGAATGAATATTTCTGAAGTTTCTGAATTAATATATGATTATACCTCCGGATATCCATATCTGGTATCCAGAATATGTCAGATCATCGATGAAAGACTGGCAGGTACAGATACTTTTACCAATAAATCTGCCTGGACAAGAAGTGGTGTACTCACTGCAATAAAAATCCTGTTAAAAGAACCAAATACCCTGTTTGACGATCTGACAAAAAAATTACTGGATCATCCTCAGTTAAAAGAAATGCTCCAGAACATCCTTTTTGGCGGGATAGATTTTCCTTACAAAAGAGAAACTCCTATCATCGACCTGGGCGTTACATTTGGATTTTTGAAAGATAAAAACGGAATCGTCGCCGTTTCCAACAGAATATTCGAAACTCAGCTCTATGATATGTTTCTTGCTGAAATGGCTGTGAATAATAAACTGTACATGGAAGCATCTACCAATCGTAGCCAGTTTGTAGTATCAGGTATGCTGCAGATGGATCTGGTCATGCAGAAATTTTATGAATACTACGAAGAAATATATGCCGACAATGATCAGAAATTCATAGAAGAAAATGGCAGAAAACTGTTTTTACTTTACCTGAAACCTATTATCAATGGAACGGGAAATTATTATATAGAATCAAGAACCAGAGATAATCGCCGGACAGATATCATTGTAGATTACAAAGGAAAACGCTTTATCATTGAACTAAAAATATGGCGTGGAAATGAATATCATATGCGTGGTGAACAACAGTTGTTTAAGTATCTTGATTATTACAAAGAAGAAAAAGGCTATTTATTGAGCTTTAATTTTAATAAACACAAGCAAAGTGGTATTCAGGAATTAGAGTATAATGGTAAACGAATACTGGAGGTAATTGTGTAAATTTATATTCCCAAATTTTCTCTTAATACAAAAGACAGCATGTTATCAGATAATACTTTTGATAATATGCCGTCTTTTTCTTTTCACTGTCATCATTTCTTTTTGAATGGTCTGACTGCAACCAAGTTGCCTGCAATCAACAGAATCGTGATCACCCGCGAAATCGGAAATGCACTGTACAGAACTTCCGGTTTCGTATGTATACGAAAAACTGTGCAGATCCAGATAATGCGGAATGCACATGATACGGGTACATGCATTTTGGATAACCTCTGGTTCCGTCGAAAACAGCCCAGAAAAGCCTGTTTGAAACAAAATGATCGGTTCAATGATCACAAGACTGAATAATGTAGAGGATATCAGACAGCACTGCAGAAAGATTATCCCGGTATTGATTACGAAATGCTCTAGTAAAACGACATTCTCTTACTCTATCATTCCAAGATTTCAATTCCTGCTTCATAAAAATACCATCTCCCTGTTCTTACTTACCGACAACACTTTTTATAAAGCTAAAGATCCTGAACAGACACATATACCATAGCGTATATATCCGTTCGGGATCATAAGGGGGAGAGTTATTTTATTTTATTTTGTTTTGTATTATTTTATTTCGCTTCGCCTTCTGGAAAGATAATCTTAAAAACAAAGAAAAAGATTACCATGGACACTCCACCGGTGATTACTGTTACCAGCAGATTATAAACTGCCGGTGCTACATAGGCAGATGCAATCGGCATCCACAGATTATTGAAGCCATTGCAGATCAGTGAGATCACCACCCATGCAATAAAATACCATACTGCCTGATATACTGGATTTCCATGACTTTTAAATGTAATATTTCTCTGAAGCGGAAAATTGATACATTGTGCAAGAAATGAGCCCAATTCATAGCTGATAAAGTATCCCAGACCACCACCGATCAGGACATTACCTGCTGTGTCATACAGTACATTATATCCCAGAAGACTCCATGTAAATTTTACTCCAAACAGATTCGTTGAAACTTTCGGCCACATAAATTCTGTTCCTGCCAGCCCAGTTCCAAGAAGCCCCGGTAAAAACGTAAACACAAGATACTGGAATATTGTCACTCCCATGCTGAATACAACAAAATAAAAAATCTGATACAGCCATTTGGCAAGTGATGGATGCTTTTCTTCAAAGCAACTCCAGAATTTCTTAATATTGCTCATCTATGCTTCCCTCCCGGCTTCTTTCAGCATTTTTTCATACTTTTTGTTATTCTTCCTGTTTCTGAAATAGCCACCTATTATTTTTCGCAGGCCTTTCAGCATATGACCATTCACAGCATCAACCATACCGTACACCATTTCCATACTCACTGCTCCACCAGTCATCTTGGCAATCCCACGAAATGGCATATTATAGATAAAAAGAATATTCAGATCCGGCTTTCCCTGCTCTTCACTCTTCTTTTTCATTTTTGTAAGGTATTTATATACCAGTCTCGCAAGACGACTTTTCGCATAATACATCTGGCAGATTGCATCATTGATTTCCAGGTTTCCACTCCATTTTCCATCCGGTATCTCATGTCCAAGAAGCTCTTGAAATTCTTCATCTGATACTTTCTGTATGATTCCTGTATAATAATAGGGCATTTTTGCCGGATTATACGGATATCCCACATTATTTCCTGTGCGTTCAATCATACCTGTCAGACGAATATCCGCAACGCTGGTCCCTATCATAATCTGATAAACTCCTGTTTCAATTTCCCATTGCCCCGTTTTTATATTCCAATAACGAAAAGTTTTGTCGTCAAATGGAATCCGAATCTGCTTACTTTCTCCTGCTTTCAGATAAACTTTTGCAAATCCTTTCAACTCTTTCTCCGGTCGGAACACAATTGCATTCGGAAGTCCCACATACATTTGAACAACTTCAGAACCATCTCTGTCACCTGTATTGGTAATCGTAACTTTAATTCCATCCTCTTCCACTACAAGATCAGAATACGTAAATTCCGTATAAGAAAGTCCAAAACCAAACGGATACTGCACCCGCACTTTTGAGGTATCATAATAACGATATCCAACATAAATGCTCTCTCGATATTCTGATGTTCTCTCATTACCTGGATAATAGCGAAATGCCGGTGTATGTTCATAAGATACAGGATATGTTTCTGCCAGCCTTCCTGATGGATTTACTTTTCCGGTCAGAATATCCAATGTTGCTGAAGCACCTGCCTGTCCGTTCAGGTAACCATGCAGAATTGCTTTGCAACAAGTGTGCCATGGCATTTCTATTACAGATCCTGCACTGAGTATTCCAATGATATTTTCATTTACTTTGCTGATATCCTGCAGAAGATCAATCTGGTTTTGTGGTATTCTCATATGTGTTCTGTCCAGTCCTTCTGATTCACTGATCTCATCAAGACCAAAACAGAAAATCACAACATCTGCATTTGTCGCCAGATTCAAAGTAAATTTCCTGTCGTTCTCATCAAAATCTCCATTTCTCTGATATCCTCTTGTCATCCCCAGAATATTCAGATCATAACGTTGAGAAATCAGTGAAATGTCCTCAACTCTGGTTGGATTTACCATTGAGGAACCAGCACCCTGATATCTTGGTGCAAAAGCAAAATCGCCAATAATCGCAACTGATTTTTTATGATTCAACGGAAGAATCTGATCTTCATTTTTCAGAAGGATCATACTCTCTGCTGCCGCCTTCCGCGCAAGTCTGTGATGTGCTTCCTGATCAAATCCCTGACTGGCATATGTCTTTTCAGATGCCAGCTCTATTATCGCGTTCAGCAGTTCATCAACTCTTTCATCAAGTTCCTGTTCTGTAAGACTTCCACTCTGAACAGCAGCAATCACTTCTCTTGCAGAATCATATCCACAGGCAGGCATTTCCAGATTGGAACCGGCGGCAACGCCTTTTACATGATCGTTACTGCCACCCCAATCTGTTATAACAATTCCATCAAATCCCCATTCTTTCCGCAGAATGTCTGTCAGGAGATGCTTATCCTCATTTGCATAAACTCCATTAATCTGGTTATAACTGCTCATGATTGCCTTTGCATGTCCCTCTTTAACAGCTATCTCAAAGCCAGTCAGATAAATTTCTCTTAATGTTCGTTCGTCAACAACCGCATCCATTGCCATCCTTCGAAGTTCCTGACTGTTTACTGCCAGATGCTTTGGACATGCATAAACTCCCTTACTCTGAATTCCGCGAATATACGCTGCTGCCATTTTTCCGGAAAGAAACGGGTCTTCAGAAAAATATTCAAAATTTCTTCCACATAATGGGCTTCTCTTAATATTCAGTCCTGGTCCAAGCAGAACATTCACATCCATACTTGCAGCTTCTTCTCCCAGTGCCTGTCCGATTTCTTCTCCCAGTGCCTGATTCCAGCTGTTTGCAATCGTTGCTGCCGTAGGGAAACAAGTTGCTTTCAAAGAAGCATTCAAGCCCAGATGATCTCCCGCTCCGGCCTGTTTTCTCAACCCATGAGGCCCATCAGAAAGAAAGATGGACGGAATGGAAAGTCTGTCAATCTCTCTGGTCTGCCAGACAGTTTTTCCACTAAGGATAGCCGCTTTTTCTTCTATTGTCATCTTTTCAACCAGTTTTTGCTGTTTCATAACTGTCTTCCATCCCGCTTTCATCTTTTATTCTGCATTTTTTCTTTTCTTATATCCTTTGATAACCAGTACTTCCATTCCTACTGCAAGAAGTGCCACTACAATATCAATACCAATTCCTGCCTTTTTCCAGTTTTCCATACCTGCATCTTCATGCTCACCGTCATAAGCCCAGCTGCTGACAACTGTATACATAACATTTTTGCATGCATTTCTCATCTGAAGTACAGAAGTCGGATGATTTGGATCTGCTACATTGTTTGCATCTCCATTGAAAGTAGACAGCATTGCATCTACACCATTTGCCAGAGCTGCATCTGCATTCATAAATCCATGTCCATTATTTCGGAAGAAATCTGTAAGCGCCATTCCTCTGAATCCCCATTCATCTCTGAGAACAGTATTCATAAGATTACTGCATTCTCCAGTCCATTTATCTCCAAGGAAACTCCAGGAAACCATAACTGCATTTGCGCCTCCCTGTTTTACAGAAATTTCAAATGGTTTCAGATAAATTTCACGGATTGCCTGCTCATTTGACCAGACACTTACCATCTTTGCATTTCCTTCATACAGTGCAAAATGCTTGATGTAAGAATAAACTCCATATTTTCTTGCACCTTCTACTGCCTTTGCACCCATATTTCCTGCAAGAACTCCGTCTTCTGAGAAATATTCATAGTTTCTTGCTCCAAATGCAGTTCTGTGAGTATTCATACCTGGTGCATACCAGCCCTCTGCACCCATTTCCTGACTGATCTTGCCCATGCATTCACCCCAGGTCTGTGCAAGGTCTTTGTTCCATGTTGAAGCAATTACAACTTCAATCGGAAAACCAATAGAACCAACTCCTGTAAAATTGTTATTAATTGCTGCCGGTCCATCGAAATCAAGTGTGGCCACTTTTCCAACAGAATCCATTGCTGCTGTCTGGTAACCAGCCATTGCGATCATATTTGCCATTTCGTCAACAGTAAGCTGATCCAGAAGTTCTTCCCAACGCGGATCGTCATAATCCGCATCACGCATATCAGCTAATGTAAGTCCATTATCTGCCCCTGTTGTTGGCATTACATCGTCGTCATTAAGGTATGTGGTCTTATCAAAATTGCTGTTCAGGTGATATTCTGAAACATATGGTTCACCAAGGTCTGTAGATGTCGGTGCAGCTGTTGCCTCTTCATAATTTGCAAAATGATCTGCACGTGACAGATATGTCACATCTCCTTTTGCATCTTCAAATACATTTGTTGCTGCAGTGTCATCAGATGCTCTCTTATTTTCGCCTGTATATACCACAGTGTCATCTACAGTATAAGTTTTCTGATCTAACACAGTATGTGAATCGCTGTTAATAGAAATCACATAATCTCCTTTTTCGAGGACATACGCTTCTGCGTCATTCTCATCATAAGATGCCATATCTTCTACATCAAATGTAACTGTGACTGTCTGAGAATCTCCTGGCTGAAGCAGATCTGTTTTTGCAAACTCGATCAGATTTGCAGAAGATTTCTCAATTCCACCATTCGTATACGGTGGATTATAATACACTTCTACTACATCTTTTCCCGCAACATCTCCGGTATTGGTTACTTCTACATCAACAGAAATCTGTCCGTCTTTTTCTTCCAGATCTCCCATCTTCTGTTCAAATTCTGTATAACTCAGGCCATATCCAAATGGATACTGTACTGTTTTATCGTAATCGATAAAGCCTTCCTGTGCTGCTGTTTCATAATACTTGTACCCTACATAGATGCCTTCTACATAGTTTGTAAATGCCGGAGCATACACCTGTGGAGTTCCTGCATTCATTCCTTCAACTGCCATATCTGCCAGGTTGGTATATTCAATCTTTTCTCCATTGTTCCACCATGGAGCAGTTGTCATATCATAAATAAATGTATCCGGTGTTTTTCCAGAAGGATTTACTTCACCGGAAAATACTTTTCCAAGTGCATTAAATCCAACATTTCCAGTTCCTGGGCACCATACAACAGATTTAATCTGCGGATAATCATCCGTAAATCCAAGTTCAAACTGGTTTGCACCATTATAAATGACAATAACATCATCAAAATTATCGCAAACCATGTCTACCATGTCCTTTTCTGTCTGGGAAAGCTGTAAATAATGCTCTCCTTCCGGGAAGTCGTCATATTCGCCAGAATTATTGTCATATGCTGCTTTGCTTACATCCATAGGAATATCATTGTGACCTTCTCCGGCTTTTCTTGAAAGAACCACAACTGCTACATCAGAATATTCTTTTGCATTTTCAATAAGTTCATCACTGTATGTATCTGCCGGTGGCTCCGGTAATGTCCAGCTCTGTTTCTGAATTGACATTTCCGGATTATCTGCACCGTAATTATTATAAAAATCAACCAGATCCTGATTAATGGAAAATCCTGCATTTTCAAGTCCCTGATTCAGGCTGACAATATCATACAGATCATTGATTCCTCCTGAACCGGCTCCACCATAAGCCGGGTTAATAGATTCCCATCCAAAGATATTCAGTTTTTTCGTTTCATTTAATGGAAGAAGTTTTTCATTCTTCAAAAGAACAATTCCATCCTCCATAATCTCTTCTGCTACTTCTGCTGTTTCTGCATTGGTTTCATCACTTAAAGTTCCATTTCCTGTTGCCAGTCCGATCAACGTAGACATTGGTCCAAAACAGATCATGTTCACGCAGGTAACGACTGCAAGAAACATTGCAATCGCAGCTTCTCCCCTTACCAGAAATTTTCTGTCCCGGGACATTTTACGGCATGCAACCATAATTACAATTCCGATTACAAGTGCAGCAATAATACCGATAATATACGGTTTGCACAACTGTAGTACCGCCAGAACATCTTCCATTTCAACACTGATCATTCTCTTCTCCTCCTTTTTATCTGTCCTGCAATTTCAGGAACTGTTTCCTGTTGACCTTACTATATCATATCTTTTTCATCGTGCCGATTTTGGCACAAGATGCAAAAATACGGCATGAAATGCAAAAAAACACCCAGAGCATTACAACGCTCTGGGTAAAAGAATCTTTAGTTCAAACCAGTTCTGATTCACTCCAAAGTCCACAGAACCATTATATTTTTCCACAACTGTGCGAATGCTTTTTAATCCGAATCCATGGTTTTGCCGATCTGCTTTTGTTGTTGTGATCAGATCATTTTCATTTTTCTGAATTTTATCTTCACAATAGTTTTCTATTTTAATAAAAACAAAACTCTTTTTTGCAGATACCGTCAGATGAATCAGTCTTTTTTCAGCTTCCGGTATCATAATGACATGTTCAATTGCATTATCCAGTGCATTCCCGAAAACAGAACATAAATCTGTCACATGCATAAAGTCCAGTAACTTACCGTCAGCCACACAGGTAATCTGTATATGATTTTTTCGGCAGTGAAAAATTTTGGCTGCCAGAATTGTATCCAGTACCTGATTTCCTGTCTTGCTCATATTTTCAAATGCAGAAACCTCTTCTTCCATGGCATCAATCCACTTCTTACGTTTTTCCTCATCCGATTCGGCACGAAGTGCTGTGATCTGATGCTTCAGATCATGATATTTCATCTGTATAAGATCCAGACTGTCCTGATAGTTGCGATACTGATCATATTGACTTTTCAGAATCACATTCATTGCTGAAAGTTCTTTTTCAGCAACATACTCACTGATTCTGCTCTGATAAGCATGCAGAATTGCAATCCCTCCAAAATCAACCAGCGTTCTCATTGAAAAAATATCTGCCCGTTCCTTACTTGCAAATGGCGCATTTTCATTCAGAAAACTCAGATTACTGAATGAAAAAATCGTAACTGCCATGATTGCCGCCGCTGCAACTTCCTTCACGGTCATCTGCTGGAGATAGTCCTGCTTCAGAAAATCTTTTTCCAGATAAATATCAATAGCAAAGCAGCCACCAAAAACAACTATCGTAATCAAAATTTCAACCCAGATACTCTGAGTTCCCTGTGCCTGTACAATAGATACAATCTGCCACTGTAACGAAGCAACAAACTCTGCCAGTACGAACGCCCTAGCACAACAGTAACCCGCTCCAAGAGGCTTCATATTTCCTCCCAACAGAAGAAATACATACATCATAGCAACAGCAATCGCCATACAGGGAATCCATAAAACCTCCGATACATTACCTGTCACAGTCAGAAAAACGCACTGTACTGTCAGCATAAGCAAAGCACCAATA
This sequence comes from Blautia sp. MSJ-19, assembly GCF_018918125.1. Classification (GTDB taxonomy): domain Bacteria; phylum Bacillota; class Clostridia; order Lachnospirales; family Lachnospiraceae; genus Blautia_A. The sequence continues at coordinate 22,358 of NZ_JAHLQA010000035.1, forward strand.
AGAAAATGTGCAGATTTCATTTTTTCCCTTTTCAACATATAGAGATAAACCAGACACGCTCCCCACTCTGCAATTGCTGTATAGATTCTTGGAATATCCTGGTATAACATAACTTTCCCCCTATCTGTCCTGCAAAATTAATCCATGTTCAGATTTTGCAAAAGCAGATTCATAAATTCTTTTTTTCTGGTTCTGCTGACTGGTATATGAAGCCCATGAATCACACAATCAGAACCGACAATTCCTTCTACATGATTCATATTCACCAGATATCCCTTGGCACATCGGAAAAAATTATGTACAGTCAGTTTCTCTTCCAGTTCCTTTAATGTAATCCTGGAAGTGTAATCTCCCTTCGCAGTATGAAAAACTGCATTATGCCCCTGTCCTTCAATAAAATAAATATCTGCGATATCTGTTTTTACAATTCCTTCCCCTATTGGAATTGTAAGAAATTCTTTTGTTTCGGAACGAATACGTCCAATTGCCTTATCCAGCTTCTGCGAAAACGAAAAATATTCTACAGGTTTTACTACATAATCCATTGCATCTACTTCATATCCCCGTACTGCATATTGAATCATATTAGTAATAAACATGATAATTACTTTCTGATCCATCTGACGGATTTTTTCCGCTGCTGTCATACCATCCATAAATTGCATCTGAATATCCATCAGAATAATATCAAAACCACCGCTGTAGTTTTCAGTTATGTCTTCTCCATCACCAAATACTGTAATCTTTATTGCTTTTCCTTTTTCGCTCTGATATTTCTGGATATATTCCGTCAACTGTTTTACATAGATTTCTTCATCTTCTACAATCGCAATCTGTATCATCCTACATCCTCCATAAGAATTACATTCTTAATCTACAATCCCCAGTAACCAGTCTCTGGCATTAATACGTCGAATGCCCTCATATTGTTCCTCAGGTTCTTCATCCATTGTTAAAATAATCTTCGGATAATGATCTCGTATCGCCTGCAATGGTCTTAATTCTCTCAGAAGTGTATTTTCATCCCGTACAGTCAATGCTACCTGAAAATATATTGTTCCTTTTTTATTCTGTGCCACAAAATCTACTTCATATGAATCTATTTTTCCAACATACACATCATATCCTCTACGTAGCAATTCCAAATAAACTATATTTTCCAGAATATGTCCTGCGTCTGCCTGTCTTGATCCTAAAAGCATATACCTCATTCCGACATCAACTACATAATATTTTTCAAGAGTTTTTAAATATTGTTTTCCCTTTATATTATAACGTTTCGCCTGATATATAATGTAGCTCTCGCTAAAAGCCTCTAAATATTTTTCTACTGTTTTTGTATCAATTTTTCGTCCTTCTGAAGTCATTGTATCTGCAATTTTTTTTGATGACAATGGATTTCCTATATTATCAAATACAAATCTTAAGACACTTTTAAGCATCATAGTATCTGTGATTTTTTTTCTGTTTACAATATCTTTTACAACAATCGTATTGTAAATCCCTTCCAGATAATCTCTGATCTCATCCGGCTGATTTTTTAATTCCAATGTAAATGGAAATGAACTATTCTGCAAATACTCCGCATATTTAATTCCTCTGTCATTCATACTGCCAGTACTCTCCATATACTCAAGAAAAGACAATGGCAACATTTCAATCTGAACATATCTTCCTGAAATCATAGTAGCAATTTCACTGGACAACATATATGCGTTGGAACCGGTGACATAAATATCTACATTCTTTTTAATATAAAGGCTGTCTAATACTTTCGGAAAATCTATTACATTTTGAATCTCGTCGAGAAAAATATAGGTCATTTTTCCATCAAGCAGACGTTCCTTTAAATATTTATATAATTTCCTGTAATCTGTCAGTTCTTCATAATCAAGATCTTCAAAATTAACAGAAATAATCTGAGCATCCTCGATTCCATTCTCTTTTAAATAATTACGATAAATTTCCAGAAGCATAGATTTCCCGCAACGTCGTACACCTGTAACAATTTTAATCAATTGCTTATCTTTCCAGGCTATCAATTTTTCTAGATATTCTTTTCTTTCTATAACCATAACAATGCTCCTTTCTATCCTTTTATTAATTATATTCCAATAACATCAAAAAAATCAATAGTTTTGGGATTATAGTCCAAAAACTATTGATTTTTACTATTTTATTGGAATCTATTCTATTTTAAGTTTTCCCAGGCTTATAAAATTTATACACAATATAATGATACTACAAATTATTTCATTATCTCGTTATTCACGGTACTATTTTATGTATTTTTTATTTTATAGTACCGTAAATCCCCCAATTATTCATTTTCAGGTTTCAGTGGTCCATAATAGTATGATGCTGTTGCGCCGCCATCCATCAGGAAGGTGGATCCTGTAATAAATGCGCCCTTATCGCTCATCAGAAGTTCTGCTACATCTGAAACAGCTCATCTGCGAAACAAAAAGAATTACAGATAACGATCACGCCACTTTACGAATCGGATACTACAAAGGCTACCATGGAAATGAACTTTCCGAAGCGATTGCCCTGTTTTCCGAAAAATACCCTACTGTAAATGTGGAAATCATAGTTGGAAGTCATGAAGAATTGTATCACGCCATGGAAAACGGCTCTGTTGACCTTGCAGTTAACGATCAGAGGCGGGCTTTTTCTGATGCTTATCATAATGAAGTTCTCACAGAAAGTAAGATTTATATTGAACTTTCTGCAAAAAATCCACTCAGCAAATTGAGCACCCTGGAAGTGGAAGACTTACTGCGCTTTCTGGAAAAAAGACAATTCCGGGTATTACATTGAAGAATTCGCCCAGATTCTTAAATCTTGCTTTTAACATATCCAAAAACAGACACAGATGAATCTGGATATAATCCAGATTCATCTGTGTCTGTCTGGGACAATTCAACCTTTTTATTCTGCAAATACAGATTTATAATACTGAAAATCATAAATTATTTTTCACAGAAACTGAGCACTCTGCTTCTTAATACAATCTATAAACTTTCTTGCCGCAACAGGCAGGAGAGTCTTGTCTTTGTATCCAATAGAAAGCGTACGATACACCGGTGGATCAGTATGCCGGACAGCAATTTTGTAATTTGTTCTGTGTAAAATCAGCTCTGCCAGCATACTGATCCCCAGACCGGCTTCCACCATTGCCATAATCGAATAGTCATCATGTATCGTAAATTTAATATCCGGTCTGAGTCCGGCTTTCCGAAACGCCTCCAACGGCTCTGAATAATTTCCTTCTTCCAGCAAAATAAATGGTTCTTCTGCTAATTGATCCAATGTCAGAATCTTTTCTTTTGCCAGTTGATGATTTTCCGGCAGGACAGCCACCATTTCACCTCTCTTGATTTCTTCCGTCTGTATGTCTTTCGATGCCACCGGATTTATAAATCCAAAATCGACTGTCCCATTCTTGATCCATTCCTGAATGGAACTATAATCCCCCTGATGAATCACAAACTCCACCTTTGGATATTCTTTCTGAAATTCTTTTATTACTCCGGGAAGCCAGTGAGCTGAAACACTTGACACGGTTCCCATCCGTATAGTCCCTGTTTCCAGACCTTTTATTTCATTACTTTTTTCTATTACAGACTGATATGCAGCAATAAGCTGCTCTATTTTAGGATAAAGCTTTTTTCCCTCCAGTGTCAGAGTGACACCATAACGGGAGCGATGAATCAGACGTACACCAAGTTCTTTTTCCAGTGAAGCTATCATCTGACTGGCTGCTGACTGAGAATATCCCATTTCTTCTGCTGCTTTGGAGAAACTTCCAAGAGATATGATTTTCTGCAACGCAATATATCTGTTCAATTTTATTCTCCTTATATGATTATAAGAAATATTTGTTTTACTTATTATAAAAAGGACACTATAATACAGTCAAGAGCTCTTAATAAAATCACACAGGAGAGTCTTACTTTTTATGAAAATAATTCCATATGAATCTAAATATCGGGAAGATTTTATCCGGCTGAATACAGAATGGCTGGAACGTTTTTACTGGATTGAAGATTTCGATCAGAATGCAATGGATCACGTAGATGAACTGATCCAGAAAGGAGCAATGGCTTATTTTGCTGTCGAAAACGGTGAGGTATTGGCTACCTGCATGACCGTGCCTCTGGAAAATGACACCTGGGAAATGTGCAAACTGGCAGCACGGAATCAATATACCGGAACAGGTGCAGGAAATTCTGTATTCTGTGCCTGCATGAGCTACGCAGTCTCACATGGGGCCAAACGTCTTGTTCTGATCTCCTGCACCGGACTCAAAGCCGCCATTCACCTGTACAGGAAAAATGGTTTTCATGAAGTACCATACCGAAAAGACTACTGGAAATCAGAAAAAGCAGATATTGAAATGGAAAAAATAATTACCTCATAAGCTTTTTGTAGAAGAAGGGAGAAACCAAATGAAACAATATATCGTAGACGCATTCACAGACAAACCATTCGCGGGAAATCCTGCTGCCGTCTGTGTCATGGAGAGCTGGCCATCAGAAGAGGCCATGATGAAACTGGCAATGGAAAATAATCTTTCCGAAACTGCCTTTATTGTAAAAGAAGAACAGGGATACCATCTTCGCTGGTTCACACCGGGTACGGAAGTAGAGCTTTGCGGACATGCTACGCTGGCATCTTCTTACGTCATATTGAATTATTATGAACCGGACAGCGATGAAGTAACTTTTAATACATTGAGCGGTAAACTTACGATTCACCGAAAAGGAAATCTTTATGAAATGGATTTCCCGACTTACGAACTGCAGGAAATCCCTGTTACAGATGCGATGGAAAAAGCATTTGGCGTTCGTCCGATAAAAGCCGTGCTTGGTCTGGATCTCGTCTGTGTATTTGAATCCGAAGAGATTGTAAGAAACATGAATCCAGATCAGGAACTTCTGAAAGGAATCGAAGGAAGAATCCAGAATGCCACTGCCAGGGGTAAGGAAACCGACTGTGTCTCACGCAGTTTCTGTCCGAAACTCAGCATCCCGGAAGATCCGGTATGCGGCTCCGCCCACTGCCAGATCGCAGCATACTGGTCCGAAGAATTAAACAAAAAAGAAATCTACGCCTATCAGGCATCCCGCCGTGGCGGCTACCTGCACTGCACACTCCAGGAACAGAACAGGATCACGATCAGCGGCGAAGCCACACTGGTCGCAATATCAGAAATAGTGGCATCGTTATGATGCCACTGAAACTATTGTCTCATTTTAATTTCCGATAATAACAGAAAAACATCGGTGCTGTAGTACAAACTGCAATTGTATCTGCAATCGGTTCAGCCAGATAAACTCCCATTACCGAACCGGACAAAATCCGTGGAAGAATAAAGATCAAAGGTATAAGCAAAATAATTTTACGCCATATGGTAAGAAAAATTGCTTTCTTTGCCTGATCCAGTGCTACAAAGCTATACTGACATGCGACCTGTACTCCATATATGAAAAGCATTGCCAGATACACCCGCAGACTCTTTTCCGTATAAGCAATCAAATCCACATCATCTGTAAAAACACCTGCAACAACCGCTGGTGCTGTCATGCACACAAGCCAAATCAAGAATGATCCACCGACACAGCATACAAGTAATAATCGAAATGTTTTCTTTACCCGGTGGATATTTTTTGCACCAAGATTGTAACTCAGCAATGGCTGCGCTCCCTGCACCAGTCCCGGCAAAAGCAGCATGACAAACTGCATAATGCTGTTCAGAATACTCATGGAAGCTACTGCCATATCACCGCCATATTTTTGCAAAGATGTGTTAAAGCTGATCGCAACCATATTTTCTGTCAGCTGCATCAATGCCGGTGATGTGCCAAGCAGAACACAAGGCAGCAAAAGCTTTTTGTCAAAACGGATGTTTTTTAAGCGAAGTTTCAATTTGCTTTCAGGTTTCATAAGGTAATGGACAACAAAACAGGTTGACACGCCCTGTGAAATAACGGTTGCCAATGCTGCTCCTTTTACTCCTATACCCAATCCATTAATAAATATCGCATCCAGTATAATATTCGTCACCGCGCCAGCAGCAACATTGCACATGCTGATCAGTGTTTTTCCCTGTGCAGTAATAAACGCATTCAAGCCTAATGTAAGCTGAGTAAACAATGTTCCCAGACAGTAAATATTCATGTAATCTGTTGCATAGGTAATTGTATCATCACTTGCACCAAACAGCTGCAAAATCGTTTTTCCGAAAATCAACATGATTCCTGTTAATGCCACAGATAGGATGATCAGCATCCAGGTACAGCATCCCATGACTTTTTCTGCCTGCTCATTGTTACCTTTTCCCATAAAAATAGATGCTTTTGGTGCACCACCCATACTTACAAGTGCAGCAAAAGCCGAAACAGCCAGAATCACAGGTGCTGTTACGCCAACGCCTGCCAGAGCCTGTTTCCCAACTCCTGGAATATGCCCGATAAACATTTTATCTACCAGATTATATAAAATGTTGATCAGCTGTGCCGCTACTGCCGGAAGTGCAAGTCTCAGGAAAGCCTTTGGTACAGACATCTCAGCCAACAGATCATTCTCTTTTTTCTCTTCCATATTCGAACTCCACTATCGCATATCGCCATAATTACAGATCTGGATTGCCGCACCATTTTCCATAACCGCAAATCCATGTTTTTGATAAAACGGTACATTCTTTTTTTCTGCCGGCATTGCTTCCAGATATAAAAAATTTTTATATTTTTCCTTTATATGCTCCAGCATTTTCCCGGCAATTCCCTTTCCCTGATAATCCGGATGTACAAGAACATAATGGATCTGTGCCAGCATCTCCGTATCATCCAGCACTCTTATGAGTCCAACCAGTTTCGCATCATCCCACGCAGTAAGTACCGTTGATGAATTCATAAGAGCTTTATACAAACGCTCCGGGTATTTTCCGGAAATCCAGTTAACAGATAAAAACAACTCCTGCACCTGTTCCTGTGTAAAAATCTTTTCTTCTGTATATTTAAGCATAATCTGTTTCTCCTTATCTGTGATGATCACATTTCTGGCACTGTACCATTTCGTTTGTGACATCTTCTTTGTAAAAAATATCTGACCACTGGCATATACTCTGTAAAATAGGGACAACGGAATTTCCCTTCTGTGTCAGTGAATACTCGACACGAGGTGGAATTTCATCATAAGATTTCCTTTCTATGATTCCATCTTCGATCAGGTCTTTTAACGTTGCTGCCAGCACAGCGTCCGTGATATTGTACATTTCTCTGCGGAGTTCACTATAACGCAATCTTTCATTGGCAGCCAACACACATATAATGCGTGATTTCCATTTTCCACCAAAGATTGCCAGTCCATATTCCAGCGGACATCGTATATCATCCTCTAATTTTTTCTTATATTTCGCCATAAAAAATCACCTTCAAGCTATTCATGGTTTTATTATAGCCCGAAGGTGGTTTCTTTTGAAGTTACTATGAAATTTATTAGTGGGCCGAATTTTAAATCTCTTTCTTATTCTCAGCACCTGGTGTTGTAACAATCACTTTCGCAGGTGTAATAACAAGTGCTCCCTTTGCGGTTGCCGCTCCATTGAACATCTTCTCCACCATAGCTTTAAATGTATCTACAATTGCTCCTTCTGTTACATGTTCAGCAGTTCCTTTAATCTGATATCCCTCAAGGCTCTGTGCATCGTATGCAGAAATGGCAATCTTTCCACCGTTTGCTTTGATATTGTTTAAGGTTGTTTCAAAGAAAACATCTCCTACAACCAGTTTTCCATCGTCAGTGACATCTTTAAAAGCTACCGGCACTACATTTGGTTCCCCATTCGCACATGTAGCAAGATCCCACATACCATTCTTTAATACTTTGATCACAGATTCATTTAACATTGCATATCCCTCCAGATTTCTTTCTATAATAATTACCTGATGTATTCATGTTAGCGAATCTGCTTTTGATTTGGAAGATATTAGCAAATTTATAAGTTGCTATTAAATTTCATAGTATTTAACTCATATTCCACTTTTCGATAATGCAGCTATGCTGTTTTGTTTTCTTATCATAATCAATTCCTGCCAGAAGCAGATTTCCATGATAATCTTTTAGTGCCTCTACATATTGCTTGTCCTTAATCTGCTGAATTGCACCTTCTGCACTTTTGTTCCATTTCAATTCGATCACAACAGCTGGTTTATCCATATGGATCTTTCTGGGTATGAAACAGATATCTGCAAATCCCTTACCACCCGGCAATTCTCTGATTACTGTATAATATTCTCTTGCAAAATAGAATGCCAGGTTAATTGTACAGCTCAATGAATTTTCATCATTATATGTTAATATCGAAACCTCTTTATGTGCCTGTTCGATTCCCTTTGCTACTTTTTCGGAATCCATTTGCCACAGTGCTTCCAGTAATTCTCTGGATGCCTGTACGGAACGAATCACTTCCGTCCAGTCCATCGTGCTGATTGCATTCACATATTCCTGGGATACTTCCCTGTTCGGGATTTCTACAGTTTCTTTTTCATTATCATAAGTCAGATATCCCAGGTGAACCAGTAATGTCAGCACATCATCTTTTGTCGCAAAAGTTGTCATATCGTTACTGAATGTTCCTGTATTGATTCTTATATTACTTCCCGCCAGCATCTGAACAATTGCATCTTTTAACCCATCCATATTCATTTGAATGTATACTTTCAGAGCTTCGTAAGTCTCTGTCTGATTCCAGTATGTTCCGAACTTTCTCTTCTGCATTGCTTCTACTACAGATTTGGGACTATACATGGAATAAACTTTTCTAGTCCCACCTTCATGCGAAATCAGATGATAGCCATTATACCATGCTCTCGCCTCTTCAAAGTTCATTTCGTATTTTTCACATAATTTCTGAACTTCTGTCTCTGTAAACCCAAAATATTCTGCAAGATTTCCCGGGTCTGTCATTGAATACTCTGTGAACATATTAAGAGCTGAATGTGAGCCATATTTTTTTATTGGAAGAATCCCTGTCATATAGGCCAATGCAACATACTCTTTGTCTTTAAGCCAGAATCTAAGAAAATCAAGATATTTTTTCTGTGCCTCCTGATCCTGCTGATATTCACGAAACAGGCAGTCCCACTCATCAATCAAAATCACAAATGGATGCTTCGTGTAACTATAGACGTCCTTCATAACCTGAACCAGATTTTTTTCATCACGAAATCGAACTTGCCCATATTGCTCTTTCAGATCAAAAATCAGATATTCATTCAGCATTTTCAACATATGCTCAATATTATTTGTTGCACTGAGAAATTCCTGCATATTGATTTTCAGAACATCATATTGATTCAAATGTTTTTCATAATCTTTGGTACTTTTGATTTTCAGATTCTGAAACAATTCTTTTGTATTAACACTTCTGTCGTAGTAAGCAGCCAGCATATCCACACCCATAGATTTTCCAAATCTTCTTGGTCTGCTTACACACATATATCTCTGAAGCGTCCGCACGCAGTGGTTTGTTTTTTCTATCAAGCCGCTCTTATCAACAAAGATCTGTGATCTCAATGCCATCTCAAAAAGACCGCTTCCAGGGTTCAAATAACTACCCATTCTTTCACTCCTCCCTCTCTCCCGGTACAGCTTCTTTTCCGAACATTGCCAGTGCCTGGTTTACTTTGTCCAAACGCACAGTCTCTTTTCCCTGCTCCAGTTCTCTTATAAATCTGAGTCCCAGACCAGAACGCATCGCAAACTCTTCCTGAGTCAGACCCGCCTTTTTTCTTTCCTCTTTTATATAATTTCCAATTCTACTCATATTAATCATAATAATCCCGTTCGGGTATAATTTCAAGTCCTGGTAGCAAAAATAGTCCCGAGCGGGTATAATTCAGCATATTTCTTACAAACTACCCCCGTTCGGGTATAATTTATTTCGCCCTGCATTTGACAATCCTTTTCCCACGGTGTATATTTATTTAGGTTTCTAATAATTAGATTTCTAACAAAGGAGAATGTCATGCAGGAAACGCTTCACTATCTTTTGATGTCAGATCATCAGATGATCCAAAAGGCTCTTGTATCGAGTGTTAAGGACACCGGCTTAACCCCGGGGCAGCCCAAAGTACTTGATTATCTGCTCCATCATAACGGAGCTATACAGAAAGAGATCGCTATATTCTGTCATATCGAACCGGCATCTTTAACCGCCATTTTAAATGGCATGGAAAACAAAGGCTATATCGAACGAAAAACCAGCGAAAACAATCGCCGATCGCTTCATGTATACCTCACAGAAACAGGAAAAAAATATGCCGACCGGCTCAACCTTGAATTTAACCAGATTGAATCTGAGGCATTAAACGGATTCAGTGAGACAGAAGCACAACAGTTACACGAGCTACTCAGCCGTGTATACAAAAATATGGTAAACTTTCAGAAGAAAGAAGGCACAGATAAATGAAAAATTTAAAAGTAAGACTTCCTATGTATTTTATCGGACTGTTTATGACGACGATCGGCATTGCACTTTCCGTAAAATCCAATCTCGGCGTATCTCCCGTCAGTTCTATTCCTTATACAATAACCTGCGTCTGGGGGCTTGAAATGGGAAAAGCCACGATTCTTTTCCATGTGATACTTGTACTGATCCAGATTCTGCTTTTGCGTAAAAATTTCAAACTCGTTCAGTTATTGCAGGTTCCGGTAGGTATTGTATTCGGTTATTTCACAACTTTCTGTAACTATATGGTATCTTTTCTCCCGACACCAGACAACTGGGGCATTCGTATTTTCCTGGCACTTGCCAGTGCTGCATTTATCGCCTTTGGTATCTTTTTATATTTACCGACCAATCTGATCCCGCTTGCCGGAGAGGGATGTATGCAGGCAGTTTCCACTGTCACACATGTTGAATTTTCCAGAGTCAAAATTGCATTTGACTGTACAATGGTTCTCGTGTCAGCCATTACCTGCCTTACTGTTTTACACAGTCTTGGAAGCGTAGGTATCGGTACCATCATCGCCGCAGTTCTGGTTGGCACATTGGTCGGCATCATCACCCGGACATTCGGAAAGCATCGCGATCGACTCCTTGGAGCAGTCCAGCTTTCCATGTAAAAAATCTCTCTATTCTATCTGTCGGACAAAAATGACCTTTACATAAGTCTGTATCCAGGCTTACGCAAAGGTCACTTTAAAAGATATCTTATTCTGCACACTCCATAATTATTTTCTCACACTTATCATATCCAAGCTGTGAACTGTTCAGGCACAGCGTATAATTACTGGCTTTTCCCCATTTCTGATCCGCATAAAAATTGTAATTTGTCATACGTCTTTTATCTGTATCTGCCATCATTTTTACAGCTTCCTTTTCACTGACATTATATAATCGACAGATTCTCTCTGTTTTCTCAGGCATATTTCCGTGAATAAAAATATTCAGCACATCCTCCCTGTCTTTCAGAATGAAATCTGCATTTCTGCCAATAATCACACATGATTCTTTCTCTGCCAGTTCCAAAATAACCTTTCTCTGCGCCTCATACACCATATCTTCTACAGATTTTCCGGTAATATCACGCCCGGCAAGTGCATATGCAAAAAGGCCTTTTTTCGGAGACAGCTCTGCGCTTTCCTGAATATAATCCGGTGACAGACCGGACTCTTCTGCAATATGACTGATAATGTTTTTATCATAATAGGCAATTCCCAGCTTCTTTGCTACTTCTTCCCCAATAAAACGTCCACCACTTCCGAATTCTCTGCTGATCGTAATGATTCTTTTTGCCATCTCTCTTCCTCCTTACTTCAAAACACTTACTTTATTTTTTCGGATTCTCTTTAAGAATACATATCCTACCAGACATGAAATTGCTTCTGTGATCGGGAACGCCCACCAGATCAATGCAACTCCCATCTGACCGTTTCTGACAAATATGGAAAAAATTCCTGCCAGCGGTAAAATAAGTACAAGCTGTCTCAAAAGAGAAATAACCAGTGATTCTATGCCACCGTCCAGTGCCTGATAGATTCCCTGATAAGCAACATTGATTCCCGCAAACAGAAAGCTGATGGAAATCACTCTCATCGCACTAATAAAATATTCCCTTGATTGTCCTGCATTAAACAGGGTTGCAAACGAAGCCGGAAAGATTTCTGTGATCGCAATACCCAGGATCATCAATGCGATCGTATAAATAAGTCCATATTTGATTCCATCCTGAATTCTTTGTTTACTTCGCATTCCATAAGCGAATGCAATGATCGGAGTGATCGCATCTCGCAATCCAAAAGCAAGGAACAGAACAAACTGCTGCACCTTATAAAACAGGCCATAGGCTGTCTGCGCAGACGGATTAAACTTCAAAATCAAGTTCATCACATAAACCATAATGGACATCAACGCCTGCGCAATGATGGCTGGAAGTCCGATTGCATAGATTTCTTTTATAATGCCAGCATCCGGTTTCATATATTTCGCACCATGCTCGAATTCTTTATTCAGTTTCATGTGGAAAATGAACAGTAAAACTGCAGATGCCACCTGACCGATTACTGTTGCATATGCCGCACCTTTTACCCCCATTTCCGGAACCGGTCCAATGCCATAGATCATGATTGGGTCAAGAATGATATTCACAACAGCTCCGACCACCTGTCCGATTGTGGAATATAAAGAACGTCCTGTTGCCTGTAATAATTTCTCAAATAAGGAAAAGAAGATGATTCCAAAAGAAATCACACAGCATATCCTCAGATAACTGACACCCATCTCAAGTACTTCTGCATCTACCGTCTGTGATGAAATGTATGCTTTCACTCCAAAGATGCCAAACAGTAAACAGACCACATAAATGATCCCTCCCAGGAACAAACTGTTTCCTGCTACCTTCGCCGCTTTCTTACTGTTTCCCTGTCCCAGTGTCCTTGCAAGAAGTGCATTGGTTCCTACGCCAGTTCCAATTCCTACTGCAACCATAAGCATCTGAACCGGAAATACCAGTGTCAGTGCATTCAATGCCGCTTCACTGCCCACTCTCATATTTCCTACAAATGCACTGTCTACAATATTATAGACTGCCTGCAGTGCCATAGATAAGATCATCGGGATTCCCATCTGGATCATCAGCTTATTCACTGGCATATCTTTCATCTTGTTACTCTCTGCCATTTTGTTTTCATTCCTCCCTTTTCTACACAAAAAAATGCAGCTCTGTCATATAAGCTGGACTTACGCTGGCAGGCTACACACTTTTTTATGGCAAATATAAAATTGTAAAATAGAAAAACGAGCAGCAGGTAAACTGGATTTACGCTTACTTGCTACTCGTTTGCAATCATTATATTTCCTGTTTTTCAAAAAGTCAAGGTTCAAAAAGTCAAACAAAATTTTTCTTGCATTTTCTCTTCTTTTTCGTTTATAATATGCCAGAAGAAAATAAAAATCGTAACAAAAGCCGGCTTGTAAAAGCGTGAAATCATGAGGATTTGCTTGTCCTTACAGATTTCACGCTTATTTTTTTTGCAACGCCATAAGGAGGTCTTATGAATTCCAGAAACAAACTGGCAGAAATGCCAATCCGTCCTTTACTGTACACGATGGCAGTTCCCCTGATGCTGTCTTTACTTGTACAGTCACTCTATAACATTGTTGACAGTATCTTTGTAGCCAAACTGTCTGAAACGGCCCTGACCGCTGCATCTCTGGTATATTCCATTCAGTTCTTAATGATTGCCGTAGGTGTCGGCACTGCAGTAGGCTTAAATGCCCTGCTTTCCAGAAAAATTGGGGAACATAAAACCGAAGAAGCATGTCAGGCTGCCACAACCGGACTTTTCCTGATGCTCCTTACGTCCCTTATATTCTCTATTGCTGGTATTTTTCTGTCCGATACGATTGCCTCCAAAATGGCTGCAAATCCAGGACTGCAGGCTCTCTGTAAGCAATATCTTTCCATCAATCTTGTATATTGCTGGGGAATCTTTCTGCAAACTTATGGGCAGCGACTGCTGCAGGCTGTTGGAGATACCGTTTTGTCTATGATTTCTCTAATCATAGGTGCGGTTTTGAATATTATTCTTGATCCCATTATGATTTTCGGTCTGCTCGGCTGTCCTGCAATGGGAATCCGTGGTGCAGCAATTGCAACTGTCATTGGACAAATGGTTGGTGCCATCGCTGCTTTATTGTTTAACCGTTTCCGAAATCCGATCATTCATGTACATCTAAAGAACTATCATTTCAAATGGCAGGATGTTGCTGATATTTACCGGGTTGGGCTTCCAACAATTATTATGCAGGCTATCGGGAGCATTATGACATTTGCCGTAAACAGTATTCTCCTGCCTGTTTCTGCAACAGCAGTTGCTTTTTTCGGTGTCTACTATAAATTGCAAAATTTCCTGATGATGCCGATCAATGGTCTTGGACAGGCTGCTATTCCTATTGTCGGATATAATTATGGCGATAAAAAATATCAGCGGGTACAGCATACATGGAAAATTTTACTTCCTACCGGAGCAGTCATTGCCCTATGCGCAACCGTTATATTCTGGTGTTTTCCAGGACAGTTACTGCAATTATTTTCCGCAAGCCAGGAAATGCTGACTCTCGGTATTCCGGCACTGCGAATCATCTCCGTATCCTTTGTTATGGCTGCAATTACAATTCTGTGCGGATATTTTGCCTCCGGACTCGGAAACGGTATCATTAATATGATCAGTGCTGCTATAAGGCAACTTATTTTATTAGTTCCCTGCCTCTTGATTTTCATAAAAATCTCTGGCATTTCACATGGCTGGTATGCATTCTGGATTGCAGAAATCGTTGCCTGCATTTACAGCTATTGCATGTCGCATAAATTACTGAAAACAATTTCATAATCATAAGTGAAAGGGCATGAATTCGACAGTAGATTCACGCCCTTTCATTCACTTAAGCCTGTTTTTCCTTTGTTTCATATGCTTTAAAACCAGTTATCTGAAGTACCAGACATATCACTGCAAGAATAAGTAAAAATATGAAACTATGTGTAGATCCTGCTGCGGTTTTCATTTCATAACTCACTCCACTGTTCTGGTTCTGTGCGGAAGCTACCAGTGCAGCACAGACACTTGTTCCAACCGCACCGGCAAACTGCATCAAGGTATTGAAACTGGTATTTCCATATACCTTTTGTTGAACCGGCAGTCTTAAATTTCCAATTGTCATTGTATTTCCAAAAGCAATTCCACAGCCAATTCCAAAAATAATATAGAAGCCTATGATCATTCCTGCATTTAATTTCATTCCAAATACAGTGAATAACAAAATTCCTAACGTCATCAGGCCTGTACCGGTAAGTATCGGAAGTTTTGCCCCAATCTTATCAAGTGCAGCTCCACTGAATGGTCCCATAATCGCATTCAGTCCTGCACCTGGAAGCAGCATAAATCCGGCTGCCATAGATTCACACAAAAGCGCAACCTGTAAATAATTCGGAAGCAGGAAACTGGTTCCAAGCATGATCGCATTGATCAGGAAAAATGCTACCAAATGACATGTAAAAGGGATATTTTTGAAAATACTGATATCAATCAGCGGATTTTCACATTTGCTACAATGTTTTACAAACAATCCCAGAGCAACAATGCCAATTACAAATGCCCCAATCTCTACAGCCGGATTTTCTCTGAAAGATGCCATATTAGCAAAACCATATACCAAGCCGAAGAAAGTCAGCATGATAAAGATAATCCCCCAGATATCAACCGGAACTTTTTCAGGTTCATGTTTTTCCTCGATCGTACTAATTCCAAGTACCAATGTTAAAATCAATACGGGAATCAAAATTACAAAGATATATCGCCATCCTAAAGTCTGATTTACAATACCTCCATATGTTGGTCCGAGTGCCGGTGCAGCGGCCGATACCAATGCACCATATCCCATATAAGTTCCCACTTTTTCAAATGGAATCTGTTCCAGAATAATGCAAAATGCAATCGGTACTCCAACGCCTGTTCCGACTCCCTGAATCAGTCTTGCCAGCAGCAAAAATCCAAAATTCGGAGAAACTATTGCCACCACTGTTCCTGCCAGAAAGCATAATGTTCCAAAAACAAATAACTGCTTTAATTTAAAACGCTTCTGCAAAAATGCTGATAATGGCGTGATCATTGCCACAACCAGAAGATTCCCTGTTGTAAGCCACTGCACTGTTTTTGTAGATACACCAAACGTATTCATCACAGCCGGAAATGCAATGTTTACCGCAGTTTCCGTGATCAACCCACAAAATGAAACCAGACAGGCTGCAATTACCGCAAGTGTGAGTTTCACTGGTACTTTTACTTTACTGTTCATTCTTTCACCATCCTTGTATTTAATAAAAAGGCACAAAAAAGGAGACATGCACCTTTGTGTCATATCTCCATAAATATCGTTTCCTTTTGCGCGAGGTTTATTTTATCAACTTTTTTTACTCAGCGCAAAAGACATTTTTTACAATATTTTCCTCTATATATATTGGCACTTTTTACTACGTTTCTGGATTTCTCTTACACTTCCTGTCTGCTTTTGTTGATATACTCAATGATTGTTTCACAAACTTCCTCTTTCGGTTTTCCAAGAGCTGCTCCAAGTTCCATGTATAACAGGTTTTCTGCTATCTGAAAATATTTTGCATCTGTTGTTGTACATTTTTTCCCTTGTGCAAGTCTTTTCTTTTTCCGCTGATAAATCATTTTTATGATAGAAACTAATGCTTCCGGATCATTTGATTTTACTGCTGCTTTGTATTTTTGTTCCCGCATTTTTTCATTATCAATCCATGCTGTTGGGATGTCCGGAATCTGTTCAATCAACTTCCATGCTTCTTCTTTTGTCAGACATAATCTTAATATCGCATCTGAGTTTGAAACAGGAACATAAAGTTTTCCCTTTTCATCTTCTATCGATTTCATTAGATAATATAATTTGTTCTCTTTTTTTCCAGTCAGATCCATTGATACGATATCTTCTATTTTACATATACCTGTAACTGGCTTACTGACGAAATCTCCAATCTCATATTTCACAGAAATCCCTCCTCTGATTGATTTTACAAAAATAAGCAGCATACGTGTCGTTTATTCCAGACCAATACGCTGCTTGCTACTATTTTTATTATAAAACTGTTTTGATTTTAATTCAAAAGCGATTTTAACCAAAAATACAATATCTTTTTTTAGACATTATCACATAAATTTCTATTATATTCGGCCCGCAACCTGTATTGCAGCGGCGTCACTCCTTCATATTTTTTGAAAATTTGAATAAAATGACCGGAAGTATGAAAGCCGCAATTTACAGCAATTTCCTCAACCGTCTGGTTTTCATTTCTCAGCAAAAATTTCGCCTGCGTAATCCTCAACTGTATCAGATACTTCTGTGGTGATACTCCTATAAATTTTTTGAAGTAATATCGAAAATACGAGGAACTGAAATGATAGGTCTCTGCCAGTGCACTCATTTCTATATCTTCATTAAAATGATCGTGCAGATATGATACGATCCGCATGATCACCGTCTGACTGTGTGCCCTTTTCTCGGACTCTTTTTGTTGTATTGAATGTAAAAATTTAGTCAACAAAAAATATGTATGACAGGAAAGATCATATCCTGTAAACATATTTTTATCTTTAAAATGCTCCAGAATGAAATACTGTCTTGCCTCATAATCCGGGAACTGCATTTCTGTAAAAACCACTCCATACTTCGCAAAATGCTCATAAATATTCTGAACTGCTTCTCCAGTCAAATCCAGGATTGTAAACTCCCAGTCCTGGCTTATATTTTTAATCTTCCATGCATACCTGCAGTCAATAAAGCACCCCGTTCCTTCCGGCAGTAAGAATTCCTTTTCTTTATAAATAAGTTTTCCTTTTCCCTTTACTGTAAAAATAATGCGATACACCGGATAATTACACCCGGTTATAAAAGAATTATTTTTCATATTTATCAGCATAAATAAATGTGGATATACCAGTTTATAGGCTTCATCAGGAAATTCAACCAGCGGAATCATGTAACTGACGTTACCACGTATGTCGCAGGAAAAATCATCTGCCAGTGATTTTTCTGCTTTCTGATAAATTTCCCTTACAAATGCAATCGAATGCAAAAAAGCAGCACATAATGTTTTCTCCTCCGTATTATGTCGACCTCTTTTTTGTAATGGCAGCTCACTATAATCCATAATCTCCTGTTCTCCTTTTTATAAGCGAAAAGTACTATTTTTTAATCGTTCTGATGACTGTAATTTTAATCCAAAAATATATAATGTATTTGTTAGGTTCTTCCAACCTCAATTAGCTATTTCTAACCATTATAGCATATTTTATCAAGGAGAGGAGATTTTTATGAATTTCAAACAACTTGCATCTATCTTTCTTACATCTGCAGTAATTGCAGGCAACATGCCTCTGACAGCTTTTGCAGATGCTGCTAATGTCGAATTTGAATCTGAAACAGAAACGGCAGATTCTGAAATTACATCTGATGATGTAACTGATTCTTTTGCGTCAAATACGTTTTCATCTTATGATATTTCTGAGGAAACTGATGATTTTTCAAGCGGAGCTACTCTTTTTAGCTCAGATGCCCCCTCTGACCAGACAGATGATACTTACATTTCTACGCAGTCTGGCCTTGTTCAGCGTTTTATGTATTATATTTCTGTAGACTGCAGTATGAAAAACGGAAAAATACTTTCTGCTGCATATTCAAAAGATTCCACAATTGGGGATCAGAATATCGCATACGCTGAAACTGCAATGGAAGGAATTCAGGAACAGATTTCTTCCAGGGGCGGTATTTCAAGCGTACAGGAAATTGATACCGTTTCCGGTGCAACACTCAGTTCCAATGGTATTAAGCAGGCACTGGCTAACGCCTTAGGTGAATCTTTTGACTTAACTGCTGCAAATGGAAGTCTCGTCCAGGGAAAAAATGGCGAACTCGGTATTGACGATTCTGTAAAAAAAGCTGCTAACTTCCTTAATTTTAATAAAGATGCGGATGGCAACATCATTCTCCCAACGCAGGAAGAAGTTGATTCAAAAAGCGAAGCATGGAAAACCCTCTATTCCCTTTATCTTCAGGCTGTAGATATGAGTGCTGCCAAGGCTGCTGACCCGTCTTCTGTAAATGCAACCGAAGAGGGGCTTTTAATTTCCCGAATTGATGAGGCTATTGTAAAGGTAAAAGAAGAAAGTGGAAATAACGGCGGTGGACACAATGGTGGTGAAGAGGGAAAACCAGCCGATACCTCAGCATTGCAGGCACTCATCGATCAGGTAAAAGCTCTGGATTCTTCCTCTTACACTCCAGAAAGCTGGAAAACGGTTCAGGATGAACTCGCTGAAGCCGAACAGCTTCTGACAATGAAAAGATTGAAACAGTCTGCTGTCGATACTATGCAGGCTGATCTTCAGGCCGCTGTTGATGCTCTTGTAAAAACGCAGGTTGAGCAGAGCATATCTGTTAGAAAAACTTCCTATTCTGTAGCTTACGGAACCTCCAGCTTTTCTCTTAATGCAAAGGCTAATACTTCACTTACCTATCAGTCCGATGCACCTTCTGTTGTTACAGTGAATGCAAACGGTATCGTAACAGTTACCGGAATCGGTACTGCAAAAATCACGATTAAAGCCACTGAAACAGCTGCTTATAAAGGTGCTTCCAGAACAGTAAGCATAACAGTCCGTAAAGGAACACAGAAATTTACAGGCGTATCCTCTTCCTATACCAAGGCAATTGGCTCCAAAGCTTTTTCACTGAATGCAAAAGCTCCTGGAAAAATCACTTATAAATCAAGTAATTCTTCCATTGTTTCCGTCAGCCAGACAGGTAAAGTTACCGTAAAAAAAGTAGGTACTGCAAAGATTACTCTTACAGCCGCAGCAACTTCCAAATATAATAAAACTACTAAAACGGTCACGATCAAAGTCACTAAGAAAGTACCTTCTATAAAAGTTAAGACAACTTCTAAGTCTGTTAAAAAAGCCACTGTCAAGAAGAAATCTCAGAGTTTCTCACTGAATGCCTCCGTAAACAGCAAGGGAAAACTTTCTTACCAGAAATTATCCGGCAGCAAACAGTTAACCGTCAACAAAACTACCGGAAAAATCACGGTAAAAAAAGGTACTGCCAAAGGCACTTATAAAGCAGTCGTAAAAGTCAATGTTTCTGCTAAAGGACAGTATGGCGCTTCCTCCAAAACAGTTACCATTACAGTTAAAGTGAAATAAAAAGTAAAAACCCGGAATGCCTGTATTTTTTTACAGACTTTCCGGTTTTTTTCTGCCTTAAGAGGAAACTTCCTTCCGATACTCTGACGGTGTTTTTCCAACATACTTTTTAAAGAAGCGATTAAACGCCGACAGACTTGAAAATCCTGCTTCATATGCCACATCTATTATTTTTTTATCTGTCTGTGTCAGCATTTTTTCTGCTGCATGAAGCCGCAGGGAATCCATATATTCTTTTGGTGTGATTCCATATTCCTGCTTGAAAACGTCTGTCAGCCGTCGTGTTGTCAGCCCTACATTTTCCAGTACCGGCTGACTGTTTTCTTTCACAGCCGCATAAATCCTCTGTTTTACTTCTGTTGCTATCTCACGCATGGGCTGATACTCCAGCAGGTCACTGCGGCAGCGTTTACAGGGACGAAAACCTGCATTTCTTGCTTCTTTCGCCGAGTGAAAATAGCAGATATTTTCTTTTTTGGGAACTTTTGATCTGCAGGAAGGACGGCAGAAAATTCCTGTTGTTTTTACAGCATAAAAGAATATTCCATCATAATCAGCATCTGAATGCTGAACTGCTTCCCACATTTCCTGTTCATTCATTATATTGTCCTTTCTGGTTACAGATTTTTCAGAATAAGTGAAATTCCCGAAAGTACCAACAGCACAGCGGTAAGTCTGCGTACCTTTTTTTCTTCTATTATACTGCTGAATCTGATTCCTGCAAATAGCCCGCACAAAGCAAAAGGAAGAAGCAATATGCTCATTTTTACGGTATCAAAAGTGAGCATATGCATAGTACTGTAAAGGATAATGCGAAATGTATTATCTACAATAAATACAGCACTGATATTTGCCTTGAAGGATTCACTTCCTTCTGTTACACGACTGACGTATGCTGCCAGCAGTGCCCCTACGCCGAACAGACCGCAAAGCACACCAGATAATACACCAATAATGCCCAGCACCACTTTAGATGATTTAACATTTTTATTACCATATTCTCGCAGCAGCATTTCTGCTCCCAGACCGATCACTACTGCTCCAAATATTATTTTAATAACACGGGTATCTACATTTTTGAGCATAAGTGCTCCTGGTATGCTTCCGGCAAGAACCAGCCCGGCAAGAGGCAGATATACCTTTGGATCCAGTTTTTTTCGGTTTTTCCACGTAAGAATCAGATTTGTTGGATACCCCATCAACAAATCGACAGGTGAAATATTGGAATTCACGGTTCCAAAACTCAAAATAGATGTAAATACCAGTGTATTTGCAAATCCACACAGTCCTTTAATGAAATATGCAGCTATTGCTGCAATAAACCACAAATACATATTTTATCTCCATTTCTTCGCATCATTTATGCTGATCTGCTGCTATCTTATTGCTGTTCACAGGCACTATCTTACTACAGATTCCACAATGATGCTTTGCAAAAATGGAAATTCAATTCCCAAAAAAATTCAGCGCATATCTGCTGCAAAGTAAAATTTCACTCTGCAATCAGACCTGCGCTGAAAGTAATCTTGCTATAATCCTATGATCCGATAAAGAAGAACGGCCTTCTTATCTGTATTATTTTGGTCACTGTGCGTCCTGCACATCCTGTACTGTCTGGAGTTCTTCTGCCGGATCTGCACCTGCTGCTACGTTCTGCATAGCAACCTGAATAGCAGTTTCTACTTCGCTGTTAGAGAGTTTTCTGTTTCCAACTGCATTCGACACATAGCTGTTTACTTCATCAATTGACTGCTGCTGAAGGTCTCCGTCTACAGTTCCTGTATAAGAAATGTTTTTGGAAACCGGAGCTCCCTGAAGCTGATTTACCCAATACTGCTGTCCATCACCATTTGCCATAAATTCCACAAATTTCATAGCTGCTTCTTTTTCTTCACAGTCTTTATTAACTGCCATCATGATATCTACACCGGATGTTCCACAGATTGTGCCATCTTCTGTCATAGATGGGAATACGCACATTCCAATTGTATCATTCTGATTTGCGATCTCTGTTCCCTGAATCTCGCTGTTCGTCGGAGATGTTGGTCCGAGATGCCAGGAACCTGTCAGGAAGAATACAGATTTTCTTGCAAAGAAGTACTGGTCACGTGCATCCGGATAAGTTGCAACACCTAATGCTCCATCTTCGAAAATACCATCATTAAACAGATTCTGCCATGCTGTCATTGTATCAACAAAGCACTGGTCTGTCCAAGATCTCTCGCCTTTTTCTGCTTCATAAACAGCACCCTCTTCAAACTCATTGGAAATCTGTACAAACCAGTCAGAGTTTACCCAGTCATCTGCTGCACCTGCTGCCACACATACATAACCATGTTCTTTTGCTTTGGCTGCTGCATCCTTTAATTCCTCATATGTAGTAGGCACTTTTTCGATTCCACATTCATCCATCAGAGTCTTATTATACAAAAGGTCCGTCATTCCGGCTACCAGAAGCGGCATTCCTACAACGGTACCATCCTCTGTTGTACACTGTTCAACAGCGGTATCACTGATCGTATCTTTCCATTCTGCCCAGTATTCATCTGCCAGTCCATTCATATCCTCTGCGAATGGTGCATACTGCTCTTTCATTGCACCTGTCGTCAGTCCAAACAGATCCGGACCTGTACCTGAAGCCATTGCCACCTGCAATTTTTCAAAATAATCATCCTGCTCTGTTCTTGTGTATTCAATTTTAATATCCGGATTCTGCTCCTCAAATACTGCGATCATTTCCTCCGACTGATCAGTTGTAGGAAGCCATGACCAGAAACTTAAGGTAACCTGGTCGTTACTTTCTGCATGCACCGGTACTGCTGCCAGTGACATTGCCATTGCTGCCGCCATAATTACAGAAATCCTTTTTTTCATGTTGCTCATACTACTTACCTCCCTTTACTTTATGAATCCATTTTACTTCATTTATTTTTTCTTCTTACTATAAGTTTTTGCTATTCTGTTCAATTTTTTGTATATCTGTATGAGATCAGCTTCAATCCACAGATATCAACACTGTTTATACCTGTATCTTTTATTTTCTCTCTTTTTTGCAGTTTTCCGTCTACTATAAAATATTCTTCCCCATTCCGTATCTTATGGTAAACAGAATATACCTGTTTTTTATTTTTAACATCCAAAAAGTTCTCTTCACCCTGTTCAAAAGAAATCCTGTTTTTTTCGGCTGTAACTTCAAGAGAAAACTCCTCTGTATAATTTTCAGCATAATAGGAAACAGCTTTCTTCTCAAGTCTTATTTTTCCATCTGCTGATGAAAGCCCATTCTGATCTGCTGTTACTCCCGCCACATTATAAAATGCACTGAGATTTCTCAGCTCTTTTCCTGCAAGTTCTCCATGACAGGTCATGGTAAAATCATGTACTGAAATTTCTGAAAAATATGGACATATGCCTATTGTTCCGGCATTCTCCTGTCTTCTTTCCACCGAAAACAGAATCTCTTTTTCCTCATCTGTTGTTATTCTGTAGTCTGTCAGATTTCTTTGAATACTGATCCTGTGAGGTACCGTATAATCATACTGCTTCGGAAGCTTTTCTT
This sequence comes from Blautia sp. MSJ-19, assembly GCF_018918125.1. Classification (GTDB taxonomy): domain Bacteria; phylum Bacillota; class Clostridia; order Lachnospirales; family Lachnospiraceae; genus Blautia_A. The sequence continues at coordinate 46,206 of NZ_JAHLQA010000035.1, forward strand.
CTTTTATATTTACAAGAATTCCATCCATACAATTCATAACTCGAATTTTGTTTTGTCCGGTATATATCTGCAGTTCCGTATAATTCTTTTCATCCTGATAATCCAGATAAATCCCATACCGGCAGCCCGTATGTTCTTTTTTTCCTGAAATCCAGAATTCTGCTCTGTAAAACAGTTCTCCGTCACATAATATTTCTCTGGAATAAACCTGTTTATTCTGTATCTTTATCTCTGGTTTTTCCGGTGCATGACATGGCTCTGCTGATGGGCCAAAGCAAAACATCTTTTTTCCTGAAAAATACAAAGGATCAATTCTCATTTCCCGTTGCTCTGTTCCAGGTTTCAGTTCTTCCAATGCACTTCTTCCATGATATACGATCCATTCGTCTACCAGATTCGGTGCCTTTGCAACTGTGTTATGTCCGGTTCCCTCAACCAGTGCGTTCTTTCTGAGTAACGGAACCCAGGTATATTCATCCGGATACTTCTCCCATTTCATTTTGGAAGCATGTTTTTTTATCATTGCAACAGTTGTACCAACAAAATAGTCAACATTCTCATATGCATTTGCAGAATATAACATCCAGCACATTCCGTCTCTTACGACAGTGCAGGCACCTTCAATCGTATACCAGTCACGCCCGTCACCAAAACGATCTGCAGCGTAAATCTCCTGTGGTCTGGTCGGCAAGATTACCGGCTTGGGATTTCCCTCAAACTCCCACGGTGATTTCATCTTATCCATAAGAATGCAGGTACCAGATACTTTATCTTCTGTTCCCAGCCAGTCATTGACAGAATACAACATATATAATTCACCATTCCACATAAGCGGATGAGAATCTATAGAAAACTGGTCAAAGAACGTTTTCTGGTATACAAACGGTCCTTCCGGACTATGAGAAACTGCCAGTTTCAGATGCTGCTGATGACAGTCCGGTTCATCTGCCGGTATATTTGAATAATACATATAAAACAATCCGTTCAGATACAGAACTGATGGAGCCCAGTAATGATGATACTCTTTTTCCGAAATACCGTATCCCAGGTACCTCCACTCTGTAAGATCATCGGAAACACTGATTTTTACACCAAATTCATCTGTCGCATAACAATAATATTTCCCACACCATCTCAGCACAAACGGATCTGGATTTGTATGTCTTTTTCCATCCGTAAATGACACTGGATTACAAAATTTCTCAGCCATATGATATCACCCCTTTACAGATCCTGCCGTAATACCTGCTACCAGGAATTTCTGGCTGAACAGATATACAATGATTGATGGTAATGTCAAAAGCATCATGACAGCATAAATACGTGCCACATCTTCCGGACTCTGATAAGTACTGGACATAAAGTACTGCGCTGCGAGCGTAACTGTATAGTTCTTTTCTGAACGCATGACCAGTAACGGCACCAGATAATCGTTCCATGAATAAATAAACGTAAGAACCAGCACATTTGCAATCATCGGAACACTTAATGGAAGCATAAATTCCAGCCAGATACGAAGTGTTGATGCACCATCCATTCTTGCACTTTCCAGAAGTTCGTCCGGAATCGTATCAAAATAGTTCTTGATCATCAAAAGCATCATTGGCGCATTAAACGCTACAAGTGGTACAATAACACCAAATTTACTGTCCAGAAGTCCCAGGCGCTTGATCGTATCAAACAACGGACTTGTAACTGCTGCTACAGGGACTGCAAGACATGCAAGAATTGCTCCATAAATAATTTTCTGACCTCTGAATTTCATTTTTGAAAAGGCAAATGCTGCCAGTGTTGTGATCAGTGCTACAACTACTGCTGTCATAATCGCAATAAACATACTGTTTGCAATTACCCTGAAATAGCTTATTTTTTCATAGGAAAGTACATATTTGTAATTTCCCAGTCCATTGATATTAAAAGATTTTACAAAAGCAATGACAATTGGAAACAGCCAAATCACGGCACATATTATCAGCACAAGATACACAAGTATGCTGGATTTTATTTTTTTACTGCTCATCTGACCTTAATCCTCCTTTCCAAGCTTTATCTGCAGGAATGACATGATCATTGCTATGATCAGAATCGCCACACCAATTGATGCTGCTCCACCCGCATTGAAATCCTTAAATGCTTTTTCATACAAATATGTATTCAGCACCGTAGTAGAACGTCCCGGTCCACCGCCTGTAAGAAGTTTTACAATATCAAATGTCTTTAAAGAACCAACAATACCAAGAATCAGTAATACATTTGTCGTTCCTTTCAGCATTGGGAATGTCACAGATATTGTTGTTCGCCAGAATCCTGCTCCATCTATTTTTGCCGCTTCATAGACATCATCCGGCAGGCTCATAAGTCCTGCATAATATGTGATCATCGAAAATCCCATCCACTGGAATATATTTACAATGATCACAGAAAGTAACGCATAGCGTTTATCACCCAGCCAGCTTACTGCAAACATGTCTAAACCTATCGCTCTGAGAAAATTATTTAAGGTTCCATTCGTCGGATCCATGATAATTTTGAAAATAGCTGTCGTAATGGACGTAGCCATTGCGATAGGCATAAAATAAACTGCCTTAAAAAGATTAGCCCCCGGCAGTTTCCTTTTCAGAAGTACTGCGATCAGGAAACCTACTGCGGCCTGTACAAATACCGTTCCAAAGAAAAAGATGATATTATTTACAACGGCCGTCCAGAACGTTTTGTCCTTCATCAGTTTTGTGTAGTTCTTCAGCCCTACAAAGTTCATGGTGTCTGACATTCCATTCCAGTCTGTAAAACTGGTGATTACAGTCCTTATAATGCAATAATAGATAAGCACAAAGGACAGGATCATTAGTGGCAGGATAAATAAATATGCCGCCCGGTTACTCTTTTTTCCTAACTTGTTCATAACTTCTCCACCTCCGTTAGGATTATTATAGAAAACCGGCGGCATATAAAAGATAACAATTTTTTAAGAAATACTACTGTTTTTTGCTATAAACTCACTTGGAGTCATTCCCTCACTCTCTTTGAATACTTTAAAAAAGTAATTGTAATTTCGAAATCCGGATTTTTCTACGATTTCTTTCATTGAAAGATTGTTTCTTATCAGATAACTTTTGGCTTTACCAAGTCTTCTCCGATTCAGGTATTCTATAAACCGCATACCTGTTTCCTGTTTAAAAGCTTTGCTCAGGTATGTATAACTGCTTCCTGTTTCCTCTGCACAGTTTTCCAGAGAAATTTCCTGTGTATAATTCTTATCCACGTAATCCAGCGTACTTGATACCATATTCGAGTACTCTTTTCTTTTTGATAACTTTCCAATCTCCTGATTATGAAAAACTTCCATGATCCTTCCTCTGAATTCCTCATAAATCTCATATTCTTCAATCTGATTTTCCAGACAGGAGTTTTCTTCTTTTTTGTCACACAGAAGTTTTATAAATTTTTTGCATACTTCCCGGACTTTTTCTATTGGATATCTTTTCTCTTCCATATAGTCAAAAAGCTCTCGAACCGTATCTATTTCGCCGACGATCTGATTTTCCTGTTCATACTTTAACTGATTCCACATTGCCTGTGGAATCGCTTCATCACTGTAAATAATTTTGTTATTCACAGCATAAAATACAATTCTGTTTCCACCCAGATAGAGTTTATCTTTCAGGTGATCTTCCATTTCCTTTCCTTCCTGAATTGCTTTCTCCATTTTGATATGTACTTCTCCGATCAGCATGGTACATGTCAGATCAAGCATCCTGATGATCTGACGTTGCAGCCTGTTGATAAAATTTTTAATTGTGTTGATCATCTGTAAGCTGCTCCTCATTTTATAAAAAGAAAGCAGAATAACAAGATGATATTCCTTGGTCATATATACCAGATATGGAATTTCCTGCCCTAAAAGCTGTGCCAGTATATCCGTTATCGCACCGACTATACCTTTTTTATATTCTGAAGGTCTTACATTTTCTGACAGGTGAAAATCCGGGCTGATTGCCAGTGCTGCAACATTTGAGCACTCGAATGCAATTTTCCCTTCTTCGCATAATCTTTCTATATTTTCCACCGTAAAATCTCTTTTGTCGTAGATGCAATATCCCGTCCTTCGGCATACTGCTGCTTCGTTTGGTATAATTCTGTACTTATCTCTTACCTGATTCAGCGTATCTAACAATCCTTCTTTCGTTAGTTCATGCTTCAGAAGATAATTTGCTGCTCCGTTAACCAGACTTCCTCTTACATAGTCAAAATTATCAAATCCGCTGATTGCTATCACCGGCATAAATTCATTGATAACATGTACCATTCTCATCAGCTCTACGCCATTCACTTCCGGCATCTGCATATCGCACAGCAGAATGTCCGCTTCATTATTTCTGAGCCATTCAAGTGCTGTTTTTCCATCTGAAAAATCACTTACAATTTCATAATCTGAACTGTCGGCTATAAAATTCTTAATCGTATTTCTGCTTGTCAGTTCATCATCCACTACAACCAATTTAATTTTTGCCATATGTATGATCCCCCATTTTCATAAGCATTATATCTTTCTCTTCTGTTCTTTCTGCATATATCACTGGTAAAGTAAAAACAGCCCGCGTATATTTGCCCAGTTCACTCTCATAAGTAAGACCATAATCTTTTCCAAAAAACAGCTGAATTCTCTCTTTTACATTTGGAATACCAATTCCATTAAAATGCTTTCTGTCCTTTACCTGTTTTTCCAGTATCTCTGAGATTTCTTCATCCGTCATTCCATCTCCGTTATCTTCTATCGTCAAAATAAGTTTTTCCTCCGAAAGATGTGAAGATATTTTAATTTTTCCCTCTTTATCAAATCCATTTGGAAGTCCATGATAAATTGCATTTTCCAGAATTGGCTGCAAAATGAAACGAAGGACAAGCAGTTTTTCTGTTCCTTCTTCTATGTCCTTTTCTATAGTGAAATCATAACTTCCACTGTATTCAACGATTCTCAGATAATTATCCAGATAATTCAATTCATCTTTCAACGGTATCATATCTTCTTCCTGGTGCATGACATTCTGCAGCATGCAGTTCAAAGACTGTACCAGCGGCACAATATTATCGGCATGCTGTATTTTTGCCATCCATACAACATTATTTAATACATTTGAAATGAAATGAGGATTAATCTGTGCTTCCAGAAAAGCAATCTCTACCAGTCTCTTCTGTTCTTCTTCCTCAGCAACTTTTTCCATGAGACGCCGTATATGTTCCACCATATGATTAAAAGTACGCCCCATCTGTCCTATTTCATCTTTACTTTTGATTTCATAATGTGCTTCAAGATTTCCCGCAGAAACCTCATGCATCATATTCCGCAGATTCGATATTTCTACAGTCATTCTGGACACAACAATCACTGCCAGTATCGCTGCCGCGATCAAAACAACTACCATCAGAATCATCGTCATATAAACCGTATGATTGATATCTTTCAAATAATAAGCAGACGGAATTGCCATAGTAAACCGCCAGTCGACATTTTCGGCTTCTGAAGTATTATATACAAAACCCTTCTCAGGATTTTCCGCATCCAGGATCGCATCTCCACAATTTGAAAAAATAATGGACTGGTTATCATTAATAACCTGAAAATGACTTCCTTCCGGAAGATTGGATGCAAACATCTTTTCAATCACGCCATAATCAAAATACAGTACTACATATCCCACAGGCTGTCTCTTATGATCAAGTATTGCCCTTACCACAGGCACAACATAATCACTCGAAAGAGTTGATTTCCCACCTTCAACATGAATCGGATCCATCAGAATTATATTTGTCTTTAAATCTTCCTGATCCAGCTGCAGGATATTCTGGTATATTTCATTATGGTCCTGCATTAAATAAGATGTTGAAAAAACACAGTCTGAATCTACTACTATCGTAATTCCTACAATGTAATATTTATAACCGTTCATACCGGCTATAAAATCCGAAATTGTACGTTTATTTTTCAGATATTCCTGATTCCACTGGCCGCTTTCTGTTTTTATTTCTTTATTCTTCAGATTCTGAACAGGACGTATGATATTTTTTTCATTGAGAGAAATCATCGTCGCCATATAAGACGTATCTACCAGCAGATACTCAAATGCCTGATAGGCATCTTTCATGGCACTCTGCGATATATCATCCAGATACTTGTCTGTCATCCGATTTGTACTGCTGTACCATGCCAGATTGATCAGAATTCCATTTGACAATAAAACAATCAAAACAACCAGTAAGATTTTGTTTCTGATTTTCATACTCTCCCACCTTACGTTTTTTCTTATAGTATAGCATTCATATATCAATTATTTTATATATTTTCTTATTATTTACTCTGTTTTTTTGCCATGATATGAACTGCGAACGACAAAAAAGTGTGCAGTTTATCACATAAGCCGGACTTATGCTGATAATCCACACACTTTTTAATGATCTTCAAAAATCAAATTTTCTTTTATTGTTCCTGTGCACTGTTGAATAGTTCTTCCAGAGTTTCTTTCTCCTCCTGCAGTACTTTCAGTACGTACTTGTCAAAATGTCTTGCGTCCTGTGTTGTGGAGCCGAATTCGTAAGTTTCCTGACCGTAATCTATAACATCAAAACCTGGTGTCGCTTTGCTGGCTCCTTTTGTTCTATAGGAAGCGGCATCTGCCAGGGTAAATTTCACCTCTCCGTCTTCATAAGATGCCCAGCTGCTGATATCTGTTCCTGTTGCTTCTGTGGCAGTTCCGTTTTGTGTCTGGGTCTGTGCCTCTGCTTTTGTTACTTCTGCTGCTCCTTCTACATATTTTCCATACATTTCGTCAACATAAAGTGCCAGTGATTCTCCGAAGATTTCAGACGGAACGTGTCCGCCGTCCCACTGCCATTCGAGTTCTGCATCTGTTCCGCTGTTAAGCCATGCAATCTGCATATTCATGGACGCAAACAGCGACATATCGCCTTCGGATGCACCCATTACAATTCTGGTCCATGTCGGGCTTTCTGTGTCTTCGTCTCCAATATAGTTAAGCGGATTATACAGATCTACAATATTATTTCCGTATTTATCGCCATCCTCGATAGAGGCAATATCGCTTTCATAAGACTCCAGCATTTCTTCATAGCTGCTGTAGTCCACGGAATCTGTTTTTGAATCTGCTGACTGCGTTGTTCCGGCATCTGGAGTTCCGACTTCGTCTCCCATTCCACTTGTGACCAGCTCATCCTCCTGTTTATTCTCGTCAGGAGTTTTTCCATCCGGCATATCTCCGTCCGGTCCATTCCCATCCGGTGCTCCGTCCGGTTTTTCTCCATCTGGGCCGTTTCCATCCGGTGCTCCTTCCGGCTTTTCTCCAGCCGGTCCGTTTCCATCTGGCATTCCGCCGCCAGGACCCGCATTTTGCCCGGACTCTCCTTTGGCATATCGCCCTTCCAGAAATGCCTGGGCTTTTTCTTCTGTTGTCATCTGTGCCACACTCTCATCACTGAGCGCATTTCCATCACTGTCAAACCATGTCCAGTCATCTGCATAATCCAGATTTTCCAGATACCACTCCAGATTTTTTTCGAATTCTTTCAGATAAAGAGTAAGATAAGTTCCGCCGTATCCGTTGGTATCTGCATATTTTTCTTCATCATATTCTATCGTCAGGTCTACTACATCATCTTTGTCGCCGTCTTCATTTATGTCAATGTTTACTGCTGACTCACTGATACTCAGATTCTGTGCATTAATATAATCCATATATTCTTCTGATAGATATTCTGCCATTTTTTTCTGGAAATCTGTGTTGAATTCATAGTCTGTGTCGAGATAATACTCAAATGCCATCGCCATATCTGCTTCCTGCAGAGAAGTAATCGCACTGTATGCCACGCATCCCCAGACGCCATCTGAAATTTCAGCATCTACGGATTCCAGTGCCTCAGAATAGCTTCTATCTTCATTTTGATAAATACCAACAGCCCCTGCTTCTGCCTCATATGGAAAATAATCCGAATTGTCAGAAGTTGCAGCTACCATTGCTGCATGAGCTCCTCCGCCGGAACCTCCGGTAGATACAAAATACTCTGTATTTCCCGGGAGGTTTCCAAGGATAATATTATATTTTACAAAACGGATTGCATTTTTCTGATCGACCAGACAGAGCGGTGCATCACCTGTGTAATATTCCTCTCCATCCTCATCTGTTGCTGTGCTCTGTTTTCCACGGTTTCCGCACGCTACATTTATATAGCCATATGCGGCATTACTGGAAGATGCCTTTTGATTTTCCTGTGCACTGTACCCTGCTGCTCCTGTGTTTATAATAACCGGGGCAGTTGATGCAGTATAAGTCTGTCCATTCGCGTTTGTAATTTCTGCGGTATCATCTATAACAAGCTGACCCTTTACTTCTTCAGAATATGTTTCTCCTGTCACATCCTCCGTGCCGTCTCCGTCTGTGTCAATTCCTTTTACATATGCACCGGGAACATTTACAGAAACACCCTGATAGTCCGGCAGCTCCGGATTTGCAACTGCACTTGTCACAGACATGGTCCAGGAATCAGACTGGCTGTCATAGCTCCACGTAATTTCATCATTGTTGGCCATATTCAAAGTACTCTCAATTGTACTCTGATCTGTTTCACTCACCTGTGCTGCACTTACATTTCCAACTCCATATACTGTGGTTCCCATGAGCATTGTTACTGCTGATATTATTGCGGTTATCTGCTTTCTTTTCATATATTAATGTCCTTTCTCGAATATTACGATCGTCACTTTTCTTTACGGACACGATTATATGAAAAAAACCTTAGATTTTCCTTAAAAAGTTATTCGCTTTCAGGAAAAATCATAAGGTTTTCACATTTCTGTTACTATTTATTTCAGTTTCTTCTTCAGTTCCTGGATCAGTTCAAAGTAATCTCTGTGTTTCATCTCAGGGAAAGCTTTGATGATTCGACCCTGACCAAATACAGTATGGTTTGTGATGGAACCGGACAGTTCATCAAACTGTGCCTGAAGTTCTGCTTTTTTCATGCGAAGCATTTCAATCGATTTGTCTTTCTGGGCGATCGTAGCATCTCGTAATTCAGCTTTTGCAAGTGCCGCCTGTACCTTACCTTCGCCGACTTTCTGTGCGGTGTCGATCGTGGTTGTCGCCAGAGTATTGCTGAGTTTATCGCTTACGATCCTAAGATCTGAGCTGACTTTATCCAGCCTGGTAAGTTTCTTGTTCAGTCCACGGATCACTGCTACCGTCACAACAAAGTCTGCAAAATACGCAGCGTACAAAATTGCCATCACAACCCATTCCCATGTTGCAGGTGTATGTGATGCCTGATTCTCCACATATTTCTGGAAAACTTTTACGACCATAACGATTGCAAGTCCCCAGATCAGTGAAAACTCCAGGCAGATATATCCGTGAAAATTCAGCGGTTTATCTGAATAATCCCACCATCTTGCATGGAAGCAAACATCAAGCAGCCATCCGGCAATCAGCTCTACTGCTGTTGCAAGGACAAATCCAAAAACAAAGATCATGCCCTCACTCATCTGGTGTCCGCCACTCTGGATCGTATTAAGCAGTGCAAAAACAGAGAGCACGCCAAATCCATAGACCGGGCAGACCGGACCATTCAGGAACCCCCTGTTTATAACCTTTCCAAGAGTTACCGCATGGAAAATAACTTCAACGACCCATCCTCCAAAAGAATAAAACAAAAAATACAGGCATATCTGAAAATATGTCATTCCACAGATCATTGCTTACTCCTCCTCTTCTATTTTTTAATGCAAGTAGATTCATTATATCAGATAAACGGTCCAAACGCATTTGATTTTGCTCCAAATTTTATTTCAGATTTCTGTAAGGTAAAAATATAGATGAAATTTCTGCCTGGAAAAGATATAATAGAGACAGGAAAAAGACTTATTTTTCATTAGCCCGCACATACAATTCCAAAATATTCAGGAAGGAAAAACCTCTGAGCAGGTATAAAACCGTATGAAAAAACTCTTATCAAAATCCGCTCAGCTTCTGTTGTACGGAGGACTGAAAAGAGAGCAGTACAAACTGATCTCTGCCGAAATCACAGAAGCAAACCGCAAAAGTATATCTGTCCTCTCATTTGCCTGCCTGCTTGTCTTTGCTCTGCGCTTATGTCTGAAATACTCCAGGGTGCCTGACAGCAATCAAATTGTATTTATGGCCGGCATTATTTTATTCGGCGTCCTTGCTCTGGCAAATACCATTATAAAAAATGCTCCATACCTGGTTCATATATCTGCATATCTTTTTATGACCTTTTATCTTGGTATAGGAATTCTTTCTTCTATTGGTGAAGGAAGCATCCGTGAGCGCACTACTTTATATCTTGTATTTATCGTTGTTGCACCAATGCTTTTTGCGCTGAACGCACTGGAGATCGCTGTAGTCGTAATACCTGCTGAAATCATTTATCTGCTTCTGATCGGTAAATATCAGTCTGGTTATGCTGTATATGCAACGAACAAAGGCAATTCCCTGTTTTTTGCCATTACAGGACTCCTGCTCGGTATTTATATGACCAACAGAAAAATTTCCGGTATTTACAGCACTTATATGAGTGCACGTGCAGAAGAGATCAAAGCACTGAACATCGAACTTGATGCAAACCGAAGAGAACTCCAGAAAGCTCTTGTTTCTGCCGAAAATGCAAATCGCGCAAAAACTTCCTTTCTGAACAGTATGTCTCATGATATCAGAACTCCTATGAATGCGATCATCGGTTTTACAACCCTGGCTAAAACTCATATAGATGATCAGGAGCTGGTCAGCGATTATCTTGACAAAATTTCCGTATCCAGTCAGCACCTTCTCTCGCTGATCAACGATGTTCTTGATATGAGCCGCATCGAAAGCGGTAAGGTAAAAATCGAAGAAAAACCTTTAAGTCTTTCTGAACTCGTTCATGATATTCAAACGATCAGTCAGGCTGGTGTTTCTTCCAGACAACTGGATTTTAAGATCAATACAGAATTGGTTGTTCATGATACAATTGTCGGAGACAGTCTTCGGATTCATCAGATTTTGTTGAATATCATCGGAAATGCTGTTAAATTTACTCCAGCCGGAGGTGAAGTCAGCTTTACCATCATCGAAAAAGACACTGCACCTTCCGGTTATGCGGACTATGAATTTCATATTCGTGATACCGGAATTGGCATGAGTAAGGAATTTCAGAAGCACATTTTTGAAGCATTTTCCCGAGAAGAAACTGCCACAGTCAGCAGGATACAGGGAACTGGTCTTGGAATGTCCATTACCAAAAATCTCATTGATCTTATGAATGGTTCTGTCACAGTTGACAGTGAAGAGGGAAAAGGTACTGAATTCACTGTATTCCTCCGCTTCGCTGTCTGTGATACCATAATCCAGACTTCACCGGATCCAGCCCCTGATTTTACAGGTAAAAAGATTCTTCTTGTAGAAGACAATGAACTGAACAGAGAAATCGCAGAATCAATCCTTGCAGATAATGGATTTACTGTAGATACCGCCTTCAACGGCATAGAAGCTGTCTCCCAAATACAGAGTACAGCCGGAGACACATATGATCTGATTCTGATGGATATTCAGATGCCAGGTATGAACGGGTATGAAGCTACCAGACAAATCCGCTCCATGAAAGATCCGGTTCGTTCCAGTATTCCGATCATTGCCATGACTGCCAACGCTTTTGCCGAAGACAGGCAGGCAGCACTGGATGCCGGTATGAATGAGCATATCGCCAAACCTGTCGATGTTCAGAAATTACTGAAAATACTCAGCCAATGCAGACGGGATTAATATTGACCCGTCTGCATTCATTTTTATCTCTTTATTCCACACTGAATTGCCTGTGTCGGACAGGCTTTTCTGCATCTTCCACAGCGGATGCACTCCGCACTGTTCGGGTTTTCCACAGGATTGACTTCCATCTGGCAGGCTTTTGCACATTTTCCACAATGAACGCATTTGTCCTGATCTACGCGATAGCGAAAAACAGACACTTTATTGAATACTGAATAAAAAGCTCCCAGCGGGCAGATATATTTACAGAATGGTCGATATATCATAATGGCAAGAATGACAGTGATTACCAGAATCGCATTTTTCCATATGTAAAGCCATCCTACCGCACTTCGCATGGACTTGTTCAGCAATACCAGCGGAAGTCCGCCCTCCAGAGTTCCTGCCGGACAGATCAGTTTACAGAAATATGGTGCTCCCTGTCCCATGATATCTACCACAAACATTGGAAGTAAAATCACAAATACAAGAAAGATTATGTATTTCAGCCTGCGGAGCAGTTTATCCCCGCGAAATGTCCGAATCTTCTTTGGAAATGGAATCTTATTGAGCAGATCCTGAATCAGTCCAAATGGGCAGAGAAATCCACAGACCAGTCTGCCAAGTAATGCTCCGACAAAGATCAGAAAGCCCACTACATAATATGCCATTTTGAAGTTCCAGCTTCCGATCACAGCCTGAAGAGATCCTATCGGACAGGCTCCTGTCGCTCCGGGGCAGGAATAGCAGTTCAGCCCCGGAACACAGGCATTTTTTAATTTTCCGGTATAAATCTTGCCGGTCACAAATCCGGACAGATGACTGTTTGTCAGCAAGGTCCATAATGCCTGGATTCCATGACGCGGCCACTCATTTATTTTCATTTTCTTATTATCCAATTCCGATACACTCCATGCAGATATTGATTGCTTTTGTAAAAACGACAGACATTTCACCTCTGTGGATTCCAAAAATCATCAGAAGGATTCCACAGATCATTAAAACAACTCCTGTCCATTTTGTTTCTGTTAACTTTTTTATCATAATTTATCAAATTCCTTTTTTACAATATCTTCCCACTCACTCAGGCTGTGACTTCCTGTATAAGTATCACCCACGATGTTTCCGTTCTTATCCACAAAGAAAGTTTCCGGGAATGCGGCAACTCCATTTAAGCGTCCGTTCATCATCGTAGAATCCGGGATCAGGAACGGATAGGAAGCTTTTGTTTTTTCCCTGAGGATTTCTGCTTTTTTCACTGTATCTTCATCCTGATTGCCATCTGCATCTACTGTATCAAGAACTACTCCGACAACTCCAATTCCACTGTCCTTCATTTCCTGATAAAGTTTTTCCAGTTCCGGGATTTCATTGACGCACGGAGAACACCAGGTGGTAAAGATATTCACCAGTGTCAGGTCATAGTCGCTGAACACTTTTTCTGTATAGGTATCGCCACCGATTCCGGTTGTTTCAAAACTTCCTACAGAAGTGGCATCTGCTGAATTGCCGTTTGTGTCCTGTGGTGTTTCAAATACAGAAATCTGCTGGAACGGTGTCATATCTGTGATCGTTGCATCAATTTCTTCGATTTCATTTCTCAATGTTTCATCCGCATCTTTGTTGATGCTCAGATAATATTTGTATTTTCCGTCACTGCTGCTCCCCAGTTCTTTGTGATCTGTGCAGCCTGTGATCTCGTCCAGTTTTTCCTGAGACTCTTCGTCATACATGCCGAGCACGCCGACTTTTACAAGACTGTCTCTCCATTCATCATATCCGGTTCCGATCTTGTCAACTTCTGCTTCTTTCTGTTCCTCTGTCATCTCACACCAACTGAAATATGCATATTTTACTGCATCTGCATTGGCTGTCCAGTCTTCATTCGTAACCATCGCAATACTCTGCTCTTCCATCTGTTTCAGCAGATCTTTCGGAAGTGAAAATTTCAGTCCCATAAAACCATATTCATAAGAATCCTGCACCGGTACAGTTGTCTCTGATGGTTTAAATGTTCCTGCGATCAGATCTGATGAGATCGCATCTCCGTCCATTGTGATCACTTCTCCCTCTGTATCTGCGATTTCTGTCTCTGTGCTTTCCGCTGCCATTACCGATACACTGCCAAATGAGGAAATCCCCAATACTGCGGCCGCCATAAGTGCTGTGATTTTCTGCATTCTGAATTTCATGATCTATATTCTCCCTTCAGTTGATTCCATTCTCTTTTTTTACTGTATGAGCTGTGCTCACTGCGATTACTACAGACAGAACTATACCATACTGTCTATAAAATTGGTGTTAAGAAAATACGAAAATAAAATTTTTTAATCCAAATAATGATTTCAATTAAATAAGTGATTTTTTTACAGGAATTTTATATGTGACATGATATGATATGATAATATCAGATAAAATTATAAAAGCATCTGATACAAAGCAGACAATTCTCAAGTATCACCACACAAAAAGGAGATTTTACATGCACATATTAATAATAGAAGACGAACAGCAGCTCTGCCTCTCTGTCGCAGAAGGACTTCGTATGAATGGATATGAAACAGACACCTGTTTTGACGGAAACGAAGGTCTGGAATTATGTATGACAGAAAGCTATGACCTGATCCTTCTTGATCTGAATCTTCCGGGAATTGACGGACTGGAAATCCTGCGGCAGTTTCGAATGTCAGACAGTACAACTCCTGTTCTGATTCTTTCTGCCCGCGGACAGATTCAGGACAAAGTAGAAGGACTGGACCTTGGTGCCAACGACTACCTCACCAAGCCATTCCACTTCGAAGAGCTGGAAGCCAGAATCCGAAGCCTCACCCGGAGAAAATTTATCCAGGAAGATGTCTGCCTGAAATGCGGACGAATCACCTTCGACACCCGTACCCGAAAAGCCAGTGCAGACGACACACCACTTTCCCTGACACGAAAAGAAGGTGCTCTTCTGGAATACTTTCTGCTCCACCAGGGCCGGATCATCAGCCCGGAAGAAATGATCGAACATCTCTGGGACGGAAGTGTCAACAGCTTCAGCAATTCCATACGTGTCCATATTTCTTCTCTTCGCAAAAAACTTCGTACTGCCCTTGGCTTCGATCCTATCCAGAACAAAATTGGTCAGGGCTATATTCTGATGGAGGACATGCAATGAAAAATTTTTCAAAAAAACTTTCCCTGCAGTGGCGGCTGACACTGGTCATCACCCTGCTTGTAAGCGTCACCTGCATATTGATGTACTTTTTTATCAGTCGTTCGGCAGTCACTGGAATGGAAAATCTGGAAAATTATATCGTACAGGTCGATGAAACCGGCTCCGAGCCGATTACTTTTCATGTAGACCCGGCCGTATTATTCCCGGATCTTTCTGATCAGGTACAGTCAACCAAAGACCTGTTCCGCATCAGAAGCATAATTGCTACCGGGATCATCATTCTCCTGAGCAGTATCGGAACTTATTTTATCAGCCGCCATGCGCTGTCTCCTTTACATGAGCTCAGTACGAAAATTGAGAAAATACAGGCACAGAATCTTTCAGAATCTCTGGAAATCCCAGAGAGCAACGATGCGATTTCTCATCTGACTGCTTCTTTTAATGAAATGCTCTCCCGTCTGGATGATGCATTTACCGCTCAGAAGCAGTTTTCTGCCAGTGCCGCACATGAGCTTCGGACACCTCTTGCTGTCATGCAGACAAATCTAGAGGTTTTTGCCCGAAAAAAAGAACCTTCTACAGAGGAATACCGGGAAATTTTTTCCATGGTTCAGGAACAGACCGGACGGCTTTCTCATCTGGCAGAAGTTCTTCTCGATATGACCGGTATTCAGACAGTTGAACGCTCTGAGACAATTTCTCTGGCAGAACTTACAGAAGAGGTTTTCTGCGATCTGGCTTCAGTGGCTGAGCAGAAACAGATTGAACTGATTCAGAGAGATGGTGACTGTACTGTTACCGGAAGTTATCTTCTGCTCTACCGTGCTGTGTATAATCTTGTGGAAAATGCGATCAAATATAACCATTCTTCGGGAAAAGTAACGGTAAATATCCATCCGGGAAAAGCTGTTCTGGCTGCTGCTTCACAGCCTCATCCGGCAGACTGTGCTTTCGTCGAAATCTCTGACACCGGCATTGGTATCCCGCCTGAATATCAGGAAAAAATCTTCGCCCCGTTTTTCCGCGTAGACAAATCCCGAAGCCGTGCCATGGGCGGTGCCGGCCTTGGACTCGCCCTCGTAACCGAAATTGCCAGGCAGCATGGCGGACAGGTAAAAGTACTCGAAAGTAATGCGAAAGGCAGCACGATCGCACTCATGCTGCCCATAAAATAGTCCATAAAGCCACTGGAGACGGAGTTGAATGCCATCAAACTCCGTCCCCGGTGGGTTTTCTTTTCTGTGAGATCACCAGTCCCACAAAGATCAGCGCAGATCCGATCACAGATACTACGGTCATTTTTTCGTGAAGCACCAGCATGGACAGTACTACCGTCACTACCGGTGAAACATAAATATACACGCTTGTCTTCACCGCACCGATCCATTTCGTGGAAAGATTCCAGAGCAGGAATCCTACCGCACTTGCAAAGAGTCCCAGAAACAGGAAGTTGGAAAGCACTTCCGGTTTCATCATAAGTTCCGGCTTCCAGGAAGCCTTCTGCTGGATCAGCACCGGGATTAAGAAGAGAATTCCATAGAAATAAATTCTCCTGGTAACTGCAACTGTCGGATAATCCCATTCTCCAATCTTCTTAATCAACGTAGAATAGCATCCCCATGAGATCATTGCAATAAATGCCAGGCCATCTCCCATTGGATTAAGCTGAAAATTCTTCTGTCCATTCAAGCTGATCAGAATGACTCCTGCGATCGCAACTACAAATCCTATGTAGAAATAGATCCCTGACTTTTCATTCTTAAAAAAGATTCCTGCTATTACCGCCACAAAAAACGGTGCACACGCAACGATGATCCCTACATTGGATGCATACGTCATTGTCAGGGCAGTATTCTCCAGCATAAAATACATCACAATCCCAAACAGTCCTGCTCCCGCAAAAGCCAGTTCCTGTCTGGGATTCTTCAGTTTCAGATGATGTGGATAAAATATAAGCAATGCCAGGAAGGCCAGCACTGCACGTGTAAATAATACTTCTACAGGTAAGAAATATTTCAGAAGTACTTTTGTGGATACAAAGGTTGCTCCCCACATGATCTGCGTTCCACATGCAAGGACATGCCCTAATATCTGTTTTTTGTCATTTGCCATTACGAAACCTCTTCAATTATCATTTGGAAAAAGCTGATAATACTTCCTTTCCCCTCTAACTTAATTATGTTAGATGATAACGCAAATTTTTTCAATAGTATATGTTTTTATTTGCACATAAAAATACCACTGTCCAGGATCAGTCATAAAATCCGCTGTCTGAAAGAATCGTAAATTCCGGTGATTTACTCAGTTCGTGTCGCAGGATACGTAAAAAAGTCCGTTCAAAACGTATTTCACGGTTAACTTTTTTTACATAATAGATGATTCGGTCAGATGGAGGCACATCCAGTTTGCGTGTGGAAACATAAGGAAGTCTGCTGACTGTATCTGCGACGGAAAAAGGTGCGATCGCCCAGGTATCTTTCCAGGAAAGAAAATATTCCAGCAGGCTCATCTGATCCATAAAAGCATGATACTGAACTGTAGAACCAAACCAATAATCATGCCATGTCTGAAACTCCGGATTCCACGGAAGAAAAATTTCTTTGCGCGGATCCAGAGATTTCGTCGAGACAACATCCGGATAAGAACAGGAAGAATTGACCAGAAGAATCATCGGTTCCTGAAACAGCGGAATCGTTTCAAGATTCGGATAATAACGGTCATCGGATATCAGTGCCAGATCAACCATCCCATTCGCAACATAATCGTAAGCTTCAAAAGAATGACAATGTCGAAAACAGATCCTGATATTTTCCGGTTCGTTGGAAAGACTTCGAAAAACCTCAGGCAGAATATAGCTGCTGACACTGTTGATCGCTGAAATTTTCAAAAGATCCGAAGAATCCATTTCTTTAATATCTTTCGCTTCCTGCCAGAGGTCTTCCAGTCTGTGTGCGACAGAAATAAAGGCAGTTCCCCTTTCTGTTAATTCAATGCGTTTCTGTCCCTTTTTTCGTTGAAATAAAGAATATCCAAGTTCTGTTTCCAGTGCCTGAATGCGGCGGGTAAGAGCAGGCTGTGTGACAAAAAGACTGTCCGCAGCCGCAGAAATAGAGCCATGTTTTATAATTTCAAAGAACGCTTCAATCTCAGAATATGTCATCGCACTCATCTCCTGTCCTGAAATAAATATAAAATAATGCTTATATTATACATATTAAATATGCATTTTACAATGTATTTGATTTTCCATATATTAATACTTGTTGAAAGTATGTCTCGGGATATTACCTGTGAATAGTAACTTGAAAATAACTGCTATTTTTTCGACACAATATACAGAAAAAATATGGTACTGTCAGATCAGATGAAAGTAAAAACGAGATTGATATGGAAAAAACAAAAGATTTACTTCATGGAAATATAAAGAAAGAACTGATCGCATTGATGCTTCCCCTGATCATGGGAAATATCCTGCAGCAGTTTTATAATACAATTGATTCGATGATTGTTGGACGTTATGTGGGAAGCACCGCATTTGCGGCAGTAGGGGTCGCCGGAAGTGTCATGAACCTGTTCATTTTTATGTTAAATGGCGGGTGTAATGGGATATCCGTTATTTTTGCGGAATTATATGGACAGAAGAAATGGGAACTGCTGCGAAGAGAAAGCTTTTTATCCCTGTTACTGGGTGGAGGCGCAACACTTGGACTGAGTTTCATAAGCCTGAGTTTGCTTTCTCAGATTCTGAACGTGATAAAAACACCGGCAGAAGTATCTCCTTATGCATGGGATTATTTATGGATCATTCTTCTGGGACTTCCAGTCACATTTTTTTATAACTGGTGTGCGGCAGTCCTGCAAGCCGCAGGAGATACCCAAATACCATTGTATACTCTGCTGATATCAATGCTTCTGAATATCGTGCTGGATTTTCTTTTTGTTGCGGAAATGCATATGGGAACCGCAGGAACTGCCATTGCCACAGTTACTGCACAATTTACAGCCTCTGTTATCTGTATGGCAGTTATGCAAAAGAAGCACCCGGAATTCTTTTTCGGGCGAAAAGATCTGGTCATGGATACGGGACTGATAAAAAAGACGGCAAAATATGGCTCCGTTTCAGCACTCCATCAGTCAAGCCTCTATATTGGAAAACTCCTTGTACAGGGAGCCGTCAACACAGGTGGTACGGATATGATATCGGCATATACTGCAACTACACGTATTGAGGGATTTGCCAACTCATTCAGTGACAGTGGTGCTGTCGCAATTTCCGTATTTACCGCTCAAAATCGCGGTGCCAGGAAGAAAGGCAGAGTCAGGGCCGGTCTCCGACAGGGACTGACAGTCATGCTTACGCTGGCAGTCACTTTGTCCATTCTGATGATTTTAGTTACAAAAAAAGCCGTTATATTGTTAATGGGAAATCCATCTTCCAGCGTTTTGCAAAATGCAGATGAATATATTGTAATTATCTCGTTCTTCTACTTCCTTTGCTTCACCGGAAGCTCTTTTGTGGGCTTTTTCCGAGGAATCGGAAGAGTAGAAGTTCCGGTGATTGGAACGATCATCCAGATTTCCATTCGTGTTGTGATTTCTTACCTGTTGATCAACAGGCTGGGACTTAAAGCAGTCGCACTGGCAACCGGAATTGGCTGGGCAGTGATTGTGCTTTATCAGATCTTCACTTATCGCAGAACCCGGTGTAAAGAAAATGCATCTTAAAAGGAGAAGCCTGAAAAGACTTCTCCTTCGTTATCTGTTCGTTATTTATTCTTTTTCATAAAGAAATTCTTCCGGCAATGTCACTTTGAAATCTTTTGCAAGGGCACGGAAATTGTCCGGCTGGATCGTCTGAAGCTTATGTGGTGACATGGACAGGATCTTTACCAGAATCTCTGCAGATTTTTCTACTGTATGGAGCAGACCGAAGGTCAGGTCAAAGTCTTCTCCTGAACAGAACATTCCATGATGTGCCCAGATGACTACATCATATTTTTTCATCAGTTCTGCAGTCTTTACTGCAATTTCTCTTCCACCAGGAACCATCCACGGAACGACTCCGACTCCATCCGGAAATACGACCGGGCATTCTGTTGCAGATTCCCAGAGTTCTCTGGTAAATACCTTGTCATCCAACGGAAGAACAAAAGTCAGTGCAATTGTGTTGGTCGTATGCGCATGATAGATGACACGGTGTTTTCCGTTTGTCAGTTTCTTCTTTACTTCATGGTTCATCAGGTGTGTCGGCAGCTCACTGGTCGGTCTTCCACCCTCTACCAGCCCCCAGCGGATACGATAATTGGTTCCTGTTTCATCCAGTTCAATGATCGCCAGACATACTTCCGGGTCAACAATGATATTACGGAAATACTTGCCACTTCCTGTTACAAGAAAAAATTCTCCGGCAAGTCCAGGTACTTCTGTTCCGATCGGAGTCCACTCTCCCGGAGCATTCAGACGTGGACGAATCATTTCAACTTCTTCTGCTTTCAGGCGGTAGCTTAAGTTACCACCGTTTCTTTCATGCCATCCCTGCAGATAACCGTCATTTGCCATTTTGATAAATCCCTGTACGAATTTTGTCTCTAAAATTTTCATGATATTTATTCCTCCGATTCTGATCTCTAACTCTTGTCTGTATATGGGCAGACTTATTGCGTTTGTGGTTTTATGTTGTTTATCATTGCTTTTATTGTGGTTTCTCTTTGTTTCTGTCTGCATTATATATGGTTTTTTGTGGTTTGTAAAGACCCTTTTTCAAAAAATTATCACAAAACCACATTTTATTGACAACAACTATACGAAAGGGGTACACTCACAGATATGAAATAAGAAAAGGAGTCGTAACAATGGAATTACAGAATGGAAGACCTGAAAATACCTCAGGGAGACTTGATAAAGAAATTCGTGTCTATGATCTGCTCGATAAACTGGGCGTAGCTTATCAGCGTGTAGATCACGAAGCAGCTATGACGATGGAAGCCTGTGAAGAGATTGACCGGACACTCGGTGATGACACCGCAATCTGCAAGAACCTGTTCCTTTGCAACCGCCAGGAAACAAACTTTTACCTGCTTCTGATGCCTGGCGATAAACCATTCAAGACCAAAGATCTTTCTGCACAGATCAACTCTGCCAGATTATCCTTTGCCAAACCAGAATACATGGAAAAATATCTGGATATTACTCCGGGATCTGTCAGTGTCATGGGGCTGATGAACGACCATGAAAAGAAAGTGCAGCTGCTGATCGATGAGGATGTCATGAAGGATCCTTATTTTGGATGCCATCCATGCATCAATACTTCAAGTCTCAAGTTCACGACAGAAGACCTTAGGGAAAAGATCATTCCGGCTCTCGGACATGAACCGATCATGGTAAATCTCCCAAATCCGGAAGCCTGAGTCAGGTATTTCTAAATAATCCAAATACAGAAAAGGATTTTCTTCTATGAAAACACAATTGAATTATGCAAAAATCTTTATGGAAACAGTAATCCTGACCGTTGCCGTTGCAATTATCGCTGCCGCAGTATACTTTTTCCTCGTACCAAGCCATACTTCGGTCAGCAGTATCTCCGGTCTCGGTATCGTGCTGTCCAACTTTGTTCCATTGCCACTGTCCGCAATTACCATGATTCTGAACGTCGTACTTCTGATCATTGGATTCTTTACCTGTGGCAGAGAATTCGGAGTAAAAACTGTTTACACCAGCATCATGCTTCCGGTCTTTCTTGGGCTGTTTGAAAAAATTTTTCCTGATTTCAGCTCCATGACCAGCAGCCAGGAACTGGATGTACTTTGCTACATTCTGGTTGTCAGTGTCGGGCTGAGTATCCTTTTTAACCGAAATGCATCTTCTGGCGGACTGGATATTGTTGCAAAGATCATGAACAAATACCTGCATATGGAACTTGGAAAAGCAATGTCACTTTCCGGTATGTGCGTAGCACTTTCTGCGGCACTGGTTTATGACAAAAAGACCGTTGTTTTAAGTATTCTTGGAACCTATTTCAATGGTATTGTGCTCGACCATTTTATCTTTGACCACAACATCAAAAGGCGTGTATGTATCATTACAAAAAAAGAAGAAGAGCTTCGAAATTTCATTATCCATGAACTGCACAGCGGAGCTACTGTTTATGAAGCCTACGGGGCTTACAACATGCAAAAACGAAATGAGCTCATCACGATCGTAGATAAAACAGAGTATCAGAAATTGATGAACTTCATCAACAAAGAAGATCCTCTCGCATTTATCACTGTTTACAATGTATCCGATATGCGCTACCAGCCCAAAATGTGATTCAACGTAAAACCTGCATTGACCTTCTAAGTACATAAAAAACCGCAGTTCCTGTACATCATTTCTATACATACAGGATACTGCGGTTTTACTATTTATCCTCTTACATGGAAATCCATCCAAATGCATTTGCCACAGAACTGAGCAGGATGATAACTGCAAAGATCGGACAGAGGTATTTAATCATAAAATTGAAGACTTTTTTTCTCTTAAAAGATCCACCCTCAAGCATCACTTCCTCTTCAATTTTTTTCACACCGATCACTCTGGATACCAGAAGGCAGGTTGCAAGTGCCGCAATCGGCATCATTACAGAGTTCGTCAGGAAATCAAAGAAATCAAGAAACTGCATTCCAATGATCTTTACAAACCCAAGCGGTCCATACCCCAATGAAGAAAGACTTCCCAGAACGATCATAATTGCGCCTACAACCAGTGTAGATTTCTGTCTGCACCATCTCAGTTCATCCTGGAATGTGGATACCGCACTCTCTGTCAGTGCGATGGAGCTTGTCAGTGCCGCACAGAGCACCAGCACAAAGAACAGAATTCCTACCGGTGTTCCAAGTCCCATACTTGCAAAAACTTTTGGGATTGTGATAAACATCAATGCCGGACCAGCCTGCAGTGTATCCGGATCTCCACCTGAGAATGCAAAAACTGCCGGAATGATCATCAGACCTGCCATAATTGCGATTGCAGTGTCAAAGATCTCAACATTTGTTGTAGAACCTTCAATAGAGACATCTTTTTTCATATACGAACCAAATGTCACCAGAATACCCATTGCAATCGATAATGAATAAAACATCTGTCCCATGGCTGATACTACTGTCATCCAGGAGAAATTCTCAAAGTTCGGAATCAGGAAATATTTCACACCTTCCAGTGCTCCCGGTCTGGTCACAGAATAAATTGTGATCAGTACAGATAAAAATACCAGCATCGGCATCATAAATTTTGATACACGTTCTACACCATTTCGAACTCCGGCATAAATGATTCCTATTGTAAATAATGCAAATACCAGGAAACAGACTTCTGTCGAAACTCCATTTGAGATAAACTCTGAGAAGTACCCGTCTGTTGCCAGTTTCTGGCTGTTTCCTTTTACATATTCAACCAGATATTTGATTACCCATCCGCCAATTACCGAATAATATGGTACTATCAGAATTGGAATGATCGCATTGATCCATCCGCCTAAAGATAACCATTTTGATTTGCCAAATTTACCAAATGCTCCTACCGGACTTTTCTTCGTCATACGTCCAAGAGCTGTCTCTGCCATGATCATAGAATATCCAAACGTAAGTGCCAGGATAATATAGATCAGCAGAAAGATTCCGCCGCCGTATTTGGCGGCAAGATACGGAAACCTCCAGATGTTTCCGAGGCCAACCGATGCACCGGCAGCCGACAGTACGAATCCCAGCTTACCGGAAAACGTACTTCTCTCATGATGATGCTGTTCCATAAAATCTACCTTTCCCCATCCATATATTTTCGCTCAAATTTCCCCATTGCTCTTCCATTTCAGCTTCTTATAATAATACCATGGTTTCGCAGCTTAGGCAAATGATATATCAATGTATGGTATGCCACAATCCACACATAAAAAGATGCAGATCCTGTTCTTTATGGACCTGCATCATGATTTTATACAAACTCTGTACGTCTGTTATTTAATTCTCTTTAATTCATATTCTCTGGTTCCAAGTCCGATCTTCTCTGCCTGATCCAGAGTTGCTTTCCATTCAATATTTGGATTGGAATCTTTGAAATGATCATGATGACAATGCCAGCCAGGTTCTGCCAGATGTTCTCCAAGCTGACTGTTCTCGATCGGTGTTGCCTTCAGACAGGCATCTGCACATGCCTGATCCAGTGCAACCGGGTCAAAGCTTGCGAACATTCCGATATCCGGGAGAATCGGCGCATCGTTTTCTCCATGACAATCACAGTTCGGACTGATATCCTGAACCAGTGCAATATGAAAATGTGGCCGGCCATGACAGACTGCCTGTGCATATTCTGCCATTTTTCGATCAAGAAGCTCATTGGCACTGTCATTCGGATTATATACAGCATCAAAACTGCAGGCTCCGATGCAGCGTCCGCAACCTTTGCATTTATCATAGTCAATTATGGCTTTTTTGTTTACATAAGTAATCGCATCACTTCCACATTCTTTTGCACAGCGGCGGCAGCCACGACAGACCTCTTCATTAATTGCCGGTTTTCCACTTGCATGCTGCTGCATTTTTCCTGCACGGCTTCCACAGCCCATACCAATATTCTTAAGTGCCCCGCCAAATCCGGTTGCCTCATGGCCTTTGAAATGGCTCAGACTGATAAAGATATCTGCATCCATAATTGCATGACCGATCAACGCTGTCTTACAATACTCTCCATTTACGACCGGAACCTCCACTTCATCTGTTCCACGCAGTCCATCTCCAATAATGATCTGACAGCCCGTTGTGATCGTGTTGAATCCATTCAGATTTGCACAATCCAAATGTTCCAGTGCATTTTTTCTGCTTCCCGGATACAATGTATTACAGTCTGTCAGGAACGGCATACCACCCTGCTCTTTGCACAGATCAGCAACCACTTTTGCATAATTCGGGCGAAGAAAAGCCATGTTTCCCAGCTCACCAAAATGCATTTTGATCGCTACAAATTTTCCATCCATATCAATATCTTTGATACCAGCCACAATACAGAGTTTTTTTAACTTATCAAGCTGGCTTGTTCCCACTGGACAACGAAAATCTGTAAAATAAACCGTCGATTTTTCCATTTTAATCCCTCCTGAAGATGATTTATCGTAACTGTTCAGTATCCTTACAGTTACGATTTGTCTTTACAAAAGAATAGCACTTCAAGTATACTTGAAGTCAAGGAGGTTTTTACATGAGAACTTATAGCATTCGTGAAATATCTGAACTTTTTTCCCTTCCGGCATCCACACTCCGTTATTATGAAAGCGAGGGATTACTTCCCTGTGTGGAAAAATCTTCTTCCGGTCAGCGAATCTACACGGAAGAACATATTGAACGCCTCAACTGCATTAACTGTTTTAAGCGTACCGGTATGACAATTCCACAGCTTCGGAAATTTTTTGAATATGAGACGGACGAAGCCCAACACATTGATGACATCATTCATCTTCTGGAAGATCAGGAAAAACAAGTAGATGAAAAACTCAGGCAGCTTCAGAAGGACTCTGCACATGTTCATCATAAAGTAGCTCATTACAAAGCGATCAAACATGCTCTGGAAAACAATCTGGCACTGCCTGTGTGGGAAGAACTCTGAATCTTCAGCCAAAAATTTCTAAGGGAATATACAAACCATGAAAAAAATAGACGCTGTTATCTTTCAGCCGGGAAGTCGCGAGGAACTGCTTCCTGGTTTTTCACAGGAGTTTCCATATATCTGCTCCTGCTCCGAACTGGATAAATATCCCGACCGTTCTGCCCCGTGGCACTGGCACAAAGCAGTCGAATTGTTTTATATGGAAAAAGGCTCCATAGAATACTATACTTCAAGTGGCAGAACAGTCATCCCCGAAGGCAGTGGTGGAATCGTAAATTCTAATGTACTCCATATGACCAGAGCCCTTTCCACATCCGGCACAGTCAGAAGTACACTGCACATCTTTGATACTTCCCTTATCGGTGGCAGACATGGAAGTCGGATCGAGCAAAAATATATTACACCTGTCATCACTGCATCCCGGATTGAACTGCTTGTTTTATCACCAGATAATCACCGGCATACACAACTGCTGAATCTGCTCCGTGATTCCTTCCTCATATCTGAGCAGGATCTGGGCTATGAACTCAGACTCAGATCTGCTTTGTCGGAAATCTGGCTTGGTATTTACAGAGAAGCTCTTCCTCTGCTTGAAAAATCCGAAAATGAGATACTGGACAGTAGTCGTTTAAAGGAATTAATGACCTATGTACATGAACATTTTTCCGAAAAGATCACCGTACAGCAGCTTTCTTCAAATGCTCTCATGAGTGAACGTGAATGTTTCCGTCTCTTCCACGACTGTCTGCATACAAGCCCTATGGAATATGTCCGCAACTACCGCCTGCAAATGGCATGTCAGATGCTGATTGAAAGCAAAGATTCCATTACTGTCATCAGCCATACCTGTGGTCTTGGCAACAGCAGCCACTTCGGTAAGATTTTTCGGGAAGCTATGAACTGCACACCATCGGAGTATCGCCAAAAATGGCAGAATCACGATATATGACGGCAGAGATGATATATTTTTTCTCCCATCCCTGTACTATACTGAACATACACCAAATCATAGTTAAAAAAAGATGCCTGGCCACCTTCCTTGCCGGCATCTTTTTTGCTGTATTGTCTTATCTGAATTGATTTTTATACCGGCTTACAGGTGCATCCGATACCAAGTCCATCCGGACCAATGTGGCAGGACAAACCAAAAGACAGTTTATCACACATGACTTCCATTCCCGGGAAGCTTTCTTTGATCTGATTTACCCATTCTTCAGTCACTTCATCAGTGCTGCTTGAGGCCGCCATCAGATATACTTTACCGGCAGCGTATTCTTCACGGAAATTGGTTTCCAGTTCATGTTTCATTGCATCGATCATGACTTTGCGAGACTTCTTCATGCCGCGGCATTTCTGGTAAGTGTCCAGTGTGCCTGTGCTGAAGTGCATGACAGGTTTGATGTTCAGGACATCTGCTGCCAATGCTGTCATGGAGCTGACTCTTCCACCTTTTTTGAGGTATTCCAGAGTGCTGAGCCCGATATAGATCGTCATCTTTTCTCTGGTCTCCTCGAGAATCTTCTTGATCTCGGCTGCACTGTATCCTTTTTCTGCCATTTCCACTGCATCAAGGACGGAACGATGCATCGGTGTCGCCACACGACCATTGTCTACAACAAATACTTTGCCGGTAAATTCGTCTTCGTTTGCCATTGCTTCTGCTGCCATGCAGGAACCACTTAATGCACTGCTGAGTGGAATGTAGACAATTTCTTCATATTCTTTAAGCATTTCTTTCCACATAACTATGACTTCTGCCGGTGACGGCTGGGATGTAGACACATCCACACCCTTTCGGAGCATGTCATAAAATTCATCCCTGGAAAGATCTACGCCTTCACGATGCAGCTTCTCTCCGATATAAAATGGCATCGAAAGTACTTTAATTCCAAGCCTCTGCGCTTCCTCGCTCAAAATCCCACTGTGGCTGTCTGTCATGATTCCTGTTTTCTTCATAATATTTTTCCCCCGTATTCTGTTTTTTAACCTGTATTCCTATAATACTTTGATGATTGGCATTACATAATCGATCATCTCTTCTGGTGTTTCTTTCATTTCATCCATGATCCAGCGTCTGGATACGCCATCCAGCACGCAGAGCTTTACGACCCATCCATATTTCTCAGGCATATCCGGATCTGCGGATTCTACTGCTTTACGTCTTTCATGGATCTTCTCTCCGAGACGTTTCGTAAAAAGATCCATATTAAGTCCCCGGATTGCCCACATCTCCTTATAATTCAAAGAGATCTGATAAAAATAATTAAACAGATATTCTCGCAGCTTGCGCTCATCTGTCGTATCAAGCAGCGGCAGAAATTCAATATTCAGTTTCTCTGCAGTCGCATCTGCGATGCTGTCCAGTACTTCCGAAATGGACGCGAAATTTCTGTAAAAAGAAACCCTCGCAACTTTCGCCTCCTGTACGATATCTGTTACTGTGATATCCAGGTAGGATTTCTGTGTCATAAGGCGGAGAAATGCCTGCTCTATTTCACTTTTTGCAGAATGATTTTCTTTTTTGTTCATAGCCTGTCCTTCTCTGATCTTGTCAGCGTGGTTATGTTGGATAGTTATAGTTTAGTTCATATATGTTACATTTTGTTTCATCAAAGAACTGTATTGTATCATCTATAAAAAAATATGTCAACAAATGAAGAAAATTTCTTCTCTTTTTATATTCTGAGTCAATAGACATTTTTAATGCTTTCTGTTACTATTACAAAATAAAAACAGCTCAGGAGATGGTGACTATTGAACAAGAAATTCAAAGAATTATTCTCGTATCTTGCAATCATGGCAGGTGCACTTATTGCCAGTTTCTCGGTTGCCTGCATTTTACTTCCCAATGATGCAATTGATTATGGAACTGCCGGAATCGCAATCATCATAAGCAGACTTACCGGTTATAATCTGTCGCTCTGCGTTCTCATCGTCTTTCTCCCATTTCTTGCTGCCGGCATTTTTCTGCTTGGAAAACATTTTTTCGCCAAAACTTTTATCGGTTTTATCGTATATACTCTTGGTCTTGCCTATTTTGAAAAAATCCCGTTTGAACTTAATACAGAACATTTTCTGGCTGTCGCATTCGGCGGAATGATCCTGGGAATCGGACTTTCACTTATCCTGCGTAATGGTGGCTGTATTGATGGTTCGGAAATTTTTGCCAATATCATTGTAAAACATATCTATAACCGTACCGGAAAAGATTACAGTATTTCTTATCTGCTGGTTGGATTCAATATCTGTGTATATGTTGCTGTATTTGTACTGGTCAACCGGGATGCAGCAATGCTGAGTCTTCTTGTATATATCATTGCTACAGCCATCATTGATCACTTTACCGATCACTATGAAGCCATCAAGCAGGTAACAATTATCACTAAGGATCCTGATGAGATCATACGAGAAATAAAAGAAGACCTGAATAAGACATGTACCATCATCAACTCCTCCGGTGTCATCGCCGGAGACAACAAGACACTGATCTGTTATGTGAATTACTTTGAACTACAGCAGATCAAAAAAATCATTTCAAAAAACAAAGGAACTTTCAGCACAGTTTCCACTATTGAAGAAATTCTTCGCTAACCAAAAAAGTGTCAGAGAAATTCTATTAAAAATTTCCCTGACACTTTTCTGCACATTGATTTTTGCCTGACTCTTATTCTAAAATATCTGGTTCCTGCCGGCTTACACCTGCACCGCCATTATCCTGATTTTGCTGCGGTACAGAATTCTGTGCATCCTCCACATGGGAATTACCGGACAATTGTCCGAAATTCCCTGTATTGTTGTCTGTCTTCGATTGTTCTGTTCGAGTCTGTCCTGCGTTGTTTCCTGTATCATCCCCTGTGTCGTTTTGGTTTATATTGTTCTGATCTATATTCTGGGAAGACTGGTTTTCTGTAGTTTGTTTTGCTCTGGAATTCTGGCCTGCTTCTGTATTATTGTTCGTACTGCTCTGATCGTTCTGCTGTGATTCCTGTCGGCTGCTCTTCTGATCATCGTTTGTATCTGCTTTGCTGCTGTTGCTTTGACGGGAATTTTCATCCTTTTTCTCTGACTTGCTGTCAGAGTTGGATTTCGGTTCTTTCTCGGAAGTTTCTGCCTGTTTTGAATCCGCGGAAGAACTCGGCAGTTCTCCGGAAGTTTCCAGAAGCTCTTTTACTTTCATATCTTTATATTTTGAAACATCTTCATCACCAATCGCCTTGATTTCTTTGTACTCTCCTGCAGAAATGCCGAGTTCTCTGGCTTCTTTTCGCTCTGAAACAGTTGAATCTGTCATGGTAAGATGTATATTTTCTTCATTATCTATATTCATTTTGTCAAACACACCCTGTGCTTCTTTTTTCAGTGATTCGCTTTTCTTATCACTGTCGGAAGCTACATTGATCAATATATAATCCGTCTCATCCTCTATAATATAACCATTCTCCTGAAGGATCTCTGCGGTCATGGAGATTGCGTCTGCGAGAGGTTCTTTTTTTATCCCCTGCTCTTTAAGCTGTTCTACAATTTCTTCGGCATCTTTATTTACTGCAGTTACATCCAATACACAATCCTGCCTGTTTAAAGTGTATTCAATTGACGGATTAATATCCAGAGATACATAGGAGCAGGCAATTGCAGTATTATAAACATGGCTTCCACCAAAGCCCAGAAGGAGGGCTGCGGCAGCTGCCACACTTCCATACTGTCTGAGCTTTTTGTAAAATACTACTTTTTTATCCGGACAGATTTCTGCATCCGAAATGTCAATAGAATCACCAACCGCAAGGCCATTCCGACGGATCTTTACAATCTGTCCGTCTTCGCAGAGAACTGCCGCTTCATTTTTTCTGATTTCAAGTACAACTGCTTTCATAATCTTATTCCAATGCCTCTCTTATGTACTCCATGTAATCTTTCAGCAACGGATACTCTCCATTCATGATTTCTGCTGCTGCAATAATATATCTCCTGTGCCTCTCCACAACTTTTCTTGACAGCCCTGAAATTTTCAGAAGCTCTTTCATCGGAAGGCTCCTGCTGTCACGCATTTTCTGAAAAAGCTCAGGATTTTTTAACAGGGTGGCTACGGCTCTTGCGCAGACACTCCTGGTTTTTTCTGCTTTTGGCGAGCATTCTGTCAGATCAAAAAAGGAAAATCCATATCTTGCAAGAAGCTGCTGGACTGCCTCGATTTCATCCTTTATCGCAGTACTTTCCTGTACTTCAGAAATCTCAGCTGACTTTGAGCGCACCTCGAGTTCAAGTGGAGATGCCGTTTCATCTTCTACATTTCCATCCATCGTTTCAGGCTCCAGACTGATCTCAGACTGATGCCTCGATTGTGAAATCATGTAATCAGTCAGTCTTCTTTTAATCACCAGCGCTGCAAAGGATTTGAAACTTCCCTTTGTGTCATCATAAGAGCGTACTGCCTCATGAAAAGCGATCAGGGCTACCGACCACTCATCATCGCTCTCTGTGACAAAACGGCCTGTTGCACGGGACGCGCTGCTTTTGATAAATCTTTTATTTTCCAATATGAACTGATTAAGATACTTTTCATCCTGCTGTGCTTTTTTTACCGGAGAAAAAGCATCGTTGAATGCTGCCAGTATAAACATATGTACTCCCGATTAATGGCTCCGTCCGAAAACGGAGCCCTGTGTATATTACTGAAATAATTTTATGCTACGTTGTCAGATCCGTCAACGGTTACTCCCTGTGGAAGATCTGGTTTTTCATTGCCTTCCTTCATAGCATCTTCGTCGGATTTCTTTCCAAGTTCGCCCTGCTGTCCGCCCTGAGGTCCCTTGCCGTCATCGTTATCTGACGGTTTTTCCGGTGGGGTCTGAGTGTCATCTCCTGCCGGTCGCTGTGTCTCATCCCCATCTGGTTTCTCCGGCGGTGTCTGAGTATCGTCACCATCCGGTCTTTCCATTGGAGCATCGAAATCATCAGTAGTCACACCATCTGGAAGATCTGGTGTCGGGTTGCCTTCTTTCATAGCCTCTTCATCAGATTTTCTTCCAAGCTGTCCATCTGCCGGTTTCTGATCATCAGATGGTTTCTCTCCGTTCTGCTCTATTGTACTCTGGTTCTGCTGTGTTGTAGCTGCATAAGCAGGTACTCCTGCTGCTGAAATTGAAAGTGCTGCTGCCATTCCTGCAAGTAAAATTCTTTTGTTCATCATAATAAAAATCTCCTTTCATGTTATGCATTTTGCATATTCGATATCTCGCTTCAGTTGTCTGTCGGTTTGTTTTATATTGCTCTTTATTTCCTCCGACACTATATAATTCGGACACTTTGGGATAAAAAATGGGGTCAGAGAAAATTTTTTAAAAAAAATTCCCCTGACCCTTTTTATCATGCTGTTTACTTGCAAACCTTTTCTAACTGATACATATCCTTACGTCTGCTCTTCAATAATGGTAATTCTTCTCTTACCTGCTCTTCATAGTCCATATCTAGTTCTGCCAGAAGAATTCCTTCTTTTTCATCCAACATATTTATAACGCTACCCCATGGATCTGTAACAATAGAATGTCCCCATGAAATATAGCCTGCCGCCACATCACGTGCCGGAGCACATCCAACCATATAAATCTGATTGTCCAACGCCCTGGTCCTAAAAGACAGTTCCCAGTGTGCAGGACCGGTTGTCATATTGAATGCCGCCGGAACAAAAATCACTTTCGCACCATCATTTACCATCATGCGGGATAATTCCGGAAAACGAATGTCAAAACAGATCATGACTCCCATTTTTCCAAATTCTGTATCAAATACCGTATCACTATCTCCCGCAGTTAACGTATCTGATTCTTTGAATGTCTGGCCACCTTTGACATCAATATCAAATAAATGTGCTTTTCTGTGTTTCCCGATCTGTTTTCCTTCACGGTCAAAAACATAGGATGCATTATAAACATTTCCTTCTGTATCTTTTTCCGGCATGGATCCTCCGATCAGATAGATTCCATACTGTTTTGCGTATA
Source organism: Blautia sp. MSJ-19 (assembly GCF_018918125.1). Classification (GTDB taxonomy): domain Bacteria; phylum Bacillota; class Clostridia; order Lachnospirales; family Lachnospiraceae; genus Blautia_A. Next base: position 78,800 of record NZ_JAHLQA010000035.1, read on the forward strand.
CAGATAACTGCTGCCATACCGGGCCGCCTTCTTCTTCCGCATAAACTGGGAAGTTTGGTGTCTGATATGGACAACAGAACATTTCCGGAAGAATTACAAAATCTGGTTTTTCATCTTTTATTTTTTCGAGATATGTTCCAACTGTTCTTACATTTTCCATTTTGTCAGTCACTGTCGGCATCTGTATTGCTGCAATCTTTATTTTAGACATTTATTTTCTCTCCTTCTAAATCTTTTCTCTCTGGAACGATAGTTTCTTTCATGCTATGATAACCTTATTCTATCAGAGGAGAATGCTTATGACCAGAATAAAAGCCTGCCAGATTCTTGGCATCGCCATCAACACGGATATGACAGAAATCAAGAAAGTCTACCGCCAACTGATGCATCAGGTGCATCCAGATACAGATGCTTTTCATACAATAAAATATGACTACACTGCGCAGGAAATCAACGAAGCGTATGCATTTCTATGCAAGGCATGCAATACACAGGCAAAATCTGCCTTCTCCAAAAACACCGATTTTTCCAGGAAATCCTCTTATTCCAGAGAAACCTCAAATGCTTCCAGCTCCACCCGCACCAGAAGTGCTTCTTCCACTCCACCGAAGAAAAAACGCTGGAATGCTCCACTTAACCCCACAGCCTACACGGAACGTAACATCTACCATTATGTAGAAGATTATGACTGCAGCATTATCGGAAGCATCGTACTCGACACCGGCAAATTTCTCTGGCAACCAGAAGAAGACTTTCCGCTTTTCCTGAAAAGTATCATGGAATGCAGCAAAAAACTCCTCGATCAGGCTGAGCAGGAATCCGGATATACTCCAAATCCCTCCCGTCGTGCAGATATTCAGGCAAAACTGGTCTATCTCCTTGCCCAGCAGTTTATTGATGCCTCTGAGACTCTGAAACTTCTGGTAAAGCCATCTGTCAAAGAAACCTGCAGTATTTATCAGATTCCTGCAATGCTGGAGTTATCTTTACAGGCACCTGCCCTGCCTGCCGGCGCTACGCTTTATCCTGCTGCCATCACCAGACATCGCCTGTACCTGAAATCATCCGACAGCCAGAACGCCGGTTATCTTTCTTTCCATGACGACCGCCTGTACTACATCGTCATTCCTCTTTTTGAACAGCACAGGGCACAGGTAAAGATCCGCATTGCAAAAGAGCAGCAACAGAAAAAATCACGTAATTCCAGCCGATACAAAAATCTCGATTTCTGGCTCAAAGTTCCCCACACAGCCGAAGGAACTTTCCCCGAAAATATCTCTTTACAGATCAAAAGCCTGTTGCATGATTACGTTAACTGATCATACAACAGGCTTTATAAATTCTAATCAGACAATCCCGCTGGATATGCTGTCTTTTCTCGCTATTTACAGTGATTCCAGGAACTGAATCGCTTCTTCCGGCCAGCCTTCCACATCACTGCCACGGCCATCTCCAAAACCATGTTCACCTTTTTCACCCAGTTTCAGCTGGGTCTTAATTCCGTATTCTTTTAATCGCTCATACAAATAAACAGAGTTCTGATACGGCACTGTTGAGTCATCCTTACAGTGAACAATAAAACATGGGGGATAATCTGCATCAATCATGTTGGAAACTTTGTACTTTTCAATCTCTTCCTGAGATGCGTCTTTCCCACACATAATGTTCCAGATTGGTCTTTCACTTTCCAGACTTGGACCCGGAACAGATACAAACGTATAAATCGGGAACAATACCTTCGGTTTTGGCAGTCCGTAATGTGCATAACCTTTTTCCTTTGTTCCCCAGAGGTTTGTCAGATTTGAACCGGCTGAAAATCCACATACACCATATTCTTCTGTTACAAGTCCGAATTCTTCCTTTCGACTTACAACAAATTTGTATGCTGCTGCCAGATCGTCCAGAGGCTTCGGCAGTACTTTATTGGTTCCTACACGGTAGTTCAATATAAATACATGATATCCCAGTTTATTGAAATGAACAGCTGTCGGAATGGATTCCACTGCTGAGCATACACTGCAGTATGCACCACCTGCTATTACGAACAGAAACGGAGCTTTCTTATCTTCTTCCGGTGGAAAATGCATAACTTTTACATTCTTTTTCTGCTCGTCATCCTGGCATTCTTCATCGGTATATACCGAGTAAAGCACCTGCTGTTTCGCAGATAATTCCTGCAGTCTTTTCAGCCCTGCCAGAGCGCTTTCTGCGTTCCATGCAGAAATTCCCTGCTGCAGTCCCTCCAGGGAATATGCCTCAGAAGGTTTCCCGTTTACTTCTGATCTGTACAGCAACAGACCTCTGTATTCCTTAAGACTTTCTATCTCGTTCAGTTTTGATTTTACCGTAATTTCTTCCATATTAAATACCCTCCTGTCAATATTTTTATTATACACCAACTGACTCTGTTATAAAAGGATGTCATTTTTTTGATATAAGACATAAAAAAGAAATGCCGACAGACATTGCGTCCATCGACATTTCTTTTTATGAATATGTGTTTGTACAAAATCTTTATTCTTTTACCGCACCGGATGTCATTCCGCCAACGATGTACTTCTGTCCGATCATATAAACAATGATTACCGGAATACAGGTAAGTACGATATCTGCAAAAATGTAGTTCCAGTAGCTCTTGTTCTTTCCGAAGAACTGATATACAGCCATCGTCATCGGGAAGAGTTTACCCTTGCTGGACAGATACAGAGGTGTAAGGAAATCACTCCATACTGTCATAAACTGCAGGATAAAGCAGGTTACCATGGTAGGTTTCAGAAGCGGCATGATGATCTTGAAGAACAGACTCAAAGGACCGGCTCCGTCAATGACCGCTGCCTCATCCAGCTCTACCGGAATCGAGATAACAAAGTTCCGGATTGTAAATACACAGAACGGTATCATCGCACTTGTAAACACCAGTACAATACCAACACGGGTATCGTTCAGATGAAGTGCTGTCAGAACTCGTACCAGAGTTACATAGTTGACCGGGAAAAACAGTCCGCAGAGGACAAAGTAATACAGGAATGTATTTAATTTCGTTCTGTTACGGCACATAACAAATGCTGCCATTGCACAAAGCGTAACGCCAAGAGTGGTAGCTACCAGTGCATAGATCAAACTGTTTGCAAATCCCTGGATCAGATTACCTTTCTTGATAACTTCCGCATAGTTTGAGAATACCCATTCTGTCGGAAGTGCAAGGCTCATTCGTGCTGCCTCACCTTTGTTCTTAAAGGAGTTGATTAGTACCATATAAAATGGAAGGACAACGGTCAGGCACAGAAGAATACATACGACATGTTTCAGTATTGTCTGAACATTCTTTTTCATTACTGCTGCACCTCCTGTTTACTCATCGTCTTAACAATCAATACGCCAATAACCGCAGTGATAATCAGAAGAATCGTATTTAATGCCGAAGACATTCCATACTGTCCTCTGGAGTAGAGCTGGAATGCATAAGTTGTAAGAACCTCTGTTGCATGTCCAGGACCACCGTTTGTGAGAACATAAACGATATCGAATACTTTCAAACCATATGTAATACCAAACACCAGGTTGATCATAATAGAGCCTGTCAACATCGGGAGTGTTACATAGCGAAGTCGCTGCCAGAAGTTTGCACCGTCAATCTGTGCTGCTTCATAATAAGATTTCGGAATGGTATTCAGACCTGCCAGGAAAATCGTCATGACATAACCGATACCTCTCCATGCATCCACGCCATAAATTGATTTCCATACAACTCCCAGATCAGAGAGCCATTTCTGTTTCAGGATTCCGAGATGCAGTGCATCCAGAATAGTATTCAGAAGTCCTGTATTGTAATTCAGGATGGATTTAAAGATCAGACCAATGATTACAAATGGAAGGATAGATGGCAAATACAGTAAAGTTCTGTAAAGTCCTTTTCCACGTAAACCTTCCTGAAGCATGATCGCGATCATAAGTGCCGGAATCAGTTTTACAATGTTGGAAATAATCGTAAATTTCAGTGTATTTCCGATTCCACTTAAGTAGCCTTTATTTGATGTAAAAATCTCTTTGAAGTTCTGCAGTCCCACAAAATGTGTACCATTCAGGACGCTTCTGGAATTCCAGTCAGTAAAGGAATAACCAACGCCCATTGCACTCGGCAGAAGGAAAAAGATTACATACAGTGCCAGTGGTACGATTACAAACCACCAGGGATATATTTTTTTCTTATTCACTGAAGTTACCTCCTGTTCTTTCAGCAAGCAGATTAGTCTATAGGGCAGTCTTCAGAATTTCTGTCTTCTACCAAACAGTGCGAAGGATTTTACTCCCTCGCACTGAAGAATTACCCTTATTTTACAGCGTTTCTTATCTGGATTTTATTCCCAGTTTGCATCTCCGACAGTCTTTGCAGCTTCTGCACGGTTGGTATCCATATTTGCAAGAACATCGTTTGCTTCCATTTCACCCTGGCAGAATGCGATCATATCCTGTCCGAACTGCATCCAGTAGTCGTTTGTATATTTTGTGCCATTCTGAAGAACAGATACGTTCATTTTGTCTTTGTCAACTGTAGCAAGGAATTCTTCCTCTTCCGGCAGCCAGTGCTGTTCAAGATTTTCGTCTGTTACATCAAGGTTTGTGTAAGCCGGTGAGTTGTCAAGGATTTCCTGAAGGCTTTCTGTTGTTGTTACAAAGTTGAAGAATTCTCTTACAAGGTCTTCATGTTCTGTTCCTTTGTATCCGAACATTGTCGGGCCAGCCGGGCTTGTCGGATACCATGTATTGTCACCAAGTGGAATCAGGAACATTCCGAATTCATCTTCTGTACCAGTATCTTCTTTGATCTGTTTGATGAAACTGGAGTTTGCCATTGCCATTGCACATGTTCTGTCACCATATTCGTTTGACATGTTTGTGCTGTCTGTTCCGATCCAGTCTTCTCCGAAGTATCCTGCATCAGAAAGCTCTTTGAATTCATTCAGTACTTCAAGCATTTTTTCGTTATCAGCAAATGTAGCCTGATTTGTATTCAGTGCATCATACAGTCCTGGTGTTGCTTCTTCATAAACTCCACCGATCTGGAAGAATGCAAGCTGATGCTGCCATCCGTCAGCTCCTGGCATAAACCATGGTGTGATTCCTGTATCTGCGATCTCAGCGCAGAGATCTTTCAGCTCCGCATAGGTAGTTGGAACTTCCCAGCCGTTTTCTTCAAACAGAGTTTTGTTATAAACCATTACATATTCAGGGGAGTTATTCCATACCTGAAGTCCGTATAATTTATCATTGTATGTACAGGATGCTTTTCTTGTTTCCGGCATCAGACTTTCCCACTCAGCTCCTGTAAAGTCGATACAGTATTTCTCCGGATCAACGATGGTAGATTCAATTGCAAACGGATTGGACTGAATCCAGAAAACATCTGCACAGGAATCTGTTGCCAGTTTTGACTGAAGAAGATCAGAATACTGATCTGCCGGGATTGTCTGAAGATCAACAGTTACATCATAAGTATCCTCAAAACGTTCCAGTGTTTCATCATAACGGTTATCCATCCAGCCTGTGGAAACCAGAATACTTAATTCTTCTCCTGCAAAGTCTTTGGTGTTGTCATCCGCATAAACATTCACACTCAGACCTGCTGTCATAGATGCGAGCATAGCCGCTGCACAAGTTACCGCCCATAATTTCTTTCTTTTCATGAAAAAACCCTCCTTATAATTTCATGTGTTCCGCATTTGTTAAATATAGTTTATCAGTAAGACGTTTTTTTATCCATGGATATTTTTACCTTGTATTTGTACTTTTTTCACTGTTTTCTATACTTTTTTCACATATTTTATGCATTTTACACATGAATGATGGTTCTTTTTTGTCAACGTCTTACTATATAGTCTTTTTACGTTTGTACTTTTTTCACAAACATGATATACTTTGATATGTTATTTACAGATTAGAACTACACAGGAGGAGCTCAGATACGAAAACCAGAAGCCTTCAGTCAAAACTTTTTATTGCTTACCTCGGTATGGCAAGCCTTATTCTTTTTGCTTTTGCAAGCTTTTTCTATCTTTTTGTATCAGCCCGTTTGAAAGACAGCCAGCTCAGCGCCATGAATACACTGAACTCCAGTTTTAAAGCTCAGGTAGATTCCTCCATTATGGACCTGGATACCGTATCCGTAAATATCAACTACAGTAATATATCCAAAAGTATTCTCGACCAGAAATTCGATCTTAACATTTCTGATAATATGCTTTCTGACATGTCTGATCTTTTTATTTCTCTCAGCGGAACAGAATTAAAAGCAGATCAGGTAAATCTGTATGATTTTTCCGGGTATGTCCTCCAGGCAGGGCTTTCTACCATAGTCAAAAAAGCCGATGAGTCTCGTTCAGACTGGCTGCAGCAGGCGCTTGATGCAGACGGCAGAAAAGTACTTACAAAGCCTTATCCTACATATGAATATTCCAAATCAGCCAAATATGCTCAATGGATGATTTCCGACTATCGTTCCTTTACCAATCAGTATCGTCGAAAAGTCGGCGTAGTTGAAACGGTCAAGCAGTGCAAATCTGTTTTTAAAAGCATTATTTCTTATAAGAAACAAAACAGAACTACAGCTGCGAATGTCTATGTATTTAATCAGGCGGGGGATCTGATCTATCCCTATGATATCTCAGAGGAAGATGCAGCTGAGATCAGGCCATACTTTACACTCACAGATGCTTCCGAACCTTCCACCAAACTGACCAGTCCTTTGAACGGTCAGACAGAGTACGCTACGCGAACAGATTCCAGCTATACCGGATATGCTTATCTCACGATCCAGCCAGAGTCCTTTATCCTCGAGCCTGTTTACAAAATGCTCCAGATTCTTCTGGCAGTTGTTGCAGCTTTTCTTCTGGCTTCTGTTCTTGTCTCTTACCGGCTTTCCCGTTCCGTCGTAAAACCGGTCAAACACCTGAAACATATCATCCAGAGAATGGAGTTGGATACTCTGGGTCAGGAAAAAGTCACTTCCTATCCGGTTTCTGTCAACGAGCTTGAAGAACTTTACCAGGCATTTCAGCTTATGAGTGAAAACCTTAAAATTTCAATGCAGGAAGTTACAGAGGCAAAAGAGCAGGAAATAAGAGCCCGAAATATGGCTCTTCAGACACAGATCAATCCACATTTTTATTACAACTCTCTGTCAAGTATCATGGTTCTTGCGGAAAACGGTGATAATGACACAGTTGCAAAAATGTGCCGGAATCTGTCTCTGATCATGCGTTATATTACAGATACAAGCAGTACGACTGTAACTCTCGCTGACGAACTGGATTATGTAAAAAAATATCTTTACTGTATGAAAGTACGATACCAGTCCAGTCTGAATTACAGCATAGATGTGGATGAAAATCTCCTCTCAGAAGAAGTTCCCAAGCTGCTGATCCAGCCGCTCGTCGAAAATGCGATCAAATACGGCTCAGACTGTGCGCCGCCATGGACGATCACCATACGCAGTGTCCTCACGGATAACAGCTGGAAGATCTCCGTCAGCGACACCGGTCCGGGATTTTCAGAAGAAGCCTGTGAAAAAATTGCACAAAATCTCGCCAAGGCTGATCAGAATCCAGGACTTCCGGAACTCAGAATCAATGGACTTGGAACCATAAATGTTTACTTAAGGTGGAAAATCTTCTGTAAAGGAAATATTATTTTTGAATATGGAAACACCGAAGATGGACACGGAATCGTTTCCATAGGACGATACATATCAGCGGAAAAAGAAGCAATTCAGCAATAAGCCATTTAAGAAAGAGGAATAATCATGAATTATACAGTAATCGTTGCGGAGGACGAGGAACTGCTGTTAAATAATCTGGTTCAAAAAGTCGGAAAAGCGGATCCGGACTTCCAGGTTGTAGGAACTGCCCAGACAGGTGACCAGGCACTTTCACTGGTTGAAAAACTTCATCCGGATCTGATCATTACAGATATCCGGATGCCGGTCATGGATGGAATCGCTCTGCTCACCAGAGTCAGAAGTCAGTTTCCTTTTATCAGATTTATCATTACCAGTGGATTTTCAGACTTTGAATATGCTAAAAAAGCAATCACTCTGAAAGTATCCGATTACCTTCTGAAGCCCGTCGATCTGGATGAACTTCAGGAAGCACTCCAGAAAATCAAACGCGACTTTCAGATTGCCCAAAAAGACTATGAATCGGTATTCAACGCTGGAACCGCTGCAAAAACACCATCTCAAATTGCTTCCATCCTGAAGGATTTTATTGTAAAAAATTATGGAGATGATATTAATCTGAATCTGATCGCGGATAACATGAATTACAGTCCGAGTTATCTGACCAAGATTTTCTGTCAGGCCTATGACTGTACACCCACAAAATATTTGCTCAACCTGAGGATGGATCAGGCACAAAAACTGCTGATTCATGAACCTACGCTTTCTATCCGGCAGATTAGTGAAATGTGCGGTTATCATGATCAGGGGTATTTCAGCCGTATTTTTAAGAAGCATACCGGCAAAAGTCCACTTGAGTTTCGTGGTGAAAATGATGACACCGTGGTTGCCAGCGAAATTTAAATATCCAGATTTTTCCCAGAACAAACGCCTGAGCCTACAGGGAATTCCTGTAAGTTCAGGCGTTATATTTTTCATTTCAAATCTTAAATACAGTTATCCAACTACTGTCTTTTATTTTTCTTTACTGTCCAATCACAACCGTTTCATAAACAGCTTCTTCCATACCTTCAAAGCTTCCCTGTCTTTCCTCCACAGTCAGTTCACCCTTCTGATCATTCCATATCAATTTCGTGATTGCGTATGCACCCTTCTCAAAGTTATAGTTATTTCCCTCATCTTCATAAAGAGCAAACTCTGCATCTGCTCCCGGGTAAACCATCAGTTTCACCGGTCCTTCCGGTTTCTGAGATGCATAAGTAAGTCCGTCTGCAACCGGAAGAATGCTTCCTGCTTTTACAAAAATCGGCATCTGATCGATCGGAGCATCTACGGTTACATACTGACCACCTTCATATTTCTTTCCGGTCCAGTAATCATACCAGTCAGCTCCCTGTGGAAGATAGCAGTCCCATGTTTTTTCACGGTCAAGTTCTGTGCTTTCCGGTCCGTAATACATTGGCTCTGTAACTGCACAGATCAGAAATGATGGTCCGAACATAAACTCATTTTCAATCTTTCTTGCAGTCTTATCCTGCGGGAAATCAAACAGAAGGCTTCTCATGATCGTATAATCATTGAAGTGAACAGCTCCTGCAAGAGAATAGATATATGGCATCAGATGGTATCTCAGCTTAATAGATTTCTCAATTGCATCATAGAACATCGTTCCTTTGTCACCGAAGTTCCAGATCTCTCTCGGAGTATCTGTTCCGTGAGAACGGAACATCGGAAGGAAAGTTCCCATCTCAAGCCATCTGGTATAAAGCTCGCAGTATCCTTTGTCCTTCACGCCTTCATTATATTTGCCCTGCCAGAACCACTTCGGTTCCGGATCTGTATTGCAGCCACAGCCACGATTCTGCCATTTATCAGCTACCGTAAAGAATGCACCGATATCCAGTGTCCAGTACGGATAACCACTCAGTCCCATATTCAGTCCTTCTACGATCTGGATCTTGAAGTTGTCCCAGGAAGCACAGGTATCGCCGGACCACAGCATTGCCGCATATTTCTGTCCGGATGCATAACCGGAACGGGTCAGGTTGAGGACACGTTTGTCCTCGGTGTCTTTTCTCTGATTTTCATAAATGCCCTTTGCATGCATCAGTGCAAATGCATTGGCAACAGCCGGATCCAGATATTTCTTGTGCTCGCCACCGACCAGTTCATATCGCTCCCATGGCTCTCTCTTCACGCCACCATTCCAGTCAGGACCGGAGAAAGGCTCTGTGGAATCGCACCACCAGGATTCGAATCCTTCATCAAAAAGTCCTTCTTTTGCCTGTTTCCAGTACATTTCACGGGCTTTTTCATCAAAAGCATTATACGTTGCATAATCATAAAGAAGATATCCTGCGTCAAAAAATTCCTGATGATTTTTGCCGCCCGCATTCATGTTCGGCCATACAGAAACCATACTGTGTGCATGCATTTTGTTGATCTCTTCCATACATTCTTTGTTGTCACCGTAGCGTTCTTTGTCCAAGATCTTTTCGCCCCAGTTGCCTGGTTCCCAGGTATTCCAGTCCTGAACGACACAGTCGATCGGAACACCAATCTCTCTGTAATGACGCACGATCTCAGCCAGTTCTTTTGCTGTGTAATACTGCTCTTTGGACTGGATATAACCATATGCCCACTTCGGCAGCATCTGTGCTTTACCGGTCAGATAACGGTAGTCATGAATGATCCCATCCATTGTATTTCCACCGAGGAAATAATAATCGATCTGGTCTACCGTATCCAGAAACAGATAAGATTCTCTACCCTCATCGTTAAAAGTCATCAATGAACAGCAGTCAAACAGGACTCCATATCCCTCGGTAGATACGAACATCGGCATCGGGATACGCATATTGTGCTGATACAGATACTGTGTATGTTCACGGTAGTTGTAGATACCTTCTTCTGCCTGTCCAAGTCCATGGATCTCTTCGTCTTCTTTCCAGTCGAAGAAAACTCTTGCACGGTATCCGTCTCTGACTTTTTCTGCTTTGAGGTTCTGGATAAAGTTTCTTTCACCGTCTACTGTCTTTACACGGTTGATGATTGGTTTTTCGCCGCCTGTATTATAGTGTACGACATCAATCCTGGTGAGATCCGCTTTGTTCTGCTCCAGCCACACACTTCCATCTGCATGTTTCCAGGTGATCCCTCCTGTTTTGAGATTCAATTCTGCCTGCACTGCGGATGTTTTTACTGTAACTGCCCCGTCTGCTTCTGCTGCTTCAAATGGAACCTGCGGATACTCTTTTTTCTCGATAATCAGAGATTCCTGCTCTGTTTTTACTTCATCTTTTGCGATCACGCAGCGGATGATTTCATCTGTCATCGGTATCAGGCGATATTTCATACCTGCTGCAGAAGTTTCTACATATCTTTCCGTTCTTTTCATTTCCCCAATCTCCTTTATATAAGCTCTCCTGCTGTTGTTTGTGTAACATTTTCACCCCTGATAATGTTGCACAAAAAAATGTCATGCCAGGATAACATTGTTACTGTTCACTCCGTTCACAGCAACTTGATCTTTTTATCCTAACATGACAGTCCTTTTATGGTCTATGACATATCTGATTCTGATTTTTAACTATTTTTACTCTTTTCATCTTTTGGGGTTTTTCCAACGTGTTTTTTGTAAAGTCGATAGAAATTGGAAATATTATTAAATCCACATTCCATCGCAATGTCTGTCACATTCAACCTGCCCTCCCGCAATAATTCTCTTGCATGGTTGATGCGCATTCTGGTCACATAATCGCTGAAACTTATATTTGTGACCTTTCGAAAATATGAAGAAAAATAATTCGAACTCATATATACCGATGCAGCCACATCCTCCAGCGTAATTCTCTCACAGTAATGTGCATCTATATATGCAAATGCCTGCTCCAGACGTTTCATGGCATTTTTCTTTTCTTTCAGCATCTCATCTGATTTTGATTCGTCCTGATAAGTGCGGATCAGCATAGTCAGAATACGAAGGACATTGGCCTTGATCATCAGCTGATATCCTTCTTTGCGTCCCTGCCATTCTTTATAAATTTCCTGAATACCGGCACGGATTTCCGGATTGATCTCATCTTCTCTGCCGATACGGTTCTTAAAATTACTTCCACGTTCTACAAATGGTTTCAGGTATCTGGTATCAAACACACTGATCTTCTCTGCCACAAATTCCGGAGAAAAAATCATTACGAGCAGTTTCATGTCATCCCCGATCAGATTCCATCCATGAGGCTCTACATTATTAAAAATGATCACATCATCTTTTTCCATCGTGTATTCCTGTCCATTGACAAAATAATTTCCCTTACCCTCCAGCACACAGGTGATTTCAAAATAACTGTGCCAGTGCCAGGTTCCCGGCTTACTGTTCTCCGGCGTCAGACGCACCTCCGCAATCTGAAAAGGGAACTCTTTATCAAGTGGAATATTGTCTCGTTCAAGTCTCATGATCTGCCTCCTGTCCAATATACAGATGACAGATGTCTTTTTATCTCTGCCCTGTAATACAGACAGTATAGCAGATTTCATTTTTGTTCGCAAACCAGCCTCTTGCATGATAAAAGAAGCCGCCAGGTCGTGACATTACCTGACGGCTTCCGTTTATTTGAATTTGGGATTCAACGTATTAATATAAGATTTTATATAACTGTTCACCGTAACGATTTATCTGCCCAGGGACTCTACATAAGTTCCTTTTACATCGCTCCAGTTCTTATCTGCATAGTCAAGAAGATATGCAGCCTGCTCCAGAGACATTTCCGGGAACAGAAGGAATAAGCTGTGAGAACCATATTTCTTAACGATACGGTCTACATTCTTGATCCAGTCTTCGAACTCTCCTGAGTAAACTTTTACCCAGATGGATTTTCCTGCTGCAATTGCTTTGTCGTAGATCACATCCCAGTCCGGAAGTGTTCCGTCCGGGCCTGCATCTCCGCTTGTCCACTGCAGAGCGTCAATTCCATCAATTTCCATCAGTGCATCCATGTGTTTGATCGCAGCCGGTCCATCAAGATGATACAGGACATGGTCTACTTTTTCACTCTGCTCACGTAAGGATGGCTGAATGTATTTTCTGAAGTCTTCCGGTGACATCATTGCGGAGAAGTCGCACTGTAATTTTACAGTTCTTCCAGGTCCCCAGATCTGGAACACCGTGTAAGCATTTCCACCTTCTTCGTCTTTGATGATATCATAGAAACGATCATAGTATTCATAGTAAATATCCGTTACTTCCTGAATTCTCTCACCGATCATATCCGGCTCATCCAACAGGTCAAACAGGATATCCTGTGCGCCGCGGAGAGAAGCAAGTACGTCGATATTTTCCATAAGGTCAGGCATATCTACAACAAAATCGTCTCCTGCCAGTTCCTTACAGTCTTTTGCAAGCTGGATGTGTTTCTTGAACCATTTGTTCTCCGGATCGAATTCCAGTTTCGGCACGCCTTCCCAGCTATCCAGACATTTGTTGAACCATACGGTATCTTCTTTGAATCCAATCTCAGATCCGAGGTAAGATGCTACAGATCCTGGTCCAAAGTCGATGTTCAGGTTCGGGAAACTTTCTCCAAGGAATGCATGTGTATCACAGAAATAACGATAACGGTCTACGATCCTCTGTGCATTCTGGTATTTGTCTTCCATGTCTTTCCATTTCAGCTCTTCCGGCATGTTGTAATATTTACCCTGGCAGATCTGATCCAGATAACCACCTTCAACAGGGGTTCCGTCTGAATACTGCTCTACTTCCGGTCTTCTTGCAATGACGCACATCAGCGGTCTTCCGGTGTTTTTGTGCTGCCAGTAATTTGCAAATTTTTCTTTGGTTGCTTCCCAGTTAAGCTTGTATCCTTCTCCCGGTTTCGGAAGCTGGATCTTGCTTAAATCTACAGAGCCTTTTTCAAATTTAGGTGTTTCAGAAACTTTTTCTTCTGCTTTTGGAGCTTCTTCTTTGACTTCCTCCTGTACCGGTTCTGCACCTTCTACCGGAAGATCATCAAATTCACCGGCTGCTGCTTTTGCACAGAACCCGGATTCCGCATATTTCTTAGCCTGCTCTGCTGCGGAAGCTGCATCTTCTGTATAAGCATCTGCACCGATCTCATCTGCAAATTCCTGACTGATCGGAGCACCACCAACCATGATCTTGATACGGTTACGGAACGGCTGTTTCAGAAGTGCTGCAACGGTATCTCTCAGAGACGGCATGGTTGTTGTAAGAAGAGCAGAAAGAGCTACGATACTTGCTTCTTTGTGTGCATTTACCTCATCAATGAATGTCTGTATCGGTACATCAACACCAAGGTCGATAACTTCGAATCCGGCACTCTCAAACATCATGCCTACAAGGTTTTTACCGATATCGTGAAGGTCACCTGCTACAGTACCAAGGATAATAGTTCCTGCGCTTCCTGCTTCACCTGTTGCAAGATATGGTTTCAGTACATCCACGCCGGCTTTCATAGCACGTGCTGCTGCAAGCATCTGTGGAACAAAGATAATCTCTTTCTTGAAGTTATCACCTACGACGGCCATAGCTCCGATCATTGCATCATTTAAGATAGCAGTCGGATCACAGCCTGCATCAAGTGCTTCCTGAACAGCCTGTCCGATTTCTTTATTCTTACCATCCTGAGTTAATTTGAAAACTTTCTGCATCTTCTCATCGAGTGGAGAAGCCGGTGCCGGCTGTACTTCTTCAGCAGCTTTGTTTCCGAATTTCTCAATATACTGCAGGCAGTATTCATCACGCTCTAACAGTGCATTTGTCGCATAGATCATACCGATCATGTTCTTGTTGGTCGGGTCAACGATCGCACTGTCCATACCGGCATTCATAGCCAGTACCATAAATGCCTGGTTGATATTTTTTCTTGTAGGCAGACCGAAAGAAATATTGGAAAGTCCACTTGTGATGTGGATGTCCGGATATTCGTATTTAATTCTTCTGCAACAGTCTGCAAATACAGTTAATGCAGTCTGATCTGTTCCTAAAGTTACAACCAGTGGGTCAATATGTAAACGGCTTGGTGCAATGCCGTACTGTTTTGCTTTTTCCATAATTCCGAAGAAAATTTTCATACGTCGCTCTACGGAATCCGGAATACCATCATTATCACACAGAAGTGCTACACATTCCCAGTCTGTGTCTGCGATTACCGGGAAAATGGTATCAATTTTATCACCTTCAAGAGATACAGAGTTGATAAGACCTGGTCTCTTGCAGAATGGAATCGCTGCTACGCAGGATTTTGCACTCGGGCTGTCTACGCAGATCGGTGTATCTGTTACTTCCTGTACAAGATCGATCATCCATTTCAGTGTTTCTACTTCTACGTCCTCTTCTACAGACGCACATACGTCCAGAAATGTGGCACCCGCTTCTGCCTGCATTCTGGCTCTCTCTCTGATCAGGTCCGCGTCCTTCTCAGCGATTGCCTTGGCAACTGACGGAATAGATCCGTTCAGTTTCTCTCCTATTATAATCATTTCGTTCCCTCCTGCTTATAGCTTTTGCTATAATTTTTGCTTTTCCTCCGATAAGTTTTTTCCGCAAAATCCTTATCTGTTAATGCTATTCTATATCAAAGAACAGAGAGTCTGCGTCTGTTATTTTCCGATTCGTATATACTATCTTACTGTGATTTTATGTTTTGTTACACCTGTTCTCTCTATATATTGTATTTCATTCTTTGCAATGCTATATTGACTGTAAGAAAAAAGTCATCCGGAATTTCAGAAACTCCGGCAGAAGGGAAGCATCAAAATGAAAACATACTCCGTTACAGTTTTACCATCTCAGCAAATTCTCCAGGCCTGCGAGGGAGAAAATCTGCTTCGGATTCTTCAGAAAAACGCACTGGCCCCGGATGCTCCCTGCGGCGGCAATGGAAAATGTGGTAAATGCATCGTTTATATAAATGGCAGGAAATCTCTGGCTTGCCAGACTGTGATCCGGGACAATATCACAGTCCGTATTCCTGAAAAATCTGACATGCAGATCCTGAAACATGGCACTTCTGTTTCCGTACAGCCCGATGGCCGTGACAGATATCTCCTTGCATACGATATCGGAACCACAACTGTTGTCTGTTATCTTCTGGACGGTATCTCCGGTGAGAAACTTACTGAAGAAAGTATCCTGAATCCTCAGACTGCTTACGGTGCCGATGTGATCTCTCGTATCGAATATGTTATGCGTAACAAAACTTCTGAACTTCAGGACTGTATCGTTCGCACACTTTCAGAACTTGCGGATGTTGTATCTGCCAGAGCAGGTATCTCTCCGGCTGAGATCACTCTCGCCTGTGTTGTCGGTAACACTGCCATGCATCATCTTTTTCTTGGTATCGATCCTTTGCCGCTGACCGTGCCGCCCTATATGCCAAAGGTTTCCAACACCATGGAGATTCCTGCCGCCCCGCTGCTTCCTCTTCATCCGGAGGGACGTATCCGTATCCTTCCCAATATAGCTGGTTTTGTCGGTGCCGATACCGTAGCATGTATGACTTCTGTTCATTTTGACCAGCTTGATGAATTGACTCTTATGATCGACATTGGTACAAATGGGGAAATGGTCCTGGGGGACCGCCACCGTCAGATTGCCTGTTCCACTGCTGCCGGGCCGGCTTTTGAAGGAGCCAGAATCTCTTGCGGCATGCGGGGAATTTCCGGAGCCATCGATCACGTTTCTGTAAAAAATGAAGAAGTTTTTTATCATACCATCGGAAATGCTGAGATCAGGGGATTGTGCGGATCCGGACTGCTGGATCTGACCGCCGCCCTTCTGGATACTGGATTCTTAAGTGAAGCCGGTCTGATGCAGGCTCCAGAATATCGAATCGGTACTTCTGCGGTCACTCTGACCCAGAAAGATATTTCCGAAGTTCAATTTGCCAAATCTGCCATCCGCTCCGGTATTGAACTTCTCGCCAAACGGATGCAGGTATCTGTAGGAGATATCCGTAAAGTATATCTTGCCGGAGCTTTTGGAAATTACATGAACCCAGTCTCTGCATGCCGGATCGGTATGATACCTCCTGTGCTTCTTGATCGCATTGAAACGATTGGAAACGCCGCCGGAGAAGGTGCAAAGCTCTGTGCCTTAAATCGCCATGAATTTGCTTACAGCCAGTTTCTTGCTGCCAAAACAGAATTTCTGGAGCTGGCATCCTGTCCGGAATTTCAGGACTGTTATATTGATCATTTAATGTTTGGAGAAGAATAGAAATGAATTACGAAGAACTTAAAAGCCTGGCTTTAGAATCAGGATTTACTCATACAGCACCGCTGGATACTGCAACCATCGAATTAAAACAGGATGTCCGGGACATGTGTGCCCAGGGATGCCAGCAGTATGCCAAGCGTTGGAGCTGTCCTCCCGGATGTGGAACTCTGGAACAGCTTCGCGGAAGTATTTATTGTTATAAAGAGGGAATTCTTGTACAGACTGTCACAAAATTAGAAGATGAATTTGACTGGGATGGCATGATGAAGGCGCAGAATCTTCACCAGGAACATTTCCTTGCGTTCCTCGAAAAACTCCACGCCTCGCATTTTCCTTTCCTGCCACTCGGAACCGGCTGCTGCATGCTCTGCAAAACCTGCACCTACCCGGATACACCCTGCCGCTTCCCGCGAAAAAGGATTTCTTCGATGGAAGCATGCGGTATGCTGGTATCGGAAGTATGTCAGAAGAATAACCTGAAATACTATTATGGCCCGAATACGCTTGCGTATGTGGCATGTGTGCTGATGTGAGATTTATTGTAACTGTGAAGCTACTGAACAGTTACGATTTATTTACATTTTCTCCGGTACGATCTCCAGCCAGTATCCATCCGGATCATTAATGAAATAAATTCCCATTGCCGGGTTTTCGAAGCAGATGCAGCCCATTTCTTCGTGTTTCTTGTGAGATGCTTCCATATCGTCTGTGGTAAATGCAAGATGGATCTCATTGTCACCCAGATCATAATGATCCTTTTCCCAGTCTCTCAGCCAGGTAAGCTCCAGTTCAAATCCGGTCTTGCCATCACCAAGATATGCCAGAATAAAACTTCCGTCCTCGGCTTCTTTACGTCTCACTTCCTTAAGGCCAAGTGCCTCCTCATAAAATTTGATGGACTTGTCCAGATCCATAACGTTGTAGTTGTAGTGTGCAAACTGAAAATTCATGTTGATGTTCCTCCTTATTTTAAATATTTTCTCCTAATAGTTCTTCAACTACTGTTTTAAAATCATATAATTTATCAATATACAGATGAATGATTGTCTGGCAATGCTCTTTCACAATCACACCATCATAATCATGTGCAAGTTGATTTCGTATTTTCAGCATATCAATCCACTCATCACCTGTGATCAGCTTCGCCTGAAAAGACTGTTTCAGTACTTCTCTGGGAGAACCTGTAACAAATCCGGTAATTGCATAATATTGTACCAGAATGTCTTTCATAACCTTCCATGCCAGATCAAACGTAATACTGAATTTTGCACTGGTTCCACTGAGTACAAACGAATCTGATAAGTCGCGCTCTCTGGCTTCTGCCAGCGAATCCAGGGAGTTTTGAAATGACTCAAATCTTCTTATAAATTTCTCGTCCATATTGTTTAATATCCTCCAGTAATAACTGATTTTTACAGGTATCAAGATCAACAAGATCAATCGTATACAATGTTGGAATATCTTCCAGAGCTTCCTCCAGTTCAAAAATATCACATGATGCCACGCCTGACACTGCAATATCAATATCACTGCGTTCTGTTGCGGTACCTTTTGCTCTGGACCCAAACAGGATTATTTTCTGTGCGCCATAGTTTCTGCATCTTTGTGTAATTTCTGCTATAACTTCATCGATTTGCATAATATTCTCCTTATCTTTTCTCATTATAACAGATTTCCAGTTATTTCTGAAATAAAATTATCTCACAGCCCCCTGCTATCTGTCGACTATTTTCGACAAACATTGAGAACTGTATGTGCTATACTTTTCGTAATTTAATATACTTACCTAGGCAGCTGGGGGACGTGCTCTTCTCCTAATCCGGACACCTTTACGGAGGAGGTGAAGTTTATGAGCGATTACGAGACATTTATGATTATTTTAACTACTGCTAATTTAATTATAGCTATACTTACATATGCACATAAAAAATAGCCGTCCTAATCTTTGGCGAGATGACAGCTATTTTTTACTAATCTTATTTCGCCGGATTGGGTGACCTGCACTCACCTTCCAGCTCCCTTGTTAAGCATATTATATGCTATAAAACCATAATTTTCAATAACAATTTCCAATATTATTTCTCAGCAGTAATCTTAATATCCCCATCCTCACTCTTAAGTTCCAGGGAATCCTGTGGTTTATTTTCTGTGGTGAGTACCTGCTCATCGTCCTCATCTGTCATTACTTTTCCAAGAGTTTCCGGGATATCGATATCACTTGCCTCTGCCTCTATAGAAAGACCCTCAACCACTTCTTTCGGGATACTAAGTTTGATGTCTCCCAGACTGCATGTGATTTTGTTTTTGCCCTGGAATACAGTATTTTCGGCTTTTACATCTCCGTCATCCAGTGTAATCTGACTGTTTGTGACAGAAATATTTTTGAGATGCAGATCTCCGAGTTCCATTTCCATCTCAAGAGAATTCAATGTACTGTCTTTCATCTTCACATCACCATCTGAACAGGAGATCACTGCTTTCTTTACTACCAAAGACTCCATATCCAGATCTCCATATCCCATCTTACAGGAAAAACCACTTAAGTCGGTTTTCTTCGGAATATACACCGTTACTTTATTTGAATTCTCAATCACATGGCTCTGGCCGAGCATTTCCTGAAGAAAGTTAACATCAATATGGATATACGAATATGACTCATGTCCTTTTTTCTCCACAATATTCAGTGTATTTCCCTGAACCTGATAGGAAAGCGGAAGCATTCCGTCATTTGTTTCAATATTATAGGCTATATAGAAATTATCATCATCCGATTCTTTCACGTCCAGATCCAGATTCCGAAGATCGATATTCACGGCAGAAAACGCATCGATCTTTGTCTTGCTCAAGATCGCATGACTGTCGCTTGAATCCATCGTTGCAGTCCCGCTGATTCTGTTCAGGTCTGCTGATTTTATATAATTTCTGCCGCCTGATGCAACACCAACACCAAAGAACAGAATACCCACTGCACAAAAGATGCCACCGGCTGCCAGTAAACGCTTATTTGTTTTTTTCATGATTCTTACCTCTCTTTCCGGCTAATACCTGGGCCAGCTTGACAAGAAGCATGCCTGTCCATTTACAAAGATAGATTCCGAGGATATACAGAAGGATCGCACATCCGATTCCAAGGAGTCCGCATCCTGTGATAGTCAACGCGCCTGATAACGAATACGGGAAGGAAACAAGTCCTCTCAGCAACAGTTTACCACCAATCAGTAACACACCAAATGCAGCAATAAAATCACTGATTATCACGCTGACAACACAGATTGCGACTGCAAAGAGCACTGCAAGCAGTGCGATAAAAAGCGGCACTGTCACAGGCGTTGACAGGATTGCAAGAACCGAGAGCGTGATAATTCCTTTTTTACCCTTTTTCTCCTCAATATCTGTGTCCTGTTCCTGTAACTTTCTATCCAGAAGATTACACATCAGATCCGCAGCCGCTTCCTTCGGAGTTCCCAGTTCCTCCATCAGTTTCTGCTGGCCTTCTTCATCCGTGTCACTGAAATATTCATTAAAATATTCAATTGCATCTTCATAATCCTGCTTTGGAAGTTTACGAAGATATTTCTGCAATTTCGCCATATATTCTTCTCTGGTCAATTTCTGATCCTCCCTTCAATGATTCCGTCAATCGTATCTCTGTAAGAAACCCATTCTTTGTGAAGATGCACCAGTTGTTCTTTGCCGGAATCGGTGATAGAATAATACTTGCGTTTACGTCCCTGAAATTCCTGAGAATAGGTTGTGAGATAACCGTTTTTCTCGAGTTTCTTCAGGATGGGATATAGAGTGGATTCTTTGATATCAGCCACGATCTTGACGGTCTGGCTGATCTCATATCCGTAGGAATCCTGTGATTCTACCACGGACAGGATCAGAAACTCTATAAGTAACGCTGATACGGGATAATACATCCGATCACCTCCATAAATAATATGTAAAATAATTATATATAAAAATTTTATATATAAAATATATACATATTCATTCTAAAAGTCAAGGAGTTTTTAACCAATGAAGAAAAAAGCATTTAAAGCCGCATTTCCATACACGATCCCTATCGGTATCGGTTTCCTTTTCCTGGGAATGTCCTACGGATTTATGATGCAAAGCAAGGGATTTTCCGTGTGGTATCCATTCTTTATGAGTATGTTTATCTTTGCGGGCTCCATGGAATTCGTGACAGCCAACCTTCTGCTGTCGGCATTCAGTCCGATCGCAGCTTTCTTTCTGGCACTGATGGTAAACGCCAGACATTTATTTTACGGACTTTCCATGCTGGATAAGTACAAAAATACCGGCTGGAAAAAGTTCTACCTGATCTTCGGCATGTGCGATGAATCTTTCACCGTCAACTGTACAGTAACGCCGCCGGATGATGTAGACAGGGGATGGTTCATGTTCTTTGTCAATCTGCTGAACCAGATCTACTGGGTATCTGCTGCTACAGCGGGAGCACTTCTCGGATATGTGGTCCACTTCGATACAACAGGAATCGAGTTTGTCATGACCGCCCTGTTTGTTGTAATGTTTCTGAACCAGTGGGAAGAAGCCAAAGACCATCGTCCTGCACTGGTAGGGCTGATCTGCTCCGCTGTCTGCCTTCTGATCTTCGGAAGCAGCAATTTCATCGTTCCGTCCATGATCTTCATCATCGTATGCTTTACAGCAGAACGTAAACTCTCAAAGAAACCGGAGGTGGCTGCGAAATGACAATGACAACAACACAGGCGATCATCACCATTGCGGCAGTTGTCCTTGGAACAATGGCAACACGTTTTATCCCATTCATTATTTTTCCGGAGGGCAAAAATCCACCGGAATTCGTCAAGTACCTTGGAACGGTCCTCCCCTATGCAGCAATCGGGCTTCTCGTTATCTATTGTCTAAAAGATGTCCCTGCAAGCAGTACACATGGACTTCCTGAAGCAATTGCAATTGTTTTCATCGTACTGCTCCACAAATGGAAAAAAAGTACTCTTCTGAGTATCGGCGGCGGAACCGTCCTGTATATGGTACTGGTCCAGACCGTTTTTCGCTAGGAGAACTTCAACTGAAAGGAAGTTCAATATGAAAGAAATAAATACTGTAAATCAAAAATCTCTTCCGGAGCGTACCGCGGACGCAATCGTTGCCATGCTCCATATGGAAAACTACAAAGCTGGTGCCAAACTTCCAAATGAAATCCAGATGGCTCAGCGTTTCGAAGTCAGCCGCTCCACCATCCGTCTGGCCGAAAGGCTTCTGGCAGACAGAGATATCCTGGATATTCAGCGAGGCGCCGGAACTTTTGTTTCCCACAAGCTTGGTGTCTCCGATGATCCACTTGGCTTCTCGTTGATCTATGATAAGCAGAAACTGGCAAGAGATCTGCTGGAACTTCGCATCATGATAGAACCAAATGCGGCAGCTCTGGCAGCCCAAAATGCTACCCGCAGAGATCACGAACTTCTTTTCACATTATGTGATGAACTTGATGACATTGTAAAATCCGGCAAAAACTACATAAAAAAGGATATGGAATTCCACCAGGCAGTGGCTAACTGCAGTGGCAATACAGCTGTTCACAACCTGATTCCGTACATCCATCAGATGCAGGCATTATACGACAGCGTCTCCGGCACACGCCGCCCCAAAGAAACCGTCCCGGAACATCGTGAGATCGCACTTGCCATTTCAGAACACAGAGGAATTGATGCAAGAAATGCGATGGAATATCATCTTCTGAGTATCCGAAAGAGAATTTTGAAAGATAAATAATTTTACTTCTATACCCTCCAAAAAAGCAGACAAATTTGTCTGTTTTTTTGTTATTCGGGGTGTAATTGATTCTAAAAACACAGGTCTTATTGCGGCAGGATTTTGCACTTGCTATGATGTTGTCATCCAAAGAAAACACTTATTTTTTACATAGAGAAAGGATGACTCATCATGGAAAAGATCGTATTGGACAGTGCTATTAAATTCGGAGCAGGACGTTACCGCCAGGAAAAAGGACTTCTGGAAGAATGCGGAAAAGAAATTGCAAGATTCAGCAAAAAAGCATTTCTTGTTGCGGGACCAAGAGCTTTTGATGCTGTAAAAGAAAAGCTGCTCCCGAGTCTGGAAGCAGCTGGTGTAGATTATGTTGTAGATATATACACAGGTGTATGCAGTTTTGAAGCGGCAAAAGAATATGCGGACAGATGCCTCGCAGCCGGCTGTGATGAAGTTGTCGGCATCGGCGGCGGCAAGATCATGGACTTTTCCAAAGCAGTCGCGGAGACAGCCGGTCTGGGAACCGTCAATATTCCTACCTCCATCGCCACCTGCGCAGCCTTTACAACCATGAGTGTCATGTACACTCCGGAAGGTGCCAAGAAAACCTGCTGGAGATTCGAACATGAAATTGATGCCGTTCTGGTAGATATGGATGTCATCGCCAAATGTCCGATCCGTTACACTGCTGCCGGAATCCTCGATGCCATGGCCAAAAAGATCGAGATCCAGAACGGCAAACCTGTCATGACACTCGATGACAACAAATTCGATCTTTTTACTGCCTACAAAATGGCAGAATATACTTATGATGTTCTCGAAAAATACGGTCCTGCTGCTGTCGAAGACAACCGACATCACAAAGTGACAAAAGCACTGGAAGACGTCACTTTCATTAACATCGCTGTTACCGGTGTGATCGCCAATATCACAAAAAGTTTCAGCCAGTCCGCACTTGGTCACATGATGTATGACGGTGTCCGTACCTTCTTTACACAGGAGGCCAAAGATGCACTCCACGGTGAAATCGTAGCTGTCGCTCTGTTCACGCAGTTATATTACAATAAACTCAGTGAACAGAAAGAGCAGCTCAAAGAATTCATGCGCGGAATGGATATGCCACTTACCCTCGAAGAGCTTGGCGTTCCATGTACAGAAAAGAATCTGAAAACACTGGAAGATTATCTGATTGATTCTCCGTATGTAGATCCTTCACCGGAAAGTCTGGCACTGCTCCATGAAGCCATGAAGCAGATGCAGTAACTTTCCCCATGAGTAATCGTCAGTTATTTGGTTATGAGCAAGTAGCAAAGCGGATTGCGAATATCCGCTTGACCTCCCGCAGGATACCCTCACACCTGCTCTTTCAAGAATCCCAGGAAGCGGTCTACGCCGCCCCCCAGCTGCTCGACTCCTTCCGGGCGTTTTCCGGGTACTTCTGACACATCAAAGAAGTATCCGGATTTTGTTTTGTCCGTTCTCATGAAGCTGTCACTTCCGTAGATTCCTTCTTCAATCCCGACATACTCATCTCCCCAGAAGCTACATTCTTCTGCTGAAATTTCATATTTTTCCTGTAAGTATCCAAGGATCTGATCCACATTATCACTTTTGCTGGAAATTCCTACTTCCAGATATTTGGCATCACAGGTCGGTTTTACCTGAATGCCATATTTCGCTCCTGCCGCCACAGAAATATCCAGAAGTCCCTGCAGTCCATTTTCCACGCCATGTTTTTTCAGGCAGTCTTTAAGCATATCCAGTTCATTCTCCTGCATAAACAGATTGTCGCCTCTCTGGTTTGCCACCATCAGGTCAATCTTGCAGTAATTCGGTCTGGAGAAAACAATATCCGTATTCAATCCATATTTTTCCAGAAGTTCCATATGAATGTCAAAACAGATTCTGTGAATATCTGCCAGAAGCTTCTCATCCGGAAGCATATCAGAGAAAACCAACTCCTGTCCATTTTCATATCTGTAGTTGAACGTTCCACGGCCAAGTCCCAGATAAAGATAGTTCAGCTGTTCCTCCGTAAAATATTCCGCCAGTTTTCCTCCGGCTATATTTTCAATCGTTGTACCGCTTACAATGACCAGATTGACTTTTTCATCCAACAGCGGACGCATCGCCGCTACAATGTCTTCTACCGGTGCTTTGCGGCTGAGAACGGCGGTGCCGTCCCAGTCAAAAAATATCGCTTTATATTTCTTCTTCATAAGCTTTTCCCTCTTCCAGATGGATTTCTTTGTCTCCTAATACAAGTGACAGTGGTTCGCCCGCTGCCAGTTCAATCCTTGTCATTTCATGTGTCAGTTGAATATTCAGTTTTCTTCCACGATACAGGATATGGAACTGCATGCCTTTCCACTTCTCTGGCACATACGGATGAAGTTCCAGTTTTCCTGCATTGACACGCACACCGGCAAATCCGTTTATGATCGCCTGCCAGGTTCCTGCCATATTTGCGGCATGGATTCCCGCATAGAAGTTATCATGATAATCATCCAGATCCATACGTGCAGACTGTGCAAAATATTCGTACGCCTCCTCATAGTTACCGATCTGGCAAGCCAGCATACCAAATACACAGTTCGAAAGAGAAGAATGATGCAGGGTCACTTCCTGATAGAAATCGTAGTTCCGTTTCAGCTCTTCCTGTGTAAAGAAGTTACTGTGCAGATAAAGCGCAAAAATCGCATCTGCCTGTTTACACATTCTCTGTCTGTATACAAACAACGGATGATAGTTCTCGTAAAGCAGATGTCTCTTTTCCGGCGGGATTTTGGAATCTTCCCACGGTTTCAGCATCAGGAAACGGTCATCCAGTGCATAGACCTGGCGTTTTTCATCATATGGGAAGTACATATTGTCCACAATCTTCTGCCAGTATGCAGTCTCTTCTTCTGTAATCTCCATTCTGCGGATGAACGCTTCGTATACCTCCTGTCCCTGCTCTTTCAGCATCTCCAGAGACTTCAGCGCATAACGGATGTTTTCTCTTCCCATAAGGTTTGTATAGAAGTTGTTGTCCGTGATCGCATTGTATTCGTCTGGTCCGGTCACTGCACAGATGCAGTATTTTCCACCCTTGCATTCTGCAAAATATCCGACATCTGCCCAGACTCTTGCAGTTTCCACAAGTACCTCTGCCGCCATATCCTTAAAGAATTCCATATCTCCGGTCACATTGACATAGAGCCAGAATGCATAGGCGATATCTGCATTGATATGATACTGTGCCGTTCCAAGCGGGAAATAAGTGGACGCTTCTTCTCCATTGATCGTTCTCCACGGATAAAGTGCCCCTTTCGGATGTCCCAGAACCTTTGCACGGTCACGTGCCGGTCCTAATGTGCGGAAACGATATTCCAGAAGTTTCTTTGCAAGCTCCGGCGCCGTGTAAATAAATACAGGCAGCACATACATCTCTGTATCCCAGAAATAATGTCCTTCGTAGCCTTCTCCGGAAAGACCTTTTGCCCCCATTCCCGTATATCCGTCTCGCCCGGCAGACTGCATGATATGGAACAGATTGAAACGAATACCCTGCTGCAGAGCTTCGTCATCATAAATTTCTACATCAGAAATATTCCAGAATTCATGTGTTTTTTCCTGATGTGCAAGGAGTTCTTTCTTCCATCCATCTTCTGCTGCTTCCGACAGTTCTTTCCTTGCAAAAGCTTCCAGGCTGTCTGCATCCATATCCTGACTGGATGTATAAACAATAAATTTGTCACAGGTGATCGTTGTATTTTCTGCAACTTCCAGAGTACTTTCACAGGCCGCACTGATCTCTTCATCATCGGTTCCAAAAACAGTAACGATCTCTCCATCACCAGTTCCGGTAATCTGATAACAACTTGCACATGCCATGGTCATGCCGCTGCCCAGGGTATTGCCTTCGTAATACAGCACCCCATCATCTGCCATAAGCTTATTGACATGCAGACGACTTCCAAATGGTCCATATCCGATCAGCGGATTCGTTTTCCTTGTATGGTTTTCCACATTTCCGGTCAGGATAGAACGGATTTTGATCTCACCGGAGAAATTCAGCGGTGTAACCTGAATCTGCTGATACATCCGGTTCTTATGTACAAACGAAACAAAACGCTTCATTACAAACTGCACTTTCTTTCCACTTGGAGAAATCCAGATTAGTTTTCTTTCCACATAACCATCTTTCATATGGAGCACACGGCTGTAGTCTTCTACTTTGCCGGTTCGCATATCAAAGAGTTCCCCGTCTACATAAATCTCCGTTTTCTTAAGATCCGGCAGATTCAGAAGTGACTGGCTTCTGGTCGGAAATCCATAATTCCACTCACCATATGGAATATCTACACTCTCATAAAATCCGTTGATAAAGTTCCCTTCCAGTCCTTCGTCAACAGAAAAATCATAGCCCTCTTCAAAGGTTCCACGGGTTCCAATATATCCATTAGACAATGCAAATGTTGTTTCATTCCGATAATTTGTCGTCATGGAAAATTCCGTCTCTGTGATGTTCCATGCTTCTACCGGATAGATTGCTTTTTTGTTGATATCCATAATGTCATCCTTTCACCGCTCCTGCAGTAAGACTTTCCATAACCTGTCTCTGCAGAAGTATAAATAAAACAATTGTTGGCAATACCGTCATAACCACCGCCGCAAACAGTGCAGAATAGTTATTGGCAAAAGTTCCCATATAATAATTCAGTGCGATCGGCACGGTACGTGCACGGTCACCACTGGTCAGCATCAATGCAAAATAAAATTCATTCCAGATATTGATAAACTGGATCATGGCAATCGTAACAAGTCCCGGTTTTGCCAGTGGAAGAATAATGCTGGTAAAGGTCTGAATAAAAGTCGCACCATCGATATACGCAGACTCTTCCAGTGCCGTAGAAATTGTTTTGTAGTAGCTGACCATGACAAAGAAAGACATCGGAATTCCCATTGCAGAATACACAATGATCAGTCCCAGCTTTGTATCAAAAATACCCAGTTTCTGAAAGATTGCAAATAACGGCTGAGAGATTGCCTGCGCCGGCAGCATCAAAGACGCAGAGATCAGAAGCACGATCAGTGTTTTCAGCTTAAAATTAAATCTGGAAATAACATAGGCACACATTGCAACCAACGCCACTGTTACAAGTACACTGATTCCTACGATGATGACACTGTTCATGAAATATTTCAGAATCGGCGCATACTGTAATGCCGCTTTGTAGTTATCCAGATTGAATTGTGACGGCAGTGACAATGCAGAGGAGTTGATCTCCGCATAAGATTTAAAGGAGCTTAAGAATGCCCAGATGATCGGTGCCAGTGAGATAAAGATCATCAGGATCATAAAAAAGTATTTTCCAAAGGATGCGACCCCTTTTTTTACTTTATTTGTTTTTTTCATTATGCCGCCTCCTTCTTTTCACGAAACAGACCTTTGATCAAAATAACCAGCGTGATTCCGATAATAATCTGTACCACACCGACTGCATTGGCTTTTCCATAGTTATTTTCCAGTGTGGCTGCTTTGTACAGGTAGATTGGAAGATTCAGAGTAGAAGTTCCTGGTCCGCCTTTTGTTGTCATATAAATAATGTCAAACTGTGATACCATAGCTACGCTTGCCAGGGTAACACAGGTTCCGCATACATTTCGCATCAGAGGCAGTGTGATGTAGCGGTCTGCCTGCCACGGAGTTGCCCCATCGATTGCTGCTGCTTCGTAAATCTGTTTATCGACTGCACCCATTTCTGCAAGAAAAATAATTGTATTAAATCCGGAATAGAAGATCCATGTCGCAGTCACAGTCCAGAACGCATAGCGAGAGTTTCCAAACAGGTTTGGAACCATCGCATAGTCTACTCCAAGGAAGTCCAGAAATGGTTTCACGATACCAAATGCCGGATTGAGAAGCAGGGTAAACATCACCCCTGTTGCTGCGGTCGGGATGATATTCGGAATCATATACGCAGTTCTTGCAAACTTCCATCCCTTTGGTTTTCTTCGAAGGACCAGTGCCATTGTAAGCCCCACTCCAACATGCAGCGTAGACTGCAGCACTACCCACACCAGAGTATTTCTGATAGAAGTCATAAACTCTTTGTCGCTGAAAATTGTAATAAAGTTTTTAATCCCCTGGAATGCAGGAGCCGAAAATGCTGTGTAATCACACAGAGATGTGTAAAACACAGTGATGATCGGTGCTGCATATACCAGTGCAAATAAGATCATGCAGGGAATCGTAAATAAAAAAATCCATATCTTTTTATTTTTTGTATTCATTCTTCCTCTCCTCGTTTTCGATATGCCGTTGCACTTTTTATACAGTTGTTCACAACCATAATTTTGCAGAAAAACAGCCTGTCACCACAGCCGTATCAGGTGCCGGTGACAGGCCTCTCTCACTATTTCAAATCTTTATTTCTGATTCTTGATTCAGATTTTATTCTACGTTCTTAGCAGCTGCTTCTGACAGTTTTGTACAGAATTCTTCTGCTGTGATGTTTCCGTAAGCCAGTTCCGGAAGCTCTGTTGAGAATGTATCGATGGTATTCTGATACCAGTATGCCTGGTTCTGTCCATATGTCACTTCCGCTTTACCCTGAATCTCAAGAGCCTGTGCCATCAGAGGATCACTTTCAGAAAGTGTGTCCGGAACTTCAAGATTGTCAGATACCGGCTGTAAGCCTGTCATTTCCAGAGCTTTGATCTGATTTTCCGGTGTTGTCTCAAATTTCAGGAAAGCAACTGCTGCTTCAATCTTTGCAGGATCGGTTGCACCTACCATATCTCCAGGTGTCGGAACCATTTCCATTCCGTTTCCAGGAAGAAGCATGATACCAACTTTGTCATAGAAACCTTCCGGTGCTTTTTCTGTTTCGGAGAAATCCGGGATCATCCATGGTCCGTTCGGGAACATTGCAACTTCGCCGTTGAAGAAGTGTGTTGCCATCGGATCATATTTACCGCCAACTGCATCCGGTGTAGTGTACTCCTGGAACATCTTCTGTACAGTTTCTGCTGCGGAGATGACTTCCGGTGTATTGTAGTCTGTCGGATACATGGTGTTCATCCACTCGTTTCCTGCATCACCGTTTGTTCCGATAAGAGCACTCATCCAGAGGTTTGTCAGCCATCCGGAGTCTGCACTGTCCATTCCAAGTGGAGTGATTCCTGCTTCTTTCAGCTTATCGCATGCTTCAAAGAATTCATCCCATGTAGAATAAGCAACTTCCGGTGCTTCGATCCCTGCCTGCTCAAACAGTTCTTTGTTGTAGTAGATATAGGAAACTTCTTTGGAAACCGGTACGCCGTAGATCTTGCCATCAACAGTATTAAAATCCAGTGAAGTTTCATCAAACAGAGATTTCCACTCTTCATCTGCATCAAAATATGGAGTCAGGTCAGCCACTTTACCTGATTTTGCAGCCAGTTCAATGATATTGTTTCCACCATTAAATACGATGTCCGGCAGGTCACCGCTGGAAATCAGAAGTTTGATCTTCTGGTTGAATGCGTCTGTGGTAGGAATTTCCTCAAAGCTGAATTCCACGTTCTTTCCTTCCTCTGTCTGCTGGAAAGCATCGAACAGATAAGAATAATATTCAGCCGCATAGTCAGTTCCTACATGATAATTGATCACACTTAAAGTTACTTTTTCATCATCGGCAGCCATTACAGTTGTAGCCATTCCTGTGCACATTGTTCCGATCAGTGCCACTGCCAGAAGTTTAGAGATTATTTTACGTTTCATGATGTTCCTCCCTTTTGTTTGGTTGATGACTGTATTATATCGGACTCAAACACTTTTTTTAATAAAAGACCTTGTGGTATTCCTTTGAAATTCCGGCATATTTTTTTGATTTTTTGACAATCCATGTGCTTTTTTTCCTTTGTTTAAAAATCTTGTCCTCTTCTTTAAAAAACATGACATTCCCCCAAATCTGATTGATGTACTATTTTAAATGTGGGATAATGTGACTATCAAAAAAGGAGGTTTTTGTACCTTGACCAAACGCTCCGCAAAGAAATATCCTTCCCTTAGATTTTTTATCACAGTTACGATCATGATCATCGTCGCTTTCGTTTTGTTACTTTCTGTGGGATTTTATTATATCAAAACATCTTCTATATTAAGAAAAACCTCCCGCGACTCAATCGTGCGGGAGTTGAATCAGGTCAATGATATCATACAGGATCAGGTAGAAACAATTGATTCTGTGATTCCTCTTTTTATGTCCAACGAGATCATTCAGGATGCACTGGAAAATCCGGGAACCGGCATCAATTATCCCTTTTCTGTAGAACGGCAGATGTCCTACATCTATAACAGTTCTGCCCTTTCCGAGAAGAATTTTACAGATTCTATCTATATCTACGGAAATGATAATGCTGTATATCATACATATACATCGGGAATCCTGGAGAATATCACAAATACGTCTGAATTTCTGCAAAATACCGTTGATCCCTCCGATCCACATCTGATGTGTTATGCCTCATCGCTTCATGATCAGAATATGTACTTTGCCCGTAACCTGTACAGTAGCAATTCCGGAAACCGCATCGGGATGATCGTCATCAACATCAATGCCCGGAAATGGATCAAATACTGTGCCAAAATGATCGATCCTTCCTGGTTCATTATGCTGTTTGATGATGATTTTTCTCTCAGCTCTGATCTTGGGACATCTGGAAAAAAACTCCAGGCTCTTTATCCGAAACTGACTTCTGCAAGCAATTCAATCTTGTTTAAAGAACTGAGGTTCAATGACAGAGACTACTTCATGGCATCCCAGCCACTCGGACAACTTGGACTTACCTCCGCTGTCGCCGCCCCCCGTGATGTACTTCTGCAGAATCTCAACAGTACGCTGAAGTCTTATCTGCTGGTCACTCTGGCAATTGCATTTATTGCCCTGATTGCTGCATTTATCATCTCCCGTGCCGTTACACGTCCGGTAGACGCAATGATCGCATATATCAATGAAATTTCGCAGGGAAACCGCAGTACCCTTCCGCCGGAAGGATTTTATCAGGAATTTCATGTATGGGCACAATCCTTTAACCAGATGCTTCAGCAGCTTGATACCTATTACAAAGATATTTATCAGCAGAAATTGTTGATAAAGAATGCAGAGATCCGTGCTCTTCAGTCTCAGATGGACCCTCATTTCCTGTTCAATGTGCTCAATACGATTGCATGGAAAGCCCAGATGATCGATAATGAAGAAATCTATGAAATGGTCATTTCTCTTGGAAGTATGCTGAAAATGAACACACTTTCACGCAATCATACATTTACTTCCATTTCCAAAGAAATGGAATATGTACGTCTGTACGTATATCTGCAGCAGATGCGTTTTGAAGATAAAATTTCCTGCGACATTCAGATTCCGGAGCAGGTACTTTCCTGTCAGATTCCGTGCCTTTCCATCCAGCCACTGGCTGAGAATGCAATCGTACACGGACTGGAGCCCAAAAAAGGCAAGGGACATCTGATCATCCAGATTATAGAAAGCGACAACGATATGCTTGAAATCTGCATCATAGATAATGGAATCGGTTTTGAGACAATTCCAGATATACAGCAGATCGCACACTCTGATAAAGACAGCCACACACATATTGGTCTTAAGAACTTAGATAAACGACTCGAGTTGCTTTATGGGCCGGATGCCCACATAAAGATCACCAGCATTCCAGACAAATGCACAACCGTTTCATTCCACATTCCACGAAAGGAGGCATCTCATGATCTTTAAACTTCTTGTAGTTGATGATGAAGTCACCATGCGAAAAGGCATTTCCAACTATATGAACTGGGCTTCCATCGACTGCCAGGTTGTCGGAAGTGCCTCCGATGGCATGGAAGCAATTGAATTTCTCCGCAAAGAACCAGTTGATATCGTTATCACCGATATCAAAATGCCGGCAGCCGACGGTCTGGAAGTTGCCCGTTATGTGCATGAGCATCATCCACAGACCCGGGTTATCATCCTGACAGGATATGCTGATTTTGAATATGCACAGACAGCGATCAAATATCATGTTACTTCTTTTATCCTGAAACCAACCAATAAAAAAGAGCTGTTTGCGGCAGTTCAGGAAGCCCAGAAGCAGCTGATCATCTCGCAACAGCAGGAAAGCATTGCCAAAGAAGGTATATTTTTTCTGAAAGACCAGCTGATGCAGGAACTTACCGATCATCCCTGCACTGAACAGCTTAAAGAAAAGCTTCATTCTCTCGGTCTTAATATGGATTCCTACTATGTGGCAGCATTCAAACCAGTTGCCGATGATCCGGATCTTTCTGCTCTGAAAAAGATCGTCATCGAAGAAAAACAGAATTCCTACTGTTATCGCTATAATAACCTGATCATCAATATTTATTTTCAACAGAAAAATACTTCGGATCTTCTGGCTTTTATTCTGGAAAACTGTCATGAGATATCAGACATTGTCAGCACCTTCAGTGCTTCCGGAATTCTGACCGGCATAAGCTTGCTTCATCAGTCCCCGGAAACCTTTCAGACTGCTGTCTCCGAAGCAATCCAGGCACTGACTCACAATTTTTACAGTGAACAGAATATCTCTGTTTTTCAAAGCAATGACGCGAATGAATCCGCAGAACTTTCCGTTGAAAACTCTCTGGATCTCTATCAGATTGAAAGCAGTTTGAATAGCTGGGATTTCACAGAGACCAGCTCCACCGCCAGCCATATGTTCTCCAAATTCAAAAGCAGTTTTACCAATTCTCAGGATGCCAAAAATATCTGCTCACAGATTTATTACATCTGCTGCCGTGTTCTGGTAAAAAAAGAACTGGAACCAGTTCCGCTTAACTATCTGGAGAAGATTCGAAAGTCCCGGGATATTTTTGCGCTGGAAAACACAATTACGGAAATCATGGAATACACCAGAGAAAAAAGTATTTCCGCACACACTGTTCCGAACTATATCATTGAAAACACGATCCGCTATATTTCGCAGAACCTTGCCGGAAACCTGTCACTGGATGCCATTGCGCAGGAGCTGCATATTTCAGCCTCTCATCTGAGTCGCACATTCAAAAAAGAAACTTCCGGCTCACTGACCGAATATATCAACAAAGAACGCCTCAACAAAGCCAAGGAACTGCTGCAGGACACAGATCTGCTGACTTACGAGATTGCAGAAGCCGTAGGATATAAAGATGCCACTTATTTCTCTTCTATTTTTCGGAAATATGAGGGAGTAAGTCCTTCTGAATACAAAACAAGATTTACTGTAAAATCTTAAAAACAGTTCCATCAGATTTCCCTCAATTTCTCAGTTTTTTAAAGGCTTTCTCCAATTACAAAACTCCCTGTAGGCTGTCTGATGATGACAGGCTACAGGGAGCTTCTGTTTTATATATTATTTTTTGCTCTTATTAATCGACCTTGCGGAGTGCATCACAGGTTCTGTTGTACTCTTTTTCTACAGTTGCAAGCAGCTCATCTGTACCATCTACACTGTCTGCTCCACGAAGTTTTTCGGTAAGTTCCTGACTTGGTGCAAAAAGGTTGTCAAATCCCAGATTCAGGCAGATTCCTTTTAGTGTATGTGCCGCACGAAATGCGGTTTCTGCATCTTTTGCTTCAATTGAAGTCTTCAGCTGGCCAAAGCTTGGATCATTCAGAAATTTAAGTGCAAATTTCTTTACCAGAGCTTCACTTACCAGTCTGCTCAGTACTTTGTCAAAATCGGAACCTAATTCTTCATAGCATTCTCTGACTGTCATATTTTTCTTCTCCTCTAATCAAAAAAATTCTTTTGTATTTCATTCATCAGAATTTTGGGATTGCCCCCCCCCTGGAAAAACCGGAATTTTCATCATTTCCAAGAGCTGAGTATTCTTTTTCCATATTTTTGGAAACTGAATCCATGAAATCTTCTTTTGCATGCTCAAACGCTTTGAGATCTGCTCCCTTTTCTCTCTTAAGAAGCGGATTTCCCTCAGGTGTGCTGCCCTTTACTTTTCGTTTGATTCTGTCCTGAATATCAAGCAGACAATCCAGAAGAACAGGATTAAAGGTACCACATTCACCATTCAGGATCATCTCAATCGCCTTTTCATGGGAATATGCTTTTTTGTATACACGTTCACTGACAAGCGCATCATATACATCCGCCAGAGATACCACCTGTGCCGAAATCGGAATGTCATCGCCTTTCAGTCCATCCGGATAGCCTTTGCCATCATATCGCTCATGATGCCATCTGCAGATCTGATATGCAACTTTCATCAGTTCCTCATCCTGATAGCCTTCCATGTTTTCGATAATAGACGCACCAATGATCGTATGATCCTGCATGATCTTGAATTCTTCATCAGTCAGTCTGCCTGGTT
This sequence comes from Blautia sp. MSJ-19, assembly GCF_018918125.1. Lineage (GTDB taxonomy): Bacteria > Bacillota > Clostridia > Lachnospirales > Lachnospiraceae > Blautia_A. The sequence goes on from NZ_JAHLQA010000035.1 coordinate 113,846, forward strand.
TGTTCAGGATCTTATCATCAATACCAATCTTACCAATATCATGCAATGCAGATGCGGTAGAGATCAGCAGGCGTTCAGACCAGGTGATATTGTATTTGTCCGTCCGCTGAACCAGACTCTCCAGCAGCATTCCCGTAAGCACATTGATATTCAGTGTATGACTTCCACTCTCTCCATTACGGAATTCTACGATCTGACTGAGAATTCCAACCATCATACGGTTATTTCTTTCTTTTTCGTATACCTGGTTTGTGATCAGCGTGATCAGACGTCTCTGCTTCGCATAAAGCTTGATCGTATTATAAACCCTGCGATGTACAACGCCTGCATCAAACGGGCGGTTGATGTAATCTGAAACACCCATTTCATATGCACGCCTGACAATCTCTGTAGAATCCTCACTTGAAATCATAATAACCGGAATATCTTCCAGATAATGATGTCGATTCATATAATTCAGAACACCAAAACCATCCATTCCCGGCATGACGATATCAAGCAATACCAGTGAAATTCCGGTCTCGTAGCGTCTCAGCATATCTATGCAGGCTTCTCCGCTCTCAGCCTCCACAATATCGTATTCTTCGCTGAGGATCTCCGACAGAATCTCACGGTTCATTTCTGAATCATCTACGATCAGAATTCTGTATTTATATGTTTTGGAATTTTCTCCATTTGAAGATTTTCCATTTGCTTCTTCGTCATGCTCTGTCACAACCATATTTTTGCATGTTTTTGCCTGGTACATAAACTGGTCAGCCTTGCGTATTGCTTTCTCTACAGTGCTGCCAGGTCCAGCCAGCACACCACCGATACTTACAGAAAGACGAAGTTGTGAATATCCCGGAACTTTTGTTTCGTGAATCTTTTCCTGAATCTGTTTGAGTTTGTCCGAAAAAGTCTGATCTGTAATATCAGGCATTACCAGCAGAAACTCATCTCCACCCATTCGGATCAGCATATCCGTACGGCGGATATCATCCTTGATAATCCCGACAACCGTAGTAAGTGCCAGATCACCGGCATCATGTCCAAAAGTATCATTATAAATTTTGAAGTCATCCAGATCGATCATTGCCACACCGGCAGACATATCAGAATTTTTGATTCGCTCTTCATAATAACGACGATTATAGATTCCTGTAAGCGCATCTGTATATAATTCTCTGTTATAACCAGAAAGCTGTTTGATCAGTTCTGTCCGTCCGTCATCGTCCATGATCGCATCGGAATTCATCGCATTGATCAGTTCCATGACATACGGTTTTCCGTCAATCTCTATATACTTCGATATTACCTGATAGATATTGGAGTTCAGGTATTCCAGCTTCAGCAGCTCGTCTTTTTTCTGTAATGCCTCTCTGGAAGTACAGTTTTTACAACGCGTCCCTCTCTTCCAGAACGAATAACATTTACACGGAAATCCATCTGCATCTGTTTTCAGGTCTCCTGTCTCCAGTGTCTCCGCATCCAGCACCCGAACAACTTCAAATACTTTTTTTAATTGTTCGATCATCACTTCTGATTCCTGCTTTGTCATTGCAGTATCTTTATTCATTCTATATATCCTTCCCTTAGGCAGACACTTCCCTGCCCTTGCTAGTTTTACTTATCTCTTCACGCAATTTAATATTCTTATTATAACATTCTACAATTTCCCCGTAAAGTTTAATATTCACAACAACGACTAAAAAAGTACATTCCTCCGACTGTTCTTCGATATATTTTTCCTAAATCCTGTTATGTTAATTATATACAAAATAGTAATTTTATTTTTATCATTTTTGTACGAATTTTCATTTTTCATGAAATTCTACTTGCTTTTTTCTGTAAACAAGTGTATAAATGAATTAAGATGTTTTTGGGAATGTTCCCATAAAAATATTTTCTGATTTACCATTCCAATTTAAACATGGAAATATTTTTTTATGATTTTTTGGGAATGTTCCCATTTTTAAGAAAGGAGAACTTTTATGAAGAAAAAATTACTCTCTATCCTTCTCACCGCTGCTATGGCAACTACAGTTGTAAGCGGCACTGCTCTCATTGTTCATGCAGACTCCGAGGGCGATCTTTCCGGAAAAAGATTTGCAATCGTAATCCGTAACTCCGGAAACCCATATGCAGAAAAAGAAGCTGACGGTTTCAGACAGGTCATCGAAGCAGCGGGAGGCGAATGCATCATCAAATCACCAGAAAAAGCAACTGCTGATGCTCAGATTCCTCTGATTCAGTCTCTGATCTCTCAGGAAGTTGATGCCATCGCCATCGCAAGTAATGACGTAAATGCATTAACAGCCTGCCTTCAGGATGCTATGGATGAAGGAATTAAAGTATTATCTCTGGATTCCAACGTTGTTCCGGAAGCACGTCAGACTTTTGTAAACCAGGCAGGTGTTGCAGAGATCGGTCAGGCTCTTGCTGATGCTGTATATGATATCTCCGGTGGCTCCGGTGAATTCGCAATTCTTTCTGCAAGCAGCCAGTCTGCAAACCAGAACTCCTGGATCGATGCAATGAAATCCGTTATGGAAGAAGATAAATACAAAGATCTGGATCTTGTTGAAGTTGCCTACGGTGATGATGAACCACAGAAATCTACAGACCAGACACAGGCTCTTCTTTCCAAATATCCGGATCTGAAAGTCATCTGTTCACCTACTACTGTTGGTATCAACGCAGCAGCCAAAGTTATTCAGGACAGCGAATCTCCTGTTAAACTGACCGGTCTTGGACTTCCTTCCGAAATGTCTGCATATATTGGCGATGACGACAGCTCACCGTGTCCGTATATGTTCCTGTGGAACCCGGAAGATGTAGGAAAACTTTCCGCATACACCGCTATTGCACTCGTTGACGGAACGATCACCGGTGCTGTTGGAGATACTTTTGATGCCGGCGATATGGAGAACAGTCCATACACTATTCAGGAATGCTCTGACGGTGGTTCTGAAATTATCTTAGGACCTCCATACCGTTTCGATCCTTCCAATATTGACGAATGGAAAGATGTTTATTAAAATCAGATTATACTCAAACAGGCGGCGGTAAATATGTTGAGATTAAGACAGGACATTCCGCTTTTTCCAGGCGGACGAAAAAAAGCTTTTACATTAAGTTCAGATGATGGAGTCACACAGGACAGACGTCTTACGGAACTGATGCGAAAATACGGAATCAGGGGAACTTTTCATTTAAACTCCGGGCTGATGGGTGATCGTGACTGGCTGATACAGCCGGGTATCGATGCCAGCCATTACAAGTTCAGGAAGGATGAAATACAGGAAGTCTATGACGGATTTGAAATTGCAGTTCATACAATGACACATCCCGATCTGACTACTGTTCCCTCTTCCATGGCGGCCTGGGAAATATCAGAAAATAAGCGAGATCTGGAAACACTTGCCGGACATCCTGTCCAGGGTATGTCATATCCGTTTGGAACCTATAATGATTCCGTTCTGGAAACGGCACGAATCTGTGGAATACTTTACTCCCGAACAGTCATTACTACTGATGATTTCCGTTTGCCTGAGAACTTTCTCACATGGCATCCTACGTGTCACTACTGTGCAGACAACCGTATGGAACTTGCAGAGAAATTTCTGGAGAAAAATGCAGAGGAAGAATATCTTTCACCTTCTCTCTTTTATGTATGGGGGCATGCTTACCAGTTAGATGCTTACCATGACTGGGAAGGAATTGAGAACTTCTTTGCAAAACTCGGAAATAAAGAGGATATCTGGTATGCCTCAAACATAGAAATCTGTCAGTACATGCTTGCAGTCAGAAATCTTGTATATTCTTCTACCGGAGATTACATTTTTAATCCAACCTGTATTGATGTATGGCTTATGATCGATGGCAGACCATATCAGATTCCTTCCGGAAAAACAGTTTCTATCCCTTGGAAACACACAAATGACTGATAAGGAGAATCTATTTTGAAAAAACAGTTTCATACTGAAGAAGTTATCAAAAGAGAGCAGGCCCGTATGCAAAAACGGGCCTGCCGTCCGCATTTATACGGAGAAAAAATAACCGTTCCGACAAGAAACGGTTCCATGCATGCACTTATTTATAATACCCGGAATCTTCACCCCGGATATCTTATCGTAGAAGTTCATGGCGGTGGCTTCATGTACAATACAGCTGCTGATGACGACGATTTCTGCCATACGCTCCATCAGACCCTGGGCATTCCGGTAGTTGCATGTGATTACAGTCTTACACCGGAATTTCCATTTCCAACAGGTCTGGAAGATGTCTATGACTGCATTCTCCATGCACTTTCTATAAAAGAACTAAACGCTCAGCCGGATAAGATCATTCTCTGGGGACACAGTGCCGGTGCAAACCTGGCTGCCGGGGTCACTTATATGGCCAAAAACGGAACAGACTTTACTCCATGTATGCAGATTCTGGATTATCCGTATATGGATCCATATCGCAGTTCTGCCGAGCGAAAGCCAATCAAAAACTCCGTTTCCGGCAAATTGATGGATACTTTTGCACACTACTATACAGCCACACCTGAAGAACTCAGAAATGTCCTGATCTCTCCGGTTCTTTTCCCTGCTGAGACCTTTACGGATATGCCACGTACTTTCATTTTGCTGTGCGGTCGGGATAATCTGAATGAAGGCGGCAAACAATACGGACTTCTTTTACGTAAAGCAAAAGTTCCCGTAACATTTTATTATGTACGGGAAGCTCTTCATGGTTTTATTGAAAATCACTTTAATTATGCATATATTCCGGTTATCACCAAAATGCAGATCACGCATCGACAGCATGAACTTGCAGAAAAATCAGTAAAGCATATCTGCCGCTGGATTTCTGAACAGATCAACGATCTGTCGTCTCACGGAAAATAAGATTTCCCGGAAATACGACTTTGTCCTCTATTTCCTTGCCATCCAGTTTCGCAATAATGATCTCAGCTGCCTTCTGTCCGATCAGTCTGATCGGCTGACTGATCGTCGTCAGCGGCGGCTGAATCAGCGAACTGAGTGAAATATTATCAAATCCAATTACATTCACCTGCTCCGGTATCTGGATCCCATCTTTTTGAAACTGCTGCACACATCCAATTGCAAGTGCATCGATTGCAGCGATCACTGCCTTAGGAGTTTCATCCAGTCCCTCATAATATTTCGCTGCATCAGCTCCAAGTGCAATATAATCCGGCTCACTGCTCTGTCTGGCCTGATAAATATATTCTTCACGGAATGGAAGTCCACAGTCTCTCAATCCCTGCAGATACCCTTCATAACGATCCTCTATGACACTGATGTCTGTTGTATTCCTGATATAGCCGATCGTTGTACGTCCTTTTTCATAAAGATAATGCACAGCTTCACGATTGCTTTCAAATCCATCTGTATAAACATAAGAAACCGGTTCATCCTCCTGAAACAGATGATTGGTATAAACTACAGGCAGTTTCTGTGAAAGTTTCCTCAGGTAATTTAACATTTCCTCACTGTTGGAATATGTATTATAAATGATCCCATCTACATTTCTCTTCAGGATCTCTTCGGTATATTCAATTTCGGAACGCCGACTTCTCTCAGTATTGCAGACAAACACCATATATCCGTATTTTAATGCAATATCCTCTACTCCTCTGAACAGTTCATTGTAAAAGATATTTGTATATTCCGGCACGACCATAGCAATCGTTTTTGTCTTGCCTGTACGGATTCCCTGTGCCAGATAACTCGGTGTATATTTAAGATCACGTATCGCTCTTTCTACGGCTTCACGTGTGGCTTCCTTTACTCCACTCTCTCCATTCAGAACTCTGGAGACCGTCGACTTGGAAACACCGGCCGCTTTCGCTACATCAAAAATTGTACTCATAGATTTGTCCTTTTATTTTAACGTTTCTTTTTGTATATCTTATACTCACAAAGCTTCTGTATATCTTTCTTTATTTTACTGAATCTCTGCCATCCCGTCAATTTAATTTGTCTGATATACTTTGTTGTTTTTCACTTTATCAGTCGATGAAATACCATAAATTTTTCTTCTGGAAGAAACTCTTTTTTTGTGGTACTCTAGGTAGGTACATATTTACAAATTTACACATAGGATCATGAATCCGGAAGGGAGATATACAAATGCTTCAGGATGATTATATACTGCGTCAGATACGCGAAATGGTACATGCTGTCATGAAAATGTTATTCCAGGTAAGTGCAACGGAACTGACCCCGGAAGTTATCGAAGATACTGACGCGCGGCAGACTCTTACAGACCTCACAAACCTGGCAGACAACGGCAAAATTGATGAAGCAGAAAACCAGTTATATGAGATGACCTGTGACGGAGACCGCCAGAATCTCGAAATCGGCCTTCTGTTTTATTACCACCTCAATGGAAAAAACGATGAGTTTCTGGAAGCCAATGACTTCAGCCGCGAAGAGATCATGATGGGCATTCAGGATCTTGCTGAACGTTACAACCTGAGCGGAATTGCAGAAGCTTTCCGTACAGAAATTCTGTAAACAGGAGTCATACATAATGAACAAAAAAGAAATCTCAGAAATCAAAAAACAGTTTTCTCCGAACAACTGCGCGATCACACGAATCTGCGGCTGCTATGTGGACGGAGAAAAAAATAAAAAAACAGAATTGAAAGAAGCATTTCTTTCTCTTTCTGAAGAAGAAATGTTCAAGTATTTTGAAATCTTCAAAAAAACTTTATCCGGAACGATCGGCAAAAACCTGATCAACATGGAGTTTCCGCTTGAACAGGAAAAAGAAGGCGGCACACAGGAATTTCTCATGAAACTCCGTGGAAGCAAACTGCAGGACAATACCATCCTTGAGGAGTTCTACGATAAAATTATTGAAAACTATGATTATGGCGAGAATTACTACATTATCCTGATTCACGCGGTTTATGATATTCCCGGAAAGTCTTCTGACGGGCAGGAAATGTTCGATGCATCAGATGAAATCTACGACCATATCCTCTGCAGCATCTGTCCGGTCAACCTTTCCAAAGCCGGTCTGTGCTACAACGCAGAGACCAACAACATCGAGGACCGCATCCGTGACTGGATCGTAGAAATGCCAGATCTTGGATTCCTGTTCCCGGTATTTAATGACCGCAGTACGGATATCCACGGACTTCTCTACTACTCCAAAAACGCAGAACAGCTTCGCAGCACCTTTGTAGATGAGATGTTTGGCTGCACTACTCCGCTTTCTGCCGGAGGACAGCGTGACTCCTTCAATGCACTGGTTGAGGAAACCCTCGGTGAAGACTGTGCTTACGATACCGTCATGAACATTCATGAAAAATTAAACGAATGGGTCGAATCACAGAAAGATTCCCCGGATCCGGCTGTACTGACCAAACCGGAAGTAAAGCGTCTTTTTGAAGAATGCGGTGTCGAAGATGAAAAACTCGAAACTTTTGACCAGACTTACGAAGCAATCGCCGGAGAGAACGCCTCTCTCATGGCAAACAATATCACCAATACCCGGCGTACAGAGATCAAAACACCGGATGTTGTGATCCATGTTGACCCGGACCGTGCCGCTCTGATCGAGACTCAGATCATTGACGGACGCAAATGCATCGTCATTCCGATGGAGGGCGATGTTGAGATCAATGGGATCCATGTTTCCAGTGGAAGCGGCGAAACCACTGCATCTGATACAGAAGAATTTTAATCACAGACTACAAAAAAGGATGGCAGAAACAAATCTGTCATCCTTTTTTATGTTATTTTTTATTCGTAAATTCCATTTACAGTAACATCAAATACTGCTTCTTTTCCTGCCAGTTCTTCTGCAGCATAGTCATCCGGGAAGGTTACAGTTACTTTTACTTCATCCCCTGGATGAGCTCCTACAAGCTGATCCTCAAAGTTATCGATATAGGTTCCGGAACCGATCACAAGGTCTGTTCCATTGCCATCTGTGCTTCCACCATCAAAAGCAGTTCCATCGATCTTACCTACATAATCAATATTTACAGTATCACCGTCTTTTACTTCAAGGGAAGAATCTGTGCTGTAAGAAGGTGCTTCTGTGACAGTTGGTGTTGTTGTCGCTTCAGCTGCTTCTGTCACTTCCGGTGTAACTGTTGCATCCGCAGACTCAGTTACTTCTGGTGTCTCAGTAACTTCTGCATCCTCTGTATCTTCTGTTACTTCTTCAGCAGCCTCTTCTGTCGGTTCTGGTGTAGCAGTTGCAAAAGAGAATTTGTGATTATCTGTAACCTTCAGAGTCTTAAGAACCTTCTTCTCTACCGTAATGTCAGCATCAGCCAGCCATTTATCTGTTGTCTCTGTGTAAAGATTGCTCTCTCTTGTAGAAATGATGGATTCTTTCTTTGTTTCTGTAGCTTCTTCGTCATTTACTTTATCCAGTTTCACTACATAGTAAGCAGAGTCTGTTTCAATGACATCCGGTCCGACTTCTCCATCTTTCAGAGTTCTGAGCACTTCCATAACCTCATCCGGATATGTACTTGCAGAACTGCTGTCAGATTCCTCATCAGAGTCTTCCTCTGCAGCATCTTCATTTGCATCAAATGAACCACTTAAAACAGAATAAGAATCATCTACAGATTTGACGATTTCACTGAAATCTGCTTCCGGATCTGCACTCAGATCATCAAGGATTGTCTGTGCATCTTCTTTTTTCTGCTCAATCTCATCATCACTGAGATCTGCTGTGCTGATGCTTACATAATCAAAGGAGGACTGCTGTGCTTCCTCATCAGAAACATCCTTATCTACATCTGCAATGATCGGATCATGGATTCTGTTCTTGTATGTCTGAAGTTCCAGGTATGTCTTAACCTGATCTTCTGTAACTGCAAGCTCCTGAATCGTCTCATCACTGTTGGCTTCCATAAATGCAGCTGCTGCATCAGCAATCTTCTGCTCGTCATCTTCCGTAATTTCCACATCATAATCAGCAGCTTTTTCTTTCATGATGTACATCAGCTCTATATCTTCCAGACACTGCTCTACAGCCTGCTCACCATAGGTCTTGCCGTCCTCTGCATCCATACTCCAGATAGAATAATCAGAGCCGCCCATAAAGCTCTTATACATAGCCTCTGTCTGCGCCTGACCTTCTCTCACAGAAAGACTCAGTATTCCAAGAGGAACCTCTGTACCATCTACTGTAACAACTGTCTGGCTTCCATCTAATTTTTTCTCACCACAGCCGGTAAGCATTCCTGCTGCCACTACGCCCGCAAGAGCTGCAACCGCTGTTCTCTTTGTCATTGTTTTCATCTCTTCCTCCATTGCTTCACAATTCTAGTACAGCATATAAATAAGAGTATAAACTTTTTTCCCTTTAAGAGCAAGGAGAATCATAAAAATAGCCGTTTTTCACGGATATTTCACAGATTCTCCCCATATATTTCTTATATTAAATTCTCTTCATAAAGGTTTTTTGAAATAATCTTCCGCCTTACTCTTCCACAAGTGTTTCCAGTTCTGTCAGGAAACCCGTCAGTGCTGTCAGAAGATTTCCGACACCCTCCGGCGTAAAGATAAATTTCGGCTCCTGCTCATTCTTGAACTGTAAACCTCTTCTGTATTTCTGCATCAGTACAGGAATTCCGGCCGGATTCAGTTTTGCGCGCTCATACAACGTGATCTTCAGGTCTTTTCCAAGCTGTTTGATCTCCACCACATAGCAGCGGTGCGCCAGCGCTTTCATACGGGCAATCGACAAGAGATTCAACACAGCCTTCGGCAGCTCTCCAAAACGATCCAGAAGCTCTTCCAGCATATCATCATAATCCTGTTGCGTCTCGATTCCCGCAATTCGCTTGTAAATATCCAGCTTCTGATATTCGTTACTGATATAGGAATCCGGAATAAATGCATCCATATTCAGATCGATCGTTGTCTCAAAATCTTCCATGATATGAATTCCTTTTGCCTCTTTGACCGCCTCACTGAGCATCTTACAATACAGATCATATCCAACTGCATTCATGTGCCCATGCTGTTCCGCCCCGAGCAGATTTCCTGCACCACGAAGTTCCAGATCGCGCATCGCAATCTTGAATCCACTTCCCAGATCCGTATATTCCCTGATCGCAGAAAGACGTTTCTCTGCAGTCTCTTTCAGCATCGTATTCCGGCGATACATCAGGAATGCATAGGCAGTACGGTTCGAACGCCCGATCCTTCCACGGAGCTGATACAACTGCGAAAGACCATAGCGATCTGAATCATGAATGATCATGGTATTCACATTTGAAATATCAAGACCGGTCTCAATGATCGTCGTAGAAACCAGCACATCGATTTCTCCGTTGATAAAAGCATACATGACAGCTTCCAGTTCACGCTCACTCATCTGTCCATGTGCAAAATCCACCCTTGCATCCGGCAGAAGCTTTGCGATCCTTGCCGCCACATCCGCAATGTCATTGACACGGTTATACACATAATATACCTGCCCGCCTCTTCGAAGTTCACGATTGATTGCTTCTCTTACTGTTTCTTCGTCATACTCCATAACGTATGTCTGAATCGGTACACGGTCCATTGGAGGCTCTTCCAGAACACTCATATCGCGGATACCGATCATACTCATATGAAGCGTTCGCGGAATCGGCGTTGCTGTCAGCGTCAGCACATCAATATCCTTCTTCAATTGTTTGATTTTTTCTTTGTGAACGACACCGAAACGCTGCTCCTCATCAATGATCAAAAGTCCCAGATTCTTATATTCCACATCTTTGGAAAGTACTCTGTGTGTGCCGACAACAATATCCACCTGGCCCTTTTTCAGATCCGCAATTGTTTTTTTCTGCTGCGCTGCTGTTCGGAAACGGCAGAGCAGATCCACCCTCACCGGAAACTCTTTCATTCGCTGGATAAAGGTGTTATAGACCTGTTGTGCAAGAATCGTAGTCGGTACAAGATATACGACCTGCCGGCTCTCCTGCACGGCCTTAAAGGCAGCCCTCAGTGCCACCTCCGTCTTGCCATATCCAACATCCCCGCACACAAGACGATCCATGATCTTGGTGCTTTCCATATCCTTTTTGGTGTCCTCGATCGCTGCAAGCTGATCCTCGGTTTCCTCATACGGGAACATTTCCTCAAACTCTCGCTGCCATACAGTATCCGGTCCACAGACATATCCCTCTTTTTCCTGACGGACAGCATAGAGCTCTACCAGTTCCCGGGCGATATTCTGTACCGCACCACGGACTCTGGACTTCGTCTTTTTCCATTCCTGTCCGCCAAGGCGGTTCAGCTTCGGCGGTTTTGCCGTCTCCGCACCGGAGTATTTCTGCAATGCATCCAGCTGGGTTGCAAGGATATACAGATTACTTCCATTACGATACTCGATCTTGATATAATCTTTTGCAACTTTATCTACTGCAACCTTCTCGATACCTTTGTAGATGCCAAGTCCATGTTTTTCATGAACCACATAATCTCCTATCGAAAGTTCCGAGAAATCCTGAATCCTCTTTCCGTTATACTCTTTTTTCTTTTTGCACTTCTTCTGCTCTTTACCAAAAATATCCGTTTCTGTGATGACCGCAAACTTAATCAGCGGATATTCAAATCCTTTACGTGCATGACCATAAGCCACCATGATCTCCCCAGGCTGCAGGATACGGTCTGAATCCTGTCCGTAAAAAGCACTCAGGCCTTCTTCCTGCAGATCCTTTGCCAGACGTTCTGCACGGGTTCTGGATCCTGACAGCAGCACAATCTGGTATCCGTCTTTTTTGTATTGTTTCAGATCTTTTACCAGAAGTTCAAAACTGCTCTGATAAGAACCCATAGATTTCACGGTGATGTTAAACAATCCGGATATCTTCCACCCAGATCTTCGCGGATCCAGCAGAGACATGGCAACACAATTTCGGCTGTTCAGTTTATGACAGAGTTCTTCCCAGTCGCACATCCAGTTGATGGAAAGATTCGCCTCCCCTTTTTCCTGTCGATTACGACAACTCTGCTGAAATTCCTCTGAAACATCCTTTGCATTCTCTTCCAGATGATTCAGTTCATCCAGAAAAATAATCGAATCTTTATCCTCAAAATAATCAAGAAAAGATACTCCATTTTTTTCCATTGGCTGTTCTGACGCCGGATAAATTGTAATCTCATCCAGATTTTCCAGAGAACGCTGACTCTGTGCATCAAAGCTGCGGATCGAGTCGATCTCATCTCCCCAAAGCTCAATGCGCCAGGGATTCTCCTCCGTCAGAGAATAGATATCAATGATTCCGCCTCGAATCGAAAACTGTCCCGGCATTTCCACCTGTCCTACACGTTCATAACCCATATGAACAAGTGCTGCCATCAGTTTATCCATATCCAGACTGCTGTCATTACGAAAATGAATCAGCTGCTTTTCTATTTTTTCCAATGGTGCAAGATAATCCATACATCCATCAATACTGGTAACAACCGTAATTTCATTTTCTCGTTCCAGAAGTGCACGGATCACCTGCATACGTTGACGGATCAGCAGATTCCCATGGATATCTGCCTGAAAAAATAAAAAATCCTTTGCGGGATAGTAATATACCTGTTTATCATAAAAACGATAATCTTCATATAATTCTTTTGCGGATTTTTCATCTGCTGCAATTACCAGATGACATGGAAAAAGCCCGGAAAGCCCATACATAAAATGAGCTTTCTGGGACTCTATACAACCACTGATCTCCAGAATTCCATGATTCTTTTTTGCCTGTTTCTGTATTTCTTCCATCTCTGCAAGATTCTGCAGAGGCTGCAAAAATGTCTTCATACATTCCCCGTTTTCTTGTTGAATTCATTCATAGCTGCGTCTACACTGTCAGCCAGGATCATCTCTACAGCTTTGCAGGCTCTGTCCTGCGCTTCTTCCACCAGCTTGCGCTCATCACTGCTAAATCTTCCGAGCACATGATCTGCCAGATCCCAGCCCTTTGGTTTGGCACCGACTCCGACCTTGATACGAACGAATGTCTGTGTGCCTAACTGCTGGATGATATGCTTGATTCCATTATGTCCTCCGGCACTGCCCTTCTTGCGAATGCGAAGCTGTCCCGGTTCCAGATCAATGTCATCATAAACGACTATCATCTCTGTCTCCGGATCGATTTTGAAGTAGTTTGCCATATCCCGGACAGGACCTCCGCTGAGATTCATATAGGAAAGCGGTTTCATCAGAATGACCGGCTGTCCTCCGATTCTTCCTTTTCCGTACATGGCATTGAATTTCACGCCTGCCTGTGGAATATCATATTCCTCCACCAGCTTATCTATTACATCAAATCCCATGTTATGGCGTGTGGCTTCATACTGCCTTCCGGGATTTCCCAAACCTACGATCAGATACATCAGAATTTCCTCGCTGTATTAATTAAAGTAAACCATTTCATCTTCCAGGGCTTCACATGGTTCCACATACTCTGCGTCAAGTACGACACCTTCTTCACCCTGATATTCATTACGTCTTTCAACACTTACTTTTGCTGTGACCTCTACCCACTGTCCAGGTGTCAGCTTCGGTGCATAGGCACTCCTGCATACATATCCCAGGAATGTGGTATCATCTGCACAACAGGTCATTGCAGTACGTCCCGGAACAAAGAATTTACTTCCCATTCCACGTGGTTTCATGACCCTTGCCTTAAATTTGACAGTTTTTCCTTCATAGTTTTCCGGATGATCCATTGCATCTACGAACCAGATACCATAGTCTTCCGGAAGAATTTCAATGACAGGTGCATCCATATCAAATGGCATTTCATCCTGGAAAATATCTCCCAGCTCGCCTTCTTCATCTTCAAAGATGACCTCCGCTCTCTGATTGGCCACTTTGATTCCACGACGATACGTCGGAAGCGGATCATCCTGTTTACAACGGTTAAAGATAACCATATCTGTATTTTTTATCATATCCATGAAAATGGATTTCATGTTTGCCATATACATCTGGAACGTACTTCCATCTACGCAGGTAATCTGCTGCTCTACTCCCCAGCCTTTTGGAAGCTGCATTTTTTCGAAGTTGCTTACCAGCCACATGCCATTATATTCAATAATGACACGTTCCGGCTGATGAAGGATATCCATTGCAACCAGTCTGTCCGTTGTAAAATCTTCTTCGTTTTCTACAACTTCAACAACTGTATTATTCGCTTCCAGCATCGCCGGATCATATTCTTCCTCGCCCTCTTCGCAGAGAATCAGCAAAGTTTTTCCATCGGTGTGAAAATAATCCTGCTGTATGGTAAAACTCAGGAAAGAAGTCTTGCCGCTTTCCAGGAAACCGGTCATTAAATAAATCGGTACTTTGATTTCATCCATTGTCTGTGTTCTCCTCTATGATTACAGGCCAAAGAGTTCAGCCAGTTTGTCCTCTTTCAGTTTGGATCCGATTACGCAGAGGCGTCCTGTATATTCCGGTGCACCCTCGCGAATCTCTGTTTCTTCCGGAACCATGTCAAAATAAATCCATGTTCCGTCTTCTGCAGGAAGCATTCCTTTTGCACGAAGGATGATTCCATATTCATCAGATGCAGAAAGAGCTTCCAGCATCTTCTCAAGATTTTCTCTTGTATATTTCTTAATTGTCTCACGGCCCCAGCTTGTGAATACTTCATCTGCATGATGATGGTGATGGTCATGATGATCGTGTCCACATCCGCATTCATGGTCATGATCGTGATGATGATGTTCATGCTCTTCGTGATCATGGTCATGTCCGCATCCGCATTCTTCATCATGGTCGTGATGATGATGCTCATGCTCTTCGTGATCGTGGTCATGTCCGCATCCGCATTCTTCATCATGGTCGTGATGATGATGCTCATGCTCTTCATGATCATGATGGTGATGTTCCCCATGTTCATGCACATGTCCACATTCCGGGCAAACTTCCTCTTCTGCCAGAAGTTCCTGCTCCAGAGATACCGGATGCTCCATAACTTCAAGGAGTTTCTTTCCTTCCAGTTTCTCAATCGGTGTTGTGATGATTGCTGCTTTGGAGTTGATCTCACGAAGCAGTTCCAGAGATGCCTGTGCTTTTGCTTCATCAACGATATCTGTACGGCTCATGATGATCGCACCTGCATATTCAACCTGATTATTAAAGAACTCCCCAAAGTTTCTCATATACATTTTGCATTTCTTTGCATCAACAACAGTTGTGTAGCTGTTCAGAACCAGTCCGGTCTCTTCTTCTACTCCCTGCACAGCCTTGATGACATCAGATAATTTACCAACGCCAGATGGCTCGATCAGGATTCTGTCCGGATGATATTTGCTGATAACTTCTTTCAGAGATGCCCCAAAATCGCCAACCAGTGAGCAACAGATACATCCGGAATTCATTTCACGAATCTGAATGCCTGCTTCTTTGAGAAATCCTCCATCGATACCGATTTCACCAAATTCATTCTCGATCAGAACGACCTGTTCACCCTGAAAAGCATCTTTCAGAAGTTTTTTGATCAGTGTTGTTTTACCGGCTCCAAGAAAACCGGAGATAATATCAATTTTAGTTTTTTCCATGATTGCATTTCCTCTCTTTCTGCCCGAAGGCAAGATCATGCTTATATTATTTGTTATTTATCACTAACTTATAACGTAATTTGACCAGGAGGCATAACATACCCCCTGGTTATTATCCGCTACTGCTCATCTTACACAGTAACTGTTATCCCATTTGATATGGATAATGGGGACATGAACCAGTCACGCCCCCATTCAATATCTGCTGAAATCAACCGTTGATCATGAAGCTGAGAAGTTTGTCGATATCTTCTTTCTCATATGCTACAATCTCAAGTTCCGGAATTTCTCCGCCGGAGAAGATATTTGCAAGAGATACATACTGAGACAGTTTGGATTTGAGGTTCAGTCTGTCGCCTTCACCTGTTACCAGTTCAACTTTTCCCTGGCAGCTGTCTACTACTTCAAAAAACTTTTCGATGTCTTTAATATTGGATACTTTCATTGTAATTCTCCTTTCGGAATCTTTATTATTATTGTCAATTTACTGCATTTCATTACATACTGGGGTACTTATTGATTTCTTTCCCTCAGTCGCGTTCAGTATAAACCATATCTTATTAAATTGCAATGACTTTTACTGTCAAAATTATATGACGATTCCAATGAATATTTGTAATTATTCACAGGAATACATATTAATAAGTAAATACTGCAACACCATAGCCTGGAAGTGAATAGCCAAATGAAAACTCTCTGTGGTCACACTCCTGTGCTTCTGCCTTGAATACCTTCGGTTTATCCAGAAGTCCATGTTCATCCATAATCAGCTTGTACTGTTTCTTCTTCGGAACGCCTACACGATAATCCGGACGATCAACCGGGGTAAAGTTAACCACAAACAGAAGATTGTTTCTCTTTGTCGGTGATTTTCTTACCAGACTGAAAATGCTTCTGTATGCATCATCTGCATTGATCCACTCAAAACCATTCGGATCATTATCGCCGGCATACAGGGCAGGATACTTGGTATACATATGTAACAGTGTCTTCACAAATTCCTGCAGATCCTGATGCGGTTCTTCATTCAGAAGATACCAGTCAAGTTCTCTCTCTTCGCTCCATTCACGCAGCTGCCCGAACTCCTGCCCCATGAACAGAAGTTTCTTTCCTGGATGGAACAGCATAAATGCATAAGCGGCTTTCAGATTACGAATCTTTTCTTCCGGATATCCCGGCATCTTATTAACCATAGAGCATTTCAGATGTACAACTTCATCATGAGAAATGACAAGCACATATTTCTCACTGTATGCATAAGTCATAGAGAACGTCATCTTATTATGGTTATCTTTACGGAAATACGGATCCAGTTTCATATACTCAAGAAAATCATTCATCCAACCCATATTCCATTTCAGTGAAAATCCAAGTCCCCCATCCTCAGCTTTGCCTGTAACCTGCGGCCATGCAGTGGATTCTTCTGCAATCATAACAGTTCCATGATTTCTGCCAAGAACTACTGTATTCAGATGTTTGAAAAATTCGATTGCTTCCAGGTTCTTGTTGTCGCCATATTTGTTGGCAACCCATTCGCCGTCTTTCTTACCATAATCCAGATACAGCATAGAAGCTACAGCATCTACACGGAGGCCATCTACATGACACTCTTCAACCCAGTAAAGAGCATTCGCAATCAGGAAGTTTTTGACTTCCGGACGGCCATAATTATAAATCTTGGTCCCCCAGTCCGGATGCTCTCCCTGTCTCGGGTCTTCATGTTCATAAACCGCAGTACCGTCAAAATTTGCCAGTCCATGTGCATCCTTCGGGAAGTGTGCCGGTACCCAGTCCAAAATGACACCGATCTTGTTTCGATGCAGATAATCGATCATATATTTAAAATCCTGAACTGTTCCATAGCGGGAGGTCGGAGCATAATAGCCAGTTACCTGATATCCCCAGGATCCATCAAACGGATGCTCTGCGATTCCCATAAGCTCTACATGTGTATAGCCCATTTTCTTCACATAGGCAGCAAGTTCATGAGCAAGCTCACGATAATTGTAATATCCCGGATCATCCTCATTCTTTGCTTCATGTTTTTTCCAGGAACCCGGATGTACCTCATAGATTGCCATCGGACTTCTGTTCTCATCAAATTCCGGACGTTTCTTCATCCATGTAGTATCTTTCCACTTGTAGTCTGTGATATCTGCTACTCTGGATGCTGTTCCAGGTCTTAACTCTGCTTCATTGCCATATGGATCTGCTTTGTATAATTCTTCTCCATGATAGCCAATAATATAAAACTTATACAGATCTCCAACCTTTGCTCCAGGTATAAACGTCTCATATACTCCAATCGGACCTGTCTTCTGCATTGGATTTGCCTGTGTATCCCAGTTATTAAAATCACCGACAACGGAAACCGATCTTGCATTCGGTGCCCACACTGCAAAATACACACCTTTTTTACGTCTCTGTGTAGTTGGATGCGCCCCTAATTTCTTATAGATGTCGTAATGGGTTCCCTGTCCGAACAGATACTGATCCAGTTCTGTAAACTGCAACTTCTCTCCCATTCAAACGTACCTCCCTTAACCGTTATTTGATTCCGGCACTCTTGCTTTCCCCGTGCCATTCATCAGCATTATGCACATTTATGATGCTGATATTTTTGAATTTTATAGTCACATTATACCAATCCGTATTGCCTCCGTCAATTAAAATAACCCTCTTGAATCCGAAAAAAAGAGGGCAGTCTGACTTTCTTTCGTCAAATCTGTCCTCTTTTGTAAAATCATTTTAATCAGTACTCTTCATCCGAATAATCGCCGTCATACGAGCTGTCATCATAATAGTCTCCGTCATCTCCTGACGAGTCATCATAAGACCCATCATCTGAAGATCCATCATCGTAAGACGTATCCTCATCCGAAGATCCGTCACTGTCGGAACTTCCATCGCTGATGTCACTACTATCCGTGCTTCCACTACCTGAATCAGATGAACTGCTGTCAGAAGAAGCTGCATCGGATCCGTCTGTACTGTCTGTGCTTCCATCTGTAGAAGTACTGTTTCCACTATATCCGGCAACCAGTCCGTTGTTGAGGGAGCTGTCCCAGAAATCAGAATAGCACGTATTCTGTAAGGTAACCCCTTTGGCTGCTGCCAGTTCGCTGACTGTCATAAGCTTGTATCCCTTTGCGACAAGCTCCGGAATCATTTGGATCGCAGCCTGTACAGAAGGTTCATGAATATCATGCATCAGGATAATGGAACCATCTGTAAGATCCCCATTCATGACCGCATCATAGTCCTTGCTGACATCCTTATAACTCCAGTCCAGAGAATCCAGTGACCATGTAAAAAATGGCTTGCCTACTGTAGAAACAATATCATCGTTCCAGTTTCCATATGGAGCCCTGGCAACACTTGCTTTCTGTCCGCATGCTGCTTCCAGTGCCGCATCTGTATCAGAGAACTGTTTCGCCACACTGTCAATATCCAGATTAAAGAGATTCGGGTGATCCCAGGAATGACTTCCGATCTCACAGCCGATATCCACCATTCTCTGTACCTCTGACTGCCAGTTCTCTACATTCTGTCCAAGCATAAAGAACGTTGCATGTGCATTGTTTTCTTCCAGACAATCCAGAAGTGCATCCGTATATTCTCCAGGACCATCATCAAAGGTAAATGCTATTCTGGTCTTGTGCTGACTTGGATCATAAGTACCATCATCATTGAAATAATAATCATCAAATCCAACACTGATCCATCCTGTCTGGACATAACCATTATCGCTGAAATAATATGTAGAACCGTCAATTTCCTGCATGCCGCCTGCAAAATATGTACCATCGGCATTCTGATACCATTTGCCGTTTTCGTCATCATGCCATCCTGCAGTAAGCTGTGATGCCTTTGTCAGATCGCTCTTGCCCTTCAGCGGCTGACGGATTGCTGCATTGGTACTCGTCTGCACTTCACTCTGATCCGTTCCATCTGAATCTGTCGTTCCTGAATCTGTTGTATCTGTACCATTCGTTGTCTCAACCTCTGCCTGTACCTGTGAAGGTTTATCCACATTTTTGCCTCCGACACGATTGATCACCGGAAGGATGATCCCCCGGATCACAAAGATCACTACCAAAAGCACTGCAACGACACATGCACCCTTTTTCATCATCTGTCGTCGTCTCAGCTGCTGCTGTTTTTTACGCATTCGTTCGCGTAGTACTCTCTTATCCATTAATTCCACCTGCGTATTTCTATAACTTTTGTCTCTTACTCACTATCATAACGCATTTAATTCTTAATTACAATGACATTTCCTGAACTAAATCCGAAATAATAAGTCTGTCTGCTTACAATCATCAGAACGCATGTAGATGTCAGATAACCTGTTTCAATTCAAACTCCGGTGTCACCAGTACAAGATCCGCTTCTTTTCCGGTGGAGACAGAACCTGTCCGTTCATAGATGCCTATGCTCTTTGCCGGATTTCGTGTGGCTGCAAAAATTGCCTGTTCCACCGGTACCCCAAACTCTATTGCCTTGCACATACAGTCAAAAAGATTCGTCGCAGAACCGGCCAGAGTTCCGTCTTTCAGCACTGCTTTACGGTCTTTTACCGTAACTTCCTGACCACCAAGCTCATATGTACCGTTTTCCATTCCGGTCGCGCGCATGGAATCACTGATCAGGATTACACGCTCCGGGCCAAACATCCGGAAGGTTGCCCTTACTACTGATGGATGAATATGATATCCGTCACTGATCAGCTCTACCATACAGTCAGGATCATCCATAGCAGCCCCGATCAGCCCTGGTTCTCTGTGTGCCAGTGGCTGCATGGCATTATAAAGATGCGTCACATGATGTGCCCCCAGAGACATAGCTTCTTTCGCGCAGTCATAATCTGCCGCAGTATGCCCCAGAGAAATACAGAATTCCTCATGCATTTCTCTGATAAAGTCCATAGCCCTGCTTACATTCGGTGCAAGCGTAACCAGACGGATCTTTCCTCCTGCAACCTCATTCAGCTCTTTCATGAAGTCAGCATCCGGCTCTGCAATCCATTCTTCCACATGTGCACCCTTTTTTGCAGGATCCAGAAACGGCCCTTCCATGTTGATGCCTGCCACATAGGCTCCATCTGCTGTCTGTGCTTCCTCAATGCTCCGGAAAATCTTTATCAGCCGTTCCTTTGGAAGTGTCATAGAAGTAGGACAATAGGATGTAATTCCCGAACGCCTCTCATATTTCAGGATTTCTTTTAACCCGTCCACATCTCCATCTGAAAAATCTTTTCCATATGCTCCATGACTGTGGATATCCACAAGTCCAGGCAGGATCAGAAGTCCCTCTGCATTCAGGATTTCCTCTTTTCCTGTCATCTCATTCTCAGAAACCAGCTTATGATTTTTTATATAAAGTGTCTGTTTTTTAAAAGTCCCATCTTCCTGAAAAACATTTCCGTTTTTGATTATCATCCTTCATTTGCCACGTCAGAGTCATCCTCTGCTGCAGCATCCTCACTTTCCTCTGTTCCGGGTTCTTCTGTTACTTCGAGTTCTTCGTCAGAATCCAGTTCCAGATCTTCTCCCGCTGCGTCTTCGTTCGCAACTTCGCCATCTGTGCCTGTTGTTTCGTTAATAGTTGCCTGATCAACAATATAGCGTTCTACCATCAGAAGTCCCAGTGATTCCTGCACTTCCTGTTCTCCATATGCCTCAATCATCTCGTCCAGACTGGTAAATCCATACTCCTGAAGCAGTTCATCCTGGATTTTCTGTGCATCGTCACTGTCAAGACTGAGATTTTCTGCATCCATGATTCCCTGCACGATCAGATTCTGTTCTACTTTGGATTCCGCATACTGCTGGCACTGTTCATTATACTCATCCTCTGTCATTCCCTGCGCTTCCAGGAAATCTGCCAGTTCCATATCCGCCTGTTTCAGATAATCTTCTGTAAATTTTTTGTATGTTTCTGTTGCCTGTTCTACATCTTCTTTTGGATATTCTTTTATCTCCGAAGCTGCAAGTACCTCGCTCCATGCACTGCTGTAAAGATCATAATCTGCAGATTCAGCCGCAGAATCCTCCAGTTGCTTCTTTACAGCCTCCCGATACTCATCTACGGTATTATAATCCGTATTTGCTTTGACCCAGACATCATTCAGCTCTGCCGGGCGGGTAAATTTCTGAAGTGTGATCTCAAAAACAACATCTTTTCCCGCAACGGAGCTTTCATAGTAGTCCTCCGGGAAAGTCAGATCCAACTCCTTCGTTTCTCCCTTTTTCATGCCAATGATTCCGTCTTCAAACCCATCGATCATGCCACCGTCTCCGACCACAAGATCATAATCCTCTGCAGAACCACCATCAAATTCTTTTCCATCTATAGTTCCGGTAAAATTGATCGTTACTGTATCCCCTTCTTCTACCGTTCCATCCTTGACCTCTGTCCCCTTATCTTCAAGTTCATAATCAATCTCTGCCTGAATATCATCTTCTGTGACAGACTGTGAAACTCTGTTGAGTGTAAGACCCTTATATTTACCAATGGTAATATAATCGGAAACATCAGAAACAGAAACAAGTCTTGTTTCAGAAGAAGAGGCTTTCGTATCTTTTTTGCTGTCATCAGAAGTCTCTTTGGTTTCTTCTGTATCTTTCGCTGTCTCTGTTTTGTTATCTTCTGCTGCCTTTCCACATGCTGCTGCGGAAAATGCCATACACATTACCAGCATTACAGCAACTACTTTTTTCTTCATAATAATAAACTCCTTTCGAATCTGTGAGCTGTACCCATCTGTTACATAGGTGGTACCGGTGTCGGTCTGGAGGAATCCCAGACTTCAGATACATCAAAAAGATCACTCAGCATTTCCGGATTGTAATACATACGGTATCCATCCAGATTTCTTCTTCCCTGGCGGAAATACTGATCCGTGATCTGCACAAAATACTGACTGGAATCTACATTGCAGAAATAATCATATCCTGCTTTCTTATAGTACTCAAATTTAGGATTATCAGACGAATATCCTTCCCAGTCTCCAATATCTGCACCAAATGCAAAAATGATCATATCAGTGTCTCCAAGAATCGGAGCCACATAAGATTTCCATTTCTTATCATCTGTCTGAAGATCTTCGGCTGAACGCTCTGTCGCATTCATATGACCCCAGGTATGACTGGCAAACTCCCAGCCCTCTGCCTTCATGGCATCTGCCACTTTCGTTGCATCTTTTACATCCTGATCATAATCAAAATCCGGATTATCTTCGAGGAACTTCTTCTGATCATCCTGAAGGTCCTCTTTTGTTTTGTAGGCTATATCTGTTCTGTATCCTAATACTCCATTATATCCGGTCATTGCAAGGATTCCCTTACGACCATGATAAGAAAAATCCGGATGCTCTTTGATAAAAGAATCCAGAAGCGGCACCAGATCATAATCCCCGACCGATACACTTCCGTCAGCTTCGACATATTCCGTCTTTACATCCCCGTTTTCATCGAGCACCAGTTTGGATGCACATCCATCACCATCCATATAATGATAATAACTGACATCATCCTGTGACAGTACAAAAGGAATCTTGCCTTCCGGCACCATGATCTTACCACGGCTCATTGTTCCATCTTTGTTGACTGTTGCCATATCGTGCGGACTTACCAGCACATATCCTTTATCATACATAATCTGGATGATCTTATTGAATTCACTGACCGTCGTCATAACCTGATTATAATTTCCGGACTTTGCATCTCCGTCAAAAGCTCTGGAAGTATCCTCGATCAGTGTATGAAAAAACACATGTGTGATCTGTTCCAGAGGATACTCTACCAGCGATTTCTTCGCAATCTGACATTTCGCAGCAAGATCCATATAGTCTTTGTTCTTTGTAAAATCATCCTGATTCTTCAGTAATTTGATTGCCTCATCATAATTATACTGCTGGTACATGATCGTTGCCTGGGTAAGCACATCATCTTCTTCTGTATCCTTCGCATTTTTTGTATCTGCTGATACAGTCTGCACCAGTTTTTCTTTTATCACACCCGTGTCAGGCAGATAACTGCTTCCCACAGTCAGAACTGCTGCCGTGAACACGGCTGTAAGTATCATTGTTCGTTTTTTCATATTTTATTCCCCTCTTGAATCATTCAGCTCATCGGCGGTACCGGTGTCGGTCTGGCCGGATCAAATACGCTCTTCGCGTCAAACAGATCCTCCAGAAGCTCCGGATTATAGTACATACGGTATCCGTCTAAATTTCTTCTCCCCTGACGGAAATACCGGTCTCTGATCTGCACATAATATTTGCTGGAATCCACATTGCAGAAATAATTGTATCCAACACTCTTCAGATATTCAAATTTATCTCCCGAATAATCTTCTGCTCCACAAAGGTCGGTTCCAAATGCAAAAATAATAATATCTGTGCCGCCAATCAGCGGATCAACATTGTCTTTAAATTTCTGGGTATCAGCCTGCAATGTCTCCAGTGAAATCTGTCCCACATTCTGATGTCCCCAGGTATGGCTTGCAAACAACCAGCCATCCTCTTTCATTGCTTCGGCCACTTTCTTTGCACCTTCCCGCTCTTTTTCAAGGCTGAAATCCGGATGTGCATTAAGCCATTCTACTTTATTTGCGTCCAGATCTGCCGGACGTGTCTCATAACTCTGGTCAGTCCTGTAACCAAGAATTCCATTGTATCCAGTCAGTGCTACGATTCCTTTTGCTCCTCTGTATGAAAAATCAGGATGTTCCTCTACAAATCGGTCGATCAACGGAACCATATCATAATCTCCTACAGACACACTTCCATCATCCTCGACGTATTCATTTTTTATCTTACCATCCTCATCAACAACCAGCTTGGTCGCAAATCCATCGCCATCCATATAATGATAATAGCAGACATCATCCTGTGACAGTACAAAAGGAATCTTGCCCGGTGGAAGAAGGATTTCCCCCGGTGTCATGGTTCCGTCATCATTCACGGTTGCCATATCATAAATGCTTACCATGACATAGCCTTTTTCATACATAGTCTCCGTGATCTTGTTAAACTCATCAATCGTTGTCATGACCTGATTATAGTCAGCCTCTTTATAATCTCCGTCAAAGGCCTTGGAAGTATCTTTGATCAGCGTATGATAAAAAACATGTGTAACTTCTTCCAGCGGCCAGGACTGGCAGGAATCACGTTCTTTCTCATACTCTTTTACTGCGCTCTGCATATCTGCATTCTCACTGAATCCGCTCTGCTTCTTAAGCAGTTCAATAGCATTATCATAATCATACTGCGCTGCCAGAAGAGAAGCCTGCGCAAGAACATCCTTCTGTGAATCAGACGGGCTTGCACTGTTGTCTGCATTTTGCGTATTTTCGCCATTCTGTGCATTTTCCTGGGAAGCTTTTTCACTTCCCTTGTTGACTGCTCCGGAATTCTTCTGCCCGCTGCTGTTTCCCAAATGACGAACGATTCCATTGACTGCGCCGACTGCCACAACAACTGTAATAACTGCAGTCATTCCAAGAATCATCATCTTTCTCCGGCGTTCTCTTTTGCGTCTCGCAATCCTTCTCCGGCGACGACGTTCCCGACGCTCCTGAAATTCCCGTTCCTCGGCTTCTGTTCTTTCTATTTCATCCCCATACATTCGTTTATTCTCTGCTTCTTTTGTTCTGTTGTTTTTCCCTTCCATACTAACTCTCCATGTATCTTTTTCTGTAATTCTTAGTGTACCCACGGACATTCTTATTTTATTACATCTTTTGTACAAAAACCTCTCTCTATTATACCGATTTCCTTTAATCTTTGCCACTGCTTTTCCTGTTCTTTAGTGATTTTTCCTGAATTTGTTTGCCTTTTGTAATAAATGATGTTAGAATATATTTCGCATAACAATATTTGTAAATTACATATTGAGGAGGGTATCTATGAGTACACTTACCATCGTCCTTCTTGTGATTCTGGTCATTCTGATCGGTGCCCTGATCGCTCTTTATTTCTTTGGAAAAAAGGCTCAGAAAAAGCAAGAAGAACAGCAGGCCCAGATTGAAGCAGCTAAACAGACAGTTTCCATGCTGATCATTGATAAGAAACGGCTTCCGTTAAAAGAATCCGGTCTTCCACAGATGGTGATCGACCAGGCTCCAAAGCTTATGCGTCGTTCCAAACTGCCAATCGTTAAAGCAAAGGTCGGACCAAAGATTTCCATTCTGATCGCAGACGAAAAAGTCTTTGATCTGATTCCTGTCAAAAAAGAAGTAAAAGCCGAAGTCAGCGGTTTATACATCGTTGGTGTAAAAGGTATCCGTGGTTCCCTTGAAACACCGGCACCTAAGAAAAAAGGCTTCTTCAAAAGATTACGCAACAAATAATATCGCAATGCAGAAATGCCCGGAAGGTTTGATCTCCTTCCGGGCATTTTTTCAGATCTGTTTTATTTATAAAATAAAATCTTCAGAATCTCTGGACTGCGCCTGCACGGTAAGATAACAGTCAGCCACATGTTCCTCATTCATATCCAGGGCATAATCTACTTTTAACCGGATATTATCATCCTCTTCCTCGAGTTCCAGACCGGTCGCTGCGATACCCATCTGAAGTGTTCCGAACGGTGTGGAATAAAAAGTCATATTTTTCTTTCCCTGTTCAAAAACCATATGTACATTTACCTGCCCCTGTTTCCGGACTTCTACACCCTGTGCGGACATCTTGATATAATTAACCGTGGGTACTGCCGTGTCATCCATCATTTCTTCATAACGGAGATAATGGCTCCCATTTCGAAAATAATATTGTCCAGGAACAACAATCTCAATCGGTTCCTGCTCTTCCTCCGGGTCCATCATCTGAAGTCCCCGTACATGTATCAGCACATCTTTTTTCATCTGTTTCTCCTAATATTTTTCAATATCAATCTTCTTTGTCATCTCCACATCATACGGAAGAATCGAATTTGCAAATTCTTTAAATTCATCTGCCAGATCACTGACATAAAAACGATAAGGAAATTCTTCCTGCTGTTTGCCGGTACTGAGCATATCTGTCTGTTCAAGCAGATTTTTCAGCTCAAGTGCCGTCTCATATGCCGGATTTACCAGACGAACCTTTTCTCCCATAACTTCCCTGATCGTGGAACGAATCAGTGGATAATGCGTACATCCAAGAATCAGCGTATCCACTTCTTTGTCTTTCATTTCCTGCAGATATCTGTTTGCAACTTCCAGCGTTACCGGATCGTGAAGCCATCCTTCCTCTACAAGAGGAACAAACAACGGACATGCCTTGCCGATCACTGTGATTTCCGGATCAAGTTTCTTGAGGTATGTTTCATGGATTCCACTTCCTACCGTACCAAGAGTACCAATCACACCAACCCGCTTATTTACTGTTTCCTGTGCGGCAACTTTGGCCCCTGCTCCGATCACACCCAGAACAGGAATATCCAGATCATCCTTCACCGCATCCAGTGCAAACGCACTTGCTGTATTGCAGGCGATCACGATCGCCTTGACATTCTGGTTCCTCAGAAAATGAATGATCTGTCTGGAGTAGCGGATTACCGTATCTCTGGATTTGCTTCCATAAGGCACTCTGGCAGTATCACCAAAATAAACGATCTTTTCCGAAGGAAGATTTCTCATGATCTCACGGGCAACCGTCAGACCTCCTACTCCGGAATCAAACACACCAATAGGTGCATCTCTATCTATCTTCATATATAACTCTCCAGTTCTGTGTTATGTATCCGGAAAAGCACCGCCTTTCCAGACTTATCTAACATCTTACCACCTCTCAAAGGCTTTCGCAAGCCAGAAGGAGATCTTTGGTTTTTGAACTGTCTGATTTTTTTCGACTCCGAAATCATCTCCTGTTTCTACTTTTTCAGAAAAACAAAATTCCGGATAAATACTGCCCCACCATGCCAGCACGTTTCCCTGTCCCGTTCCCGTCGGATATCCGATCAGCAAAGTTCCTGCCACCATCCCCATCAGTACAGACAGAAAAAATCTGTGTTCTGCCTTTTTTAATCGTTTCATCATATCATTTCGCCTCCTGTGTTCCAGTACCGGTCAGTCATCCCATTCTGTCCGGTGTCTGCATCTCACCAGAAGTATTGACATTTTTTTCCGTTTCATTCAGATAAACCTGGATTTCTTCTCCTGTCAGAATAATCTCCGGCAGAGCTGGTACTGTTCCATACTGATACCACTGATGGTACACCTCTCTCAGTGTCACTCCCTTTTTCTGCTGTCCGGATGTCCGGTTTTCCATAAGACCGGTCAGATATTCTCCCAGGGAGGTATCGCTGTTGCTCCAGTTCAGGATGTTTTCTGCCTTTTCCGCCCGAAACAGATAAATGTTTTCCCCCGCCAGTGGCTCCTTCTTCAAATATTCCAAAAACTCCTCCCATCTGTCAGAATCCAGTAATGCAGCCCCCACAACCAGTATCTGCAAATGTCCGATATCCAGATACTTTTCCTGCGAACGCTCATAAAGTGCCTGCATCTCTTCAAAACTGTTCCCACGCAGTGTCAGCACCTCTGCATTTTCCTCTGTATCTTTCCCCTGTCCCGTTGCCTGCGGCAGATTGGGCATTCCATAGGAAAGCACATAATTCAACTCTTCCAGATCTATTCCCATAGCGAGTGGGTACATCCTTTTTTCCGGTTCAATACCGGCACATCCACTGACACTCATAGTGAGGACCAACAGGAGGCCGATGGCTGCGGCAGCTTTTTTTCTCCTCCTGTGACTTCCCCTCAGATACATCCAGATCTGTATAAGAAGCAGTCCCGGCACAAAAATATATCCAAGATATCTTCCGTAAAAATCCACCGGACGCATTCCTTTCCATGAAACAGCAAAAAACAGATAAACCACCAGTGGCATCCAGTATTTTCCACTTCCAAGATGTACTGCATCCAGAATCTGATTTCCATAGTGAAACAGACTTCCCAGCGCAAAAAGAATTCCGTATAATAAAAATCCCATCCACAGAACATCAAATCTTGCCAGTACATTTCCCGGCAGATCCGCTCCTGCCAGAAGCGGAAGAATTGGATATACTTCTTTCTGGATACGCTTCCACCCAAGTACAGCCGGAAGAAGGAAAAGCACAAACATCAGAATTCCCCCAACTGTCAAAATCGCGTAAAAAATCGGTTTTCCGGTACTTCCTTTTTTCTCAATATCCTTCATTGCAAAGGGAAGTAAACCTATACCGGAAAAAGCACACAGAAAACCATACGCATCCCTCATAATATACGTTCCGTCCAATCCTGCTTCGTTCCATGTCTCCCGCAGATATTCCGTCTTTCCCTGTCCAATACAAAGAAGCAGGATAAGCAGAATGATCAGAAGAAACATTCCTCCAGATACATCCGCCAGCCGTCCTCTGCGCTGCATTCCACGATCCATTCCATAAGCACATACCGCCACTGCCAGAAAAGAGAGCCATTTCCCCGAGATACCGGAAATCAGCCATATCGGAACGATCTGTTCGATCAGTGTAAGCAGATATGCTCCACTCATGATCAGATACACCATAAAAAATAGCCCAAGGATCCCTCCACCAGTCTTCCCGAGATATTTTACCGGATCCGTGTAGCCACCTGTACTCCGCAGCATCCAAAATACAAACACCAGAAGGATCAAAACCGCCATTCCAATCCCCAACGCTCCATTCACTCCCTGCACCCCATTTTTTCCGGGAATGCAGATCAGAAATGGTGCCGCAAAAGAAAGCACGATCTGACGATATAGCTGTCTGTGCGATATACGATTATTTTCTGCGTATTTCATCTGTCCGTCTCCTTTTTATTCTGACTGCCCGCTTCAAATGCCCGCGTTTTTCTCAAGCGCAGACTCTGCTCCTTTCTGGCATAAACCGGACGATATTTTCTGGTTTTAAAAGGAATGCGGATCATACCGTCTCCTACCCTGCGAATTGGCTGTTTCCGGACGAATGGAACCAGATATGGTACGCCAAAACTCAGCAGTCCTGCAAGATGAGCCGCAGTGAGATACATTCCCAAAACAATTCCGTAAATTCCCAGAAAACCTCCCAACAACAAAAAACCGTATTTCAGCAGGCGAAATGCAGCAGCAAATTCTTCATCTGGAATCACCATGGATCCCAGAGCTGTCAGAGCAACGATCATAACCACGATCGGGCTGACAAGATTTGCACTGACTGCAGCATCACCGATGATCAGTCCTCCCACAATGCCGATTGCATTTCCCAGTGCTCCTGGTACCCGCACTCCGGCTTCCCTGATCAGTTCAAAAGCAAGCTCCAGCAAAATCAGTTCTGCCACGCTCGAAAACGGTACGCCTCCTCTGGCCTCTGCAAAAGAAAGCACAAGATTCGTCGGAAGAATCTGTGTATGAAACCGTATCACCGCCAGATAAAGTCCCGGAAGCAATGTTGCTGTCAACAACGCAAGATAGCGAAGCACTCTGAGAAATGTAGCCATTTCAAAGTGATGATACCAGTCCTCACTGCTTTCCATAAACCCACTGAATGCACCCGGCAGAATCAATGCCGACGGAGAGTTATCACACAAAATCACTACTTTCCCGTTCAGCAGCTCCTGCGCTGCCCGGTCAGGTCTCTCCGTCACCTGATATTGTGGAAAAGGAGAATACCATGGTTCCTCAGTCAATTGCTCCAACATTCCACTGTCCAGAATGCCATCCACTTTATACTCTTTCAGTCTGTTTTTTACCTGTTCCAGAAGTTCTTCCTGTACCAGATCTTCCATGTACAGCACCTGTACGACCGTATTAGAACGAACGCCACTCTGACTCTCCACTACTTTCATTCTGGTATCCCGGAGTCTTTTTCTCACCAATGCAGAATTTGTCTTTACAGAATCCGAAAATCCTTCCCGGGATCCCCTCAGAACTTTCTCGGATTCCGCCTGCGATACCCCCATGTCCGGATAACCCTTACTGGATATCTTCATTGCCCGGTCATAGCCATCTATAAAAAACACAGCATTTCCGGAAAGAATTGCACCAAATACTTCATCCATCGTCTGCAGCTGCTGCACATCTGCGATTCCCAGACTGTTGTTTCGAAGGAATTCCGGAATCTTTTCAGGAGAAATTTCCCAGAAATGATTGATCATCTTACCCAAAGCGGAATCATCCAGCATCATATTTGAAACTGCAACTTCAATGTAAACCATGAGGCAGTCAGCTTTGCGTTCTTCACCAAGACGCATAGGGCGGATCAGAATATCAGCACAGTCTTCACATCGTTTCCTGATATATTTTTCATTGTCACGCAAATTCGCTGAAATCCTTTTTATTTCTTCCATTATTTTCCTTCCCTCCACAAAATACATCCTGATTTTTTCGTACAAAAAAAGAGACACATATATCATGCATCTCTTTTAGAATAACCAATTTTTATCAGATTATTTATGGTTCTGACGATTTTGCGTTTCCTCACGGATGGAACGGATGATTGCTTCACGCTGGTTTTCAATGTGCTGATAGGAAATTTCCTGTGCACGCTTCACGTCACGATTACGGATTGCTTCATAAAGTTCTTCATGCTCTTTGACCAGCAGATTTCTTGTTTCTTCATCTTTGAGATATTCTACCCGATAACGGTAGATCTGCTCACGGAGATTATTTAACACCTGATTGAGTCTTCTGTTGTCAGAAGACTTATAGATTACCTCATGAAAAGCCACATCAGCTTCTGCAAGCTTTACCAGATTTCCCTCTGCCATAGTTGCCTCAAAATTCTTGGCTGCTTTCCATAATTCCTCCAGCTGCTCTTCTGTCATCCGTGCACATGCATTTTCGATAGAAAGATTTTCCAGTGCGATCCGAACTTCAAGAACATCATTCAGATCCTTCTCTGTGATGTTTGCAACCTGTGCACCTCTGCGGGGAATCATAACAACCAGACCTTCCAGTTCCAGCTTACGCATTGCTTCTCTCACAGGTGTACGGCTTACACCAAGTCGTTCTGCCAGAGCGATCTCCATAAGTCTTTCTCCTGGTTTCAGTTCTCCTTTTAAGATTGCTTTGCGAAGTGTATTAAATACAACATCTCGCAGCGGCAGATATTCATTCATATCTACAGAAAAATCATTTATCATAAGTATCTTCCCCTTTCCTGCACATATCATCTGTTATGCATTGTTCTTCTCTTTGTTATTATAAATCTGCGTAGCAAATACAGTTTTTGCCAGACGACTCGCACGCAACGCCTCTGTAGCCTCTCTGAGCTTACTCCGGTCATCAAAGACTCCAAATACAGTTGGCCCGCTTCCACTCATCATGGCCTTGAGAGCCCCTTTGGATTCCATAAGATCTTTGATCTCCTGAATGACAGGATATTGTCCGATGATTCCCGGTTCAAAGACATTTTCCATCCGGGATGTAAGGCTGATAAGATCCTGATTCTCGATATCTCTCAACATTCCATCTATATCCGGATGTGTCTGGATCTGATCCAGATGCAGATTTTCATAAGCCAGCTTTGTAGAAACATTGATTCCCGGTTTTCCTACCAGTATATAACACTTCGGCAGCCCCGGAAGTCTGGTCAGTTTTTCTCCGATTCCCTCTGCAAGAGCAGTTCCACGCATGATGCAATACGGAACATCCGCCCCTACCTGAACAGCACGTTTCATCAACTCTTCTTCACTCAGTCCCAGCCGAAACATACGGTTCACTCCGACAAATGCTGCTGCAGCATCCGAACTTCCTCCTGCCATACCGGCAGCTACCGGAATAGATTTGGTCAGTTTCATGGTAATTCCTTCTCTGACATCAAACTCATCCATCAGAAGCTTTGCTGCTTTATATACCAGATTTCTTTCATCTGATGGCACATATGGAAGATTGGTGGACAATGATATTCCCGGCTCTGCTTTCCTGCGGATCTCAAGCAGATCATACATCTGAATTGTCTGCATGATCATCCGGACTTCATGATATCCATCTTCTCTTTTGCGAAGCACATCCAGCCCCAGATTGATTTTGGCCATTGCACGTAAACGCATATATACACCTTCCATCCTTTGTATTTTTGTTCTCTTTGTACTTTGTATACAAAACTGATATGGCTATATTTTATCCGATTTTACAATGAATTTCAAGACTCATTCTTCCACTTTTTTTACCAGAAGAAGCGGAGTTCCGGCAGTCAGTTCATCGCCTTCCACCTCATTCATTGTCTGGATTTCCTCCACCGTTGTATAAAATTTTTTTGCAATGTTCCACAATGTATCTTCCGGTTTGACAATATAAACCGTGATTCCCGGCATACTGCGGATTTTTTCCTGATCAAGCGGCTGCTCTTCTATTTTTTCCAGAATCATCTCCGGCATACACTGGATTACCAGTACATTCAACCCTATTGCCGCCCGGACCTCAATCTCATTGCTGTCTGCCATCGTTGTGGAAAGTTGTTCCAGATCTGTATGCAGATAATACACACTCTCTTCTGTGATTCCTCGTGCTTCCACCACATGACTGAACGGCAGCATTGCTTCCATGGAATAAAATGGCATCTCATCATTTCCAATGATATAAAGAACTTTCAGCCGCACGATTCCTTCTACCTGAATTCCGTCTCTGACGATTCTGGTCTTATCCACTTTGATCCGTCCCTGACTATGGCAGATCTGCAGAATCTTTCCCTGCGTCTCTTTTACCTCAATCCTGTCAGACAGTCTGCATCTTGAAAAGTTCCGGATCAGAAGACTTTCCAGCGTTTCATTTTTTCCTTTTGGAATGCATTGCCGAAATGGTGTATAGACATCCATGAGCACATCATGATCTTCCTCCTGGTAGAGTTTCATATCCAACTCCAATACCATATCTACCAGCAAAAGTCTTTCCTCGCCGTCAACATCCGGTTTTACTTCCAATGTCTGATTGAGCACAGATGCCTCGAGGTTCGGAATCATATCCGGACTACAGCCCGCACATTCCACTTCCCCATTAAAGGGCACTGAATGTTCAATCCATTGCAGCGTTCCACCTTCATCATCCCCGGTATAAAGTGCAAATACAAAGATTTCACCTTTTGCCTTTACTGTGTTTTCCTCCGGCCGCAGATCCAGCCCCCGTACTTCCACCGTATACCAGATGAGTTCTGCAATGTTCGGTTTATTGGATACCAATGTAATATCCTCTTTCAGCCTCAAAGTATCTTTTTTATGTATCGCAAGACTCAAAAGCCGCATTTGTTTTTTCTGTACGGACACGGACTCATCATCCGTCGATACCGGAAGCCGGATTCCTGCCAGTTCATCAACTGAGGCAAAAAAAGTCACCACTGCCTTGATGTTCAGTTTTCTGGAATGGATCATATGAATGCTCAGATCCTCAATTTCCCATCGAAGCCTCAATTTATCCCCGTTTGCAATTCCATCAAGATTCAATGTCTCTTCCATAGGAAGTACTGCGGAAAGACTGTACACTCTGCCATCTTCTTCTCCGACATAAAGAAGATCTGCCTGAAGTTTTCCTTTCAGGAATGCATGCCCGTCATTCAACCGTACTTCTTCTACCGTCACATCGCCTTTGCTCTGTATCATACGTCCAATATCCGGCTTTACATCCGGCACATTATAATCGGTATCAAAAGTCACCTGACTGGACGCCCTGCTTTTTGTACGCAGCATCTGAATATCTTCTTTTCTTAATTCCAAAGTTCTGCCTCCTGTCTCACTGAAACTGTACCGGCACATCCCGGTACTCTGTCCTTATAACAATATACGGGAAAGAGGGTTCTCCTCCCTGAACTTCTTCGGATGGACCTATCAG
The DNA here is from genome assembly GCF_018918125.1 of Blautia sp. MSJ-19. Lineage (GTDB taxonomy): Bacteria > Bacillota > Clostridia > Lachnospirales > Lachnospiraceae > Blautia_A. The sequence goes on from NZ_JAHLQA010000035.1 coordinate 148,160, forward strand.
TTTTGTTTCAAAAAAAATGGCATTCGATGATGCTGAAAGCTCCTTCACCTGAATGCTGTATCCGCCACTCATCTGTCTGCCATATCCTTTGATCAGAAACAAATCCTCACCTCTCTGATAGGCAAGCTGAAATTCTGATTCCTTTTTTTCCCTGATCAGCTCCTGTGCCTCTTCTGGAATCTGAGAGAATTCTGCAACCGTATAAGAAAGCGGTGTTCTGTTTCCCTCCTCGATCCGCACTGCACGACATCCGCAAAGTGTAAAAAAAAGTACCGCCAGACCCAGCAAAGCAAGTATTTTTTTCATAAATCCAGTCTCATTTCCCGATAATTCATTTCCTCAGTATGTATTCTATGCAGCCCCCAAAAGATTTATTGCATGTATTTCAAAAATCACTTATACTTGTACCAGAGTCCTGTTTTACAGGAGATCTTTAATTTAAAAGAAAGAGGAATTCATCATGATTCGTTTAATTATCGTTGCTGTTACGGTCATTGGATTTCTGATTTTATCCATCCCTGTCCTTTTTGTGGAATGGATCATCGGAAAATTCTCTCCCAGAACCAAAGAAATCAGTTCTCTCCGCATTATTCAGGCGGTATTCAAGCTTATTCTCTGGGAAGCCGGTACAAAAGTTACCATAATTGGTGAAGAAAATGTGCCAAAAGATACACCCGTTCTTTATATCGGCAACCACAGAAGTTATTTTGACATCGTGCTTTCCTACAGCCGCTGTCCAATCCGTACCGGCTATATTGCCAAAAAAGAAATGGAACGTTACCCGCTTCTTTCCAACTGGATGCGCTACCTGCACTGTCTGTTCCTTGACCGTAAGGATATCAAACAGGGCCTGAAGACCATCCTCACTGCGATTGAGAAGGTAAAATCCGGCATCTCCATCTGTATCTTCCCGGAAGGTACACGAAACAAAAACAAGGATGAGCTGGAACTTCTGCCTTTCCATGAGGGAAGCTTCAAGATTGCCAGCAAATCCGGCTGTGCGATCATTCCGATGGCAATGAACAATACTCAGGAAATCTTTGAAGCACATATGCCAAAAATAAAATCTACTCACGTTGTTCTGGAATATGGCAAACCGATTTATGTAAAAGATCTTTCCAGAGAAGATCAGAAACATCTCGGAGCATATACCCAAAATATTATCCATGAGATGCTTGAAAAAAATAAAACACTGGTATAATTTATAACAGAAATTTCACAATGCAGACGGATGCTGCCATCCCTGCCAGTGATGCAAGTAAAGCCCCCGCTAATGTATAGCGGGGCTTTTGTATTCCTGCCCCTCCAAAATACACACTGATACAATAAAAGACACTCTCAGTCGCACTAAGCATCAATGCTGCCATCAGTCCTGTTGGCGAATCCGTTCCATACTGTTTGAAAATATCCAGCAACAGCCCATTTGCCGCACTGGAAGAAAACAGTCGGATCAGTCCCAGTGGAAATAATTCCGGATCAACTCCCAGTAGTCCGGATGCTCTGGAAAGCATCCTTCCCAGAAAGTCCAGAAACCCGGATTCCCGCAAAACACCTACTGCTGTCATAAGTCCGATCAGCGTCGGTATCAGTTTCCAGATAATCTTCAGCCCCTCTTCTGCACCTTCCAGAAAGTCACTGTAAATATTCCTTCTGGTTGACAGTCCATATCCAATCACATAAAGAATTAAAAAAGGTATCATAAACACAGAAATATAGGAAATAATCTTCATCTGATTCTCCTGAAATCTGTATTTATGATACCTTATGTTTTTTCATACCTGATTTATGTATGAATCGTATTTAATTTCCCGCCAATTAGAATCAGCCATAAACAACTACTGTCGTTTTTCTTCTGTCCATATTGGTTTATTCTGTTATCAGCCGATATGTGTAGCTCCGACTGCACGAATATCCATCGGATAAACATTCTCTCTGCCAACAAATTTGGAAATGTATTCTACATAGTTGTCCTGCTCTTTTTCCGGTACGATCGCTGCAATCACACCTGCAAATCCACCACCATGGACACGGCATACACCTGCGCCGATCTTCTTAAGGAAAAGCTGTGTCAGTGCAAGAGTTCTTGTAATCTTCTGCTCATGGAAATCTTTCATAGTATAACAGTTCTGAAGAAGTTCCCATGAAGATCTTCCGGATTCATCGATCAGTTCAAGGAATTTATCATAATCATCACGATGAATTGCATCTGCTGCTTCTTCTACTCGGGAAGTCTCACCAAAGAAATGAAGGGCACGCAGAACTGCTCTGTCATCTTCAATCTCATTGCAATGTTCAAGAAGCGCATCCACATTTGTCTCATGAAGAAGTTCTACCCCAAGTACTTTCGCAACTGCTTTCATTTCACCCGGAATTTCAGAATATTCCTGGCTGAGATCTGCATGACCTTTTCCTGTATTTACGATAACCAGTTTGTAACCGAATTTACCAAAAGAGAAATCCAGTTTGCTGTACTCCAGATTATCTCTGTCCGCAAAATCGAAAAGCACCGGACCACCGACCGCACATGCCATCTGATCCATCATTCCAGAGGCTTTGTCCCAGTATACGTTCTCTGCGTACTGGCCAACTTTTGCATAATCATTAAAGGACATCTTGCTTTCATTGAAGAAATAATCCACGATGGTACAGATCAGCATTTCAAAAGATGCAGAAGAGCTGACTCCTGCTGCTGCGATTACATTGGTGCTTACATATGCATCAAATCCACCTGTCTTGAATCCATTCTTCTGAGCACCTTCCATCATTCCGGCTACAAGGGCTGCAGTACCTTTTTTGTAGTTGTTTTTGCTGAGTTTTGTAAGATCTACAACGATCTCATCTCTGTATCCCTCACTTGTAATATGAATCACCTGTGTTCCATTCGGATACGCAGCTCCGATCGTATCCAGATTGATACTTCCTGCAATTACTTTTCCACCATTATGGTCTGTATGATTTCCGATAATCTCTGTTCTTCCTGCTGCAGTAAAGTACTCTGCTTTATCCTGTTTGTAAATCTTTACAAAATTATCTGCAAGATTTTTGAATCGTGCGCCGCTGATTTCTGTTTCACCGTAGATTTCCTGAAGTTTTGCTGTTTCTGGTAAATTCATGCCCCTGTTCTCCTTTTACATTATATTTATACATTATCTCACTGCCCGTACGCTGTTGATAATTTCATTATACTGCTTTTTCAATAAAATACCTTGATAAATCTGCGAAAAACAGGTAAAATCTTGCGTTTTTATTGATTTTTCATGTATAATAAAGGTAATTTTCTGCGTTTAAAATTTTACGCAATACATTTTGATCTACTATCTATGTTTTATTTGTTATAGAAAGGCTTTTTTATGCAGATTATCACAAATCAGTTTCAGAAAGAATTAAAAAAGCATGGCAGCGACCATTTTCCATTTCTGGTCAGCTATCAGTGTCTGTCGGAATATGATTCCAATTCTTTTCTGTGGCACTGTCATCCGGAAATCGAGATCACCTATGTAAAAAAGGGCTGTATGCATTATCGGGTCAACAATCGCTCCTTTCATCTGAAAGAAGGGGACATTGTTTTCTGTAATTCCAATGCACTGCATTCCGGTGAAATGGAAAATCAAAAGGACTGTTCCTATATTCCGATTACATTTGATCCCAAACTGATCTACGGATTCTTTCAGAGCACAATATGCACCAAGTACGTGGAGCCTGTCATTCAGAATCTTGCCGTATGTGCTGTACATATTGATTACAGCGAAGACTGGCACAAAGTTTTTCGTGATCGAATGCTGGAAGTTATCGATCTCGACAAAAAGCAGCCTGATTTCTATGAGCTGGACATCTCCATACGCATGCAGATCATGTGGAAGTTGCTGGCAGAACATCTTCCGCATCAGCCAATCACGTCCGCATCTGACCTTACAGAATACGAACGGATCCGCAAAATCCTTTCCTACGTGGAAAAAAATTATATGAATCAGATTTCACTTGCAGATATTTCTGAGCATATTCATCTCTGCGAAAGTGAATGCACACGGCTGTTCAAACGGCATATGAACACAACGCTCTTTTCCTTTCTTCAGGAATATCGTATCGAACGAAGCCTGGAATATCTGAGCACCAGAGAATCCATCAGCAATATTGCCGAAAAAACAGGGTTTTCCGATTCAAATTACTATTCCAAAGTATTTGCAAGGATAAAGGGCTGCAGCCCGAGAGAATACCGGAAAAATCTGTTAAAATAATCTTTATATATAAAAAGAAAACTTAAGGAGATAACGCTCTATGAATTATAAAGATGCCAAAAAAGAATTTGAAAATTATCTGGACGGTTATGACCGCACAAACGACAAAGTCCGTCTGAAAATCATCCATACTTATGGAGTTGTGCATGCCATGGAAGAAATCTGCCACCGTATGCATCTCTCAGAAGAAGATACGGAACTCGCACGCATCATTGCTCTGCTTCATGATATCGGACGTTTCGAGCAGTTAAAACGCTTTGACAGTTTTGAACCGACAACCATGGACCATGCAGCTTATGGTGTAAAAGTCTTATTTGACGAAGGCATGATCCGCCGTTTCGTCCCTGAAAATACCTGGGATGAAATTATCCTCACAGCAATTGCAAAACACAGTGATTTCAAACTGGAGGGAATCAACGATTCCCGTACTCTGCTTCATGCACGCCTGATCCGTGATGCCGATAAGCTGGACAACTGCCGTGTCAAACTACATGACGACCTCCTGGTCTTTATGGGTGCATCCGGAGAAGAAATCGGTGCACAGGAGATCACTCCAGTTGTTTATGATACGGTTTTCAAAAACCAGTGTATCTATTCCCCCGACCGCATCACCAGGATGGATTACTGGGTATCCTATGTCGCATATTTCTGCGATATTTATTTCCGTGCCAGTTTCGACATCATCGAGGAACACGATTACCTGAACAAGATTATCGACCGGATTCCATACAGCAATCCCGATACCCAGCAACAGATGGAACAGATTCGTACTCACCTTGCAGAGTTTATTCATAATGCGCCGGGGTGTGAATGGATTTAATATACACACAATTTGTCATATCTTGTCGAATCCTGTCAAACGATTCTTGTTTTTGTATATTGTAAGCAATACATGCATATGCTATAATGTCATCAGAAACTTATAATGATACTGTCCAAGTACCTAAAAGAAACGAAAAACCCTCGGAGTGCCATCCGAGGGTTTTTCTATTCCGTTTTTTATGTGATGGCTTATACCACAGGCTGGTCACCAACTATTTATCGCCATCCAACCATTTGTTGATGCAGTGACACACTACACCAGCCATAACGGCGATTATAAAACTTATAATGCTGTCCATATTTTCCCTCCTTCCCGCACCTGTGGGAAGCGGTAACATTTTCAGGATAGCACATATCGTACTTTATTTTTGTCGAATCCTGTCATCCTTGTTGCATTTTTATCTTCTGCATGATTTTACAGAAAATCACTGCCACTGCGGTGCTTACGGCAGTGGCAAGGATTGCCGGGCCAACGATCGCCGTCGGATCTGTGCTTCCGTATTTCGCACGATAGGCGATCATGTTGACTGGAATGAGTTGCAGCGAAGAGACGTTAATGATAAGAAATGTACACATCTCATTACTTGCAGTACTGCCAGGAGAACGAACAGAAAGTTCCTCCATTGCACACAATCCAGAACTCGTACTTGCCCAGGACAGTCCCAGCATGTTTGAAAGAAAATTCAGGCAGATATAATGCGCTGCTTTTGAATCTGTCTCCAGTTCCGGAAATAAAAAACAAATGATCCACCTCATCCGTCCTGCAAGAGCCGTCACAAGTCCGGAATTTTCTGCAATCTTCATCATGCCGGTCCACATCGCAGTAATTCCTGCCATCGAAATACAGAGATTCACTCCCTCCCCCGCACACGAGACTAATGCCTTTGAAACCCCATCCAAATTTCCCGTCAGCGTCCCATATATGATTCCAATTATGATCATTCCACCCCAGAGATATGTCATACTCCCGCCTCTTAGCAAACACCGTTATTCCATTTTATGCCTGTCATGTTTTCTTCAACACCTTCTTTTTCTGCATCGAAAAAATGTACTGTACGTCAGATTCGATGTCAATAAGTTGACATAACACTTGATTCCAGCACCGGGAATAGAGCATCCCCATAAATCGATGCTGACGGCTTAATATAATAGGCATATCAGACATCGAGAAACAGCATAGTTATCCAGCACGATGCCCGCTGGCCATTAAAGGAAAAAATAAGAAAAGCCCACAGCATTTGCCATGAGCTTTTTCAGAGTCAGATGGGACGAATCACGTCCCATCTGCATAAATCATAAAGAACGATTTGATGAAAGTTTTTATTTGATGAATACTTTGTCCAGATGCCAGATATCCTCTACATACTCTTCAATTGTTCTGTCAGATGTAAATTTACCTGCGCATGCTGTGTTCAGCATAGCCATACGAGCCCAGCCTTTTTCATCTTTGTATGCTTCTTCTACTTTCTTCTGTGCTGCTGCATAGGAGCGGAAGTCTGCAAGAATGAAGTACTGGTCTGCTCTCTCTCCACCATTCTGGTTGAGGAGTGAGTTGTACAGGTCACGGAACAGTTCTGTATCAGAAGAGAATGTTCCATTGACAAGCTCTGTCAGTACCTGACGGATCTCATCATCTGTGTTGTAGATGACTCTCGGATCATATCCGCCATTGTTTTCGTAATTGATAACTTCATCTGCGCTCAGACCGAAGATAAATGCGTTTTCTTTACCAACTTCGTCAACGATCTCAACGTTCGCACCATCCATGGTTCCCAGAGTCGGTGCACCATTCAGCATGAACTTCATGTTACCTGTACCGGAAGCCTCTTTACTTGCAGTAGAGATCTGCTCAGAAACATCTGCTGCTGCAAAGATCATCTCAGCGTTGGATACACGATAGTTCTCGATGAATACAACTTTCAGTTTGCCTTCGATAGATGCATCATTGTTTACAACATCTGCTACAGAGTTGATCAGTTTGATGATCTTCTTGGCACGTGCATAACCTGCAGATGCTTTTGCACCGAAGATAAATGTTCTTGGATAAAAATCCATTTCCGGATGTTTCTTGATCTGGTCATACAGATAGATTACATGCAGGATGTTCAGAAGCTGACGTTTGTACTCATGAAGTCTCTTAACCTGTACATCGAAGATAGAACGTGGATTTACTTCTACTCCGTTATGCTCCAGAATGTATTTTGCCAGACGGACTTTGTTCTGATATTTGATGTTCATGAATTCCTGCTGTGCTTTTTCATCATCCACATAAACTTTCAGTTTGCTGATCTGAGACAGATCTGTGATCCATTCCGGTCCGATATGATCTGTTACCCAGTCTGCAAGCAGCTGGTTTCCGTGAAGCAGGAAACGTCTCTGAGTGATACCGTTTGTCTTGTTGTTGAATTTCTCCGGCATCATTTCGTAGAAGTCTTTCAGTTCCTGTTTCTTAAGAATCTCTGTATGAAGTTTTGCAACACCGTTTACAGAGTAGCCTGCAACGATTGCAAGGTGAGCCATTTTTACCTGTCCATCATAGAGGATTGCCATCTTCTTGATCTTGTCATAGTTTCCAGGATATTTTGCCTGAATGTCAAGAATGAAACGACGGTTGATCTCTTCGATGATCTGGTATACACGTGGAAGCAGTCTGGAGAACAGCTCAACCGGCCATTTCTCAAGAGCCTCAGCCATGATGGTATGGTTTGTGTAAGCAACACATTTGGTTGTTACAGACCATGCATCATCCCATCCAAGTCCTTCTTCGTCCATAAGGATACGCATAAGTTCTGCTACAGCTACTGTCGGATGAGTATCGTTCATCTGGAAAGTAACTTTTTCGTGCAGCTTCATGATATCTTTGTGGTTCTTTTTGTATTTGTCGATAGCAGCCTGGAGACTTGCAGATACGAAGAAGTACTGCTGTTTCAGACGCAGCTCTTTACCTGCCATATGGTTGTCGTTCGGATAAAGAACTTCTACGATATTGCGGGCAAGGTTTTCCTGCTCAACTGCTTTTTTGTAATCACCTTTGTCAAAGGAATCAAGCTCGAAGTCTACGATCGGTTCTGCATCCCAAATTCTTAAAGTGTTTACGATCTTGTTGTTATATCCTACGATCGGCATATCAAACGGAACAGCTTTTACTGCCTGATATCCCTTGTGAACAAATTTATTGGATCCTGTTGCCGGATCATATTCAACATCAACATATCCGCCGAAGTGAACTTCTTTTGCGTATTCCGGACGACGAAGTTCGAATGGATATCCGTTTTTCAGCCAGTTATCCGGTACTTCTACCTGATATCCGTCTTTGATCTGCTGTTTGAACATACCATAACGATAACGGATACCACATCCATATGCACTGTAGTTAAGCGTTGCAAGAGAATCCAGGAAGCATGCTGCCAGACGGCCCAGACCACCGTTTCCAAGTGCCGGGTCCGGCTCCTGATCCTCAATTGCGTTGATATCAAGTCCGAGCTCATCCAGAGCTTCTTTTACTTCTTTGTATGCAGTCAGGTTGATCAGGTTGTTTCCAAGTGCACGACCCATCAGGAATTCCATGGACATATAGTACACGGTTTTCGGATCCTGCTCTTTGTATGCATTCTGTGTCTCAAGCCAGTTATCAATGATAACGTCTTTTACAGTGTAGCATACAGCCTGGAAAATCTGCTCCTGTGTAGCTTCTTCGAGTTTTTTACGATAAAGGAATTTAACGTTTTCCTTTACGCTCTCTTTGAAAGCTTCTTTTTTGAACTGCTTGTCGATCATCGCGTTTCCTCCTTAATCGCACAGTATTGCTGTGCATCTTTAATTACCCCAATTTTTGCAAATCATGCCCGGTATATTTACCGGGCATGAGCTCATTACATTTTTGCAACACCAAGAACAACTGGCTCTTTGTTAATGTTCCATTCTTTTACATAGCCATCGGTTGTGCCCAGAGTCATATCCTCTGCCAGTACTTCAGACATGATTTCTTCTTTGTGGTTCTTCATGAGTTCAAGAATCCTGTCATTATCTTTTGCATAGATATGGATCTTGTCCATAACTTCAAAACCAGCTTCTTTTCTCATTGTCTGTACTTTGCTGACGATCTCACGGACGAATCCTTCTTCGATCAGCTCTGGTGTCAGATTTGTATCAAGAACTACAGAAATATCACCGTCTGCTTCTGTTACATAACCTTCTGTCTGTGCGGTCTCGATCAATAAGTCTTCCTCAGAAAGTTCTACCTTGTTTCCATTGATATCCAGTGTCAGAAGACCTGTGGATCTCAGCTCGTTCATCGCTTCTGTTCCGTTGATCTCAGCAAGTGCTGTACGGATACCGTTCAGGAGTTTGCCGTATTTCGGTCCTACTGTACGGAGCTGCGGTTTGAAACTGTAGGAGATGAAGGACTCTACATCATTTGCAAACTTCACTTCTTTGACATTCAGCTCGTCTGCAATGATATCTGTATAGAACTCACCCATTTCTTTGTCAGCTTTGATGTACATTGTACCGATTGGCTGACGGTTCTTGATGTTTGCAGTATTTCTTGCTGCACGTCCAAGAACAACGATCTTGAGAAGTTCTTCCATATCGTCTTCCAGCTCTTTGTTGATCCATGCTTCTTCGACTTTCGGGAAGTCACAGAGATGAATACTCTCGATTGCGTCTTTGTCAACGCTTCTTACAAGGTTCTGGTAGATTTCTTCTGTCATGAACGGAATCATCGGAGCTGCTGCTTTGGAAATTGTTACCAGAGCAGTGTACAGAGTCATGTAAGCATTGATCTTATCCTGCTCCATGCCCTTAGCCCAGAAACGCTCACGGCTTCTTCTTACATACCAGTTACTCATCTCATCTACAAACTCCTGAAGAGCTCTTGCGCTTTCCGGGATCTTGTAGTTTGCAAGGCAGTCATCGACAGTCTTCACTACAGAATTCAGCTTGCTTAACAGCCATTTATCCATAACAGGAAGATTGTCATAATCTAAAGTATATTTTGTCGGGTCGAAATTGTCAATATTTGCATAAAGAACAAAGAATGCATAAGTGTTCCACAAAGTACCCATGAACTTACGCTGACCTTCCTGAACAGCCTTTCCATGGAAGCGGTTCGGCAGCCACGGAGCACTGTTGATATAGAAATACCAGCGGATCGCATCTGCACCGTATTTCTCAAGTGCATCGAACGGATCAACTGCATTTCCTTTGGACTTACTCATCTTCTGGCCATTTTCGTCCTGTACATGTCCGAGAACGATAACGTTCTTATATGGAGCCTGGTTGAACAGGATCGTGGACTCAGCAAGCAGGGAGTAGAACCATCCTCTTGTCTGGTCAACAGCTTCAGAGATAAAGTCTGCCGGGAACTGTTTTTCAAAGAGTTCTTTATTTTCAAATGGATAATGATGCTGTGCAAAAGGCATTGCTCCTGAGTCAAACCAGCAGTCAATAACCTCCGGTACACGATGCATGGTTCCACCGCATTCCGGGCATTTCAGTGTGATCTCATCGATATATGGACGATGAAGTTCCACTGTCTTGGCTCTTTCATCACCGCTCATCTCGAACAGTTCCTGACGGCTTCCGATGGAATGCATATGTCCGCATTCACACTGCCAGATGTTCAGTGGTGTTCCCCAGTAACGGTTTCTGGAAATACCCCAGTCCTGAACGTTTTCCAGCCAGTCGCCGAAACGTCCTTTACCGATGCTCTCCGGAATCCAGTTGATAGTATTGTTGTTACGGATCAGGTCATCCTTAACTGCCGTCATCTTGATGAACCAGGACTCACGTGCATAGTAGATCAGTGGTGTATCACATCTCCAGCAGTGTGGATAATCATGCTCGAATTTCGGAGCATCAAAGAGTTTGCCCTCCTTGTCCAGATCCTGAAGTACAAGCGGATCAGCTTTCTTTACAAAGATTCCTGCATATGGAGTCTCTGCTGTCAGATCACCTTTGCCATCTACAAACTGTACAAACGGAAGATTATAATTACGTCCGATACGGCTGTCGTCTTCACCAAATGCAGGTGCAATATGAACGATACCAGTACCATCACTCATAGTTACATAGTTATCTGCTGTAACAAAATGAGCTTTCTTTTTCTGTTTTGCTGCTGCCTCTCCTGCGCATGCGAAAAGTGGCTCATATTCTTTATATTCCAGATCTTTACCAACATATTTCTCAAGAACTTCATATGCCGGTGTCTCTTCGGAACCAAGTTTGCCAAGGACTTTGTCAAGCAGAGCTTCTGCCATATAGTAAGTATAGCCGTCTGCTGCTTTTACTTTGCAGTATGTCTCATCCGGGTTTACGCAGAGTGCAACGTTGGATGGCAGTGTCCACGGTGTTGTGGTCCATGCCAGGAAGTATGCATCTTCTCCGACAACTTTGAAACGAACGATTGCAGAACGTTCTTTGACTGTTTTATAACCCTGTGAAACTTCCTGTGCGGAAAGTGGTGTACCACAACGCGGACAGTAAGGAACGATCTTGAATCCTTTATACAGGAGTTTCTTGTTCCAGATTTCTTTCAGTGCCCACCATTCTGATTCGATATAGTCATCATGGTAAGTAACGTATGGGTTCTCCATATCAGCCCAGAAACCAACGGTTGAAGAAAAGTCTTCCCACATTCCTTTGTATTTCCAGACACTCTCTTTACACTGCTGGATAAATGGTTCCATACCATATTCCTCGATCTGTTCTTTGCCGTCCAGACCAAGTTTCTTCTCTACTTCCAGCTCTACCGGAAGTCCGTGGGTATCCCATCCAGCTTTACGAGGTACCATGTAACCTTTCATAGTACGGTATCTCGGGATCATATCTTTGATAACACGTGTCAGTACATGACCGATATGCGGTTTGCCGTTTGCTGTCGGCGGTCCATCATAGAACATGTAAGTAGGATCGTCTTTGCGGTCCTCCATACTTTTTTCGAAGATATGATTTTCTTTCCAGAATTTTTCTACTTGTTTTTCACGGTCTACAAAATTCAGGTTCGTATCTACTTTCTGATACACAACAATTCCTCCTTTAAATTCTCTCGGGAAAATTTTCCATAAAAATAAAAAAACTTCCGTCCTGTAAAAGGACGAAAGCAATTTCCACATTCGCACCACCTGTTACATTGTACGGGCCGGTAGTAATAAAACGCCGATACATGTTCCCTTTAACGGCGGAAACACCGTCCTCCCTTACTTAATTTCAGGAAAGAAACTCCGGAGTGATCTTCCATCGAAATTACTCTCACCAGGCTCCCACCTTATCCCGGCTCTCTGCGGATTTTGTTCCGATCTACTGTCTCCATCAAAGTTTTTACTTATTTCTATATGTGCTGTTTTATTATAAGGTTATATTTTTCCATATGTCAAGGTCTTTTTGCCAGAATTACAAGGTTTTATACGGATTTTGCACCGTTTTAACCCTTGTATGAGAAAAATGATTACAGTATAATTGTAAAGAATGATATACTGTAAGAAAATATGCGCAGAAAGGTAACTACATGAATATAAAAAAGAAACAATTTTTCCGGCGGATTCTGACCGGTGTTCTCTGTTCCGCTGTAATCGTCACACAGGCTGTGCCCGTTTTCGCCACGGATGAATATGGTGCACCTCTTGTAACAGCAACCCCGACGCCGGATCCGCATACTGCTTACTATAAACAGCCGGCAGACACGGATTCCATCAAAGACTGGACAAAAGGGCCTCAGATTGAGGGAGAATCCGCAATCCTTGTCGATATGTTTACAGGTGCAGTCCTTTATTCCAAAAATGCAGACAAAGCACAGTATCCTGCCAGCATTACCAAGATTATGACCGCACTCCTTGGATGTGAGAACCTGGACCCAAGCCAGAAATTCACCATGTCAGAATCGGCTGCCTACGGAATCTCTGATTCTAACAGTTCCAGTATTTATGCTGATACAGGAGAAGAATTCACGATCGAACAGGCCCTGATGGCTGTTATGCTCCAGTCTGCTAATGAAATGACTCTGGCAGTCGCCGAACTGACCTCCGGCTGCGCCAAAAAATTTGTGGAACAGATGAACCTCAAGGCCCGCCAGCTTGGATGCACCAATACACATTTTAACAATCCAAACGGACTTCCGGATGAAACACATTATACAACTGCTTCTGATATGGCGAAGATTGCCCGTGCTGCATGGTTCAATCCCACATTTCGCAAATTTGCCTCGACTCTCTATTATGAGATTCCACCAACCAACAAATTTGCCGAAACCCGTTATCTTCTGAATCACCACAAGATGATGAAAAGTCAGGCATATGCCTATGACGGTGTCCTTGGCGGCAAAACCGGTTACACCGAAGCTGCCGGCAATACGCTTGTCACCTATGCAAAGAACGACAACACCTATCTGGTCGCAGTCGTATTGCAGTCTGTAAACGGAGCTTATGCAGATACTGCCAGTCTTCTGGATTACGGATTTGACAATTTCTCCAGAACTGCAGTTAAAGATCTTCCTGACAAAATTTCAGCCACCTATCTGCCTGCTGAAAAATATCTGATCAGAGATTACAGAGATTCTTCACTGTTTGAAACCCGTCGGACCGCAAGTGTATCTCTTCCATCCGGCAAAGATCTCAGTACCCTCAAAAAATCTTATTCTATAACAAAAAATCCGGCAGGTCTTCCCCTCGTGACCGTCACTTATACGTACAACGATCATCCGGTTGGAACTGCCAGATATTATCAGACACGGTCTCTTTCAGATCAGCTTCTCTGACTGACGTTTCGCCTGTCTTTTCTTGCGGAGGGAATCCCTTTTTTCATGGATTTCTTCCGCATCTTTTTCTTCAATTCGTTTTAGTGTCTTAATCGCATAATATCCGTCTTCATCTGTATGACGGATTCGTACTTTTCCCTTTATATATCCATGTTTCTGACAAAGTGAAACGCTTTCATATGCGCGGGAATTGTTCATAAACCAGCGAATCTTACGTTTTGCCGGCATATGGCAGACCGGGCAGCGGGTACTCGTTACCTCACGGTCTTTCATTACCTTTTCTTTATCTGCAAATTCACGCGATACATACTGATCATACATTGGATAAGAAATGAAAATTTCTTCTTTTCTGCTTTTTGGATTCTGATAAACATCGATAGATGAATTTACACGAACTGTCGCAGAATCCATTGTTTTAAATATTTCTCCGGTATAACGTGCATCTGTCAGTGCCCGGTGAAAATCCTGTGCTTTCGGAATTCCCATCTGATCAATGGCAAATTCAAGACTTCTGCGTCCACCTGCTTCTTCGTGACAGATTCCATAAATTTTCTGCACATCATAATACGTAACCGGTCCCGGAAGCAAAGAAAGCATTCCATAATACTTCATATTCCGCTGGATTTCCATCACATCCTGGTTTCCCCAGGTGCAGAAAACATATTCCTCTCCGCACCATTCCAGAAATTCTCTGACTGCCTGTTGAAAAAAGATGCCGTCTGCCAGATCCTTGTAATCTACATGGATCACTTCGTGTATGCTGTCATGAATCCAGTTATATACCTGCGGTTTCACAAGTCTCTGAAAAACATCCACCACTTCTCTCTGCTCATTCATCTTTACTGCACCAATCTCAATGATCTCAAAAGGCAGGCGACTGTTGGAATACTTTTTTCCACCGGGACTCTGATTCCATTCCAGGTCAAAAACAATATAGTTCATACAGTATTTCCTTCTTTTTCTTTTCGATACGATAACGGTCTGATTTTACTCTGTTGTCTAGTATAACAGACCATTCCCCTTCTTTCAATATAAGCAGAAAAAGACCGGCACAATTCTCTGTACCGGTCTCTTCTGCTTATACTTATTATATTTTTACGGAATACTGATTTCCGTAAGAAACCTGTTTTAATAACGATCAGTTAAGAAATCCAAAGAACTGTTCATATGCAGTTCCATCAGCCTGCTGATTTTCAAAATCCTGCAGAAGACTGTCTGTGTTCTGATCTCCCTGATCCTCTGTATCTTCCTGTGCATCATCCCCGGATGCATCTTTAGAGCTGTCTTTTGAATCGCTGGAATCTGCATCTGGATTTTCACCAAGTGTTACTGTAACTTTCTTTTCTTTATAGGAATCGCCATTTGCAACTTCCAGTGTCACTTCAACTTCTTCACCTGGTTCATAGTACTCAAGACGGCTTACCAGTTCATCAATGCTGCGAACTCTCTTACCATCAAATTCTGTGATGATAGATTTTGCTTTGATTCCGGCCTCATCTGCTGCTCCGCCCTCAGTTACTTCTGAAACAAGAACGCCTTCCGGAACTCCATAATACTGAGAAGCCTCATCACTTACAGACATACCTGTGATACCAAGTACACCATGGTTATCTACTTTATCTCTAGGTGTTTCGTTCATAAGCTGTTCCAGAGTATCTGTTACATCAGAGATTGCAATTGCATAGCCCATACCTTCAACTTCTGTGGAGGCAAGTTTTGCAGAGTTGATACCAACAACTTCTCCGTCCATATTCAGAAGAGCTCCACCGCTGTTACCAGGGTTGATCGCTGCATCTGTCTGAATCAGGTTTGTAGCATCAGAATCTTCATCCTGCTCGATACCCTGATCATTCATTTTACGGTTCTTTGCGCTGACGATACCGGTTGTTACAGACTGTCCGTAACCAAGAGCGTTACCGATGGCAACAACCTGTTCACCGACTTTCAGATCATCAGAACTTCCAATCGTAGCAACCTCGATCTGATCCATCGTATCATCTGAAATATCAGACAACGGAACGGAAACAACTGCAAGGTCCTTATCTTCATCATATCCGTTTACAGTTGCTGCATAAGTTTCTCCATCAATACAGGTAACAGATACAGTATCTGCACCACTTACTACATGATAGTTGGTCGCGATCAGAAGATTGTCATCGTTCTTGCCGACAATGATACCGGAGCCGCTTCCTTCAACTTCCTGCTGTGTGGTATATCCCTGGCTTCCGCCAAATCCATAATATCCAAGATAGTTCTGTACATCCTGAACTGATTTTGTTGTGATAGATACAACCGATTTCATTCCTTCTGCTGCGATATCAGAAACATCCAGACTTCCTTTCGTCTTTGAATCAGATTCGTCTGTACTGTCTTCTGATTTTTCATCGGAACTGTCTTTGTTCTTCTTTGCCTTTGTCTGAAGAAGTGTTGTATTATCTTTGCTGGATGCAGCTTCTACTGTACTGCTGTTCCATCCGGTCAGTGTATTGATTCCCTCAAAAGAACCTGCGGCAAGTCCGCCGGCAAGTACTGCACAAAGGGCGATACCTGCTGCTTTCTTTACTTTTTTTCTCATTCTTTCTTTTGGATCGTTATCGTTATTATTCATATCATTGTTCATCATTACGTTGTTATTTTTATCGCTCATCAAAATCCCCTCCTTAGGATCATTACTGTTCACTTCATAAATCAATTCCCGTGAATAGCTATCTCTGTTTCTGTTTTCTTTTTATGCTTAAGAGTATAGGGATGATTTGTGTTTACTTTGTGGGAAAAATGTGATGAAATTGTTAATTCTGGAAACTTCATCTTCCGTTGACAGTAACCATATCTAAAAAGAGCCACACCTGCTTTTGCAGATGTGACTCCTATATAATCAGAACACTCTTTAAGTATGCATGTAAAACTTGTTTTATGCAACCCCTTTTTCTTCCAGCCAGTCAAGAAGAACCAGTTTACCCTGTTTCTTTCTTCTTGCCATATGGCTGAACTGAAGAATTGTCAGAATCGAGAAGATGATCGTCAGTCCGATCAGAACGATCACTGCCTGGCGGATGCTCTCTCCTCCACAGATCGTGCTGCGGAATGCGTTTACTGTATATGTAAACGGCAGGTAATAATGTATCTTCGCTACAAAGGACGGTGAGATCTCAACCGGATAGGTTCCGGCAGATCCTGCAAGCTGAACGACCATGAAGATCAGCATCAGGAAGCTTCCTACCTTACCAAAGGTAATATTGAAGAAATACATGATAGATGTAAAGCAAGCACCTGTCAGTGCTGCAAACAAGATCGTCTTCGTCATTTCTACCGGAGTAAATCCATCAAATACATGAAGCAGAAGAATCAGAAGTACGCCCTGAAGGATTGCCACCGGATACAGAACAGAAGCCTTGCTTGCCCACCATGCAAATCCGGATTTCAGTTTTCCTTTATATTCAGTCAGAGGATACATCAGGCAGAATGCCAGGCATCCGACCCAGAGACCTACAGACATCATATATGGTGCCATTGCATGACCGTTATTTTCTACTGTTGTGATCTTTGTTTCTTCATCTGTGATCGGTGTCGCAAACATACTGACCGTATCGTCAGATGCTTTTGTTTCTTTTACCTCTTTTGCACCGTCATTCAGACTGGTTGCAAGTGTACTGGAACCATCTTCCAGTTTTGTGATTCCATCACCAAGTTCTTTGGAGCCATCATAAAGCTTGGATGAACCATCCTGAATCTGTCCGGCTCCATCTGCAAGCTGGTCAGCACCACTGTTAAGCTTGCTGTTGTTGGAAACCAGCTTCTGTGTTCCCTCATGAAGTGTCTGTGTACCGGAAGCAAGCTGTTCGGCTCCATCTGCAAGTGTTTTTGCTCCATCTGCAAGCTGCTGTGTTCCGCTTGTCAGCGCCTTGTTATTTCCGGCCAGAGTTGCAACTCCGTCTGTGTAAGTTTTCAGCCCGGTACTGAGCGTTGTCACACCGGATGCAAGTGTCTTACCACCGGCGCTTAACTGGCTGATACCAGATGTCACACTGCTTCCGGCAGCTTTCAGACTTGCTGCTCCTGCTGTCAGAGTTTCATCATTTGCTGTCAGAGTTTCAAACCCTGCATTTAATGCCTTTACACCGGCTGCTGCCTTCGGAAAATCTTTAGTTCCCGCTTCCAGCGTATCCAGTGCGGAAGAAACGCTTCCCGCTCCTGCATTCACCTTCTGTGCCCCGGCATAAAGCTGATTCACAGCTGCCGTTACCGTATTGATCGGATCAGAAGGTACTTCCGGAATAGAAGAAACTCCGGCTTCCATCTGTTTTGCTCCGGCACTCATCTGAGAAGCCCCATTACTCATATCAGAAGATTTTGTCTTTAATGTATCTGCTCCACTGTTCAGACCGGCTGCTGCCTGATCCAGCTGAGAAGCTGTATCATTCAGAGCTGTCTGTGCAGATGCCAGCTGATCAGAAACTGCACTGACAACTGCCTGTGCCTGACTTGTATAGCTGTCTGCGCTGATTCCATCAACACCAGACACTCCTGCATCTGCCTGAGAAAGAGAACCGATTACTGCACTGAGACTTTCTGCGGAAATCATTCCATTCTCATCCGCCTGTCCCTGCAGTGCACTTAATGCTGCGGCGGCATTTGCAATTGTCGCATTCGCTGCTGCCGTCTGGTCATTGGCAGCCTGCACCTGTGCATTCGCTGCGCCGATCTGGTTATTGGCATCCTGTGCACACTGCTGAACAATCTCTGTCATACTATTCGCTGCTGCCGCTACTGGCTGCGTTGCTCCCTGCAGACTGGATGCTGCCTGAGAAATTCCTGCACTGACTGTGCTGATCGTATCAGCCGCAGTGTTCATTCCGGCTGCTGCCTGATTCATACCATCTGCAGCGCTTGTCATTCCGCTGCTTGCATTTTCCATTCCTGCTTTTGCCGTATTCAGACCAGCTGCAAGCTGTTTGATACTCTCTGACGTTGTGCTTTCTGCCAGCGTATTTAACTGAGTGGATAACTGTCCAAGTCCTGCCTCCAACTGCTGTGTTCCACTTGTAAGAGAACTGCTTCCATCAGAGACAGCTGCATTCAACTGAGAAATACCTGCGGAAACCTGATCCAGGTTTTCCAAAGCGGACAACTGTTTCGCCCCTGCCGCAAGCTGCTCTGCTCCGGCAACATATTGTGTTACTCCATCGGCCAGTGTATTTGCACCGCTGACATACTGTGTTGTACCACTCTTTAATGTCTCCAGACCCGTCTGCAGACTTTCTGCCCCGGATGCCAGACTGCTGACACCGGATGTGATCTGTGCGGAATTGGCATTCAGTGTTGCAACTCCATCTGTATAACTTTTGACTCCGTCATTTAATGTATTCACACCACTTGTCAGTGTCGGAACTTTATCTGTAAGTGTACTGACACCTTCATCAAGCTGCGCTGCACCGCTGTCTACCTGTGAGACGCCGTCGGTGTATTCTTTCAGCCCTTCAGTCAGTGTTTCTGCACCACTTTTGAAAGTCAGTGTGCTGTCTGCAAGTTTTTTCAAATTAGTGGTAATCGTCTTGTTTCCATCAGACGCACTTGTCAAACCATCTTTGATTTCTGTAGATCCGTCTGCGGCTTCCTGCATACCGTCTCCTACTGTTCCGATCTGATCAAACACTGTCTGTGTGTAGGTTTCTGTTACTTTGGAAGCAACTGCTTCTCGAATCTTTGCCAGAGCACTCTCACTCATTTTAGATGCAATGTAGTTGGTTCCCGGGTTTGTTTCATATTTCAGTTCCATTTTTTTTGGATTTTCATCCATCAGTGTAGAGGCATCTGAGGAAAAATCTTCCGGAATCGTAATTACCATATAGTAAGTTCCGTTTTTCAGCCCCTGCTCTGCCTCTTCACTGTCTACAAAATGAAAATCCAGTGAATCGTTGTCTTTCAGTTCATCTACCATATCCGAACCGACACTCAACGTCTTTCCATTATATTCTACTGATTTGTCATTATTAACGACTGCTACCGGAAGCTTATCGAGATTTCCATATGGATCCCACATGGATTTCAGGAACAGTCCCGCATAGATCACCGGAATAACAATGATCGCCATCACGACAATGATCAGAATCTTATTATTCCATAAGCTTTTCCACTCATTTTTGATCATAATTGTGCCCCTTTCTTTTCTGTAATGTAAATATGATCGTAACATGCTGATTTAAATGAATTCTATCTCTGAACTAAACATTATATTAACAATAGACAATGTTCTATTAATAGTTTTCATTTCTATTATTCAACATCATGTTGCTTTTCTTTGCAGTCCGTATTATACTAAACACATGAAACAGTTACAAGCGACAAACATTTGGTATTTTGTATATTAATAGACACATTAGAGGGATTTGTCTATTATATGTCAAAATTTGACATTTTATATAAAACCTGTTTGTTTTTGGTAAAAAGATTGGGGGATTTTTACATGGCAGAAAAAATGGACCGACGCGTCCGAAAAACAAAAGCGCAGCTTCGGGAGGGACTTGCCCGACTCATGCAACAGAAAAGTATCAAAGAAATTTCCGTAAAAGAGCTGGTAGATGAAGTCGACATCAACCGTTCCACCTTTTATCTTCACTACGCGGATATCTACCAGATGCTGCAGAAGATTGAAGAAGATGCAATGCAGAACATTACAAATGTTCTGAAAAAATATCCGATTGACCCGGACAACCCGGATTCTATACTGCAATTTATTGTCCAGTTCTTTTCTATCATGGATAATGACAGAGATCTTTGTCTGGCCCTCTTAGGTCCACACGGAGATATGGCATTTGTAGAACAGATTGAAAACCTTCTTGCGGAGACATTTTTGAAACAGCTTCCAAACCGTTTTCCAAAAAATGACCCAAATATCAAATATCCTTATGCCTTTATTCTGAATGGATGTGTAGGACTTATCCGGACATGGCTCTCCAGTCCGAAAACCGACTCTCCTGAACAGATTGCACGACTGACCTATCGTCTGATCGAAGATACTACACAGGGATATCTGGACATGCAGAAATAAATCTTATATAATACGATTATACGCACAAGAACCCTGTATGACTCTGCAGAGATAGATGAGATGATCTGTTTTCAGTTATCTCCTCTGTCTCTGTCGAAATCCACAGGGTTCTCTTTTATATAGGTTCTATTTTAATATATCTGAATCAGTTATGCCATGCCAGACGTTTTACATCTGCATGAACATCTCCCGTCATCCAGTCTACATCATTTGTGATCCAGTCCATGATTCCCAGCTGACGCATTTCCCATTCAACCGTCTGCTCTCTTGATTCGATTGTCTCTTCTACTTCCATCGTTGTATCAATCTCGTCATATCCAAAGATATATCCACCAGCACACCAGATGCTGAAGTTGCTGTCCGGACCCGGATCCACAGTATCGCCTCTCTGCGCGATCAGTCCATCATGACGTCTTTTATATTCTTCTTCGCATCCATCTTTCAGTTTGGTCATAAACATTCTGTGACGGATCAGTTCTTTGTTTTCTCTTACGATACCAAAGTTGTGGTACATCAGACGCATATCTTTACCCGGTGTGGAAATCCAGTCAAATGTATCATCAATCTTTGCTGTGATTGCATCTTTTGCTGCATCTTCCTCAGTGCTTAATTTCGCTCCGTCTTCGTTTTCATAGTATCCGAAAATCAGGTCTTCTGCATTCCAGATACTGAAATTCTTTACTTTATTACGATCAAGAAATGCGGTCAGTTCCGGCCAGATCTCTCCAAGTTTTTTGCGGTAGTCATTCATTCTGCCGGCTTTTACTTTCATTGCAAATGCATGTCTCTCCATAATAAAAAAACCTCCTGTCATATGTGTTTGTGCCAGGCTTTCCACCTGGTTTTATAAAATCAAATTTTCTGATACTGATTTTATCACATCTGCATTCGTAATACAATTTGATTCACGGTAAAATATTACCTGTCATATCTTTTTAAAAGTTCTTTCATTCATGAAACAGAATCTGCGAAAAATACCGTACCATTCCGTCATCCGTCCAGCAGAGCATCCCTGCCGCATCCGCCATCTTCTGTGCATCCACGCAATATGCAGACATACAGGAATTATGCTTGTACGGTCCGGCACTCATGATCAGGATATCTGTTTTGCCCTCTGTTTTCATTTTTTCTGCAAGTTCTTCTGTCATTTTGTTCTGCAGAAGCTTGTCTTTCTTGTACTGTGCGGAATCGTGAGTGTCTTCCTGCATGGTCTGCAACACCAGTGTTTTCTCATACTGCAGTGCACGCTGCTTCATCTCTTCTGCCGTGCCACTCTCAGGCGGACAGGCTGGATTTACATTATAACAGCCACATAAGTTTTCTTCACAGAACATCCTGTATTCCGGCACAAAAACAAGCTCTTTTGTATCCATAACGGCCGCTCCCGAAAATCCCAGGAAAATTGCCTCTTTCACAAGATCCATATAAAAATCTCCCTTCTGTTGTTATTCATAGTCTTCTATTATACACATCAAATAATTTCCTGCTCTTATAATGCCACAAAGTGAATTTTGTTGCAATCTTTCAAAGACATGTTATGATTAACATAACTTGTAATCCCCACCAGAAAGGACTTTCCATGTACCGTATTTTTATCGTAGAAGATGATGAGATCATCGCCAACCTTCTGAAAAAGAATCTCTGTTCCTGGGGATATGATGTATCCTGTGCAGAAGATTTTTCCAATATCATACAGGAATTTGCCCGTCTCGATCCACAGCTTGTCCTGTTGGATCTGAAGCTGCCTTTTTATAACGGGTTCCACTGGTGCGAGGAGATTCGCCGGATCTCCCAGGTGCCAATCATCTTTATTTCTTCTGCATCCGACAACATGAATATGGTCATGGCAATGAGCCGTGGTGCTGATGATTTCATTGCCAAACCATTTGACCTGGATGTACTGACAGCCAAGATTCAGGCAATCCTGCGCCGCACCTATTCCTTTGGAACTCCCGGAAATGTACTGGAACATAAGGGTGCTGTCCTGAATCCTTCCCGCTGTACCCTGACCTGGAACGGCCATGATATTGATCTGACGAAAAATGAACTCCGCATTCTCGAGATACTTCTGGAACATGCCGGGAAAGCCGTCTCCAGAGATGCAATCATGACAAAACTCTGGGAAAGCGACAGCTTTGTGGATGACAATACACTGACTGTAAATATCACCCGTCTGCGCAAAAAGCTGGAAGGTGAAGGTCTGAAAGACTTTATCATTACCAAAAAAGGACTTGGCTACATGGTATGATATGTGATCTGAAATCCCTCATACAAAGGACTGTTTTATGAAATTATTTCTGGATTATCTGAACAAAATAAAACTACAAATCTTACTGATGCTTTTTCCGACGATACTTACAGGAATCATCTTCCTTCTGTATCAGCTTCCACTGGAGCCAATTCTGTATATTGCGGTCCTCTGGATTCTGACCGGGCTTGGTGCGTGTGCTTTCGGCTTTCATAACTACCAGAAGACCATTCGTGATCTTCAGATTATCTCTGCAGCACCGGATATTAATCTGTCCCGTATGGATGCTCCTTCCAACGAAGCCGCCGCTCTTCAGCAGGAGATCATGCACAGCCTGAACCGAATGCGAATAGATGCTGAAACTGCTAACCAGAAGACACTGGAAGAAATGACTGATTATTACACGATGTGGGCTCACCAGATCAAGACACCGATTTTTGCTCTGCGTCTGCTCCTTCAGGAAAATCCGACAGTGAATAAAGAAGCTCTCACTGAACTTTTTAAGATTGAACAGTATGTAGAAATGGTTCTGGGTTATCTGCGCACAGAAGATATGTCCTCGGATCTGAAACTTTCACGCTGTGCACTTGATTCGATCATCCGTGAACAGATACATAAATATGCCGGAATCTTTATTTCAAAAAAACTGTCCCTGACTTATGAAGGAATTTCAGAGAATGTCCTGACCGATGAAAAATGGCTTGGTTTTGTGATTGGACAGATTTTGTCAAACGCACTCAAATACACCCGCACCGGCGGGATTCGTATTTCTTTGAAAGATGTCCCCGGTAACTCACAAAGTACAGAGGATGTTTCAAACATGATAAGCCCATCTCCCGTTACACTTATAATCGAAGATACCGGCATCGGTATCCGCGAAGAAGACCTTCCACGTATCTTTGAAAAAGGCTACACCGGAGTCAATGGACGGGAAAGCAACCGTGCAACCGGAATCGGCCTGTATCTTTGCAGGAAGATCATGAACCGTCTCGGGCATCGCATCTATGTAGCCTCCGAAGAAGGCAAAGGAACAAAAGTATTTCTGGAATTTTCCCAGAATGACCTGACAATGTATTAAACGAAATATCCGAGTAGCTTATGGTGCTCTTCGAAACGACCTTACAGAAATGTAAGGTTTTTTCGTATATTGTAACCTGCTTCGATGGCAGAAGCCGGGAAAAATTTCTATACTTACCTTATCAATTAAAAGAAAGGAGCCCGGATATGGCTTTACTAGAAGTAACAAATATCAAAAAAATATACAGTACCCGTTTCGGAGGAAACAAAGTGCAGGCACTTTCCAATGTCACTTTTTCTGTAGAAGAAGGGGAATTTGTCGCGATCATGGGAGAATCCGGTTCTGGAAAAACCACATTACTCAACATTCTGGCATCTCTGGATCGTCCGACCTCCGGAGAAGTTCTCCTCGAAGGAAAAAACATCGTACACCTTACAGAAAAAGAAATCTCAGCTTTTCGAAGAAAGAATCTCGGCTTTGTTTTTCAGGACTTTAATCTGCTGGATACCTTTTCCTTAAGAGATAATATTTATCTTCCACTCGTTCTTGCCGGTGAAGATTACCGGGAGATGGAGCAGAAAATCAGACCAATCGCACAGGCTCTTCGCATCACAGAACTTCTGGATAAATATCCTTATGAAGTTTCCGGCGGACAGAAGCAGCGTGCAGCTGTTGCCAGAGCTCTGATCACAGATCCGAAACTGATTCTTGCTGATGAACCGACGGGAGCACTCGATTCCAAGGCTGCATCTGCCCTGCTTTCCATGTTTGGCGAGATCAATGACGAAGGCCAGACGATCCTGATGGTCACGCACAGTGCACAGGCTGCCAGCCACGCATCCAGAGTTCTTTTTATCAAAGACGGAGAAGTCTTTCACCAAATTTATAAAGGCAGTAAATCCCGCCAGGAGATGTATCAGATGATCGCAGATACACTTACCATACTGACGACAGGCGGTGAATATCATGCGTAAAGGAATCTTCTCAAAACTGGCAGTTCAGAACATCCGCAATAACAAAAGCACCTACATTCCTTACATGATCACCTGTATCTTTTGCATTGCCATGATCTATATGATGGAATTTTTACGCGACTGTCCGACACTGGATCAGGCTGTTCGCCATGCCGCAGAAGTACGAATGATTCTCTCCACAGGAGAAGTTGTTGTTGTAATTTTCTGTATAATCTTCCTGATCTACAGCAACAGTTTCCTGATGAAAAGAAGGCAAAAAGAAATCGGTCTTTACAATATTCTTGGACTGGAAAGAAATCATATCAGCATTGTTTTATTTCTTGAAACAATCCTTACAACGATTCTTTCTCTTGCCGGTGGAATCGCAGCCGGAATACTTGCCAGCAAACTGGCACTTTTACTTCTACTGAGATTACTTCATATTCCCGCAGTACTCGGATTCTATATCTCTGTAAAAGGAATTCTTGTATGTCTGGCAATGTTTGGTGGCATCTTCCTGTTGATCCTTCTCCTGAATCTCAGAAGAATTCACTTAAGCCGTCCGGTAGAATTACTTCATGGTAACAACACGGGAGAACGAGAACCAAAAGCCAAATGGCTTATGGCACTGGTTGGTTTTGTTTGTCTTGGTATCGGTTATTACCTTGCCATTACAACGGAATCTCCAATCAGTGCGATCTCCATTTTTCTTCTTGCTGTAATCCTTGTTATGGCAGGAACTTATCTGCTTTTTACTGCAGGCAGCATCGTAATACTGAAATTCCTTCGTCACAGAAAAAGCTTTTACTACAAAACAGGCAACTTTATCAGTATTTCCGGTATGCTTTATAGAATGAAACAGAATGCCATCGGTCTGGCAAGTATCTGTATCTTAAGTACCGGTGTTCTGCTGATGATCTCTATGACGGTTTCAATCTATTTTGGTATGAATGATATTATGGTAAACCGTTACCCATACGATACCGATATCTCCATTACCGGTGTCAACGAAGAAGAATGTCAGACTGCTATCAAAACATTCGAAAAAGCAGTTTCCGATAACAAAGTCCCTGTAGATAAAAAAGCAGAAGAAATTTATCTGACGATCATCAGTCATATAGATCATGGACAGATTCAGATTGCAGAGCCAAACACCTTAAGTGATTCCGGTTCTGTACTGACCCTTTCCCTTCTGCGGCAATCTGAATATGCGAAACTTACCGGAACAGATCCTGCCTTGCAGGATGGAGAAATCCTTGCATGGGCTTCAAACATGACTCAAAAATCAGATTCCCTCACAGTCAATGATTCCGTCTTTTCTGTAAAAAAATGGCTGGAGGATTCTCCTCTGACCTGCGGTCGTGATATTGTCTATGGAAATGCAGTATTTGTTGTCACTGATTCTGATTTTGAAAAATTCGATGAGATGCGAACAGAAATGTATAAAGATACCTCATCTGCTCCTGCCGGACAGGATCTGACCGTTCATCTCGGTCTGGATATCACAGGTTCTGATTCAACCAAGACTGCCTACGGCACACCGGTTCTGGAAGCAATCCGTGGATTGAAAGATAATGGACAGTTGTCGGATAATTCCTGGATTACTTCCGGAATCCGTGCCCAGGAATACGATTCCTATTACGCAGATAATGGATCACTTTTATTCATTGGAATTTTCCTGGGATCACTTTTCCTTCTGGGAACTGCCATGATCATTTACTACAAACAGATTTCCGAAGGATACGAAGACCAGAAGCGTTTTGAGATTATGCAGAAAGTAGGACTGAGCCACCGCGAAGTCAAAAGTTCGATCCGTCGTCAGATCTTGATGGTATTTTTCCTTCCTCTGCTTATGGCAATGCTTCATATTTCCATGGCATTTCCATTGATCCGCCGGATGCTCCTGCTGTTCGGCATGACAAATACCAGGCTGTTCATCGGCTGTACCGCCGGTACGGTGCTGATCTTTGCACTGGTATATGGCCTGATCTATCTTATGACTGCAAGATCGTATTATCATATCGTCGAACGAAGATAAAGTTTATAATATCCACAGTAAAAAAGGAGGTGCTCACGCATCTCCTTTTTCGACTTTACATTCTTTCTTATAACATGCAATTCCGTATTTTATGATGTTTTTCATACCGTCTTCTTTTAATCTGGCTTCATATTTCCTGTTTTCAATCTGGCTTAGAGCCTCCTGACATGCAGCCTCTAATTTACCATTCGCCGCATATTTCATTTCAACAACAATACCAATTCGATTCTCTCGTATTTCAATCAGAATATCACTGTATCCGATACCGGATTCCGCATTGGATTTCACAATCCAGTCATCTTTGTATCCCAGAAGCCCCAGAAGAAGTCCATGATAAAAACTTTCTTTTCTTTCTTCCGGTGTGGCGGTATCTCGAATACTGATGGTATTCCACAAATAATCATTAAACATTTCTTCTATTATTGCAGAGTTCCCATCTGAAAATGCATTACAGAACTGCTCCAGTGTTTTTCCATCATTTCTGGTTTTTTTGCTGAACCATTCTTTAATCTGACGGATAAATAATTTTCTGATTTCATAGTTTGGAATTGCCAGATAATATTTATCATCTCCAACTGTTCCTCGTTGTGTCAAATAGCCTGTTGTAAAAAGTACACTCCACAGATTATCTATAGAACTGTCCAGTTCACTGTATGTGAGTTCCTGGCGGATTTCCTTGACGATAGTTTCTCCGGCAATCAGCCTTTCAATTTCATCTTTTGTTTTTCCATTTGCTTTATCAATAAAACGACGCACAATACTGTTGCTGCTCGTATTTGACCAATAATCTTCCGGTCTGGCATTCGGATCTGCCCGCAGATTATCGCAATGGCTGATTACATCCCAGGGACAATAAATATCTTCATTACCAAATCGATATCCATCATACCAGGATTTCACAGAATCATAATGCTCCGAAAGGCCATAATATTCCAGCATTTCTTTTACCTCGGAATCTGTAAACCCAAAATACTCATCGAACTGAGCATTGGTAATGGACAGCACTTTTAAATTGTTAAGTCCTGTAAAGATGCTTTCTTTTGATATACGAAGGCAGCCTGTCAACACTGCAAAATACAGACTGGAATTGGTTTTCAGTACATTCCCAAGCAGGTTTCGCATCAGAGAGACCATTTCCTCGTAATAACCATACTGAAAAGCTTTATCCAACGGAACATCATATTCATCAATCAGAAGAATAACTTTTTTTTCATAATGCTTTTCTAATAATGCGGAAAGTCTCTTAAGAGAGGTCACCAAACTGTCAATATTAAAAGCAGTTACGAAATTCCCTTCTTTTACATTTGTATATCCGGAATACAGTGCTTTTTCATCTTCTGTCAGTTTCTGACTGTCTTTCAAGAAAGAAAAACGCAGTGCTTCCATACCTATGATATTTGCCAGACCTTTACAGGCAGCATCAAAAGATAATCCTTCTACGCCTTTCAAGCTGATAAAAATCACAGGAAACTGACCCATATAATTTTCACATAGTTCTTTTTCTTTTGAAATACTTAGACCCTGAAACAGATTTTTATCACAGCCAATTTCAAAAAAAGATTTAAGCATATTCATATTAAGACTTTTTCCGAAACGACGCGGACGGGTAAAAAAATTCACTTCACCCCAGTTTCTCAACAGGTCTGCGATCATCCCAGTCTTATCTACATAGTAAAAATCTTCTCGTATCAGCTTCTCAAAATCATCCACACCAATGGGAAGTTTTTTTCCATATGTCATGGTCCTGCTCCTTTCAAAAGATCGTTATGTTTATCTTATCATCTGCCCTTAGTAATGGCAAGGTGAAGGATAAATTTCCCGAATTTTCAATTTGGAGAAGTTATTAATTTTGTGGTATTTATTACTAAATATAGACACAAAAAAGATACTGCTACTGCCGATAACTTGCCTTATGAGAAAGTCGGCAAGAATGAGCCTGTGTGCATAGCGGATGATGTGCCATTTGAGATTCCAGAAAGCTGGGAGTGGGTACGATTAGGAAGTATTGGTAATTGGAGCTCAGGTGCTACACCAAGTAGATCTGTTCCAGAATATTATGATGGAGATATTCCTTGGCTAAAAACTGGTGATTTGAATGATAGCTATATCAATTATATTCCAGAAAATATAAGTAAACTTGCATTAGAAAAAACATCTGTCAGGCTGAATCCAGCGGGTTCTGTTCTAATTGCTATGTATGGTGCAACGATTGGTAAAGTAGGAATGTTGACATTTCCTGCTGCCACAAATCAAGCTTGTTGTGCATGTTTACCTATTGAGATTTTCAATGAATACTTATTTTATTTTTTAATGTCTCAAAGAGCTGCATTCGTAAAACAAGGTGAAGGTGGTGCACAGCCCAATATATCAAAAGAAAAAATTGTAGCGACCCTTATGCCCATGCCTTCATTAACCGAACAGCATCGTATTGTTACAAAAATCAAAGAATTACTTCCTCTTATAAAAAAATATGAAGAAGTTTATTCCGCAGTATCTCTATTAAATAAGTCTTTCCCTGAACTTTTAAAGAAATCAATTTTACAAGAGGCAATACGCGGGAAACTTGTTCCACAAGATCCGTCAGATGAACCAGCTTCTATCCTTTTGGAACGTATTCGAGCAGAAAAAGAGCGACTGATTCAAGAAGGAAAAATCAAGCGAAATAAGCAAGAATCTATCATTTATAGACGGGATAATTCTTATTATGAAAAGTTGGATGGAATCGAGCGTTG
>NZ_JAHLQA010000003.1 GCF_018918125.1 Blautia sp. MSJ-19
GCTCCTGATCATAGTGAGTACAAAAAGTTGAGGCTTAACTTTTTATACTGGTGTAGTATTTATGACTATTATTGCAGGAATATGTGGTGTAGTAAAGGTACTCAGGTTACACCATTTACCTTGCATCACCGATCACTGCTACATACGGAGCGCAGTCTCTTAAGTTTTCCACAACGTCGGTTCTGGAACGCTGTCCTAATGCACAGATGACGGAAGTTCCCGGAACAAGAACTTTTTCTCCGCTTTCATTCTCACACCAGACACCTTCTCCGGTAACTTCCAGTCCGCGGTAGTTTGTGTGAACTTCTGCGTATTTGGCGATTTCTTTGAGAAGCAGCGGTCTGTGTCTTACGTTTGCATCTGGAGCAAGTTCGCTTCTCATCTCTACGAGGTGGACTTTCTTACCTTCCATTCCCAGATGGATCGCACATTCACAGCCGGCAAGTCCGCCGCCAAATACAACAACCTCATCGGTCACTTTCTCTTTTTCTTTATAATAATTGTTGACGATCACAACATTTTCTCCGTTCAGTCCCGGGATCGGCGGAACGAGCGGTCTACTTCCTGCTGCAATGATCAGCGCATCTGCATTCTCTTTTTCTGCGTATTCTTTTGTGACTTCTGTAGAAGTACGGATCTCCACGCCGGCGTTACGTGCAAGAAGTTCATAGGTTCCTGCCAGTTCATACATCTCATGTTTGAACGGAAGTGCCTGCTCACTCTTGAGGATTCCGCCAATTTTGTCTTCTTTCTCGCAGAGGATGACCTGATGACCTCTTCTTGCTGCAGTATAAGCTGCATAAAGTCCTCCCGGGCCGCCGCCTGCAACGAGTACTTTTTTCTTAACAGGAGCCGGATGGACTTCGTCACCTTCCATCTCACGTCCGATCAGCGGATTGACGGTACAGCGTCTTGTGGATGTTGCAGCTCTCTCTGCCATACAGGTGAAGCAGCGGAGACATTTTACGATCTCCTCATCTCTGTTTTCCATGACTTTACGCGGAAGGAACGGATCTGCGAGAAGTGCACGTGCCATGTAAACGATATCTGCTTTTCCCTCGGCAATGATCTGTTCCATCTGTGCCGGGTCATTCAAGCCGCCGATCGTTGCAACCGGGACAGAAACATGCTTCTTGATCTCGGCTGCCAGATATACATTACATCCATGCTCTTTGAACATAGACGGATGTGTGTCGCCAAAACCTCTCTGATAAGTTCCTGCGGATACATGAAGGATATCCAGATACGGCTCCAGGATCTTCGCAATCTCCACGCCGTCTTCCAGTGTGTAGCCGCCCTCGAATAATTCAGAACCGCTCATACGGAATTCGATCGGGAAAAACGGACCAACACCTTCGCGGACCGCCTTGAGTACTTCGATTGCAAAACGACAGCGATTTTCCAGAGAACCGCCGTACTCATCGGTTCTCTTATTGAAATATGGAGAAAGGAACTGGTTGATCAGCCAGCCATGTCCACCGTGCACCATGATCATCTCAAATCCGGCGCGCTTTGCCAGGGCTGCTGTCTCCTTATAGGAAGCAACAATGTCTGTGATCAGTTCTTTTGTCAGGGCTTTTACTTCCACGCCATCTGGACGGACAGTATCGGATGGTCCCCACTGATGCATGCTTTTCTGTCTGTTCTTATCTGTCATGTAGGTTCCTGCATACATTCCGGAATGGGAAAGTTCAATGCTCGGAATCGCACCATGACGGCGGATCGCATCTGCAGTATAGGTTGCGGATGCAAGAGAATTCAGGATAGAAGTATCCAGATGGTAGGCATGAGAACCGTCTGTTTCCGGGTGCACCATGCACTCGCTGACGGTAACTGCACCTGCACCGCCCTTGCCTCTCAGCTCATAAAAAGCTGTGGATTTCGGTCCGATGCAACCGTCATTTGTGATATCTGTTCCGCCCATCGGTGCAGAAAACATACGGTTACGAAAAGTTACTCGACCAACCTGTAATGGTTTACATAAATTTGGATATTTTCTTACCATGATTCTTCCTCCGTGAATATTATCTTAGCCTTTTTTCATATCTTGATACAATAGTTACAATTCAAACAGTTAGAATTATAACTATTCGTTTTTTGAATGTCAATATCCAATTTATCGAAAATGCAGGTAACAGAAAAGAGTGCAGATTCCATACTAAAATGTCTCAAATCTACACTCTTTTATAATTTCTATTCAATTATCATTCATATAAAAAATACTCAGGCTCTTTTTGTCACAAACGACTCAAATCTCACATGCTGATCCATCTTGTCACCGATCATACCGATCACTTTTCCCATGGTAAATGCGGCGAGGATCGTACCGATTCCGAGTCCGTCCAGATGTCCGAGGATGATGCAGGTCATCAGTGCTGTTATGGTAAGACAGGTAACGTCATAGCCAATTTTGATCCTGGAATATTTTACCTTTGTGATATCTGCCAGTTCTCTCGGGAACAGGTCTGTCGGGATGATCGGCAGGCCGCAGCGGTTGGAAAGTGCGATTCCGATGCACAGGAGCAGGTAGCTGATGATAAAATAAAGTACCCGGTATCCAATGGCTGTCGGCAGAACGCCTATCCACATTTCATGTACATCAAGCATCTCGCTGAATGCAAATCCAACGACAAAGCTGAAAAGATAAGGTGCAACAAATTTCTTCCGCATGATCATCAGGGATAATACCAGAAGTCCCTGGAAAATGTAGGTCCAGGTTCCAAGGGAGATCTTATTGAATACTTCCGAAAATGCATATGGTACACTGGAAATCGCCGAGATTCCGGAACCGGAATACAGCATCAGCACAACTCCCAGACTGTTGATCAATACCACCACCAGCAACGCCAGCTCGCCCCGCAGGACCGGTAATTTCTTGTTCTCTTGTGTCTCAATTTCTTCTGTCACTTTTCTTTCCTCCATAAAATACGATTTACGCCTTGTCTATCTTAGCACTCGGGAAATCTTTTTTAAAGAGACAAAATACTGATTTCGTAAAAAATTTGTCGAACGTTTCTCTTTAACATATGGATGATTAATGTTTATAATATAGAACAAATCTTTCTAATCCGTTTCTGGATAAAATTCCTGTTGTTTGTGCCTTGACAGTTGAATACAGGGTTTACACTCTTATGATTATCACCTATAATAATTGTAACTGTTCAGTACCCTCACAGTTACGAGTCAAAATGCGTTCCAAATCACCTTCGGTGATGGCATTTTGCCTTGTATGTCTCGGGATTTTGGCAAAACATGCCAAAACGCCTCGCGGGATACTACCTACTGAATAGTTGCTAATAATTAATTATGAAAGGTGGTGCCAATATGGAGGTTAATCATGATATGAGTGATCAGGAATTAAAAGCTTTACTTATCGACAAATACACAGACCTGCAGCGTATTAAAAGAGCTAATGGTGATACTGTAAACGAAGAATTAGAATATCAGATCAAAGTTGCAACAGCCAAATTATCATCTTTCGGAGTTAATGTAGAAGACCTGACATTATAAATACCAATCGAGTAACTGTATAACACAAAAGAGTGTAAATCCTGTACTGAATTGTCAGGATCTGCACTCTTTTTATCGTATACTAACATTATTTTTTATCGCTTCATCGCCTCGCGGATGCACATTTCTATGTACTCTTCTCCAAAGGCTGTATTCACAGTCAGGTCAAAGTTTGCTGATGCTCCCCAGATGCGTCCTGTATAATAATGGTAGTTATCCGCACGCTGTTTGTCTTCTTTCTGGATCTTCTGTTTTGCATCTTTTTCGGACAGATGCAGACGGTCCATAACTCGTTTCATCCTGTTTTCCATTGGTGCTGAGAAGAAGACTCTAAGGCAGTTTTTATTATCTCTGAGCGTGTAGTCGGAACAACGTCCTACGATCACACAGTTTCCTTTTGCAGCCAGTTCTCTGACAACCTTAGATTCTGCCTCATAAATCTTATCCTTTGGTGCCTCCTCGTCCGGCTGTGCATACATGTACATCTGATTTACCAGATCATACAAAAAGCTGCTGGTCATCATTTCTTCCTGTTTCTTAATGAATTCCGGTGTATATCCCGTTGTTCCGGCAGTCATCTCAATGATCTCCTGATCATAAAAAGCATAACCAAATTTTTCCGCAAGTGCTTTACCAATATCATGTCCACCGCTTCCAAACTGTCTTCCAATGACGATGACATTTCTCTGAACTGCATCTGCTGTTTTATCCACAGATGCCGCACCGGATTTGCCGACACTTTCCACATTTTCCCCTGCAAACTCTTCCGGAAAAAGAATCGGTTTGACAAATGCAAGTTTCTTACCAAGAACTCTGGCAATAAATCCAACCAGAAGTGCCGCAATGATCGTACCCTCACGTACACCATTGAGATGTCCGGTAAATACAAAAGACAGGACTGCTGCAATCACTGCCATGGAAACGTCAAAACAGATTTTTGTCGTACCAAAGTTGGTTTTCCATGTCAGAACGATCGCGCGGACAAAAGATTCTCCCGGCAGCATGACAACGTCTGCCAGCACTTCCATGTACACACCAAATCCAAGGATCAGACATCCAATCAGAAGATATACGATCTTCATAACATAGGCCTGTGGGTTTACCCATGTAAACAGAAGCATGGTAAGATCAATGAAATATCCAAAGATAATAGATACCGGGATCTGCAGAACATGTTCCAGTTTAAAATTTTTACGCAGGATCAGTAACTGCAGCAAGATCAGAAATACGCTGAAAAAAATCGTAAAGTTTCCGAGCGTAAACGGAAAACTTAAGCTTAATACATACGGAATCGATGAGATTGGTGAGGTTCCGAGACTTGCTTTGGTGATCAGGCTGACACCAAGTGAGTTCACAAACAGACCAATCAGAAAGATCACGTATCTTTTTAATTTGTTCATTTGTTCCTTCCTTCTTTCCCTGTTTCTTCGCAGCCTGTCTCAGACAGGTTGCTGTAAATTTTATGATAAATCTTCATAAAAGCCTCTGCTTCTTCTGGAGAAATATCTTTCCACGCAGCCTCCTCGAT
The DNA here is from genome assembly GCF_018918125.1 of Blautia sp. MSJ-19. Taxonomy (GTDB): domain Bacteria; phylum Bacillota; class Clostridia; order Lachnospirales; family Lachnospiraceae; genus Blautia_A. Next base: position 5,039 of record NZ_JAHLQA010000003.1, read on the forward strand.
CTCCACAAAAGCTTCTTCCACAAGCTTCTGACTTTTTTTCCCGGATTCTGTCATAAAAATATGAAAAGTCCTTCTGTTTCCATTGAGCATACGCCGCTCGATCAGACCTTTCTCTTCCATACGGTTCAAAATTGAAGTCAAAGACCCTGCCTCAATAAAACAACCCGCTGCGATTTCCTTCTGACTGGCTCCATCATGACTTTTAAGATAATCCAGAACCTTCGGCTGTCCAAGCGTAAGCCCCGAAGCCTTCACCTTTTCCAGAAGCCTCTTCTGGATCAGCATCTGGTTAGCCATTGTCAGATAATGCAATGATGTGTCCATGTTTCACGTTCCTTCCCTTTTTGTGTTTAATGCAAAATAAAATAGTTATAATTCTAATATTTAGAATTATAACTATTTTTATAAAAGATGTCAACCTTGCTTTTGTTTGGTTTTATCTATTCCGTATAGGTATTTCCATTCTCATCGGTCCAGGTGCCGTCGCCATTGTCGGTATAACCCACACCGTTTGAATCGCGGTAATAATAGTCGCCGTTTGTGGTCTCTTTTATATCTACCGTTCCGTTGCTGCCCTGAAGTTCACGCTGATCCAGCTGGGTTCCGGAATTATAATCCGAATCATTCCAGGTTCGGTAGGAATTTCCATTGGCATCTGCCCAGTTGCCATCCCCCTGATAGCTGTAGCGGAATCCATTGTCATCAGAATACGTTCCGTCTCCGTTATCGTAAAGAACTCTGGACTCGTCATCACCTTCACCCGATGCCACGATTGATCCAACACCGGAAGAACCGCTGAACCCGCTGGTGTATGGCACGCCTGCCGGCAGGTTCTCATAATAGGATGTAGTTCCATCGGTATCATAACCATTTTCAGAAGCTGATGTTTCCGCTGCCTGCGTACCGTTTTCCTCGCCAGCTGCCGATGCTGTTTCCGTATCTGTATTTTCTGTGGAATTCTCCGCATTTTGTGACACGTTCTCTGTGGCAGTTATTTCTGTGCCATCTTGTCCACCCTTTGTCCCTGCGTTTTCCTGCATATCTACCATTTCAGAAACCTGTGCGTAATCCGGAGAACTGTTTTCCTCTGGATTCCCACGCCTGTCTGTACCAGCTTGCTCCGTCCCCACCGGTACTGCATCTGTTCCTGCCGAAACATTAAATGCCAGATTGCCGCCTGCAAGAAGCACTGTCACCAGAATTCCCGGAAGGATGCCCCTTCGAAGCTTTCGAATATTCAGCATATACAGAATTCTGTCTTTAAACACCATTCCGCTGTCATTGAGGCTGGCAGTCACATATGGAACCTGATTATCCATTGCCACTGTTCGAAGAAGCAACTGACGATACAGTTTATGTTCCTTTGAATTCACATGATGGATAACCGCTGTGTCGCACAGATTTTCGATATCTTTGTCTGCTTCTTTCAGCATCATAAGAAGAAATGGATTAAACCAGTACACAGTCGCACAGATTCTAAGAAGCATCTTGTACCAGAGATCTCTGTGACAGTAATGTGTCAGCTCATGATAAAAAACAAGTTTTCTCTCTTCTGCGGAATAACCAGTTGCCGGGAGATACAGTTTTGTGTGAAAAAGTCCGGCCAGAAGCGGCGTCGTAAGCCCGGCATTTTGTCTCAGCTCCGGAGCTTTACGCACATGTTTATTTTTGCATACATTTCTGTATATCTGAATGCTTACAGGATTACTGACCGGAAGACTCATTCTTCTGAGATTTCGCATGGAAAGATAATACGCCAGAAACTCTCCTGCCAGCTTCAAAACTGCCACGATCAGCCAGACCACCACAAAAATACCTGCAGCAATCTGCATCCATCTGCCTGTAATATGAACTGCTGCTGACTTCTGTCCGTTTACATTTCCGTCCATCATGACCTGCTGTGAATTCATCAGCCGTCCATTATCCTGTCCTGCGGTATCCGTGCCACTCATCTGCTGCATCTTCTCAGTCGCTGCTTCCGTATGACCTTCCATTCCGTCCGGCACACCCGCTGTCCCCCGTGTGCTGTAACTCTGCACCCTGACATCCACAAGTGAGAAATTCGCCGGAAGATGTACCGGAATCAAAAGGCTTACCGCAACAAACAGCCAGATAAAATATTTCCATCTCGCCGACACTCTGCCCTTAAGCATGATTGCAAGAAGTTTTACCAGCAAAATAATAATTGCAGCAATGATATTCAACTTCAAAATATGCAAAACAAGCACTTCCACAGTCTGTCATTCCTCCCTGTCATCCAGTTCTTTGAGAAAATCACTGAGATCCTGGATTTCTTCAGAACTGATCTTTTTGCCCTGATAAAGTGATGTTACAAATTTTTTTAATGAATTTCCATAAAGCTTCTCAAGAACACTCTGGCTTTCGTGTGCCTGGTAATCAGACTGAGAAACCAATGGTGTATACAGATTCATCTTTCCCTGCTTGGTCACTTCTACAAAATTCTTAGCTTCCAGTCTGGTCAGTAATGACAGGATCGTTGTCGGTGCAAGATTTTTCTTCGTGTTGATCACTTTCTCAATCTCCGGTCTTGTCATTGGCGGAGTGCCATTCCACAGAACGAGCATAATATCCAGTTCTGATTCCGGAAGCCTTTGATATGTTTTTTTCACTCTTACGCCTCCTTTTATTACTAATTTCTACAAATGTAGGATTAGTTTTATTGTATCACATCCACAACCAATTACAACTGTTTCCTTTCCACGATCAAACAACTCATTTCAATTTTTCTGTTATAACTCACCTCTTAGTTCTCCGTATAGCTGTTTCCGTTCTCGTCACTCCACGTTCCGTCGCCATTATCTGTAAAACCTGTACCGTTGTCATCACGGAAATAGTAACCTCCATTTGTAGTCTGAGTAACTGTCACACTATTGCCATCTGCATCCGTAAGGGTATGCTGTTCCAACTCCGCGCCCATATAATGTGTATCATCATTCAGTGCCTGCCAGGTCTTACCGTTTTCATCTGTAAAATAAACCTCATCGTCAGTTGTGTAGACTGTGCCGTCATCACCGGCATATTTGCTACTGTAGTCTGTATAAATGGTTCTCTCCACAGAAACGGAATTTCCATCGCTGTCAAATAATGTCAGAGTATCTGTAGAAAGAACACCTGCCTTTCCTTCCTCGGAGGAACTTCCCGCATCAGAAGCACTTCCATCTGCATCCGAGGAAGATGCTGCTTCTCCAGAACTCTGGCTGTCAGATGCATTTTCCACAGTCGAACCATAAGTTGTTGTCAACGACGGGTTTCCCGGATAGGAAATATTCTCCACGATCTGTCTCACCTCGCTGATATCCTCTGCATCTTTCGCATAGCCGACTACCATGTACAGACTGTTTCCTTCTGAATAAATTGTCTGATAGCATGCTTCATAAGTATCATTACATTTCGCAATTCCGGTTTTGACATCATCAAGTGCATATTTGTAGATATTTACATAATCACTGCCATTTGTATAGCTTGCATAAGTTCCTTCGGTATCTGCCTTCTCCCAGCCGGAATCTGCCGGTGGCTGCGTATAAAAATCATTGCTGGCTGCTGCCATAACGTTTGTAGCAGAAAAAATCCCCAGTGCAGCGACTGTCATAAGTGTCATAAATTTTGCTGATCTCGTTTTCATAATGGAATCTCCCTTTGCATTTTTATTTTCTACTTTTGTAGAAGTTATTTGTATTCTACATCTGTAGAACTTATATGTCAATCATTATTTCTACAATTGTAGAATTTTCATCTATACGCCACTTGTCAGCTTCTGCATCTGATTTTTCCAATTCCCGTATTTTCTAAAATGAACAATAAAAATTCCACTGTAATCCCCTCCGTACTCTCTGTCGGATTTCAATTACAGTGGAACATTCATACCACATCTTCTCAAAAATCGTTTCTTATAAAGTTTTCAGGAATTTATATTTTCCCGTAAAATGCTTTGCAAAACTCACATTCCCTTTGCTTTCTTTACGCACTCTGTCTGTGCCTCGATCACTGCACTGCGGAAGCCTTTTTCTTCGAGGACGCGGACTGCCTGAATCGTGGTTCCTGCCGGGGAGCAGACCATATCTTTGAGTTCTCCCGGATGTTTGCCGGTCTCCAGCATCAGTTTCGCACTTCCAAGTACGGACTGTGCGGCGAATTTGTATGCCTGTGCTCTCGGCATTCCGTCTGCAACTGCTGCATCTGCCATTGCCTCAAGGAACATGAACACATACGCCGGAGAGCTGCCGGAAACGCCTACGACTGCGTCCATCAGATGCTCCGGGATCACTTCTGTCTTGCCAAAGGTGTCGCAGAGTTTTACAGCAAGCGCGGTTTCTTCTTCTGTGACCAGTTCATTGACACAGAGAGCTGTCATTCCCTCACCGACCATCGCCGGAGTGTTTGGCATGGTACGAATAACTTTTGTATTTTCGCCAAGGTGCTCGCCAAGCCACTGCAGAGTCTTACCCGGTGCGATGGAAATAAAAATCTGTCCTTCTTTTACACTGCCTTTGATCTCATCCAGAACACCCTCCAGAAACTGTGGCTTCACTGCCAGAAAAACAACATCCGCAAAATCCACCACCTGCGCATTAGTATCTGCTTTCTGGATACCAAGTTCCTTCTCAATCTTCTCGCGGGTCTTATCTGACTTTGCAGAAGCGATCATATCTGATGCTTCCACCTCTCCACTTTTCAGAATTCCCTTTAACATGGCTGTCGCCATATTTCCACAGCCGATAAAACCAATTTTCATGATAATCTTCCTCCTTGTGTGAAAACATAGTTAAGTTGCTCTGTCGCTTTACAAAATTACAGCGGCATTTTCTTTATTATACATCACCTGGAGACTTTTGGGAATCTCTGTCTGCTTTATTTCCAGATATATTAGCATCCTTCTTAGAGCTTGTATTCTTTAATACTACCAATATTTTTTCACATAATTGATAGCATCTTCTTCAGATAAAGAAAACTCTTCCTTTACATTTTCGTTTAAAAGCACCTGAAATAGTTCTGGATCGCTATTAAAATCATGTCCTTGTTTCTCTGCATGTTCTATGCCGATTGCAAAATCATACTCAATCATGCGAATAACCATTGTCGTATCGTCCGTACTCTGACATTCGATATGATACATTTTCCTCTTTGGAATCAGTGGCAGATATTGCCTGAAAAATCATTTATTGAAATATTTAGATTACTGCTTACATTTTATACTATCCCCCCTTACCTTCATACAATTTGGTCTGTTACTTAGAAACGCTAGCATAAAAAAGGCGATGGATCATCAAGATCGCATCGCCTTTTTGTACTTGGGATTATTTGAAATGTAATGTTTTGTGATATTTTGCGTACTGGTCAAGAAGGTCGCTCCATTTCTGGCCTTCTGGTTTGTTTTCGTTGTTGTTGTAGTTATCCTCGCCTTTCAGTTCATCCATATACTGAACATAGTCCAGAATATAGATGTCAACGGTAGAAATATCTCTGTCCTGAATCGCGAAAATATTGCAGTTTCCGACGGAATCATTGTATGGAAGTTTGTTTCCGTTGGCATCGAGGGCTACCATGAAGCAGTCACTGTTGGAGCCTTCTTCGTAAAGTTCATTTACAGTCAGTTCGTATGGGGTGCGGATCACAGATTTGAGACCGATACCTGCATCATTCGTGTCGTTGAGTTCCAGGGTTTCTGTCTGGGAATCGTCTACCGTAACCGGGATATCGAAGCTCCAGTCTCCTTCGTATGTGTAATAACCGGCATCCTCTCCATACTTTTCATAATCCTCTTCTGACCACTGATAGTTTGCTTCCATCCCCTTTACCTTCGTGATATCCAGATGCAGGTTAAAGGTATCCGGAATCTCAATGTCTTTAATGTATTTCTGATATTCTCCACCACGCGCAGATACTTTATTGATATACTCTTCCAGCAATGCATATCCTTCATCTGTCTCATCCGAAAGATCTGCATCCGTAATTCCCATCTCATCCAGTACCTGCTGTGTCATTTCGTTGTATTTCTCACTATACTCCGTATAATCCTTCGCAGCCTGTGCAAGATCATAGCGGAAAATGCAGGCATACGTATTATCATCCAGAAACTGTCCTTCCACCTGTCCATCGATGATTGGATCTGCGTCTTCATTAAAATCCACACCGCCGGTCATATCCAGATTTATGACCGGTGTTCCGCTTTCCGCTATGGTTTCCGTCTGCGGAAATGGGGTATCACTCTTAAACTGCATGGTCACATAGACAGCCTGACTGTTGGCAAATACTTCCGAACAGGTAATCGTCAGACCATCTGCTGTTTTGGTGTAGGCGGTGTCTTCTTTTGCTGTTGTGACCGCGGCATTTGCGGCTGTCGAATCCTGTCCGGTCGTATTAGATTCCGTTGTATTTCCTTCGCCTGTTTCGGAAGTAACATCATCGTTTTCTGTAGTGCTTTCTCCTTCTGACCCGGTTGTTCCGTCAACAGCTTCCAGCGTCGTTGCATGATCCGCAAAATCTCCAAAGAAACTTACACTGTCCTGCAACGTTTCAAAAAGTCCTCCCACAACCGGGATATTTTTTGCCATTACCGGATTTGTAGCACAAAACACAAATCCGACTGCCAGTACTGCTGCCGCACCTCCTGCGATCCTGCCACCGATCTTCATCCAGTGGTATGGATCCTTCGGTGCTTTTTTCTGTACTGCGGTATTGTCTTCGATCAGACGGTATGCCTGATTGATCCGCTCATGTACGATCACCGGTATTTCTGTATCCTTCTGAAGTTTTTCCTGAAAATCTTTTTCGTTATTATTAAAAGTCATCATCAAACACGTCCCTCCCTGACCTTGTACTCATACATCTGTGCTATCTGTTTTCTGCCTCTTTGAAGACGGGATTTCACAGTACTTTCTTTCATATCCAGGATGTCGCTGATCTCGCGGATATTGAATCCTTCCATGTAGTACAGAAGGATCACCAGACGGTACTTGTTATCCAGCGGTTCCAGCACCTGTGCCCATTCCTTCGCTGCATATTCTTCCTCATAAAAAGGCGTCTCCGGCATCTGATCGGTGTATGTGATCTGTTTCTTTCTCTGCAGAATATCTTTGCATTTGTTGATCAGAATCCGTATCATCCATGTCTTAAAATACTTGTTCTGCTTCAGACTTTTGAGATTTTCATAACAGGAAAGGATCGTATCCTGGATCGCATCGGCAGCATCTTCATCGTTTTTGAGATAGGAAAACGCAACCTTATACATGCACTGCACCTGTTCATCCATAAGCCGGCAGAATGCATCTTTATCGCCTTTTTTTGCCTTTCTTATCAAAAATTCATTCATCATCTTCTCCATTCTCCTGTCTCTGACCGGTCATCAGGAAATGTGTTGTAAAAGCTTTTTTGTTTCTGTGCTTCTACTTATTAGACCCAGAAACTGCCAAAAAGGATGCAGGTTTTTTAGAAAAATTTCCTGTTAAAAAACATATAAAAACACCGCAGAGTCACCGGAAGGGGTGTGGCTCTGCGGTATATGGCTTATTTTTATTACTGTCTTCTCATCAGATAAGCATATTTACGGATTTGTGTACGAAACAGACTCTCAACACGTTCCCGGATTTTATCAGAATAACTTTTCTGGAATCGATTCAGTATTTCCTGGATCTCTTTTATGGAAAACGTAAATTTGATCTGATTCCCATACAGTTCTTCTGCTGCTTCCAGCTGTATATCAAAATCCGAATGAAATGGCTTTGCTTCTATCTTTTCCATGCATTTTTCGACAGATAGATCTATAGGATAGTCATAACTCGTATCTGAAAACAGGCAGAGCCCCTGGTCAAAAATCGGACTCAGCAAATACTGTCCAGTTTTTTCGTTATAGATTACAGCAATATTGTTTGTATGGCGGTCTTCATTCAGAAAAAATGCATCTATTTCCAATATAGCCGTAATATATTTGCCAAAGTCTTCTATATGCGTAATCTCCTCCATCTGCTCGACCAGATATTGGATTTTCTCTGATACATCTGCGAATTCCGACAATTTAACTGCCAGACTTTCTCCTGTATATTGACGATACAGCTTTTCCACCGGAATGAGAATCTGATCCTGCTGCAAAAAATCCCTGCTGGAACAGCCATTTACCATATTTCCTCTATACTCTATCCGAACATACTGATAGTCAACAAACGGATACGCCAAATTACTCTTTTTCAAAAGTGTGGAAACCATCACCTCTGACAGACTTTCATATCCCATATAATCTGCTTTGTACCATGTATCTTCTATCTTCCATTTGCGCTGATCTCCCTTGGAAGTATGACCAGTTTTGTAAAGTGGAGAAACTGTATCAAGTACTATTTTTTTCATTTTACATCATCCTTTTTCAAAATCATGATCCATTGATGATCTCCTTCCATGTAACCCTGGGTTTTCTCTATGATAAGCAGCGGATCATAAAATGGAAGGTTCATTTCTCTCAAAATTTCTTTCGCGTGATCGCGTGTTCTGGGGAAACATCTGTCCTCTAAAAAATATTCAAAATCTGCCCATTTCGGCTCCTGCAGTACTCCAAAGGCTCGTAATGGGATCTGCTCTGTATAGTTCTGGATATATATTTTTTCATGTTTAAAATCAATGTCAATCGTCGTGCACAGATCATCATGATTCATATAATCCATACGCATTTTTATGTCCGGATCATCACTGAAATGGTGTGCACGTTTGATCTGACTGTAAATTGTCTGTCTCGAAACCTGATATTCCCGGGCGATCTGTGCAATCTTTTCTCCTCGCTTCTGCAATGCCAGAATCCGGGCAATCTGTGGTTCTGTAAAAGAATTCTTCCTTCCACAGCTATGCCTGGATGCACTTTCATCTGCATCTATATTTTTATCTACTGACCTGGAAATCTGCCTCAGCTTCTCAAGATCAGTCGTTCCAAAAATTTGATATATCTGTTGTTTAAAATCTTTTTCCATATCCGCCTCACCTCGCTAAATTGAGGATAACATGCCATAAAAAAAGTGTCAAGAAATTATTACTTGACACTTTTTGACATTTTATTTTTTCTTCCTTTTCAGAAGCATAGACAGATAGGAGGTTCTCGTCGTATCCTGCATGGAATAGCCAAGCGTATGCAAAATCTGTTCCAGCTGATCGAGGGCTGCTTCCCGTTTCGTCTCTTCATCGACAATAATCTCCAGTTCCAGATAATCTCCCAGGTTCGTGACAGCATCCACGCAGACAGTGATATTATCCCTGTGATAATACTGCCGAAGCTTCTCCACCACCGGAACCGGCCGGAAACCAATCCTCTCCAATATCCCCTGACAAACCGCCCCATCCCCCACAGGCGTCTCCAACTCCTGCCGCGTCATAGAAGTACTATCAAGTTTCGCACCCTTATACGTAATCACAGCCGACCTCTCCCCCGTTCCCATATCCTCAACACACCTCACCCGAAGCGCCTCATCCAACGCCACAAAATCATGATGCTCCGCCATATAATAAGTATCAGACTCCATAACAAACTTCCCCTTACAAAACCCAATCTCTGCCAGAGTTTCCTCTATACATTTCTTATCACTTATCCTTAATTTAATCTCAACTTCTATGCTCATAACTACTTACACTCCCACTATTTTTCTTCTAATATAGCACAATACATCCAACATGAACACCTCCCCCTTCCAACACCTGATCCATCCCCCATAGTATAGCATACTTCAGAAAAACCCTCCCCATAAGAACGCCAAGACTCAAAGTATCACATAAAAAAGAGGAACCCTTTTTACGAAAACCTCCCCACCTGAAACACCAGGAGAAATTTTCAAAGGATTCCCCACACAACAAAATTCACGTCAAACACCCGGCCCAGGGTGTGCAGAGGGACTGGCGAAGTCCCTTTGCGGTTTTAAATCTTCAAGATTCAAAAAGATTGCACAATCTTTTTAAATTACATAATCTTTCTAAACAGATCTTTCAGATCCTCCACACTCGCATCTTTCGGGTTACCTGGTGCGCAGGCATCTGCATATGCAGATTCAGCCAGGAACTGAAGATCTTCTTCTTTAATAGCCTCCAGCTTAGTTGGAATTCCAACATCAACAGAAAGTTTTCTTACTGCATCAATTGCAGCCTTTCTGTACTCTTCCTGAGTCATAGAATCCACATCTTTCACACCCATTGCACGTGCGATCTCACGATATTTCTCCCCAGTGCATTCCTGATTATATTCCATTACGATCGGAAGCATCATAGCGCATGCAACACCATGCGGAGTATCATAAACAGCTCCCAGTGTATGAGCCATGGAATGTGCGATTCCAAGACCTACATTTGAGAATCCCATACCTGCAATATACTGTCCAAGAGCCATTCCCTCACGGCCTTCTTTGGTGTTTTCAACAGCTCCGCGAAGAGATTTGGAGATCAGTTCGATTGCTTTGAGATGAAACATATCTGTCATTTCCCATGCAGCTTTTGTAGTATATCCTTCAATTGCATGAGTCAGGGCATCCATACCTGTAGAAGCGGTCAGTCCCTTAGGCATGGAGGACATCATTTCCGGGTCAACAACTGCGATGATCGGCATGTCATGCGGGTCAACGCATACAAATTTACGTTTCTTTTCTACATCTGTGATAACGTAGTTGATGGTAACTTCTGCTGCTGTACCTGCAGTTGTCGGAACTGCGATGATCGGTACACAAGGTTTCTTTGTCGGTGCTGTGCCTTCCAGACTTCTTACATCCTCAAATTCCGGGTTTGCAATGATGATACCAATTGCTTTTGCAGTATCCATGGAAGAACCACCACCGATCGCAATGATATAATCTGCACCGGATTTCTTGAATGCAGCTACACCATTCTGTACGTTCTGGATAGTCGGGTTTGCTTTGATATCAGAATAAATTTCGTATTCCAGACCTTCTTTTTCAAGGACATCTGTTACTTTACTTGTTACATTGAATTTGATCAGATCCGGATCGGAACATACAAATGCTTTTTTGAATGCATGTGCTTTTGCTTCGTTTGCAATTTCTGCAATTGCACCTGCTCCATGATAAGAAGTTCCATTTAAATTAATTCTGTTTGCCATGATAATTACATCCCTTTCTTCATTGTCTGTGAAGTACTCGCTTATCAGTTCGTCACAGTTTTATCTCTAAATTTGTTATTATCTTAACAATATTTTTCTAAAAAAGAAAGTTACAGAATCCAACAAGTGTAACGTTTTCTGTAACTTTCGTGATTTGTTCTAAATTTGCGCATTCATATTCAGTAAAAATAACCAGATGTATCTTTCCTGTTTATAGAATTTTTTCTATAACGCCTGTATTTCCAATATTTTTGAGGTTGTCAGTTCAGGATTTCAAGTCTCATAAAAATCTCTGTAAGTTTCTCCGGCATCCCATCTACAATGATAGATGCCAGTTCTTCCGGGGTACATGTCACCCCTCCTGTCACCCATTTGACAGTCATATAAATAGAGCTCTGGCAGTACATTTCCAACAGATAATGGACATTTTCACCCGGTACATTGCCAGTTTTTTCACGAATTAAATTTTCGTAAAACTGTAAGATCAGCTCGAAATCATGCTGTCTGAGGGAATTCTGTTCGTCATAACGAAACGCTGCCCCAAAAAACTTCTGCTCTTCCTGAATATAAGTAAACTTCTTGACCAGAGCATCATAGACCGTCTTTCCACGTCCCATATGCTCAAAAGATTTCGTAAGAAGTTTGTCAAAATACCAGTTGATCAGGTCGTATTTGTCCAGAAAATTTCTGTAAAAAGTCTGTCTCGTAAGCTCACATTTCTCTGTGATCTGCTTCACTGTGATGTTCTCTACAGGAGTTGTCTGCATACATTCTTTCATGGCCCGCGCCAGCCGGTATTTGGTTTTTTCACCCTTTGTCAGATCTCTCTGGTTGCCTGTTTCAGCCATTCTTTTTCTTCCTCATCTAAGTATGGTGATATGGTCATATATACTTTCTGATGGTAATCATTCAGAAGTTTCCGCTCGCGTTCTGTCATCTCTTCCAGGTTGATTCCCTCCAGATCAAACGGAACCATTGTCAGTGGTTCAAAGCACATGAACTGCCCGAACGATGTCTTTTCTGCCTTTTTGCAGAGGACAAGATTTTCGTGGCGGATCCCAAATTCATTTTCCAGATAATAGCCTGGTTCGTCGGAGGTGATCATGCCTTCCTCAAGCACCGGTGCCGGATTTCCCGGAAGGTTTTTCCAGCGGAAGCTGTTCGGTCCTTCGTGAACATTCAGAAGATAGCCTACCCCGTGTCCTGTGCCGTGGTTATAGTCTTCACCCAGTTCCCAGAGCGGTCCTCTGGCAAGATAATCAAGGTTTAAACCGGTACATCCGTACTTGAATTTCGCCGCTGCCAGGTTCAGATTCCCGCGCAGAACTGCTGTAAAATATTTCTTTTCTTTCGCTGTGACAGGTCCAAGAACAATGGTTCTTGTGATATCTGTTGTTCCCTCCAGATAATGTCCGCCGGTATCCGCAAGCACCATTCCTCTGGCTTCAAGTGGGATATCTGTCTCTTCTGTCGCGCTGTAATGCACGATCGCAGCATGCGTTCCATAAGCAATGATCGGATCGAAACTGTCCCCCAGAAAATGCTCCTGTTCACTGCGGAACTGATACAGTTTCTCCGCCGCACTTAGTTCTGTAACATTGCCTTCCGGCACATTTTTCTTAAGCCAGTAGATGAATTTCGTAACCGCAACACCATCTTTGATATGTGCGATTCTTTCATTTTTCATCTCTGTTTCATTCTTGATTGCTTTCGGAAAAAGAGTCAGATTTGGTGCATCCAGAATCGTCACTTCCGATGGAATATTACTTACCAGACGGCTGTTGACATTCGCCCTGGAGAGCAAAACTTTCTTATCTGAAGAAATGGTCTGAACGTAAGAATAGACATCATCGTATGGGTAAATCTTTACCCCATCTTCCTCCAGATCATTGCGGATCTCCTCTGAAAAAACTACTTCATTTGCATATAATCTAAGTTCATTCTCTGTCATTACAAGGTAAGAAAGAACTACCGGACAGCAGTGGATATCGTTACCGCGGATGTTCAAAAGCCAGGCGATATCATCGAGGGATGTGAGGATAAAAGTGTCGGCTTCTTTTGCTTTCATCTGCTCACGTATCTCTGCAATCTTATCTGCTCTGGACTTGCCGGTCCATCGGATATCCAGTTCCATGACCGGCTCACAGGAAAGAGCTGGACGGTCTTCCCAGATTTCGCCGATCAGGTCGTCGTTTACAGAAAATGTGATGTGTTTTTCCTGCAGAAGTTCCTGTAATTCTTCTGCTTCTCTGGCACTTACAGTACGTCCGTCGAAACCAAGACACATGCCTTCTTCTAATTTATCTTTCAGAAACTGATGCACGGTCGGAATCCCTGGCTCGCCGGATCTGAACAGTTCTATCGTCGTATCGCGAAGCTGATCCGCCGCCTGGATAAAATAGCGGCCATCGGTCCACAGACCTGCCATATCCTGTGTGATGACAGCAGTTCCTGCGGAGCCGGTGAAGCCGGTGATATATTTCCTGCATTTGAAGTAATCACCTACATATTCTGATCCATGGAAATCATCTGTTGGAACCAGATAGGCGTCTATCTTTTTTTCTTTCATAAGAATGCGAAGGGCGTTTAGTTTTTGTTTTATAGTCATTTTGCTTATGCCTCCCTGCATAACCGTCGGGTGTAAATTTTATAAATTTACTTTAAACAGGATATATATATTTGTCAAGAGAGGAAGAGGACTTCCCTTGGACCCGTTAATTTGCATTGACATTTCCTGTCTGGGCTGCCGCCCTGGGGGGGTATTTATATTGAGAATATAAGAAAACCCCGCAAAGGGGACTTCGACGTCAGCCCCCTCTGCACACCCCTCGGCTAAATGTCTGACGGAAATTTCGTCTTATGTAGAGCCCTTTGAAAAATTCTCCTGATGTATCAAATCGGAAGGTCTTTGTATAAATGATATCGCAATATACAAAAATAACAGGATTCTTCTCTTTCGTATGGAGAAGATATCCTGTTATTTTATCATACTATTGAGTGACGTTGATTTGTATTTGTATAACTCCAAGCCAGGTCATCCATTTTAAAACTCTTCATTGGTCAGAATCTAAAATACTATCTTCCAAGCCAACCATTTCGAGAACATTTATTGACCTGCTTGTAAGCAAATACAATCTAAACCATCCACTTTTTTGGAATTTATGGACTTTACTACTACTTACTTCTACCGTGGTCATTCAAAATCTCTTAACTCCGTTGACTTACTAAGGACTTACTTATCCCCCAGTCATTTCACTTCCCGATTTTCATAACCCTCCAGACGACTTACTCCTCACAGAGTCACCCCGGCACACAATTTTCGTGACCTTCCAGATGACTTACTTCTCGCAGAGTCACACAACACACAAGTGCCTGCTTTGCGTAGCCAGGTGGGGAGTGCGAGGGGAGAACGGCTTTCGCAACTTCGAGTGCCCTCCCCTCGCAAAGGTTTTATGGTTTCCAAACCATAGACTCGCCGGGCAGTCCCCAACATATTTTGTACACTTTTCTAAATGTACGGGCTGCCGGACAGTCCCTGGCATTGCGGTATTGTCAAGTCATTGACGGGTACAAGGGCATTACCCTTAGAATTTAACTACTCCAAGTACCAGCCCCGCGAGTAAGCATACAATACTAACACCCCATATCCATGGGAAGCATCTCTTGATGTGGTCTTTGATTTCCACATCAGCAAGTCCAATTCCAAGGAACGTTGCCGGAACCACCGGGCTGATGAATGTTGCGCAGTTACGGCAGACAACCATCACGATTGCGATATGTGCCGGCAGTACTCCGAAGTTTCCTGCGATCTCAATCAGGACTGGCATAAGTCCGAAGAAGAAAGAGTCTGTATCAAACATCAATGTCAGCGGCACAGCCAGCACTCCAATGATGATCGGGAGGAATCTGCCCATGGACATCGGCACAAATCCAGCCAGTACAGTTGCCATATTGTTCATGATCCCTGTATTCTCCATAACACCCAGGAACACCCCTGCACAGAGAATTGTGGAAGACATCATGATTGCCGGACCGGCATGTGATTTGATGATCTTGTTCTGCAGTGATGCTCCACGGAAATTCACAAGCAGTGCGATCGCACAGCCGATCATGAATACATAATAAGCCGGTACTTTCACGAAGATCAGACAAACGATAACAACAAGTGTCAGGATCAGGTTGAACCAGAAAAGTTTCGGTCTTGCATATTCACGTACTTCTTCCTGAAGACCGCCAGCTTCTGCTGTCAGGTTTTCTCCATCAGTACCTGCGCCTCTTTTTTTCTCAACAACGCCCCAGAAAACAGCTGTTGCAAGTGCAATGATAATACCAACGATCTGCATTGGAAGAATCTGCAGCCACAGTTCATTTGGCTCGATTCCAAGTACAGTTGCAGCTCTCATAGTCGGTCCGCCCCATGGAAGAAGGTTCATAACACCCATGGAAGTAACACAGATCAGAAGCAGTGTTGTCGGTCTGATCTTGAGTTTTTTGTAGATTGGAAGCATAGCCGGTACCGTGATCAGGAAAGTCGCTGCTCCTGCTCCATCCAGATGTGCGATCATGGCAATGATACTTGTCATAAGCGTCACACCAACAACGTTATGTCCTACCTTTTTCATTAACGCGCCGATAATCTTATCGAACATTCCCACGTCTGTCATAATTCCGAAAAACAACACGGAAAAAATGAACAGTGCTGCAGTCGCGTGTACACCCTTTACACCTTCTGCAATAAAATCCCCCATTTCTGATACAGAAAAGGTTCCTGTGGCAACAAGGATCGCTGATGTGATCGTTGCCACACTGACAAATGCAAGTGACGGTACAGTTACATTTTTGAGCAATAACGTGATAACTGCAATAATCGTTACAAATCCCAGCAGTGCAAGCATTGTTTCGTTCATTTTATTTCTCCTTTATCCCTTTGATGGATTTAGTATAACGAACCAACCTTACACCACGAAGTTATTCGCCTTAATGTTTGTTAAGATACGCAAATTTCTGTAAAGTAAAAGCCCCCTTCTTACCAAATTTCTTCAGTAAAAAGAGGGCTCACACTTTCCTTAATCTACAATTGTTTTCTGCATTCCCGAATTGCTTCCAACACGCTTCGATCGGACATCGGCTTCTCCACATATCCGTGAATGATTCCTTTTCTTTTGGCCTCTACGATCTCCTTGCTGATGCTGTCAATGCTGACAAGCCGGAGCATATCCGGATATTTTCCCGCGATCGACATACAGAAATCCACGCCGCTTTTTCCTTCTATATTTTCCTCCACAACAAGCACATCTGCCTCCTGAGACTTGAGGCTCTCGGAAACTTCTTCCATTGTAATGCAGGTGGTAACGTTTATTCCAAGCTTCTCAAAACTGCTTCTCAGAAGTTCCAGAACCTTAGCATTATCATCTGCCAAAAGCATCCTCGTTTCTCGTTTTTCAGACACTGTAACTGCTGCTTCTGTCTGTTCTGCATCGACTGCAGGAATTCCAATATAAAAAGTACTGCCCTTTCCCGGCTGGCTCTCTGCAAAGATATATCCTTTATGAGAAGTAACGATCTGTTCTGCCAGAGCAAGTCCCAGACCGGTTCCCTCGCCACCCTTTTTTGTTGTAAAAAACGGATCAAAAATCTGTCGCAATGTATCTTTATCCATGCCGCATCCATCATCCCTGATACTGATAAAAATATAATTTTTCCAGGTATCCGGGAGATCTTTTTCCAGGATTGCTTCCATATGGCTGGCTGTAACAGACTCACATTTTATAAAAATATTTCCTTCTTTTTTACCTATCGCATGGACTGCATTGACACAGATATTCAGGATCACCTGATTCAGCTGCGTCGTATTTCCAAGAATACATTCATCCTCGATCTGGATGTCACTTTCCAGTGTAACCTGCGGCGGGCACACGGAAGAAATCATCTTTACCACACGCTGCATCATCTTTCTGACCGGCACGCATTTGTAGACGGTCTCTACGTTTTTGCGGCTCAGGGAAGAAATCTGCTTCACCACATCCATCGCTTTTTCGGACGCTTCCAGGATTTCCTTTGCACTGTCCTGCTCATCAGAACCTTCCGGAAGTTCCATCATCAGAAGCTCTGCATGTCCCATGATCGGTGTCAGGAAGTTATTAAATTCGTGTGCGATCCCGCCTGTCATTGTCCCCATGATCTGCAGTCTTTCCTGATGCGCGATCGTATTTTCACTCTTCTGGACGCTCTCCAGAAGGGAATTTAATTCCTTCAGGTCTTCGATCTCTCTTGCAGATTTTCTGACCCTGATCAACAAACGGCCATAGATAAAAACAAGAATCCCTGCCAGAAGCAAAGCCCCCACAAATACCATAGTAAGCTTCACAAATCCCTCTACGATCGGTCGGTAAAAGTCGTCATAATCGATCACAGCACTGATGATCCAGGCATCATCTCCCATCTCCGTAGAACAGTATGCGCTGATCTTTTCTACTTTTTTGACCTTTGGATTTGTCCACCAGTAGGAATAGTAGCGGGAGATTCCCTCGTCTCCTTCCCTTTGTTCTTCCAGCATATTTTCCAGGCTGGAATAATCGAGATCCGGGAAACGCTTCTTTCTGCCTGAGATGATGTTCAATCCCCACTGTTCTTTATCCGGATGCATGATCACTGTGCCTTCTCTGTTTTTTACAATGATATAGCCATTCGTTCCCACATGGATATCCGAGATCAGCCGCTGATAGTACTGGCCTGCATTCACCACCATACACAGCCAGTCACCGGAATCTGTCTTTTCTTTTAAAACAAAATATTTATTTTCCGCATCGGACATCAGCCAGATACTTCGTCCGTCTGAATAAGATGCAAGCAGAGCAGGGTCCTGAACCGCAAGATTCTCAGCAATATAGCTGCGTTTCCCATCTGCTGCTTCTCTGTACAGATTGCAGATAAAATTCTTCTGTTTTTTGAGATATTCCTCATAAATCGTATCTCTGTCTGCTGCCTGGACATTACAGAGGAAGTCCAGATCATCCTGGTATTCTTCCATTGCCACTGCCATGTTATCACGAAGGATCCTGGTCACGATCAACAGCTGATCCTCCTGATTTTTCATCAGCGTGTCTCTGTATTCCTTCCATACTTTTATTCCACTCAGTGCCAGCAATAATATCAGGATCACTGGTATCACTGCCAGAAATTTTTTCATTTTCTTCATATGAATTGACCTCATTCACTTGATTTCAGTACAACTATAATATTATAATATTTTTTATATAATGTGTATTTTTTTATCACATTTTGGGAGGAAAATTTAATGGCTGACAAAATACTGATCGTAGATGATGATCCTGCGATCTGCAAACTTCTGGAAAAAGTCATGCACAGCAATGAAATGGAAACCACAACAGTAAACTGCGGTATGGATGCATTATCTGTGCTCAAAAATCATACCTTTGATCTTATACTTATGGATATCATGCTCGGTGATATGGAAGGATTTGAGGTCATCAAACGTCTCCGTAACCAGGGTATCATCACTCCTGTTATCATTATCAGCGGAAGAAGCGAGGACTACGATTCCCTTTACGGGCTTTCTCTCGGCGCCGATGATTATATTACCAAACCTTTCCGTCCACTCGTCCTCGGAGCCAAAGTCAAGGCAATGATCCGCCGCAACAAAAACATGGTCCTGGACAGCCACGATACTCTGGAATGTGGTCCTTTCAGCTATGAAACTTCCACAATGCGTTTTTACAAAAACGGTGAGGAACTGATTCTTTCTTCCAAGGAAGGAGCACTTCTTCTCATGTTTATGAAGCATCCACAGCAGGTTTTTACCAAAGATATGATCTATGAACATGTGTGGGGAAATACCGTCGCCGTAGATGATAACGCAATTATGGTCTATATCAACCGCCTTCGTGGAAAGATCGAGGATAACCGCCAGAAACCAGCACATATTGTGACAGTGCGTGGTCTTGGGTATCGATTCGTACCATAAATTTATACCATAAAAGCCCGGCTGCTTTTTACGCCACCGGGCTCTTACGGAATCCTGCCTGTCAGGGTTCCTTTTTTTGATATCAGGTAGAATTGTGAGAGTGCAAAGCACAACACAATTCATGGGTATCATAATATCATATTTGGGACCTTAGCCCCCAACTTCATTTTATAGGAGTTTTAGGAATTAATTTATCATTTGGCTTTTCATTAAAGAATATGTGTGTGTAAATGTATTTATGATCTCAGTCGGGGTACACTTTTCTACTCTTACTGAGGTATTTTTTTGCAGATCATCGCGAGGAAAACGCTGACTGCAAGGAGGTCGGCACAGCCGCCTGCACTGATATTTTTGCCTGTATACTCCGCATCCATGAGATACAGTTTTTCCAGTGCATGCTCGCTGTAAGCACCACCTTCGTTCAGGAACTTCATGGACTGAACCTGTACTTCATACAGGACAGCAGGATTTTTTCTGGCTAAAATATTGGAGTCTTGTACGCGGCTCATCAATGCGAATAAGATCTGGAGTTTGATCCTGTTCCACTCTTTTTCCTTATAGAGTCCATCCGCCAGAACCGGCAGTGCGATCTCTGTTACTGACGGATAGCCCGCCAGTGCTTCCCCACGGATTCCCGTAGTTCCGTATGCTCTTAAGTTTCGCACGCCATTAGTCGCTTTTTCGTCTGTTTTCTGGAGTTCTTCCAGTTCTTTTTTCAGAATTCTGGAAACCATGTCCTGTTCTGTACGGATCAGAGTTTTCAGTTTTATTTCTCCATAATCTCTCATGCATCTTCCCGCTGCCGCGCAGAAAATCCCCAGAGTAAAGATCATTCCTTTGTGTGTATTGACGTTTCCGGTTGCATGAAACATGGCTTTTTCTGCAAGGATCCCGGTCTTTCGGATCTCCACAAAAAGTTCTTCTCTGGTACAGGTCAGCAGGTATCCCTGTGCCGCCATACGGATGAACCACGGGCGTAATGCTTCAGCGCTTTTTTCAAAAGTCTGCACGTTCATATCCGTATGTGCACCGCAGGAATACAGGTCTACAAGCCCTGGCTTCGGCGTTGTATACACCTCTTCGAGCAGAGCATAATATGCTTTTGTACCGATATCTTCCGCAATAGATTTTGCAATATCTTCTGAGGTCTGTACTGCTGCCTGTTTTTCTTTCATAATGTCTTTACCTTTTTTATTCTTCTGTGAACTCAAATGGTTTGATCTGACGTACAACATCCATGATGGTTCCGTCACGGCCTTCGATGATACCGACTACACGATCACCGAATTCTACTTTCTGCGGTTCGCCTGCGATCTCGTATGCGATGTCACGCAGATGTTCGATCGTTGTAAACGGAAGGTCTACATCTTTCATCGCTTCGATGAGGTCTTTTCTCCTAGGATTGATCGCGATACCATAATCTGTGATGACTACGTCTACGCTCTCACCCGGTGTTGTGACTGTGGTAACATCGGTACAGATCGCCGGTGTTCTTCCCTGAAGAAGCGGAGCAATAACGATTGCACATTTTGCACCGGCTGCGGTGTCCGGATGTCCACCCTGTGCACCTGTGATCATACCGTTGGAATCTACAACAACATTGCAGTTAAAGTGTACATCAACTTCCAGAGCTGCAAGGATAACGAAATCCAGTTTGTTTACGACAGCACCTTTGTTGAATGGGTTTGCATACTCACCTGCACTGATGCGGTAGTGATGAAGGTCTTTGACAGACTCTACTGCTGCAAGATCAAAGTCCTGTGTATCCAGAAGTGCATCAACCTGACCATCGATCAGAAGCTGGCACATCGGTTTTGTCAGACCGCCGACACCAAATCTCATGCGGATTCCGCGCTCTTTCATGACTTTTGCAAGAGAGATCGTGGAAGCGATGGAGGCACCGCCGACACCTGTCTGATAGGAAAAACCGTCTTTAAAATATGGGGTATTTACAACAAACTGTGTACAGTAATCTGCCATCATGAGCTTTCTCATATCTGTGGTAGGTTTTGCCGCACCGGTTGCGATCTTGTTCGGGTCACCGATCGCATCTACTTCTACGACATAGTCCACATTTGTCATGGAAATATGTGCCGGGAAGTTCGGGAACGGAACCATGCAGTCTGTGATCGCAACTACGTGGTCTGCATAATCTGCATCTGCCATTGCGTAAGAAAGTACACCACAGTCGGACTTTCCACCGATACCACGGCAGTTTCCGTATTCGTCACAGGTAGGTGTTCCGATGAAAGCAATGTCGATCTTTGTCTCGCCTGTCACCAGGGCACGGACACGTCCGCCGTGGGAACGCATGATTGCAAGTCCCTGAAGCTTACCGTTGGAGATCGCCTCACCGATCTTTCCACGTACACCGGAAGACTGGATGTTTGTAATCGTTCCATCTTCGATGTATTCAACCAGTTCGTCCTGTGCTTTTCCGAGGGAACTTGCACAGATTGTAATGTCTTTGATTCCCATTTCGTGGATCTCTCTCATGACCATGTTCACTACATAGTCACCTTCACGGAAATGGTGATGGAAGCTGACAGTCATACCATCTTTGATACCGCATTTTACAAGTACATCATGAATGCTGTCTACGACTTTGCTTCCATTTGAATTGATCACGCATCTTGTGTTTGCGCCGTGTCTCTGGAAAACATGTCCATCGAAATGATGATTTCCCTGAAATACTTCTTTTCCTGTTGCTTTCAGAATCTCTTCCGGAATATCTCTTCCAACTGCATTAATCATCTTATAAATCCCCCTTATACACGCCTGATGCCTTTGCAAGTGCGATCGTTCTCTTTGCACCGTCATAGAAGGCAATGTCGATCATCTTTCCGTCTACTGTGAATACGCCGATACCCTGTGCTTTTTTCTCATCGATCTCGCGTACAACTTTTTCTGCAAAAATAATGTCTTTCTGTTTTGGTGTGTAAATGTCATGTACGATGTTGATCTGGCGAGGGTTGATGATGGATTTTCCGTCAAATCCCATCAGGTGGATGGTCTCTACATCCTGACGAAAACCTTCCATGTTGTCGAGGTCTGTATAAACGGTGTCGAAACACTGAACGCCTGCTGCTCTTGCTGCGATCACGAGGTTCTGTCTTGCACCCATGAGCTCGATTCCTGTTCCTGTGATGTGTGTCTGGAGGTCTTTCGTATAATCACCACCGGAAAGTGCGATACCAAAAAGTCTCTCGCTGGATTCGCAGATATCAAGGGCTTTCATAACACCTCTTGCAGACTCAACGGCTGCCATGATCAGGACGCTTCCTTCCGGACGGCCGAATTCTTTTTCTGCAAAAGCGATCTCACGCTCTACCAGCTGTACATCCTGTGCGCTCTCTGTCTTTGGGATACGGATGGAATCACATCCACCGGCTACGGAGCAGCGGATGTCTTCTTTCCAGTAAGGGCTGTCCAGTCCATTAATTCGGACAACTCGCTCGCATCCGCGGTAGTTAATGGTCTTAAGTGCATGATAGAGGGAAAAACGAGCTGCGTCTTTCTGGTTCTCTGCTACGGCATCTTCGAGGTCGAGCATGATGGAGTCCGGTTTATAGATATATGGATCTTTGATAAGTCCTGGTTTTTGGGCATTCAGGAACATCATGGTTCTTCTCAGTCGTTTTTTGTTCGGATTATTCATCGGATAGCACCTCCCCATGGTAAATGTTCAGTCTGTAATACGGAGCGGTAAACTGCCGCCTCGATGCGGGCTTTGATCGTGCAGTCGAGTGCACCTTTGTCTACGATTGTAAGTTTTACATCTTTTACGCCAAGATTCTCAAGCGTTTCCAGGGCAACCTTTCGGATCTGGTTTCCGTACTGGTTGATGACGGAGCTTTCGAGGGAAAAATCTACTTTTCCTTCGCCCTTTTCTACTGTTACCTGGCAGTCACTCGATTCCAGAGTTCCTGCGATGGCTGGTCTTGCGATATCCATGTTTTGTATCCTCCTTTTATCCTGTGGTGCGTGATTACCATTGGATGTTTGTCGTTACAGTTCACAGATATTGCCGTGAACTGTAACTGTTTGTTTTGTGTTCTTTCTTGATCTGTACATATCGTAAGGTTTGAACCTTACAGGGGAAATATAGTTTTTCTTAATATTTGTTAAGGTTTGGAGGGTACTGTCCTTGGACCCGTCAATTTGTACTGATATTTTTATCATGGAAATTTCCCTGAGACCTTTGATTTGTATTGGGATATATGAAAACCGTGAGGGGTTCTTCCCCACCCCGTCATTACACGATGGCATCGTATGAAAACCACGAAGGGACGTCGCCCGTCCCCTCGCCCACCCCTGGGCTGGATATTTGACGGAAATTTTGTTTTGCGGGGTGGCCTTTGAAAAATTCTCCTGGTGCATCAGGTCGGAAGATTTTCGCATAAATATAAGCGCAGACTTGCACGGTTGCCCCATGAGTCTGCGCTTATTTATGTTGTTGGTTTTTCTGTATGGTTCAGATTTGCACCTGAAACTAACCAATCCTACGTATTCTATTATTCTACATGCTTCCGCAGTATTACATACTACGAGCCCGTCGACGTCACGCCTTCGGCGTGCTCGCGGGAACGCCAGCTCCCGCCAAGGCAAGTTTCCGCGCTTTTCGCGTCAGCGAAACAGCCTTAAACAGTTGGCCAACCTGTTCTGTCTTGTTGCACCCAGCGTGGCCAAAAAGGGGGAGTATACACGCAATTTATTGCGTGTATGAGCAAGTAGCGTATGCGGATTGCGAATGTCCGCTACTTGGGATTTTCGGCCTTCGCAACTTTGAGATATTCCCCCTCAGGGTTTTCTCAGTTTCCAAACTGAATTCCCCTGCCTTATAAGGCAAAAATTATACCTTTTTAATATGAGACTTATTTCTTATCAGAAAAGTCCAGTGATCTTACCAGTCTCATCAACATCAATACGTTCTGCAGCAGGTACTTTCGGAAGACCTGGCATGGTCATGATCTCGCCTGTCAGGGCAACGATGAATCCTGCACCAGCGGAAATCTTCAGGTTACGTACTGTTACTTCAAAGTCTGTCGGAGCACCAAGTTTGGTCTGGTCATCAGTCAGGCTGTACTGTGTCTTAGCCACACAAATCGGGCAGTTGCCGAAGCCAAGAGCTTCGAGCTGTTTTGCCTGTTTCTGAGCATTTGCTGTAAGGACAACTCTCTTACCACCATATACTTTCTGAACGATCTGGTTCAGTTTGTCTTCGATGGAACCTTCCAGTTCATATGCATAGGAGAAGTCGTTTGGTTCTTCAACCAGACGAAGAACTTCTTCTGCAAGTTTGATTCCGCCTTCGCCGCCTTTTGCCCATACTTCAGAAAGAGCTACGTTTACACCGAGTTCTTTACATTTTGCTTCTACGAAGTCAAGCTCTGCCTTGGTGTCGGTCGGGAATGCATTGATAGCAACTACACAAGGAAGTTTATATACGTTCTTAATATTGCTTA
This sequence comes from Blautia sp. MSJ-19, assembly GCF_018918125.1. Taxonomy (GTDB): domain Bacteria; phylum Bacillota; class Clostridia; order Lachnospirales; family Lachnospiraceae; genus Blautia_A. The sequence continues at coordinate 29,580 of NZ_JAHLQA010000003.1, forward strand.
CATGTTTCAGAAGGTTCGGGATACCTTTTTCCAGGGCTTCCAGGTTCTCATTGTTAAGATCAGCTTTTGCAACACCGCCGTTATATTTCAGGGCACGTACAGTAGCTACGATAACAACTGCACTTGGATGCAGGTCTGCCATACGGCATTTGATATCCAGGAATTTTTCAGCACCGAGATCTGCACCGAATCCTGCTTCTGTGATCGCATAATCAGCAAGTTTCATTGCCATCTTGGTTGCTGTTACGGAGTTACATCCATGAGCGATGTTTGCGAATGGTCCGCCGTGTACGATCGCCGGAACGTGCTCCAGTGTCTGAACGAGGTTTGGTTTCAGAGCGTCTTTCAGGAGGGCTGTCATAGCACCTTCTGCATGGAGATCACCTGCTGTTACCGGTTTCTGCTCGGATACTTTACCGTATGTATATCCGATAATGATTCTGGAAAGTCTTTCTTTCAGGTCTTTGATGTCGCTTGCAAGGCAAAGGACTGCCATGATCTCGGATGCAACAGTGATGTCATATCCGTCTTCACGCGGCATTCCGTTTGTTCTTCCGCCAAGACCGTCTACTACATTACGGAGCTGACGGTCGTTCATATCCACGCATCTTCTCCATGTGATTTTTCTCGGGTCGATGTTCAGAGCGTTGCCCTGGAAGATATGGTTATCGATCATTGCTGCGAGCAGGTTGTTTGCTGCGCCGATCGCATGGAAGTCACCTGTGAAGTGAAGGTTGATGTCTTCCATCGGAACTACCTGTGCATAGCCGCCGCCTGCAGCACCACCCTTAACACCAAATACCGGTCCGAGGGATGGCTCACGAAGAGCTACCATAACATTCTTTCCAAGTTTCTGCATACCATCTGCAAGACCTACGGTTGTTGTTGTCTTTCCTTCACCTGCCGGTGTCGGGTTGATAGCAGTTACGAGGATCAGTTTGCCATCTTTTTTGTCGCTTTCTTTCAGAAGATTGTAGTCGATTTTTGCTTTGTATTTTCCGTACTGTTCCAGATATTTGTCATCAATACCTGCTTTTTCTGCAATCTTTGTGATTGGCAGCATTTCGCACTCCTGTGCAATTTCGATGTCACTTTTGAATCCCATAATTGTCTCTCCTTTCATTGTGGGCGCCCCGTCCCTTCTAACCATTACCCTCTACACATATTCATAAGCATCCGAATACCACTTGTCACCATAAGCATTCTGAATACTTTTAATCTGGTTAAAAAAAGCAGTATCTGAGAAACTCTCAAATACTGCCCAGACGGTCGGCTCTGCAAATCTCTGATTCCCATGTGGTGATTTCCACTACTCCGCCAGTTGTCAGAGACTTTATCAACTTGATGAGAAAATAGTATCATAAACGATATTGGTTGTCAATAAATTATCAATTTTTTTCTTCTCTTTTAACAAAAGTACAAAAAATAGCCATTCGATTTTGTATGATTTTTACACAAATATAATATTGACAAACATTTAAAATTTTTCCTTTGTGAAGAAATAAACATAAAGGGACTTCCCTTGGACCCGCCAATTTTCATTAACATTTTTCTCAGGCTTGTTTGCCTGAACCCTTTTATCATGTTGAGAATATAAAAAAACGCGAAGGGACTTAAAGCCAGTCCCCTCGCAACCCCTGGGCTAAAAAGCACAAGCTTCTCTTCGTTCAACAAATATAAAATCACAGAAAAATAGCGGAACTCTTCTTCTGTCGTGTGAAGAAGATATTCCGCTATTTTAACATTCTATTGGTTTGAGCGAACTTTAAACCCAACTCTTTTTTCAGCGTGGCCCGGTGGGGTGCGCGAGGGGAGAGCGGCCTTCGCAACTGTGAGTGCCCTCCCCTCGCATATGGTTTTCTGATTGCCAAATCATTAGCGGGTTCCAGGGCAGTACCCTAGAAGAGTGGCTTCAGGGCCGGATACAGTTTCTTGAACTTCTGGTACTTTTCTTCGTACTTCGCCACAAGTTCTTCTTCCGGCTCAACGGTATCAACTACATGAGCCATCTTCTTTCCGATGGTCTCAACATCCGGATAAGCTCCGCATCCTACAGCAGCCAGCATGGCACCGCCCATGGACGGGCCTTCTTCTACGTCGAGTACATCAACCTTAAGGTTCATTACATTCGCGATGATTTTCTTCCACAGCGGGCTCTTTGCGCCGCCACCACAGATCTTGGTGCGTTCGATCTTGATACCAAGTTTTCTTGCAACTTCAAGAGAATCGCGAAGACCGAAGGCTACGCCTTCGAGAACAGCCTGAGTCATATCTGCTCTTGTAGTGTCCATGGACATTCCGAAGAATACACCTCTTGCGTCAGGATTGTTATGTGGAGATCTCTCTCCCATCAGATATGGAAGGAAGAATACATTGTTTTCGCCGAGTTTCTGGATCGGTGCCTGCTCTGCTGCGAAATCCTTGGTCTGAAGGATTTCTTCTGCCCACCATTTGTTGCAGGATGCTGCGCTCAGCATGCAGCCCATCAGATGGTAACTTCCGTCTGCATGACAGAAGGAATGCAGTGCATTGTTTTCGTCAACGCCGAAGTTTTTGCTGGAGATGAAGATGGTTCCTGAGGTTCCAAGGGAGATGTTGCACTGTCCGTCACCAACGGTTCCTGTTCCGACTGCTGCTGCCGCATTGTCGCCTGCTCCTGCTACGACTTTGACATCTGCGGAGAAGCCAAGTTTCTCGGCAACTTCTGGTTTCAGTGTTCCGACAACTTCCCAGCTCTCATACAGTTTCGGAAGCTGTTCTTCCTTAACGTCACAGATTTCCATCATTTCTTTGGACCAGCAGCGGTTCTTTACGTCAAGAAGCAGCATACCGGATGCATCAGAAACGTCTGTGCAGAAAGATCCGGAAAGTCTGTATGCAAGGTAGTCTTTCGGGAGCATGATCTTTGCGATCTTTGCAAATTTCTCCGGCTCGTTTTTCTTCATCCACAGGATCTTTGGTGCTGTGAAGCCTGCAAAAGCGATGTTTGCTGTGTACTGTGATAATTTATCTTTGCCGATCTCGTTGTTGAGATATTCTGTTTCTTTCTGGGAACGTCCATCATTCCAGAGGATTGCCGGGCGGATGACATTGTCGTTTTCATCCAGTGTTACCAGTCCGTGCATCTGGCCACCAAAGCCGATTCCTGCTACCTGGGAGCGGTCGATTCCTTCTGTCAGTTCTTTCATTCCCTCAACACTCTGGGTAAACCAGTCTTCCGGATTCTGTTCTGACCAGCCCGGATGTGGGAAAAACAGTGGATATTCTTTTGATACGATATTACAGATCTTGCCTGATTCTTCCATAAGAAGAAGTTTTACGGCAGAAGTTCCTAAATCTACACCAATATAGTACATGTTTCCTCCTAACTGTGCATTCTGCATGCATACCCGCAGATGCACATTCTGTCTGTTATTGATATTTTTTGTTACTGTTCACAGTAACTTGGTCAAAATCCATTCCAAATCACCTTCGGTGATGGGATTTTGTCCCGTATGTCTCGGGATTTTGCCATATTCATGGCAAAACACCTCGCGGGATATTCCCTGTAAGCAATAATATATCTTTACTGATATTTTGCTCTTTACCACGACATCCCAGGAAAACTCCCGGGATGTCTGTATTGGTTTTATTTATTTTTTCGAAATCAGAAGATTATCCCCATGGATTTTCTGTTGGGTATCTTACTCCTGCCGGCTGGTTGTAACCGATCTTCTTTACATCCAGTCCAAGGAATTTCACTACTTCGAAGAACTGTTTTCCGTAATGTCCGAACATAACTGCTCCGTGATGCGGATAGTTGCCTTCGATCAGTACGTGACGGTAGAATCTTCCCATTTCGTTGATAGCGAAGATACCGATACCACCGAAGGATCTTGTCGGTACATCAAGAACTTCACCTTCTGCAACGTATGCTACCAGTTCACCTTCTGAGTTGCACTGCAGACGATAGAATGTGATATCAGAAGCAGCGATGTCACCTTCAAGAGTTCCTCTTGTAAAGTCTGGCTCAGATCCTGCCGGCTCAAGAAGTCTGTGCTGGATGAGCTGGTATTTAACGGCTCTGGATTCGCACATCTTGCATTCCGGAGTATTTCCACAATGGAATCCCATAAATGTATCTGTAAGTTTGTAATCATATTTTCCTTTGATATCTTCGTCATAGATATACTTCGGAACAGAGTTGTTGATGTCAAGCAGTGTAACTGCGTCGTTGGAGATACAGAGACCGATGTACTCGCTGAGTGCTCCGTAGATATCAACTTCACAGGATACCGGGATGCCTCTGGAACCAAGACGGCTGTTTACATAACAAGGCTCAAATCCGAACTGTGACGGGAATGCCGGCCAGCATTTGTCAGCAAATGCAACGTATTTTCTTGCTCCTTTGTGAGCTTCTGCCCAGTCAAGAAGAGTAAGTTCGAACTGTGCCATTCTTGCATTGAGGTCTTCGTAGTATCTTCCCTCACCCATCTCTTTTGCCATATCTGCGCAAACTTCCGGGATACGAGGATCGTTTTCATGCTCTTTGAAAGCAACGAGAAGGTCAAGTTCGGAGTTTTCTTCGATCTCAACACCCAGTTCATAGAGTCCTTTGATCGGTGCGTTACAAGCAAAGAAATCCTGCGGACGTGGTCCGAATGTAATGATCTTGAGGTTACGAACACCAATAACGGCACGTGCAACCGGTACGAAATCACCGATCATTTTTGCAATGTCATCAGCTGTTCCAACCGGATATTCCGGAATGTATGCCTCAAGATGACGCATCTTTAAGTTGTAGGAGCAGTTCAGCATACCACAGTAAGCATCACCTCTGCCATTGATCATGTCGCCGTCGCCTTCTGCTGCTGCAACATACATGCACGGTCCGTCAAATCTTTCTGCGATCAGTGTCTCCGGTGTTTCCGGTCCGAAGTTTCCAAGGAAAACAACCAGAGCGTTACACTCTGCTTTGTTTACATCTTCGAGTGCTTTTTCCATGTCTTTCTCATTCTCAACAGTTACTGGACATTCGTAAAGTTCTCCTTTGTAAGCTGCCTTGATAGCTGCACGTCTCTTCTCAGAGAGCTGGATTGGGAAACAGTCACGGCTTACTGCGATAATTCCAAGTTTTACTACTGGGATATTGTTCATGATAAAAATTCCTCCATATTATATAAGTTTATATTTACAGTTATTTGCTTTTTTTAAATCAGTCGATTCCGACGTTTTCACCTTTGAGTCCGTTAAATGCACCTTCGATAGCTGCTTCTTCGTGTGCGATCAGCCATTTGTTCTTAGCTGTGAGAAGCTTATCCTCACCTTCGGCAGCTGTGTCAAAAGTCAGCTCAGTGTTTGTTCCTTTTGGTAACACAACAACGCACTGGAAACCTGCTTCGTTTACATGGCATGGTGCATAGTGAAGAGTGGTTGCATATACTTCGATTCCGGTTCCTGCCGGAACAAGGAATGCTTCTACTTTGGATGTGTCATATGTAAAGTCTTTTTCGATATCCTGCTGATGTCCGATGAGAAGGACAAGGTCTGTAACCGCTACGTTGATTTCGGAATTGCGGTGATATTCCAGTCCGTTTAATTTCTTATTATGACCGTTGCAGTATCCGATCTCGATCGGCAGTCCGCCGTATCCTTTGTTCTGAAGTTCCTTCGCTACCGGCAATGCCTCCATCTCTTCTACGGATGGCACATAGATCACGTCCTCCGGTACCGGTGTGTGTTTCATTTCCTTCAGAAGTTCTGTAAAGTCATACCCCTCCAGTACTTTACCATATCTGCGAAATGCGTCATCTGCTACATTCTGAATCTTCACCTGAAGTTACCTCCCTTTCATTTTTCATGTTGAAGATATCATACCACGCAATGCGTGCTATTTCGCCAGATTTTTTGTCCTCTTTAGTGCACTTTTTTGACCTTTTAGTTTTTTGTTTTGTGCAAACATTTGTAACTATTAAGAAAAAAACAGGCGTTTCTGATTCGCCTGTTTTGCATTTTTATTCTTTATTTTTCCCTGCCAAGCTCGCTTGGCAGGATTCCGTATCGTTTCTGAAATTCCCGTGTAAAAGCACGGCTGCTGCTGAAGCCGTTGTCCAGTGCGATCTGGCTGATCGTCTTGTCTGTGTTCAATAATTCTCTGTATGCATAGGTCATGCGGATATCCTGCAAGTACGTCTTAAAATTGACATTTGCATATTTCTGGAACATTCTGGATAAATATGCATCGGAGTAACCGAACATGTTCGCTACTTCGGTCAGTTTGAGTTCTTCCTGATAATGCTCTCTCATATAGGAAGTAATTCTCGCAAGAGCATCCAGGCGGCGGCTGTGGCGTACTTCCTGTTCGCCCGCCTCGTCCAGCCGGTAGTGATTGACCAGAAGATAAAGCACATCATAATAGAAGGAACGGATCTTGAACTCATATCCGACTCCACGTTTCCCATATAATTTGTACATTTCACGCACCAGTCTCCAGAGTGTCGCATCCATCTCCGGAACACTTCCCGCGAAGCGGACAAAACGGTGTGCAGTAAAATAGTCCTCAAACTGCTTCAGCGGAATCTGAAGTACTGCCGTATGGTTTTCTTCCGGCGAATCGATCGAATGCACTTCATTGGAATTGATGATCATCAGCTCCCCCGCCTTGAGCGGATGTTTCTCATCATTCAGATAAAAAGTCAGCGAACCTTCCATCACCGCAAAAATCTCCACAGACGTATGCCAGTGCTTCTCCCTCACATAATTTCCCTGACTTCCCTCAAACAGAAAAAATTTAAACGGCAGTCCCTCATCCGGGATCACCAGTTCATGCTGGAATTCCATCTTTCTGCTCCTTCCCCTTTATCTCAGTCGGTAAATCTTCCACTCCTGCAAGTGGTAAGTTATAACAAATCTGTTTCTATTATAATATGCTTTTGGACAAACTACAATCAAATTTGCCCAAAACGCCTCGTGAGATACCACTTATAAACAGCAACAAAAATATCCCTGCCCAAAATCCTCTGCTTTTCCGGCAGCGTTCTTTCAGACAGGGATGTGTCATGTCATTATTCTGTTCGTTTTATATTACCATATCAAACACTTACATATGATGGCGATGTCCATATTCGTCCATGCAGTCCTGTGCAGGATCTTTCATGCAGAGATGTACGGCCGCTTTTTTGAAAGTCATCGGCAGTGCCAGAATATTCGGCTCTTTGCCTACGTATTTCTTCTTTGCATCTTCCAGTGCTTCTTCGAAGGTTGCTCTGGTCTTTAATCCCATTCCTCTTGCATATCCAGGTTCCTGTGCACCTACGATATAGATAGCACTGGTATTCATTTCCGCGATATGACCACAGGACATCATAGAGAATCCATGGAATGGATGGAATGCATTCGTAAAACGATATTTGCGGATATATTCCTCATTAGTTGCGAAATACTCGCCGAGACGATTCATATCCGGCAGTGTATTCATATAATCATGCTGGAACAGTTCATACTGTTCTCTTAAATATGGCCATAATTCATCATGAAAATATCCGTTGCAGATAGAGGAGCAGATGATTACACAGTTATCACTCATAACTCGTTTAAAACGAAGCACCTGTGCACTCAGTGCCTGCATCATCATGATCGGGTTGGTTCCCATTCCATCTCCATAGTGGAATTTCTGCGGCATACCGAAGACAAGCACATCATATTTCTTTTCTGCCCAGTGTACATAAGTTCTCTTATCTGCCAGTTTCCAGCTGATCGGCATCATCTCTTTGGCATAACCGGAGTAGATTGCAATCTGTCGGGACTGTGTATCCAGAACAGCATCACAGCAGAAGAACGGATGTCCCATTTTTTCTTCCATATGCATGCTGATCTCGTCAAATTTGTTACGCATAAGGCTTCCGCCGTTTACCGGTGTAAAATCGTCTCTGTGCATAACTGCCGGTACATGGTGGCTTGCAATACATCTCCAGTTTGTGATACCGGTCGCACTGTGTTTGTATCCACCTGAATATCCGCCATAAGGATTTCCCTGCACATGACCGATCAGGATCGGAAGATCACTGTCATATACATATTTATTCATGTATACCGGATCGCCTCTTCTGGTAGTGCCAAGGTATACCATATGCTCCTGATCCTCACTGTCATGACTGATGATCTGTCCGGAATGCCAGAAAGCATTAAACAGTTCTTCTCCGAAGATTGCTTTCGCATCAGATTCTTTGCTTCTCGGATGAAGTCCGTTGGAAATGATAAAGAGGATATCCTGTTTTTCTACACCTGCTGCATATAACTCTTTCAGAATATATTTGATACTTAACTTTCTGTGGCTGGTTGCCTGCTCTCCACCTTTTACACGGTCAGGTACAATGATCGTAACCTTCTTGCCCGGTCCTGCAAGTTCTGTCAGTGTCGGCATTCCGATCGGATGTGCCAGACTCTCAAGATAAGCGGCTTCCAGCTGATCTTCTGGAATATATGCCGGATCTTTTACGGTTTCTCCCGGAATAAAAATATCTGTACTATCCGGCAGCTCTGCTGCCATGGTTCCCTGTCCATACTCAAAATCAAGTTTCATAGTAAATCTCCCTTCTTATTATATAGTTGTTATTTATTGTTTGCTTTTCCCATATAGAGTCGGATAATCTCAAGATACTCTTCCGGATAATAACCGATCTCACCCTGGAATCTCGTCAGCGCGATCAGACCACCATCAATCTCCTCAATGGAAGCCAGCATCTCTGCGTTATCCTGTTTCAGACCGCCACCGTATACGATATCCATGCCGTTTGTTTTTTCTTTTACAAATTTTGCAATCTTTGTAATATAGTCTTTTCCTGCCGGGGTCTTTCCTGGTCCGATCGACCAGATCGGCTCATATGCGATTACAACTTTGGAGCAGTCTACGTCTTTCAGACCGATTTCAAGCTGTTTACCAAGAACTTCCTGCCACTGTTCCTGCTCTTCACTCTTTTCACCGATACAGTAAAGAACTTTCATTCCTCTGGCTGTCGCACATTTGATTTCCTGATTCAGAAGGCGATTGACTGCATCTGTATCTGTAACACCTGCCGCAGCAAGGATTCCTGCTTTGTCATTTCGTTCTTCACAATGGCCGATGATCGTTGTCTCACAGCCTGCTGCCACCATTGCAGATGCCGGTCTGTTCGTCGTAAATGCGCCAAAATTTCCTCCGACTGCTGTATCTTCCCTGAATACACTCTGACATCCGATCTGGATCGGGCTGTCTTCTGTTTTTGCTGCAACAGCATTCAGAAGATGCACCTCTGGAAAATACATGCCGAATTCTACTTCCGCAGTGTCATATTTTTTTAATTCTTCCTGTGTGTTTTTTACAATGCAGGATGCCCAGTCAGCAACAGGTGCAAGACGGTTTACACCTCCGAATTCCACCGGAACATCAAATCTTTTTAAATTCAGGTAAATATGTTTCATAACTCGATTTCCTTTCTTTGATCTGGTTAAATCATCATTATCCGCAGGAATCCCGGAGTAGGATAATTTCTTTTTCCTGCACCAATTCCAACTTTTTTAACAGTAAAATTCTCTGGAAGCTGATCTGTTGTTCGCATGGCTGCCACAATTGCCGCACCGGTAGGTGTGACCAGCTCTCCCTGTACTTCTGTAATATGAAGAGACAGTTTCTGCTGCTGTACGATATTCATTACAGCCGGCACCGGTACCGGAATGATTCCGTGCTGACATCGTATCGTTCCCTGCCCTTCATACAGTTCCTTCACGATCACTTCTTCAACATTCAGGTTATCAAAGCAGATAGCTGCCCCTACAATATCCACGATCGAGTCAACTGCTCCTACCTCATGGAAATGGACTTGCTCCACGTTTACACCATGTGCCTTTGCCTCTGCCTCTGCAAGAATCCGGAAGATTTTTTCTGCAATTGTCTTTGCACGGTCTGTAATCTGTGCTTTGTGAATGAGCTCCATAATTTCATCCAGACCTCTGTGCATATGTACGTGTTCCTCAGAATGTCCGGCATGTGCATGATCGTGCGTATGCTCATGGTGATGAGTATGGGCATGGTCGTGAACATGATTCTGTTCATGCCCATGAAGATACCCCATATCATGATCATGATTTTCGTGTTCTTCATCCAGTACCACATCAAAATCACAGGCATCAATTCCGGATTTTTTTACTCTGGAAACAACAAGATGATATCCGCTGATTCCCAGACTTGCGATTCCCCGCTCCAGAACTGCCTGATCTGCACCCAGGTCCAGCAGTGCTGCAACTGTCATATCTCCACTGATTCCACTATAACCTTCTATATAAAGTCTCTGTCCCATTTCCTTCTCCTCTGCTGTTTGTTATTTTACCGCCAGGCAATGGCTTATGACAGAAGGAGATATCCCCCTGCGCATATCATAAATATATATACAAATTTCTTGATCCGGTCCATAGTGAGCTTTTGAAACAGAAACAGGCCACTGACAGTTCCTGCAGCTGTCCCTGCCAGTGCAGCACCGACCAGCGGTATCATGGATGTGGTCACATGCCCCTGAAAAACATGAATCAGGAAAATACTCATCGTATTGATCGTAAAAAACATCTGCAAGGTAGCATTATACTTTTCTTTGTCATCTGTCACAGAAAGAAAATAAGCCACCATCGGCGGTCCGCCGATATTAAAAAGTCCTCCACAGAAACCACTGACTGCACCTGCAATGATTCCGGAGATCACACTCGCTTTCAGATGCACCCTGCTGCTGAAAAAGATAAAGTACACTGCCAGAACAAGGAGTACTGTTCCCATGATTTTTGACAGAACTGCCTCATCCAGAGACATCAGCGTATTCACTCCCAGCAGACTGGTTATCGTAGCCATGATGATCGGTGGGAGAAGCAGTTTCCAGTCAATGGATTTCCAGAGTTTCACTGCAATGTAGATCACCATGAAAAAAGCTGCAATCGCCTCCAGAATGGAAGCCGTATAAAAAGGCATGAATGCCGGCCAGATTGCCATACAGATGATCGCATATCCAAATCCGCTGCTGCTCTGTACAAAACTACCTGCAAAAGCAACCAGTGCAGTCAATATATACATGTTCTATCCTTCCTGATCAAAGTCCTTTGCGATAACGCTCTGCCATTTCATCAAGAGTTGCCATCTCAACCAGCGGAGCTTTTCCGTATGAACCAAATTCTACGATCAGAGTACCAATCGCTTCTTTTACGCCTTTTTCCACTACTGCCATCAGTGCAGCCACATCTTCATCCGGCACGATTCCATACATTACGGTATCCATGATCGGTGTCAGGAAAGCTCTCGGGTCAAACTGTTCTTTCTTGGCTTCGAGCAGACGATATACTTCTCCGATCGATGCGCTCTCTCTTTTTTCCGGATGTGCAGCAAAAAATTCTTTCATATTTCTTGTAACTGCCAGACGAATATCCGTATCTACATTTATTTTTCCAATACCGCACGGAATTGCAGCCTTAAGCTCTTCAATAGAGATACCGTATGCATTCTGGATATTTCCGCCAAGCACATTAATCTCATCTACGATATATTTCGGAACCGTAGAAGATCCATGAGATACCAGCACACCAAAGATACCTTCATGCATCATGCATTCTTTGATCGCAATGGCAATTTCTTTTCTCAGTTTTACATTCTTTCCCTTGGAAGCTCCATGCATGGTTCCGTAAGAGATTGCCAGTGCATCACAACCTGTCTTTTTGAAAAACTCAATTGCTTTCAATGGATTGGTATATGTAGAAGTGCTTGAGAACACATGATCCTCTACACCTGCCAGAACGCCCAGCTCACCTTCTACAGAAACCCCTCTTTCATGTGCATACTTTACAACTTCCCTGGTCAGCTCTACATTTTCTTCAAATGGCAGACTGGAACCATCGATCATAACAGATGTATAACCACCTTCGATCGCTGCTTTACAGGAATCGAAATTTTTTCCATGATCCAGATGAAGCACTACCGGAATCGGAGAATTTTCTGCATATTTTTTTACTGCATTTGCAATATTTTTTGCGCCCACTTTTTTGTCTTCCAGTGTTGCGTTCAGAAAATCAGTTCTTCCGCCCATAAATCCATTTGCCAGATCTGCGCCCTGAAGAATCGCTGCTGAACGAAACATTTCATGAACCTCGATCGCTGCTTTTGCCTGTGCAACTGCGTTTACATTGAATGCGCCCTGTGCAAAATGATATTTATCTACAGTTTCCAGTAATGGTCTTAACGGTATTAATGGCATGATCTTTCTCCTTATCTTTTATTTGCTATAATATTTTATCTCTCGATTTTTCTGCCTTTTACAAAAGTATCCACGACAGAATATTCTTTATCCAAAATTACTACATCCGCATCCCTGCCTGTATCCAGACTTCCGATCCGATCATCAACCCCCAGCATTCTGGCAGGATTGATGGTCAGAAGCGGCAGGATTTCCTCCAGGGATCTTCCGGTAAACGCAATCAGATTTTTGAGTGCCTGTCCGGTGGTCAGCGTACTTCCCGCTCTGGAATCACCGTATTTCAGTTTTGCGTCTCCGTCTTTTACAACCACTTCATTTACTCCCAGCATGTACTCCCCATCCGGAAGTCCTGCTGCCATGATCGAGTCTGTGATTGCGATCACCTTGTCCAGTCCTTTCATTTTCAGGAGAAACCGAACAGTTCCCGGATGAAGATGACGGCCGTCACAGATCGCCTCGCAGTAAATATCTGATTCCAGCACTGCTCCCATGATCGCCGGAAAATGCTGATGAAGCAGTTTCATGGCATTAAAGGTATGCGTAGCTGATACAGCCCCTTCATGGATACATTTCCAGGCGGTATCATAATCTGCACCCGAATGTCCGATCGCAACTTTCATGCCAAGATCGATCATCCCTTTTACCGCTTCCGGTACGCCTTCTACTTCCGGAGAAACGGTAATATAACGAATGTTTCCTTCTGCCGCCTCCTGATATTCTCTGAGAAGTTCCAGATCCGGAGAGATCAGCAGATGTTCCGGCATGGCTCCTTTATATTCCGGAGCAAGGAACGGTCCTTCCAGATGGATTCCGAGAAGATCTGCACAGTTTTCATGACCATCCTTCTGTGCCTTCTGATGATTCACGGCCTCTTTTATCGTCTTTAATGTCTGCTCTCTTGTATCCGTCAGTATGGAAGACAGCCAGGAAGTGGTTCCCTGTGTGGCAAAAAAATGACCGATTTTTTCAAAACCTTTCTGGTCTGCCGCATTCACATCTACCCCTGCACCGCCATGGGTATGTACATCTATAAATCCCGGAACTACATACTTTCCATCTGCATCGTATATGATATCTGCTTTTTCTCCCTCAGGTGCAGAGATCTTTCCATCTTTCAACAGGATATCCTCCTGCTGAAACACTCCGTTTCTATATACTTTTCCGTTTATGATCCGAGTATTCATACTCATCCTTCTTTCTCTGATCTGTTATCGATCAGTCCAGTGCAGCAACAAATTCTGTAATCTTCAGATTGATATCCGGATGTGTGGTAAGAAGAGAAACCGGAAACTCTGAAGTTGCCTCTCCATATGCTGTTCTTCTCACGACTGCACGATGCCAGTTTCTGAAGCATCCCAGACGGATCTTTCTGGCATGAGAAATCTCATAAATGCCAATTGTGACGCAATAATGCGGCATATCCTCCAGTGCACCGTTAAAATCTCCGATGGCATTGGCAGTTCTTGTTTCCTTTGTTATTTCAAGGACTCGTGTCTTCTGCGCAAGGAACTCTTCATTTGTAAGCGTTGGATCTGCTTCATTAAATGCAACATGTCCGTTGATTCCGATTCCTCCGAAACAGATATCCACACCACCCAGTTTTTCAATCAGTTCAGGAACATATTCCGGATGGACCGGATCAGGAAATACTCTCTGTTCTTCCGGCATTACCAGCTCCGGGCGAATCTTATCATAGACTGTGCGCTGCATAAATCCTCTGAAACTTAATGGATGATCCATGGAAACCCACTGTTTGTCATCATCCAGATATTCATCCATATTGATAAACCAGACATTTTTCAGGCTGATATTCTGTTCATTGACCATGTCCACAAAATAAGGATACTGCCCTACCGGACCTACCGGGCAGATAAATACTGTTTTTTCTCCCTTTTCGTTGTGCTTTTTGATCTCTTCCGCCATCTCCTCTGCCATAGAGCGAAAAACTGCTGCATTATCCTCCATAACGATTACCGGAAGTTTCGGACCTTTTTCCACTAACTCATCTCGTGTATAGCCATAATAACTATGTCCCATATCAACTCTCTTCCTTTCTTTTATTTTTCTTTATATTGTTATTTTCATTATAGTGAATTCTCTGTTTTTATTCAACAAAATCAACGCAAATTTGCCTTAAAATTACGCAAACGTTTTCTTTGTTTGTATTGTTTTTTCAGGAAACTTCCTGTATAATATCAGGTAAATACTTTACACAGGATCGCGGGGAATTTTTATGACATTAAAAGAAATTGCAAAGCAGGCAAATGTTTCTATTTCTACGGTTTCCAGAGTAATCAACCAGAAAAACACAAAAGCTGCAAGTCTGGAAGTCCAGGAGCGGATCTGGGAGATTGTCCGCAAAAGTGGTTATACACCAAACGCAACTGCGCGCAACTTAAAAATGGGAAAAAACTCACAGATTCAGAACACAGTACCCAAATCTATTGCGTGCATTTACGCAAGAAGTAATTCTTCTGTTTCTGATCCTTTCTTTTCACAGATTGCCAAAGCGATCGAACAGGAAGCCTTCAAAAATAATTATTTTATCCGTCATTCCTTCACCGCCATGGATATCGCCAATCCTGACATTTCCCGACAGCTCTCGCAGTTTCCGGTAGACGGTGTCGTCATTCTCGGACGTTATGAACGACAGCTTCTGCGCTTTTTTACACAAAATTACAAAAATGTCATCTATACCGGCCTGAATCCAATGGGAATCAAACATGATCAGGTCGTATGCGACGGAAGCGACATCTCCTACGAAGCAATCTCTTATCTCGCTGAACTTGGTCACACAAAAATCGGCTATATCGGTGAGCAGAACAACGAAGTTCGTTTCAGCGGTTACAAAGAGGCACTTGCCAAACTCGGTTTGCCTTTTGTACAGCAAAACACCGCAAATGTTCATCTTTCTGCGGACGGCGGCTACAAAGGTGCCAACATCCTGATGCACAACAGGTCCGACATTTCCGCAATTTTCTGTGCAAACGATACCACTGCGATCGGTGTCATTCACGCACTGAAAGAAAAAAACTTCCGCATACCCGAAGACATATCCGTGATCAGTGTCGATGACATCGAAACTGCCCAGTATCTTTCTCCAATGCTCACCAGTATCCATATTCCACTGGAGGATCTCGGCCGCATGACTGCAAAGACTCTGATCGACCGTATCAACGGAGGTCATCGCCTTCCAATGAAAATCTCTCTTCCATTTTATATTGCCAAGAGAGACAGCTGTGGCAAACTCAGCCGCAGTCGAAAGACATTTGCAGATCTGCCGAAAGAATAAACGCTTCGGCTGCTCTTTCGCATTTTTTATCTTATCAACTATAACGCAAAAACAAGACCTTCTCAGTTTCCTGTGTCGGTCTTGTTTTTTGCATAACTTTACGTATTTTCTTTATTTTCTGTTTTATTTCAGAACGATCGCCTGTGTCAGATGTCTCGGAGAGTCTGCATCCAGTCCTTTGCTTTCTGCGATATAGTATCCCAGAAGCTGTCCGACAAAACCAATGATCGCACTGTACTGCATATCATTCCAGCCTTTGTCCATAGAATATGTATAATCAGCCGCTCCGTCAAAAGTATCTCCCAGTTCACCGCCAAGAACAGCAACGGTTGCTCCGTAGCTCTTCATCTGTTCCATAAGTGCTTTGTCACCGTCTCTGCATGCTTTGTTGCTCAGGCATACGATCAGAGTATTTTCATCTACCAGACTCATTGGCCCATGACGATATTCCAGATCATAATATCCTTCGGAATTGCTGAGTCCCATTTCTTTCATCTTGTTCATGCATTCATTTGCAACGCCATAGTAAATTCCCTGACCAAGAATGACAAACAGATTGAGATTTTTGTGTTCATCCATGATTTTCTTTGACAGTTCATCCATTTCTTTCAGAACTTTTTCAGAATATGGCACATAGTCTTTCATCTGCTCGATTTCTTCTTTTTTGCCGCCCACATACATTGCCATGATCACAGCCATATACAGCATGCTTGTGAAAGAACGGGTCATGATAACGCTGTCTTCATCAGTATCTGGTGAAAGAATATAATAGTCATTATATTTTTCACTGTCTTTATCGCAGGTGATCGCAAGTGTTGTAACCTGAGGATAAGTACGGACTTTGTCGATTGCCATTCTTACTTCTGTTGTGTAGCTCTTTCTGGTGATCGGAAGAACCAGTACATTATGATCTTTGATATAAGTTTCCGGGAAATAATACAGTTCAGAGCACGGAACACCTTTTGCCGGAATTCCTGTATAACTGGAAAATGCAGCTGCGGAAGCCTGTGCAAGATACAGAGAAGTTCCGCATCCGGTAAAGATCAGTTCCTCGTATTTTTTCTCACCGAAAAATACCTGATCAAGTGTTTTGAAAATGTCATCCAGGGTATCATTTACAGCCTGAAAAGAAGCCGGCTGCTGATACATTTCTTTATAAGTCAATTCGCTGTTTTTCTTCATATTTTCCTCCATATTTATATGATTTTATTTTTTCAGGCCTTGCCTTCTGATCCTGCCAGACGGATGATCTTTTTGATATCTTCCGTCAGTGCATCGTTTGCAAACTGTGACAGTTTCCAGGAATGTCCCTGGTGGTTTGTTTTCAGTGCTTCCTGATAATGTTCTACATATTTATAACGGATCTCTGTTCCAAAATTGATCTTTGCAACGCCAAGCTGAATGGCTTCTTTGATCACTTCTTCTTTCATGCCTGTGCAGCCATGAAGAACAAATGGAATATCTGTAAATTTCTTTACTTCTTCCAGGACTTCCAGTTTGATATCCGGTTCTCCCTTGTAATATCCATGTGCATTTCCGATTCCGATTGCCAGAGAATCCGGCTGGCAGAGTTCCAGGAACTGACGTACCTGTTCCGGATTTGCCACATTTTTGTTTTCCTGCTGTACGCCTGCTTCGTCCAGTCTGAGAAGCTCTCCGATTTCGGCTTCTACCGGTACGCCAAAGCATTTTGCAGTTTTGATGACTTCATTTGTCAGCCTTGCATTTTCTTCAATTGGTTTTGTGGAACCATCGATCATCAGAGAAGTAAATCCGTTTTTGAGAGATTTCATGCAGATATCAAAACTGTCGCCATGATCCAGATGGATTGCGATCGGCACGCTGACTTTGTTTGCACACCATTTGCATACTTCTACAAACCAGTCATCTCCGGAGTAGGCACCGGTTGCCACATAATGTGCCAGGATTGCAGGAGAATGCATCTCTTCTGCTGCTCTGCAGATAGCCCAGATGATATCATAATTTCCACCCTGTGTATTCATTGCCGGTACCGCATAATGTTCTCTGCGGGCTTTTTCCAGCATTTCTTTACTTGTAACTAACATTTTCCCCTTCTTTCTCCCGGCTTTATCCGGGTTTTATTCAGAAAAAAAGCCACGCAGACGTTTCTGCCTGCGTGACCCCTTCATTATCTTTATTCAGCACAAGCCTCTTCCATTACATCAAACAGAACATAATCTTCTACAGGTGTCTTTTCGCAGTCACCGCTTTCGATAAATGTATTCTGCTGAAGTTCATAGTACTTTTTCACTTCGTCCATATGATCTCTGACGAATTCACTTGTTGTCCAGTCTGCAACATTTACCTGATCCAGAAGAGTATCTTTTTCAAGTTTGATCTTATCAGCGATCCATCCGCATACTTCATCATCATGGCTGTGGTCTGCACGATAGTCAAATCCTTTGTAAAGTGCTCTTGCAAATCTTACAAGGACATCACGGTTTTCTTCTGCATATTTCGGCATTGCGATCCAGCTTGCAAGGGATACTGTGTCATCAATAAATGTCTTGTTATCTGTAAGCTGTACACCGTCATCTCCCATTTCCTGAAGAACTTTCAGAGAGTTCGGAACCCATGTTGCGCATGCGTCAACACTTCCGGAAAGCATTGCTGTTACGATATTGGTTGCATCCATATCCATTGCTGTGATGTCATCCATTGTCATGCCGCCTTTGGCAAGTGTTTTGTTCAGAATGATCTCACTGGATGTTCCTGATGAATAAGCAACTGTTTTTCCTTTTAATCCTTCGATCGTATCTGTTCCTTTTTCTTTGCTTCCGATCACAGCATCACCATTGGAAATATGTGCCAGTGCAAAGATATCAGCTTTTCCGTTGATGCAAAGTTTATGAGCACCCTGTCCGATGTAACCTACATCGATAGATCCGGATTCCATTGCCTGGATGATAGTCGGGCCATCTGCAAATTCTGTAAGCTGTACTTCGATGTTTTCATCATCAAAATATCCAAGTTCAATTGCAGAGATCAGACCATTTAAGCTTGCATAATCAGGCATATATGCTACGTTTACTGTTACTTTTTCCGGTGTTTCTTCTGCATCTGCACTTACGGTCATTGCTCCACCACAGATTGCCATTGATGCTGCCATTGCTAATGCTGCCAGTTTTTTCCATGTTTTTCTCATTCTCTTACTTCCTTTCTTTTTCATGTTTTTCAGAGTTTTCGTTCCTTGTTGCTCTGTATTCTGAACCATCCTTTTTGGAATGGTCAAAATTCATTATTTCTGTCAGATCACTGTCGGATTATTTTCTGACCTCCAGATACTCCTGATATACCTGACTCCAGATATGGTTTTTCAGTTCCATAAATCTCGGACTCATCTTTGTTTCCTGATCACGTGGATAAGGAATATCGATATCTACGATTTCTTTGATACGTCCCGGTCTTGCACTCATGATGATAACTCTCTGTGCCAGAATGATCGCTTCATCTACATCGTGTGTAATAAAGAAACAGGTCTTTCTTTCATTTTCCCAGGTCTTCAGCAGTTCTGTCTGAAGCTGAGTTCTGGTCTGTGCATCCAGCGCACCGAACGGCTCATCCATCAGAAGTACTTCCGGTTTTACTGCATAAGCTCTTGCGATCGCAACACGCTGTTTCATACCACCGGACAGTTCCTTCGGATAATGATTTACGAAATCCTCAAGCTGTACCATTTTGATATATTTCATTGCGATTTCTTTTGCCTCTGCATCGCTTTTCCCCTGCAGTTTCAGTCCAAACATAACGTTTTTCAGAACGGTCAGCCACGGGAATAACGCATACTGCTGGAAAACCACACCTCGTTCGGTTCCGGTTCCTTCGATTTTTTTGTCATCAATATAAACAGCTCCGCTGGATGGAGTATCCAGTCCTGCGATAATATTCAGTAATGTGGATTTTCCGCATCCGGAAGGTCCAACTACGCAAATAAATTCATTCTCTTTAATATCCAGATTGACACCGTTTAATGCAGTCATCTCACCATTACGTGTCTGATAAACCTTTTTTACGTTGTCGATCTTGAGCTTTGTCACTCTCTCTTTTCCTGCCATCCTGTCAACCTTCCTTCTAAGAACTTAATAATTTTTTCCATTACCAGACCGATGATACCGATGATGATAATGTACATCAGCATGCCGGCTGTCTCAAAACTGTTTGCCAGAGAACGGATTCTCATTCCCAGGCCTGCGGTAGCTCCCGTTGTCTCAGCCGCGATCAGAGTTGTCAGTGCAACAGAAATGCCAAGACGTACAGCTGTCAGAATAAATGGTGTTGTTGCAGGGAAAATAACCTTTACAAAGATATCTCTGTCTTTTGCTCCCAGTACTCTGGCTGCTTTTACAAGTGTGTTATCAATATTTCTTACACCCTGATAGATTGTAACGGTCATGATCAGGAATGTCGCGATCCAGATAACAATGATCTGTGGTTTTCTTCCAACACCGGCAGTGATAACAACCAGCGGTACATAAGCCAGCGGTGGAATGTTACGGATAAACTGGATCCATGGTTCCAGAACTCCTCTGACCGGCAGATACCATGCCATAAGAAAGGCTATCGGTACTGCTGTGACAAATCCAAGTGCAAAACCTGCCAGAATTGAGATCATGGAACTACAGAAGTCCTGTACCAGTGCCCCGTTATCAATCATTCTTCTGGCTGCTACAAGAATGTCCGGAATAAACGGAAAACTTCGTGCTGTTTTTGGATTAATGGATAGTGCAAACCATAACAGGAGTGCTGCTGCAAGAGAGATCAATACCCATGCCCATCCCGGGATCGCCTGCAATACTCCTTTTTTCTTTTTTTCCATAGTTACTCTCCTTTCAATGGAACATCTTCATTTATTTCTGCAAATAATCTTTAAAATTCAGGAATTCCGGAAGCGGCTCTCCGATCAGAGGTCTGCACCAGTCTACGAAATCCTGCGTTACATCATTGCCTCTTTCATTAATAAAATTGTCCGGCATCTTTCGCTCATACAGCATGACTTCTTTGATCGGAACCAGTTTTGTTTTCATCTCATAACTGTTTCCCGGAATACGCTCAAATCCTACCATCACTCCACTGTGACCTTCTGCTGCACTTCTGAGTGCCATTGCCCCTGCCTGTCTTGCCTCCTCTCTGTCTACCGGAGACTGCAGTGCTACAGAAGCCCTTCCGCAAAGCCCTGGTTTTTCACTTCTTGCCTTGATTCCAAGTTCCTTAACGACCAGATTTGCCAGATGAGAACTTACATCTCCATAATAAACGGCTCTTTCTGTCTTAAAGATCGGAGGAACAATGGATTCCCCACTGGCATCATGAAGTCCCTCACTTACCAGTACTACTACGCCATTCTGTTTCTTCCATAATTTAGAGACATCTTCCAGAAATTCTTCTTCACTGAAATTTCTTTCCGGCAGATAGATCAGATGCGGAGCATCGCCCTGTTTTCTTCTTGCCAGAGCAGAAGCAGCTGTGATCCATCCCGCATTTCTTCCCATTGCCTCCATAATACATACATGAATCGGAAGAGATTTTACATCTTCTCCAACTTCCTGTGTAGCTGCTGCAATAAACCTTGCCGCGCTTCCATATCCCGGAGAATGATCGGTCATCGCAATATCATTATCGATGGTTTTCGGAATTCCTACAACTCGAATGTCCTGATCCTTACAGACCCCATAAATGTGTCCGCATGCATCCATCGTTCCGTTCCCGCCATTCAGAAGAACATATTTGATATCGTACTTCTTAAAGATATCCACCATCTTCTCATAGTCTTTTTCATACAGAGGATATCTGGAAGAACCAATCGCAGAAGCCGGTGTATGCAAAAGAAGCTTTAATTTTTCATTGTCAAATGAAGTCAAATCCATAAAAGTTTCAGAAAAAATTGCACCGGTTCCGCCGATTGCTCCATATACTTTTCCAACTTCAGGATTTCTTTTTGCTTCCTCGATCACACCGTAAAGGGATGCATTGATGACTGCTGTAGGTCCGCCTCCATGTACCACTAATACATTTTGTGACATGTTTTCGCTTTCCTTTCTACGGTTTATTGTGCATCTTACAATAAAAATACCGTTTTTTTCGCCTGTGTTTTATTCATTTTCACGTTGTACTCTAATCTTAACATATTTTTCGAAAAACAAAAGCCCAATTAACGAAAACGTTGTCTGGATATTTTGTATAATTTGTTTATATGTTTTTTGTACATTTTTTTGTATCACTTCCTCTGTTTTTTTCATTTTTACATGAATTTTTGCAAAAATAGTAAAAAGAAAGAGGTCAAAAAGACTCTTGCCTTCTTAACCTCTTCGTTTTTAATATTTTTTGCTTTATTAAGTTAGCACAATACTATATCAATTTTCCTGATTTTGCAACTGTATTTTTGCGCAAACGTTTGATTTACCATAAACGGTAAATATTATATGCACAGATGAGCATGATAATCGCCATCAGCCCGATAAACAACTTATTTACCGTCTCAGCCTCAATCTTTTTGTTGATCTTTCTTCCTGCCACTCCTCCCAGGATTCCACCGGCAACCATAAGTCCCAGCAATCCCAGTGTACATTCAGGAATCGTTCCTGTAACAATCGTGTTGATCAGACTTGTGATCTGCGAAAACAGAATAATATACAGGGAATTCTGTGCCGCAGTCTTTGTATCCATAGAAAAGAAAAAGAACAGTACAACAAGATTGATCGGTCCTCCGCCAATTCCGAGGAAAGACGAACAGATTCCAAGTGCTACTCCGATCAGTACACAGGCAGCCGCATTTTCTACATGATGTGTTTTTATCTGATCCTTCTTTAAAGTATAAACCATCGTACCAAAAGTGATCACCAGCAGGCATATCGCCTGGATAGCTCCTACTTTTTCTTTATTTCCGGAAAGATCTGACAGAAACTGGAACATCATTTTTCCTGCCACACCCCCCAGTGCAGCACCAATGGCAAGTGGTGTTCCTGTTTTCATATCTACCAGCGAATCTCCGCTTTTTTTTGCCTTTACTACGGAATAGCAGGACATGGACAATACCGTACAGCCGGACAGAAAACTGATCGATGCCACACTCAGGACCCCAAATGCATCCAGCAGCGGCTTAATCAGAACTCCTCCGCCTATCCCACAGATTGCTCCCACAACAGAAGCACAAAAACTGACTCCTAAAAAAATCAGATACAGATACACACCCATTTTTCTACTCCCCCTTGCTTCTTATCTGATGTTAAAACTTCTCTATATTTATCTTAACAATGAGAATGCAAAAAATCACTCGGTATCTCAGCAAACGTTTGCATGATCGTTGCTGCGTTTTTCAATTTTTGTCTATATTTTTGATAAAAAATCCGCTATACTTTAATTGCATCTAAGTTTCGGCATAATTGTATTAAATTAGCATTGGGATCCAAAGTCCCAATTATGATACCCAAGAAAGGAATCTTCGTATGACACTGAGAGAAATCGCAGCGGAAGCCGGAGTATCTATTTCTACTGTCTCCCGTGTTATTAACCAGAATACCAAGAGCCCTGTCAGTAAGGAAGTACAGGAACGCATTCTGGAAATCGCCAAACGGACCAATTATGTCCCCAGACATTCCAAAAAGGCATCTGCCGAGTCACCGGAACCTTCCTCTGAGGAACCGCTCCGTTCTATTGCCTGTCTCTTTGCCCGCGTACCGGTCGGAGAGTCTGATTACTTTTTTTCCACACTTGCAAAAAGTATTGAAGAAGAGGCATTCCGCCATAATTATGTTTTAAAATATACTTTTTCTGCTTTTGATATTGATGACCCATTTACGTTGCAGCTGATTGCAACAAATGAAATTGACGGAATTGCTGTTCTGGGACGATGCGACAAACATCTTCTAAAATTTCTGAAAAAACATTTTCAGTATGTTGTCTATTCCGGTCTGAATAATCTGGATGCCAAATATGATCAGATCATATGTGACGGCAGACAGATCAGTCATGATGTCGTAACCCGTCTTCTGGAACAGGGACACAGAAAAATTGCCTATATTGGGGAAACCCAGTCCGAAGACCGCTATGTCGGTTATTGTTCCGCACTGGAGGAAGCCCATATTTCTTTGGATGAATCCTATATTGCCAATATCACCCACTCTACAGAGGAAGGTTACAAAGGAGCCTGCAGTCTTCTGGATGCCGGCTGTGATGCTACTGCTTTTTTCTGTGCAGATGACATTACTGCAATTGGCGTCATGCGTGCGATCAAAGATCATGGTCTTCGCATTCCAAAAGATATTTCCGTCGCCAGCATTGACGATATCGAAATGGCACAGTTCCTGACACCAACCCTGACAACCACGCATATTCCACTTGACGAAATGGGACAGATGGCCGCAAAAGTTCTGATCGACCGCATTGAAGGCGGACATGAAAAACATCTCAAAGTTCTTTTTCCATATGATATCATCGAACGTGACAGCACAGCCGCCCCCGCCCTTCACCACACTACCCAAAATAAAGTACGGTGAATCCGGAACAAAATTAATAAACTCCAGCAGTAAAGACTGCCACCTGTGATTATCCTCTGTATCTGTCTCGCCTGAAGAACTTCGTGTAGATATCGGATTATACAGGATTTTGTGTTGATACAGAAAATGCTGCTGTCTGAGCGTTCACGCGAGTTCAGCTCTTTTCTGTATCGTTTTTAGCAAAATTCTGGTATATCCTGATATCTCAGAAGTTCTGAACTGAGACAAGTACAGAGGGTAACTCACAAAGAGCAATCTCCTGTCTGGAGTTCAATTATTTTTTATCCCTTTTCACCGGGAATCCTTTATTTGATTGCATCTTTCATCGACTTCACATACTCTTTGATATACGGCACGCAATCCACCCCATGTGTCTCACAGAGCTTCACGATCGCAGACCCTACGATAACACCATCTGCCTGCTCTGCCATCTTCTTCGCCTGTTCCGGTGTGGAGATTCCAAAACCTACAGCACACGGAATATCCTTCTGTGCTTTAACAAGTTCTACCATGGCTCCGATGTCTGTGGTGATCTGGCTTCGCATACCGGTAACTCCAAGAGAAGATACACAGTAAACAAAACCTTCAGCCTCTTTTGCGATCATAGAGATTCTCTCGTGGGAGGTCGGTGCGATCAGGGAAATCAGGTCCAGACCATATTTATCTGCAACGGATGCAAACTCTTCTTTTTCCTCAAATGGGACATCCGGAAGAATCATTCCATCCATTCCAACCTCTGCTGCTCTCTTACAGAAACGTTCAATCCCATAAGAAAAAACAACATTTGCATAAGTCATAAATACCATTGGAATAGAACTGTTTTTGCGAATCTTTTCTACCATATCAAAGACTTTATCTGTGGTGACTCCACCGGACAGGGCACGCAGGTTTGCGCCCTGGATAACCGGTCCTTCTGCTGTTGGATCAGAAAACGGAATACCAAGTTCGATCAGGTCTGCCCCTGCTTCTTCCATGGCATAAACAATTTTTTCGGTAACATCAAGGGACGGATCCCCGCAGGTAACAAACGGGATAAATGCTTTTCCCTTCGCAAATGCTTCTGTAATTCTCTTATTCATGGATATCCTCCCCTCTGTAACGTGCGATCGCTGCACAGTCCTTGTCTCCTCGTCCGGAAATGGTGATAACTACGATCTGATCTTTGCGCATCTGTGGCACAATTTTTCTTGCGTATGCCACGGCATGAGCACTCTCGATCGCCGGAATGATGCCCTCTGTTCTTGACAGATATTCGAATGCATCTACTGCTTCATCGTCTGTGACCGGCACATATTCGGCACGTCCGATGTCATAAAGATGTGCATGTTCCGGTCCGACACCAGGGTAATCTAATCCCGCTGAAATGGAATAAACCGGTGCGATCTGACCATACTCATCCTGGCAGAAATAGGACTTCATACCATGGAAAATACCAAGTTTTCCGGTTGCGATCGTTGCTGCTGTCTCTGCAGTATTGACACCGCGTCCTGCTGCCTCACAGCCGATCAGACGAACACCTTCATCCTCAATAAAGTTGTAGAACGTTCCAATTGCATTGGAACCGCCGCCTACACAGGCAAGCACAGCATCCGGGAGTTTTCCTTCTTTTTCAAGGATCTGCTCCTTGATTTCCTTGGAAATAACTGCCTGGAAATCACGAACGATCGTCGGGAACGGGTGCGGTCCCATGACAGATCCGAGGACATAATGTGTATCGGAAATACGGTTTGTCCACTCTCTCATCGTCTCAGAAACCGCATCTTTCAGTGTTGCTGTTCCTGATGTAACAGCATGCACTTTTGCTCCCAGAAGACGCATTCTGTATACGTTTAATGCCTGACGTTCTGTGTCTTCTTTACCCATGAACACTTCACATTCCATTCCCATAAGAGCCGCTGCTGTCGCTGTTGCAACACCGTGCTGTCCGGCTCCTGTCTCTGCGATGACACGTGTTTTTCCCATCTTTTTGGCAAGTAAAACCTGTCCCAGAACGTTGTTGATTTTGTGTGCTCCTGTATGGTTCAGGTCCTCACGTTTCAGATAAACTTTGGCTCCGCCGAGATCTTCTGTCATGTGTGCTGCGTAGTACAGACGTGACGGACGGCCTGCATAATTGTTCAGTAAATCGGTCAGTTCACGGTTAAATTCCGGGTCATCTTTGTAATGATTATAGGCTTCTTCCAGTTCCAGCACTGCATTCATCAGTGTCTCCGGGATGTACTGCCCTCCATGTATTCCAAATCTTCCTTTTGACATTTATATCCTCCTCTGTGTCTTCTTTCAAAACACCTTGTTTCTCTACTATTTATTCTCTAATCCTGCCCTGCGCTTCTCACGATATCCGCTACCTTCCGGATCTTCGCCGGATCTTTCCACTTTTCTGTCTCCACACTGCTGCTTAGATCCACCGCATACGGGTGAATTTCCCGAATCGCCTGCTCCAGATTGGCGGCTCCGATTCCTCCTGCGAGGAAAAACGGTCTCCGGATCTCCGGGATCAAAGACCAGTCAAAAGTCTTTCCCGTTCCCCCGCCGCCCTGATCCAGCAGGATGTAATCTGCCGGGCTTTGCAACGCTTTCTCAATATCTTCGGCTGTTTTTATGGAAAAAGCTTTGATGATCGGCTTGTCTGTGTATGTTTTTAATTCTCTGATATAGGACTCATCTTCCTGTCCGTGAAGCTGTGCAAGTGCAAGTGTTCCGTCCTCCAGAAGTGCCCTCACCAGTTCCATCGGAGCATTCACAAATACTCCGACCGGCTGGATCTCAGGAGCCAGTTCCTTCACAAGTTCTCTCACCTGATCTGCCGTCACACTCCGGAAACTTCTGGGAAATTCTACGATAAATCCACAGTAATCCGGCTTCGCTTCATTGACTGCAAGGATGTCATCCCTGCGTCTGAGGCCACATATTTTTATCTTAGTCCTGATATAATTCCCAGCTGTCATTTCCCACATCTTTCTGTTTCTCAATCTTCAGTCAACGGTGCTCCATTCAGTTCTTCAAGTGCTGCTTTTTTGTCCGGGCTTCGCATCAGCGTTTCTCCGATCAGCACAGCTTCAATCTTGTTATCGTGCAGTCTCTGGATATCCTCTGATGTACGAATGCCGCTCTCTGAAACAAAGATCACATTTTCCGGTGCAAGTTTGCGCAGATTGATGCTGTTTGCCATATCCACCTCAAAAGTTCTGAGGTCACGGTTGTTGACTCCGATGATCCTTGCGCCACTCTTTAAAGCTCTTTCTACTTCCTCTGCATCATGTGCTTCCACCAGGGCATCCATACCAAGATCTTCTGCCATTTCCCGATATTCGCGAAGCTGTTTGTCATCCAGTAATGCGCAGATCAGAAGTACTGCTGCCGCTCCATAAGCAGCCGCCTGCAGGATCATATAGTCGTCAATAACAAAATCTTTTCGCAGTACCGGGATGTCTACCTCCGATGCGATCTCCCACAGATACTGATCAGAACCCTGAAAATAAAACGGCTCTGTCAGACAGGAAATCGCGGATGCACCGGCTGCTTTGTACTCTTTTGCAATATCCAGATACGGAAAATCCGGTGCGATCAGTCCTTTGGACGGGGATGCTTTTTTGACTTCACAGATATAAGACATGCCCGGTTTTTTCAGTGCCTGATAAAAGCTGTGCGGTGTTTTTGCCGTCTCAGACTGGATCAGCGGATTGAGGAGCATCTGCACTTTTTTCTGACGGATCTCATTGATCAGGTCCTCTCTCGGCATCTCTTTCTTGTCTTTTTCAATACGCTCTCTTGTCTTCTCGGCAATTTCATTTAATATATTCATAATAAAAAATTTCCTTTTCTATATAGAGTTCAGCTATCCGTTCCGTTGTCTCTCAGGAACAATACTGACTTTTCTATTATAGCACTTATGCGTTAGAGCAGGCGATAAACTCATCCAGTTTCTTCAGCGCTGCACCGCTGTCGATCAGCTCTTCTGCCATGCGGACACCTGCTTCCATTGTCTCTGCCTTGCCTGCGATATAGAGTGCGGCTCCGGCGTTGAGGCAGACAGCCTGACGCTTCGGTCCTTTCTCTTCACCTTTCAGGATCGCTTTGGTGATCTCTGCATTTTCTGCCGGGGTTCCGCCAACCAGATCATCTTTTGAGCATCTTGTATAGCCAAACTGCTCCGGCGTGATCTCATAGGACTGGAACCATCCGTCCTTGATCTCGCAGACAGAAGTCGGTGCACTCATGGAGATCTCATCCAGTTTATCCTGACCAAAGACTACCATCCCTTTGGTCACGCCAAGCTTCGCCATAACCTGTGCCAGAGGCTCTACAAGTGACTGGTCAAACACACCCATCAGTTCCAT
This sequence comes from Blautia sp. MSJ-19, assembly GCF_018918125.1. Taxonomy (GTDB): domain Bacteria; phylum Bacillota; class Clostridia; order Lachnospirales; family Lachnospiraceae; genus Blautia_A. Next base: position 57,967 of record NZ_JAHLQA010000003.1, read on the forward strand.
ATTTGCTCCTGCCGGGTTACTCAGAGGTCCAAGGATATTGAATACGGTACGGATTCCAAGTTCCTTGCGGATCGGTGCCACATACTTCATTGCAATATGATAATTCTGTGCAAACAGGAAACAGATGTTGATCTTTTTGAGAAGTTCCGCACTCTTTTCGGGAGAGATCGTAATGTTTACTCCAAGTGCTTCAAGAACATCTGCAGCCCCACTCTTGGAAGATGCTGCACGGTTTCCATGTTTTGCTACCGGCACGCCGCCTGCTGCGATCACCAGTGAAGAAGTTGTGGAAATATTGAAGGAGTTTGCTCCGTCACCGCCGGTTCCTACGATCTCCAGAACGTCCAGATCATGCAGTAATTTGATGCAGTGCGCGCGCATTCCCGCTGCAGAAGCGGTGATCTCATCGATGGTCTCGCCCTTCATGGAAAGTGCTGTCAGATAGGATGACATCTGTACCGGTGTCGCCTGTCCGCTCATGATCTCGTCCATGACTGTTTCTGCTTCCTGATATGTTAAGTCTTCTTTTTTTGAAAGTTTTACGATTGCTTCTTTGATCATTTTCGTTTCCTCCTTGTCTACGCTCTTACAATATTTATGAAGTTTTCTACCATTTTTTTACCATCCGGTGTCATAACGGATTCGGGATGGAACTGTACTCCATAAATTGGATACTCTGTATGTTCCACTGCCATGATCTCGCCGTCTTCTGCCTCTGCTGTGACTTTAAGAACATCCGGCAATTCATCTCTTACTGCTGCCAGTGAATGGTATCTGGCTGCCTGGAAGCTGTCTCCCAGTCCTTCAAAAAGCTTGCTCTCTCCGACGGTGTAGATTGTTTTTTTCTTGCCGTGCATCAACTCTTTTGCATAAGATACTCTACCACCAAAGGCTTCACAGATTGCCTGATGTCCCAGACAGATTCCAAGAATTGGAAGTTTTCCTGCGAAATATCGTATCGCTTCGATGCAGATTCCCGCGTCTGACGGCTTGCCCGGTCCCGGTGAAAAAATCAGTGCTTCCGGTTTCATTGCCTCGATTTCTTCTACTGTATATTCGTCATTTCGAACAACTTTGATGTCCGGTTCTACGGAACCGATCAACTGATATACGTTGTAGGAAAAGCTGTCATAATTATCAATCAGTACGATCATTCCAATCCCTCCTGTGCTTTTTCGATTGCCAGAACTACGGCTCTTGCCTTGTTGCAGCACTCTTCGAATTCTTTTTCCGGAACGCTGTCTGCAACGATCCCTGCTCCGGAGCGGATGCAGATCTCGCCTTTCTTCTTATATACAAGACGGATTGCAATACAGGTATCAAGGTTTCCTGCAAAATCAAGATATCCGATCGCGCCACCGTAAATGCCTCGTTTGCTCTGTTCCAGCTCTTCGATGATCTGGCAGGCACGGAACTTCGGTGCCCCGGAAAGTGTTCCTGCCGGAAGGATGGAATCGACTGCATCTATCGCATCTTTGTCTTCTCTGAGTTCACCGGCAACTGTCGATCCGATGTGCATAACCTGTGAAAAATGCTCCACACTCATATATTTTTCCACTTCCACTGTTCCGATCTTACTGATTCTTCCGATATCATTTCGTCCCAGATCGACCAGCATGTTGTGCTCTGCAAGTTCCTTTTCATCTTTCAGAAGTCCCTCTTCCAGTTCCCTGTCTTCCTGCTTTGTCTTGCCTCTCGGTCTGGTTCCTGCCAGTGGAAAAGTGGTAAGTTTTTTGTCCTCCAGTTTTACCAGCGTTTCCGGTGAAGCACCTGCAAGTTCGATGTCATCACTGGAAAAATAAAACATATACGGTGACGGATTTGTTGCTCTCAAGACTCTGTAAGTATCAAATAAACTTCCCTCTGCTTTTGCTCTCATCGGGTTGGAAAGCACCACCTGGAAGATATCGCCTTCATGGATATAATGTTTTGCTTTTTCTACCATTCCACAGTATTTTTCTTTTGGGAACTGCGGTCTGATCTCGGATGCAAGTTTCAGTTTCCGGAACTCTTCTTTCTCTCCGTTTCGAATCAGATCTGCCATTTCCTGAAGTTTTTTCTCCGCTTTCTGGCAGGAGTTTTCCAGGTCATCCAGCATGACTCCTGTGATCAGAAGCACCTTCTGTCTGTAATGATCAAAGGCGATCACCTGGTCAAAGAGCATCAGGTCCATGTCTCTGAAATCCGGATCTTCATGCTCGCCAAGCTTCAGTTTCGGCTCGCTGTATTTGATGTAATCGTAGGAAAAATATCCGACCAGACCGCCGGTAAATGGTGGCATATCTTCCATCACCGGACTCTTGTATTCCTTCAGGATCTCTCTTAAAGTGTCTCCCGGATGTGCAACCTGCTTTGTGATCTCACCCTGATCTTCACCTTCCGTGTGACGGATCTTCATTATTCCATCCGTACAGGTAATCTCCATGACCGGCTCATATCCGAGGAAAGAATAACGTCCCCATACCTCTGTCTGACTGGCACTTTCAAGCAGATAACAATGTCTGCTTGCCTTCCTCAAGGTTCTCATGACCTCCACCGGTGTATATCTGTCTGCGTATACTTCCCGGCAGACCGGAACTCTTTTGTACTGTCCTTTTGCTGCGATCTCTCTGATGTTTTCTATCGTAGGATACATGGATCTTACCTCCTTGTGTATTGTTGTCAGGGCAAATAAAATCAAAGCGAACAAGTCCACTTCAAATTTTTACTTCATTGGAACATTACGAAGTAATTTCCTATAAAGTAAAAAAAGCCCGCCCATGACAGAATCTGGTTTCTGTCAAGGACGAGCGTTAAACTTCACCCGCGGTGCCACCTTGATTCACGGAATGACCCGTGCACTTTGCGGAATACCTGCATATTCCCGGCAACTGACGTATGCCCTACGTCACAGAATACTAAGTGTAGCTGTTCATTTCATTCACAGAAACTATTAAGCCGCTACCTTTCCCTGTGCCCTCAGCGGTCCATTTAACAACCTGCATTTCCACCCGGCTCTCACCCTCCCGGACTCTCTGTGCGCGCATGATAGTTTTTATCTCCGCTTCAACGGTTTAATTAACTAAATCGAATTTTCTATAAAATATCATGATTTCTTTGCATTGTCAATGGATATTTCAAATAATTTGCATTTTTATCATCATTTTTTATCTTTTTATGTTTGAAGAAATTGCAGAATCCCTTTCGCCACGCCGTCATTTTCATTTGTATCTGTCACATAAGGAGCTGCCTTTCTGCAGTTTTCTGTACCATTTCCCATCGCCATTCCATACTTCACTGCGATCAACATACTGATATCATTGTCCGCATCACCAAATGCCATTGCCTCATCCGGTGAGATCTCCAACTTTTTCATAAGCCACAGAAGTGTCTTTCCTTTTCCCGCATCCTTGTGACCGATTTCCATAAGATTCGGTACGGAAGAGGTCACATAAATATTCGGAATTTCTTTATCCAGTGACGTATATAACCGTTCTTTATCTTCATAACTGCACACAAAAGAAATGCTGTCCAGTTCTTCTGCATGCTCACCTGCAAATCGACAGATGTCTTTTACCGGTGTTCGCGTTGCTTTGATATAACGTGCACCATATTCTGTAGCAAGATATGGCAGCGGATCTCTGACATACTCCTCTTCTGCATAGGGAATCCCATCAATCACCACTTCCAGAACCATATTTTCTCTTTTACGTACGGCAATAGCAGCCTCTACCGATTCTTTTTCCAGAAGGCACTGATAAATCCGCCTTCCCTCACTCACGGAATAAACTGCTCCCCCATTCGCAGTTATCACATATTCCACACCCGGATAATTCCGCACGAATTCCGGTATGGAATGAAAAGATCTGCCGGTCGTCGGCACTATATGAATCCCGCGCTGCACTGCCAGATCCAGTACTTCTTTTGTTTTTTGCGATAATTCTTTGCGATCTGTCAGAAGTGTTCCGTCAAGATCACTCGCGATCAGTCTGATACTCAATTTCCTTCTCCTTCGCATTCTGTGTCAACTATGATACCCTCAGATTGTTGTGTACTGTGCACTTTTCCAATCCTGTTATCCACTATTATATAAAAAACACCTGCTTTTTTCCACTCAGAATGCATGATTTCCTCTTTTAAACTGTGGAGAATATGCTATACTAAAGAACTAGAACAGATTAAGGCTGTTTTCCGGACAGCAAATGCAAAAAGGAGCGTATCCATTATGAAATTTATTTATCCTGCGGTTTTCCGCAAAACAGACAAAGGCACTTACAGAGGTTTTTTCCCTGACCTGGCAGAATGCTATGGCGAGGGAGATACACTGGATGAAGCCATTGAGGAAGCCAATGAAGCTGCTTACAACTGGATTTCTCTGGAACTTGACGAAGACGACTGCCAGCTTCCGCCAGTCTCTGACGAAGATGACCTGGATCTGGAAGAAGGCGACATCGTAAGAAATATTTCTGTGAATATCAGATTTTACGAAGGCTGGGATGAATGATCATTCCCGCCTTCTCTGTTAAAGGAGTATGCCTTGGAAAAAAAGAACTTTTTCGGATTGGTGAATTCATCACAGAAAAACAGATACCGGTGGAATCATAAACCCGCCGGTATCTGTTTTTTGTTACCTTTTCTGTTTCTTTCTGAGAACAATCACAGCCGCTGCTGTCACACCAGACAACAAAAGGATTCCTGCAAATACCTCAAGCGGAGTATTATCTCCCGTTTTTGGACTCTTCACTGTTTTTACACTGTGTGAAACAACAGTCGTGGTCGTTGTTCCACCGGAATTATTTCTTCTGACCGGAATGACCGTCGCCGTTGGTTTTGGAGTATTGGTCGGTTTCGGTGTACTGGTCGGTTTTGCTGTCGGTGTGCTGACCGGAAGAAGCCTGTTCGTAAACAGGATCTGATCTGTCTTATCCAACATTCCATTCTTTACTGCCCAGATTTCTGAAGTCAAACCTCCACGATCATCATTGATGATACGCACCATAACTTCATAAACATTCTCATCATATTGCAGATTTTTCTGCGTTCCCTTTATCTGCACGATCTGATAGCGATATTCTCCCGGTACCTGATAATTCATGACCGCAAACGCGCCACTTCCTTTACCGTCCACAGTCTGAATACGGATCATATCTGTTTCCGGCATCGGGCTTCCGGGCTCTTCTGCCCTGATTTCAAATTCAAACTCCAGATTACTGCCGGCTGTACTTTTTTGTCCTTCCACTGCAACAGATACGGGAAGTACAACTGAGCAGCCGTTTTCCAGCGCCTCTGCCATGATCTGAACCGGAAAGAGCAGAATCCCGATCAGGGCCGGGATGCAGACCAGCCTGCATAATTTTTTTAAATTTTCTATCATGTCTGATTCACCTGCTTTTCTTTTTCCAGCCGCCCAAATACAATTACACGGCCATTTGTCTCTGCCTCCATGCAGGTTGACAGTCCGATCAGACTGTCTGTTTCCTTTATTCCGATGTCCCGGTACTGCACTGCATTCTTCCTGATATAGTCAAGCAATTCTTTCATGCCTGATATTTCCCGGGATTCGGGATGATAAAACTTCCTGTCATATGCGTCTGTCTCCACACAGGCATACAATGTGATCTCTGCACTGCCTCCTTCTGCAAAAAACAGTCTTCCTGTCTGATGTTCCTGGAAATATTTCTGTTCCGTAAAGCTGGTCACATCTCCAAACATCGCTCCGTTCGCCATATGATGACCATACAGAAGCGTATAGCTGTCACTGAAATCACCCGCATTCTGACTGTCCATAAATATGGACCCGGACAGAGCAAATTCTCCATAAACATCTTTATTCACATATTCCATATCATTCTGTCCCTGCACAACCGGATAATCGATATGTGTCCCGTCTATCGTCAGCCAGCCACGGACATCCGGATTGAGTTTGCAAAGTTCCTCCAGACTCGCCCCGTCATCTCCTTCTGACACAGAGGGTTTATATCGGATCAGATCACCGGAGACGAACGCTCCTCTGTACAGCATGGCAGTATCCCAGAGAGAATATCCCCCATACAGAAGCATGACCACGACCAGAACTCCAGCCACCAGACTGATCAGCCTGTCTCCCGCTTTCGCTGCCAGAATAACCACTTTCATATCTCCGGTGCCTCCCTTTATCTCTGCTGCTTTCTGGCAGGCAGAATCATATTTTTTTATTTATTTTTTCCGAAATGTCTGACGCGAAGGAAACCAAAACCAAGGATAAATGCCACTGCTACCATGATTGCATACGGTGCTACATCCATCGCAATGCCGGTTGGTGTAGGAACATCCTTATCATTCGTATAGTTCACATTGGTATCCGCAGTGATTGATCCGCTCTTCGTGCCATCCTCTGTAGCAGCCCCGTCGATCGTTGTGGTATATCCATCTGCATTTGCTTCGGTTTCTGTTACGGTATAAGTGTCCCCTGCGGAAAGTCCGTAGATTTTTGCACTCTGTCCGTTTGACAGTGTAAATGTTTTTTCGCTTCCGTCCCACTCCTCTGCAATCACTGTGCCATCGGAATATGCCACATAATATTTTTCCCCTGTATCACTTGGATCAACACTGATCTTAAACTGGAATCCATGAGATTTATTTCCGATTTTACCGGTTACTTCTTTGGCGATCGTCAGGTCATTAATGTTCTCTGCTCCGCCATGTTCATACGTATTGGTAAAGATTCCATCATCTTTGGCCCATGCTTTCGTCTCAAAGCAATAATTGAACGTTCCGTCAGAGAATTTATATACATCAAAAATCTTGGTCTCCTTAGAATACCCCACTCCATCGAATTTATCGGTCGGTGTCACCTCAGATACCTCATAACGGTAAATTCCCGGAGCTGTAAATGCATCTTCATTTACGGAGAGTGTGGTTGTTCCTGTCAGCGTTGTCTTTCCGATATCATTTGCAGACGGGCTAAATGAAATCGAATCCTTTCCATCTGCAAAAGTAACACCACCTGCCGGTCCTGCATAAACCTCTCCATCGCCACTCGCCGATCCCGGTACGATCTGGAACTGGAATGCGGTATCTGGTGCATAGGCATAGGCATATTTACTGAGTTTTTTTGTAAGCGTTACGTTCTGAACCACCTGAGCCTCTTCGCCACCTGTAGTGCTATCAGCTGCCATAACCGGCAAAGCCAGTGCCGTCATCATTGCACCTGCCATCATCATTGCTGCTACTTTTTTTGCGGTTTTTGATCTGCGCATCATACTTATGTCCTCCTCATTTCCTGCTCTTTACAGTTTTCTGATTCACTACATCTCAGCCGCTTTCTGCTGAAACTCCCCTTCGTATAAATTTTTTTCTCTCATATCTCTCTGCAGTTCTTCAAGGAACTGCCGGATATAGAGAATTTCATCATTCCGGTTGATTCCTTCTGCCTGTTCTTTCTCAAAAAGATTCAGATTCTGCAGAAGTGTGCTGCGTACATTACAGATTGCTTCACCGTCTCCGATAAAGCCTCTGTACAGCCTTCTTCCCGCTTCGTTCTCCGACATATGAAATGCCGCGGCATACAGTTTATGAAGCATATAGGTTCTGCGGCTGCCCTCTTTCCAGAGTGCAATATAACGTGTCCCTTTTTTTGTCTTTGAGGACACCACTACATGTGTGGAAACCTTTCTGCCATCAATCCCTGTTCCATCTACCCTGCGCACAACTGCATCTTCATTTATCTCATATAATCCTTCATATCCTTTTATATCCCGCCACATACTCTCACCTTATCCTGCCTTCCGTATTCTTCTTTTTCCTTTTACTGCTCTTTTATCAACATTCATATTTCTGACCGACGAATGATCGTGATTACTTTTCCTTTTATTTCCTTCTCACGGACTGCACCAAACAGGCGGCTGTCTTTTGCCCCCTCCCGGCTGTCGCCGAGAACAAAATACTGATCTTCTGCCAGTGTCAGCGGATACTCCACATCTGCATCATATGCCGGTGTACTGTAAAAAATATTCCGTTCTGAAAGTGTACTCCCATTGACCTCCAGTTCCGCGTTATCCGTAACCTTCACAGAATCTCCTCCCTCAGCCACAATTCTTCCTGTATACTGTCTGCCATCTTTCTGAAACACGACCACATCCTGACTTTTGAGATTTTTGTCCAGTCTGTAATACAACATCAGATCACCTGCACAGATTGCCGGACTCATATCTGCATTCGCCATCGGTGTGATTCCGAATACTACTCCGAAAAGCAGCCAGAGCACCAGTATCAGCATACCCAGTCTGATCAGAAAATTCCGAAGTATTCTCATTCCATTTCCACCTGTTAATTTCTTTTTCGCCTTGGAATCAGAAACAGTGCTGCCATTCCCATGCCTGCCAGGGACATTGTCGCAAACGGCATCGGATCATCTGCCACGCCTGTCGGTGTCGGTGTTTCCGGTTTCCACTGTGCATACAGAATGTTTGTGTCTGCATCTACTGTGTCTACCTGAATCTCCTCGCCTTTTTGCAGAAGCACACCGTCACTTCCGTCCACAGATGTACTCCAGCCGGCAAAATAGTAACCCTCTTTTTTCACATCCGCGGCATCCTTCTCAATCTGATAGCGACCATTCGGAACACGAATCTCCACCTGATCCTGTGCCTTAAGCTGACCGTTCTCCATACCGCCGTTGTAATCGTAAATAAGCGTAGTCTCTCTCATTTTCGCCCATTTCGCATACAGGATCACATCTTTTTCCGGCATACGGAATTCATTTCCCGGATAATAATCCTCACCGGATCCATCTGCCTCCGTATTCCAGCACAAGAATCCTTCTGATTTTTCCGGTGCATCCCAGCCGTCCGGAACATCGATCATTTTTGCCTTTGTGCCACCGGCATATCGCTCTGTATCCAGCAGAGTTTCCGCCTTTCCCTCAGAATTGTTTGCGTCATAGGTCAGCGTATAACTTCCTTCATTTGCCCACTGTGCATACAATGTAAGGTCATCTACCAGAATCTGGTCAAAATTGAATGGATGTTCGCCTTTTTCATCCGTTGTCCAGCCAACAAACTTATAGTTTGCTCTGGTTGGATCTTCCGGTTCTGCGACTGCCTGATTTGCTTCCAGTTTCTGTGCATCCACACTGGTTGCTCCTTCTCCGGTAACAAATGTGACTGTGATCGTCTTTGGCATCCACTTCGCATAAAGTGCCAGATTGGAAGCCGGCATTGTTGCACCCTCAAACTGGAATTCGGCCCCGTCTTCACAGCCAGGAGTGGTATACCAGCCTGCAAACACCGTCATATATTCCGGTAGCCCGGCTGGTCTTTCCGGTGTCCAGTTCTGATCGGAAATGCTCTTTTCGTAGCGGATTCCGGAGACCTTTTTTACCTGCCTGCCATCCGCATTAAAAAACTCCAGCGTGTAGGTTTTGCGGTCATAATAGAAATTGTAATCATCGTAATAAGTCACCTGGCCATTCCAATGTGGTCCCGTATGACGGTCTTTACTCTGATTATAGACAAACCCTTCGATGTCCTTTGCTATAAAACTCGCTGCGGTATTTGCTTTCTGGGTATATGCCTCAATCTCTGTATAGTTGTCATCCTCTACGTTCTGTGTCCAGTAATGCAGGGTGACTGTATGCAGATTGTTCTTCCAGCTTCCGGTATAGGACTGCGTTGTACCATCCTTCTTATTTGAAATCAGCTGTTCCGTCACATTCCATCTTTTGGAAGAATTTCCGCTCGTACTGTTTCCGCCGTACCAGCATTCAAAATATTTCGAATAGTTTCCATCCATGTTGGATGCTGTTGGCCATTTATCTGCAATGTACTCTCCAAATCTGGCAGTGAACTGATAGTGTGTTCCAGAATTGGTATACGTGGTTCCGCCAATCGTCATGGTTGCTCCGGAATAGTCCCGGCCGCCATTCAGATTAAAATCAAAGGTGTAAGTATTTCTCGCATACCGTACATTCAATACTGTTGAGCCGTCCCCTTGTATTTCCACATCCTGTGTGGATGCAGCGGAATCATAGTGGAAATAATCATAGCTTTTCTTATTTCCATAAGTATCTGCCGAAATCTTCTTTCCGGTTGTGTCGCTTCCTGACGTCTGACTGTCATAGTCATATTTTCCCTGTGTCAGTGTCTCCTTCCAGTAGATGACTTTGTAGCTGGCGCTACCTTCTTTCCATCCGGCATATAAGGTAAGATCACCGTCCAGTGTCTGCCCGAAAACGTAGGCCTCTGTACACGCTGCATCTGTAAACCAGCCTGCAAATGTGTAACCGGCTTTTGTCGGAGCAGTTGGTTCCTGTGAATTTTCTCCGTAATATACCAGCATTGGATCAACTGCTGTACCACCATTCGATGCAAAACGGATCCAGTTCGCTTTTTTTACAACCGGATATAAGGAAAATTCCCCTTCTGTTTCTGCGATCAGATGTTCCGCATCCGGCTCCTCTGCTGCAGGGTCTGCTGACCAGCCGATCAGTACATATCCTACTTCTGCTTTGTAACCGTAGCTTTCCGTCGTCGGAAGGATCGTCTCTCCATCTGCAAATGTCTCCGTATGAAGAATCCGGTCGTTTGCCTCGCTGCCTGCCCTGTAGTACACATAATGTACATTGCTGAATTTCGGAACCAGATTGATGACCACATTTTCGTTCAGTTTACCGTCTGTCTTTCCGGCCAGCTCTGCACCATTTTTTGCAAAATCCTCTGCCGTAAACTCTGTTCCATCCTCCCGGAACCAGCCCAGAAATCTTTTTTTGTCTGCATTTTCGCCTGTTGCTGCAGGTGTCTGCGGTTTCTGAAGCTGTTCTGTTTCAGACAGGATCTGTGTACTGACAGGATTTCCGCTTTTATCTTCTGTTCCATAAAAATTGCAGGTCACTGTAAAGTGTGTTTCCGGATCTGTGATCACATAAAGAGACTGCACATCCACCTGCGCTTCCTGGGCACTTTCCGTTGGCACTGTCGCATCCGTTTCCGGCTCTGCACTGACCTCTGCCCCGGCTTCCGGCTCAGAAAGATTTTCTTCTTCCTGTACTGTTTCTCCATTTTCCGTCTCCTGGATTTCCTCGGAAAGCACTGGCTCATCTGATGAAACGGTTATACCTGATTCTTCATTTTCTGAACTTTCCAGATCCTGTGCAAAAATCTGAGGATCTGCCTGACAGATGAGTGAGAAAACCACAGCCAACGTCAACAGGAATGCTGCTATCTTTCTCATCCTTTTTAACATTCCGTTTTCTCCCTTCCTCCTTTTCCATATTTGTCATTCAGAAATCCGAACTTTGCTGTGACTTTATTTCGTTTTCTGAGACACCTACATTTTAGCAACAGCACCCTGCTCCGACAACTTCCAGAATTACATCCCAGAGTGCTAATTTTACAAACTTTTTTTGTGTTAAACGGTCAACATTCGCCCGTGTTCCACAGAACATCTTCTTTTTTTATCCCCATTTACAAAATACATTTTTCAGTTGACATTCTTTTTTCCCTGTGATAATATAATCCACGCAAAATTGAATATGGTCTAATTGGAAACGCACATTCTCCCTGAATGATTAACGAACAACACATGCTCACGTTACTTACTATGAACAGTAGTGTATTAATTCAATCATTTTAAGGAGGATTTTTTATGCCTAAAAACAAATTTCAGGAAGTAATTTTTACAGTCATCATGGTATTCTTCATGGTCTATTTCATGATCTGCTACAATATTGTTCTGAATACCGGTGCAATGACCAACAGTGTATTTCTTTCTGCATTTCATGAACTGATCATCATGGGACCGATTGCATTCATTCTCGATCTCTTCATCGTCTCCAAGCTCGCATTTATGTGTGCATCACGCATGGTAGATTTCCGCAACAGTCATCCATTCAGCAAAATCCTTGCAATCTCCGTTGCCTCTATCGCACTGATGTGCCCACTGATGAGTCTGGCTGCAACAATTCTTTTCAAAAATGCCGGAAATCAGTTTATCGCTGTCTGGTTCCAGACAACTGCATTGAATTTTCCTGCAGCATTTTTCCTGCAGCTCATCTATGTAGGACCGCTTGTCCGCTTTATTTTCAGACATATTTTCAGGGAAAATGAAGCCGCACAGAACGCAGCAGCTTCTGTAGAATAAAACAGCCTTTCAGGCAATAAGAATAAGAATATTAAAAAATCTGGTCCGCAGGAATCACAAACGTTTCACTGCATGACCAGATTTTTATTTGCATTTATTCAGAATATTGATCCGTAAGCTTCTGATAAATAAGCTTTGATTACAGAAGATAAACCGGAAGTTCATCTTTGATGTGAACCGGACCGTTCACTGTTTCCGGCTCTTTGCCTTTGACAAATGCAGCCTCCAGCTCTTCTGTGTTCTGCGGTGTAAGAACAGATGTCTTCACTGCTTTTTTTGCAGAAGCTTTTCTTGTGGTTGTTTTCTTTGCAGTTGTTGTCTTTTTCGCAGCTGCAGGCTTCTTTGCTGCTGTTCTCTTTGCAGGAGCTTTCTTTGCTGCCGGAGCCTTCTCTGCTTCTGCCATGGCCGGTGCTTTTACTTCCTCTGCCGGTTTTGTTTCTGTTTTTGCTGTTGTGTTTTTTGCATCTGCGTTTGCAGCACGCAGGATGCTGTCTTTACCTACTGACACGATTCATTACCTCCTCTGCCAACTCTGTATATTCTTTTGCACTTCTGCTGGACTTCTTGTATTCCACGACCGGAACACTGTTATCCTGAGACCATTCTACAGAACTGTCCACACGGATCACATGTTCAAATACATGAATACTCTCCAGCTGATGCAGTGTTTCCATCGTCTGTTTGAAGTAATTTTTGCGGGTATCCACTTTGGTCACAGCAATTCCGGCAACCTCTAATTCAGGGGAAATCTGCTTCACTTCATTCAGAAATTCGAACATATTTGCAAGACCAAACATGCCCCACGGGCTTGCCTCTACAGGAATGATCACCTTGTCTGAAGCACACAGGATATTCATGACCCAGCCACCAAGTGTCGGCGGTGCATCGATCAGAATGTAGTCATACACTTCTGAATCTTTAATCTTCTGAAGACATTTTCGAAGGATAAACTCTCTCTGCCACTTGGTAAAAAGTTCATACTCTATGGAACTCATCAGTGTCGATGACGGAATCAGATCCAGATTTTCGTATGGTGTATGCACGATATAATCTGTCAAATCTTCCTGTTTTCCAATTGCATGATACAGGTTCTTCTCCCCCTGTGCATGTTCCAGTACCCAGTCTTCCGGAAAGAACGCAAGAGACAGGTTCAACTGCATATCGCCATCCACCAGCAAAACTTTTTTTCCGGCACGCGCCATCGCCGCACCAAGGTTTGAACAGGTGGTTGATTTGCCACTGCCGCCCTTGTTATTGGTAAAACAGATCGTCACAGTCTTTCCCATCGAAATTCCTCCATATAATGTCCTTTTATTACTGTCCGAAGATACCATTAACTTCAAAAACAATAACAATCTTTTCTATGTCACATTATACGAGATTTGGTCGAAATTAGCAATGTTTATTCCTTTTTATTTCTATGAAAATCCAACTGCAAAAAGTATTCCGAAAAACTTTTCTCATATGTTTCAGCTGAGAATCTTTCCATCCACAGAGATAGTCGTTACCTGCCATGGAATGAATTTCCCACTGTTCTGAAGTGCTTTTTTTGCTGCCATTTCCAGACCTCCACAGCACGGAACTTCCATCCGGACAATCGTTACACTGGCGATGTCGTTACTTCGGATGATCTCTTCAAGTTTCTCACTGTAGTCTGCAGAATCCAGCTTCGGACAGCCTACAAGAACAATCTTTCCTTTTATAAAATCCTTATGAAAATTTGCATAAGCATAGGCTGTACAGTCCGCTGCGATCAAAAGTTTCGCACCGTCAAAATAGGGTGCCCGCGTCGGGACAAGCCTGATCTGTACCGGCCACTGCTGAAGAGGGCGCTGGTTTTCCAGAACCGCTTCTTCATCATAAGCCGCAGCTTCTCTTTCTACAAATGTGATCGCGCCGGTCGGACAGGACGGTAGGCAATCGCCCAGCCCGTCACAGTAATCATCCCTCAGAAGCTTCGCCTTTCCATCCACCATTCCAATCGCACTTTCATGACATGCTGCTGCACACGCTCCGCATCCGTTGCATTTCTCTTCATCTATCTGAATAATTCTTCTGATCATAAAAACCTCCTGCTTTGTATTATTATCTGTAAAATAATTTCATATTATCTTTCAGGTCGTTGTTTTTCATACCTTGACCTTACATCCACAGGATACTAAAATAAAAAGAAAAAATATGTGGTTATAACCACAAACAGATAAAAAAGAGTTTTAAAAAATGAAATCTTATTTATAAAATGGAGATTATTTATGAATCATAAAGCAAAAAGCGGATCAAACTACGAACTGATTTCCAGAACTGCACTCTTTCAGGGGTGTTCCCCTGCAGAAACAGAAAAACTTCTTACCGGCATGCAGTTTTTTACAAAAACATATAAAAAAGGAGCTTCGGTCTGTCATGCCGGAACTCCTGTCTCTGATATCGGAATCGTTCTTTATGGTAGCGTTCAGATTGAAAATAACGACCTGTGGGGAAACAAAAATATCATCAGTCTTGTACAGCCCGGAGAAGTTTTTGCCGAAGCATATGCCTGTGTCCCGGGCGAACCTATGATGGTGGATGTCATCGCCATAGACGACTGTGAGATTCTCTTTTTGAATGTTCCCGTACTGTTCCAGCTTGCCGCCTCCGGCAGAGGAGAATATTCTGTACTGATCCGTAATATGACCATGATCAGCGCACGCAAAAACCTGCTGCTCTCCCGCCGCATGCTGCACACCTCTTCCAAAAAGATCCGTGACCGCCTGCTTTCTTATCTTTCCTATCAGTCAGAACTGCAGGGCAGCCGCTATATCGATATCCCCCTGAATCGTCAGCAGCTTGCTGACTATCTCAGTCTGGACCGAAGTGCACTCTCCAAGGAGCTCGGTAAAATGAAACAGGACGGACTGCTTGATTATCATAGAAATTCTTTTATCCTAAAAGAGGTATGATCCTCCCCACATCTTCCTGCTTTTCTTGCTTTAGACAACGATTATTCGAATTCAAATGCCCTCTTAATGCTTTCATAATGAAGGAATTTATCCTCTGCCGCAAAAGCTTTGATCTGCTCCGGCGTTGCAAACATATAGCCGTCTGTTTCTTCAGTCTGGAGTTTCAGATCTTTGTCATCAATATCCATAACAAAGCGGTACACATCTACAAAATAATTATCGCCTTCGCCTGGATTTTCACGCTTGTAAGTGAAAAGATATCCGCCTTCCGCATTTCTGGCATCCAGTCCGGTCTCTTCTTTTACTTCACGGAGAACTGCTTCATAAGATTCTTCTCCTGCCTGCGCCGCACCCCCGGAGACCTCCCAGCTGCCCGGTGCCCACGCTTTGGTCATGACACGTTTCGTGATCAGAAAAGTTCCATCCGGTCGTGCCACCACACCGAGTACTGTCAGGTGGTATTCTCCATCTTTCAGACACCAGTCGTTACGTTTCATGGTACGCCCTGTCGGTTTCTTATCTTTATCGTAAATATCCCAGAATTCCATTTTCATTGATCTCCTTATTGCGTTTTCTCTTGTTTGTTTTATAATAAATAATAATTTATGACTTTATCATAGCATTCTAAAGAAGTTATTGCAAACAATTATATGAAAGGGAATTCAGCATGAACTTTAAAGACACAGCCGAACAGAATGAAGCCTGGATCATTGAACAGCGCCGCTATTTCCATGCGCATCCGGAGCTTTCTTTTGAAGAAAAAAACACAACTCAGGAGATTGGAAAACGTCTGGAAGAAATGGGACTTACCCCGCATTATTACCCGGATTACAACGGACTCTGGGCAATGATCAAAGGCGGTAAAGCTACATCTGAAAGTAAGACTGTTGCACTCCGTGCAGATATTGATGCATTGCCGGTCGAAGAGCATACTGATCTTCCATTCTGCAGCCAGAACCCAGGTGTTATGCATGCCTGCGGGCACGACTGCCATATTGCCATGCTCCTTGGCGGAATCCGTATGCTGATGTCTCAAAAAGAGGACTTAAAGGGTAATGTAAAGATCATTTTTCAGGCCGCCGAGGAATCCTGTCACGGCGCAGAATATTATGTAGAACATGGTTTTCTGGATGATGTCGATGCCATTTACGGAACACATATCTGGGGTGATCTGGATGCTCCGTATATGAATTTTGAATCCGGTCCGCGTATGGCAAGCTGCGACAATTTCCGCATTGAAATAGAGGGAGTTTCTGCCCACGGTTCCACCCCGCATCAGGGTGTGGACGCGATTTTGACCGCTGCTCATATCATCACTGAGATCCAGGCCATTGTCTCCCGCATGAATGATCCACTGAATCCCCTGGTCGTCACTGTAGGAAAAATCACCGGCGGACAGCGTTTTAACATCCTTGCCGACAAGGTTGTTATGGAGGGAACCACCCGTACCCATTCCCCTGAAATGCGTAAAAAAATAGAGCCCCTGCTCCGCAAAATCGCTGAAAATACAGCCGATTCCATGGGAGCAAAGGCTACTCTTACCTTCGAATATTTTCCAGCTCCGATCATCAATGCCCATGAAGATCTCGTCCGGATCGCCAGAAATGCCGCCACCAAAATGTATGGACCCGATGCGCTGAAACCATTTCCCAAGATGATGATCAGTGAAGATTTCGCATATTTTATGGAAAAAGTACCGGCAGTATTTGGTCTCGTCGGAAGTCAGAATAAAGAACTTGGCTTCACCGCCAAAAACCATAATGACCACTACACCGTAGACGAATCTGTCCTCAAACGCGGTGCTGCCATGTACGCACAGTTCGCGTATGATTTTCTGGAAGAAAAATCAGAATGAGTATCTACATGATCCGCAGACATGCAGACGCTCCTTTTCGCATCGAAAATCGGAGCAGTCATCTAATCCGATGTATTGCTTATAATTTCCACCCTGCTGCCTGCATCTGTGTCTCCATCATGTGCTGATAAATTCCGTTCTTCTTCGCAAGCTCTTCCGGACTTCCCTGTTCTGCAACAACACCGTCTTTGAGCACAACGATCTTATCCGCATCCGCTACAGTACGCATTCTGTGTGCGATGATCATAACCGTTTTATTCCTGATCAGACGTGACAGTGACTCCTGAATCAGAGTCTCATTATCTACGTCAAGGGAGGCAGTTGCCTCATCCAGAAGGATGATCGGAGCATCTTTAAGGAATGCTCTGGCAATGGAGATCCTCTGTCTCTCACCACCGGAAAGTTCAGATCCGTTTTCACCGATCATGGTATTCCAGCCATTTGGAAGTTTCTCCGCAAATTCATCACAGTGAGCCAGTTTTGCCGCTGCAATGACTTCTTCATCAGTCGCATTCTGGCGGCCGATACGGATATTTTCCATGATCGTATTATTAAACAGTGTGACATCCTGGAATACTATGGAATACAGTGACATCAGTGTCTCCGGATCGATCTTTGAAATATCCATCCCACCAACTTTGATACTTCCTTTGTTGATATCCCAGAAACGGGAAGCCAGTCTGGAAACCGTCGTCTTGCCACCGCCAGATGGTCCGATCAATGCCGTAACCTCACCCTGTTTTGCAGTAAATGTCACATCTTTAAGAACATCTTCTCTGTCATTATAGGCAAATCCAACATGTGAAAAATCGATATCAAATCCATGATTGGACAGTTCCATCTTTCCAGTCTGAATATCATGAGAAAGGATTTCATCCATACGTCTGCACTGAATATCCCCGGAAATGATCGCAGCCAGATTCTGCAGAGAAATCTGCATCGGATCATATAATCTGGAAACAAGAAGCAGGAACATGAAGAATGTCAGCACATCCAGTTTGCCCTGTGCAAGAAGAACGCTTCCCACCAGTGCAGTCGTCGCAATACCAAATTTGAGAATCATCTGTGCACTGGATACAAACACAGCTGTCGTAAGTTCTGTCACAATTGCATGCTTCTCTACTGCTCTGATCTTGCCATCCAATCCTTTAATATACTCTGCCTCAGCGTTGTTTGCCCTAAGATCGCGAACTGTTTCCAGACACTCCTGAATACCGTCTGCACACGCCATCTTAAGTTCCATCTGCCGGCTCACTGCACGTCTCTGTACATTACCGGAGCATGCCACGATCAGGAAAGAAACGGGAAGTACCCACAATGCCGCGATTGCCATTCGCCAGTCAAAAAAGAACAGGCTGACAGCCACAATAGCAGTAGAAATGCATGCTCCGACCAGCTCCGGTATCCAGTGTGAGGAGGCCGTTTCCAGTGTGGCACAGTCTGCCATGATCGTACTGGTCAGGTCCGAAAGATCCTTTTTTCCAAAGAAAGAAAGCGGAAGCTTACGGAGCTTTTCTGCCAGTGTGATACGCCGTACCCCACTTTCTACATAAGTACTCAAAAAGGTGGCATTATACTGAATATATGTTGTAACTCCAATCAGGGCCAGGCATACCAGACATCCGGCAGCAAACAACATTCCTTTGCCTTCCAGCGTACCTGCCATATAATTTTTGACTAGCATATACAACATTCCTACCGGAAACATCAGAACAATGTTTGAAATCGTTGCACTTATAAATGCATGGATCATATCCGTTGTACCCTGTTCCGAAAGAGCATATTTGTGCTGTAATTTTTCTTTAAATGTCATATCATGCACCTACCTTCCAGCATACTGACTGATTATATGCATTCCACATATGTGCATAAAGTCCGCCTTCTGCAACAAGACTTTCATGTGTTCCCAGCTCCTCGATCTCGCCGTCTTTGAGTACGCAGATTCTGTCTGCATCCACGACTGAAGACAGTCTGTGCGCGATCATGATAACTGTTTTTCCCTCAGATAATCTTGAAAAAGCGGCCTGCACTTTTGCTTCATTATCCGGATCGGCAAAGGCTGTTGCCTCATCCAGAATCAGAATCGGAGCATTTTTAAGCATGGCTCTTGCAATAGAAAGTCTCTGTGCCTCTCCACCGGAAACATAAGTACCTTTACTGCCGATCACCGTATCAATTCCTTTTGGCATTTTCTCAATAATATCGTCGCACTGTGCATTCTTTAATGCCTGAAGGACTTCCTCTCTTGTCGCGTCTTTTTTGCCCATGCGCACATTATCATAAACAGACATTTTGAGTAGTCTGCTGTCCTGAAATACAAAAGAGACCTTTTCCATCAGCTTCTCTGACGGAATATCACGTACATCCACTCCACCGATATGTACAGTGCCTTCTGTCGCATCAAAAAAACGTGCAGCCAGACTTGCAAGTGTTGTTTTTCCTCCTCCGGAAGGTCCTACAAATGCCACATGTTCACCGTCTTTGATATCCAGACTGATCTGATGCAGAGCATCCTTGGAAGCTCCCTCATATCGAAAAGAAACCTGCTCAAAAGTAACCGAGCTGTCTTTTGTCTCTTTTCCATTTTCTGCTTCCGGAAGCGGCTGTCGATCCAGAATACTGTCGATCCGCTCCAGTGCATCTGCTACGATCATCTGGTTTTCGCTTGCAAACATAATCTTATTCAGTGTTACTGTGATGATCGGCGTAATGATGATATAAAACAGCAGATTAAGGAAATATGCATCGTTTGCCGTAAAGAAAAATGCCGTGGCGATCAGTACAGAAAAAACCGCATTGATAATAGTCGTATAAAGCACCATCGGCATACGCAGATCCTTCGTATAAGAAATCGTCCATTTCTCGTATTTTTTAATAGATGTCTGGAATCGTTTGAAAGAAAATACAGACTGTCCGAAAGTTTTTACGACTGGAATACCACGTACATATTCCACTGCCTCACTGGACATCTCATCAAGTGCATTCTGATATTCTTTCATCTTTTGCTGCATTTTTTCACCTGTCATAGAACCCATGATAAGAAATGCTGCAACAACCGGAATAAGGCTCAAAAGTCCAAGCCTCCAGTCAAATGCAAGAAGCAGGACCAGCAGGCCTACCGGAGTAGCATAAGCACCGGTCTGGTCCGGAAGCTGATGTGCCAGATATGTTTCTGTAGCAGCACTGGATTCGTTGACGATCTTGCGGATCTTACCACTTCCCTCTTTGTCCATAAATCCCATCGGCAGTGTCACAATATGGTGCATCATCTGAGAGCGCATTTCCGCCTGCACATGGAATGCCGCAATATGCGAGCAGATCAGGGAACACACATAAATGATCATGGACAAAAGAGCAAAACCAACCGCTGACCATCCATAAGCTCTCAGATTCTGTGCCTGACTGTAATCCGGTGCCACTGCCAGAACTTCTTTAATGATCCTCCAGATAAAATAGAACGGCACCAATGCGATCCATGCACTGACCGCCGACAGTATCCAGGAAAGAATCGTCAGATATCTGTAGCTTCCTGCATACTCAAAAAGTCTTGATAAAGAACTTTTTTTCTTCATAATATCCTCCCTTCCAAAGTCCAAAAAGTCCGGGGACGAAGTTATCCATGCTCTGAACTTTTCCTTATTCTTTTTATCACATAACACTTACTCAGATTATGCATCACTGACTTTTATTAGTGTCAGCTAACCAATAGTTTTTAGAAAAGACTGTTCTACTCTTGCTGTAAAACAATCTTTTTCTCATATCATTTCAGCTCTGTTTATCAAATTCCATGATTGCATTCCAGCCGCCATAATGATATTTCTCCAGCATCTTTATGTAATCCCTGGCCTTCTCTTTCGGCATTTTGTGGCGTACCACTTCAAAGGCACTCTCAAAGAGAGCAGTCGTCATAATGTGGATGAATTCCTCCGGGATCTCCTGTGCCCCTTCATTCTGAAACCGGATCACCTTCATGAATTTGTAGGTATATTCTGTCTCGATCTCTACCAGCTGTTCTACAAAATTCTGAAATTTTGTTCCGTAAGAGGCATCCAGTAACAGCTGAAATTCCTCGAAATGGTCATATATACAATCCAGCATTCTGTCCATTCCCGCCATAACATATTCATCCATCAGACCTGCCTGTTTTTCCTCATCCACTGCATGAAATGCTTCCTGCGTCCGCAGAAAAATATTCGTAAATTCATCGGCCGCCGGCTGTACGATCGTGCTGAATAAGCCTTCTTTTCCACCGAATCGTGAATAGATTGACCCGGTCGTTGTATCTGCCTTTGCCGCAATCGTCCGAAGAGAGGCATCGGAATAGCCCTTCTCCAGAAATTCTTCTCTGGCACATGCCAGGATTTTCTCTGAAACTCCTTCTATTGGTTTTGTCATCTGCTCCTCCGTAACAGTGTTATGTAACACTGTTATAAATATAATTCTATTTTTATCTGTTGTCAAGTACCGATACCTTTTAGCATTAATAAACCGTTCGAAAAAGCCCTGTCCGGCCTTTCGAACGGTTCTGTTTTACTGTTTTTCCTTATTCAGGCATGCAGCAATTATATCTACCATTTCCTGCGGATCCAGAGGTTTCGCAAGGTGTCCATTCATTCCAGCTTCCCTGCTTCGTTTTCTGTCTTCGTCAAAAGCATTTGCTGTCATGGCAATGATTGGAATCTCCCCTGCATCTGCCCTGTCCATTGCACGTATCTTTCTGCATGCAGAAAGTCCATCCAGTACTGGCATCATGATGTCCATAAGGATCATATCAAAACTGCCTGTCGGTGCATTTTTAAATATCTCAACCGCTTCCTGGCCATTCCATGCCTTCGTGATAACAGTCTCTTTCTCTTCCAGAAGAAACTCTGCGATTTCCATATTCAGTTCATTGTCTTCAACCAGCAGTATCCTTGTCCCGGCAATAGATGTTTCCTGCCCTTCATTCTCCGGCTTCTCTTTTGTTTTCACAGCCTGCGCATCAATCTTAAGCGGAAGGTTGATGGTAAACGTTGTCCCCTTTCCTTCCTCACTGACCACATCAATTTCGCCATTCATCTTCTCGACCAGTTTTTTGACAATAGACAGTCCCAGTCCTGTACCTCCCAGAGTCGTACGTGCTCCGTTTTCTTCCTGGCTGAACGGTTCAAACATATGTGTCTGGAATTCTTTACTCATACCTTTTCCTGTATCTGCACACCGGAACTCAAACAATGCATACTCCTCGCCAGACGATACTTCCCTGCAGCTCAGGCTCAGACTTCCGTTTTCGCGATTGTATTTTACGGAGTTTCCCGCAATATTCAGGAGAATCTGTCTCAGATGAAGCGGACTGCCGATCAGATTCCAGTGCTGCCCCTCTTCCGGATGATACACAAACGTGATTCCGCGTTCTACAGCCTGCACTTCGATCAGTGAGGAAACTTCCCGCAGCATATCCCTCAGATCAAATGATACCTGCTCAAGTTCGATTTCGCCCGATTCCATCTTGCTCATATCCAGCACATCATTAACCAGTTCAAACAAAAACATTGCAGCTCCCCGGATTTTTTCACGGCACTCTTTCTGTTTTTCCATATCCTCCGGATAATAATCTCCAATGTTCAGCATTCCGATCACACCATTGATCGGTGTACGGATGTCATGACTCATCCTTCGAAGGAATTCCGTCTTGGCCGCATTGGCACGTCTTGCCTCCTCTGCCGTCTCCAGTATCTGGTTCTGATATTCCAGTTCTCTTCGTTTCTGCTCATCAATATTCTGAACAACAAAAATTACCGATTCAATGCTTCCATCACTCAACACTCGTTTTGGCAGAACTGTCATCATATGCCATACACCGACTGTATCCTGAAATGTATAGTTCAGAAATTCTTTTCCACACAATCTTTCCGGCAATGTATCCAGATCTGTGACCGCACGCATTCCGGTCTGATAATCTTTACCTATACAATATTCTGTGATCGCATCCGTAATCTGCCGTGCCCCTTTGAAATGACGTGCGATCTTACTGATTTCCTCTGGTGCACGGATGATCTCAAATTTATCTTTTTTCAGATCGATCACATAGTTTGTCACATAGATTCTGCTGATCGCATCAATGATATTGTGCTGATATTCAATATTGGCAAGCTGCCTCTTTTCCAGTTTCTGTCGTATAAAAAGTAATACAAACCAGGCTGCAAGATAAAATGCGGTAACATATGCCATGACCATTCCACGCTCAATGAATATTTCATTTTCCGGAATGAACACATAAATATAATACTCTCCACATATGGCATCTTTTCCATAATATGTTTCTCCGGCGTCTGATATACGCACAAGTCTGTCTGTTTCCGGCTGTTCATGAATCCGCATAATATATGGAATCTCTGTAATTTCTTTTCCCTGCATGGATGGTTCGTTTGAACTGATAACATTTTCTCCATCCGAAAGGATTACCATGCCATTTCGTTCTACTTTGTATCCGGTAAGAATGCTTCTGACATTATACTCATCATCCATGTCCATCTGTGTATATGCTTTGCTATAACAAATAATGATCTCATCCTGCTCCCGTGCCGCCACTGCGGTATAGTAATAGCTTTCTTTCGCCGTAACAATCTGATCCGATACCACCTTCTGTGGATATGTCAGTATCTTCTCCAGCTCCTGTTCCTGAAACGCAGCTTCCCAGATATTTTCATCTATCGTTTCCAGACAATTCTTTTGTTTTACCTTAAGATTCTCATCCAGTATCATAATTCCGGTTATTCTCTGTTCTTCCAGATACTGTTGCAGCTCTCTGTCGCCAAACTTTCCATCTTTATTCAGACACCTTCGGAGTTCCGTTGCTTTTTCTATAAGATCTGTCTGTATCCGCAATCTGCTGCTGGTAAGGATATCCTCATACCGGATACATTGTTCCTTCATATACTCAATAATATCGACCACATCTGCGTTTGCCCGCTTCATTTCAATACCTGACTGTATTTCAAAGAATATTGTCAGAATAATGATTCCAGGAATCAGAAAGAGAAACAGCAATCTGGACGCTTTTGTTTGTTCCTTTTTTTCATTCACGGTCTTCGCCCTCCGCAGTTATCATACCTTTTGCCTGATATTTCTCCAGAATTTTATCTATCGTCCCATCCTGCCTCATTTCCTGAAGCGTTCTATTCAGTTTCTCTGTCAGTTCCGGATCTGTATCCTCTGAAAATGCCACTCCAAGACGTGAAGTCTCTAAACTTTCATCCAGGATTCTCAATTTCCCCGGATGTTTTTTCATATAGCTTTCCATATACATTCTGTCGCCTGTTGCTGCCTCTACATATTTCTGCCGCAATGCAGTCAGACACTCTTTCATATCCTGAAAGCTGTAAACAGCTTCCACCTGAATCTCCGGAAAAAGTTTTTCCTGTAACAAGATACTTTCCGATCTTGTATTGACAAGCGTTGCTATTTTTCTTTCATCCAGATCGTCCAGTTTCATGATCGTACTGTCATCATTTACTACCACAACTTCTTTACTGTACAGATATGGATCTGACCAGAGATATTTGTCTTCTTTTCCATTCATGGAGTATGCATCCCAGATACAGTCGATCACACCTTCATCCAGATAATCATCTTTCTCCGTCCATTTCATCACAAGATGAGTCGGTGAATACCCCATGCGATTAAAAGCCTCTTCTGCCAGATCTGCATCGATTCCTACCAGATTTCCATTTTTATCAAAATAGTTATATGGTTCATATTCATCACAGCCTATTACGATTTCTGTCAATTCTTCATTCTTTTCATCGGACGCTCCCACATTTCGGGTGCTTCCCACCAGCAAAGCAATTCCCAGGCAAAGCAGGCAGAAATCTTTTATATATTTTTTCATACCTTCCCCCATAAAATGTATTATGTCAAGTATACTCCATCGGTTCAGATTATGTCAATTTATACGGATCTGCTTTCCATTTTTCTCTATGATTCCTTCGGCTTCGAGGTTCTTAAGTTCTCTCGTCATGGCACTGCGGTCGACACTTAAATACTGTGCCAGTGCGGTATAGGACATCGGAAGTGTGAGGTCTCTGCTGTGTTTTTCTGCGGAAAGTGTATTGAGATAAGTCATCAGTTTCTTACGTGTGCTGGATCTGGAAAGCATATAGATCCGCTCATTCTGCTGCCGGGACTGGATCGCGGTGAGCTGCAGCAGATTGCTGACCATCTGGCTGTGATGATGGCATGCCTGGTCGCAGCGTTTGATCACATGCTCGTAGTCGATAAACATGATCCTGGTCTCCTGTGCCGCACGGACATAATAATGCTGTGAATCGGTCGGAAGCAAAAACGGCTCGCCAAAAACAGCATCTTTATTGAGTTCGTCGATCATGTACTCATTTCCCTCGGTGTCACAGCAGTAAAGTATCGCCCTGCCATAAAGGATCAGTCCGATCTTTTTCATGGAGTTTGAATATTCCATGATGGTTTCTCCATTTCGGAATGTCATTTCCCTTGCATGAAAACAGACACGCATTCTCTCCTGTTCTTCGGGCAGAATATCTGTAAAAAGTGTGATGTGATCCATATTTTCCCCCTCATCTCTTTCCATTGTTTTCCATTATTATAGCACGATTTTTCTCAATTAAGAGCATTTTTGTGACTTTTGCAACAGAATTCCTCTCGATATTCTGTTATACTTTTAACAAAGTTAAGGATACAAAAACGTTTTACATAAAACTCATAACAAATTGGAGGGTACGAAATATGAAGATTACGGATACTATCAGATACGCAGGTGTAAATGACCATCAGGTTGACCTTTTTGAAGGACAGTATAAGGTTCCGAACGGAATGTCCTACAACTCTTACGTGATCCTGGATGACAAGATCGCGGTTATGGATACCGTAGATGCCAACTTCACACATGAATGGCTGGACAATATCCAGCAGATCCTCGACGGACGCAGACCGGATTACCTGATCGTTCAGCATATGGAGCCGGACCATGCGGCAAACATTGCAAACTTCCTCAAAGTTTATCCGGACACCACGGTTGTTTCCAACAAAAAAGCATTCAACATGATCCAGAACTTCTTTGATCTCGACCTCGAGGGACACAAGATCGAAGTAGAAAACGGCGGTACACTTTCTCTCGGATTCCATCAGCTTACTTTTGTCTTTGCTCCGATGGTGCACTGGCCGGAAGTTATGGTGACTTATGACAGCACAGAAAAGGTTCTGTTTTCCGCAGACGGTTTCGGCAAATTCGGTGCTCTCGA
The DNA here is from genome assembly GCF_018918125.1 of Blautia sp. MSJ-19. Lineage (GTDB taxonomy): Bacteria > Bacillota > Clostridia > Lachnospirales > Lachnospiraceae > Blautia_A. The sequence goes on from NZ_JAHLQA010000003.1 coordinate 84,108, forward strand.
TGTAGAGGAGCCGTGGGATGACGAAGCAAGACGCTATTTCATCGGTATCGTAGGAAAATACGGCAAACAGGTTCAGGCGCTTCTCAAGGTTGCCGCAACACTTGACATCCAGAAGATCTGCCCGCTTCATGGCCCTGTACTTACCGAAAATCTTGGTCATTATATCGGACTTTATGACACCTGGTCTTCCTACACACCGGAAACAGACGGAATCGTGATCGCCTACACTTCTGTGTATGGTCACACCAGAGACGCTGTATATCTTCTTGCAGAAAAACTCAAATCCAAAGGATGTCCGCGGGTTCTTGTCTATGACCTTGCAAGAGATGATATGTCTCAGGCTCTCAGCGACGCTTTCCGTTATTCCAAACTGGTCCTTGCAACCACCACTTACAATGCAAGTATCTATCCGTTCATGAATGACTTTATCACCAGACTGGTAGAGCATAATTTCCAGAACCGCACGGTAGGAATCATCGAAAACGGTTCCTGGGCTCCTCTGGCAGCCAAAGTGATGAAAGAAATGATGGCTCCGTGCAAAAAGATCGACTGGTTAAAGAACAACGTCCACATCTGGTCCGCTGTGAAAGAAGAAAACCGAAAAGAGATCGAGGCAATGACTGATGAACTCTGCAAAGAATATATCGCCAAAAATGATACTCTTGCAAATAAGAATGATATGTCCGCACTTTTCCGTATCGGATATGGTCTCTATGTTGTGACCTCCAACGATGGAAAACGTGACAACGGACTGATCGTAAATACCGTTACTCAGCTGACCGATAATCCGTACCGTGTAGCAGTCAACATCAACAAGGCCAACTACTCTCACCATGTGATCCAGCAGACTGGTGTCCTGAATGTAAACTGCCTGTCCGTTGAAGCACCATTCTCTGTTTTTGAAAGATTCGGTTTCCAGTCCGGCAGAACTGCTGACAAATTCGCAGGCCAGAAAGTCAACCGTTCCGGCAACGGACTTGTATTCCTGGACAAATACATCAACGCATTCATGTCCCTCAAGGTAGAGCAGTATGTTGACCTCGGAACCCACGGCATGTTTATCTGCAGTGTCACCGAAGCCCGCGTCATGAGCGACCAGGAGACCATGACCTACACCTACTACCAGAACAACGTCAAACCGAAACCACAGACCGAAGGAAAGAAAGGCTTTGTCTGCAAAGTCTGCGGCTACATCTACGAAGGCGACGAACTCCCAGAAGACATCATCTGCCCGCTGTGCAAACACGGCGCCGTAGATTTCGAGCCGATCCAGTAAATGCCCCCGCGCCAGATCATCGCGATCTGCCAAATCATTCAATCCATAAATAAAACCGCTGCCAGAAACAGATAGGATCATCTGCCTGGCGGCGGTTCTGATTTTATTTTCTAATTCTCGCTACCTGATTTCAAACTGATCTAAAGCATTTTCCAATTTTTTAAAATCACAACATGTCTTTTTCAAAAAATTAAAATTATGTGATTCTATATCATATCTCTGTTTAAAGATATTTTCTGCTTTTTTCTTAATAGTCTCCCAGTTCTTTCTTAAATATCGAATCTCATTAGATTCATATGTATCCGTTTCCGGATCAATTTCCAATGCCGTAATAATCTGTTCATTAACCGGAATCATATTATTATAAAGAAGGTTTGAAATTTCTTTTCCAGAAGTCTCTGTCACAAATGTGGTTATAAGAGAGCTTCTCTTATTTTTCCCTGCACTTTTCCTTTCTTCTGTTGTCTGAGATGTAAGCGGAATAATATATTTCCTGCCTCCTACCATTGTAACAATTCCTGCAAATGGTCTGTTATTAAATTTGACACTTACTCTATAATCTTCTTTATGTAGATATTTTAAATACTCTTTGTCTACATAATAAAGAATCGGACTTTCATTTTCCATATTTCTCCTTCGAAAAAAGCTGCTTGCATTAAACAAACAGCTTTCCGTCCACTAAAGCAGGACCTCTCTCATTTTGAATCGTCCACTGTAGCAGGACCTCTCTCATTTTGAATCGTCCACTAAAGCAGGACCTCTCTCAAAACAAGTTTCCTTGTTTATTTACATTATATGTTGTATCTCAAAAATCAATACAACTTCAAAAAAGTGTATTCAACATACTTACTCTTTTTCTGTTCTTTAATTTTACTCTAGCGGTGTGCTGATGTCAACAATATTTCTACGAACTCTTATACAAATTTAGGAATATTTATTCTACCCACATTCTACTCTTTCTACTCATTCTAATCAAGTTTTGAATAGAATAGGTAGAATAAGGAGATTTTATGGATTTTACAATAAATTTATCAGTTCCTTCATATTCAGGATCACTTCATCTGCGCCTGCTTCGATGAATTTTTCTTTTACTGCCTGGATCTTTGCCTGTTTTTCGTCGGCATTTAATGCTTCGTACTCTTCCTGGGTGAGACCCATTTCGGAGCTTCCTTCGATCACGCCTACGGTATAAACACCGGCATTTTTGCCTTCTTTGATGTCTGATACGGTGTCACCGACTTTCATCACTTCTCTGACATCCTGGATCTTTAATGCTTCCATATTTCTGAAGATCATATATGGGTACGGACGTCCCACATTTCCTGTGGAGTCCGGGCTGAACCATGCGTCCGGCTCGTATCCGTTTTCTTTTGCTTTGGCGGTCACGATCGCCATCATCTTGTCGGTATAACCGGTTGTGGAACCGATCTTGATATCTTTCTTTCTCAGTTCCTCTATCGTTTCCAGAACATATGGCTTTACTTCTGCAAACTGGTCAAGAATGCTCAGAAGCTTTTCCTCAAACAGTGAGTAAAGTTTTTCTACGTCATCTTCTGTCCAGTCAGCTCCGTATTTTTCTTTCCAGAGGCCGGAGATTCTCTCCATCTGGAGCATGGTGCGGATGTGGTCACGCTTCAGCATTCCCATCGGTTTTCTTACTTCTTCCATGGTCGGCTCGATCCCGAAATGACGGAACACTTCTACAAATGCCTGCACCGGTGCGAAGCATCCATAGTCTACCGTTGTGCCTGCCCAGTCAAAAATTACTGCTTTATATGTACTCATTTGCTCTTCCTCGCTTGCTCTTATTTGTTGTTCTGTTCCAGAAATTCTCTGATAAGTTCTGAAACTTTCAGGATATCTTCTTTATAAATCTCTCCGATGTTTCCGATACGGAAAGTGTCTGCCTCTGTTACTTTTCCAGGGTAGATCGCATAGCCGCGTTCTTTGATATACTGATACATATCTGCAAAAGAGAAGCTTGCATTTTCCGGATAGAAGAAGGTCGTGATGATCGGTCCCTGATGCTCTTCATCAATGTATGGACGGATGCCAAGTTCCTTCATTTTCTCGATCAGAAGACGGTTATTTTCCACATATCTCTGATGTCTTGCAGGGATTCCTCCCTCTGCTTCCATCTCCTTTAATGCCTGAGAAAATGCAAGAACCACATGTGTCGGGGAAGTAAATCTCCATTTACCGTCCTTGTTCATGGTCTCCCACTGATCATAGAGATCAAGAGAAAGGCTTCTTGCTTTGCCTTTGGACTCGATCAGTTTCTGTTTGTTTGCAATGATAAAGGAAAATCCCGGCACACCCTGGATGCATTTGTTTGCACTGCTGATGATAAAATCGATTCCCCATTCTCCAACTGGAATATCCACACCGCCGAAACTGCTCATTGCATCTACGATCATGGTACGTCCATTTTCTTTGACTACTTTTGCAACAGACTCAATGTCGTTCAGGATTCCGGAGGTTGTCTCACTGTGGACCATGGATACATGTGTGATGGCAGGATCGTTCTTCAGGATCTCATTTACCTTTCCTGCATCCGGCACTCTGTCGTATTTTTCATGGTAAATTGTATAGTCGATCCCGGCATGTTTTACGATATCTTCCATACGTTCTCCGTATGCTCCGTTTGCACAGATCAGGAGTTTTTCGTCTGCTCCGATCACGCTGGTAAGTACGGATTCCACACCAAAAGTACCGCTTCCCTGCATCAGAATTGCAGTGTAATCATCCTCAGATACATGTGCAAGTTCCAGCAGTTTTTTTCTGATCTCCTGGGTGATGACTTTGTAATCATCATCCCAGGTGCAGTGGTCAAACAGCATTTCTTTCTTTACCGTATCGGTAGTTGTCAGTGGTCCAGGTGTCAGTAATTTATAATTTTTCATGATGTTTTTTCCTCTTTTCAGTTATTTTAAAAGTTTATTCCGGTTTGCATTCTTCAGATAATTCCTGATGTTTTTTGAGAAGGTCTACGGTCAGTTTTTCCGGGAAAGTTTTTGGATTTCCGGACTTCTCAGACTCATCTACAGTCTCTCCCTCATACAGCGGGATCGGGTAAGTATCAAGCAGTGCTGCTCTTCCGTTTTTGATGATACACTCTGCCATTTCCATTGCTTTTGGATTGCTCTTGTCCCCTTTGTCTACAACTGCTGCGGATTCTGTCAGTGTGAAATTTCCTTCCTCCGGATCTACATAATCGATTGGAAGTCCGGATTCTTTGTCTGCAACTGCCTGCTGTCTTAAACCAAAACCAACAGCAGCTTCACCTGCACGGACAAGTTTCAGAGGACCGGAACCGGACTCTTCGATATGGTCTCCTGCATTCACATAAATGTCTTTGAGAACATCCTTTGCACCGTCCTCTCCGTACTCAGAGATCAGTCCCTGGAGCAGAAGCCATGCGGTAGAAGAAGATGCGATATCTGTCACTGCGATCTGTCCTTTGTACTCTTCTTTTGCAAGGTCTTTGAGGGATGTCGGCATATCCAGTTTGTTCTTGTCCATCAGTTCTGTATTCACGATGATCGTACCTTCCTGTGCTGTGATCGGCGCACAGTATGCCGGGAATTCATCCAGTGTATTTACATCAAAAGTCAGATCCTTGAACATCTGCTTTTCATCCTGGGCACTCTCTACATAGAAGGTACTCATGGTCACGAGATCCGCCTCGATATCTTTTCCTTCTGCAAGAAGTTTGCCTCCAAGTTCTGAGGTTCCGAATGTCTGGAAAATGTACTGGCCTTTGTATCCGTTATCATCCAGTGCAGCTTTCATAGCCTCAACAGCTTCATCATCTGCATTGGAATAGATGACAACCTGGCTGTCGCTGGAATCTTTCTGTCCACAGCCTGTAGCCATAAATGCGGAAAGTCCCAGAATACCTGCAATTCCTGCACATGCTGCACGTTTTAAACCTCTTGCTTTTTTCATTTTTTTCTCCTTTTCCGTTGTCTTCTTTCTGTTTGCGAGATGCTGAAAAACTGCTTTTGCCAGCAGATTTGTGCCGAGCATCAGTAAAGAAAGGACAAAAACTTCGTTGAATTTATTGTAATACTGTAATTCCTTGATCTTGGTGGTGATGACCATGGTCCTCGCACCGGCGATAAAGATCACCGCACTGACTGTCACCATCGCATTGATAAAGTAATAACTGAACACCTCAATGATCGTAGACAACGCATTCGGCGTTACGATCCGGATGATCGTTCTGATCCAGTTATCTCCCATCAGCATTGCTGTTGTCTCCCAGGATGCGTTCATCTTGGAAAGGGAACTCTTCATCATCAGATATGGTGTAGAGAAGAAATGGATCACATTACAGACGATCAGGATGGTAAATGTGCTCTGGATACTTGTTCCTGAAAAACAGAACAGAAACGCAAGTCCGAGTACCATTCCAGGTATTGTATTTGTGATAAGGGCAATGCCTTCGATGATCTGTTTACACCTGTCACTGATCCTGCTTCTGGCAGTGACGATCGCACCGCCATAAGCAACCAGAGTTCCGACTGCTGCGGTTGCAAATGCGACCCACAAAGAGTTTTTGTAAACTCCCAGGAGACTTTCATCGTTAAAAACTGCCTTGAAATGATCCAGTGAAAATCCAATATTGTACGGCCAGTCCTGTACGAACGGGATCACAAAGATCACCGCAAAAATGGATAAAACACTGATGCAGATCAGAATGCTGAATGCCCCGAAAATGCCATCGCGGAGACGGTTTTTACGCAGTTCTGTTGAGGATATTTTGTTGTATCGAATGTTGTATCTTTCCAGATAATGCAGGATGATAATGCTGACTACTGACGGCAGAAGCATGACCATCGCTACCACACTTCCTCTGTTAAAATCAGGTACGCTTCCGAGCATCTGTGTATACAGAACACTGGCGATCACTTCGTACTTTCCACCTACAGAAGCAGGGATTCCGAAGTCTGTGAAACAGAGGAAAAAGCTCTGGATAAAGGACGCTGCGAGTGTTCCCATTAACGGTCTTACAACGGTCATACGGAAGGTTGAAAGGACACTGTCTCCCATCAGTCTGGATACGACCATAAACTTTTTATCTACATATCCCATCGTATTATTGATGAGCATAAAAGAGATCGGAAGCGTGTAGATCACATAGCCGATCAGCAGTCCGTGGAAGCCATATATCTCAAAAAACTGATGTCCAAACATTCTGGTAAGCAGCCCCTGTTTTCCAAAAGAATAGATCAGTGCAAAGCCATAAGTCAGTGTCGGGAGCAGCATAGGAAGCCCTGCAACTATATGGATAAATTTCTTTACGCCTTCCGGTACATTGCTGTAATGGATGGTATATGCCATAAAAAAGGCCAGGATCGTCGTGATCAGTGCACTTGCACCTGCCACCTGAAAGCTGTTCCGAAGGGCTTTCAGGAAGCCTTTTCCCTTAAGTACTGAGCTGTAAAATCCAAGGGTGACTCCGTTAGTTCCTATGAACGATTTGAGTAATAACCGGATCACCGGCAGGATCAGAAATCCTGCAAATATCAGTACGATCAGCGTAAAAATAACCTTTATTTCTTTATTTTTTATCTTCATACTGCCACCTGGAACAGAGAATAAATATTGTTCTTTTTGATCTCAAGCTGTCGCAGAATGAAGGCTTTTACGAAATCATTTTCCGGTGTTTTTACGATTTCTTCCGGCTTTCCGTACTGTGAGATCCCGCCTTTGTTGATGATCATCACATGGTCGGAAAGTGTCAGTGCTTCTTCCGGATCATGGGTTACAATGATTGTTGTTAAATGGAATTCTTTTGCGATTGTTTTGATTTTTTCTTTGATAGATTCTTTGATCACACCGTCCAGCGCGCTCAGCGGCTCGTCCAGAAGCAGAATCTTTGGCTTCATAACAAGGGTTCTTGCCAGTGCCACTCTCTGCTTCTGACCGCCGGATAACTGGTCGATGCGTTTGTTCAGATGTTCGCGAAGTCCGAGTAATTCGATCAGCTCCTCGACTTCTTCCTTTGTAGAAATGTTCGGATCATTTCTTAATCCGTAGGTGATATTCTTGTATACATTGAGGTTTGGGAACAGTGCATAATCCTGAAATACAATATTGAATCCTCTCTTTTCCATAGGAGTGTCTGTGATATCTTCCCCGTCAAAAAGGATCCTGCCCTGGTCCGCATCTGTCAGTCCGAGGATCAGATTCAGCAGAGTTGTTTTTCCACATCCTGATGGTCCTAATATAGAAACGATCTCTCCATCTTCGATCTCAAGATTGATATCATTCAGGATCGTTGTTCCGTCGTAGCTTTTCTTTATATGTTCCAGTTTTAACATCTTCATTTTCCTTTCCGGTTGATTTCCTGTATCAAACTACGTCCCAAAGTGTAACATTCCACCATACCCGAAACAATCAACACAACTTTAGATGTATGTTATGAAAATGTAAATAAAGCACACAAAAAAAGAAGAAGCTCTCTGTAGTTTTTCTACAGACAGATTCCCCCATCTTCTCTCTTCTTTACCTTTTCCAGCTTTTCTGTACTGATTATCGGACTTTTATGATAATATTCTCTTGTTACTGATAGGCTTTATCGCTAATAATTCTGCTGTTTTTATCCAGCTGCTCTGTACGATGATCATAGTTATATGCAATTAATCCCATATAAATCATATCATTTAGTACAATTTGAGTCGTTCTTGAAAAAATGCAATCTCCATAAAGCCATTGTTCCTGTGAACAGCACAGCACTATATCGCTCCACTGACTGATCCGTGCCTCTTTGAAATTTGTAATCGCAATTGTCTGTGCACCCGCTTTTTTAGCAGTTTTCATAACATCCACTGTATCCTTCGACTGTCCGGAATAAGAAATTCCAATCACCACATCCTGTTCTGTCAGTGCCGCTGCCGCGATTTTCTGAATGTAATAATCTTCATCGTAACGACAGTCAAAACCGAGATACAGAAGTTTTGTCATTAAATCTTTTGCCACAGCAGACGAATTTTCCACACAGCACAGCAAAATTCTCTTCGCATCAGAAAGCATATGAACCGTCTTTTCAAACTCCTCACCAGAGATGCTTTTCAACATATCTTCCAGTGTTCTGACCGATGTAGACACAACTTTTGCAGGTATCAGTTTTAACTGTTCCTCCGGGCCCAGATGATATCCATACATTGGCTGCTGCTCTCCTGAACGCATTTCCGTCAGTGCATTTTCCATCAGTTTATAACGAAACTCCTTAAAGCCACGAAATCCAAGTGCTTTAACGAATCGAATCACTGTCGGCTGACTCACTCCACTCTGTTCCGCAAGTGCTTCCAGTGATATTTTCCTGCAAACAGCCTCATGATCCAGGACGTAATCGGCTACTTTCTGTTCTGACTTTCGAAGAGATGCGTAACATCTCCGTATCTGATATGACATATTCTCATTTGTCTGCATATACTATTCCTCTGCTTTTCTGCTGATTCTATGGTTTGTAACTTTTCTACAAAAGCTCCGTTCTTCCATGTAATTAAACTACAATTTTCTTTATTTCTATTCTACATGAAAACGACAATATGCAGTGTAAAACCTTTGTTAAATTCTCTCCAGTGCTTCTCCTATATCAGAATTGATGCAGATTGCCTGGCTTCGGATCTCATTTGGGCATTCTGCCTGACCGTAGTTGAGGCAGGCATAAGTACTTCTGTAGTTTTTCAATGTCATCTGCCAGAACGGGTATTTAATAATCCCTGGTGTGTTGTACCCGACCCCTAATTCCAGATAAAGTGTCTTTAATCCGTCACGTGTGCGAAGAAAATTCTCATACCGCTCTGCTGCCCGGTGCCAGCCTTCATCCTGCACAAAGGTATCGTCTGCCCTCAGATTCATCGTCATCGGCTTTCCGCAATGCGGGCAGTGTGGGATAAGCTCTGTTGGAATTCGCATGTCTTTTTGCTGCTGTAGCATCTCACTGATGATCTCTTCATTATCATAAGTTTCCTGACAACATGGTTCGCTGCACTGAAAAAGCCCATAGTCCCCCTGTGTATAAAACAATCTTTTCTTATCAAATCCTGCCTTCTGGAAACAGTGATCCACATTCGTTGTGATCACAAAATAGTCCTTGTCACGCACCAGTTCCAACAGCTTTTCATACACCGATTTCGGTGCATCCATATAACGGTTGATATAAATATAACGGCTCCAGTACGCCCAGTATTCTTCCAGCGTGTCATATGGAAAAAAGCCGCCGGAATACATATCCGCGAAACCATATTTCGCCGCAAAATCCGCAAAATGCGCCCGGAATCTTTCTCCTGCATACGTAAATCCTGCCGATGTTGAAAGTCCCGCACCCGCACCGATCACAATTACATCCGCTTCCTCAAGTGTTTCCCGAAGCCGTTTAATCTCTTTTGTATCTTTATCTTCTGTAAATCTGCCTGTTATTTTTGAAAACATGTCCGTCGCCTCTCTTAATTATTGGAACATGACAAAATCATTTTCTGCCACAACTTTCTGTAAAATAAAAACAGCCTGTATCATCAGACTGTTTTTACTGTTTCTATTTTCTTTATTCTACTCTATCATGTCCGTTTATGAAAGTACGCACATATTTGTGGGATAGTTACCTGGAAGTAACCCTGAAGCAAACCAGTTTTCCACTCCATCGCTTTTACCGCTTATCTTTATCCACAAATTCCAGTGCCAGTACGCCAATTCCTGCATATGCAACCGCAAAAACAAACAGCAGTGCCCATTCGCGGAGGACATTTGCCCGCTCTGTCTCATATTCTTCTACCTGAAGGCTCTCCTGCATAGTCTGTGCAAGATTCTCATAAATTTCATCTTCCAGATCTTTCACCATTGCAGGATCGATCTTATTTCCCAGATCCTCCAGTTCTTTGACATACTCGCTCTTCTTCAGAAGCTTCCAGCTCTTCTTGAATACTGTCGTCGGAAGATTATTATAATTGCTCTCTGTGCAGACTGCATAGATTCCCCATTTGCTGATAGATGCATTGGAGATCGTTTCTGGAAATCCATGAAGTGGAAAAGCGACTCCTGCAAATACCAACTGTACGATCAGAAGAAATGGCATCACGGTCATCGCCGTTGTCGTTGTATGCACAAGGCAGGAAACCATCAGTGCCATCATATCTGCCGCAAACGTGATCAGAAACAGGGTGATAAAAATATCCGCCAGAAAACTTCCTGTAACAACACCTTCTGTCGGAAATTTTACTTTCATCAGCCAGTAAACGACCAGAGAGATGGCAACCTGTAATGCACAGATAATCGCCTGATAGATCACATGTGCAGACAAATAGGAAAAAATACTCATACCAGAACGATGCTCACGCTTAATAACAGAACGCTCCCTGCACACAACCTGAATGGAATTGAAAAATCCATTCCAGATGCAGACACATACAAATGCCAGTGCTCCAACCTTTGTACCTTCCATATTTACAAACATGTTCTTGCCAACTACATAGGACACCATCGCCGCAATAATTGAAGCCATCGGAAGTACTTTCCAGTCTTTTTCATAAATAAAGATTCGAAAAAGTTTACCCAGATATACCTTGGTCTGCTCCAGACGTCCGGCATATCGTTCTTCTTTTGATTTAAACATGTGCAGTCTCCTCCGGATTGATCATCTTGAATTTCTCTATAAATTCATCTGCACGGCCCTCGCCGCCTTCATTCACACCATTCACCGCAAGAACGATTTCTTCCATCGTCTCCTTGCCAAAGAATTCCCGGGCTTCCGAAATGCCACCATAGAATGCCAGATGACCGATATGGTCCTTCGTTCCCTTGGCAAGTACGATTACCTTGTCAAACAGGTCGATCACACGATCCGGTGTATGTGTGATGACCAGAACGATCTTGTCCTGATCCGCAATCTTACGCAGATGCTCCATGAGATCTTTTGCCATGACTCCATCCAGTCCGGAATCCGGCTCATCCAGGAAGAACAACTTCGGATCTGAGATAAACTCTACACAGATAGAAAGGCGCTTACGCTGACCTCCGGAAAGCTTCCGTACAAGTTCATTTTTCTGCACACTGAGACCAAACATTTCCAGTACTCTGTCTGCACGTTCGCTTCGTTCTTTTTCTGTATATTTCTTGGAAAGACGCATCTCGGCTGCATTCAGTAAAGTATTTCTTACCGTGTCGTCATCGCGAAGAAGATCCTGCTGCGGAACAAACCCAATCGAATGCTTCAGTTTGCCATAATTCTCATAGACATCTACGCCATCCTGAAGGATCTGTGCTTTTGCCTTTTCATAACCGGTTACGGCATTGACAAACGTAGTCTTACCGGCGCCGGAACCGCCAAGGATCAGAACCATATTGCCCGGTTCAATCGTCAGATTAATGTCCTGCAGAAGAATGTGCTTCTTGAAAAAACTTTTTACGGAACGTTCTTCGATATGTATAGAAAGATTATTTCCACGAAAGATGGTATGGCTGTAATACAATTGCTGTGTGCCAAAGAAAAACAGTGTATTGCCGGCACGGATCACATCCATCGGTTTCAGTTCACAGGATTCTTCCACACGTTCCCCGTTCACAAAGATTCCTCTGTCTGTATGGACATCACTTAGACTCCATGTATTTCCTGTCAATCGGATCTCTGCCTCATGTGCTTCGATTCCATCATCCTGCACATCTGTATCTGCCTCTGTCAGTTCATCAGACACATGTCGGATATGTATCACCGGAAAAGAATCTGCAAGCGGAAGAATCTTCCACTGCATGTCGGATGCCCTGGTTCTTTCCAGAACAAGATCTGTGGTCACTTCATTTCGAAACTGGAGAATATCTCTGTCCTGTACACGGAAAATGGAATTGCTTTCTGTATACAGGGTCCCATTGATCCAGATTTCTTCTTTGAATGCGGAAGCATCCACCTTCCAGCCTTCTTCATCGACTGACACAACCACAGATTCATTTCCCACCGGAATCTGTTTTTCAGATTCAATGATCAATTCTTCCAGTTTCTCATCAGCAGTAAATACGATTGCTCTCGCAGTCTTTTTCACATTTTCCTTCTTGTCATCCATCTTTTGTCCTCCATTGGTGCTGTGTATTTTCAAAAAAGAAAGCTGCCACATACGGACTTTTGTCATGCGGCAGCTTAACTCTCATATACGATTCTTACTGGTCTACAACAGCCATGTACTCGTCACTTACATATCCGATTCTACCATCCGGAAGAGAGAAACGCAACCAGCCGTTTTCATCTGCGCTGATTTTTTCTTTATCTCCATGATTCAGAGTACCGATAATCTGACCATTACTGCTGGCTGAGGCACGTACGTTCAGCGCTTTCGCTGTGCATGCCATTGTCTGCGGAAGTTCCGGTGTCAGATAATCGTCACAGATATAAACTGTTTCACCATTGTATTTGCATTCATACCATTCTGTATTTAACACATTTCCTGTTACATGAACTTCTGTTCCGTTTTTGAGAGAAGTTACCAGTGCTCCTGATGCAGATGGAGATTTACGCACATTCACCGCTGATGCAGCAGTAACTGTCATTTTCATATCAAGGGAGCGAACATTGTATGACTGCTGTGAGCTGCTCGGTGCAGAATAATCGCTTGCAGGGGTCATATAGCTTGCATAAACATAACCGGAAACATTACCGGAAATCTTGTACCACATACAGTCAGAGCATTCGCCGACAACATAATATTTCTGACCTGGTGTAACACTTCCAAGAATCTCGCCAAATGGGGATCGTCTGATCATTGCCTGTGCAGTCGCCACATAATAGTCATTTACAGAAATCAGATCAGATTCATCATAGTAAGAATAAGAACTCTGATGATTATAAGCATTGTAGTCAGACTGTGTAACTGCCTCTTCAATATCGGCCGGCATAGCGAATACAGCGGTCTGTGCTGCCATTGTAAGCATTGCTGCGGTTATAAGTCCTGTAGCGATTTTTTTCTTCATATGTTTTCCTCCATGCTCTCCGCCTGATATATTCAGGCAGAGAATTCTTGTATTTTTGATATTTTATTTTAATTGTTATTCTTCACTGTTGTTTTCGGACTGCTGAGAAGTAAGTTTCATTCCGTATTTATCAAAGAGCAGTTTCATCTCTCTGTTCATATCAAGAATCAGCTGTGCACGATCACTCTCTGTACACTGTGCAACAATCTTAATATTCATGCTGTGATCATCCAGTTCTGTAACACCTTTGTAGAACGGTCCTTTCTTGATCTCAGGAATACGCTCTTTCATAAGTGGCAGTTCCTGCTGCAGGATGTATTCCACTCGTTCCAGAGATTCGCCGTATTCGATGCCGAAGTCACGGGAAACGACAGAGAACTGTCTGGTCATATTGACAACACCGCTGATTCCGCTGTTGTTGATGACTTTCATGTTACCGCTGCTCTCTTCAATCTTTGTGGTACGGATACCAATCTCAACAACGGTTCCTCTCCAGTCGCCGATCTGAACAATATCACCTACACGGAACTCGCTCTCGAAAATGATAAAGAGTCCGGCCAGAACATCGGCAACCAGTTTCTGTGCGCCAAAGCTGATCATCAATCCCAGAAGACCTGCAGATGCAAGAAGTGTGGCAGTATCTACACCAAGCAGTGCAAAACAGTAATAGAGCAGTGCGATCGCAGATGCATATTTTACAAAGTTGCTTACCAGACGGAAGATCGTCTCACCCTGTGCACTTGAAATATTGGACAATACACGGAGCACTTCCTGAACGATCGTTGTCAGTGTCATTACGATACAGATGATAAAGATACAACCTGTTGCCGCAAAGATATTGACGCCACGTTCCCATCCACCATTGATAACATAAGAGAACACATTTTCATTACCAGGGTTCTGTTTTTGCATTACATATGCGATACAGATGATCACTGCATAAATTCCAAGAAGAACTTTCAACACGGTAGTCATCTTTTGCTCCGGAGTCTTCTCCGACCAGCGAATTGCAGCATTGGACCAGCGGCTTGAAATGTCTCTTGTGGACTTTGTATTTCCATCCGGCATGGTCACATCAAACATTGTGCTTGATGTTTCATTGTCATTTGTTGTATCCGGCTCTTCGACTGTATTCTCTTCTGCAACCTCTTTATTCAGGCAGAGGAAGAGAGAAATCACAAGCAGGCAGGCAAGGCTGACTGCGGTAGACAGAAGTGCTACCGGAACTTTGTGTGCGGCAATCTCCGTAGACGGAACGCATGCATAAACAAAATATTTATCTGTTTCTACACAGTTTGCAAAATATTTGTTGCTTCCAATTGTCAGATAATCGCTGAAACCATCATGAATCTGACTTTCTTTGATGCCATACTCTGTGACATCTCTTCCCATGTATTTCTCATCCGGATAATATGCAAACGTATTGTCATCTTTGTTTACCGCAAACGCAAATCCTTTGGCTCCGATCTGCACACCGTCAAGTACAGAATCAATCTGCAGTTTGGTAAGTGCGTTTTCCAGTTTCTCAGGATTTACACAGATCTGTACAAAACCTTCTGTGATGCCATCGTCGTCACGAAGTGCGACACCAATATACTGGTTGTATTCACCAAGTGCTTCGTCTTCCTGTGCATCCTGGATCACATATTCGCCACCTGCAAGAAGTTTGCGGAAATCATAGGACTGTGCTTCCGGGTCATCACTCAGCTGGAATCCAAGATAGTTGGAGTTTGTTGCTGTGATCGTTCCTGTCGCGTCAAAATAACTGATAAATTCTACATCCAGTGCCTTGCTGATTCTCGCAAGATCCTCACGTGTCTTAAATTCCGGTCTTTCCTCAAGAATGTATGCTGCCGCACGGCACTTGTTCAGATATCTGGTATCATACTGATCTTCCAGCATCTTGACATCGCCTTCGTATTTCTCAAGTGTAGCCTGCAGGCTCTCGATATGCTGGCTGTTTGTAATTGACTTACTGGACAGTGAGAAAAGCTGCTGCATATACAGAGAACTGATGAATACACTGAGTACTCCGGCAACGATCATCGCACCAAGTTTTGCTCCCAGGAAATTGTTGAAATAAACTTTTCCAATCTTCCTCTGTACACCTTTTTTCCTGCCTTTTCTCTTTTCCTGATCTCCCAGAATAAAGATTGCATACGTTACAAGCAATGTGATAACTGCAAAGAATACAAGAAGCACTACCAGTACTGTGACATTACAGGAGTCTTTGATCTCTTTTTCCGGAAGTGCACAGATCACATATGCATCATCCAGGTTTGCAATGCTGCACAGATATTTCTGTCCGTAGATTTCCATCCATACTTTATTACCGTCTTCCAGATCTTCTACGTTAACTCCGGCATCCAGTGCATCCTGTCCGATAATGTCTGCATCCGGATGATACAGGAAGGTGTAGTCCTTCGCAGAGATTGCAAATGCATATCCGGTAGAACCAACGCTGATGTTACGAAGCATGCTCTCCCATGTTACGGTATCATTAAGAAGAGTTTCCAGTTCTGTCGGATCCTGCTCAATGACTGCCATGGTATCTGCATCGATCTCGGCTGCATAATATCTGAAGGTACCATCTTCTCGTTCTACTTCAAATGGTTCGGATGTATCACCGGATGCAAATACAGTACGCAACTGGTTATAACGTGCATAAGCAAAATCTGCACCTGTCTTTTCGGCTTCGGCAACAACCTTTCCGTCTTTTTCTACGATCAGTGCATTTGTGACATTCAGAAGTTCTCTGTACTGCTGCATGACAGCCGTTGTCACTTCATCCGCACCGATTTTTTCCTGAACAAAGAATGCAAGTGTACTTGCTTTGGCACGATACATCGCATCATATGATTCTGTATGATCTGCCGCTTCTGCTTTGGCATCTTCTACCGTATCACGCAGAGGTTCGATCTTTTTCTGTAACTCGGTTGCCTGATCATTTGCAGAAATGTTAACCTGCATCTGGTACAGGAATACTCCCAGGATAGCCACGAAGATAAGCTCCACAATGACCATCGCAATACTTTTTCTTTTTAAACGCTTAGACACAGCTTATCCCCCCTTAATCCCATTTGTCGATCAGTGCTGCGATCGTTCCGTCATCCAGAAATTTCTGAACGGCTTCTGCCATCGGTGCACTGAGTTCTGAATCTTTCTGTGTGGCAACACCGTAGCTCTGCTCGGTGATATCAAACGGAATGTACTCACGGTCATCATTCCAGTATGCATTGGCAATCATGCCATCCATGCATGCTGCATCAATTGTTCCTTCTTCCAGTGCCTTACTTACTGCATCATAAGACTCCAACTGAACAATTCTGATCCCGTCATACTGTGTATAATCGCCTTCTTTTTCTTCGAGAACTCTGGTGATCATTCCGTTTTCTTCAAGTTTCTGTGCAAGAATCGGTCCGGCATTTACGCCTGCCAGTGTTCCGACTGTCTTATCCTTAAGGTCCTGAATCTCTGTAAGCTGACTGGATTTCTCCACCATGATCTTGGTATCGTCTGTATAATATGCCGGTGAGAAATCAAAATTCTCAAGACGGGTATCTGTAATGGAATACGCTGCGATCAGGCAGTCTACATCTCCATTCAGAAGTGTATCTTTACGGTTGTCCGGCTCTACCTGTTTAAATTCCACATCAGAATATCCAAGTTCATCTGCAAGCTTGTTTGCAAGGTCAATTTCCATTCCATAGAACTTACCGGTTGTTTCATTATAATAACCGAAGTTCATGATGTCTCCCCTGACACCAACAGTCAGAGTCTTACCTGCTGCATAAACCGGAGTTGTTCCGAGCAGACTCACCACTGCCATAGCCAGTGGCAGTGATTTCAATATGTACTTTCTTTTCATATTTTCCTGTCCCACCTGTACCTCTCTTTTGTTTGTATATCATTAACTTCTATTCGTATCCGAAATTCTGGCGGATATAATCACGCTTCGCCGTCATTTCCGGATAATCATAGAAAAAGTTAATCTTAGCTGCTGCCAGGGAATCTCCATCCTGTCTGTCACTTAAAACAAACTGCATGAAAGATTCGGCAATATCTTCAAAAATACCGGACAGTCCTGCATAATCACTGACATAATCTTCCGGATTCTCATAAAACTCTCTCTGCTTACCGTCCGCATAGAACTGATCGTAAAAAGCTTTCATATAAGAAGTATCTTTATAAAGGCTGATATCATTATAATCAGCCGTATCTTCCATTTCTGCCGGAGCATTCAGCTGATCTGCGTTCAAAGTAAGTGCATGAGCATATTCGTGAACTGCAGTTACAAGGAAGTTTCCTACATTTCGGAAATTACCATCTGCATCAAAGAAATCATTCTTATCAATGCGTATGGAAAAACTGTCCGACTTCTGTACTTCATCTGCGGTACAGAAACCAAGTACATAACTGTAACCGTCTGTCCAGGAAACAATATTTTTCACATATGGATCGTCTTCCGGAATCATCTTATGTACGGTTTCCAAAAGTGCGAGATCTGCCTTGTCTGCAGTGTCTGCATATTCCTCAGACGACTTGCCAAATTCGTAACTGTTAATGTCCTCGCCTACGTTGGAATGCATGAAGGCAATCACTTCAATCACCTGTTCTCCATCGTATTCTTCAATCATATACTGGCGATTTGACGGATTTTCTTTCATGGAACTGCTTCCCCACAATGGCTCGCCGCCATCATAAACCTCCGGCTCTCCCAACGCTTCTGTGAGTTTCTCTCCAAGTTCCTCATCACTCAATCCAAGACTACTGGTTCGAATAAATACACGGTCAAGCGTCGGTGCTATTCCATCATCATATTCTCTGAACACAAAATCAGTGATCAGTGGCTCCCAGTCAAACCATTTCGTCTTAATTACGTAATGTGCCTGCTGATATCCCATTTCACTTTCATCTTCTTTTTCCAGTGTACCGGATGCGCCAAACTTGACGTCCACATCTGTTTTTGCCGCCCCGATCAGGATCGGCGTCTCATCCGTTACCGGTACTGCCGTTTCTGTTGCAGTCATCTCCTTCGCCTGCTCCAGAAGAGATCCTGTCTCCTCAGATGCAATTGACTGAAGCACACTCTCAACCACTTTTCCAGTCTCTACAGCTTTATCTGCATCTATGATCTTATTGTTATCCGTAAATTTATGATTTTCGACTTCACCAAGCTCTGCATTCTGCTCTACCAGCACTGCCGGAATACCTTCAAAAGAGAAGGATGCATGGTCACTGTCTGCTGCATGTCCACTCTGCCATGTACCATTCTGGCCGGCTGCTTCTATCAGCATCTGGCCAAGCAGTTCTTCATTTCCAAATGCAGTCATCACCTGAGAACCTGTGCTCTTATAATGTCCGATCATATCAATCTGGATATCACCAATGATGTGATCTTTTTCTTCCTGTGAAAGATTATTCACATAATAGGAAGAACCTTTCAGGCCTTCTTCTTCCGCAGAAAAAGAAACAAACCGGATTTCTGTATCTGTATCCACATTCTGCATAACCCGAGCCAGCTCCAGTAACATTGCTTCTCCGGAAGCATTATCATTAGCGCCAACTGTACATTCCTTCGAGTCATGATGTGCAGAAACGATCAGGATATCTCCATTTGAATTTTTATTCGCCTTTTTTACTCCGATCACATTGGTCGCTTCATTTGAATTCTGCTTTCCTTCTGCCTGTTCCGTAAAAGAAAATTTCTGCTGTTCTACTTCCAGTCCATAGTTTTGGAACTTTTCTGCAATCTTCTCAGCAGCATTCTGTTCTCCTTCAGTTCCTGCCCAGCGGATCTCAGAAGTAAGGTCCTCCAGCACCTGCTGATACTGCTCTGCAGTCAGCCCGGATTCCTGAACGTCATTTTCAGAAGCCCATACGGTCACACCTCCTGCAGTACCCATAAGAACACCTGCAAGAGCACAAAAAACAGGCATCATCTGCTTTTTACACGGATAATGCCTGTTTTTCTTTGTCTGCATATTTAATCGATCATTTTTTCTCATCTCATACGCTCCATATTTTGATAAAGATAAACCAGTTATTATTTTGTGCAATTTCTATAATTTTTCTTTTATTTTATCATGACATTGCACATTTTTTATTTCCAAAACTGTACTACCATTACCAAAACTGTGCAGAAACGGTAACTGTAAAATTATACCTCTGTGATCAGTCTCACACAGAATTTTCCGTCTTCTACCGAATACTGAAACAGACCATGGTATTTGTCTGCATAAGCTTTGATACTTTTCATTCCAAATCCATGTTCTGTTCCCCGTTCTGACAGAGGCAATCCTGTGACTTTTGATATTTTATAAGAGTTTTCTACAAATGTATTACTCACCTCCAGAAGAATCTGTGATTTCACCGGTTTAATCTTAATCTGCACCAGCCTGTCTTTCTCCTCTTCCACACGTGCCGCTGAGCGTACTGCATTATCCAGAAGATTCATAACCACAGTCGCAAATTCAAATTCATTCAGTTTCTCTGTTCTTACCGGCATCTGTATATCTGTCTTAAATTCTATCTGCTGCTCTCTTGCTCTTTCATAATATACCGTGACTGCACCGTCAATCACCACATTTTTGCAGAATTTTCTTCTCGTTACTGACCGGAAGTCTTCATCTGTCTGATCCAGAAGTTTCTCTATCTGATCCATTTTTCCCTCATTCAGACAGTTTCTTATCATCTGATACCGATACTTGTTATCATGGCGAAGAATCCGGAACTGTTCTTCCATTTTTTCAGTTCTTCTGTCTGTCCTTCCAAACCGGAAGCATAGATTTCCAGAAGTTCACGGCCATTTTCTATTTCCTCTTCATCATGAAGGGATGATATCATTCTTATGGTAAAAATAAAGATGATATCCATAAGAATCAGAATCAAAAAAATTGCTACCCAGTTCTGCCACTTCTTAAAAAATGAATCCGACCACATGGTCAGCATATAAGT
This sequence comes from Blautia sp. MSJ-19, assembly GCF_018918125.1. GTDB lineage: Bacteria > Bacillota > Clostridia > Lachnospirales > Lachnospiraceae > Blautia_A. The sequence continues at coordinate 104,305 of NZ_JAHLQA010000003.1, forward strand.
GATCGCATAAAAAAATGCCGGTACGATCCACAGTTCATTCCACAGACGGGAGCTTTTTTCCATCTCTTCCAGATATTTATCCCGAAGCAGATGTGCTGACACCAGAAGGATCAGCAGATGTACTCCCGCCGGTAATGCCAGCAGCCAGAATGGGGGATCCGTTTTATAAAGGGCTACCGCACCCATATACAGAATATTTCCCGGAAGCACGTAGGTCGCTGATGTAATTCCGGTAAATACCGACCTCATATCCCGGTAACTGCTAAGGCATACCGCTGTCAGCTGTACGATAATGATTTCCAGAACCAGAAGGAACATATTCAGTTCTGCCGGAAAATTCTCCAACATTGTTATATTCTCGATTATATTCGTAAGCAAAAAAGACCCTGTTACAATCAGGGCCGTTTTTCGTCTGCTGTATTTCAAAGAAAGAAATGTCAGCATATATATAAGCATGAATACCATAGAGATCCGGTATTCCAGAAACATCATTATCTCACTCATGAACCTATTCGCCAGAGATATACGACATATATCTTGTCTGCGTATCTCCTACTCTTCTCCTCGCTACAGGCACTTCTTTCCCATCATCCATCAAAATATGGTCACCCTTAAGTGCCGCAATATATTTCATATTTACAAAAAATGATTTATGCGGCTGAATAAACTGTCCGGATTCCGCAACAATTCCTACAGACTCTTCAAAAGTTCCTACTCTTCGCGCACTGGACAATTCGCTGCCGTCCTTTAATGTATATCGCATATTTTTCAGATTATTTTCGATATACATGATATCTTCCATCGCAACACTGCAAATCTCATTGCGGGTATTGATCGTAAGCATGTGCCTTGGCTTTGCCTTATAAAGAGAATATGCGGTATCCATAGCTGCACACAGTGCATTTTCCTCTACTGGTTTCATCAGATATCTTACTGCATGGTTGTCAAATGCATCCAATGCGTAATCTCTGGAAGATGTCACATAGATCATCAGGGAATCCTGACATTGCTGCTGGATCCACTGTCCAAATTCGATTCCATTTGTACCATGCATCACAATATCCAGTATATAAAGATCATATTCTGCTGTTCTGTCCTGTACTGCTTTTTTCAGATTTTCAGCATCATGATATGTATCTATCCTGCCTTCGATTGAAATATTCTGTTTGAGCCATTTCTTAGCTCCATTTACAGCTCTGTTCAAATCATCCATTCGGTCATCACAAATTGCAATCTGCAGCATAAAACCACCTTCCTGTTAGTTCCTAACATTGTCTTTATTATAACATATTTTCCAGTATAATGAAACAAAGAGTACGAGTCCGCTTCAAACTTCCTATAAAGTAAAAAAATGACTGTTCCTGCATTTTCACAGATGACAGTCATTTTTCAACTCTCAATACACTAATTTGCTTTAAAATTTTTGTAAGCGCTGTTCAAATACAGATATGGGATCACCAGTAAAACGATATTCGCTATGATCATTCCAATACTTCCTTTAATATTAAAGAAATGAACAAGTTGAGGAATAAATAATGCGACTCCAAAAAACACTGTCAGCACAGACTTCTTATCTGCCATCATAAGCCCGAAAATCCCGGCCAGTATCTGAAAAACAGCCAGTCCATAGGCAGCTACCAGTAATCCCAATGCTGTTGGTGCTGAAATTCCTGCCACTGCAGCATCACCATGTCCGACCAGATAGTGTGTAAGGAATAAAGATGCTGCCCCCATAACAAGCTCAACCACACTTGCAATACGTAAATTTTTCGTTCCAGTTCTCATACTCTGTTCTCCATTTTCTGTTTTTCTTTATTTTATCATAAGAATTTTATTTACATTGATTCAAAACTGTACCTCTGGAAACCAAAACTGTACATCTGTTCCGAATCTGTGCACTGGTTTCCAAATCTGCACAGAACTTGACAGACATTTCGGAATGTGCTTCAATGAACTCAATCAAAAAGAAGAAAGAGGTACATAAATTATGGGACTTATTGGAATCAGCAGTCTGGTGCTTTTAGGTGGTATTTATCTGGCAGTTGCTTTGGCATGGTGGATTCTCCAGATCATTGCCAACTGGAAGGTTTTTACCAAGGCAGGCGAAGCAGGATGGAAAAGTATCATTCCTGTATACAGCGATTACATTTCATACAAAATCGCATGGCAGCCATCTTATTTCTGGCTCGTCTTCATTCTAGGAATCATTTCTTCCATTGCCAGCGGAATGGCAGATCCAGATGGAACAAATACCACGATTCTGCTCATTGTCTCACTGATTCGTATCGTCCTTGCGATCATCAGCGTTATCTACAGCGTGAAACTTGCAAGAGCATTCGGCAAAGGAATCGGTTTTGCGATCGGACTGATCTTCTTACAGCCGATCTTTATGCTGATTCTTGGATTTGGTGACGCTCCTTATTATGGTGCAGATCGGTAACTAAAAAAAGCTCTCACTTCGGTGAGGGCTTTTTTAGTATTTTTAAACAATCTCTTGTACAGAAAAAATCTTTATTCTTTTTCATTATATTCTGTTATCCATTTATGAACCATTTCTTTTTCATTATATTCTGTTATCCATTTATGAACCATTTCTTTTTTCGTTTGAATAACTTCTGCAAGTTTCTCAATTGAGTCCCCTTCCTTAAAAAGCAAAATTGCTGTTTTGTCATATCCCACTTCAAGAGACTTTGGCAATGTTTTATAAGCACATTTAAAATGCCTGAGCAAATATTACACTTTTTCTTTACAACAGCAAATTGAATGCTATAATTTGGAAATACTATAACAGTTCTGATGGATGCACACGAACTGGAAAAATTCTATTATATTCTCATGGACAAAAAACAGGAGGAAACTTCGAATGAATCAGAATGACATTCACGAACTTGTCGAAAAACAGAGAGCATATTTTTACAGTAATGCGACGTTAAATATAGATGGGCGTATCCGTACCCTGAAAAAACTGAAAGCATGTATCCTGAAACACGAGAAAGAAATTGCAACAGCTCTGGAAGCAGACCTTGGCAAAAGCAATTTCGAAAGTTATATGTGTGAAACGGGGCTGATATTGAGTGAAATTTCTTATATGTTAAAACATATCCGAAAATTTGCCCGTGAGAAACGTGTACACACACCACTCGCCCAGTTTCATTCCCGTAGTTTCATGAAACCGGGGCCATACGGTGTCGTCCTCGTCATGAGTCCGTGGAATTATCCGTTCCTGCTCTCTCTTGATCCGCTGGTCGATGCAATTGCCGCCGGAAATACCGTGATTCTGAAGCCAAGCGCGTATTCGCCAAACACCAGCACTCTGATCAAAAAAATGATCCGAGAATGTTTTTCCCCGGAGATGGTCGCAGTTGTCACCGGTGGTCGTGCAGAAAACACCAGTTTACTGGAAGAACATTTTGATTATATCTTTTTTACCGGCAGTCAGAACGTCGGCAAAGAAGTGATGAAAAAAGCGTCGGCACATCTTACTCCGGTAACGCTGGAACTTGGCGGCAAGAGCCCATGTATTGTTGACGAATCTGCAGATTTGAAACTTGCCGCACGGCGAATCGTCTTTGGCAAATATCTGAACTGCGGACAGACCTGTGTAGCTCCGGATTATATTTGCTGCCACAGCTCCGTCAAAGATGCGTTTTTAAACGAGGTTAAAAAACAGATTCAGCTTCAGTTTGGAGAACATCCTCTTTCTAATCCAGGTTACGGAAAAATCATCAATGAAAAACATTTTAACAGGATCTCCGGACTGATCGATGAGAACAAAGTCATCTGCGGCGGATATACTGCCCCTGCTACGCTGCACATCGAGCCTACCGTTATGGATCATGTCACTTATGAAGATAATGTAATGCAGGAAGAAATCTTTGGACCGATCATGCCGGTCCTTACTTATGATTCTCTGGATGAACTGATTCTTAAGATCAATACCATGCCACATCCGCTTGCACTGTATTTCTTTACCCGTGATAAGGCTGCGGCACGCAAAGTCACTGCACAGTGTCAGTTCGGTGGAGGCTGTATCAATGATACCATCATCCACCTCGCAACCAGTGAGATGCCGTTTGGTGGATTCGGCGAAAGCGGCATGGGCGGCTACCATGGCAAAGAAGGTTTCCGCACCTTCTCGCATTACAAAAGTATCGTAGATAAAAAAACATGGCTGGATCTGCCAATGAGATACCAGCCATATAAAGAAATTCATAATAAACTGATTCATTTTTTCCTGAAGTAATATAAGTTGTTTTCCTTCAGGTTCGAATCTTTTTCCATAAGATCAAACTGCCTGCCACTGCAGAAAGAACAAGTGTAATTCCAATTCCTGTTATATTGTTGTCATCTCCTGTCTCCGGAACTGTTCGAAGTACTGATGTCTGACTCTTTGTCTGCGCCGGAGACAGCGTAACCTTTTCTTTTTTATCTGTCGCGGATTCTTTTTCCGGAGTTTCTGTTGTGCGAATGTAACGTACAACCACATCTACGTCTTCCTGACTTACCTCCTGTGCCAGCACCGGCTTTCCGACTGCCAGAATTATAACGATTGCAAATAGCACGAGGCATACTTTTTTTATAGAAATATTTTTGTCATTCACCTCGATATCATCTCTTCTCACTTAAAACATAATCAGTTACCGGTATTCAATGTGATAGTAAAGGTTCCGAGCGTTGCGCTGTCTGTGCCCTTCGGTAATGTTCCGCCCGGATAAATATCAATTTCTTTTGAAGGAGCCTCCTCATAGGTCGTTTTTTCAGCTGATGATACATTTCCAAGCAAGGTTGCAAGGTTACCGCCTTTGGATGTTCCCATATAAACACCCTTATAATTGCTGTCCTTTTCATAAGTAAGCGTATAATTAACCTGTGCATTTGAATGATTTGTAAGCTTGATAGTACCCTTCTGATCTCCCCAGCCTGCCGGCACTGCTTCTGAGTAAGTATGCGTAGTCGGATCCCAGGCACCTTTGCCACCCTCATTATAAGTAAACTCAAAATTGGACCATTCAATATCCACACTGTAAACCGTCTGATTCGTGGAGGATATGCAAGTACCTTTTACTTCATGTGTACCCGTAGGCTGGGCAGTATTGAGGGTCTCTGCTGAAACAGAGCTGCTGAGTGCAAAAAGAGCTGTTAAAGTTAAGGCAAGTGCTGTTGATTTTTTCATATGATCATATCCTTTCTTTTTTAATTTTCATTTTACTTTTTCTGTATTTAGTTTGAAGTTTCCGGTGAAACAGTAATTGTAATCGTTCCAATCCGAGTTCCTGTCTCACTGACCGTCTGATTGGGTTTACCGGATATCGTCAGTCTGGAAGTTACTTTGTCAGCATGTTCATAATCATTTTCAACTCCCGCTGTCAGTGTATCTTCTGTTACACTGAGCGTTCCTGACAGATTGGTACTGCCAACAGGTTTATATACAAAGTCAACTCTTACTCCTGCATTTGAATGATTTGTCACCTGAATGTTCGCCGTATTTTTATCCCATGAACCGGTAACTTTTCCTGAATATGTATGCTTTTCCGGATTCCATACTCTGCTGCTTTTTTCACACCAGGTGAACGTCATATCATCCCATTTCATATCCACACTGTAAACGATCTGATTTTCAACTATATATTTGCTGCACTTTGCGATCACATTAATAGACTGGTTATCACTCACACCAAGTATCTCTCCACCTGAATCTGCAAATGCAGTAACACCAACAGACAATGCAATGGCAATGGCTGTGCTGATCGCAAAAAGCTTCTTCATCACTCATCCTCCTCTTCTTCAGTTTTTATTTATATTTATGCCCTGACAGGCTATAAATCGAACTCCCTACGAAACTGTGACTGAAACTGGAATTTCCGTATTGACAGAAGCCTTTTCCCCTGAATCGGGATCGTAAAACGAAACAACAAACTTTCCATCATAGCCGCCTTTCACTAATTGTTTTTCTGCATTATCCGGCAAATCAAGCTCCCTGACCTGATTTCCGGGTTCCAATATATCAGACTGAACAATCACCGTATTATCAATCACAAGCTGAACGACCATGTTCTGTATGGATTTCTGAGGGTTTGCAAATAACAGTATGGCTTTTTTGCCTTTCAGATCAATCGTTACTTCATTTGCATACGTAATGCTGACTGCGCCCCCGCCTTCTTCTGCTTCCATCTTTTCGGTACCATCATCCTTCATTTTTTCTGCATTTTCTTCTGTTGTCTGCGGTGCATGATCCGGTGCCAGTATGGGAGAAGTATTCCGAAAGAAAACAGCCCACACAGTAATCACAATTGAAACAACTGTAACTAATATCAAAAGCAGGATCAGTATTTTTGTTTTGGATTTTTTATCTTTGTTCATGATCCCTGCCCTCCAATCGTAACCGTGACTGTTCCAAGTAGCTGATTATTGAGTTCTTCCGAAGGAGTTCCGGATAACATAAAACAAACACTGGCATGATTTCCTGCCGCTACAGCAACGGATGAGGTACCTGCCCCACTGCTGTCACAGAAATGTCCCGAATATTGTGTATCAGATGGTATATAGTTCAAAGAAGCCTGTACCGTTTCTGTCCCCTGATTCGTAATAATTATCTGATTGCTCCCCTCTGACCCGGGCTGCCAGTCTCCTGACACATATTCATGTGTTTCCGGATTCCAGAGACCCTTTTTGTAAATAAAATCCAAATCTCCCCATGTAATATCTACAGAAATAATCTGTGCACTCTTTTCTTTCTCTGCACTCTCAGTTACATCTGCGGAATTCTCCGTAACTGCTTTCGTTTCAAGCGGTACTGCAGTCATCTCCGGCTGTTCCGGAACTTTTTGCACTTCTTCTACCGGTTCCGGTGCTTTGGTCGGCTCTGGTATCTGTGTTGGTTCCACCGGCGTTTCTGTTGGTTCCGGTACCTCAGGCTCCTTTTTTTCTTCCGTTGGTGCCGCCTTATTTTCCGGCTGTTGTGGAACACTTGATTCCGTGCTTTCCTGTGCTGCCCCTTCTGCTTTCTCTGTGCTTTCCTGCACCGGCTCTCTGACTTCCTCTGTAGTCTGCTCCATTATGGCTTCCCCCGGCTGAACATGTTCCTCTGCCAAAACACTGCCTGAGCAAAAGCTCACCGTCGCCACAATTCCCAACAGCAGTCCGCTCATTCTGAGACAGCTTCGATTTTTACGCTTTTTCTTCATACAGTTGCTCCTCTTTTTGTTACTGCTCACTGCATTCGCAGCAGCCTGCTTCAAATATGTCCTCCGTTTCAGATCAGTCTGCGTTTCTTTGCTTCTGCAATTGCGGCTGCTTTATTTCTGACTCCAAGTTTCCGATATGTTTCTTTGTTATGATACTTCACAGTTGCCTCTGAAATTTTGAGCTCTTTTGCAATATCACCGGAGGACATTCCCTCTGACTGCAGCCACAGTATGCGAAGTGCATTTTCCCCAAGGGCTACGTTATTTTTTGAATCTGCATTCAGATACGAAGGATATGTTTTCGCCATCTGCTTACTCTCTGCCAGAACCTGCGCGCGAAACTCCTGATCTTTCCAGATGAATTTCTTTTTTTCAAACATCGGCATCAGTGCCGGTCCTTCTCTGCTGAAGATCCTGATAAAATGATACGATTCTGCCTGACTGATACATTCCTGAAGAGTTTCTTTCCATTCTTCCTGCTCTAACCTGTACTGAACGATTGCAAGAAGGATCTTTCCTTCTATATGTATGTAAGTACGTTTCATAATCTCCGCATAATGCAGAATCTGCTGTAGCAGACAATACGCATTTTCCAGTTTTTCCATAGAAATATACACCCGCGCCTTCGTGAGATAGCAGAAACGATCCATTGTACAGAATTCACCATTTTCATCCGGTGCCTGCTTCATCCATTCAGAAACATCTTTTGCCTGATACAGATGTATCCGGCAGATAAATGCATCAATGTTTGGCAGAAGATTCGGAGCTTCCTTTTCTGCACGCTCCCGGAATACTTTCAGGGAAGAAGCTGCCCCATCTGCATCACTTTTCAGAACAGACAGCCAGGCCAGAATCCCGACTCCTACAAATACCTGCTCCAGCTTTCCGCCTCTGTCTGCATCCATCCTGCCCCGTTCCGCCCGGGAAAAGATTTCAAAAATGTCTTTTCCTTTTTCAAGATAACTTTCTGCAAGTGCAAGAGAGACCAGCCCTTTTCCATATTTTCCAAGAACAAATTCTACTGGTTTTCCAATGCTGAAGGCCAGTTCTTTGTCTCGTTTACTCCATTCACAGAAATCTTTTCCACCATTCATCAAAGATGGAAGATTGCTGGTTACCGAAAGTTCCGGCAGAACTGCTTTTTTGCTGTGAATCAGAATATCTGCATTTTTCAACAGATCGATCATATCAACGCTCCCCCTGTGTGGAAGTGCGATCTTCAGATACAGAAGTTGGCTGCGTGCTTCTTTTCCGAGACTTCCCGTGTGCTCCTGTGCAAATTTTTCCAACGTATGATACCAGCGTTCACTTTCTTCTATATTCATTAACATAGACTGCAGCAAGCTGATACCTGCCATAAGCACCGGACTTCCGGAAATAATCTCCTCCGGCAGTTCCAGATAATACCTGCGCAGCTCATAATAATGTCCACTCGAAGGATTTTTGCGTGCATTAGAGATCAGCAATCTGGAAATGCTTCCTGTATCATTATATTTTTCATACATTGTAAGAGCTTCCGGCAATTGTCCTTCCAGTTCATAATACAACCCGGCTGTATAATACAAATGGTTAATCTGATCAAGGGTACGTTTTCTGTGTAATCTCTGCTGCATGGATTTCCGCATGGGCCATCTACATTTCCAGATTCCATTTACACCTCTTATATCAAAAAAATTTCCGACTTCTTCTGCCCGAAAGATCAGTTTTTCCACATCTCCTCGTCCTGTGAGCATGGATGCAAGACTGACATTAAAAGTCTCCACAATAGAAATGTCCATAAAAAATTCCTGCAGTTCCAGATCCCACTGATCGTACACATGTGTTTCGAGATAATCCCACTGCTTCCTTTTTGTCAGTTCCAGATTTCCTTTTTCCATAGCAAAAAAGAGCAGGGACAGAGGATTCCCGCCACCCACATTCCACGCGCTCTGATGTTCTTCGCGGGGAAGCTGTAAGTGATACTGTTCCAGATATGCGATCTGCTCATCGATTGTAAAAAGGAAATCATTTTCTTCTATTTCAGCAAATATGTATTTGGTGCGAAGTGGCAGAAGCCACCTCGGAAACGGACATCTTGCAATCAAAATAAGCCACACCTGGTCAAGCATCAGTAGATTGCGGATAATTTCAAAATAATGTTCTCGCTCTGTCGAATCTGTGACACATTGAAGATCATCCAGGATTACTGTGTATTCTGCTGTCTGTTCTTTTATTTTTATCTGATCTGCACTTGTCTCCGATGCGCTGTAATACAGACAGTGCTTCATATTAAGGTTATGCATGACCAGCGAAGTTTTACCGATTCCGGTAACTCCATACAGATACAATGGTGTCCGAAGTTTTTTCGCAGAACGAAATTTGCGAATCGCTTTTTGCGGGCATATGTATTTGTCATCCGTAAATTTGACTATCTTTTGCATATTACCCTCCTTAGCTTTCAGATGATTGTGTAAATATTGTAGTCAATTTACAATCCAGATACAACTATCCAAAAGGATAGTTATCCTGGAAATACTGTTTATATATCTCAAAAAAATACTTCAGGTATTATTCCACTTTAACAGTATCATAATACCTGAAGTATGAGTGAACTTCTATTTTTTATATACTATACCCAGACCTGAAGCCTTATAACAGAAAACAAAGTTTATCTTTGCCTGTTCAGATTCTGTGCTCCATCCATGCAATCACATCTGCTATGACTTCATCACGGCAGTATTCATTAAGGATCTCATGGAAAAGTCCTCCGTAAATCTTCATCTGACGATCTTTGGAAGCTGCTGTTGCAAAGAAATCCATGGTATCCTGAACGCTTACAAGGCCGTCCTTCTCACCGTGCATCATAAAAACCGGATATGCAAACTCTTTCATCTTGTCAGCAAACCAGTCCAGACCATCACAGATGCTGTAGCAAAGTCCTGTTGTAAAAGTGCTGGTGTTGTATGGATCTTTGCCGTACCAGTCTACGACTTCTTTGACCGAGCACACCCCTGAACCCAGTTCATTCGGCAGTTTCATATGTGGATCCAGATTTCGGTCTACGGATGTGATCAGTTTGCCGTTGTCCCTGACCAGTGCCCCACTGGTGATAATGCCGCGGAGTTTTTTGTCCGGATATTTGGCTCCGTAGAGAGAAACCGTGTAGCCGCCCATGCTGTGACCGAGGAGAAATACCGGGATATCCGGATTTTCTTTGATGGCAAGGTCTACAAATACATTGGTGTCGTCGAGGATTTCATTGAAATCGCTGTAATACGTTCTCTCACCCTCAGACCTGCCGTGTCCTCTGTGGTCGAAGCGATAAGTGCTGATTCCTGCCTGATGAAGTTTCTCCGCGAAATAATCGTAACGTCCCTGATGCTCACAAAGTCCGTGAACAATAACGATCGCAGCTCTGGCATTCTCAACCAGTTCTTTGTTGAAAAACAATTTTGTTCCGTCAAAAGATTCAACATATACTTCCTGCATAGCAAAAACCTCCCTGTTTTTTATAAATCCAGTATAGCGTTTTTGTCTGACAAAAGCTACTGATTATTGAAAGTTTGCTAATAATTTTTTTGCAGAACAAATATGGCTGCATCTTCTGAATAACAAGATAACAGCCATAAAAAAGTTAATCATAATTTTGTAACTTTACAGGGTGTAACAGTCGTAGCGGATTGCCTTGCCATTTAGCGTGTAGGAAGGTTTTCTTCCGGCGAGGAATTCGCTTTTCAGAGGACGCTTCACGATAATCTTTTCCGGACCTGCTTTGATTGCTGCATCGAAGAGATCAGTTTCTTCGGAGCACGGTGGCTCGAGTTTCTGAATCAACTGAAGTTTTTTGTTGATCAGACTGGATTTCTGTCTCGCCGGAAACATGGGATCAAGATAGATTACATCTACCGGATCCAACAGTTTTGACATACATTCTACACTGTCCCCTTTAACCAGTTTCATTCGGGCCGCAATTTCTTTCAGTACCGGATGTTTCTTCGCACGGCGCAGTGCATCTTTCAATAGAACTGCAACTACAGGATTCTGCTCGTACAACGTGACTTCGTATCCCTGTGCAGCCAGGAGAAAGGCATCTTCACCCATACCGGCAGTTGCATCAATCGCCTTACGATCTTCTTTTTCCGACTTCGCCGCACGCACCAGCATTTCATGCTGCAAACGTCCGTTGGTAACTCTGTGGAGCATATTCTCAAAATCACCCTGATAGGTCAGTCCATATCCGGTCAGGGAAACTCCTTTGGAATCAAACAAAACTGTCAGATTTTTTCCTGGTTTATCAGCAATCTGGCTCTCTGTCTTTCGTGCAAAAGATTCTGCCTGATCCCGCTGCCCGCCTTTTCCAATACATACTACAAATTTATCACTCATGTTTTCTTTTCACTTTCCTTAAGATATGGATATCTTACACTGAAATACCTGAAATTACAATTGTTATGATTGGCAAATGGTATACAGAAAGTTTCTTACTGGTAACTGTTCATTCCGATCACAGTAACCCCTGCTGTGCCTGGAAGAGAACGCAATATTTCCTGTTGCTATTACATATAAAGATGTTATAAAATACTTATAAAGAATTTTCATTATTGATTTCAGAACAAAAAGGATGGAATAAATGGCACAGATCATATTAACTTTCGGACTTGGAAAAGAAAAAATGAGGGCAGTTCGTACTACCGCTCAAAGAAATCAAATCCAGGTAAAGGAAATCTCCCGTAGAGATTATAATCAAAAACTTGGTGCACTGGCTGAGATTCAGGGATTTTCCAGAGAAAAAGCTGGCTATAACGGTCCGGACTTTCCTCTGGAAATGATGGTTTTTTCCGGAATAGATTCCACGCAGATAGATGCCTTCCTGGCAGATTATAAAAAGACCGGTACTCCCAGTGTTCCTTTAAAGGCAGTCATTACCCCACACAATATATTCTGGACCGCAGAAGCACTCTTCAAAGAATTGTGGAAGGAACATCTGCATTTCATCTAAATACCTGCAACTATTTACGAGATACTTAGTTCACATTGACTCGTTTGGGAATTACTAAAATTTGGATCATCTGATTTTGATCATTTTAGTGACTTAAATTAACGTTACTCATGTATGAACCATCCAATTTTACTGCTTCCAATGACTCACAGGACACTTACTCTACCACATACCAACCCATTTGCAGGAAGTTTGTGGACTTCTATCTGACTTACTCTTTCCCTGGTCATCTGAAGCTTTAATTTTTGTGGACCCTGCAGTTACTTACTCCTCCCATAGTCATTCAGCACTTCAATTTTCGTGGACCTGCAACAGACTTACTTATCTCCCGCCCATCCTGCCCACTTGAGTTCCAGAATTTTCGTGCCGAATTCTGTAATCTTATAAATTTTCCTCTTGTGTTGATTTATTCTGTTTAATTTTTATCTGACAATATCTATCTGGCACATTTTCATAGCATTCAGTGCATTCTCATGACTTTCTGGTGTCACTCCTGCACAGCATGCAGCATCTACTATGATGGGAACTTCCGGAAGAGCTGCTTTCACCAGAAGCGCATTGGAAATCACGCAGATATCTGTACAAAGACCAACAAATGTAATGCTTCCAATCTCATCATCAATGTTCATTGCCACCAGATCATCTGCCAGGTCTGTAGAACCAAAGGTTTCTTTATCAATCGGTTCCGTTTTTCTGAGACTGTCCAGTTCACTTCTGATCTGCCAGCCTTCTGTATCCCGAATGCAGTGTGGTACCGGAAGTTTCTTTCCCTCCTGCGTATCCAGGTACCATGTTTCATGAGTATCTCGTGTAAAAAGAACTGTTCCTTTAAAATTTCGAATCTTTTCTTCTACTTTGGGCACGATTGCGACAGCCTCTTTTGTTCCAAGAGCACCATCAATAAAATCATTCTGCATATCTACCACAACTAAAATATCCTGCATAAATTTTCTCCTTCTTTTTTATTTGTATTATTTTTCAATGAAATGTATTCTTTCAGGCACAAATCGATTCTGCTGAGGTCTTGTTTCCGCCGGATAGCCCAGTGCAAACATGGAAAATACCTTTATATTTTCCGGAAGTTCCAGAAGCTTGTGCACCTCTTCCATACGATCTTCCACTGGTGCAATCCCAAACCATACACCACCGAGACCCTGCGCATCTGTTTCCAGCCAGATATTCTGCTGTGCGATCGCCATGTCAATCTGTGCAAAAGATGGTGCAACAAGCCCTTCTGTATGATATACAGAAACAATGACCACCGGTGCCCCTGCTGCACAGCCGGTGTATGGTGTTACTTTGGATAATTTCTGGATTTTTTCTTTATCAGTCACCACATAAAATTCCCATGGCTGCTGGTTGCATGCACTCGGTGCCTGCATTCCCGCTCTCAGAATCTCCATGATTTTTTCCTTTTCTACCGGTCTGTCTTCATATTTTCTTACACTGATTCTGTGAAAAATACTGTTCATATTTTATGCTCCCTTGCTCGTTATCTAAGATAGTCCTATTATGACACGTCCTGTTGATAAATCTAATAAAGATCTTTATCACAAAATGGACATTAGCACTAAATGCGCCAATGCCTGTTTGTACACACTTCCTGTGTTTTATCACTTTTCCATTATGTTTCTCATAGAACTCATTCTTTCTTCGAGTCTTCCCTCTGCTCGTCCTTCAGATTTTAATTTGCATTGACTCATTTAGAAATTATCATAATTCAGACCATCTGATTTTACTCGTTTTATTGACTTAAATTAGTATTACGCTTATATGAACCATTTCATACAATTCCGTGATTAAAAGATCAATTTCTATATGATCGACTCCTTTTGTATATCATCGACTGCCAGATTTTTTCTCTGGCAGCTTTTAAAACCTTATTGACTGTTTTCTTGGATACACCGCAGCTAAGCGCGATGTTTGTTTGGCTGAGATTCAGACTTGCAAGTCTGATAATCTCGCGATATTTTGGTTTCCTTTATATCGGAACGGCGGTTTCCATTCTCTGGAATTGCGGTGTAAAATCACCCGGAATACTCGCGCTAGATGCAGTCTGCTTTAGCAGACATATTCCAAATGCATCCCCGCGGAGCGTTTTTTGCGTTATTGGAACATTACATAAATCGGATACATATTTAAAAACATATCTTTAACATTTTCCATTCATCCATGGAACGCCCTAGGGCACGTTTACTGCTCATAATGAACTGCAAAATGGTAAATGTATAGTTACCCAAGAATTAAGCGCTTACCTTTAAAAGATGTTCTTCCTTATTTCTTACATAAATCGTACTTCGCGAAACACCTTCTTTTTTCAACCAGCCGCTCTCAACCATGCTCAGTAAAACTGCTCTTGCTCTACGATATTTTACTCCCAAACTCTCAACTGCCTTAGCGGTTGTAATGAACAATGAATCCTTTTTCCAATACATATTTAGAGATCTCCTGCAAATTATCTGGCGCCTTATCTGTAGTATCTGACACTTTATCGGCACTATCCGGCACTTTTCCTGTAGTATCCGGCACTTCATCGGCACTATTTGGCATTTTTCGTTAATATCCGGCACTTTCCCGGCGATTTAACGGCAGTGTTATAGTCATTAAGATTAACAGTAATAAAAAACACATGCGCAAGTGCTTTATTTCTGATTATAAATATCTATAAGTTTATTGTAGCATGCAGATTTTAGGTCAACAACTGAATTTTTTATAAATAAAAAAAGAAACGAGCACTCCCGCCTAGGCAATAGCCGTACGGTAACAAACCCGTTTCTTTCTTTTTCAAGAGTACTATAAGCCATATACTGATGTCAACAGCATTTCTGTTAATTTTTCTTTTGATCATTCAGCATCGCAACAATATTCATTGCCGGTAATAAGATAGGTGCCATTCCCGGCTGAGTTGTTATGGTAGAAATATAGCTTCTAATATATGGGAACAGAATAGCAATAGCATTTCTTTCAAGAATACTCATGTTTTCCTGCTGAGTATTAAATATTGCTCTTCCTTTTACCCAAACACATACTTTTTCATCTTGATCTGCAACTTTAGTTGTAAGAATAAGTTCAAACTTATCATCACCGATTTTATTCAAACTATGATCAACCTGAACTCCTAACTCCAGATCATCTAACGATCCATCTTTTTTTCTAAAACTACTTTCTATAATTTCAATTTTGTCTAAAATAAGAGCACTTTCATATTTAGATCTGACTTCCATATTTTTTCTCCTAGCATGCAGTTGCGTAATCATCCATAAAATCAAACTCTGGCTTTACATTGCTTGTATTAATGTTGTTATTCGAATAATCAAAATACTTCTGAGGCGGCGTCAAAATCTGTTTTACATCTTCCTCTGTAATTGCATGCACTCCCTCTGCATCTCTTATCATAGGAGTTTTAGCAGTTTTACTCAATTCAACATTATACTTCTCGCACAATGAAAAGAACAATTCTTTATCTAACATTAAATCACCTCTTCTTCTTCATTATATATTAGCTTTGTTGATTTAATACATTCTTTTTTTGAAACACAAATTTGACGTTCATTAAATCCAAGGCCTGTAATATTCATTATTTTCTTCTGTAATTCTTTATCCTTCTTGTTTCTTCGTGTTGTATAACCTGCATAATCTTTCCGAAATGTTCTGGTAATAACAGCAATATTCTTTTTTTGCTTATAATAATCAAAGAAAAGAGCACGAAAATTTTTATCATCAAATACAGGCATATTTCCAGAACAACTTTTTTCTATTTCATCTATGCATTGGATAACCTCAGTAAAAAATGCATCCAGTTGTTTATTATCATCCAAATCCAATACTTCTTCATCCGGAGCTTCTATAGTTGCCTTAAAAATCACTCTTCCAAAATCGTTATTATGCAAAGCAGCTGTTGCAGACCACCATAATGCTTTCTCATAATCGTCCAAAAAATATACTCCCTGTCCCAACCAATGATCAGCACGATAGTTACATTTCGCAGGATCAAATCCATTGCTTTCTATACTGTCTTTATGTTTTGAACAGGTTCCATGATATCCTATTTCATTCATTCTTTACTCTCTTTTGGATTTTTATCAACGTCACTTTTTAAGTAACTCAATTTCAGATTTTATTCAATACAGATATGATTATATATTTTACCACGCTCAAGCAAGCTCTGCAATCTCATTTCCATACAATCAGCACTTTCCTAAATTTTTTATTTAAATTCCACCGCCCACTTATGCGGTGGAATTTACCCCTGCGCAGTTGATATTTACTCTTTCATACAAAAATGTTACGATTATCTTTCCTTCTGACAGCAGTAGAAGGAGAAATCATGAGTAAATATATACCAGGAAACCAGAAACATCTTACACTTGAAAACCGTATTTACATTGAAAATGAATTGAATAAAGGAGCAACCTTTAAAGACATAGCTAAGTTCTTATGCAAGGACCCTACTACCATATCAAAAGAAGTCAAAGCCCATCGCCTTTCTGACTGGTATCACAAAGGCACCTTATATAATGCCCAAAACTTCTGTGTGCACAGATACCATTGCCGGAAAACTTACGCAAGTCGCCTGAACGCAGCCGGTCTTCCCCTTGATCAGATTCGTGCCTGCCTTGGCCACAGCAACACCGCAACAACATTAGGGTATATCTACAATCCACTGACTCCGGAAGAAAGTCTGAGTATCATGGAAAAGGCATTTGCCAGCTGATTTCACCCAAAATTTCCTTGTCACAGGAAGTCACAGGTTCGAACTCAAATCAACAAGCACAAAAAAAGCCGGAAACCATTGATTTTTCAAGGTTTCCAGCCTTTCGCCATAGCGTGCGTTAGAGGCTGCTGCGTGCCAGTGGCACGCGTTTAGCAGCGACCGAAATGAAATGTAGATCGAACCCGTTCGAGTCCGACCCGGACTCGAACAAAAAACGGGATAGAGCCTACTGCTCTACCCCGTTTTTTATTAGCGTGCGTTAGAGGATTCGAACTTTCACCCTTACCCCTAAACCCGCATAGAAAGGAGGTTTCCGCTACCGTTTTTTCCGTTGTCACAGGTAAGTCACAGGTTTTTTCACGTCTAATAAAAAACATATAAGTATTAAGTCCTAATTTTCCCATTTTTAATAACTTTTAAATTTTATTCCCTTTATACTTTTTAAGATAGTGTCTTTATTCTTTTCATGAAGATAAACTTTATTCAATCTGGACTTTTTGTATTTCAGATATGTCCCTTCAGTTTGCTCAATCAATAATTTTGTAAAGTATCTCTCCCAGCTGAAGAAAGCACTGCTCTCAATATGTTCTTCCGGAGCTTGTAGAATTTCACGAATCACATTTTCTTTAAGTAACCCTGAATTCAAAATAATCCATTCAAAGGACTCCGGTAAATACAGATGAATATTCTTTTTGGCCTGGCATTGTTTATATAACCGGTTCATTTCTGCTCCAATGGCAGCTCCATCTGCAATTACACATATCTGCTTGTCGCCTGCTTTTTGAAGCAAATCAAAAATTTTTGTCTTCCCATGTGCACTTTCGCACTCCAAATCCTGCTCTTCACTTACCGAATGAAAAAAATCATATCCTGAATTTGAATCTTCAACAATTATTTTCTCCGGTTTTATTGGCAAAACATTTTCGTCAGAATATATCCTGTACATCTGCTGGTATACTTTTCGTGTATTCTGATATTTTCCCGAAGAATGCAGACCATATATTTCCTCTACACTATAAGGCAGATTATATAAATTTTCTCTGGTAATCAGCACATAATAATTATCTGAATTCTGAATTGCAGAAGCAAATTCCTCTGTGTTGATAAAAGTATTTTCCTCATCAATAAAAATAATGCTCTTTGAAATACTCTTAAGTATTACCTTCCAGTTTCTGCCTTCCAAAACCCTGCATGGAACATCACAGCTCACATCAACTCCACTATCAGCTCCCAGATTTTCTGCCTGCCGCAGCATATTAATCAAGGTCGTTTTTCCAGTGGCACTATTACCCTGAATAATTGTAATATTTCGCTTTATCTCAAACTCATAGTGTAATCTGTTATTTTGTACAATAACCTTATGCAATCCTTTCATACACTGTCACCTTATACATACAATCCTGCAACGCTGACAAACTCCAACATATTATGAACTACTTCTCCGGTATTCAGAATTTTCATCTCAAATTCATCATCTCCGAATTCCATAATATGTCTGAGATTAATTGTCAAATCCTTACTTTCAGCAATTTTCAAGATCCATTTTGCACAGTTATCCCCACACGCTGATGCATTAAAAATTCTTCCAGTCTCATCAAATAACATCAATAGGATTGTCTTTACGCCTCCTGATAATTCTTTAGGCGAAATAGGGCCAAGAACCGGGCTTTCAATCAGATGCGCACTTACTACATCGGATTTGTCCACATCCTGAATAATTTCAATAGACCGCTTGTCCATGATCCATTCTTCCTCATAACGATTATCAAAATAAACTGGTGGGTAATAAACTGCCTCGTCCATTTTTCCTAGATACACGCTCAACATAATTCTACTCCATTTATTTTTTTGAAATCTTCCTCAAGTTTGGGAAGATTTATATTATTTTGTCTATGGCCATGCCACCTTATCTCTCTTCCGTATTTCTTACGTAAATCGTGCTTCGTGCCATGCCTTCTTTTTTCAACCATCCACCTTTAACCAAATCCAGCAAGACTGCTCCTGCCCTTTATCCGGCACTTTATCGGCACTTTATCGGCACTTTATCGGCACTTTCCCGGCGTTTTAACGGCAGTGTTATAGTCATAGGTTAACAGTATCATCAACCTACCTAACTAGATATTGATACGCAAATCAACTTCGCCTCCAATAAACTCTGACTCCCTCAATCCGGCAGCTTTTACTTTCTCAATACTCCTTGGAATATCCCTGCCCCACTGTTCAATCAGATTCATATAGGAAAACACATGTGCAAACATTTCATTTCTGACTATAAATATTTATAAGTTTATTGTAACATGCAGCTTTTTAATCAACAACTAAATTTTTACAAATAAAAAAAGAAACGAGCACCCCGCCTAGGCAATAGCCGTACGGTAACAAACCCGTTTCTTTTCCTTAATTTTACTCTAGTCATATACTGATGTCAACACCATTTCTATTAATTTTTGTACAAATTGGAGCGAGATTCACGTTAATTTCTGGGAACGTATCCATAATTGAACCAACAACTTTAAATCCATACACACCTTATATCTATAAAACAAAAGCATAACTATTTCTAGGTCAGGAAATCTTCTTGATACACCCTTCCAAGAGTTTCTGAAATGCCGGATACTCTACCCACCCGAAATAATTATGCTTTTTATTATATTATCGAATACAAGCTCTCTCTCAAAATCTTAATCACTTCATCTGATAATGTCCGAATATACTGTTTTCGTATAGGCTCCATAAAGCGGATTCCCGCTACAGACTCTGCTCTTGAAACTGCCACATAAAACTGTCCAGAGTCCCAACATCGAGGATCAATGTTAACTTGACCAAATGTCTGTCCCTGAGACTTATGGATACTCATCGCCCATGCAATTTTAATTGGGAACTGTTTAAAGGATCCTACTATTTTTCTGACTATCTTTTTTACAGTAACAGTTTCACCATTTTCGCCTTTTTCTTCGCGTTCTTCTACATCCTGCCTTTCAATTTCTCGTTCATACCTGTATACATCTACCTTCTTTCCCTTATCTGTAAGAACTTGTATACAGGTTGCGTCTCCTCTTTCTTTGCTGATATCAATTATTGTGCCCATGGTGCCATTCACAAACTCGCCATTTGCATCATTTGCGGTGAGCATCACTTTAGCCCCAATATTTACTACCAGGGACTGTTTCGCAAAACTTATATTTTTAATATCCTCATAAGTCACATCGCCCTCAATAATCGCACAAAATTTCTTTTCTGTTTTTTCATCCAAAGCTCTCATGTGTGCCTGATTGATTTTATCTGCCTTCGCATTTGTTCCAACAAGATAAGGTGCTTCTTCAATCAGCTCACTGCTCTGATTGCTTTCCAGATAAGCAATCACATTCTGAAGATTCCTGCCATATTTTATGTCATTCAAAATCCCAAGAAATTCTGCATCTTTCTGTCGGCAAACTTCTTCCAACTTTACGCAATGAAACTTCATTTCTTTCCACACCTTTGAAAAAAATGCATATCCACGCTCGCATGTTTCCCCTTGTTCATATTCTGTTCCGTACATTTCCACCAAAATTTCTCGATCTTCTTTTTTTATAACTGGTGGAAGCTGGAAAAAATCACCTACAACAATAAGCTGTACAGCATTTTTCTTTTTTCCATTACATGAATATCCAGGTTCTAATCTTTTGTTATTCTCTGCAATTATATTTTTAGTTATTGCAGAAAACAAATCAAATCTGCACATGCCAATCTCATCAATAATTACAACATCCGCTTCCTGTAAGTAAGAAGATCGAAAGCCTGGAGCATCTTTGTACTTTTCAAATTCGATACCGAGTCCAAATGCCTTATGTACTGTTACGGCACCCATACCAATATTATCAGCTGCAACTCCTGTTGTCGCTGCGATCAGCACATTCTTTCCATCTTTTTCCAATGCCTTAACAGACTGTTGAATTACTGTTGTCTTTCCGGTTCCGGCATCACCAGTCAAGAATACATTAACTCCTGACAGAATCAGATCTACTGCCTGCTGCTGTTTTTTATTCAATTTTACTTTCTTTTTTTTCATCGCAACACCTTCTATCATAGATTCTCATATTCTTCTTGTTGTCTGAGGAGCCTCCTTTTGAATTGAGAAGCTCCCCAGTAATTTCAAAAAAGATTGTTTAAACAGCAATTAAATTTTCTCTTGGTGTTTCTGATAATATTGCACCAATAGTTTTTAAGCCAAATGAGTATGTCGGATGCATTTGTTCGCTTTTTTCTCTGATTGCATTCTTTACTTCAGGAGAAAATTTTCTGATTCTAAACAACATCAGACCGCAAACATCTCTAAGTACACAATATGCATATGCAGCTGCATCAAGTTCTGCCGGCTGTAAATAATACCGTTCAAACGGAAGATCTGTTCGATAATTTTTAAACAATTTTACTGAGTCATGTTCATGCTGATACACGTGTCGCATCTCATGTGCAAGTATCTCCATCACATAAAAGAACTTTTCTTCCTCTGTTCTACCTGCTATATTTTCTTCATACAATGATATTGTGAATGTATTCTTTCCACTCACATCATTCCACGCAATTCCGCCAGAATTCTTCAAAGTACTCGAAACATTATCCGGTACATGACGCGTTATCGTTAATACAGGACATTTAACTTGAAGTGATTTTGCAAGTTCTGAAATCGTCTCATAATACATTGTCATATCAGAAACATCCGTATACAATCCAAATCTCTCATCAACTACCCGCACATATTTGTGTGTTTTGTTTGAAATCTCAGACATAATAAGCTCAATGGTTTCCTCTTCGTCAAGTCGATCTGATACAACGATCATCCGAAATAAATCATTTTTTGATCTAATCCAAATGGAGTTTATTCCCAGTGGCAGACGCTGATTAGTCAAAATAACAGGACAACGCAAGTCAAGCATCATACACATTGCAGATACGCGTTCATAAATATAAGTCATATCAAGTACTTGACTTAAGTTAATGTTTATTGCCATAGTTATATTGTTCATTCTTTTTTCACTCATATTGCATCCTCCTACACTTTTGAACAGAATGTTTTTTCACCATCACCAGCTATGCTATGCCGGTGATGGTGCTTCCACGCTTTACTTAGTTATTCATAGTTAACGTTTCTACTGCAGAAACAATATTATTGTCATCAATTATGACCTTGATGCCCTTTGCTTCTTCAACCTGGACATAATAGCCTATGCATCTATATTCCTTTCCGTCATCCAGCGTAGCACAGCCTTCTACAGTATCTACTGCAGTTTCGCCCTTATCTTCCAGTGACAAAATTTTTCTCACTGCTAACTCATCATATGGTTTGCCAATCATGCTGCTTCTTAATATCTCGACCATCTGATCAGCAGTACAGATTTCTTTAATTTCAGTGATAATTCCTTTGCTGTTCACGATGATTCTGACTCTCCATCCATCTTCATTACAGTTTAAATAAATGTAATGATACGCTGTATCATGCTCACATTCATCCGCATACCGGCCTTCGATAAGCGTAAAAGCTTCATCAGTAACTGTTGTTTCTTCTACTGTACAAATTGTGTCGTAGGTGCTGATATTAATATGGCGACTGTCGATTGTTCTACTTTCCTTCATATGCACAAAATCTGCAACTTTGCTCATATTGTACTCAGTGTTTAAAAGGGACATTAAAGTTGATTCAGTTGCATTTGGGGTTACATTGCTTGTAGTATTCATTGTTATTCCTCCTGTGGGATATGTTGATTGAATGTTTATAAGTTCCTTGTCCGGACTTGCTCTTAATCGATTGCTAGCATATTACCACGCTTTTCATTTTTAGTCAATATGCATATTTTCTTCTTTTTTATTCGCATTATTTTATACATATTGCACACAAATTAATATGTCATTTTTGGCAACACTTTAGCAAATTTTTATTAGAACAAAAATCCAGAAATATTAATTGTAGCCTTTGATTTTTAAGTTTTTCTTATTATCATTGCGTGTACCTTTTACCGAATTCATATCGGTCCTTTCATAAGATATTTGGATCCTTAGATTGTTTTATTAAGAAATTTCCCACTTTTTTATCCTCTATTTTTATTCTGTTTAGGATATCAGGGACTGAATTTCTTTTTTATCTACCTTCTAAGAAACCATTGATTTTAAATCTCATATTTAATATGTAAGATTTTGGGGATCTTGGCTGGTTTTTATAAGAAATCTCCCGTTTTTTATCCTCTGCTTTTTATTCTGTTTAGGATCTCAGGAACTGGATTTCTTTTTATCTACCTTCCAAGAAACCATTGGTTTTTAATCTCATATTCAATATGTAAGATTTTTTTCACCCTAGCTGGTTTTTATAAGAAATCTCCCATTTTTTATCCTCTACTTTTGATTCTTTTTAAGATATCAGGAACTGGATTTCTTTTTATCTACCTTCCAAGAAACCATTGGTTTTTAATCTCATATTTAATATGTAAGATTTTTTTCACTCTGGCTGGTTTTTATAAGAAATCTCTGATTTTTTTCTTATTTTTTATTACCTTCCAAATAAATTTGAACAAAAAAATAGTGTTGAGCCTTAAAGCTCAACACCTGACTATTTACACTCTGAGACTTCAGGGACTTAATCTGAAGTCTCTTTTATTTCTTCATAAAATTTATTCCTGTTCCGGTGGAACATACTCTAACAGATCCTCTACCTTGCAATCTAATGCACAACACAAACGTGCCAAAACTGCTGTATCAAGTCTGGTAACTTCTCCATTGCAATACTGATTAAGCTGTGTGCGTTTCATCTCTGCTCTATGTGCAAACCTATTCTTGCTTATCCCCTGCTGCTCTATCAGTTCATTTAATTTTATTCTTACAGTTCCATAATCAATATCTCTCATCAAAAGCCTCCTCTGCTTCAATAATAACTTCCATTTCCAAAATAAATTTTATAATTAAAGGCCCGGTGATTTCTACCAGGCCTTCAACGCATTTATCTTCTATTCTGTTTTTCTTCTGTATAATTCATTCCAATATTTCTTTTTTCTTTCCCTTGCTTCCGCTGCTTTTAATTTATCTACGGTTTTCAGCTTTACCGACTCTGCCCTATACTTTGTATATAATATGTACAAATAACTGATTGGAATTTTATCAACAGCCTTATTTTTCATTGACATTGCTCTTTTGAACATACTATCTGTGCAATTTTTGTAATCCACCATATAACTTTCCTCCCACTCTTATTCAAGCCTCTCTTATCCATTCTATATACCCTTTTATTTAATGATGTGTTATACTGAAACAAATTACACTTATTATATAGAAGGTTTTATTTTATGAATTACTCGGTTATTCTCAAATACTCATCCACTGACAAATGTTATATCGTTTCTGTTCCTGATCTCCCCGGCTGCATGGCTGATGGAAAAACGCCTAATGAAGCCTATGAAAATGCAAAACTCGTAATCAAAGAATGGATTGATACTGCATGTGCAGCAGGACGCGAAATTCCAACTCCCACCTTCGGTCAGGACAATTTTTAAGGGACAGATCATCTATTTCTGTCCCTTTCCTGCATTAATTCATTTTCCAACATAGCTTCCAGCCAACACTTCTTTGCGTCTTCAATCATATCATGAATGTCTTCCCATTTCTCACAACAGGTCACACATCCAGGCAGGTCTGGAATTGCTATTGTATAACCTCCCTCAACCGGATCCTTACTGATAGAGATCGAATGCTCTTTCTTCCTATAATAATAGAAGAAATCTTTTATCATAACTTCAGTTCTCCTTTTTTATACTTCGCCGCTAATCTATAGAACGTTGTACGTTTTATACCAGTCAGATTCATTGCAGCAACCGCTGTTATCTCACCGTTTGTCCATCTGCACATTACTTCCTGGTAATTCTCCGGTATCTTAAAACTTGGTCGTCCATAGTTTTCCCAGGCAGAAGTATGTTTCAATGCCTCTATTCCCTGTCTCTGCTTTTCTTTTTTGAGCAACTTTTTCTGGTTTTCCATAGAAGATATTCCTTCTATCAAAATGCTCAAGGACATTCCAAAGGCCCACTCCTGTCCTTTCGGAAAATCAACTAATGTGGTCGGCATGTCTAATATTTTCAATCGAATCTTATGATCTTTAAAATACTGTAGCTCTGCTACTATACCCTCGTTCTCATCACTTAAATGATTTAGCGATGGAACGATTAAGATGTCTTCTGATTGCAGCAGTGTACTTCTCAAAATTTGATATTCGGAATGTCCCTTATCTTTATCAATAACTATCTCCTGCTCTGCTGCCCCAAGCTCATGGAACATCTCCATCTGCCAATCCAGGCTCTGCCCTATATCTGCCACACTTGCATAGTAATAAGTTCTGTATTCAGTTGTAGTATGTACATTCGTTAGTGCCTTTACATTAGTACTTATAGAGCCTCCTAAAAAACATATTCAGAAATGACTTCGCTCCCGCAGACATCCATAAATAGTTCAATCAGACATTTATGAACGTTCCAATATGTATTACGAGACATTTCCGGTAATATTCGAAAAAGTAGACTTTTACGAACATTATCTGTATTATAAAAGCAGCCTTTTAGCCGCCCTATAATTACGAAATCCAAATTATATAATCATTCACAGCCGTGTGAAAATCTGCTTCCAGCTCCTGGAGATTATTTCCATCATAGCCTACCACCGCAGTAACATTTTGAATCTGTCCGTAGTAATACTTTCCTTCCGGGTCGTAATTTACATCACCGACATATCCTTTATACTGCAATTGCCTATTCATAGAATTGCCTCCAGAGGATAACCGCATTCGTCAAAGCTATCTGTTGTAATACATAATTTCTGTATCTGTTTTGTGGACTGCCTTGAAATGCCTCTTCCTACTATATTATGTAATGCTTGAATCATTGCCCTATGTGCCAGTTCTTCACCTATATTCAGATGCTCCTGCAGACTTCCTTCTTCCTTAATACAGTAACTGATAATTCTGTTTTCTATCAGTTCGCTTAAATACATAATGTCCTGCTCTCTCATTCAACTGCCTTCTTTCTTAAGAAATAATCAAACTTACAGGCTGTCCTAAATGATTATTCTCAGCTCCAAACGCCTCCAAGGGGTGGAAAGTATGGAAGGCATTTGGGCTAAGAATTTTAAAATGTGGAACTAGTATCTACCAGTTCCTGAGCGAATAGTTTATCAGATCTGATAGCACATATTATAAACATATGTTCTGCTATATTCTATTGACGCATTCTACAAAATTGTCTTCTGGAAAATCGCCCAAACCCCTGAACAGTATCTTGACATTTTCATGCAATCCGTTCTTTTCCATATACACATATATTTCTTTGTATCACATAGACAATTTCTCCATAATTCTTTACCCCCATATTTGAACACTATATACAAATTCCCAAAATCCATTTTTTAGTCAATATGCACAAAAATCCAAATATAAAAAAATTATGTTCCAAAATGTATCCCTAAAATACAAAGTGCTGAAAATGCTCAAATTCATTATAAACACTGCATTTTCAAATACTTTTGTGATACCATTTTCTTACAAATCAAGAAAGAGAGGTTTTGTACAAAATGACGAAACGTATTAATTACCCTGAACATCCAGGCCCAACTTTTGAAGAGCCAACTTATGAAGATCCGGTATACCAGAAAGATAATGCCGACTTGCTGGTAGCTATATATGACTATTGCTGCCGCCGAAATTACTCTGTAGAGTTACAGGAATATATTAACAAGACAATTGCACTTCTGACAGCAAAAGCCCCCAACTATCCCTACGTAGAAAGCCTTATCATGAATGTCGTCAGTGCTGTTGATATGTTCGCTTTCTGGGAAGGTTTCAAAGCATGCCGGGACATTCTTTCCGGTAATGTTTTCCAACAGATTTTTGAATGTCTGGACGATGAAGACGACGATGATGACTATGAATGATGCATATGCCAAACTAAAAGGGGGTGTGATAAGAATGACTGATAGTGAAAAAGCTGCTTACCTCCGCGGCCGGCGTGATAAAGCACGTGAAGTGATTCAGGATATATATTGCAATCATGGTGGCAGCAGTCATCCTGTTTATGATTTTTTTCAGGATTCGGAAATCGGATATGAAGAAATCATCGGCTGGAAACTAGAGGCCAAAAGATTTTGTGAACAGAAAATAATAGAAAAGTATGCCAAAGGCACTGCACTCCATCTTTTGCGTGACGGTATGGATGCATCAGTTGTTCAAGCAAATATAAAAAAATGGTACGATATAGATTTGTCCGCCTCCTCTCTGAAATACCTGATAGGACAGATAGAAATAGAAAATCATTTTGCCCAAATTGCCGATGCAATAGAAAGAAGGCCTGGAAATGGGAAAGCATAAAGCATATCAAACTATTAATCCTGTAGATCTCGCAAGAATTTCTCAGGAATTAATTGCCAAAAACAAAACTGCATACAAGCATCTTGCTGCTGGTATCCCTATTCAACAGATTCTGGACGAAATCATCCCTCAGCTACTCAGGCTGTATAAAGGACATGTCGTTGAAATTGTTCAGTTTGAATCTGACTTATCTTATATCAACTTGGCTGTATTATTTGATGATTCTTACACGAAGGAAATGCATCAGGCCAAAATGGGAAAAATTTACAAAACGATAAATTCCCTAAACGATAAATACGGACCTGCTACTATCACTGTGATCAATTGCTGTTATCGCGATGTGAAAGATCCCCAAAAGAACAGTTCTTATATTTATAAAGCATGCAATGGCACAGTAATCTGGGAAAAAGAAAAGGAGGAAAAATAAGGAAATGACAGAAGTAAATAAACAGGAGCCTCTTATAAGACAAGCCCGCCGCAAAATAGCTGAACTTTTCCCTGATGATTACAGTGTCTATGAAAAATGGGAACAATATAAGGAAATTTATGCTTCTGCTTATCGCACTGCTCCAAACAGCATAGACAAAATTATTGAGTACTGGTCTGGCACAATGTCTCCTTACGATCATGGTGTACATCATTCTGAGCTGGTCTTTCCCCTTAATGTACTCAACAATACTATCGCTACCGGCTACAGTAAGCAGCACCTATACGATATCGTTCGGATCATAGCTCCTCCTCAAAGTTACGCTATCGTATATTTGCTGTGGCAATGCAATCCTCTATCCGATGAAGAACGCTTAAAACGTGCCAAAAAGGATTTTCTGGAACGTGGCTATACCGATGAAGATACAGATATTGTCAGAGATTATGATATTAATCTGGAAACGCTTCAGGAGTGGAGAAATGATGAGCCGGAACGTCCATTATCTCACCGCATGTTTGGTGCCAATCCCACTATTAATGCCGGCACCTTACAATACCTCAGAAAAAATTTTCCAGACAAAATAGATGCTTACGAGACTATTTCCAAAGGAATTGATTTATACATTCAGGCTTATCATGATGCCTTAGAGCATGTTGTCGATCAATGGTTTCTTCTTTGTGGCAAAGAATATGTACAAGAAAAATTACTGGAACTTAACAAATTATTCCAGAACCAAACTCCACCAGAAAAGATCCTATCTGAATTTCTTCCAGATATAAAAGCTTCTGCCTATAATGTTTTCAAATTACTGATAGATACTTACGCTGAGGAAAAAGATTATCAAGCATCTCTCATAAATGACTCTATAAACTGATTTAAAATATTATAATGTATTCTCCCTCCCCAAAATCAGCCAGGCTACCCCACCTGGCTGATTTTTATTTTTCTTACTGTCCGATGCAGCCCGTAGTTCTTCAATTTTCTTCCTAGCACTTATATTTCTCCCTTTGACAACCACACATTATTTTCAAGCAATATAATGTGTGGTTGTCAAAAAACATAAAGCTTTATCCTGCACTTGCCTGCATTTTGCAGACAGGTGTCTTCACTTTCATATCTATACCGCAAATTTTCTTGAGGAACTTTCAAATATCTCCCAGCCTTCGGAAACAAGGCTGGATATCTTATCCCTTCAAATATAACTATTCTGTTTTTTCAATTTATTCATCAAAATCCACCTATATCATCTCAAAACCTACCATTTTCGCATAAAAAGCATTTTTACTTTTAGCAGACACAGCTTTCCAGCCTCTTTACAACGCATTTTACAAAAACATACAATATCACCGCAAAACCCTATAATATCGTTGCAAAACCTAGCAATATCGCCCCAAAATCGATTTTTGCATGATTTCTTTAATATTTATATTCAGATCATCTTCCATCTTTTCCGCTTTCTCCATTTCAGCTATAACATATATAATCTTATCGTTTTCATGTTATGTCGATCTTGGCATAATCAATTTCTTATTATGTCATCTACGACATAATGAATTTTCTATTATGTCACTTACGACATTATGGATTTCTTATTATGCCACTTATAGCATTATGGATTTTTTATCATGTCACTTATGACATAATGGTCTTTTTATTATGCCACTTGCGACATAATAAGCCTCATATTGTATTACTCACAGCATGATTCACTTTGTTTTATAAAATTTGCAAACATATTTAATTCTATAATTATTATGCCTTTTACAGGATAATTTGGATTCGTTGCCTTTCCTATGATTTACCTTGAACATAGATCTCTTTATATAATAAAATGATCTTTATTCCAAAAGAAAAAACTATTAAATATTTACTTTTATGAATATGGTTTCCTCTTAAAAGTTGACATCAACTTTTATCAAAAATTTTCCCATTTTCGCATCAAAACCGCCTAAAAACACACTATAAAACACTCTTTTAAAAACTTTTATCTTTAAAAGTATCAACTATTATCTGAAAAGGGTAACTTTTTTTCTGGAAAAACAAGTCGGTTTCCTTAGAGGCGCGCAACTTTTACTGTCTTAAAAGTTGATGTTTAAAAGTTGACAATATACGATTTTTACAAAAAATCTTGTTCCAAAATCTATCCCTAAAATGCAAAACAGAGAATTGCTTTTTGCTTGTCTGATTCTGCTATATTTGTTGTATTTATGGTGTTATGCTGTATCTACAGGAGGATTGAAAAATGACTGATGAAATAAGAAAAAAAGCGATTGAAAAATCAAGAGAACTTTATCCGGAAGAAACCGAAATTTTTGAACGTTGGGAGAAACGCATAGAAATCTATAATGCCGGTTTCTGGAGCATCCCATATAATTTTAATGAAATCATAGAATTCTGGAACACAGAAGATCCTTTTACACGTAAGCAGCGTCGAAAGACTCTTTACAGCTGCATAACATTATTAAATGATTTCCTTACCTACGGTCACTGCCACAAATGGATTATGTATGTTATGGAAATGGTATTCAGTCCAGAAATTTATGCCGTAATACAACTTCTCTTAGCAGCCGATGAACGTACGGAAGAAGAACGCCTTAATGCTGCTAAAAAGCATTATCAGTCCGCTAAATTTGGACGTATTGATAAATCTACTGCTGAATCTTATGGTGTTGATGCAGATACACTTAAAGAATGGTCAAACGGACTTCCTAAATCAATTTCTGAAGAAGAAATATCCGTTCCCACCACTAAAACAGAAATAAAAACTGAGAAAATAATCAAAAAATATCGTCCTGATGAATACGATGCCTACACATTGATCAAACAAAATTTAGAACTTTATGATGCCGGATGCAAGGCCGCAGTTAAGAAATGCGTAAAACAATATATCAAATGGGGTGAACAATTTCATTTACTTGAGAATTTAAGACAGTTCAATAAGCTTGTAAAATCAAACCTGGGAAATGACTATATAAAGGAGCATTTTCTTCCCTCTGTTCCGCCAGAGATAAAATCACTGTTTGAAATGTTTTTAAAGTGTATTCCTGACAAAATTGAAGAATCCGAAGAATCGGATTGATTTGTTCTATTGCAGTTGTATTTATATCCTGCTATAATTAACAACATGGGTGCTACCATAACGGTAGGCGGTTAGTCCTTCAACAGAGGGACTGTGACCCTCTGATTACATAGAAACCTGTAGGGGAATCCATTGGAAAGGAGGGCTAAGCCAATGAGTATTGTGGACTTTATTGCAGTTGTGAGCTTCGGCATTACCTGCTTTTGTGCTGGATACACATTCGGCAAGGATAATAATAAGACACAAAAATAACCGCCCTGTCTGCAAACTAAGCGGTTACTTTTGTAATCAATAAATATGTGGACTAACCGTCTATCGGTAGCACCCTTTTCTATAATCATATTAGCACGCATTTGTGAAAATGTCAAAAATTTTATTCGTCCTCTTGACCCCTAATCTCCCTGATCACCCCTGCTGCCTTCTCTGCATCATCGGTTTTTACGAATATATCCACACCATATACTCCAAATCCAGGCGCCCCATGCATCGCAACATTCGCACCTGATTCCTGCGAAAAAGCTACAATTCCATTTTGCTTTAACATTTCCATGATTTGTTCTGTCTCTACTATATTTTGTGCATTGTAAATCTTAATATATTCCATCTTAGATAATGAAGCCGCTTTTTCATCCTGGTCATTTGCTGGCCTTTGATTCTTTTTCTGATTGATAAATGCCAAGATTCTAAGAATAATAAATGCCACAATAGTAATGCCAATCAAAAACTCCAATGCTAATCGTGTTATCTGTGTTTCTGTAGCTCCCATTCTTAACAAACATACACCATAGATGGCAGAAAAAATTCCTGCACATATCACACTGGTAAGAAAATCTCTCCATATGGTAGCACTTTTGGGCAGACATTTATCCCATATTCCATTGTATACCATAATAGCTGCATACAGGATTCCTCCTGCTAAAACGCTTATTGTTTCTCCTAAAACAAAGCGAATATCCACTGTCAATAGCATCTGAATAATAATTGCCGCAACACCAATCATAAACATTGATGCAAATGCAAGATTTCCAGCTTTTAATGCTTTTCGTTTCGCCCATTCTTCATACACTGCAACTTTGTCCAGAGTTTCTTTCATCTCTTTATTCATGGTCTGGCTCCTTTCTCCATCCAGGAGCTCTCTCATTTCAACATCATAATACTCAGCAAGTTCAACAAGTATACTGAGATCCGGCAGATTTGTTCCTGTTTCCCATCTGGAAACTGTTCTTGCGGATACTCCAAACTTTTCAGCAAGCTGCTCTTGTGTTAGATTTTTTTCCTTACGACATTGTTTTAAAAAAGCTCCAATCTTTTTCGTGTCCATGCTCCTACCTCTCTTTCACTTACAGCTTACCAACATGCTCCCAAATTACCACGACATAAAACGAGAATCCACTACTTTTCAACCAGACATTGTATGTCTAAAACATTTTAACGTTATTTTGTCTTCAAAAACCTTTTAAGCTTTTGTCTTATTTTACCATAGCCCATTCTAAAGTACCATTCTATATTCGCCCATATAAAGAAGGATGACGTACCAATACGCCATCCCCTCTGTTTCTGTCTTACTGGTCTATTTCATATAATTCTTCAACATAAATATTTCCGTCAGGCAGCTCCTCTGTTTTCTGTGAAATCAAAGTGCCTTTTTGTGAGTATGCATATGCCACCGATGATCCCACAAGTAAAACTCCCAAAGCACTAAGTACTATAATCTTTACCTTATGTTTCATATGATTAAGCTCCTTTCATTTTCTGCATGGCTGATGAACAATAGTGTATAACCTCCTTTGCTAAAATTTGCCATCTATATAATTAATCGTATTTTTTCACATAAGGTAACACATTTTACAAAATTTTATCTTTTTTATATCAATCAACCATCGCCCCATCAGAAACTTCAATTATCATCGTCTCACCCTGTCGAAAAACAACTTTTCCCAGCGAAGTTAAGAATTCACTATTGATCTCTCCATACTTCTCAACTTCACAACTTCCGATGAATAAATAGGAGATCTTGTACTTTTCTATCAAGGATTTTATTTGCTCAGCGTTGCTTGAAGTGTATATGGTCTGCACATCTTCTTTTCGTTGATTTTCCTCTTCCAGATTATTTCTCCATAACCATTCATGCACATACCAGCCTAAAACCGTTGGCAGTCCTGTCATTGCCGAAACACGGTTATCATAATCCTTATAACTATCACCACTGGCTTCAAGAACAACAGGTTGTCCATTGACATTAGCATTCAGCCAGCGGATTCCAGCGGCATCATCCGGAATAGCATTTTCCAAATAGTTTGTTGCGTTTAGTGTCTGGTATGCACTTCTTTTCGGGAATCCTCCAAACCAATGAATGATTGCATTTTCCAGGTATCCGCAAGTTGAAATCAAAAGCAGGATTGCAATGATCCCTGTCAGGGCCTGACGTTTTGGACACCTCAGCAGCCCTTTGCATATTACAGTATTGTCAGCACCATTACATCTTTTTATCCTGGTTACTGTAAACGAAACCAGGATATATGCCATCATAATTCCAAACATGATATATGCCTGATAAGTCAGCTTGAACATGGTATTGGCTCTTGGGGCTGTTTTTTCATAAATGTCCCGTACATAAACAATTTCAGGAATAAAGATCAGTCCCATAGCACAAAGTACAAGAACCAGCCCATACAAATCAAGATACTTTACATTACTAAAAAAGCTTCGAATTTTTTTATCTGGAAATGTTCGTATTTTTTTCAGAACTCCAATAACAAATGGCGTGCAAACCAGAAGCGGAAATGCCCATAATACACAGAACTGGTAAAAAGCAGTATGTATTTTTACTACTCCGATTCCCTGAACCATCACATTTTGAAAAGTCAAATGAAACGGAAGTGATGCAAGGAAAGCAACCGCCAGCAGTTCCCCCCACTGTATCACACTCCATTTCAATGCTGAACTTATAAAAGAATCAGAAGAATAACGTTTCAGATTTCCGAAAAGCAATGCTCCGCAACTCACAACGTAATAAATCATAAAATCCCAGGTATTAGAAAAAAGGAACATTCCCAGAAGCAGTCCGAGAAATCCGATTTCTCTCTGTCTCCAGCTTTTTCCTGAATTTGTCTTCATCCATGAATATAGGATTCCCAGTACCGTCAGAACCAGAAAGACATTTATTACATGAGCATGAAGATCTCCCAGTACAAACGAATAAGATGGAAACTCATGGATCGTCTCATCCCCGGTTACAGCCGGATCGAAACCAATATAACGGGTAGAGCTTGGAAACCAGTAATCTGTTTTTATCTTCAGCAGTCTGAGGATGATCCCATAAATAATATAGTGGAGATTTCCGCTCATGGATACCGCCATCCCTGCCAAAATGCCTCCCATATCTAACACCCATTTTTTGCCAGATCCTAATCTATCCTCCAGCATCTGTCGTACCAGACTAAAAGGAAGAATAAAAGCAAAAGCAGCGACCATAGTTCTCATCAGATTATAAGTGATCTCCACACTTGTCCCGGTTAGCTTTGTAAGGAATACGGCAAGATACTGTCCACCATAATAATAATTAAAAGGCTTTCCAGCATACCACATATCCTGGGCTGGTAAGGTTGTACTTCTCATCATGGACTGCATAAAACCAAAATCCATATATTTTTCCGTTCCATGAGCCGCCGGATGAAAACCAGCCAGATATGTCCAGAAAAGAAATACCAGAAAAAACAGAATTTCTTCCCGGTAAACCAGGGTTGTCTGTTCCCAGGGAAGCGAATCCGTAATTTTGTTCTTACATTTGATTCCATACAAAACACTTCCCAGACAACAAATAACCGTGATGATAACACAGGTCGTTCCTGTAAATGGAGTAATTTTCAGACAGGCCAACAGCCATTGCACATATCCGCAGGCAGCGACTGCAAGTACCTTGGAAAACATCCAGCCATTATCCTCAAAGCCCATGAATATCCTGGATGTCACTGGCATAAATACCAGCCCTAGCAGGAATAACATTTCCCACCAGGTCAGAAATGTAAAAAAATCAGAACCAAGGAGCCAGTAAGCAGCACTTACTAATAAAACAGCTGGTGCAAGCTTTATCAAATAATTTCGTTTTATCTTCACGTCTGTACCCTTCCCTTTCCTGTGTTTATTATTCCTGATTTAAAATACCATTTTCTTCAAGGACCCCTGTAAATATGGAATACGCTCCCTTTACTTCACAGTTACTGGAAATTTCACCTTCATATTCGACAACTACAAGATCCCCTGCTTTGATTTCCCCACTCTCAATCCATCTCCCTACTTTTATATTATCTGTATATACTTTATATTTCTTTCCAGCTTTTGTTTTCCTGCATAAAATAGTGTCATCAACCATAATGTATCCATTTCCAATTTCTATAACAGTTCCGGATATGGTTGGCCGACTGGTACTGGACTTTGTTTCCGTGGAATGCTTTTGTACATAGCCGATGATCTGTCCTGCTACCTCCTTTCCAATGAAATAACTGTATTCATAATCAAAAATATTAGTAGCAAAGTAACCATCCTCAAAAATGTAGATCACTCGATTATAGACACCCAATGCTTCAGAAGTTGCCGTAAAAGCCAGATATCTTCGATTCTCTCTTTCAAAGAAATCACTTGTATCATCAAGCTTTGCATCTCCACAGCCAGAAAGGATCTGCCAGATCTTTTTACCCTTATCCAGCAAAAGCTCCTCTTTCTCTTCATAATCTTCACATTTTGTCACATAGTTTAACTCTATGTTTTGAGAAAGCTCATAAAGTTCCAGTAACTTACCTAACGTATCTGGAGCCTCTTCCTCAGTTGCATAAACATAAAATCCATTCTCATTGCCTACGGCAATCATCAATTCCTCTGATATGCCCTTAATCTTCCGCACCTCATATGTTTCCGTGTATGTCTTTCCTGTATCAGAATCAACTCCTTCTGCCACACAGGAACCGATCACCTCCCCCATTACATCTGTATGAATAGAATTCTGGCTTTTCGCAGTAAACTGTTTTCCATTAAATTTAACAACAGGATACTTTTCAACAAGAGTTTTGTATTTCCATGGCCATTCTATGGATCGTTCTTTTTCAGAAACATGATATTTATATTTACTTTCAGCTATCGCAGCAGTCCGTAAAAAATGTGGAACAAGAATACCTGCAATCATAACCAGTGCCAAACAAGCGGCAACCGGAATCCATTTAATCATAAGATTATGCCTTTTCCTCGGCGGATCTTCCAATGCTGCCGTGATAAGGTCATCATCAATATAACCGATAGCATTTACAATTCTTGGTATATTCATATGTAGATTCCCTCCTCGATCAGATATTTTTTTAATTTATTTCTGGTGCGGGCCAGCATATTCGTTACTTTGCGTTCAGTAAAACCATATTTTTCTGCAATAGCCCTGTTCGATTCAAAGTAAAAATATTTTAAAACAAACACCCTCTGCACATCTTCTTTTTGTTTACGTAGAAAAATACTGATCAGTTTTCCAATCTCTTCATCGTTCCTTCCAGGAGCATACCTTTCATCCGGCAGTACCTCTGTAAGTTCATCCAATGCTATAACCATATCAGTCGACCTCTTTTTAGCTGTCAGATGCCTTACTCTATCTATAGAAGTACTTCTGACAATTCTGGAAATATAAACTTTAAATTTAGCAGGCCTTGTCGGTGGAATTCTATTCCAAACTTCTAAATAAGTGGTATTCACACACTCTTCCGAATCCTGGTGATTATTCAGGACATTATAGGCAAGTTTACGACAGAGTTTTCCATATTTTATATCCGTTTCCTTGATCGCCTGCTCATTCCTTTCAAAATAAAGTTCTATAATTTTTATATCGTCTATGATGTTCACCTCCTCAAAAATATTCTCAATTATAAAGTCGTCTTTTTTTGATGATCGTCTCAAAAAATTTA
Organism: Blautia sp. MSJ-19; assembly: GCF_018918125.1. Classification (GTDB taxonomy): domain Bacteria; phylum Bacillota; class Clostridia; order Lachnospirales; family Lachnospiraceae; genus Blautia_A. The sequence goes on from NZ_JAHLQA010000003.1 coordinate 141,001, forward strand.
TATTTTTTTGAATTATAGCATAAAAAAGGAGCATATCATCCCGACAGCCCCTTCTATTCTCCATAAATTATTTGATTTGCGTTGTCTTTCCATCTGCATCTACTATATAGATAGTTGTTGGCGGTACGGAAAGTTCAGAGCCACCCAGATACAAATGTGAGCCATCATTTTGTTCCTCCTTGTTTTGTATTTCGAAAGAAAATTTTCCTCATACTATATATCGTAAAAAATCCCGGATGGTAACAAAAAAATTAAAATTTTTCATTTAAGCATACAAAAACCGGGACTCTTTCGAATCCCGGCTCTGTCTCATATACTATTCTGGTATATATTCTGTTTTCAGGTCATTCTCCTGGCAGTAAGCGTCTACCCTGCTTCCTTTCCGGCAGCGGACCGTGCAACCTTTGTTTACGATTCCGGGGCCGATTTCTTCCGGGTCATGGTGGATCTCCAGGTATTCCAGCCGGTTGCAGCCGTGGAACACGCCTTCCCCAATCTTCCGCACGCTTTGGGGAATGGATACACTTTTCAGTCCATTGCACTTGAAAAATGCCTTGTCTCCTAATTCCTGCAGGCCTTCCGGCAGCTTAAGTTCTTCCAGCTTGCAGAAATAAAATGCTTCCTCTCCAATCCGGAGGAGTGTCTCAGAAAACTGAACACATTTTAATTCCTTACACTTATAAAAAGCTCTCCTGCCTATGGATTCCACCTTTTCCGGAAGTGTCAGTTCTTTCAGCTTCACACAGCCTTCAAAAGCTTCTTCCGGAATCTCTGTGCATCTGGAACCGGATGCAAAGCTTACTGTTTTCAAGTTGTTACAGCCTTTATAGCACTGTTCCCCGATTTTCTGCACCGAAGCCGGAAACCTTACCTGTGGGAGCGTGCAGTTTTCCGCAAATGCCCCCGCCCGGATCTCTGTAAGTGTATTCGGTAACGCAACTTCTTTACGTATATGGCAGCCATAAAAGGCTTCTTTTCCAATGATTTTACAGCCAAGTGGAAGCCATATCCCTTTCATCTTTCCATTATTTTTGAAACAGTCGTCACCGATCGAATTATACCTTTCCGGGATCGTCTGTATCAGTTCATTTTTATGCTGATCCGCCATCAGCTTTGTATAAGTCCGCATATCAAATGTCCGCATATCTTTATCTTACTTTTACTTTGACCACGTAAGATTTTCTACCAGATCTTACTGTGATCTTAACTGTTCCTTTCTTCTTTGCTGTGATGACACCTTTACTGGTGACTGCCGCTATCTTTTTATTGGAAGACGTGTAGGTCGCTTTCTCCTGAGAAGTCAGTGGACTGATCACTGGTTTAAGTGTCAGTTTCTGACCTTTTTTCAGAGTTACATTCTTTTTGAGACCGCTGATCTTCGTAGTCTTTACCTTTGCAGTCTGGACTTTTACTTTCAGAGTCGCTTTCTTTCCGCTCTTTAAGGTAATGGTGATCTTTGCCGTTCCTGTTTTAGCTCCGGCTTTGATCTTTCCGTTCTTATCAACGGTCACGATCTTTTTGTTGCTGGAAACCCAGGACTTTATGGAATCTCCATATGCCATGGAAACTTTTACTTTCGTAGTGGTCTGTTTCCGCTGCAGGGTAATGGAAGATACGTTCAGTTTTATGGTCGCCTTTAATTTGCTTCCATAATTCCGTGTCTGTTTTTTACCGCAGAGGGAACAGGTTCCTTCCTGCTTCGCCGGACGGAATACCGTAGCTTTTGCCGTAGTTTTCCAGGTGTATTTATGCGTATGTGCGATTACAGGAATGGTTTCCGTCTTTTCGTATCCGCAGACCTGACAGGTATATCTCATCAGACCGGTCGTCTTATAAGTGGCAGCCTTGATCTGCTTTCCTTTTCCGTAGGAATGCTTCTGGTAGCCACCCTTTTTCGTGTTATCCGTGATGTCACATTTTCCATACATGGCAACACACTCATGCCAGTGAGCGTTCTTGTCAGATGTCCATTTGCTGTCCCATACATGGTCATGCTCCAGGGTATAATCATCTGTATAATGGAAAATGATCTCATCTCCATCCTCCAGATACTGCTCTTTCACGCCAAGATCCGGATGGATTCCATTTAAGGTATACATCCAGCCGGAGTTCTGTCCATTGGAAAATTCTGCAAGCTCCTGACCATCCTTCGTGATTCCGGCAATGTAGGTCTCATCCCTTAATGTGCGGCAGCTCATTCCATTCTTGGCGAGCACTTCTTTTAAGAGTTCCAGGACATTGGCATTTCCATCGATCGTATAATCTTTTGCTGCGATCCAGGTATCCAGATTTCCTTTCCGCAGGGTGTGTTCCTGATTCTCCTTTGCGCTGCCATGAACAGAATCTCCGAGAAGCGTAAAGCTTACCGTGATCGTACCGGCATCTTTTTTCAATACCCTGACGGTCAGTTCCACGAATGCTTCCTTATAGGAAATTTTCAGCTTCTGTTCCCCGCGTTTATCCTTGTTATATCCCTCTATGGTAAGGTCTGTCCACGAAAGCTCCTGTCTGGTTCCATCGCTGATGACAGCAACTGCTTTCATGCCGGTAAGGTCAAGGTCTTCCCCAAGATAAAACTCAGTGCGGTAATCCCCGGTAAGTTCCAGGGAATCCACGTAAGTACGAAGGCCTTCTGTCGAAAACAGCTTCCCAATGTCTGCACCCAGAGGGTCATCGGTACGGTTGTATCCTTTCTGCCATCCGCACCCCTCAACTGTCGGGCAGGCAGTCGTCTCTTTTTCCGTGCTGAAATAGGTTGCCCCGCTTGCAGTTTCATGCGTCGTGCAGCTGGTATCAATATACTTTACAAATCCGATTGCTTTGTCTGCGCCGCAGTCCTTGGAATAATAGTTATTAGTAATAACATCGATCCGGTTCAGACTGTCATAAAATCCAATGATGCCTCCAACATAAGAAGGATTCTGACTGGTTGCCTTCACCTTTCCGGTAAAGGAATTGTTTTTGAAAGTATAAACGCAGTTATCCCAGGTCTGTGCCACATAGAGATCCGCACCCAGGATGCCTCCGACTTTGTCCGAGCCGGTAACGGTTCCTTCAGAAACACAGCTGTTGATGGTAATCTTACAGCCATTTGGAGCTGAAGAATCATCATAACCGCCTCCCGCAATGCCGCCTGCCAGTTCGCCTGAAGCTTCCACTGTGCCGTAGAATTTACAACCGATCACGGAACAGTTTCCCATGGCATTGTCACGGGTTCCGATGATTCCACCAACATACCTGGTTCCATAAACGGTGGCATAACTTACACAGTTTTCCACGGTACCCTGCATACGGCCGGCGATGGCACCGATTTCATTCATATCTTTGTCATATCCAATGACAACATCCTTTTCAATGGTACAATTCCGTACTGTTGCCTCAAAGGAAGAAGAACATCCGGCATAAGGACTCATGGTCTTGTTTGCTCCCAGAAGTCCTGCCTTTAAGGTGCTGGATCCACTTTTCAAAGTAACATTGTCAATCTCAACAGCCGTTCCGGAGAGTCCAACACCTTCAAAGTTGTTGACCAGTCCATATCCGGCAATCTTTGTTCCATAGATATTCAGGTTTCTGATCCTGGTATTCCGCACATATCCGAACAGCGGAAGACCACCTTCCAGGATAGTCACTGTATGGTTGTTTCCATCAAAGATACCGCTGAATACATTCAGATTAGCACCGTTCTGCAGATCTTTCTTTCCATCTTTTGTCACACCAATAGGCTTCCAGCTATTCGGCAGCGTAATATCTTCTGCAAGCTGGAAATACATGTCTTCAAAAGAGAATCCCTCATTGTTCACCTTATCACGCAGGGCTTCTATATCAGAAGTTGTCTTAATAAGATACGGAGAGCTTTCCGTCCCTTTGCCTTCCCATGGAAGCGGTGCCTCGGTAACGGTAACACACGCTGCATCGGAATATACAAATTCGCTATTTATCGTTTTATTTTGTTTCTTCGTATATGCCTTTAACTGATATCTGATCCTGCAATAATAATAAGTCTTTCCTGCTTCCTGTATATCTGGCGCATAGGAAGACTCTGTTGCCCCTGGAACCATATTTCCATCGGTTGTATTCTCTTCTGTATTTTTATACCATTGATATTTTGCGTTAACATCTGGCTGGTTTATATCTGAAAGTTCTACGGATAATTTTTCATCTAATGGCACTCCTTTAACACCAGTTATATCCACCGGCTGCTTTATAATTTGCGGAGCCGCTAAAGTTAATGGATATACTCTGACACTGTATAGTTCACTTTCCGTAGTATATTTTTTCCCATCTATTTCATAAGAAACAATGCATTTATAATAATTGTAATAATGCGGTTCACTGGTTGCTATCTGATAAGATGCATTTGTGGCTCCATCTATTTTTTCAAATTCTTCAAAGGTGTCTCCCTGATACCACTGGTATGAAAGCTTTCCCTCATCTGCCCGAAGCACTGCAGGTTGTATTACGAAAGCATCTGCTTCTTCCCCTTGCATGATTCCATAATCACCTGGCTCCTGCCCCTGATAGGAAAGAACCGGTGTATAATCAATATTCCCAGGGGTAATAATAAGCGTATATTTCGTAGCTTCAAAGATATATTTTTCATCATTTTCAGGTAATGTAATATATACTTTATATTCACTATACTGCTTCCAGTCCGGAACAAATCTTAGAGTTCCTCTGCCCGTATTAGTAAGTTCCACACCATCTATGGATATCAGTTCTGGATTTTCAGAAAGATAGCCCCACTCAGAAGCACGTCCGCCAATGTCAATATATCCTGTGTTTTGCGGAACAGAAATTTCAAGTTGCTGATCATCTAAGATATCCTTTAAATTGCAGTCATTCTCATGCCCCCACGAATCCTTCACTGTCAATTCGCTGAGATGTGCTTTATAAGAAATCGGAATCTGTACAGCCTGTATCACACTGCCGTCCTGACGTACTTCAAGTTTGACCGAAAGGATAGCTTTATAACTGTATTTTACACTGGTGTTCTTTAAAAATGTAAAAGATCCTTCCTGCAGTTTAACCCGGCATACAGTTTCATCTGAAGGATTTGTGTATGCTGCATAGATCGAACAATTTTCCGGAATGGACTCTTTTTTATTTACGCTCAGATAAATATTTCCATGACTCAGTTCTGACGGAAGCATAAACATACTTTTCCCATCCGGAGCATCCATTTGATACTCTTTCTGGGTATCACCATCTGTAACCTTTAAGTTTACACGATCAATATAATCCCCTGTCTGATCTGTTGCGGAAACGACCGTGATGTTTATATATGCAGCCGAAATTGCAGTCGCCATAGATCCATCTGATGTTTCCACCAGTTTTTCTGCCGTGATAAAATATGGCGTATCTCTTGCTTCCAGAGAAGGAAGCGTAACTTTTCCAGATTCATCTGTAATCAGACCATCCTGTTTCACACCATCTATATAGATAGATGCCCCGCTGCATTCTGAAAATGTGGTCCCATTTACATTACTTTGGCGCAAATGCAATTCTGCATGCTCATCCTGTGTGATCGTTTCTTCTGTTTCTGTAAAAAAAGCCAGTCTGTCCTGATTTTTTCGCTGCTCAATATAAAAATTCAGACTGTCCCCATCGACAACGCTCTGTGTGAGTGATTCCTGATAATTTTTACAATCATTGTTTCGTGCATACCGGATGCCAGGAACTGAACTTCTGTCATATCCCCAGAGTTTATAAATTAAGCCATCAAAATTTCCCGTTCCATCTTCATGGAAATCATACCCAGCTTCTGCCCCACCTGGGTAATACAAGTCATGTGCTGCTTTCAAAGCATCATCCATGGTATAGGATGACTGACCAGTCAAGGTCACGGTGCGCCCTGCCATTGGATTTCCGTCTTTATCATTAAGAAATTTTCCATCTTTGCTGATGCTGACAGTTACCTGTATTTCTTCTTTTGCAGTATCCTCTTCAGACTGGTCTGTTCCATCACTGAACAGAGCAGTACTTCCATCCGTAAATTCATCTTCACTTGTAAGTTCACTTACGCTAGATTCTTCCATATCAAGGTCAGAACTGGTATCAGTTTCCTCTTCTACATCAGACGAATCTTCCACCGGAATTTCTTCCTCGATATCAATCTGGTCTTGCGAATCTGACGATTCTTCTACATCGGTTTGATCACCTGATGAATCGCTTTCTTCTGAAATATCCTGCTCATCTGTAAAATTTTCTTCAGATGAATATGGCGTATTATCCACCCATTCTTCCGCCAAGACATTTACAGGAAGCTGTAATACAAGAAGAAAAACAAGCAGCCATCCAGCTATCCTTTTCCACAACTTTGTTTTTTTCATTTTGTCATTCCTTTAAAAAAAGCTCCTCTTCCTCACGGAAGAAGAGCTTTCCAACTTTTAATTATTTTACCTTGACAGTTACTTTAACAGATTTAGATCCGGATTTTACTGTTATTTTTACAGTACCTTTTTTCTTTCCGGTTACAACGCCCTTGGAAGAAACGGTTGCAATCTTTTTGTTGGAACTTGTATAAGTAACTTTCTGACTGGATGTGAATGGAGTTACAACTGGTTTCAGTGTCACTCTCTTTCCTTTCTGAACAGTTACATTTTTGGATACTGTAATTTTTGAGGTTTTTACTGCTGCTGTCTGAACTTTTACCTTAACAGTCTTTTTCAGTCCACTGGCAAGGGTAATCTGCAATTTCGCAGTTCCACTCTTTTTACCAGTAATCTTGCAGGTTCCATTTGACTTGCCGCTTACTGTGAAGATCTTGCTGTTGGAAGATTTCCAGGATTTTACAGAATCACCTTTTGCAAGTCCGGTAACTTTAAGTCCGGAAGTAGACTGTTTTACTTTTAAGGTTACAGTAGAAGCATTAAGAGTTGCTTTCGGTGCAAGCTTTTTGCCTACATTTCTGGTTTCACTCTTATTGCATGCAGAGCATTTTCTGGTCTGAACTTCTGGTTTAAATACTGTAGCTGCTGTTGTTCTTTTCCAGTTGCTCCACTTATGGCCTGTTGCCTTGATTGTTTCAGTCTTTGTTTCGTTGCATCTGCTACAGGTATAAGTAAGCGTACCATCTGCTGTACAGGTTGCTTTCTTTGTTACCTTGGAAACAAAATCATGTCCAAGTGCCGGAATCTCCTGCACATCTTCTTTTGCATCACAGACTGTACAATGTTTACTCTTCTCACCAGTTTCTGTGCAGGTAGCTTCCTTATCTACCACATAATCCTCTGACCATGTATGTCCGGTTGCAGGGATTACATTCTCATCAGTTGGATAGGAATAATGCTCACCGCATACTTCACAAACGCCTACTTCTTTCCAACCATCTTCTGTACAAGTAGCGGCCTTTGCTTCCACTGTATCAGCTTTGCAGTGAACTACTGCTGTATCTGGAAGATCAGCCTTTTTGGAAACTGTTCCCCACTCTTCAGCAGTTCCTGGATAGCATATTGATTTTAAATTTTCACAGGCAAGGGCTGAACGTCCCATAGTAATATCTTTATTGTTAAAAGCAATCTGCGTTAAGCCGGCTCCCTCAAATGCGCTTGCTTTTAATACTTTGACATTAGAAAAATCAAAAGTTGTTAAAGATGCACAACCTTCAAAAGCAGAAAAAATCACATTTTCTACCCCTGTTATATTACAAGAAGTTAAGGCACTGCAACGTAAAAAAGTACTATCTGGTATTTCTGCAATTGGTTTTTCACACTGAAATGACACAAGATTTTGACATCCCATAAAAGAATACTCACCCCAATTTGAAATTCCTTTTACAGTCACATTTTTTAAAGATGTACAATTATTGAAAGCATTTTCACCTATTTCGACCTGTTCTTTGTCAAATACGGCCTGCTCTATGCCCGTTTCTTTTAATCCTCTAATCTCCACGCATTCTATCTGATTCAAATTTATTTCTTTCAGATTTGAATCTTTTTCAAACGCAGAATCACCTATAGTTGTAACTGTAGATGATAATTTGACGGTTTTCAGATTTGGATAATCGCCCAATTTATTATTAAAATTGAACGCTCCAATTCGTGTAATTCCCTCGCCTATTTCTACTGTTTCAACTTCTTTTGTCTTATCTTTTAAAGCTAAGGCCCATTGTGCAGTGCTGCCTGACTGATTATTATCTGGTAACGCTGCTGTTCCAGAGCATTTAAAATATAATGTTTTATTACTTTCATCATATTTGAAGGAAATGCTGGACTCTTTTTCCAACGTTGTCCAACCGTCAGCAGTTGTTTCACCAGTGTCTACAGTTGAACCATTTTCGCTTCCATCATTGAAATCTTCTGCATCAAAATCACTTGAAAATTGTGAAATTTCTGAATTTTCTTCTTCATCTACATTCATTTCAGAATCATTTTCCAAGGATAAGAAAACTTCCGTTTCAGTGCTAACTGGCTGTTCTGACAGCATATCTTCTGAGACTTCCTCTACAACTTGGGTTTCATCCGAAGAAGCCATTACCGGACTTACCGCCGTAAATGTCATTGTAAGACTTAAGAGAAGCGCTAAATATTTTCTTTTCATTTTACCCCCACTTTCTTAATTTTAATAGTTTAAAACAAACTGAGACTATGCGTCCGTCCGCGTTCTGCCCATAGTCTTATCCAAAGATTCTCTCTTTGAATAACTCTACGAAATCACATCCAAATTTAACCACAAAAAACAGAGCCTCTCAAATCCATAAGAGTCTCTGTCCTCTAAAGCGTGTTAAATTTACCGACTTAAAACAATTAAAATCATTTCTTACGGCTATAAAAATAGTTCCGGAATCACACCGGATCGTATCAAACTGTTCCATTACCGAATCAGACCACGCCTGGTTATTCTATTTTGACGTTCATTCGCTGACTTCAGTATATTACCCGGGGGGGGTATGTCAAGGGCTTTTTACAATTTTGCCCATCATTTTTTTCGATTTGTTGCTGTTCACTCCGTTCACAGTAACTTCGATTTTTCTCACTACAATTAGATTTCCCCTAAAATATAATACCGGGATCCATTCGGATCCCGGCCATTTCACACAAATTAATTTGCTCTATCAGCCCTCTGTGCTTTCTTTTTCTAATCCAATCCCCAGCTGTTCAAAAAAGACAGCCACATTACAATACCGATTCAGGGAATGGTTTCCATCCATGATAAATTCCCATGTATCTTTATAAGTACCGCATACATGGAACCCTTCGTCATACAGATATTCCAGAAACTTTTCCGGCTGGTCTGTATATTGATCAGCAATGTCAAATGCCAGCTCTTCCTTTTCATCATCGGTCAGATCTTCCGCTCTGTCATGTAGCACATGTTCCATATTTCTGGAAAAATAGTAAATCTCATAAGGAAAACCTGCCACCGTTTCCCGGTTATACAAAGAATATACAATATTTCTCTTACTTATATTTCTACGTATCAATCGATCCTTATCCTTCGCCTCAATATGCGTATCAAAATATTCTGTTTTTCTATTTCTAGATTGTTTGACTAATGAAGTTGGAATAAAAGCTCCATCTGTGTCGATAATCTGGACCACTTTAATGATATCCTCAGCTACCACGAATGGATTTTTAAGCAGATATTTTTGAATCACTTTATCAATCCGTTCTTCAATATATTTTACTGTCATATCTTCATCTGCAGTGATGTCTGTACGAAGCACTTCAAATTTTATATCATGATCGTTTACCAGTCTCGTAAATATCACAGCCAGTGCGTCTTCATCTGTTTCCCCTTCTACAAGAAACAGAATAACTTTTTTAGCCATTTGCACGTATCCTTCCTGCCCGCCTCATAGCAAGCTCCATCTCATATATATTTGTTTCATTGTAGAGCTTTTCTTTTTGCCCGCCAAGCTTGATCGTCCGCAAATAAGATAACCGGGTATTTTGCGTATTTTTGATATACGTAGATTTTATATAGCAATTCTCGGGATTCACAGTCGTATAAAGCAGAGAATCATTTTCAAGGATTTCCAATGGGCGTAAGTTATGTGACGTAAAAATCAATTGTCCCTTCGCTTTATCCTGCATAACTTCCAGGCATTCTCCCAGTAAATACTCATAAATACCAGAATCCAGCTCGTCTACCACAAGGCAATAAGACTCCCTGTTATAGCAGGCAACTAAATTACTGCAAATAGAGATCAGCTTCTTTATTCCTGCGGATTCATACAAAAGCGGAATCCGGTTCTCTCCACGCATGGCAATGATTTCAAACTGCACTCCGTCTTTTCCATCCTTCAGCAGTTTATCAAACGCATTATAAATTTCTATGTTGATCTCAGGTATTAATGATTTCATTACAATGTTGATCTGCTTGATCGTATTTGCTACATAAGGAAAAACTTCTTTTGGCACCACATTTATATCTGTAAAGCGTAAGAAGATGCCTTCGCCTTTTTTGGGTATCGTGTCCGGCCAGTCAATATTAACTGGCATATTTTCCAGATTTAAGGATAAATAACCGTATTGTGCGTTTTCAACAACAGCAAGATCATAAATTCCATATTTCTGAAAACACTGGCTCAGTAGAGAAAGCAATGCAGCCTCACCCTCGGCTTTTTCAAAGACTTCCTGTGCTTTTCTTGAAAATAAAAAGGAACTTACCTCTGGAACGCCCTTTTCCTCATTATAGTTCTGTGTTGCCTGTTCTGCGACTCCAAGTGCAATAACATTCTGGATATCCTTAGAAAAACGCTCATACAATTTCAACGGACGAAAAAGCTCTTTCCTGCCTTTTTGGTAATCAAAAACAGGTGTGATACGTTTTCCTTCGGACATTTCTCTCTGGCTGAATTTTTCTTTGCTGATGCAGAAGCTCTTCTTACCGTTTTTCTGCAGTTCAATTTCATATTCTACCAGATAGCATTTTTCTTCGATTTTCAGCTCAAAGCGATACTTTACAGTGGAGGTATCACTTGCTTCATTTATATAGTAATAAAAATTCGACGGGATCTGACGTCCGGAAAGAAGATATTTCAGCAATACCATACAGTCCACAACCACTGTTTTTCCAGATCCATTGGCTCCATAGATTCCTAAGATACTTCCTTTTTTGTTTTGGGGCATTTCAATTTCACCGTGTATTACGTTTTTTATGTTATTGATTTCCATTCCCAAAAGTCGGATAACATATTTCATCAACATATCTCCTTTCAGCTCCGTTTCTTATATTCAGTATAGCTTATTATATCCCTAAAATCAATTCTTATCCTATTTTTGTTAATTATTTTAACATTATTTAATTTATTTTTTCATTTAGAGCTGATTATTACTTATAAAAACTATATGTCGCTTTTTTTATCTGAAACATTGTAAAACATTATTCTGCCCCTAACATTAGTTTTACCCGATAGTTGGAAGCACTTCCATAACCTGATCAATCACTTCCACAATCCTCTGCATATCCATATTCTCTTTTACATCAGAACTGTCATTTACGTCCAATCCCTCCTGCCAGTCCTGGACAATGGAAACTGCCGGAATATCCACTAATGCAAATGGATAATGATCACTGTTGGTTGCCATTGTCAGGTAGAATCTGTCACTGGATGTAAAAAGATCTGATATACTGTTTTTATTTAACTCGGCCAGTTTTTTCAGTCCCTCATCGTCATACTCTATGTCATCTGGTCGTTTGTTTCCTTCGATCATCGCCATATAACCCAGATCACTTTTTTCTGCGATAGTGTCAATATTTATTACTCCGATGATCTGCTTCCGCTCGTCTTCCGTCAGATTTCCAACATACCATCTTGAACCCAGCATATATTTTTCTTCACCGGAAAACAGGATGAATTTTATATTGTATGGCATCTCTGTATCTTTCAAAATCCTTGCCAGTTCCAGCACTGCTGCCATTCCAGAACCGTTATCATTGGCCCCTACCGAATCTTCTGCACTGTCATAATGGGCACTTATGATTAGATTTTTTGTAGTATCATTGGATGACTTTTTTGTCACAATGATGTTTTCGCCAGTGCCATCAACAGTTACATTTTCAGCTGTTGGTGCCAGAAATACATCTGCCTGTGAGGAATGCCGTATTGCGTTCTCATTGTTTTCATCGTTATATTCAAACTTCTGGCATTCTATATTGTCATATCCCAGATCACTGAAATATTGGATGATATATTCCTTTACATTCTGGATCGCATCAGAATTTATCGGATGGGGTTCAGAAGTGATCTCATCAATGATCTGCTCAATATTCTGTTCTGATGGCTGTATTTCTGCTTCAGTCTGTATAACACTCTCCGCCATTACCGGAACTGGTGTTGCTACAGATATTGCCATAGTCAAAGCAAATATAATTATCTTTTTCATCTGTGCGCTCCTTCCCATTGATTGATAGCTTAAGCTTCTATTTTCTCATTGGCATATTTCAGTAATTCATTATCCAAACTGTCAACTTCCAGATAAAAAATATCCTCTTTAAGCAGTGTTGCAGTTTCATAAATGCAGGCAGTTTCCATATCCACACAGTTCAATTCGATTTTTTCATTGTTATACGATTCTACATAACCAGTGAGTAATTCATCTGGTTTAGTACTGCAGGAAACCGTAATTATTTTCTTATTCTCCATCGCATATTCCAGTAACTCAAGCAATGTTGGATGATTCTTAAATGGATTTAAAGGTACATCTTCTCGTTCTTTCCAGTATTCTAAATATAACTGCATTTTTCTTAAATACTGTGTATTTGATTTTACCTCGCTGATATAGCTGCTTTTTATAAAATGTAACCCATCATTCTTTCCCTGTGCATCATAAGACCTGAACAGAATACTGTCCTTGCTTTTTGACAAAATTCTGCCAACGCTGAAGCTATCTTCACGGTCACTATAAATTTCTAACAATTCATCATTGATTTTATATGTATCGAAGTTCATATTGTCATCTCCTTCTTACTTTCACCTGATATTGATCCGTATCTTCTTTCCAACAGCTTTCCATGCAGAGTCATCTGCTGCATCGTAGACTTTTCCTTCTTCGGCATAAGTATCATCATCTAAATCATATGTTTCAGTAACGCTGCTTTCCATTATATCATCGGATTTCAGATAAAGCTGTAATTCCAGATATTCGCTGTCAGGATCGGGAATTTCCGGTCTTTCATCATCTCCTGCATTTCCATATGTTCTCCAGAAATCTGTCTTAAATTTCCAGTTGCGACTGATGGCTTCTGTCTCTGCATCATCCTTCAGTTCATACCGCACTTTGTTTCCTTTACTGTCCGTTCCACGCAACTCAACTTCATACTTCTGGAACAATTTTTCCGGTACATCTGCGGAGATGCTGCTCTGTAACTTGTTCAGAAAAATATCTTTCAGTGTCACCGTGCCTTCTTCTGTCTCGACAGAAATATTTTCCAGTTCTTTATTTGTTGTCTGCTTCAGGATTTTCTCACGCGAAATATTGAAATCAAATGTAAATTCTGCTAATGATTTTTCCCAGTCATCATAGTCAAACGCATTGAGTACAAGATGTACTTCTGAATTTTCTCCGAGATCTGTCGGTGCATGAAAGCGATACTCCTGTACACGGTCATATTCCTCTTCATCTCTGTCGGCATCTGCGTCTAATAAATCATCCACAGAATAAGGAGAATATTCCGCATTCATATATTCATCAAGCTTCTGTCCGTTTATTGTTGTTTTGTCCATATCAAGTGTAATTCCCGTATTCTTAAAGGATAAAATGCTCACAGATTTTCCCTGCTGATTTTCTTTAGGAGCATCAATTTCTGCATGCACCCTGAACAGCAAAACACCTTCATCCAGAACAACTTCTTTTATATTTGCAGTGATTCCCTGATCAGTCTGGGACATGTTTAAAGCTTCCGTATAGGATTCAATTTCTTTTTGAAAGCCCAGTGTTTCTCCTATGGATAGAGCAAGATTTTTGATCGCAGCCTGCACTTTTGGATTTGCTAAAACAGTTGAAATCAGTGCCAGGATCACACAAGCAGCTACCAGTTTATTCCAGAATGATGGCGCCCAGGCTTTTTTCTTCCCTTTCCATTCTCCCTCTGCCTCGCTGATATATTTCGGATCAATATTGCCAAATTCTTTTGAAAAATCAAATTTTTTCATAAGCGTTTCCCTTCCTTTTTTAAGACCTTCAACAGCTTCTTTCTGCTCCGGTACAGATTCATTTTCACACTTCCGACAGACATGGCATGTCTTTTAGAAATGTCCGCAACAGAATCAAAGAACCAGTACCTTCTCACAAAAATATCTCTGTCCTCTGCATTCATTTTTCCAAGGAAAGCATTGATGATCTCCAGCAGTTCTTTTTCCGCCAGCTGATCTTCAATGGTATAGGTAACACTCAGTTGATCCATTTCGCCTAAAACATCTGTCATATGTACATCCGGTCGCCTGTCGGCATATTTTTTACGCAGGCGGTCAATGCTTAAGTTCCTCGTAATCCTTCCACAAAAATGTGATAACACAGAAGGTTTCTTCGGCGGAATCAACGACCAGACCGAAAACCAGGTATCGTTCAGGCATTCTTCTGAATCTTCTTTATTTGTAAGCAGATTCCAGGCAATCTTGTAACAGTAAGGATGATATTTGTCGCTTAGTGCTTTGATTGCATGCTCATCTCGCATTTCAAATAAAGATATGATCTCATTGTCTTTCATTTACGGGTTGTCCTCCAAAATTTTGTATTCTGATATCAAATTCTGTCGTTTTTCATAAAGTACCTCTCGAAAGGAAATTTCCTACTCATACTATATATCGTAAAAAATCATGAATGGTAACAAAAAAATTAAAAATTCTTTTAAAATCAGAAAAAGTCCATCACTTGAGGGCATTGCTCTTGATAAATGAATTTAACCAAACACCAAGCATACAGCTTTTATCGCGTCCACGGCAGCAGTTCCTCATCCTCCTGCCCTTTGTCAGATACTTCGGGCTCATCTGCAAAATTTCCTGCACCCATGTCATGATTTACCTGCGCCATATAATAACTGTCAATCGTATCAACTGCCCGGAGCATGCATACCAACAAATAGTTATAAATATTTGAAATATCCGGGCGCCACTTACGTAATTGCTCCACCACATACATGATATGGTCTTTGGTGATCAACAACAGTTTCTTCTTCACATAAGCATATGGATACTCGACACCATTGATTCTGATAGGCTTACCTGGCCAACAAAACAGCTTTGCAATTATAGCTACCATCGCATTAATGTACGCTACTTCATTCTTCTGGCATTCTCTGACAGCATATTCATATTCGATTTGCTGCTTGACTAATTGTTCGTAGCGGGTATATGTATCATCATCCTCTGTCAGGGCAGAGCCCTTGATAGAGTGATGATTACTATTATCCTGATTACTTTTATCCGTTTTAATATTATAAGTCTTAATATTATCATTATTAGTTGTGTCTGCTTTTCCGATTTCCTGACATCTGTTTTTACTACCCTCTGTGATATGAATTTCCGCGTTCATGACCTCTGTTTTTTCCACCTCCTGAAGTCGATTAAATCGATCTCCGGAAGTCGCATTTTCCGATGCAGCAGCTTCCTTTTTGTCTACATCATCTTTCTGTACCACAATATCTTTCACGTAAATTTTGTCTGGCTTACAAAGGCCTCTACTCACCCTTTCAATCAATCCGATACCCTTCTCGCTATCCAACTCTGCCAGTAACTTCGATGCCTTGTCTTTTCCGCATTTTAAAATTTCACATACCTGTTTTACAGTATAAATGATATACACTCTCCCGTCTGGATCTATCCACTTATTTTTGCTGGACAAAGAAACGCGATCCAGCATAAAACTGTACAGGTATTTTGCATCTGTCGATAAATCTTCAAAGATACTGCTTTCAAACAGGATTTTAGGGATACGATAATAGATATTTGGTTCTGTTTTATCTGATTTAATAAATTCAAAACTGATATTTTCTTTCATTGCGATATCGGCTCCTTTGTTTGTTTCTTTAAATATGTGATTTCTGGAGACCGGATAGCAAAAATAAGTCCTTAAAATACAAAAAGGCCATATTTTGCCTGATTTTTGCAAAATATAGCCTGATTTAAAACTTATATTAATTATTTCTTGATGGATCTGTCGTTACTCCAAAATCCACCTTGTCAGAATCCGCTGAAAGTGCCCTGGCATTTTCTTTCTGAAGTTTAGTGTCATATTCTGCCAGTTCACTGACTGCCTTCTTAATTGCATTATCCACCACTTCTATATAATCCAATAAGATGGCACTGCACTTGAAAATTTCACGACTCTCGAAATCATATTCAAATGCATTTTTTGCCCGCTGAGTTTTCTCACTTGCCTTATTGGAAATCTGTGTGGCAAGATATCTCATCTTGTCGAGCTGGATGGTCGTTTCATCCAGTTCCGTAATCAAAAGATCAATCTCCATATGATCGACTCCTTTTTCACATAATCGACTGTCAGATTTTTTCTCCGACAGCAGTTTATAAGTTGCCAGGAGTGTCCCTGCGGTGCTATAATCAGATTTAGCTGCAGGGTAACTCCTGTGGCAGACCCAATAAACCAGTTCACGTTCTTACCAGGGCCGTTGGACTGGTTTTCTATTTCTTCGGCAGATACTCATCTAATGCCTTTCTCACAACTTCTGCTTTTGTCACATTTTTTTCTTCTGCATAATCCACAATACGTTCATGTAACTTAGCATCCACTCTGACTTTCAAGGCAAATTCTTTACGTGCATCTGTCGGTCTGCCAGTTCTTGGGGACACTGTATTTTCACCTCCAGACTTTTGTGTTCCATAAGTACATTATACACTTTTGTGCTCCAAAATTCAACTAAATTTACTACAAATCCATATATTTTAAAAGCGCCTTCCTTTTTCAGACACCCTGCATCTTAAAATCACATATTAAAGATAAAAAGGTGATGAACTATGCAGACTGAAGAAAAAAAATCAAGACTGGAAAATCTTTTTATCGATGGTACAATTGATGAGGAAACGGTAGCGGATATTGAAAAAATGCTAACCAGAAAAAAAGTAGAAAAACTTCACAAGTACACAATATTTTACAACGAGAAAAGAGATGCCTGGTACACTGCAAATCCGCAGGATTATAACAAGCGTATTCAACGGAAAACTTACGGTGAATTGTTGGATGCATTAAAGCCTTACTATATAGAATCCACTTCCATTTGCCTGCAGGATATTTTCGAAGAATGGCTGGATTACAAAAGAACCATCACTGACAGCCCTAACACTATCTGTGCCCATAGAAAACACTGGAGAAGATTTTTTGATGGAACGGATTTCTTTCAGATGCCTTTACAGGAAATAAAGGTCTCAGACATCAATTCCTGGGCCAACCAGCTGATCAAAAAATACAATTTATCCAGTCACACATGGCAGACAATAAAAACCATTCCAAAGCAAATGTTTGAGTATGCGAAAGACCATGGATATATTGCCAGTAACCCATTTCCGGAACTCAAGGTAACTGTTAAATTCCGTCAGGTGTCCAAGCCAACGAGTGAAACTCAGGTTTACAACACCGACGAATATCATAAAATCATTGAGGATCTCTGGAAATCGTACAACAAGAAACATGAGCCACGCTTCTTGTCCATCGTTTGTAATTTTCTGATGGGCTTGCGTGCCGGAGAATTGTGCGCCCTTCGCTGGCGAGATCTGAACATGGACAAGTGGGAAATATCAATTGTCCAGGAAATGGTACATATGGATGCTACAGAGCTGAGTAATCCTTATTATGATGTGTATAAGACTTCCGGACAAATTGTTATTCTTCCTGGTCAGGAAGACAGGAAAGGTGTGTATGTATTGCTCGATCATACCAAGACTCATACAGAACGTGTCATTCCAGTTGTCCATAAAGCTCAGGAGATTTTCCAATTATTAAGAGCAAATGCTCCTGATGCCAGACCTGATGACTTCATCTTCGGATATGGAAGCAAATACCTGAACCTGCGATCAATTAACAGTATGCTGGAATATGCCTGCAAACACATCTGCACTGATGTAAAGCGCAGTCACAAGCTGAGAAAGACTTATGCTAGTCGCCTGAATGCAGCCGGTCTTCCTCTTGATCAGATTCGTGCCTGCCTTGGCCACAGCAACACCGCAACAACATTAGGGTATATATACAATCCACTGACTCCGGAGGAAAGTCTGAGTATCATGGAAAAGGCATTTGCCAGCTGATTTCACCCGAATTTTCCTTGTCACAGGAAGTCACAGGTTCGAACTCAAATCAACAAGCACAAAAAAAGCCGGAAACCATTGATTTTTCAAGGTTTCCAGCCTTTCGTTGTAGCGTGCGTTAGAGGATTCGAACCCCCGACCTTTTGGTCCGTAGCCAAACGCTCTATCCAGCTGAGCTAAACGCACATCTTATTCATTTGTGAGTACTTGTCGCTCACAACAAAATGTATTCTACTGTATAATGTTCATTTTGTCAACACTTTTTTTGAAAAAAATTTATTTTTTTTATTTTTATATTTTGAAGGTGCATTTCAGGCATTTTCGGACTCGGTTATGAGGCGGATGAATTCGCTCATTTCACGGGTTTTGTACTTATTCTTATGGTAAAAGATCTGGCGGTACATGGAGATATCAATGTCGGTCACATCAAGCATGGCGATCCGTCCACTGCGGATATATTTCTCCACTGCAAAATATGGCAGGAACGAAAGTCCGTCATTTCGCTCCACCATCTTAATGATGAATTCGGTATCACTGATCTCCAGAACAGGATCAAGCGTTCGGTTCTCAAGCGCAAGGTGCTGGTCCAGTGCCTGCCTGTAGTTCGCATTTTTTTCCGTCAGAAAAAAAGGTTCTTCCAGGATATCCTGCAGCACCATTTCCTTCCTCCATGCAAATTCAGAATTTACAGATGCAATAAAAATGATCGGCTCTGCTGCCTCCATGACCTTGATCCACTCCTTATTCCAGCGCGGCGTATCCAGGATATAAATAAGATCCAATTCATTATGCTCCATCATACGGATCAGCTTCTCCGGTGAATTCAGCGTAATCTGTATATTCACCTTCGGATAAAGCGTATGAAACTGGCTCAGGATACGAGGAAACTTCGCCGTGCACAGAGATTCGATCGTACCAATATGAAGCGGATTCTCAAGCTCTCTGTCCTCATTCATCGCCATTATCGTCCTGTTCATTTCATAAAGGATACGGTTGGCATGCTCCAGGAAACGCTTCCCCTGCGGCGTAAGGCTGACCTTCTTACCCATACGGTCAAACAGCCTTGTGCCGAGTTCTTCCTCCAAAAGCCGGATCTGGACCGTGATGGCAGACTGTGAATATCCCATAGTCTCTGCTGATCTGGAAAAACTTCCAAGTCTTGCAACATGAACAAAAGACTGCACCTGACGGATCTCCATGACACCCTCCTCTTATTATGAAAAATTTGTTACTGTTCACTCCGTTCACAGCAACTTGGTCAAAATCCATTCCAAATCACCTACGGTGATGGGATTTTGCCCCATATGTCTCGGGATTTTGCCATTATTCATGGCAAAACACCTCGCGGGATACTACCTGTGAACAGTTATGAAAAATTTTCAACTATGTCATAAATACTATGAATTTGCTTCATTTATATGTTGATGATACAATACACTCACGAAGACGTCAATCGTATTTTTATGCAAAATCAACAAAACTTACTGTACACTCCGTTCACAGTAAGTTTGACAAAATGCATTCCAAATCACCTTCGGTGATAGCATTTTGCCCTGTGTGTCTCGGGATTTTGTCATATTCATGACAAAACACCTCGCAGGATACTATCCTATTGAGCAACACTAATAAACAACTTTGGAGGAAAATTACATAATGGAAAAGAAAAAATTCAAACTCGGGCTTGTACCGAAACTGATCATTGCCATCATCGTTGGTATCTTATTCGGACAGTTCCTTCCGGAAGGCTTCTGCCGCCTGGTCGTAACTTTATCAGGATTTTTCAGCACTTTCCTGAAATTCATCATCCCGCTCATGATCCTTGCTTACGTAACCATGGGTATTGCTGATCTTTCCCAGGGTGCCGGCAAACTGCTTCTGATCACCGTAGCTCTCGCTTACAGTTCCACCCTGATCGCAGGTTCCGCATCCTTCCTTGTATCATCCAGCCTGTTCCCTCACTTCATGAGCGAAGGCGCACTGGATCAGATCGCTGCAACTGCTGATGTGTCCCTGGCACCATATTTTTCAATCACGATCGAACCACTGCTTGAGACCCTGTCCGCTGTTGTACTTGCTTTCATCATGGGTCTTTGCCTCTCTTCCATGCGCGGCAAAGAAATCGGAAACAGCCTTTACAACGGAATGAGCGATTTTTCCAAGATCATCGACAAAGTGCTCCACAAGATCATCATCCCGCTGCTTCCACTTTATATCTGCGGAACTTTCACTGACATGACCAAATCCGGCAAAACTTTTGCGATCCTCGGAATCCTCTGGAAAGTTTTCCTTGTTGTTATCGCAATGCATCTGATCTGCATTTTTATCCAGTTCACGATCGCAGGTTCTGTCAGCAGGAAAAACCCTCTGACCCTTATAAAAAACCAGGTTCCGGGTTATACTACAGCTCTTGGAACCCAGTCCTCTGCTGCAACGATCCCGGTCAATCTGCAGTGTGCAGAAGCTGACGGCGTGTGCTCCCAGATCCGTAACTTCGTTGTACCGCTTTGTGCAAACATCCATATGGCAGGTTCCATGATCACGATCACCGCATGTGCAACTGCTGTCTGTCTGATGAATCAGCTTCCGATCAGTCTCGCAACTGTCATTCCGTTCATCATGACCCTCGGCATCGCAATGGTCGCTTCCCCGGGAGCTCCTGGCGGTTCCATCATGACTGCTCTTCCGTTCCTGTACATGGTATTCGGCGCAGAAGCCGGAGATCCGGAAGGTGCGATCTGTGCGATCATGGTTGCACTTTACATCACACAGGATTCCTTCGGAACAGCCTGCAACATTTCCGGTGACAACGCTATCGGCATCATCGTAGACACTATTTATAAGAAATTTATCTTAAAAACACCACAGCCACAGGAGAATTAAAATGTCTTTTATCAGCGTATTTGATGTAATGGGACCAAACATGATCGGTCCTTCCAGCTCCCACACAGCCGGGGCTGCCCGCATTGGTTTTCTCGCCCAGAAAATGATCAATGGTCCACTGAAAAAAGTTGAATTTACACTGTATGGATCTTTTTCCAGAACCTACAAAGGACATGGTACTGACCGCGCACTGCTCGGCGGTATTATGGGATTTTCCACAGACGATATGCGTATCCGCAACTCCTTTGAGATTGCAGAAAAAAAAGGACTCGAATTCACCTTTACGCCAAATGAGCTGGAAACAGATATCCATCCAAACACCGTTGACATCCATATGGTCAACGAAAGCGGTCAGGAAATGACCGTCCGCGGGGAATCTCTCGGAGGCGGCAAAGTCCGCATCGTAAGGATCAATTCCGTGCAGGTTGATTTCACGGGTGAATACAGTGCCGTGATCGTAACTCATCAGGACAAACCAGGCGTTGTGGCATACATCACCAAATGCCTCAGCGACCGAAACGTAAACATCGCTTTTATGCGTCTTTTCCGCGAATCCAAAGGCGAGATTGCCTATACGATCGTGGAATCTGACGGACGGCTCCCGGAGGATATCGGAGTCACGATCCGCCAGCACGAAAATATCCACGAAGTCATGATCGTGCAGATGTAAGGAAGGAGATTTTTTATCATGGATTTTAAAAATGCAAAAGAACTTCTGACGCTCTGCCAGGATCATCAGCTTCCGATCTCTGAGATCATGCGTCAGAGGGAGATCATTGTCGGTGAGACAACCGACGAGAGTGTAAATTCACGGATGGCACGTGTCCTTGAGATCATGAAAGATGCCGCTTTTTCCCCGGTCAAAACCCCTGTCAGATCTATGGGCGGACTGATCGGCGGTGAAGCACAGAAGCTTTCCAGGCATCTTGCTTCCGGTAAAGGGATCTGCGGAAATGTCCTGGAAAAAGCGATCACCTATGCAATGGCGACTCTGGAGACAAACGCCTCCATGGGACTGATCGTAGCCTCTCCTACTGCCGGCTCTGCCGGTATCGTTCCTGGACTCCTTCTGGCACTTCAGGAAGTTTATGATTTCTCTGACGAGGATATCCAGAAAGCACTTTTTAATGCCGGTGCAATCGGATATCTTGCCATGCGAAATGCAACAGTTGCCGGTGCTGTCGGCGGCTGCCAGGCAGAGACAGGTGTTGCTGCTGCCATGGCTGCTTCTGCCGCTACAGAGCTGATGGGCGGTACTCCGGCGCAGTGTACCTACGCCGCTTCTACCGTGCTCATGAACATGCTCGGACTCGTATGTGACCCGGTTGGCGGTCTGGTGGAATATCCGTGCCAGAACCGAAATGCTTCCGGTGTTGCGATCGCACTGGTCGCTGCGGAGATGTCCCTTGCAGGCATCACCCAGCTTATCCCTCTCGATGAAATGATCACGATCATGTTCACCGTAGGCAAAAAGCTTCCTGCGGAACTGAGAGAAACTGCACTTGGCGGCTGTGCAACTGCGCCGTCTGCATGCGAATCCTGCCATATGTGCGGGTGATATTTACTGATATTTATATAGGTAAAGCTTTATACAAGACAGACAAAATGACCGGGATCAAAAGCTCTCCCGGTCATTCGTCTATTAAATACTGTTCACTACGTTCACAGTATTAGTCAAATTCAGATAATGTCAATCGTTTTATCATTCAGCGTCTGCGCTGTCATCTGTTGCAGCACTGTCATCTGTTGTCTCTGCAGCTTCGCTGTCGTCTTTGGATGCGGCATCTTTCTTGTCATCTGCCGGTGCGGCATCTTCTTTGGCTTCTGGTGCACCTGCATTCATCACAACAACTGCTGTTGCATTTCCATCCGCATCCAGAGTAACTTTGATCGTATCACCAACCTGAATATCTGTCAGTGCAATTGCTTCTGTCTTCATCTCAGGAGCCTGACCATCTGCCGGTTTCTGATCACCAGACTTATCATCTGCCTTAGCGTCATCTGCTTTCGCATCAGCACTATCATCCTTTGTTTCATCTGTACTGTCAGCATCTGATTTATCCTCCGTGTTCTCGTCCTTATTATCTGCGTCAGAACTATCTGATGCTTCTTTTGTATCCTCAGACTTTTCACCATCTTCCGGTTTTTCACCATCCTGTGGTGCCTGACCGTCTTCCGGTTTCTCCGGTGCTGACTGTTTTTCATAAGTTGTTGTATCTGTCACTTTAATGTCCTGAGATTCTCCTGTCAGATCCAGCATAGACGGAGCTTCTCCATCCGGTGCGCCCTTTGAATCATCCGGTTTTACATCTTTATTATCTGTGTCAGAAGCATCTGCTGTATCATCGGTTGCTGCATCTTCAGACTCGTCGGCACTGTCTGCATCATCTTTTGTATCTTCCGCAGCCGCATCCTTACTGTCCGCATCAGCACTATCCTTTGCTTCCGGCGCATCATCCGGCTTCTCGCCATCCTGTGGTGCCTGACCATCTCCCGGCTGCTGTCCTTCTTTCATTGTTCCAACATTAATGGTGATACTGTCTTCTCCGACTGCAGTAACTTCACCATAAACTTCTGTAGTCTCAGCAGAATCTGAATCCGTTGCATCCGCCGTATCCTCTGCATCAGTTGCTGCATCCGCAGCTGTCTCTGTCGTTGTATCTGTTGCTGCATAAGCCATATTTACAGATGTAAGTGCCATTGTCAGTCCAAGAATCATTGCTGCATATTTACGTTTCATGATAGATCATATCCTTTCTTCATACCGATTTTGCATCGGTTTTATATCTGTATTTGTTGTTTACAGGTAATACTATAAAGAAAAGCTGTGTTTCCTTTGTGAAAGAAAAAAGGAGATCATGTGAATTAACTTTAAGCAAACCTTAAAATTTATCAGCTCTCAGGCATAAGAAAAGCCCATAGCATTTGCCATGAGCTTTATCTGAAATCAGTTAAATTTAATTTCTTCTCAATGCTTCGATCGGGCTTAACTTTGCCGCTTTTTTTGCCGGATAAATTCCGAAGAATACACCAACTGCACATGAAAAAAGTGTTGCTGCAAGGATCACGGTGGGGCTGATTCCCGGAGTGATCGTCATTCCCATGCTTCCGCTCATGATCGAGCAGATTCCATATCCTGCAAGAATTCCAAGGATGATTCCTATGATTCCGCCCATAACTGTCAGAATTGCCGCTTCCGCCAGAAACTGAAGCATGATCGAAGAGGTTTTTGCGCCAAGAGATTTACGGATTCCAATCTCACGTGTCCTCTCTGTAACAGATACCAGCATAATATTCATAACACCGATTCCACCTACCAGAAGTGAAATTCCGGCAACAAATGAAATAAATGCTGTTACCATGCCAAGCATCTCATTCATTGACTGCAGCACATCCTGAAAACTCTGCACATGGAAATAGTCTTCTCCTGCACACTGATGACGTTTCTCCAGAAGATGCACTACCTGATCTGCAACAATCTGTGAATCAAGTGTCTTATCTGCCTGTACCACCGTAATGGAATAGAACTCATCTGTTCCTCCCACAAGATCATCCATAGAGGAATATGGAATATTTACTGTAACCGGCATTCCATCATATGTATAACTTACAAAAGTGCCATTTTCTTTTTGTGTGGTGACACCCATGATACGAAACGATTTTGATGAATCGTAACAGGTAATATCAAGACTCATCCCCACAACATCATCTGTACCAAACAGCTGCTTTGCATCTGTATCCGAGATCACGCAGACATTTTTGCCCTCTTCAACCTCTGCTTCACCAAAATAGCTGCCATATTTCATATCTGAATTATTGATCATTTTGGCATCCGGGCCTTCACCCGTCAGCATAATTGAAAAGTTTCCCTTACCAGTCACTGTTTCGCCGTCATAGCTGTTGGAAACGCTGACACCACCTACTGTATCCAGCTTACGAATCTCCTGCACATCATCCGGTGTGATCCATTCATCTTCTGTCATGGCATCGCTGCTGACATCGATGGCGATCAGTCCTGAACCAATGCCATCAATCTCACTGTTCATCTGATTCTTCGTACCCTCACCAATGGAAACAATGGCAATAACAGATGCAATACCAATGATGATACCAAGCATCGTCAGAAAAGAACGCCCTTTATTGGCACGAATGTTCTGAACAGCCATTTTTACATATTCATATAATCCACCCATCAGACACCTTCTTCTGCCTCTGTCACTGTACTTCCATTATCAGAAGTCGTATTTTCTGCTGCTCCACTGTCTGTGTCTCCTGATGCATTAACTGCTTCTGCCGGCATGCCTTCTTCCAGAGAACCAAGATCCCGGATGACCTGATCTCCTTCTTTAATGCCATCAAGCACTTCCACATATTCATCAGAACTGATGCCTGTCATAATATCTTTTCTGGTAATGATTCCATCCTCCAGAACATAACAGAAGGAACCTTCTTTTCCGATATTGACCACCTCTGACGGCAGAACCACCACATCATTTGCTTCCTCCGCATGAATCGTTACTTTTGCATCCACACCAAGAAAAATGTCCTCATCCGGATTCTTGATCCGAACATCTGCAGAAATCAGAGAAGCGCCTTTCTCATTCTGAGTCGCAAGATGACTGACATTCGTCACCTCTCCTTCATAGGTCTTTCCTGCAACTGTAATGTCTGCTGACTGCCCTTCTTTTACCTTGTCATAATCATATTTTGAAACATTTACGTTGACGTCTACCTTATCTGTATTCTGCAACGTAAACAGCTCCATTCCAAGTGTTGTCGAAGCCCCTTCTACTACAGAAACCTTCGTGACAACTCCATTAAAATCAGCCTTGATTCCTTTCTTTGCGGCCTCTACCAGTTCCTGTGCAGACATCTGATCCAGTTCCGAAAGATTATTGGTAATCTCCATTTTTTCTTTCTCTTCTTCAGTCACTGCACCCGGATCCGCTTCTGCAACCGCCTCCTGTGAAGAAAGCTTTGACTGCAGTTCTGCCAGATCATTGCTTGCCTTTTCAAGGGCAGTCTCCAGTGCAGTCGTATCAGCTGTTACCGTTGTATCAGCTGTACCGGAAGATGCAAAATCCGCATTTCCTGCAGATGTTCCATCAGAAATGAAATCGGAATCTCCAGTAAAATCTGACATGGACGGAGCCTCTGGTTTTTGTGCTTTGTAATCCTCGTAAGCTGTCTTTGCGCTCTGATAAGAAATCTGTGCATCACTTCTCATCTGCTCTGCGATTTCCAGTGCACTTTCATTAACATCACTCTGCTCCGTCGACCATGCCTGAAAAGCCATCTGATAACTGTTTTCCGCCTGATTGTATTCTGTCTGGGCCTGATTCATTTCATTGTTCAGCACATTCAGTTGCGTCTGATAAGCAGGAAGTGTTTCATTCTGGTATGTATTCAAAGCCTCATTATATGCTCTCTGTATTTCCTGCTGCTGTGCCGCCTGTGCAGCTGCCGCCTCTGCCTGTTTCTTTGCAGCGGCCTGTGCTGCCTGTGCCTGTGCACTGGCATTTACCTGTGAAATTCTCGCTTTCAGTTCTGAAACATAATTTTCCTGTGCAGATACCTGCTGTTTCAGACTTGCCACATCTCCTTTTGCATCCTGCTGCTTCTGCACAGCCTCCGCAGACTTGTTCAGGGTATTCTGCATGTCCAGCTTTCCTGATTCTACATTCAGGTCTGCCTTTTTGGCTTCTCTTTCCAGATCCTTCTGGTCAAATTCGATCAGCTTTGTCCCCGCTTTTACTGTCTCACCTTCTTTCAGATCTGCAAGATCCACTTTGGCATTGACTGGGGAAAAATACGTTTTTTGTTCTTCGCTGACCACTGTTCCGCTGGTTTCTACTGTTTGTTGTACATTATCCCGTACAGCCTCAACCACTTCCACCTGCGGCATAACGGTTTCTGCAGTATTCGTACCACTATAGATTTTTACACCTGCCACCGCAGCAACTGCCAGTACGCAAACTCCTGCTGCCAGTTTTTTTCTGGACTTTTTCTTCTTCATTCTGCTTCCTCCTGGTCAAAATCCGGATTGATCGTATCAGATTCTATCTTGCCATCCATGATTCGCACAACACGCCTCGCCTGTGCCGCAATCCCATTATCATGCGTGATCAGAATAACGGTTCTTCCTGTCTTATGCATTTTCTTCAGAATTGCGAGAATTTCCTTACTGGAAGCTGAATCCAGATTTCCGGTCGGCTCATCTGCCAGTATGACCGGAGGCTGTGCAGCGATCGCCCTTGCAATCGCCACACGCTGCTGCTGTCCGCCGGACATCTCACTTGGCTTATGATCCATACGTTTTTCCAGCCCAACCATCTTGAGGGATTCAATTGCCAGCTCATGTCTTGTCTTGCGGTCAATTCCACGATAGATCAGCGGCAGTTCCACATTTTCAATTGCATTTAAATTTGCAATCAGATTAAATCCCTGGAAGATAAATCCAATCTCACGGTTTCGAACCTCCGATAATTCATTGTCCGTCATTTCGGACACGTCAGTTCCGTTAAGATAATATTTACCCGATGTAGGAATGTCCAGACACCCCAGCATATTCATAAAAGTCGATTTGCCGGAACCCGACTGTCCGATGATAGCCACCAGTTCACCCTTTTTTATTTCAAGGCTTACATGATCCAGTGCCCGCACCTCATTCTCACCCGGATTATATATCTTACAAAGATCTTCCACCTTGATCAACGTATCACTCATATTTTGCGTTCTCCTTTGATGTCACTGTTGTTTACAGCAGCCTTTCAGTTTCCATACTGAAATTATTTTTTATCATACGTATTTTTATCATGCATTTTCAAGAAATGCTTTGTATGCCTTCTTTGCTTCATAAATATCTGCTTTGCTTGTCACTTCCCACGGTGCATGCATGCTCAAAACAGCTACCCCACTGTCAATGACATTCATTCCATAAAGTGCCGCGATATAGGCGATTGTTCCGCCGCCTCCGACATCTACCTTACCAAGCTCAGCTGTCTGGAATGCCACATTACTTCCATCAAAAATGCCACGTACTTTTGCCACGTACTCTGCATTGGCATCGTTGGAACCGGATTTTCCTCTTGCTCCGGTAAATTTATTGAGGACGATTCCTCTTCCAAGATATGCTGCATTTTTCTTTTCAAAACATTCTCCATAAGCCGGATCATAACCCGCACTTACATCAGAAGAAAGCATGAAGGAATTCTTAAGTGTTCTTCGAAGTGCCAGTCCACTGTAGCATCCCATTCCTTCCAGAAGTTCTGCTACGGTATTCTCGAAGAAATTGGACTGCATACCGGTCGCTCCGACACTTCCGATCTCTTCTTTGTCTGTCAGCAGACAGCAGCTGGTGCGTTTTGGCGCGTCCATTTCAAGCATAGCCACAAAAGAAGTGTATGCACACACACGGTCGTCCTGTCCGTATGCCACGATCATACTGCGATCAAGTCCACAGTCACGTGCCCTGCCGGCCGGTACGATCTCCAGTTCTGCTGAAAGGAAGTCCTCTTCCTCTACATCGTATTTCTCTTTCAGGATACGGAGAACATTATTTTTCACTGCATCCTTTTTCTTCTCATCTTTTTCATCTTTGAGTGGTCTGCTTCCAATCAGGATATCAAGATTCTCTCCCTCGATCACTTCTGCTGCTTTTTTCTGAAGCTGTTTGCCTGCCAGATGGATCAGAAGGTCTGTGATGTATACGACCGGATCATCCTCGTCTTCTCCTACGTTTACATTGACAACCATACCGTCTTTCTTCACGATCACGCCGTGAATTGCCAGAGGAAGTGCCACCCACTGGTATTTCTTTACACCGCCGTAATAATGCGTATCAAGATATGCCAGATCTGTATCTTCATATAAAGGATTCTGTTTTACGTCCAGACGCGGAGAATCGATATGCGCCCCAAGGATGTTCATTCCTTTTTCAATCGGTTCCCCTCCGATATGGAACATCGCCATGATCTTTTTCATGCCAACTGCATAAATCTTGTCTCCGGCTTTGATCTGCTCGCCGGATGCAAGTTTTTCTTCTAATGAAACATAACCGGCAGCTTCTGCTTCTTTTGTCAGTTCGATCACACATTCACGTTCTGTCTTGCCGGCATCCAGAAATGTGCAATAATCCTTTGCCAGTTTTTCCAGTGCTTTTTCGTCTGCTTCTTCATAAGAAAGCCATGCGTTTCTTCTTTCCATAATATATAAAACCACCTTTCATCTGATTTCTGATTCATTTGATTTTCAAAATTCTTTCACCATTATAAAACAAACTTCTGCGTATTTCTACATTCTTCCAGATTCTTAATAAAGATATAAGATTTGTATAAGAAATTTTTGCACAATACGAAACCTCTGCCTGCATGTTCTTTGTTATTATATCCCGAACTGCTTGCGTTTTTTCATACTCCCGCACTATAATGATTTTGTTCAATACCAAATCCCGAATCTGTGATTTCAGCAATGTCTTAACTTCATAATAGTTACAGTCAGACTTTAAATGTACCTTAAATCCACAGATAAATCACAGTATTTTCATAAAACTATTTTGTAAATAATTTTCATAAAGGAGTTTTTTCATGCAGAACGCATCCGAATTAAAAACACAGCTTCAATCCGTCAACCGAAAAAGCTACCCTGCCTACAAATCCCTGAAGGGCAGTTATCAGTTTGACCGTTATATTCTGTCAGTCGATCATGTACAGGGCGATCCGTTTGCATCACCTTCCCATATCAGCATTCATGTTTCACGCAAAGATGCCGGTTTCCCGGACACATACTGTAAAAATCCACTCACACGCACCACGCTGGCCGATTATCTGACCCGTCAGTTTGAGCGTCAGGTCAATCAGTATACATTCCGTGCAAAAGGTTCCGGCAAAAGCGGCCTGATCTCTGTCAGTCACTGCGGTCAGGAAGTTCTCGCCCGTTCTGCCTGCGAGATCACAGACAAAGATATTATCGCCAGATTCTTTATTGGATTTCCCGCAAACGGGCGCACCATCAACGCCACGGAACTTGAAAAGATCCTGTTTGATTTTCTTCCTGTCTGTGTACAGAAAGCCTTCTTCTACAGAAATGTGAATAAAAAAGAACTGGAACAGGCAATTTTTCTTGCTGAAGATCAGCAGGCAATCCGTTGCCAGCTCAAAGAACAGCATCTCGTCGCATTCGTGGCGGATCATTCTGTCCTTCCTCGCGAAAGCGGTATTTCTTCCCGCCCGCTGAAAGATTCTGTCCCGTTTATCTCTCCAGGATCCCTTTGTGTAACCATGGATCTTCCACACAAAGGACAGATTCGCGGAATGGGAATCCCACAGGGCATCACACTGATCGTCGGAGGTGGATATCATGGCAAATCCACCCTTCTGAACGCTCTGGAACTTGGCGTATATAACCACATCGCCGGCGACGGACGAGAGTACGTGATCACAGACGCTTCTGCCCTGAAGCTTCGCTCAGAAGACGGACGTTTCATCAAAGACGTGGACATCTCTTTGTTTATCAATGATCTGCCAAACAAAAAAGACACCCGTTGTTTTTCTACAGCAGATGCCAGTGGAAGTACTTCTCAGGCTGCAGGTATCATCGAAGGCATGGAAGCCGGAAGTAAAGTTTTTCTTCTGGATGAAGACACTTCTGCTACCAACTTCATGGTTCGTGACACCTTCATGCAGGAAGTCATCTCCCGCGAAAAAGAACCGATCACCCCGTTTCTCGAGCGTGCACAGGACCTGTACAAAAATGCCGGAATCTCCACGATCCTGGTCGCCGGAAGTTCCGGAGCATTTTTCCACATCGCAGATACGATCATCCAGATGGATTGTTACCATCCTGTGGATATCGCAGACAAAGTCAGAAACTTATGTGGAAAATATCCTCTGAATCCTGTCAAGGCTCCTGCATTTACTATGCCGATAAGCCACCGTATCATACAAAAAAACGCTCCGGCAGTCCGTTCACATGGACGTGGAGCAGGTAAACCAGAACGTATCAAGATCAAAGTTCATGGAAAAGATGGATTTTCACTTGGAAGACAAGATGTAGATCTGCGTTATATTGAGCAGATCGTAGATTCCGAACAGACCGCAGCACTGGGATTACTTTTGAAATATGCTCTGGAGCATCTGGCTGATGGCCAGCGAACTCTCC
Organism: Blautia sp. MSJ-19; assembly: GCF_018918125.1. Classification (GTDB taxonomy): domain Bacteria; phylum Bacillota; class Clostridia; order Lachnospirales; family Lachnospiraceae; genus Blautia_A. The sequence goes on from NZ_JAHLQA010000003.1 coordinate 172,238, forward strand.
CGGAGATTGTTGAATATCTGCAGAAACAGATTCAGTCCAAAGGACTTGCCTCCCTCGCAGATGGTTCTTATCTGCCATGTGGATACGCAGTCCCGCGAATCCAGGAAATCTATTCCTGTTTCAACCGCTACCGTCGATAAAATACCAGCCAGGCACAGACATCCCAGATCACCAGCCTCTCTGAAATATCAGACACAACGAAAGCAGCCGCCCTCCCGACGTTTCTTGTCAGGTGGCGGCTGTTTAGTGTTCTGTTTTATTTTTTAGGGAAAGGAAAGAGTTCCGGCAACTCTCCCGGCATTGAAGTGCTACCGGATTTCTTAAAGGGGTTTTCCTTTAAGACAAATACATCATACAATATAAATGTGAGGAGTTTTTGTCCTTTTTCTAATATATTTATAAAATTTCTAAAATAAATCTTTATATTTACTGAATAAACTTTATTCTTTGCTATAAGCACTCTCTTTCAGGCTTTTCGTTTATCCAGTTTTCTGGAGAGCATCATGCCAATTCCCTGCAGGATCTGCACGAGTACTACCAGAATCACGATCGTCACAAGCATGATATCTGTCTGATAACGGTAATATCCATAACGGATGGCGATATCTCCAAGTCCGCCTCCACCGACAGTTCCTGCCATAGCGGAGTAACCAAGGATCGTTCCAACTGCAATGGTAACTCCAACAAGGAGGGATGTTCTGGATTCTGCAAGGAGGACTTTCCAGATGATCGTTGGAGTTCCGGCTCCCATGCTGACTGCGGCCTCGATCACACCTGGATCCACTTCTTTCAGGGAAGATTCCACCATACGTGCAACAAACGGTGCTGCTGCAACTACAAGCGGCACGATCGTTGCCGTAGATCCGTATGTCTTGCCTACGAGCAGTCTTGTGAGCGGAATGACAAGGATCAGAAGGATCAGAAACGGAATACTTCTGAGGATATTTACGATCACATCCAGTACTTTATAAACAACTGCATTTGGATGAATGCCTTCTTTGTCGGTTATTGTAAGCAGGATTCCAAGAGGAAGTCCCAGTACATATCCGAAAAAGGTGGATACAAGGGTCATATATAACGTATCTCTGGTTCCTTCCAGCAGCATCGTAATTGTTGCATTATCCCACATCAGATTTCAACTCCTCTACTCCCATATTTGTATCTTTCAGATACTGAATCATCTTATCTGCAATTTCCTCGATCTCGGGAAGCTGCAGGATCATTTCTCCTTCTGCCGCTCCACCAATATTCTTGGTATCTGCATACAGAATGTTAACCGGCGTACGATAGGTCAGTACCAGGTTTGCAATGACCGGCTCAAAGGAAGATTTGTCCTGGAAGGTAACACGCACCAGACGTTTGCCTTCCATCTTCTGAATCTGCGTTCTTCCGCTGAATACCAGTCGACGTGCCGCTTCTGTCTTAGGGCTTCGGAACAGTTCTTCTACTGTTCCGGATTCCACCAGTGTTCCGCTCTCCAGGACAGCTACACGATTACAGATTTCCTGTACCACGCTCATTTCATGTGTAATAACAACTACCGTAATTCCATAATCACGGTTAATCTCCTTAATCAGTTCCAGGATTGCTTTTGTTGTCTGCGGATCCAGGGCACTGGTGGCCTCATCACAAAGCAGGATCTTCGGATCACTTGCCAGGACTCGTGCAATCGCCACACGCTGTTTCTGACCACCGGAAAGCTGTGACGGATAAGACAGTGCTTTTTCTTCCAGTCCTACCACTTTCAGATATTCCAGGGCTTTTTTGCGGGCTTCTTTCTTACTGATTCCCGCAATTTCCATCGGGAAACACACATTATCCAGTGCAGTTCTCTGCATAAGCAGGTTAAAGTGCTGGAAAATCATTCCTATATTCTGGCGCTCCTTACGGAGTTCTTTTTCAGAAAGCTCCGTAAGATTCTTACCATTCACCCGGACAGTTCCAGATGTTGGTCTTTCCAACAGATTCAGGCATCGTACCAGTGTACTCTTACCTGCTCCGGAGAGACCGATGATGCCGAAGATCTCTCCCTTTTCTATGGAAAAACTGATGTTTCTGGCTGCCTCTACCGTTCCGTTTTTAGTCGAAAAACTTTTGCAGAGGTTTTCTACCTGTATCATCGGTTCCATTTAAACTGTTCCTCCCGTTCCCTTGAAATATCTGTGTTACAACTTATTCTTTAATGTCTCAGCAATATTATTCTGCCTCTTCTGTAACCTCAGCTTCTGTTTCTGCATCTGCAGTATCATCTGCTGCTTCTTCTTTATCAGCATCTGCATCGTCTGCGGAATCTTCAAAAGGTACAACTGCTCCGTCGTATGTCTCGTTGATGTAATCTTTGATCTCATCGGATTTCAGAACATCTACCAGTGCTTTGACTGCTTCGCTGTCTTCGTTTCCTTCTTTGACTGCGATGATGTTTACATAAGTTTTAGCTGCTTCAGAATCAGATGTTTCATGAGCGATGGAATCTTTTGATACAGAATATCCTGCCTGCAGTGCGTAGTTTCCGTTCAGTACGACAAAAGCAACTTCATCTTTGACACGGGAAACCTGTGCTGCTTCCAGCTCTTCAATCTGAATATTCTTCGGATTTTCTTCAATATCTTTTACAGTTGCTTCCAGTCCTGCACCGTCTTTCAATGTGATAATACCGTTATCCTGGAGAAGAAGAAGTGCTCTTGCTTCGTTTGTGGTATCATTCGGAACTGCAATCGTATCTCCGTCTTCCAGTTCATCCAGTGTTTTCTTTGTTCCAGGATAGATTCCAAATGGCTCATAGTGGATACCACCGGCATTTACCAGATGTGTTCCCTGCTCTTCATTGAAGTTATCCAGGTATGGAATATGCTGGAAATAGTTTGCATCAAAATCGCCACTCTCTACTACCAGGTTTGGCTGTACATAGTCATCAAATACAGTAACTTCCAGATCCCATCCTTCTTCTGCAAGGATCGGTTTTGCTTCTTCAAGGATCTCTGCATGTGGTGTAGCGGATGCGGCTACTTTGATGGTTCCTTTTTCTGCGTCAGCGCTTACGAGAACGCCATTTGCTGTGATTGCTCCGATTGCCAGTGCTGCTGCAAGTGATACTGTGATAATTTTTGTGTTTTTCATAATAAAGTCCCTCTCTTTTCTCATTTCATTATTTTTCATTTTATTTTAGATTTTCTTATTTGTTTTTCTCTATTCAGTTGTATTTTTTATTCAGTTGTAAATTCGGATTACCTGTCATATAAACTTAAAAAAGGCAACAAAAAAACAGGAACCCAAGTCGGATTTTCCTGTTCATGTAATCTACATTGTATCTCACCGATACATCTATATTCACATTCTTGACATCTCGTTCAGGCCGTTCTGTGCTGACCCTCCGATGTCACAGGAAGTTTCCGATACATTGAAGCATAATCTGACATGGACATACACATGCACATTCGCATTTCCTTATCCATCATACACATGACTTTTGTCTGTACTGCTTTTTCTGTAAACATGATTCTTCCTCCTTAATGTTTTCTCTCGGTTTTTATTACCTATCTTTCCGATAGGTTTAATATACTACCACTTTCTGGATATGTCAACACCTTTTTTCATTTTTTTATTTTCATCTTTTTTCTTACTTATTATCATTGAACAGCAACGCTTGCTTGACACTGTATTTTTATGATGATACCATGTAACTGGCTGGCATGTAGCTTGAATAAAGTACAGCCATATTTTTTAATTTGTAACAACAACCAATACTTACTATATAACAGGAGAAATATATATGCAGAAAAAAGCAATCATCGCCATGAGCGGCGGAGTTGACTCCAGCGTGGCAGCTTACCTGATGGTTCAGGAAGGCTACGACTGCGCCGGTGCCACTCTGAAGCTTTATGATAATCCACAGTGCAGCTTCCCCGGACACCGTGCCTGCTGCACACCATCAGATACCGAAGACGCCAGAAGCGTTGCCGCACGCCTTGGCATGCTCTACTATGTCTTTCCTATGCATGACGAATTCCGTCACAGTGTCATTGATAAATTCGCAGATACGTATCTTCATGGAGGCACACCAAACCCATGTATCGACTGCAACCGTTTCCTGAAATTCTCTGCTCTTCTTGACAAAGCAAGAGAACTCGGCTGCGAATACATCGCAAGCGGACATTATGCACGTCGCGAGCAGGATCCGGAAACAGGGCGTTTTATTCTGAAAAAGGGTCTCGACCCGACCAAAGACCAGAGCTATGTTCTCTATGCCATGACACAGGATCAGCTTGCTCATACACTGTTTCCTCTCGGTACTTATACAAAAAAAGAAATCCGCCACATTGCACAGGAGCAGGGATTTATCAATGCTGACAAACCAGACAGTCAGGATATCTGCTTCGTGCCGGATGGGGATTATGCTTCCTTCATTGAACAGTATACCGGTCAGTCTTCCGAACCTGGTGATTTCGTAGATAAAGAGGGCAAAGTCCTCGGCAAACACAAGGGACAGATTCACTATACGATCGGTCAGCGCCGCGGTCTTGGCATTTCCGCACCGGAATCTCTCTATGTATGCGGCAAATCCCTGGACTCCAACAAGGTCATCCTTGGTGGCAAACAGGATCTGATGAGTTCCTGCTGCTATGTCAACGACATCAATCTGATTCCATGGGATCACCTGGACAAACCGATCAAATGCAAAGTCAAGACACGTTATCGTCAGCCGGAGCAGCCTGCAACTGTAGAACAGCTCGGAGAGGATCTGCTCAAGATCACTTTCGATGAACCGCAGCGTGCTGTCACACCTGGACAGGCCGCCGTTCTTTATGACGGTGATATGGTACTCGGTGGAGGAACCATCCTGCCAGAAGGACTTGCCTCTACCTTAGCTGCCGAAAAATAATCTGACATCCCTAAAAGGGGCTGTCGGGAAATAGACGCTTCTAGAACAGGGAGGGTGTAACTCGTTTTGAGTTACACCCTCCCTGCTTTTACTAAAAAAGAAAAAAAGATGGCTAACGATAACCATCTTTCTC
>NZ_JAHLQA010000004.1 GCF_018918125.1 Blautia sp. MSJ-19
GCCGTTCACCCTCTCAGGCCGGCTATGGATCGTCGCCTTGGTGGGCCGTTACCCCACCAACTAGCTAATCCAACGCGGGTCCATCCTATACCACCGGAGTTTTTCACACCGGACCATGCGGTCCTGTGCGCTTATGCGGTATTAGCAACCATTTCTGGTTGTTATCCCCCTGTATAGGGCAGGTTACCCACGCGTTACTCACCCGTCCGCCACTAGAAACAAATTAAATCGACCGAAGTTTCAATAATAGGTTTCCCGTTCGACTTGCATGTGTTAAGCACGCCGCCAGCGTTCATCCTGAGCCAGGATCAAACTCTCTGATAAAATGTTTGATTCCGGTCAGACAACACTTGGCTATCTTCCCGTTTTACTGTTTATAAAAAGTTCATTCTTAAAAAAGAAACAATGAAGTTCGATTTACTAGATTCAAGCGTCGTTTGCACTCGCTTTCATCAAGTTCCTTCGAACCGCATTCTCACTAAACTCGCACTTCGTTTTCACTCGTGTTCGTTAAGTGTTCATTGTGAATTTTCGAGAATCGTATGTGTTTCACTGTTTAGTTATCAAGGTTCTTTGTTTACCGCCTCATTGGCGACTTGCTTACTCTATCACATCTTCGCTCCCTTGTCAACAACTTTTTTTAATTCTTCAAAGCTTTTTAAGTTGTGTCTTCAAAAGAAACAATTCTTTGTGACAGCTCAGTTAGAATACCACTTTCTAACCATGCTGTCAACAACTTTTTGCGATTTTTACTATTTTCTCAAATTTGTTACTTATTCTGCATGATAAATCGAATTGCATCCTGAATCCACGCAACATAAACAAGATTAATTCCCTGTACTTTGCCAACAGAGGTTTTACACACTTCCGGCAGAATCACTGTATCAAATCCTAATTTTTTTGCTTCTGCCACGCGCTGTCCAGCCATGCTTACCGCACGGACTTCTCCACTTAATCCCACTTCTCCAAATGCGATCACAGAATCCGGAATAATGATATCTTTACAGCTTGATACGACCGCCAATGAAATTCCCAGATCTATCGCAGGCTCTGTCATCTTCATACCACCCGCAATATTAACGTATGCATCACATGCTGCCAGATGAATTCCGACCTTCTTCTCCAGAACCGCCATTAGAAGATTCACTCGGTTAAAATCAGTTCCCACCGCAGTTCTCCTTGGAATTCCAAAGTTGCTCTGGCATACCAGAGCCTGAATCTCTACAAGAATCGGTCTTGTTCCTTCCATAGAACATGCAACGATAGAACCGGACGTCCCGTTTGGCTTCCCGTTCAGCATAAATTCAGATGGATTTTTTACCTCTTCCAGACCTGTATTACGCATTTCAAACACACCAATCTCATTTGTAGAACCAAATCGGTTCTTAACTGCTCTCAGAATACGATAGGAAGCATGACGATCCCCCTCAAAATACAGTACTGTATCTACCATATGTTCCAATACTCTCGGACCGGCTACATTCCCTTCTTTTGTTACATGCCCTACAATAAAGATGGAAACACCCTGTCCTTTTGCAATCTGCATCAAAATGTTAGTAGATTCTCTTACCTGAGAAACACTGCCCGGTGCAGAGCTGATATCCTCATGAAACATTGTCTGTATCGAATCGATCACAACCATATCCGGCTTCTTGCGTTCGATCACTTCCCGAATCGTTTCCAGATTTGTTTCACATAATAATTGCAATTTCTCATTAAATTCTCCGATACGTTCCGCCCGGAGTTTGATCTGACGCAACGATTCTTCACCCGATATATACAAAACAGAGCAGCCTGAAAGTGCCAGATTCCTGCAAACCTGTAAAAGAAGGGTGGATTTTCCGATTCCCGGATCTCCACCCACTAATACCAAAGACCCGGGGACGATACCGCCCCCGAGCACTCTGTCAAGCTCTCCTATCTTTGTCAATCTTCTTTCATCTTCAGAAAATCGGATATCTTTCAGAACTACCGGCTCTGCTCTGCGTGTGCCGCTCTGCAGTCCGCTTCCTGCTGAAGATGATTTCTTCGCAGAAACGGTTTCTTCTACAAACGTATTCCACGCTCTGCATCCGGGACACTGTCCCATCCATTTCGAAGACTCATAGCCACATTCCTGACAAAAATAAACGATCTTTTTATTTTTTAGCATTTTTCAACCTTTACTGCTACTGCTGTATCTCCTCCGAGTTCTACACTGAAAGAAAGTTTGCCACCAAGATTTGTCTGCATTTTTCCGGCATCTTCACCATTGATGGAAACACTGTATTCTGTGTCTGCTTCCAGCTCTACTGTGATCTGTGCATCTTCTGCACCTTCTACTGCAAATTCCATGCTGGTGCCGTCCTGCTTCAGTGAGAATACAGCAGTTCCCGGTACGGACTCGTATACGAACATTCCATTACGTTCCAGTTTGGTGATTTCTTTAAATGTCTTTACTTTATAAACATCTCCCTGATAAGGGAAATCAGATACCTTTGATTTTGCCGGTAATTCATAATTACCAAAGCTGATACCCCCATTTTCTTCTGTACGGATCAGTTCTTTTACTACTGCCATGATCTTATGTCCTCCCTAGACTTTTCTGTTGTGTTTTGGTCCTTACATATCTGTATTGCGTTGTGACATTGTTCCAACTACCCTAGATATTTCGGTTACATTATTATAACATTTACCACTTTTTTTGACCAGTATCCTAATTAAGATTTCATATCTTTTTTAGATTTTCCGTTATTGTCCGCTCCGTTCATCACGACTTGGGACAAATCGTATTTCTTTCTGATGCAGCTGAATTTTTACCGTATCTCCATTTCGAATTTTGCCTTCCAGAATTTCATTTGCCATCGGATCTTCCAGTTTATTCTGGATTGCACGGCGAAGTGGTCTCGCGCCATACTTGCTGTCAAATCCAGACTCTGCCAGATATTCTTTGACAGATTCTGTTATCTTAAGCTGAATTCCAAGCTGTTCTGCACAGCGTTTCTGAAGATTTTTCAAAAGGATATTTACTATTTTCTTGATTTCTTCTTTTTTCAATGGATGGAATACCATGATCTCATCAATACGGTTCAGGAATTCTGGTTTGAAAAGCCTTCTCACTTCTTCCATAACTCCGGATTTCATTCTTTCATAGTCCTGTTTGTCATCTTTTTCTGACATAAAACCAAGTTTCTTTGGCTCAATGATCGCCTGGGCACCTACATTGGAAGTCATAATGATGATCGTCTGTTTAAAATCCACTTTACGTCCATGTGCATCTGTAATATGTCCGTCATCCAATACCTGCAGAAGAATATTAAACACATCCGGATGTGCCTTTTCAATTTCATCAAAAAGGAGTACACTGTATGGATTTCTTCTGACTTTTTCACTGAGCTGACCGCCCTCATCGTATCCTACATATCCCGGAGGAGAACCGATCAGTTTAGAGACGCTGTGTTTCTCCATATATTCTGACATGTCTACACGAATCATTGCCTGTTCGCTTCCAAACACGGCTTCTGCAAGAGCCTTTGAAAGTTCCGTCTTACCCACTCCGGTTGGTCCCAGGAACAGGAACGATCCTATTGGGCGATGCGGATCTTTCAATCCTACCCTTCCACGTTTGACCGCCTGCGCAACAGCCTTAACCGCTTCTTCCTGTCCGATCACACGCTTATGCAGTTCTTTTTCCAAAGCAGCCAGTCTCTTTGTCTCACCCTCTGTCAGCCTCTTGACCGGAATCTTTGTCCAGTCAGAAACAATATCTGCTACAGAATTTTCTGTCACAGTCAGTTGTTTTCGTCTGTTTCTTCGTTCTTCTCTGGCTCTGTATTTCGCAATCTGTTCTTCTGCTTCTTTTTGTTCCTGCTGCAGTTTTTTCGCAAGTGGCAAATCTGCCTGTTTGATCGCATCTTCTTTTTGTTTCAGAATCTCTCTGATCTGCCTTTCCAGCTCTTCGATCTCCGGTGCTGAACGGTAACTGCCAAGCCGTACCTTGGAAGCCGCCTCATCAATAATATCAATTGCTTTGTCCGGAAGAAAACGATCATTAATATAACGTACCGACATTTTTACAGCCGCTTCCAGAGCCTCCTCCTCAATTGTGACTCCATGATGTTTTTCATAATATGGTCTCAGACCTCTGAGGATTTCCAGAGCTTCCTGCTCTGTTGGCTCTTCCACCGTAACTGGCTGAAATCTGCGCTCCAGTGCCGCATCTTTCTCAATATATTTGCGATATTCTTCAAGAGTGGTTGCTCCGATCAGCTGAATTTCCCCTCTCGAAAGAGATGGTTTCAAAATATTAGATGCATCCAGTGCACCCTCTGCACCGCCTGCACCAATGATGGTATGAAGTTCATCAATAAACAGGAGAATTCCCTGATTTGTCCGAACTTCATCAATCACCTTGCGAATGCGTTCTTCAAATTCACCACGATATTTACTTCCTGCAACCATTCCTGACATATCCAAAACTACGACTCTTTTGTCTTTTACAGAATCCGGAACAATCCCTGTCACAATACGTTGTGCCAGTCCCTCCACAATTGCAGTCTTACCGACTCCCGGCTCGCCTACCAGGCACGGATTGTTCTTGCTGCGTCGGCTGAGGATCTGAATCAGTCGCGTGATCTCTCTGTCGCGTCCGACTACCGGATCCAGCCTGCCCTCTGCTGCCATCACTGTCAGATCTCTGCTGTACTGATCCAGTGTCGGCGTCGGTGAACCATTCTTCTGATTTTTCTGATTCTTTCCTCCCTGTAGTTCTTCTGCTCCCGGATTCTCAACACCCATTGCAGTAAGCACCGCTACATATAATTTCTGGATATTGATTCCCATCGTATATAACAGCCTTGTTGCAACACAGTCTGTTTCTTTAAGCATTGCGATCAGCAAATGCTCTGTACCGGTCTGTTCTTCTTTTTGATTTTCAGATTCACGATGCGCCAGACTGAGCAATCTCTCAGCTCGTGGGCTGTATTCTGGCACCCTTTCCACAACCAGCACATCTGATGGTGCAATCAGTTTCGTAATCAACTGCTGCAGCGTTTCTTCCTCTACTCCAAATTCTTCCAGTATCCTTCCGGCAGTGCCTTCTTTTTCTTTGAGCAACCCTACCAGAATATGTTCCGTTCCAATGTATGAATGATTACAGGACTGTGCGGTGCTTTTTGCCAGTTTTAATGCATTGGCGGCCTGTCTGGTAAATCTATCCTGCATAGTTCGTTTTCCTCCTATCTGCCCGCAAAATGCGGGACTGCTGTCATATTGTTACTGGTCTATCTCATATTCGTCATAGATCTCATCTATCAGATCATGTACTTCTCTTCTGCTGACATTTCTACAGCAGCCCTTTGCCAGTGCCACCAGAAGATTTTCTTTCATTTCTTCCAGTGCTTTGATCTTATTGATATCTACCGCTATAATCGCTCCGCGTCTGCGATCAATACTGACAAATCCCTCCTGTCGCAGCAATGAATATGCCTTATTCACTGTATGCATATTGATTCCTATGGTATCTGCCAGCTGGCGGACAGAAGGAAGCGGATCTCCTTCCTGCAGCCTGGATGTCGCAATTCCAATGATAATCTGGTTCATCAGCTGCACATAAATCGCTTCATCACTGTTAAAATCTATTTCAATGACCATAACTATCAGCCCCTTGTCTTTGTTGTATGATACCTGCGGATCTTCCCGCAGCAAATCGCTTCCGCAATTCGTCATGTTATACATATACTAGCACATGTCCCGGATTTTGCAAGTAAAAAATAAACAGGCAGCCATTAAGCCGCCTGTTCTGTTCCTTTTATTTATCATCCAAGGATTTTTGTGAACTGTTCTTTATTAAGGATCAGATTGAATCCCATAGGATTAAACACCATTGCTTCTGCCTGATCGATCAGAATATCCGGCAATTTATTAAATGGAATTTTTGCAAGACGAAGCTTTTTGCCTCTTGCAAATTTTTCAAATTCCATAACATCAGAAAATACCGGCTGTAAAATCTGTCCTTCTTTATTTTTCAGGTATGGAATATTGATTTTTTTCGGATTCTCCTCATCACGTTCCATAGCAACCAGAAACTGTGATTTTTTCAGATTTGCAATCAGTTCTTCTTCCAGTGCTCTCAGATTCTTGTGCTCTTCTTTCTGCACCGGACGACGAAGCTCCTGCATAAAATAAATTCCGGAAAGCTGCAAAGTTGGGTTGATCAGCGGACGTTTCGCCGGCTCCATCTTGCTAAGATCCGGCTGCCTTACGATTTTTTCCAGATCCAGTTCAACCTCATCAGTTCCATTATTCCAGATTACAGAGTTTACTCCAATTGAAAACAGAAGACCATACATTCTTGGGAAATCCTTTTTTTCATACCGCATTCCCATAAGAAGTACCTTTTCTTCTAATTTCTTTTTGCCATATTCCTTCAGAGTTTCCTCATCCGCAAAAAGCCACACCTGATCATTATATGTCTCTTCTCCGCAGGTTACATAAGGAAGCTTCGTTGCCTGTGAATATGCGACAAATACTGTCTCCCTTGCCTGAAGTTCCTTAACTGCTTCTTCTACACTAATACCCATTTCATTTTCCTTTCATTTATCGCTTCCGCATGATATATCATGAATTATACCATATTTCACGAAAAATGACATACCTTTTTGGTTATTTTTTCTATTATGCTTCGTCGATAGCCTTTCCGATATCATGGCGCATATATTTATTGGAAAACTGAATCCATTCGGTTGCATCATATGCATTCTTACGTGCTTCTTTCAGAGTTTTTCCTTTTGCAGTAATTCCAAGGACACGTCCACCATTTGTAACGATCTGCCCGTTCTCAAATTTAGTTCCTGCATGGAAACAATAATATCCGTCTTTGTCTTTGAAATTTTCAAATCCATACATTGGAATTCCTTTTTCGTATTTTACCGGATATCCTTCACTTGCCAGGACTACACAGACTGCAGCGTTGTCTTCAAACTCCAGCTCCACCTGATCCAGAGTTCCATTCACACATGCTTCCATAACCTCTATAATATCCGTCTTCATTCTCGGAAGTACAACCTGTGCCTCCGGATCTCCAAATCTTGCATTGTATTCCAGAACCTTCGGTCCATCTGCTGTCAACATCAGACCAAAGAAAATAATTCCGACAAACGGACGTCCCTCTGCCGCCATAGCATCTACCGTTGCCTGATAAATATGCTGTTTGCAGAATTCATCCACCTCTTCTGTATAGAACGGACTTGGTGAGAATGTACCCATTCCGCCCGTATTCAAACCTTTATCACCATCCATGGCACGCTTATGATCCTGTGCAGATGTCATAGTACGAATTGTCTTGCCATCTACAAAGGAAAGAACAGACACCTCACGGCCGGTCATAAATTCTTCGATAACCATTGTATTTCCGGCATTTCCGAATTTTTTATCCTCCATGATCTCTTTAACGCCTGCTTCCGCTTCTTCCAGCGTATTACAGATCAGAACTCCCTTACCCAATGCAAGTCCGTCTGCCTTGAGAACAATCGGAAATTTTGCCTGTGTATGTAAATACTCCAGAGCTTTCTGTGGATCATCAAAATTCTCATATGCAGCTGTCGGAATCCCATATTTTTTCATCAGGTCTTTTGAAAATGCTTTAGACCCCTCAAGGATTGCTGCATTCTTACGTGGGCCAAATACCTTCAGACCACGTGCCTCAAATACATCTACCACTCCACCGACCAACGGATCATCCATACCGATAATAGTCAGATCAACACCTTTTTCCTGGGCAAAATCTGCAAGTTTTTCAAATTCCATGGCACCAATTGCCACACATTCTGCATATTCAGAAATTCCTGCATTTCCCGGTGCGCAGTAAATCTTTTCAACCTTAGGACTCTTTGCAACGCTCCATGCAATTGCATGTTCTCTTCCGCCACTTCCAACGATCAGTACTTTCATGAGCTTTTAATTGCCTCCTCTATTAATAAAACATCTTCAGTCAATAACAACCTTTCCATCCCGCACGGAAACTCTGTTATTTGCGATCAGATTGATTGCTTCAGGGAGAATCTTCCATTCAGCTTCTTCCATCACACGACGCTGCAGCACTTCCGGGGTATCTCCCTGCTGTACTTCCACCGCTTTCTGAAGAATGATCGGCCCTGTATCTGTCCCCGTATCAACAAAATGAACGGTTGCACCGGTAACCTTCACACCTCGTGCAAGTACACCTTCGTGTACATGAAGTCCATAAAATCCCACTCCACAGAAAGACGGAATCAGAGAAGGATGAATGTTAATGATCTTATTCGGATAAGCATCTACGATCATTGGCGGAATTGCCACAAGGAATCCTGCCAGCACGACGAGGTCCACCCCATTCTCTCTGAGTTCCTGCAGTAACGCTTTGTGAAACGCATCTCTGTCTTCAAAATTTTTGGGAGAAATGCACTTAGCCGGGATTCCCCGGCTCTCCGCGCGTTTCAGTGCATATGCTCCTGGATTATTACTGATCACCAGGCCGATTTCCGCATTGGTTATCACACCGCTATCGATTGCGTCCATGATCGCCTGCAGATTTGTACCGCCTCCTGATACCAGAACACCAAGTTTTAGCATAAAGTCACTCCCTTTTCTCCTGCTTCAATACGCCCAACTACATACGGAGTATCTCCGGCCTGACGGATTGCTTCCATTGTCTTATCCACATCGGAAGGATCTACTGCCAGTACCATGCCGAGTCCCATATTAAACGTATTGTACATCATCTTTTCTTCGATATCTCCTGTCTTTGCAAGAAGTCCAAATATCGGAAGAACCGGATAACTGTCTTTCTCAATAACTGCTCTTGTTCCTTCTTTTAACATACGAGGAACATTTTCATAGAAACCGCCACCGGTGATATGGCTGCACGCATGGATGCGGACACCCGCATCTTTGATACTCTTAAGTGCCTTTACATAGATTCTGGTCGGTGCCAGCAGTGCTTCGCCAAGTGTTGTACCCAGCTCATCATAGTATGTATCCAAAGATTCCTTTGTCATCTCAAATACTTTACGTACAAGCGAAAAACCATTACTGTGGACACCAGTAGATGCCATACCGATCAGAACATCTCCTGGATTCAGTTCTTCACCTGTAAGAAGATCTTTTTTGTCGATCACGCCTACCGCAAATCCGGCAAGATCGTATTCATCTTCCGGCATAAGTCCCGGATGTTCTGCTGTTTCTCCACCGATCAGTGCCGCACCTGACTGTACACAGCCTTCTGCAACTCCGCTCACGATCTCAGCAATCTTCTCCGGATAGTTCTTGCCACATGCAATATAATCCAGGAAAAACAGTGGTTCAGCCCCTGCACATGCAATATCATTCACACACATGGCAACTGCATCGATTCCAATCGTATCATGTTTGTCCATGATCATAGCAAGTTTAACCTTGGTTCCACATCCATCAGTACCAGATACCAGAGTTGGTTCCTCCATATCCTTGAATGCATTCATGGAGAACGCTCCGGAAAATCCTCCGATGCCGCCCAACACCTCCGGTCTCATAGTCTTTGCAATATGTTTCTTCATTAACTCTACTGACTTATAACCTGCTTCTATATCCACACCTGCTTTTTTGTAATCCATAATCTTGTGATCTCCTCCACCTGTTTTTAGTAAGCTTTGTATCCGACTTCCTGCAATCTGGCATCTTTTTCTTCAACCTGTTCTTTCAGTTCCTGGCTGTATGCTTTCAGTCTGTCCAGAAGTTCCGGATCAGATGTTGCCAGAATCTTTGCTGCAAGAAGCCCTGCGTTTGCGCCTCCGTTAATTGCTACTGTTGCTACCGGAATTCCAGACGGCATCTGTACAATCGAATACAGGGAATCTCTTCCCCCAAGAGATGTCGTATGCATCGGAATACCGATAACCGGCATTGGAAAGATTGCCGCACACATTCCAGGAAGATGTGCTGCCATTCCCGCTCCTGCAATAATTACCTTGAAACCTTTTTCTTCTGCTGTTTTGGCATATTCAAAGAACACATCCGGTTCTCTGTGTGCAGAAATAATCTTCATCTCGTACTCAACGCCCAGCTTGTCAAGAATTGCTGCCGCTTTACTCATAACCGGCATATCTGAGTCGCTTCCCATTACAATTCCAACTTTTTTCATTGGTGGCCTCCTCGTATGTTTTCTTACATCTTCAGGTTGATTCTACTAAGATTCTAAAATTGTGTCAATAAAATTACGGAAAAGAAATATTTTGGCGGGCAAACTCTTTTTGTATAAAAAGTCTGCCCGCCAGTTCTTAAAAGCTGTCGTCACGCTTCAAAAGGCTGATTCAGTTCCTCTGTTCCTGGAAGAACAAAACGACCATTTTCAATAATGGAAGTTCCCTCTCCGTCTTCATCGATCACACGGATACTTCCCAGCTCTTCATATGGGATCGTAATATCGGTGTGACATCCATAATATGCCAGACTGATGTCTTCTTTACGAAGGATTGAGATTTCGTTATCTCTGGCAATAATCTCTCTTCCATCCGGGTTGAATACCGGAGTGTCCTCTGACCAGCTGTAACAGGTATCTCCCACAGCAAAATGTGGTCCCATTTTTTCTGCGATCAGAATCGGAAGTTTATCTGCAATACCATATTTTTCGGCTGCTACATATGCAGTCGTATTCGTGCCGATTGCAAACTCTCCCATCGGAATCTTCGGATGATGGTGAAGGATGTTGTCCTCGATATAGGCTCTATTTTCTTCTTCTGTTTCAAAATTTGCACAGGAGTAATCAATCACCTGTCCACAGTCAAATACCAGTTTCAGATCCTTGAACTGCAGTCCGTTCAGATACACTTTCTTTACATGAAGGATTCCGCCGGTTCCCGCAAGTACCGGAGAAGTAAATACTTCTCCTACCGGAATATTCACGTCTGCCACACAGTTTTCAAAGTTGGTCTGTTTTTTGATATCTTCCAGCTCATGCAGATGAATGATCAGATCCGTTTCATTGTCATCTTTTCCTTTGATCTCCACCCACTTGCAGGTATCCAGCGTTTCAATGATCGTCTGCTGAATGCGTTCATACAGCTTATAATCCAATGTATTGATCTTAACGATCTCCGCAAAGATCTCCGGGAAATTTTTGCCGATCTCAGGAACCGGGTATGCAATGATCGTGAAACTTCTCTCATCGCCTTTGATATAACGGTTCACGATCTGGCCAGATTCATTGTCAAGTTCCACCTGCTGTTTTTGCTGTGCTTCGCTCAGAACCCATGCACCATCTGTAGATACCGGCGCAAACGGTTCTTCTCCAAAAGTCTCAATACATGCCGGTCCACCATGAACAGCTGCCAGTTCTTTATACTTCTCATATGCATTTTGCATAGAGCGAAGTTTACGCTGTACAAAATCGCTGTCCATAAAAAGAGCCTGATCCTGTCTGTGATCATACTCGTACTGTGGGTTGGCATTTCCACCAACAAAACCGATCCACGCAGTGCCTCTTTTATTTACTGCATGTGTCGCATGGCGATAGATCACCGGTTCCAGCCCCATGTCACGGAACTGCAGAATCGCGGCACGCACCATTCGCTCAAAGCCAAGATTATAACGAATATTGACCGTTTTTTTCCTGGTAATATCTTTTCTTCCATTAATAAAGCCGATTCTATATCCTTCTGTATATGTCCGTGCCATGCTGTCAATCTGTTCCTGGCTGAGACTGTTCAGGAACTCTGCCACACCTGTTTCATTTACTGAAACATATTCTCCATATCTGTACAGGTAACGGAGATCAGAAAGATCAGAGTCCATCACAATACGCACTGCAAAATCCAGCTCTGGGTCAACAGCTTCTGCAATCCTCTGTTCCATCATATCCTGGCAATAGTCATTCACATAAGAACGCAGCATGTCTTCTACATTTTTTACAGACGGCTGCTCATCACCTTCAAATGCAGCGTACACTTCCAGAAAGAGTTCTGCCGCTACAGTATAATCCCAGTATTTTTTTTCATATGCATAAGCAATCGTTCCACGGAGTTCCGCATACAAAAAAGCAAATGCCTTTCCATACTCACCCAGTTTTTCTGCTGCATAAGCCGGATTCCCGTAACAATGCTCATAATTCTGTGGAAACAGCTCTTTATAAAGTTTCTTATTTTCTTCCTGTAATTCTTCTATAGTAAATTCCTGTTCTGTTCTATCCAGAATCTCAGCTGTCTCTCTTAAGAAAGTTGCCGTTTTCTGAAAAAATTCGAGAAACGCCGGATGAGCCACCGTCTCTGTGCAGATTTCTGCAATCCGCTCCTTTGCCAGCTCATAACGTTCTTTCAGTAATTCATCCAATTTCTCATCTCCTTTGCTTTAATCATCAAGCACATGTCCAAGCTGTATATGCTTGTCCACCAGTTGTTTCATATACTCCCATATTTCCCTGGAGCCCTCTGCTGTATGCTCATTTCTTTTGTAAATCTGACTTTTATGGACTGTATGTTCCTTCCAGCTCTTTCCACCGGAGGCATCGTTCAGAATCAGTGGCTGACAGTTATCCAGCACATGAGCAAATTTTGCTTCCGCCGTCTCATAGGCTTCAAACTCTTCCCACAAACTGCGAAACCATTTTCCCTGATCTTCCGGAAGCATTCCAAAAATACGATCTGCCGCCTTCGTTTCACGCTCTCTCTGCGTTGCCAGGCCTGCACTGTCATATGCATAGGTATCCCCCGCATCAATTTCTACGAGATCATGAATCAATACCATCGGAATGACCGTCGCGAGATCCACATCTTCATTTGCATATTCCTTCAGTAATACAGCCATAAGTGCCAGATGCCAGGAATGCTCGGCATCATCCTCTTTGCGACTCCCATCCGTCAGATATGTCTGGCGGATGATCTTTTTTACTTTGTCTACTTCCAGAATAAACTTCATCTGTTTTTCCAAACGTTCCATATATTTATACTCCCATCAGAAAAAAAACAAGCCATCCTACCATAAACACACCATTCAGGATGGCACCTACCACACTTGTTCTGTGCATACAGTTTTCTTCCGAAAAACTCAGAATTCCCATCAAAAATCCATACACAGAAAGTAATGCTGCAAACAAACAGATTCCTCCAACAATAAATCCATATCCACCTTCCAGTGCATAGGCTATTCCGATCGCTCCTACAAACAGAAGCAGGGAAGCACTTGCCAGCCCTACTGACAGCTTCCCTTTTGCAGCTTCTTTCTTCTTTACGATTGCATATCTATATCTTCTTGCCATAATGCTTTCTCCTCAGATAATTGCAGACAGCAAAAAGCCCATAGCCCAATGCCGCCCCCAGTGTATTCAGGATCATATCATCCACGTCAAAACAGCCGACCTTTGTAACAAGCTGAACGGTTTCCACCAGAAGACTGAGTGCAAATCCTGATAAAATGATAAAAAAGCCATTGCGGCATCTCCGCACAATAACCGGCAGAATAAATCCATACGGAATAAATCCAATCACATTGCCAAACAGATTGGTGGCAACTGCCATCAGTCCAAGCTGTTTCCTGTAAATCCAGAATCTTCGTATTTCTACCAAAGGGATCAGATTATATCGGTACATTCGTTCCTCAACCGCCACCCGGCCGTATTCCTCTGAAAAAAACAGGAAATACACCAGCAACAGTACATACAGCAGGAACAAAAGAATCCCAAGAACTCTGATCTTATGTTTCGTACTGTTTTTCACTATATTCCCCTGCCCGGTATCAGATCAGAATGTCTGATTTTCTTTTTAACAGTCTGCTTCCACTGACGATCATCAATACGCCTGCTGCCACACCTGTCACTAATGTGATGATTCCAACTGCAATGCTGCAAGCACCGGTTCTGCTCATCGTTTTATAAATCTTTTCGTTCATGGCATCTCCTCCTTATTCAGATTGCCCTGCGTCGTCTGCGGACAACATATTATTTTGCCCCGTACTGGCTGTAATATGCGTCGATTGCCTTTTTTAATTCGTCATCAATGATGATCTGCCCCTTATATTCTTTATTGTAAAGATGCTCGATCACTTCTGCCATCGTAACGATCGCATTTGTCTCAAATCCGTAAAGATCATGAACCTCATCCAGTGCGCACTTAACTCCGCCTTTTCCAACTTCCATACGGTCAAGAGAAACCATCAGTCCAACGATTTCTACATTGGCAGCACCTCTTACTTTCGGTACAGTCTCTTCCATGGATTTACCAGAAGTTGTCACGTCCTCGATCATAACTACACGATCGCCATCTTTCAGTTTGCTTCCCAGGAAACTTCCTTTATCTGCGCCATGATCCTTTTCTTCTTTACGGTCAGAGCAATAACGGATTTCTTTACCATACAGTTCACTAAATGCAATTGCAGTTACAACGCTGAGCGGAATCCCCTTATATGCAGGTCCAAACAGCACATCAAAATCCTCACCATATTTGTCATGGATTGCTTTTGCATAATACTCACCAAGCTTCTTTAACTGGGATCCTGTCACATATCCGCCTGCATTCATAAAGAACGGAGATTTTCTTCCGCTTTTCAGCGTAAATTCTCCAAATTTCAGCACCTGACTGTCTACCATAAATTCAATAAATTCCTGTTTATACTGTTCCATTTTATACTGGACCTCCTGTCTGCACGGCTTTTCGCCTGTTTTCTCTCTAGCTCTGTTCAGATCTGCTTTTGCATATCTCCTTTATACTAACATAAAAAAGCCAACTATTCAATCCTGTTGCCTTTGCATTTCAGGATTATAGCCGGCTTTTGTTATATTTTATACTGCTGTTTTCATATGTTTCCTCATAATGTAATAATAATATGGGATCAACGGGATCAGTGCCGCGATCCATGCCATTGGATCTGCAAGACACACACCTGCAAAACTTGTTTTTCCCGCAACCAGCACAACGATCAGGGTTCTGGCTACCAGTTCAAAGACGCCACCGAGCATTGGAACCAGTCCATATCCCATTCCCTGCAGTGCATTTCGGAACACAAAGATCGTACACAAAAAAGGATATGCCCAGAATACAGTGTGGAAATATGTCACCGATACACCTATCACATCCGTCTGAGAAGGATTGATAAACAGATACGTGAAATATTTTCCACCAAAATACACCAGTGCCATCTCGATCACACTCCATACCAAAAGCATGATCCAGGAATATTTTACTCCCTGTTTTACACGATCCATACGGCCTGCTCCACGGTTTTGGCCCACATAAGTGGCAATCGTTGCACCCATAGAAACAGCCACCATACCGATCACGTTCTGAATTTTTCCTGCTGCCGAAAATCCGGCCATATATGTAGCTCCATAAATATTTACTGCACTCTGTACAATGATCGTTCCAATCGCAGTGATAGAAAACTGGAGTCCCATCGGAATACCAAGAATCAGCAGCTTACCCATACTTCCTTTACGTATTTCAAAATTTTTCTTTTCCAGATGAAGGATCGGGTATTTCTTTTGAATATAAATCAGGCAGCACACGGCCGAAACCGCCTGTGCGATCACTGTCGCATATGCACAGCCTTCTACTCCCATTCCAACAAACCGGATCAGAACAATATCCAGGACCACATTGATTCCTGCCGAAATGATAAGAAAATACAATGGAGATTTTGAATCACCCAGTGCACGAAGAAATGCCGCAAGTGTATTGTAGGCTGCAGTAACAAGCAGACCTGCATAAATGATTCCCATATAACCTGCCACATCTCCCATAAGGTCAGCCGGCGAATTCATCAGACGCAGAATCGGCACATTGAATACCAGAAATCCAACCGTCATAAACGCCGCAAAGCCAAACATCAGATATACAGACATCGCCACAAAATGTCTCATGTCATCATATTTTTTTGCACCGAACATCTGGGCTACAATGATTGCAAAGCCACTGCTCAGGCCATTCAGCCAGCCAGTGACAAAAAACATCAGTGAACCGGTGCTTCCGATTGCCGCCAGCGCATCCACACCAATAAACTGTCCCGCCACAATGGAATCCACAATATTATAAAACTGCTGAAAAATATTTCCCAAAAACATTGGAATCATAAACTGAATGATCAGTCTGACCGGATTTCCAACAGTCATATCATTTGTTTTCTGTTTACTCAAATTATTTCCTTTCCCGATACAAGACAGCAGAAAGAGTCTCTCCAGGCTCCTGCTGCTGTCTTGCTTGTATTACTATACTGTTTTTCAGATAATTACTTCACAACACCAATCAATTGATTGATGTCTTCCACATTTTGCTGTTCCATAAATCTTTCGATTCCCTCTGCAATCTCAACAGTTGCATATGGATTGAAAAAGTTTGCTGTTCCTACAGATACAGCCGTTGCGCCTGCCATGATAAATTCCAGTGCATCCTCTGCTGTTGCAATCCCTCCCATACCAATGATCGGAAGTCCAACTGCCTGTGCAACCTGATAAACCATCCGTACTGCTACTGGTTTGACTGCCGGACCGGACATGCCGCCGGTTTTGTTTGCCAGTGCAAAGGTTTTTCGATAAATATCAATTTTCATTCCTGTAAGTGTATTGATCAGAGAAAGAATATCTGCCCCACCAGCCTCTGCTGCTTTTGCCATCTCAGTAATATCCGTTACATTCGGACTAAGTTTCATAATAATCGGCTGTTTTGCATATTTTTTTACTTCTTTTGTAATCGCTTCAAGCGCCTGGGGATTCTGTCCAAATGCAATCCCGCCTTCTTTTACATTCGGGCAAGATACATTGATTTCCAGCAGATCAACCGGCTCATCTGCCAGTCTTTCTACCACCTCGCAATAATCCTCTGTACTTTTCCCACATACATTTACAATGATCTTCGTATCGTATTGTTTCAAAAATGGAATATCTCTTTTACAGAAGAGATCGATTCCCGGATTCTGCAGACCGATCGCATTCAGCATTCCACTCGCAGTCTCAGTCACTCTCGGTGTCGGATTCCCTGGCCATGGCACGTTTGCCACACCTTTTGTCACCACACCACCGAGTTTATTCAGGTCTACAAACTCACTGTATTCTGCTCCGGACCCAAATGTACCGGAAGCCGTCATAACAGGATTTTTTAATTCAACTCCAGCAAGAGTTACTTTTGTATTGCTCATAACTCCACCTCCGTGCTCAGAAATACAGGACCATCTTTGCAGATACGCTTGTTATGTACCTGAGAATGTGCATCGATTTCCCTGGATTTGCACACACATGCAAGACAGGCACCAATTCCACATGCCATTCTCTCTTCCATGGAAATCCAGCATGTAATATTTTTTTCTTCGGCATATTCTTTTAATGCACGAAGCATCGGTGTCGGACCACATGCAAAAATCACATCTGCTTCAAGTCCGTTTTCCTTAATCGCATTCAATACATTTCCTTTTGTTCCTGCACTTCCATCTTCGGTCGCCACATAAACATCTGCATATTTTTCAAATTCGTCATTCAGAAACAGCTCATCTCTGTATCCAAGCACAGCTGTTTTCTGTGCGTTTAATTGTTTTGCAGTTTCCAGCATCGGTGGAATTCCAATTCCTCCGCCAATCAAAAAAACTTTTTTGCCCTGTGCTTCTTCCAACGGGAAACCATTTCCAAGCGGTCCCAGTGTTTCTACAGTTTCTCCCGGCTGTAATCTGGAAAAACCTTCTGTTCCCGTATGTTTACCTGTCACACGATATACCAGACGGATCCTGCTCTTTTCTCTGTCTATCTCACAGATACTGATTGGTCTTGGAAGCAGTTTACTGCCATCTCCGGTATATAAAGAGAGAAACTGTCCCGGCCGTGCATACTGTGCCATCTGATCTGTCTGCAGCCAGAGGCTGTAAATATCCCTGCCGATTTCTGCCTGGCTGATGACTGTTAAAGTTTCTTTAGTTTTTGTACTCATCTGTCTCCTCCTGCCCTCATCAGCGGTTTTTCAGAGCTCCACTGATGTCTTCGATCATAACTTCTACTGCTTTACGAGATGCATCTGCATAATTCAGTTCACCAAATTCTGCATATGATTCCTGTTTGTAAGCTGCAATGATTCCACGAGAAGAATTTACAATTGCTCCTAATCCGTCTTCATTGAAGAAATGGACCAGATCCGCACCTTTTCCGCCCTGTGCGCCATATCCCGGAACAAGGATAAATGTTTTTGGCATCAGCTTACGAAGTACCTTACCCATTTCCGGATAAGTTGCTCCAACAACAGCACCTACATAACTGTATTCACTGCCCATATGGTCCTCACCCCATTCAGCGACTTTTTCTCCAACCCACTCATACAGCGGACGTCCGTCAATCAGACGGTCCTGAAATTCTCCACTGGAAGGATTCGAAGTCTTGACCAGAACAAACAGACCTTTGTTCTCTTCTTTGCATACTTCAATAAATGGTTTGATACTGTCTGATCCCATATATGGATTCAGAGTGGCAAAATCTTCATCAAATCCTGCATATTTTTTGGATCCTACCTGCACATGTCCCAGGTGTCCTGTTGCATAAGCTGCAGAAGTTGAGCCAATATCACCACGTTTGATATCACCAATCACTACCAGACCTTTGGATTTGCAATAATCTATCGTTCTCTTGTATGCCTGCAGTCCAGGAAGCCCAAACTGTTCATACATTGCGATCTGTGGTTTTACAGCCGGAATCAGATCATAAGTTGCATCCACGATTCCCTTATTGAACTGCCAGATTGCTTCTGCCGCACCTTCCAGAGTTTCTCCGAATTCAGCAAATGCTTTTTCCTGGATATGCTTTGGGATATAATTCAGCATAGGGTCCAGTCCCACAACGATCGGTGCATTGGTTTTACGAATGTTTTCAATAAGCTTGTTAATCATAACTGCTTCCTCCTGGAGTTTATATTATTTTAATAATTATCTATACATTATCACCAATATCATACACGAAATGGACGATTTAATAAAGTGTTTTTTACATATTAACCTTGACATTTTATAAGCCGGGGGCTATAATTCAGTCATAGACGAATAGAACTTTAATATAAAATCACTAGTTTTTAGAGATTATATATTACCTACGATGTAGTCTCTAAAATCTGGTGATTTTTTTCGTCAGATGGACATTAACTTTTTATTTTTATGGAGGTAACATCATGAACAAGGGAACTGTAAAATGGTTCAACGCAGAAAAAGGCTATGGCTTTATCACAGGAGAGGATGGCGCTGACGTATTCGTTCATTTTTCTGCAATCAATGGTGAAGGATTCAAATCACTGGATGAAGGACAGGCCGTAACTTATGATTTAACAGAAGGCGCTCGCGGAATGCAGGCAGCTAATGTTACAAAATTATAATCCACTCTGATACTTCAAGGTTTTTAAACCTTTCATAACCATTAAATAAAAAACCCCGGATCAACCGGGGTTTTTTATTATTTCATCTTTTCTCATTCTTTTACTGTGCATCAGAAGAAAGTCCGGAAACATAATCATCAATTGCAGATGTATCCATGACTGTCTCTGTAACAACAGATTCCTGTTTTGCTTCTACCTTCGCATATGCAGAATATCCAATCCAGCCTACCATTGCCACACAGATGGCAACCCATGCCAGAATCTCCAGTCTGTCAATCAGTTTTTCTTTTCTGGATGCTTTGGAGCGTCCTGCCTTGCCTGCCTTATAGCTGTCTACTTTTTTCTGACTCATTCTGAGAATCTCCTTTGTTGTATAAGCTCAATTTCTAAACAGTATACCACATTCTTTCCCAAAAGGGAAGGGCTTATACAGCTACGATCACGCCGCCATCGTTCGCATACATGCTGCTGACGCCAGCGGTCTCCAGAATCACCACGCTCTTCATCGGCATTCTTTCTTCCAGTGCATTTTTGAGAAGGACTGCTCTCTCCCTGCAATTGCAATGTGAGATTGCAAGAACTTTGTTTTCACTGTCTTTTGTCTTTTCTACAATATTCTGTGCCATCTTTACAAGAGCTTTATTCATACCTCTTGCCTGATCCAGCTGGCAGATTGCCCCTTCATCTGTAGAGCCCATAACCGGCTTGATCTTGAGTGCACTGGCCACAAGAGCTTTTACCTTGCTGAGTCTGCCATTTTTGCGAAGGGTTTCAAGATTGTCCAGGACAAAAAATGTATGTTGATCGGCAATATACGCCTCCACTGTTTCAATTACTTTCTCAAACGTATAACCGGCTTCTTCACATTCCTGAATTTTCATTGCAATAAGAGACTGTCCTACAGAAGCGGATTTTGAATTAAACACATAAATCTTTTTGTCAGGTCTTTCTTCCTGAAGAAGACTTTTTCCAAGAACTGCACTGTTATAAGAACCGCTCAGTTCTGCAGAAAGAGTCACCGCATATACATGCTCTGCCTCACAGTCAAATGCTCGCATATAACGTTCCGGAGACGGGCAGGCCGACTTCGGACACTCCGGGCATTCTGCAACTTTTTTCAGAAAAGATGCCTGATCAAAAGTTTCATCATCTATAATATTCTCACCACCCACACTCAGAGTCAGTGCAACAGACTCAAAATGAGGATCCTGTTTCCATTCATCCAATAATTCTCCGCAACTATCTATGACAATTTTATAGCTCAATTATATCGTCCTCTTTTCCATAATATGTAGTATCGAATACCACATCTATATTAACATATCACTACATATTTGAAAAGTCTTTTTCGAAAAACTCTATTCTTTTTTTTGATTCTGTTTTATAATGGGAGCTATATTGAATTATAGGAGTACAAAAATGCTTGCACTTAAAATCAACGATGTAAAAAAGTTCATGAATCAGCTCTTGATCGGAAATATGTTCGATTCTTTTTCTCTCGTCGAAGCCTCCATCACAACCTTCAGCCACTTTACCATTGACGGAACGCTTCAAAAAGATTTCTTTGACACAGAAACTGCCCAGAATCTGAACTTTCCAGCTTCTCCTTACTGCTCATGGAAAGAACTGAAACCCTACTGTTTTTCTATCATTCGCGGCAAACTGCCTCCAATTCAGTTCAAGTTTGTTTTTCAGTTATCTTTGCAGCAATATTCCGCAATTTTTACAGATTCCTCTTATATTATTTCTAATGATCAAATTCGCGGATTAAACTTAAACATTCAGTACAAAAATCACGAACTGCTATGTACTACCGGTATTTCAACGGATTCCTTCGTCTTTGATAAAAAGCCTGAGATCATATGGGATTCTGCAGTTCCGGAATACTTAAGACTCCATCAGCTGGATTTTGACATGCTGTAAGATTCTGGCTGTTTTCCTGTCTGGCAGCATCACTGTCCAGCTCTGTCTGTATCAGATAATAAGCCAGCATATCTACAAATTCACTGTTTGTAGGTCTGTATCGAAGTGGATATCCTGCAATCCGGTCCATACTTTCTTTATTCGCAGTCCAGCAGACATTAATCACAGTACGGATATCATGTTCGATATTCACTGGTGTTGATTTAAATTTTTTGGCAAGATACGGATAAATATCTTTTGTGATCTTGATAGGATAATCCTGGAGTTCCATTGACATCATTACCGCTTCAGCAACGTAATAATATCCCTTATACTTTGAGGTCATTCCAAGCTGTCTGATTAAACGATACACTTTTCTCATGTGCTCTCCTCCGCTTTACTCTTTTGTCAGTATTATACGACAAATTTTTCACATTTTTCTTTTTCCTACCAAACTCGTGGTTCTTCGAAAAAAAACGACATTCAGAGAGTCACATTTCCTGTTTTTCTTTCTTTTTTCATAACATTACCATACTATTTCAGCATATAGATTTTTTTACTTCTTGTCAACAATATACGCAAAAATCCCGAACATTCTCCATTTCTTTGAAGAATATTCGGGATTCTTTTTATTTTTTGTATATACTATATATTATTTGGTCAGAAGCATCAATATTTCATTACTTCTCTGCACAAATTTGGTCATCTCATCCGGTGATAACTGTTTATGGCTCAGCATCGCAAGATCATACAACTGCTGGCAGATCACTGCTGCATGTTCTGATTCCTGATTGCCTGCCAGATATTTCACAAGCGGATGACTCACATTCAATACCAGTGTCTCCTGTCCTCCGAACATACCCGGATCCATGCCATACATATTATACATTTTCATCATGTCCTGCATACGACGGCTTTCTTCTGAAAGTGTCATCATTGCTGCTACAGATTCATTCTTGAGATTTTCTACTTTTACTTCCAGCTTTTCCATGTTCAGGTTCTTACGGAAAAGATCAGTCAGAGTCTTCGCTGTTTCTTCATCAGCAGCTCCCTCACCCTTCAGTTCTTCTGTTACATCCGCGTCAATTCTCTTAAACTGAATCGTCTGGTCTTTCTGTTCCAGATGAGAAATGAAAGTAGTATCAATGTTATGTGAAAGAATCACTGCATTTTTTCCAGCTTCACGGAACATATTGATATACTGGCTCTGCTGTACAGCATCTGTCACATAGAAGATGGTTGTCTTTTCAGGCTCTTTTGTTTCTCCATTGTCTTTGTTTTCTGTTTCTTCTGCTGTCTTCTCTGTTGTATCTTCTTTTTTATTCTGCTCAATACAGTCTTTTAAGGTCAGATATTTGTTATCAATATCTTTGAACAGAATATAATCATGCAATTTCTCTGCGAATTTGCTGTCTTTGATGCAGCCAAACTTGATGAACGGACTGATATCATCCCAGTATTTTTCATAAGATTCGCGATCAGTCTTACACATACCAGTCAGTTTATCTGCAACTTTCTTGGAAATATATTCAGAAATCTTCTGAACAAATCCATCATTCTGCAGTGCACTTCTTGAAACATTCAGCGGCAGATCCGGACAATCGATCACACCTTTGAGAAGCAGCAGGAATTCTGGAATTACCTCTTTGATGTTATCTGCGATAAACACCTGATTATTGTACAACTTAATGGTTCCTTCAATAGAATCATATTCTGTATTGATTTTTGGGAAATACAGAATACCTTTGAGATTGAACGGATAATCCATATTCAGATGAATCCAGAACAGCGGCTCTTTGTAATCCATAAAGACTTTACGGTAAAATTCTTTATAATCTTCATCGCTGCATTCGTTCGGATGTTTCATCCAGAGCGGATTCGGATCACTTAAAGACACCGGACGTTTGTTGATCTTCACTTTATCTCTGGCAGGAGAAACTTCTACAACTTCTTTTTCTCCGTTTTCATTTTCTTTTTCCTCTGTTTTTGCATCCTCATGAATATGTTCTACAACAACATCATCATCCCTGAGTTCAGACTCATCGATCGTTTCATATTCCTGTTCTGCATTTGCCCTGGAAAGATAAATGTTTACCGGCATGAAAGAACAATATTTTTCGATAACTTCACGCATACGGTATTCATTGCAGAACTCCAGGCTCTCGTCATTCAGGAACAAGGTGATCTCTGTTCCGACTGTTGTTCTGTCTCCATCCTGCATATCATATTCTGTACCGCCATCACAGGTCCAATGTACCGGTGTTGCACCCTCTTTGAAGGAAAGTGTATCAATATGCACTTCATCTGCAACCATAAATGCAGAATAGAATCCCAGACCAAAATGTCCGATCATCTGATCATCTGTTGTTTTGTCCTTGTATTTTTCAAGGAATTCCGTCGCACCGGAAAATGCAATCTGTGTAATATATTCTTCTACTTCCTCTGCAATCATACCGATACCGTTATCGATAAACTTCAGCGTCTTGGCATCAGAATCTACAACAACCTGAACAGCTGGTTTATAATCATCCGGGAAAGAATATTCCCCCATTACTTCCAGTTTCTTTAATTTTGTAATAGCATCACATCCATTGGATACCAGCTCTCGAACAAAAATATCATGGTCAGAATACAGCCATTTCTTTATGATAGGAAAAATGTTTTCACTGTTAATTGATAAATTTCCGTGCTTTTCAGCCATATTATCTACACTCCTTTGATTCTTTTTTCGCTTTTCTATATACTAATACCCTTTTTTCCAAAAGTCAAGAAAAAATTAGCACTCAACCAAATTGAGTGCTAACAAAACATTTTATATCGTTTTTTCTTTGTTCTTACTTTTTATTTTTCTTTTTATAAACAACCACACCAGCAATTGCCCCTGCCGCAACAATGAGGATGCATATAAATGGAAGAATCGGTGTATTATCACCTGTCTTAACTGCGGTTCTGTTGGCAGCTGGTGTCAGGTTTGTTCCAGGTGCTGTGACTTTTGCTTCTGTTACTGAAAACGCAACCTGTCTGGTATCTGTTTTTCCGGTATCCTTCCATGCTGCTCCCTGATACTGTTGCTGCCTGAAAGTAATTTCCAGTGTATAGTTTCCAGTCTTTGCCAACCCAAAAGTTGCTGTATACGGCGCCGCATTCCATACATTTGTATTAATCACTTTCCAGCTCTGCGGGACATAGCGCGTATCCCCTTTTCTCGGAGAAGCATTATCCATCCCAGCCCCAACTGCAGTAAACGAAATCTTGGACTGCGTTGTATATGTTCCATTTGCATCAATGCCTGTGATTTTATTGTTTTCTGCAGATGCGATTTTAGCCTCATAAGCTTTGACGCTGACTTCAACACTGGCAGAAAGTCCGATCTTATTATCATTGTCTACACCTGACGGCAGTGTCACCGTTCCGGTTACTGTAAATTTCTGTGCATCTGTACTGGACGGATCATAGGAACAGTCTTTGACATTCCAGGAAACAGAAGCCTTCATGTTTCCACCGGTCGTCTCAATCACAACAGTAGACGGAAGTTTCAGTGCAGAAGCTTCCTTTTTCGTTCCATTCGCCAGTCCGCTCACTGCTGACGGCTGCTGGATCTTTGTCAGAGATGCCGTTCCCTTTATGACCTGGAATTTCAGAGGTACAGAAACCGCAGAAGTCACGTTCATACTGGCTGAGTAGGAACCAACTGCCAACCCCGTTGTCGGTCGTACATAAAATACAACGCTTTCCTCCGGTGCCAGAGTAAGCTTTGAAGCATCTTCTGTCCAGATCTCAAAATTCTCAACTGCTGGTAATGTCAGTGTTTCCGCTATATTCCCCTTATTTGTGACCGTAATCTGTTTTGCTGTGATCTCCGCATATCCTTCTTTTGCACTTGCAAAGTCGCAGACTGTATCAGATGTGATCAGATTATGCTGTACTTCATCCACTGTAACAAATGCTGTAATCACGTTGGTCTTTCCAGTACTGCTATCTGTAATTGTAAAAGTTTCCTCATAAGTTCCCTGTGTCAGACTGTCTTTGGGACGAATCACAAAATCTGCTGTTTTTCCAGCTTCAATGGTCTGCGCCTGCCATGTAATGTCAAAATCCTGTCCTCCGACTTCTCCTGCACTGCTGACTGCCTCTGACATTTCTGCAGCAGCACTGCCCTCATTCGTTAATGTAATGGTCTTTGCATCAGGGACAGTCTGCCCTTCAACAAATTCGAATTCCGCCGATGAAGTATCCGGTGTTACATTACTTGTTCCAGGATTTTCTGGAACTTCAGGATTCTCCGGTGTCTCTGGTGTTTCCGGTGTTTCCGGATTGTCAGGTGTCTCTGCATTCTGTATTGTCATTTTGGCTTTGAAAGAAACTTTTGCACCTTCATTACTTTCATATGTGATCGTATCTTCATAGGATTTTGCTTCTCTTCCTTCCATGACACGCGGAGCAACCGCCAAAGTAATCTCCTGTCCTGGTTCCAGCGAATAAATATCATTCACCACAAAATTCTCCGGACTGATCTCCGGGAAAGTCAGTGTATTCTCACTGTTATTTTTTACAGTCACATACTGTGCTTCAACATTTTCTTCCTGTCCTGCAATTACAGTACCAAAATCCAACGTATCAGAATTGCCATCTCCGACCGTAATCGTAAGAGCAGGCGTCTCTGCCGGAGTTTCTGTCCCATCTGTACTCTGACCATCTCCGTTTTCTGTTGCAGAATCTGTGTTCTGAGACTCCTCATCTGTCGTCTGTCCGTATGTGCCGTCTTCGGTTGCTTCTGGAATTCCATCTACTGATTCAGCTCCGGCCGGTTCTGTTGTTTCCTGTGTCTCATCCGCAGTTGCAGCCGGTATGCCATCCACTTCTTCTGTACCTGCTTCGGAAGTATCTTCCTGTTCTTCACTTCCTGGTTCACCGGACGGTTGTAACTCTTCTGAAAGATTCTCTTCGCTTTCCTGCACAGTTTCTGCTGTTTCCTGTGTTTCTTCTGTCTGTGCACTGTCTCCGTTCTGTGACACTTCCACTGACGGAGTCTGTGTTTCCTCCGACGTCTGCGTCTCAGTCACTTCTCCAGTAATTGCTGTCAGACTTCCGGAAAATCCATTTTCTTCTTTTCCGGTGATAGTCAGAACAATTTTTGCGCCAACATCCTCTGTTGTAACTGTATAAGTTTTTTCTTTGCCAAGTTCTTTGAGTTCCGGCTTTTTGCCTGCCTTTTCCGCAGCCTCATCGTCTGCAGTCTTTCGCGACCACAGGTATGTTACATTTTCCTCTGTCAGGCCTTCTGGTTTGACCTCTTTGAAATCTGCACTCAGAGTCTTTCCATTTTCTGCATTTCCCTTAATTTTCAGTTTTCCGTCCAATGCAGTAGTTTCTGCTGCAAAAACAGTGTACGGAATCATGGATAATGCCAGAAGTACCGACATTATAACCGCAAGAATCCTTTCTTTCCGCATAACTCATCCTCCTTTTCAGGTCTGTTCTGTCTCCTGTGTATGTTCCAGTAGAAGCAATTCCTGATTTACTTTTTCTTATAGTATTCTTATACCCCGTCTCCTGTTAGAAATTATATCATGCATCTCCCAATAAATGTAATTTGTATTTTACGTTCCTGGCTCATCTCTGTTTACTATAAAACGAAAAAATATCCCCATCCGCAGATTCCTCGGACAGGGATATTCCTTTCAGCTCGCCAGATTCAAAGCAGTACTTACCCTTCTACGATCAGATAACCACCGGAAGGCAATGGAAATACCTCACATGCCTCTTTTAACTCTTCATCAGACATTCCGCTGACATCCGCTCCGGCTTCATCCAGATATTCTCTCACTTCTTTGATGTTCCTTACCTCGACAGCCATACAGTCTTCCAGAAATTCTTCCGCTTCTTCCAAAGTCTCCGCTACCGGTTCATCATAAAGTCTGCCCTGATTTTTCAGGAATGATTCTATACATTCTTTGCTGTACATTATTTTATTACCTCCTCTATTTTTCCTTTTGCTCTGATCAGTTTTCGAAGAACTGTCTGTACAGATTCTGTTTCATATGAAGCCGCTTTTTTTACTCCTTCTTTTGCATGTGCCATCGCAAAACTGTAAGGTACTGATTTCAGCATGGCGATATCGTTATATTCATCTCCAAATACAACACATTCTTCTTTAGATATTCCCAGAAGCTTCTGATAGACATCAACTCCCTTTGCCTTATTTGTCTCAAAAGGAATAAAATCCACCCATGCATTCCCAGAAGTAACTACCGTACAACGATCACCGAATCGCTCCTTCCAGTAACGGATTGTTTCATCCTGAAGACCATTACTCTCATAAACAGCCATTTTCATACACGGCTCTCTCATTTCATCAAAGCTGTTTATTTCCCTGCAGTTGTTTTTGACCACATTATTCATCAGATCCCTGAAATGTTCTGTCTTCGGTCTGAGATAGTAAAAATCTTTTGTCGAACAGGTGAACTCTGCTCCGTCTCTCGCATAAATACTCTCTGCAATCTCACGAACAAGCTTCGGATCAAAACTATCCTGATACAGAATTTTTTCGTTATAGACAGCCAGCCCGCCATTTTCACTTATAAAAGCAATATCATTCACTACCGGTGAGAAAAGCTTTTTCATATTTGCATACTGTCTTCCGCTTGCCGCCACAAAAAGAATTCCAAGTTCCTTTAACTCTCGGATAAGCGGAAAAATGTCCTCTGGAAGGCTCTGTGCCCCCTTCAGAAGCAGCGTACCATCCAGATCACTTGCAACCAGCTTAATCATCTTTCCATTCCTCGCATATCTGTAATAAATCCTGTGGTCTTTGTGCAATCACATCTGCCCCGCTGCTTTCCAGTTCCTGTCTGTCCCGAAATCCCCACAGAACGCCGACCGTATGCATTCCTGCTGCCTTCCCGGTTTCCATGTCTGTTCTGGTATCTCCTACATACATGCATTCCTGCGGTGTTACTCCAAATTCTTCAGCTGCTTTTAGTGGACCGTCCGGCGCAGGTTTGCGGCGAACAGCATCACTCTGTCCGATCACAAGGTCAAAATATCCTTCAAACATCTGCCTGATCACTTTAACCGCCGCCACATGCGGCTTATTTGAACACACAGCCAACTTCATACCCTGCTTTTTTAATTCTTCCAGTGTTTCCAGGATTCCATCATAAGGAACCACCTTATATAATGGATCCTCATCAAATTTTTTTCTGTAAAGATTCCGACACTGTTCATAATTCAACAGTTCCGGATCACCGGCATCCTTAAGGCATCTGCGTATCAGCATATCAGCCCCCTCACCACTGTAATATTTGAAATTTTCAGTCGGCTGCGGCTGCAGGTTCATTTTTTCCAAAATCTCATTGGCTACATATGCCATGGATTCCAGTGTATTTGCCAGTGTTCCATCCAGATCAAAAATACATGCTTTTATCATTTGTTTATCCTCTTAACTCAATTCCATGTTGCTTCATTTCATAAAAGAGTCTGCCAACCGGAAGACCGACAACATTGGTATATTCCCCTCGAATTTCTCTGACATAAACCCCAAAGCTGCCCTGGATACCATAGCTTCCCGCTTTATCCATCGGCTCTCCGCTTCTGATATATGCTTGAAGTTCCTCATCGGACACTGGATAGAATGTAACGTCTGTACATTCTGAAAAAGAAATATCTTGCCATTTTTCCTGTTTTCTGATCAAAACAGTGACTCCGGTATAAACCTGATGGGTATTTCCCTGCAGCATTTTAAGGGTCTCGAACGCATGCGACTCATCTGTCGGTTTTCCTAAAATCTTATTTTTATATGCAACGATCGTATCAGCCCCGATTACAATGCTTCCCTCTTCCAGTTTGAATTTTGCCGCAACTTCCATCGCCTTCTGCCTAGACAGTTCCTGTACGATTTCCTCCGGCTTATCTGATGTAATCTTCTCTTCTCCGTCTGCCGCACAGATTTGAAAAATAACCCCGGCAGCCGCCAAAAGTTCTCTACGTCTTGGTGATGCCGAAGCAAGCACAATTTTTTTCATAGAAATGTCCCTTTTCTTTATTTACTGTTTCGTAAACATACTCAGTTTACTTCTGTACCAGTATACTCTGTCCCGTCATATCACGCAACTGCCAAACATAAAAAAGCCCAGAAATATCTTCTGCGCCTTTTTTATATTCTATATTTTAATCATATCTGCATTCAACCGCGACAATCTGATTGCTACTTTGATTACTTTTGATATCTCCAAAGTCCCCAAACCCTTGAAAAACAAGCAAAAAAAGAGAGCTGCTGACGGGAATCGAACCCGTGACCTCCGCCTTACCAAGGCGACGCTCTACCGACTGAGCCACAGCAGCACTTCTCATGAGCCGACATTTCTGTCGCTCACAGTTGATAATATTAACAGAAAAACCGTGTACTGTCAACAGGTAATTTTAATTTTTTTTGCATTTATTTTCCGATATTTTTTCATGGAAATCTTTTAAATTCAACACTTTTATGATATGATTAACCTTTAAAGAAACATTCAGGAGGGAAAGAGATGGAAAACGAAACCGTTTCTAAAAATTTTATTGAAAACATCATTGATAAAGACCTGGCGGAAGGTGTTTATGATACCGTGCATACCCGCTTCCCACCGGAGCCTAATGGATACCTCCATATCGGACATGCCAAATCCATTCTTTTGAATTACGGACTTGCTCAGGAATACAACGGCAAGTTTAATATGCGTTTTGATGATACCAATCCTACAAAGGAAAAAAGCGAATTTGTAGAATCTATTAAAGCTGATATCAAATGGCTTGGTGCCGACTGGGAGGACAGACTTTTCTTCGCTTCCGACTATTTCGGTCAGATGTATGAAGCAGCTATCAAACTGATCAAAAAAGGCAAAGCTTACGTCTGCGACCTGACTGCTGATGAAATCCGTCAGTATCGTGGAACTCTGACAGAACCTGGTAAAGAAAGCCCGTACCGTAATCGTTCTGTCGAAGAAAACCTGCAGCTTTTTGAAGAAATGAAGGAAGGCAAGTATGCCGATGGAGAAAAAGTTCTCCGTGCCAAAATTGACATGGCATCCCCTAACATGAATATGCGTGACCCGGTCATCTATCGTGTTGCTCACATGACACATCACAGAACCGGAGATACCTGGTGCATCTATCCGATGTATGATTTTGCACATCCGATCGAAGATGCGATCGAGGGAATCACTCACTCCATCTGTACCCTCGAATTCGAGGATCATCGTCCGCTTTATGACTGGGTTGTTCGTGAACTGGAATACCCGCAGCCGCCAAAGCAGATTGAATTTGCCAAACTGTACCTGACCAATGTCGTAACAGGAAAACGCTACATTAAGAAACTGGTAGAAGACGGAATCGTAGACGGCTGGGATGACCCGCGTCTTGTTTCTATCGCAGCACTTCGAAGAAGAGGTTTCACACCGGAATCCATCAAGATGTTCGTAGATCTCTGCGGTGTCTCCAAAGCAAACAGCTCCGTAGACTATGCAATGCTTGAGTACTGCATCCGTGAAGATCTCAAATTAAAACGTCCACGTATGATGGCTGTCATGGATCCGATCAAACTCGTGATCGACAACTATCCGGAAGGACAGGTGGAATATCTGGAAGCTCCGAACAACATGGAAAACGAGGCTCTCGGAACACGTAAGATTCCATTCAGCGGAGAATTATATATCGAACGTGATGATTTCATGATCGACCCGCCACGTAAATACAAGCGACTTTTCATTGGCACAGAAGTACGTCTGATGAATGCTTATTTCGTAACCTGTACAGGATACGAAGCAGATGATGACGGTACTGTACGTGTTGTACATTGCACTTATGATCCGGCAACAAAAGGCGGCAACGCTCCGGATGGCCGTAAAGTTAAGGGAACTATTCACTGGGTAGAAGCTACCAACGCAAAAGAAGCAACTGTACGTCTTTATGAAAACATCGTAGACGAAGAAAAAGGTGTATACAATAAAGAAGACGGATCCCTGAACGTAAATCCGAACTCTCTTACTACTGTTACTGCGTATGTTGAGCCTGCTCTTATGGAAGCCAAAGGCTATGACAGTTTCCAGTTCGTAAGAAACGGATTCTACTGTGCTGACATCCATGACTCCAAAGAGGGTGCTCCGGTATTTAACCGTATCGTATCTCTGAAGAGTTCTTTCCGCCTTCCTAAATAAACAGAACTTTCGGGAGAAGCAGATTGCAAAGATCTGCTTCTCTTTTTTGTAAAAATGCAAAAAAAACAAGACTGTTGTCTTATAAATGCCAGGCATTTCTATCACAACAGTCTTGTTTATTCTCTTGCGCAAATAGATTATTCTTCTGTCTCTTCGCTTTCTTTTTCTTCTGTTTCTTCCTTGATTGCTTCTTCAACTGCCTGCTCGGCATCTGCTGTCTCAGCAGTTTCCTCCACAGCCTTTTCTACAGCTTCTTCTGCCTCTTCCCAGGAAGCAAAATCTTCTGCCGCTTCTTTCTTTTCTTCTTTCTCAGATGGCTCCTCTTCAGTCTCATCCTCGAAATCGTCTTCAAAATCATCAAAGTCATCTAATGGATCTTTTTTGAATGCAAGTGCCGCGATTGCACCTGCCGCTGCAGCCGCAACTGCTCCAACTGCTACAAATCCCCAATATTTATTGATTTTTGCCATAACCACACTTCTCCTTTCATATTACAGAAGATTAACTCTCTGATATTCAGCTATAATATAATCATTATTTTACTACTTTTGCTCAGAAAAAGGAAGGGGAAAGTTTCTGATTTTACTCCTGATACGCTGCAGCGCATTATCAATGGATTTCGGTGTTTTTCCCATAATCTTGGCAATCTTCACATATCCATATCCTCTGAGATAATAGTCCAGAACTTTATTTTCCATCGGACTTAAGACCTTCGTAATCTCCTGTTCCAGCGTCCGCGTACTCTCCTGATCAATAATGATCGTTTCCGGATCATCCGCCCAGGAACCTTCCAGATGATCCGACTCATTTTCTTCGCTCAGTGAAACATAAGTATTCAATGGCTGATGTTTCTGTCTGTTGGAATTCTGAACCGCACTGTATAGCTGGCGGTCAATACAAAGTCCTGCAAATGTTCGGAATGCAGCATCCTTATCTGTCTGATAA
The DNA here is from genome assembly GCF_018918125.1 of Blautia sp. MSJ-19. Classification (GTDB taxonomy): domain Bacteria; phylum Bacillota; class Clostridia; order Lachnospirales; family Lachnospiraceae; genus Blautia_A. The sequence goes on from NZ_JAHLQA010000004.1 coordinate 32,351, forward strand.
TTCTGAATCGCCTTAAAAAGACCGATCATGCCTTCCTGTATCAGATCATCCGTCTCGCCTCCGATCAGAAACATCGCTCTTGCCTTTTTACGGACAAATTCTTTATATTTTTCCATCAGATAATCGGAAATATCCGTTTCTCCCTGTCGCAGTCTGAAAATCAATTCTTCGTCGCTGTACTGATCGTAACGGCTCATTTTGTTTCCCCTTTATTTAGAGCTTTTCACCAGTCTCTGTCTTACAATCTCATAGGCAAGTACACCTGCTGCCACAGAAGCATTCAGTGAATCAATATCACCTTTCATCGGTATGGAAGCTGTAAAGTCACATGCTTCTTTTACCAGACGGCTGACGCCTTCGCCTTCATTTCCGATCACCAGGCCCATTGGTCCTGTCAGATCCAAATCATACATATTCTCTCCGCCCATATCAGCACAGACAAACCAGATTCCCTTTTCTTTCAGTTCCTCGATCGTCCTCACAAGATTTGTCACTTTTGCTACCGGTGTATAATTAATTGCACCCGCAGAAGTCTTTGCCACCGTAGATGTCAGCCCGACAGCCCTGCGCTTCGGAATGATAACACCATGTGCACCTGCCAGGTTCGCTGTACGGATGATCGCACCAAGATTATGAGGATCCTCTACATTATCCAGAAGAATCAGAAACGGCGGCTCGCCTTTCTCCTCTGCCTTTGCGAGAATGTCTTCTACGGTGCTGTATTCATAAGCCGCAACCTGCGCGATCACGCCCTGATGTGCATGTGTCTCGCTGAGCTGGTCCAGTCTTTCTTTGGATACATAATTGATGATCGTGTCTTTTTTGCGTGCCTCTCTTGCAATTGTACGTACCGGGCCGTCCTGGCAGCCATCCAGAATAAAGAGCTTGTCCACGCACTTGCCGGAGCGAAAAGCCTCCAGCACCGCATTGCGGCCTTCTATCTGTTCACTCATAATCTGTCCTCTCCGATTCCCATACGGACGAGTTCAAGCATCCTCTGGTAATCTCCTTTTAAATATAAATATCCCATCAGAGCCTCAAATCCTGTCGCCCGCCTGTAATCTGCCATCGTCGCATGCTTTGCCATAGTCGGTGAATGTGCGTTGCGGCCTCTGCGGTAGATATTATGTTCTTCCTCGGTCAGTTTCTCCTCGATCACTTCCATGATGGCTGACTGAGAAGCTGCCTTTACCAGACTGCTTGCTTTTTTGTGAAGCTGGTTGACCGGACAGTTGCCCTTCCTGACAAGGACTGTACGGATGATCAGCTCATAGATTCCATCTCCGATATACGCCAGAGTCAGCGGAGAATAACTCCGCAGATCCTGGTTTTCAAGATGAAACAGCTCATCAAGCTGCATCAAATTCGTTTCCATTTTACGCCCTCACGAGTATCTTTCAGTTCGATGCCTTTTTCAAGAAGCAGTCCACGGATCTCATCTGCTCTTGCGAAATCTTTTGCCTTTCTTGCCGCCTGACGTTCTGCGATCAGGTTTTCGATCTCTTCGTCAAGGATTTCTTCCTTCTTCTCAAGGATCAGTCCGAGAACATCGCAGAGTTTTGTCATAACTTCCAGGGTGTGTGCTGCAAATTCTGCTGAGCTTCCTTCCTGTACATTTGTGTTGGCAAATTTGACAAGTTCAAAGATTGCTGCCAGTGCATCAGCTGTGTTGAAATCATCATCCATAGCTTCCTCGAACTTGGTCACAAATGCAGCTTCTTCCTGCATCAGTTTCTTCTCATCTTCTGTTGCTTCCTGTACAGCCGCTGCTGCCTTGCGGTCGCGAAGTCTTGCTGCTGCCTCTGTGATTCTCTCAAGTGCGTTCTTGGAGGATTCCATCAGATCCGCGCTGAAGTTGAGCGGGCTTCTGTAATGTGCGTTCAGCATGAAGAAACGAAGCACCTGCAGATCATACTGTTCACTGATCTCACGGACAGTACGGAAGTTTCCAAGAGACTTGGACATCTTGCGGTTGTCGATGTTCAGGAATGCATTGTGCATCCAGTATTTTGCAAAAGGAACTCCATTGCAGCATTCACTCTGTGCGATCTCATTCTCATGGTGAGGGAACACAAGGTCCTCGCCGCCGGCATGGATATCGATCTCCTCTCCAAGGTATTTCTTGGACATAACGGAGCACTCAATATGCCAGCCCGGTCTTCCGTCACACCATGGAGATATCCAGTATGGCTCTCCTTCTTTCTTCGGTTTCCAGAGTACGAAATCCAGCGGATCTTCCTTCTGATCCTCACCGGATACCTGCAGGGAACGGAATCCTGACTGCAGATCATCGAGGTTCTTATGAGAAAGCTTACCGTATTCCTTGAATTTCTTTACACGGAAGTATACAGTTCCATCAGCAACCGGATATGCATAACCTTTGTCGATCAGTGTCTGGATCATATTGATCATTCCGTCGATCTCCTGTGTTGCAAGCGGATGTGTGGTAGCCGGTTTTACGTTCATGCCTGCCATATCCTTCTTGCACTCTGCGATATAACGCTGGGAAACTTCCTCTGCGCTCACGCCTTCCTCGATTGCTTTCTTGATGATCTTGTCATCTACGTCTGTGAAGTTGGATACATAGTTTACTTCGTATCCTTTGTACTCCAGATAACGGCGTACAGTATCAAAAATGATCATCGGTCTTGCATTTCCGATATGGATCAGGTTGTATACAGTCGGTCCGCATACATACATGCGTACCTTGCCCTCTTCCAGCGGTACAAATTCTTCTTTTCTTCGTGACATTGTATTAAAAAGTTTCATGTCTCTTTCCTCCGATATTATTTTGTAACAGAATCAGCCCTGGATCTCTGTCAGCAGACAGATTGCCTGAGAAGAGATTCCCTCTCCGCTTCCGGTAAATCCAAGTCCTTCTTCTGTAGTTACCTTGACATTGATCTTTGATTCCGGGATCCCAAGAGCATCTGCCATATTTTTACGCATCTGTGGGATGTGCGGTGCCATCTTCGGTTTCTGCGCGATCACTGTCGCATCAATATTTCCAATTTCATAGCCATGTTCCCGAAGAAGTCCTGCCACATGCACCAGCAGCTTAATACTGGAAATTCCTTTATATGCCGGATCTGTATCCGGAAAATGTTTGCCGATGTCTCCAAGTGCCGCAGCACCAAGCAGTGCATCCATAACTGCATGAATCAGCACATCTGCATCAGAGTGTCCCAGAAGACCTTTTTCCCACGGAATATCAACTCCACCAAGAATCAGTTTTCTTCCCTCGGTCAGCTTATGTACATCATATCCCATTCCAACTCTCATATTCCGTCTCCTTATCTCTGTTCCGCCTGACTGGCGATACCGCATTTTATGAGTGCATACATCAGTTTCTCACATGTTTCTGCATCACCCTGTTCAATCAGCTGCTCTGCTCTCTGGATATCTGACGGCTGCAAATCGCTTCCGTTCAGACATGCCATACCGGCAATATTAAGCGCTGCCGGCGCATTTGCAAAAATGTCCGTATCTGCATAGATCGCGACCGGCGGCTCTGCAGGAATCCGTTTCTCCTGTCCGTTCCATACCATATTCGCTGCTTCTGATACAAATCCGTCTGTACTGGCTGCTGTGGGGACGGAAATAAAAGGAAGCTTATACTGAAAAGCCACATATCTGCTGATATCATGAATCGTGCCGGAACCAACTGCCAGGATCAGGTCAATATCCTCATCCATATAATTCTCCACGATTTCTACCGCATGCTGGTCTGCCTGAAGTTCTTCTGCATCCAGAACCAGAACCTGACATCGGTCAAAAATATCTTCCATAAGTTCTTCTGTCGCTTTGCATGTGTTTGTATCACAGATCAGAAGCGGTGAGATATATTCTTTCAGAAAGCCCTCTGACATGGCCTCTTCGAGCATATTTACCGCTCCCGGTTCAATCAATACTTCCTTTACCTCTGTATGGTGCATATTCCCGTCCCCGCAAGGTCGGGCAAAGTCATCTGCATCGACTCGCATTTATTTCTCTCCTCCTGAATTTAATATCATCCGCCGTCATTCAGCACTGTCGTGACAGCAGACAAAAAACCTATTTTATTACAATCTGTTATTATACATGATTTCCTTTCAAAAATCAACGAAAGCCATCAGATCTCCCCCTACAGGTTCAGATAATTATAAACCACTCTGGAAATCCTGCGTATATTCTCAACAGCGTCTGTTCCGTTCTCTGACATGACGCATAAAATATATGTCGTCTTTGGACCGTAAACGATTGCAATATCATGTTGGTCTTCATCTGTTTCTCCCGTCTTATTGGCAATCGTAATATTTTCTCCGACTCCTTCCGGAATCTTCGTCGTGTTTTCCTGATTCATAAGAAGATTCAGCATTTCTTCTGATGCTTCCCTGCTGACGCATTCCCCTCTGTAGATCCGTTCAAGCAGTTTCCCACAATCTGTAACTGTCGTCTGATTGTGTCCTCCAAGTGTTACAAGTTTTGACGCAGACGGATGCAGAGTACTCTGATAACTGGTTCTGGTATATCCTTCTTTCTGCAGATATTTATTTACCTGCTCCGCACCATCCTGAAAATCATGGCTATCCGACTGCAATCTGCCCAGTTCGTTACAGGATTCATTGTCACTGACTGTGATCATATTCCACAGCAGAGTATCCACTTTCTCTTTCACCTTTGCATCATCTGCCGCTGTCTTGAGCTGTGCAGCCTCATGTTCCAGAACCTTATCCATATCTTCATATGTTTTTGCCATAACAAAAGCTTTAATAAGACTTGCTGAATACAAAGGCTCATCATTCAGAACGATTTCCTCCTCTGTCTCCAGATCTTTCACATACACGCTCCACTCGCCCTCATATCCGGAAAGCATCGTCTCAAGCTGTGGTTCCAGTGTATCCATCCCAAGGTCTTCCAGGTCACCTACTTTACCCGTCTCATCCACCGGAAAACCATCCTCCGTCACACCAGCTTCCTGCACCAGTACTCCATTTGTACCGCCAAAATAGTACGTACCGGAAAACATCTGACCATTTGAAGTCATTTCCAGCTCATGAATCCCCGGCTCTGTGACCATTCTGCCATTTTCATCAAAATAATAATATCCATCGTAGGTGGCTCCGTCTGCCGTATAATTACTGATGTAGTGTACCTGCGGCGCAGCACTGAGCTTCCCCAGATTGTTGACCATATAATACCCATCAAACTCAGTCACTTCCTCACTGTCTCCGGATATTTTTGTACAGCTCAGTTTATTGATCTTCACCATATGCGAACTGTCTGCCTGAAAACATCCGTTTTCGTCATGATAATAAAATCCGTCCAGTACTGTTCCGTCTATTTCCATATGATCAAAATAATGTACTGCTGCCGCGTTATCCCTGCTCCCATCTTCTTTTAGGCAGTAAAATCCATCGCTTTTTAAAAGATATTTGTCTGATCCGTCACTGATCGGACGAATCTGTGCTTCTTCTGTGACTGACAGCAGACTGCTGGATGCCGCCGGCACAGGAACCGCTGATCCCGCCAGTACAGCTGTTACTCCTATTGCCCAGATCTTCCATTTTTTCAAACGGTTTCCAGTTGCCATATGTTTCTCCTCTTTCTGTATATTCCTGCTTTTTTGTCCATAGTATACAGGATATTTTTTGTATGTCAAGCTGACTTATTTTGTTATTTTCCGAACTGTCCCCAGAAGTCTTTCAACTGCATTTCCAGATCCTTCAGTAAACATATGCGGGCATCGTTCCATTCTCTTGGAAACAGACTTCGATACTCTCTGTTCGCAAACCGGTCATCCATCAGAAGGATCGTTCCGATATCTTCTCTGGTTCTGATCACTCTCCCTGCCGCCTGCAGGACTTTGTTCATTCCCGGATAGCGATATGCATAATCAAAACCCTGTTCTCCTTTTTGGTCGTAATACTCTTTCAATATCTCCCTTTCGCAACTGACCTGTGGAAGCCCTGTTCCAACCACTGCAACTCCGATCAGACGATTTCCGATCAGATCGATTCCTTCCGAAAAAATCCCCCCCATCACACAGAAACCAACCAGTGTTTCCCCGCGTTCTTCTTTAAATTCTTCCAGAAACTCTTCGCGTTCTTTCTCTGTCATGGAAGCATGCTGACTGATACAATGTACCCATCCTGCTGCATATTCTTCCTGATAAACCTGATATACATCTTCCAGAAGTTTATACGATGGAAAAAAGACCATGTAATTTCCTTTTTTCTGCCAGCTCATTCTCGCAATATATTCTGCAATTCTGTGGTACTCTTCATAATTCCGCCTTGTGTAACGGCTGCTCACATCCCGGCATATCAGAAGACAACGCTTTTTTTGTTCAAACGGGGATTCTACATAGATGCCAAAGTTTTCTGTTCGGGTACTCAGCATCTTACGATAGTACTGCATTGGAAGAAGTGTCGCAGAAAAAAACACTGTGGTGACACCTTTATCCAGACATCTCTGCAGATTTGCTGCCGGATTGACACAGAACAGTTTTATATAAAATCTTCCGTCTTCTCCAAATGCCGTATACACCACATAGTTTTCATCTACAAGCTCTGCTATATTCAGGAAATCACGCACTGCAAAGTAGAAATCAAGGATTCCATCCACAACCTCCTGTGACGGTGGCTCCTCCATCAGCTGATCCAGTTCTCCCTGAACACTCAGAAGACTGACCGGCAGAACTCCGGCATTTTCCTGAACCTGCCAGGAAACACAGTTTTTCCTCAGTTCTTCTAACTGACGTATCACTTTTCCCAGCTTCTTCCACATTTTCTGACTATAAGGTTTCAGGAAATCACGGGTCTGTATCATCTCCTCCAGACAGAGCGAAGCACTGTACATTTCCCGTCCTCTGTCAACCAGATTATGTGCCTCATCAATCAGAAAAAGATAGCTACCTGATATATTTTCTCCAAAAAATCGTTTCAGATAAACATTTGGATCAAATACATAATTGTAATCACAGATCACACCATCCATCCAGACCGCCAGATCCAGACTCATTTCGAACGGACATACCTGCCATTTTTCCGCATGATGCAGAATCGTTTCACGATCAAAACACTGTTCTGTTGTCCAGAGTTCATAGACCGCCGCATTGACCCGGTCATAATGCCCCTTTGCATAAAGACATTTTTCCGGATCACATTCCGGTTTCTCACAAAAACACAGTTTTTCTTTTGCCGTAATCGTAACTACTTTAAAAAGCAGGCCTTTCTCTCTCAGAATCTCAAATGCATCCTGTGCAACCGTTCTCGTAATCGTTCTGGCAGTCAGATAAAACAAAGTTTCCGCTTTTCCCTCTCCAATCGAACGTACCGCCGGAAATACCGCCGACATCGTTTTTCCGACACCTGTCGGCGCCTGAATGAAAATCTGCTCCTGCCTGGATATCGCATGATAAATGCCGGCAACCATTTCTTTCTGTCCTTTCCGATAATCAAATGGAAACTCCAGATTCTGCATAGACTGGTTTCTTTTCCTTCTCCATTCAATCTGATAGGACAGCCATTTGTAATAGGCATCTGTGAGTTCTCTGTACCATTCCTCCAGTTCCTGTCTGGTCAGTGTTTCGCGAAAACGTTTGATCATTTCTGTTTCCAGATGTGCATACGTCATCTGCACATCAATTTCCTGCAGATCATGTTCATCTAAATAGATCCACGCATAGCAGAGTGCCTGCGCCCGATGCACCAAAACCGGTTCTTCAAGCAGTTCCAGATTCTTATATATTCCTTTGATCTCATCAATACAGACTTTTTCTTCCTGTGTAAAGATGCCATCCGCACGTCCCTCCACACGAAGGATCAGTTCTGCATATTCCGTATCTTTTTTTAAAGAAACCTCCGGCTGATAATGGCTCCCCATCTGTTTCTGAATCTTCCTGTGGAGACGGCTTCCCTTCAGCATAGCCTCTTTGTCTGCTGCGCCGCCACTGCTTTTCAGATCACCGCTTCTTAATATAAATTCCACCAGATTTCTGACCGAAATACGGACGATCGGTTTTTCCATACTGTTCTTTTCCTGCCTTCCTAGGGACGCCTGCCTGTTTCAGACTTCAAAAAAAGCGCATACCCGCTTCCGGAATATGCGCCCTGTCTGCCGTATACGCTTTATGCTACAGCAAATTTTGCCATTACTTCGTTAAATCTCTGGCTCTCTCCATAGCATCTTACCGTCAGTTCTCTGGTAAGATCCATGCTCAGAATACCTAAAAGGGATTTGGCATCAATAATAATTCTATTATAGGAAATGTCAATGTCAAAATCGCATTTGGTAGCTTCGTTTACAAATTCTTTTACATCTTCAGTCGCATTTAATCTAATATGTCTTTCAACCATATGCTTCATCCTCCTGCATCAGACTTTAGGCGTATTTTGTCACTCTGAGGAGGATTTGTCAACAGACTTAAAATTTTATTCATATTTTTCGATAAATTATATAATTTTATATTCTCAGATAAAAATTTTTTGTGATTTTTTCTAGTGGAATTCTATCATATTTGAACATAGTTTTAAAGAGAAAAAGATCCGGCATCGGGCCGGATCTTCCAAATCTCCTCTTTATTTATACCTGAGTCAGGACAAAAATATCATAAATTGCTTTTACTGCGGTCTCAAAATCCCTGTTTTCCACACCAATGATGATGTTCAGCTCACTGGAACCCTGATCGATCATCTTAACATTGACATGCGCATGTGCCAGTGCTGCAAATACACGACCTGCGGTACCTCTCTGAGACTTCATCCCACGTCCTACGACTGCGATCAGTGCCAGATCAGATTCCATTTCTACAAAATCCGGCTGAACTGCACGATGAATGCCCGCAATTACCTGCTGTTCCTTTTCTTCGAATTCATCCTGATGTACATAAACCGTCATTGTATCGATTCCGGAAGGAACATGCTCAAAACTGATTCCCTGATCTTCAAATACCTGAAGAATCTTTCTTCCGAATCCGATTTCGCTGTTCATCATGGATTTCTCAATATTGATGGAGCAGAAACCTTTTTTGCCCGCAATACCTGTAATCACGTATTTTGGTTTGCGGCAGGTGCTTTCCACGATAAATGTTCCCTTATCATCCGGACGATTTGTATTACGGATATTGATCGGGATACCTTCCTTGCGAACCGGGAAGATTGCATCTTCGTGAAGGACAGTCGCTCCCATGTAAGAAAGCTCACGAAGTTCTCTGTATGTGATTGTCTCGATCACTGCCGGATTTTCAACAATTCTCGGATCCGTTACAAGGAAACCGGAAACGTCTGTCCAGTTTTCATAAATATCTGCATGGATTGCTTTTGCTACCAGTGAACCGGTGACATCTGATCCACCCCTGGAAAATGTTTTAACAGTCCCGTCTTCCATTCCACCATAAAATCCCGGAATAACGGCTCTTTCACATTTCTGAAGTCGTTTGCTGAGAAGCTTGTCTGTCTTGTCGGCGTCAAAATTTCCGTTTTTGTCAAAGCGGATGACTGTTGCAGAGTCAATAAACTCATATCCCAGATATGCAGCCATTACTTTACCATTGAGAAATTCTCCTCGGGAAGCCGCATATTCATTTCCTGCATGTGCTTTAAAATCTGTCTCGATCTGTTTGAATTCTTCTTCCAGGGAAAGATCCAGATTCAGACCTTTGATAATTTCATAAAAACGGCTTTTGATCTCTGTCAGAATATCACTGAAATCTTCGCCTGCTTCCGCTTTGTCATAGCACGCATATAAAAGATCTGTTACTTTTGTGTCTGCGGAAAATCTTTTGCCAGGTGCGGACGGTACCACATAACGTCTGCTCTCCTCGCTTCTGATAATATCTCCAACCTTCTGAAACTGTTCCGCATTGGCCAGAGAGCTTCCTCCAAATTTTACAACCTTTTTCATAATAACACTTCTCACCCTTCTGTTTTCTTGCTGATGCTCACATTGTTTGTCAGTGCTTACAGCAGCCTTTTCTTTTCAGTCAGAAAATCTGTCTTTTATTGTATTGAAAAACAGCGGGATTTGCAAGTATTTCTTTATAAAAAACTAATTTTTATGCACAATATTCACGAAGAATATTTTCAAGAGCAGACGCGCTGCTTGTATGGCATCTGCAGACCGGAATAGATTTTTTCTTAGCTTCTTCTACGGCACAATTGACCATTTTGTGAGAAACCGTGCTTGTAAACAGAATCATGAGATCCGGTGCCCCGATTTTCTTTTTCATGGCTCCTTTTTCTTTTGCAAATACTTTTGCCTTACATCCATATCCTTTACAGATATCCTCATACTGACATACCATACGTTCATTACCGCCTACAATTACGATACTCATAGCATCACCTCTCCTTTTGTTATTCTCATCTAACTCATGTTTTAAAAGTAAAGCGGACTTAAGATCCGCTTAATGTTCCTTTGTTAGCTTATACTAACTGTGTATAAAATACTATCACATATTGTTTTGTTTGTCAAAGGATTTTTTTAATTCTGTTATATCGCAAACTGTAAGCGTCTCTCCCCTCACCCGAAAATGGATGTCTCTGTCACCATAAGCCAGTCCATAAATCTTCTCCGGTTTATTCTGATATCGTGGACGAGGATCATTTGCCAGTACCTCGAGAAGCGCTTCTCTCTGTGCCTCCGGTACTTTTTGTATAAGCTTTTCCGGGAACTCCACATTTAAACGATAATCTCTGATATGATCGGTAAATCCACCTTTTGCCTCCGGGTGGCTGTCTGCGTATGGAAGATACGGCTTGATATCATAAATCGGTGTTCCATTCATCAGATCTGCTCCTGCTATATGCAATACCGGCCCAAGTTCCTGATGGAACTCTATTTTTTCCAGACGCACAGAAGACAATCCAATGCTGTTCGGCCGAAACGGAGAACGCGTTGCAAACACCCCCATCCTCGTATTTCCACCAAGCCTCGGCGGGCGTACTGTCGGTGACCAGTTTTCTCTCACAGCCTCTGAAAACTGCCATATCAGCCAGATATAACTGTATTCTTCCAATCCGCGAAATGCCTCTGGCACACGATATTCCGGTTCAAAAACGATCGTTGCTTTCAATGCATCCAAGCGATTGCTCTGATGTGGAATCCCAAATTTTGTTGGAAAATCATTGTGGATCCTTGCAATTACTTTCATTTCATGTTCTTCTGCCATAAACCTCTCCTGCTCTTCCTCATAAAAACAGCCTGCATAAATGCAGACTGTCTTCGTTTTCTGATATTGTATCGCTTCTTCCTTCAGCGGTCAATGATTTCAATCTCAGTATCATCTTTTGCATCCAGATTATTTATGTATTTTTTTGTCTCCGCAACGATCACATTGGACAACATTAAAACCGCGATCAGGTTTGGCAGTGCCATCAGTGCATTCAGAATATCCGCGATCGTCCATACCAGATTTAAAGATACAACCGGTGCGATCACAGCTACCGCTATGTACAGCGTCCGATACGGAATAAGCCCTTTTTTGCCTGCAAAATATTCCACACAGCGTTCTCCGTAATATGCCCAGCCAAGTACAGTTGAATACGCAAATGAAACAATTCCCACAACCAGTATCACCGGACCGATCACAGGAATCTGCTGAAATGCCAGTGTAGTCAGTACACCACCATTCGTGATCTCTCCCATATCAATCGCCGGATTTTTCATAATACTTGTAACCAGGACCAGACCTGTCATAAGACATACAACAACCGTATCCCAGAACGTACCGGTACTGGATACCAGGGCCTGGCGTACCGGATTTCTCGTCTGTGCCGCTGCTGCAGCAATCGGAGCAGAACCCATACCAGATTCATTAGAAAACAGACCTCTCGCGATTCCATACTGCATCGCCATCATGATTCCTCTCCCTACCAGTCCGCCTGCCGCTGCTCCAGGAGTGAATGCCATTTTACAGATCGTAACGACTGCAGGGATGATAAAGTCATAATTGATACAAAGAATGACAAAACATCCGATAACATAAAAAGCTGCCATAAAAGGAACCAGTTTTTCACAGACGTTGGCAATTGCCTTGATCCCGCCAAAGATAACCAACGCAGTCAGTACAGCCACCACGATTCCTACTGCTGCCGGTGGGATATGCAGATTTTCTTCACATACCGTTGCAATTGCATTGACCTGTGTGGCACAGCCGATTCCAAACGATGCAAATCCTCCAAAAACGGCAAAGATCAGACCAAGCCATCTCATATGAAGTCCACGCTCAAGAGCATACATCGCACCGCCCTGCATACGCCCGTCTTTTGTTTTGACACGATATTTGACTGCGATCAGTGATTCACTGTATTTTGTCGCAATACCAAAGACACCTGTCAGCCAGCACCAGAGCACTGCTCCCGGTCCGCCAAGTGCAATGGCGGTTCCGACACCAATGATATTTCCAGTTCCAATCGTAGATGCGAGCGCAGTGGTCAGCGCACCAAACTGACTGACTTCCCCCTCTCCATCAGGATCTTTCGTAACAGACAGTCTGATCGCAGTTCCAATCTTTCTCTGGATCACACCAGTACGTATTGTCATAAAAATGTGTGTTCCAAGGAGCAGCAAGATCATCCACCACCCCCATACCCATGCATCGATCTGATTGATCAGGTTTACAATTCCATCCATATCCAATCCTCCCCTGTTATTTTGGAAACAAAAAAACACAAGGACATACATCACACATTTATGCGTGCTGTACGCCCTTGTACTTTTTGGTTCGCTTTTATTTTATGTATCTGATTATACAGAATCTGACGCTGATATGCAACCTGAAATTACAGATTTCCCTGCGGCATCCATTCCTTCAGTGCTCTCATACGGATACGCGCATCTCTGCTTCCCAGATCGTACGCCTGTTGAATAACATTCAGATCTGTTTCCATACGACTGATATCCATTTTTTTGTCCGGCTGAATCACAAATGCCTCGCCTGTTTTTTCCATTTCTTTCAGTACTTCCAGGCTGTGATTGTAAACCTTGTGCCTGTTTTGCAGTGTATGCACAAACTCCGGATATTTATGATAGCGAATCTCTGCCATCCTGATATTTTCCGGTTTCTTGACAAATCCTGCTTCTCTCGTCAGCACGACCACGATGCGGTCATATCCCATCTTTCGGAACGCTTCAACAGGAATACTGTCCGCACATCCGCCATCTAACAGTTTCATTCCATCATACTCCACGATTCTGGATACATATGGCATAGATGCCGAAGCTCTCATTGCATCGATCTGACTCAGCATATCTGTAATTTTGATATATTCTGCCTTTCCCGTCTCAACATTAGTACAGGTTGCATAAAATGCAGTATCTGATCTGACAAACGCTTCATAATCAAACGGATCCAAACGCTCCGGAATATCATGATAGCAAAACTGTTTTCCTACGACTTCACCCGTATGCAGAAAACTCCACCAACTCATAAAATGTTTATCATTTCGATATTTTTTAAAATACCTGAGACTTCTTCCTTTTTGCCCTGATACAAAAGAACAGCCGTGCAGCGCGCCCGCCGAAACACCGATCACGCCATCAAACTTTATCCCCTGTTCCAAAAACACATCCAGTACTCCGGCTGTGTAGATTCCGCGCATCGCGCCACCTTCCAAAACAAGCCCTGTTTTCATTTTCTGTCTCACCTCTCTGTTGTCCAATAACTCCTGATCCTGTCATACGCTTCCCTGAAACTGATCTGATTTTTTTGTGCAAGTTCGGATGCACTGTCATGTTCGGGATAGCATCTTATCTGTCCATCCGGCAAAGTACAGAGCTTTGCCACCGCATCTCCAAGCGGTGTTCCGAATTTCACGATCTCCCTTTTGAGGATCGTGCGTTCCATCCTGGTCCTGCGAATCCCGATCGTTGTTGTCTCGGCAAAGATCAGATTCTCCAGTTTCTTTCTTTCTTCTTCTTTGCAGAGTACTGTTAATGTATAAGCCGGACGATTTTTCTTTGTATAGATTGGAGTATAATGTGCCTCCCTGGCTCCATTTGCCATAAGGAGCTTCATAACATATCCCATTGTTTCGCCGGTGCAGTCATCCATGTCTGTTTCCAGTTTCCAGATCATATCTTTTTCTTCTGCTCCTGATCGAATGAGCATGGCACGCAGGATACCAGGACAGCAATACTGCCGCTTCCCAGCTCCGAGTCCCGATCTGAGCACCGTAAAATCTTCCGGAAGTCTGTCAGAGGTACGGAATGCTGCCACAACCGCAGCTCCTGTCGGTGTAACCAGCTCTCCCTGTATGTCCGTAATCTTCAGTTTCAGATCATGCGCTTCTGCGATATGCATCACTGCCGGTACCGGTACCGGGATCTGCCCATGCTGGCAACGAATAAAGCCGGTTCCTTCATATAAAACCGGTACGATCATTTCTGTAATATCCAGGTTATCCATACAGATTGCAATTGCTGCAATGTCTACAATAGAATCTACTGCTCCAACCTCATGAAAATGTACTTCTTCAACCGGAACACCATGTGCTTTGGCTTCTGCCTGTGCCAGTATGTCGAACACATGCAATGCCATTTTTTTTGCTCTCTCTGTCATCTCCGAATTCTGGATGATTTCTGTAATTTCTCTGATTCCACGATGAGAATGAGCATGTTCGTGCTGCCGTTCATGCTTATGAGCGTGCTGCTCATGTACATGTTCATATTCATGATGATGTACCATGTCATGCATATGCTTCTCTTCATATCCATGCAGATATGTCATATCATGGTCGTGATTGTCATGATCCAGAATCACAGAAAAATCACAGGCATCCAGCCCGGATTTTTTGACCCTGGTGATTTCTGTACGAAATCCGGCAATCGGAAGGCTCTCCAGGGTTTTCTGCAGCACTTTCTGATCTGCCCCCAGATCCAGAAGTGCCGCTGCTGTCATATCCCCGCTGATTCCAGAATAACACTCCAAATATAATGTCTTACCCATATAACCACCTGTCTCAATCTATTTCCGATGTTTCTTTTGTATTGTAATCTCTGCATGCCAGACGGTTGATCTGCGTTGCCATATAACCTGCCCCATATCCATTGTCAATATTTACTACCGCAATGCCATTTGCACAGGAATTAATCATCGTCAACAATGCCGACAATCCATTCATGCTTGCTCCATACCCAACAGAAGTCGGTACTGCAATGACTGGCTTGTCCACAAGACCGCCCAGCACACTTGCCAGTGCGCCTTCCATGCCTGCTACTGCAACCACACAATTCGCAT
Source organism: Blautia sp. MSJ-19 (assembly GCF_018918125.1). Lineage (GTDB taxonomy): Bacteria > Bacillota > Clostridia > Lachnospirales > Lachnospiraceae > Blautia_A. Next base: position 47,571 of record NZ_JAHLQA010000004.1, read on the forward strand.
CCTGAATAACTTCCAGTCTGGAAAACAGTCTGTGAATGCCACTCACCCCAACATCAAACACTCTGTCTACATGGGAGCCAAAATATTCAGCTGTCTGTGCTGCTTCCTCGGCCACCGCAATGTCTGCCGTACCGGCCGTACAGATTGCAATCTTTCCAATATGTTCTTTTTCTTTCTTTTCAATCTTGATAATATGTGACAATTCGTCATATTCCACATCCGGAAGAATATCTTTTACAAGTTCATACTGATGTCTGGATGCTCTCGTTCCAAAGACTTCTCCATTATCTTCATAAAGCTTCTTAAAAATATGCACAAAATGCTGATCTGCCTTGCCACTGCAGAAAATCACTTCCGGAAATCCTGAACGAATCTCTCTGTGTGAATCCAGCTTTGCGTATTCCATCTCCTCAAACGGTTCTTTGCGGAAATAATGTTCCGCTTGCTCCATTGAGAGTTCTCCGTTTTTAAATCTTGTCAGTATTTCTCTGGTTTCCAATCTGGCACCTCCTAAAAGTAAGGGAGCATGCTGTTCACATCCTCCCACTTGTTTCTACATATGATACAAAATCATTCCGCCCTTTTTGTCATATCCGGTATCCCACATTTCTTTCAGCGAAAACCATTTGTGTTCGCCGTAAGAAATTGCTTTTACCAGAAAATCATCCTCTTTCTCTTCATAACCTGCAAGTATGAACCAATGCCAGATATAATCTTCCAGAGATCCTTTCTCATTCTTATGTTTCAGCATCAGATAAGGGATCAGACAGGCACTGTCAATCTGTCTGTGCACAGCGTCAACGGCTTCTTCATATGTATGTGTCCCATGAAAAGCTTCCATCTTCAGTTTATCATCATGCACATCTGCCAGGTATTCGCCAAATCCCTCCATAAACAATTCCAGTGTATCGATTCCATTTGGTCTCGGACAGAGATAGTGTTTCATCACATATGCAAAATCATGATATTCTTTCCAGCTGATTTCCTTCGTCGAATGCGGGTAGAGTTTTTTCATCTCATTCGTTCTGGCAAAATAAATACAGCTTTCGCAAGCTGCTATCGCCCCACATCCTCCATCCCGCATAGTTACATCCGGAAACAGGTCCTGATTCCCTCCATAGGATTCCTCTACAAAAAAGTATTCCAGTTCGTTCTTATGTAATACAGTCTGCCCCACTGTACATTCCCCCAGTCGTCTTTATCTAGCGTATCCCTCTTGCAACAGTCCCATACATCACCGCTGCAAACTATCTCTAACTATAGCATATTTCTTTCTGAAATAAAATAAATTTTTCCAAATGTTCCAGTAAATCCCGTTATTCTTTTTGCAAATTTTTCTTTCGGTTTCCGAAAAATCCTTTCTATATTATAGGTTTCCTTGACACCCCACTTCTGTACATGCTATAATTTTCGTCATATTCTGTATGTTTAAGAGGATTTTTCGCCAAACATACCATTTTTTGAGGAGGAAATGAAATGAAAAAGTTTTATGCCTGGTATCAGAAGCATATCACCGGCGCGATTTTCATCGGCCTGCTTCTCGGTATCCTGACCGGACTGTTTCTTGCAGACCGTTTTGCACCGGTCCTGACAGTCACCAGTCTTCTTGGCGGCATCTACATGAATGCCCTGAACATGATGATCTTTCCACTTGTATTCTGCTCCGTTGTTATGGGAATCTGCAGCATCGGAAGCATTAAGACGACCGGTAAGATCACCGGTGCTTCCATGGTATTTTTCCTGTGCACAACTGCACTTGCCAGTCTTGCCGGCCTGATCATCCCGCGTCTTATCCACCTGGGCAGAGGAGTTTCCTTTGAGATGGCGACTTCTGATATTGCAGCAACTGATATGAGCAATATCCTGGACACCATTAAAAACCTGATTCCATCCAACCCGGTATCTGCTTTTGCGCAGGGTAATATGCTCCAGGTTCTTGTATTTGCTGTCATCATCGGATTTACTCTGATTGCAGTTGGCGAAAAAGGCAAGCCGCTTCTGAATGTAATCGATTCACTCAATGAAGTATGTCTGAAGATTATCAGCACGATCATGTATTTCACACCAATCGGTGTTTTCTGTACCATCGTCCCGGTTGTAGAGGCAAACGGTACCGAAACCATCATTTCACTGGCTACACAGCTGATCATCCTGTACCTGGCATTCTTTATCTTTGCATTTGTGGTATATGGACTCGCTGTTAAAGTGATCGGTAAAGAAAGCCCGATCAAATTCTTCAAAACAATCATGCCTGCTGCACTGAACGCATTCGGAACATGTTCCAGTTCTGCTACTATCCCGATCAGTAAACAGTGCATGGAAGAAGGAATGGGTGTTTCCAACAAGATCACCAGCATTGCCATTCCTCTTGGTGCAACGGTAAACATGGATGCTGTATCCATCCTGATGTCCTTCATGATCATGTTCTTTGCCAATGCCTGTGGCATCAATGTCAGCGTTTCCATGATGGTCATTGTACTTCTGGCAAACGTACTCCTTTCCGTTGGAACTCCAGGTGTTCCAGGCGGTGCGATCGCATCTTTCGCTGCCCTTGCAACTATGGCCGGACTTCCTGCCGGAGTTATGGGTGTCTATATCAGCATCAACACTCTGTGTGATATGGGGGCAACCTGTGTCAATGTTATCGGAGACCTTGCATGCTGTGTTGCTTTAAAAGGTCGTCTGAAAATTGACGAAACAAAGTAATCCTACATAAAATGCAAACCGGAAGGCGGTCCTGTTGTGGACTTCCCTCCGGTTCTTTTTATGTAAATATTTTTATGTAGAAGTTACTTCATCGAAATCACATAAGATTTTTCAAATATTTCTTCTGGTTTCAATGTATTGATATTCGGTTTCTGAGACAATTCTTTGTCATATCCGGTATTGTCACAACGTCCCATCCATGGTTCCAGGCAGACAAACGGTGCCCCGATCGCTGACCAGATTCCAAAGTTCGGGAATCCATCACAGGAAATTTCCACATATGGTGTACCGTCCGGCAGTGTAATACCTGCTTTTGTAATCTGTCCATCATCAAAGATCAATGCTCCCTCATCAAACATATGCGCATCAATCAGACAAGTACCATCCTCCAGTTCCAGAGTATGCGTCTGATCTGGAACAGCAGTTCCGAACTCCGGATTTAGCAGACAGTAAGTAAGTTCTTTCTGACCGCTGAACGTAAGGTGATACTGGCTCTGTACAGTATCCGGGAGAGCCGGAACATTAAATGCCGGGTGGGCTCCGATTGTAAAGTACATAGTCTCCTGATCTTTATTTACTACTTTCCATGATACTGTCAGATCTCGTCCATTCAGTGTATGTGTGATATATAACCGGAACTCATATGGCCATGCCTTTTTGGTCTCATCCGTTGCTTCCAGTAAATGCGTAACAGAAGTTTCACTCTCTTCCGTACAGGTAAACTCCATGTCACGTGCAAACCCATGCTGACCGGATGTATAGGTCTTTCCATCTATCAGGCAATGATCCTGATACAGCCTTCCTACATTCGGGAACAGTACCGGTGCATGGCGTTTCCAGTATGCAGGATCTGCATTCCAAAGCACTTCCCTTTCATTTTTCTTGTCAAAGATTCCAGATAATTCTGCACCGTAATCGCTGATTGTTACACGGAGCTGCTCATTTTCAAGTATACGCATCATAAAACCTCCATATGAATTTTTCTGTTTCTATTGTATCACAAAATTCATATGGAGGCGGATCAAATCACCAGATATTTTTTATTTCTTCGTTTCTTTTATTTTTTTATATCATCGGTACGGATTGCGAACTGCACCAGTCCGATGTCTTTATTGTCTGCAGAAACAAAAGATATCGGTGTATAATCGCTTCCGGAAATCTCATCCAGCATTTTGTCAATCTCATCTTCTATCTGCTGGTCAATGTCGGATGTTTTGTCTTTGAATTCCGCAGTTCCATCTTTCAGTTCCTGTGCCCCGTCATCCAGGTCTTTCAGACCATCCACAAGCTGAACACTTCCGTCGTTCAGAGAATCTGCCCCACTCTTTAATGACTGCATACCGCTGAGTGCACTGGTAATTCCACCGGATACCTGGCTGACACCTGACACAAGGCTGGATGCCCCACTTCGAAGTAATGAGGCTGATGTAGCCAGCTGATTTCCACCTGAGATCAATTTGTCATCATTCTTCTGCAGTTTTGTGAATCCATCGTTCAGCTGTTTAATTCCTTTTGCCGCTGTTGGAAGGTCTTTTGTCGCACTCTGGAGCTGTGTCAGACCAGCGCCAACCTGAGAAATGCCACTCTGCAGAGCATTTGCACCCTGGCATGCACTGTCAATTGCAGACTGCAGCTGTCCGATCATATTCTGCATATCATCTGAAACATTGATCCGTCCTGCCATTGCTCCGAACTGATCTGCTGCTGACTGGAATCCGGATGCTGCTTCTGATAAAGAGGAAGCAGATGCTGCCAGCTGTGCTGCCTGTGCCTGAATGTTTGCATCTTCGCCCGGCATGGAAACAGATACAGCAGAAGTATCCGGTGCAGATACACCCTCAATGCCTCCGGTACCTTCTACACTTACTCTGGATGCTTTCAATCCACCAATAATTCCAGATGCCTGGTCTCCGTCAATTGCCCCGGATGCAACTGCAGAATTAACAGCTGCAATTGCCGCATCGATCTGGCTGTTTGCAGAAGCCGCGCTTGCGCTGAGCTGTTCATTTGCTGTACTAATCTGTCCGTTTGCCCTCTCTACCTGTTCATTTATCTGTGCTGCCATGCTTGCACCGCTTGACGCGAGCTGTTCATTTGCAGCTGCCGCCTGACTGTTCAGGCTCTCAAGTACTGCACTGTGACTTGCACTGATGGACTGTGCCATTCCCGCATCTGCCTGCAAAAGCTGAGCCATCTGAGAAAACTGTGCAGAAAGTGTATTTAAGGAATCTTTTGCCTGCACGAGTCCCTGTACCAGTGCCTCAAGCTGCTGTGCACTTGAAGATGCCGCCAGCTCATCCACCTGTGTTTTCAGCTGTGCCAATCCAGTGCTCAGCTGTGCAGAACCGGTGGTCAGATCCTGGCCGCTTCCATCCCCATTTACTGCTGCTGACAGTTTTGTTACTGCCGTAGTAACCTCTCCAAGACTTTCCAGTGCTTTCAGCTGTTTTGCACCATCTGCCAGCTGTCCGGTTCCTTTGATATACTGTTTCATTCCGGAGATCAGGCTTGCTGTTCCAGATGTATACTGTTGAATTCCGCTCTGCAGGCTGACTGCTCCAGATAACAGCGACTGGCTGCCGGAATTCAGTGTATTTCCGCCATCCAGCAAAGTTGCTGTTCCGGAAGCAAGGGTATCTGTACCATCACTGAGTTCCTGACTTCCTTCCAGTGCATCTGCCATTCCGTCTTTGAGTTCTTTCGCACCATCATCAAGATCTTTTGTCGCATCGGTGATCTCTTTTGTCTTATCTTTCAGAGAAGAAGTATCAATAGAATCTTTATCAATATCAAATCCCATCGGAACGCCTTTGAAGGTGATTCCATCCATCTCGAAGTCTTCTACATCTGCTTCAATCTTAATATCTTTTTCCTGATCTGCCATGATATTGTAGAGAAGCTGGCGGTCTTTTCCTACATTTCCTGCTGTTGCCCCATCAGCTTCGATATTGGAGCAGAGCTCTGTATTGAGGACGACTGTTGCCTGGAGAAGATAATTTTCGAAGAAAGTGCTGTTGCAGTTTTTATTCTCGCTTGTTTTGATCTCGATCTCCAGATGTCCGCTCTTTCCTGCCAGCTCGGAAGCCGCGATCGGTGCTCCGTCCAGTTTGTAGCTGATCGAAATGTTCCACGGAATATCTTTCGTTTTCAGGTTTCCCTGATAATAGAATTTTCCTTTTGTGACATCTACTGAAACCTGATCACCATTCTGTGTGATCTCTGACTCTGTCGTCAGATTTTTTACGGAACTATAATTTCCGTAATCTGTCACTTCACTGTCAGATGTGGAAGTAAATTCATTTACCACATATATGTCTGAGACAGTTCCATCTTCCATCAGAGTGACATATACATTTTCATCTTTTAATAAATCTGTATCAGCAGCCAGTACCGGAAGTACGCTTCCCGCACCAAGTACTGCACTCAGCGCAATTGCCGTTGTTTTTAAAATAATGTTTTTGCGTTTTCCTGAATTACTTTTTCGATTTCGGTTCATGATGTTTTACCTCCCTGTAAAATTTTGTATGCATAGTTGTTTTTTCTATCACTCTGTCAAAAAGTATCAGCATTGCCGGCAGGACGGTCAGTACAAGAACAAAGGAAATGACTGCCCCTCTTCCGACCAGGGTTCCGAGCTGACTTAAGACAAGGTTTGTGGAAATCTTTCCAAGTGCAAGTCCCGCAATCGTCAGGATACCTGCTGAGGTAAGCAGTGAAAGGACGCACATGCGGATACTTTCTCTTGCCGCATCTCTTTTGTTTCTGGTACGCCGTTCTTCCAGATATCTTCCGGTAAACAGGATCGCATAGTCGATCGTTGCTCCAAGCTGTACAGAACTGATGATCAGATATGCAATATAATGAAGTGTTGTTCCCTGCATGTATGGAATCGCGAGGTTGATCCAGATGGACAGCTCGATCACCAGTGTCAGAATCACCGGAAGTGTGATTGACTTGAAGTTAAACAGAAGAATTGCAAATACGAACGCAATTGCAAGAATGTTAACTCTGCTGTTATCCTCCGTGATCGTTTCTTTCAGATCCTTGGTACTTGCCAGATCACCTGCAATCTTTACCTCATCACCATAATATTTTTCGCAGATCTTATAAACTTCGTTCAGTTTCTCTGTCCATCCTTCTTCGGATTCCTCAGTACTCAACGTCACTACAAAACGACTGTAATTCTCTGAATAAAGCTGTGAAAGTGAATCTGACGGAACAAAGCCATCCGGAATCGTTGATCCCACACTGTCTACATAAGAAATCACAGAAGTTACATTTTCATTATCATTCAGTTCCTCACTCAATGCGATTTCTTTACTGGTGTCTCCTTTTGGTACCATAATGACAAGTGGATTGGATGCCCCGTATTCATCTTCAATACTCAAAAGATCTCGCCCCATCTGTGTGGCATTCGTACTGTAAATACGACTGCCACCATAGAGGAAGGAGTTTTCTCCCTGTGCGATAAAACATGGAACCGCAATCACTACTGCGATCAGCAGTGCCGGAATCCAGATTTTCATAACGGCTCCTGCAAATTTATGGAAATCCGGGAAAAAGGATTTATGCTGCGTCTTATCAATCAGTTTATAAGTACTGATTGCCAGTGCCGGCAGGAAGCAGAGTACACAGAGAAGGCTGAATACGATCGCTTTTGCCATGACCCATCCCATATCCGGTCCGATCTTGAACCGCATCAGAATCAGTGCCGCAAAACCGGTCACTGTTGTAAGACCACTGGAAAGCACCGAGCCTGTGGACTGTTTTACTGCCGCCACCATGGCATCCTGAACATCCTTACCTTCCGCTCTGTTTTCTGCAAATCTGTGAAGCAGGAAAATGGAATAATCCATGGAAACAGCAAGCTGTAAAACACTTCCTGCTGCATTGGTAACAAAGGAAATCTCTCCAAACATCAGGTTTGTTCCACGGTTCAGCATGATTGCAATACCAATCGTGATCATAAAAAGTACCGGCTCAAACCAGGAATTTGTTGTCAGTAGCAATACAATAAAGGTCACCGGAAGCACAAATAACATGATTTTCTGGATATCAGCGGATGTATGGAACGGTGACAATGCATCTGTGACTGCTGTTCCTGACATGGCATTATCATCACCGATAATATCGCGAATCTCATCAACCGCTGCTTTTTTCTCAGTCTCATCATCAACGATTGTCACAGAATAAAGTGCATCGGAATCTTTGTACCACTCATCAACAGTATCCTGATCTGCATCTTCCAGTGGTTCATAGATGTCCACCACATCATCTAACCAGTTGACTTCTTCTACACCATCAACCTGTTCTATTTTTTCCTTATACTCCAGTGCCTGTGGAATCGTCACATCGTGTATGACCACTCTCATATTCGGCACAGGCTGGCTGTATTCTTCTTCCATCGTGTCGAGTGCAACTGTGGATGCAGCATCATCCGGCAGGTAATCTGCAAACTTATAGTTTACACCAACCTTTGTGGAAAGCCCTGCACAGACCACCGCAAGAAACACGAAGACTACTATGATCATTTTTCTGTGTTTCAGAATAAATGAAGTATAACGTTCCATTTTCGTCCTCCCTTTTTTCTCTTTTTCAAAATCAACACTTGTTTATTTTTCAACTCGTGGTATAGTATAGTCAGAAGGCAGAAAAAACTCAATAATCAATATTTTTACAGCAGTTTATTTTTCAACACATGTTCATTATTTTGTTCAATCTTTTGCAAAATTTTTGAAAGCTGTTCCTCATGGCAGCAGAAATGGAGTTATTTTTATGAATACAAAGGGAAAAAACAGAAGTGTTCAGCGCACACAGGCACTACTCAAAGACGGACTTACAGAACTGATGCAGACCAAACCGGTACAGAATATCACTGTCCGCGAACTGACCGACCATGTCAATCTGAACCGTGGAACCTTTTATCTGCATTACAAGGATATCCAGGATCTTCTGGAACACCTGGAAAATGATATACTGGATGAATTTATTGAAATCACCAATTCCCATCAGCCACAGGATATGAAGGGAAAACCATTCCCGCTGATCTGCGATCTTTATAAGTTTCTTGAAAAGAATTCAGATTTTGTGAGACTTATCCTAGTCAATAATCAGGAACAGAATTTTGAAAATCGATTAAAAGATATTCTCCGTGAACGCTGCACAAAGGACTGGGACGAGATTTTCGCCAACGCGGATCCCAAACTGAGTGAAATCTACTCTTCCTATGTGCTGTCCGGCTGCATCGGCATCATCGAAAACTGGATCCGAAATGACACCCGCCAGAGCCCGGAAGAACTCGCCCGTTATACGGAGGATATTATGCTGAAGGGGTTGAATATACTGAAATAAATCAGCCAGGGCAGCCCGTTCGGACTGCCCTGCTTCACAAAAAATCCCACAAACTGTTATCTTACAGTTCATGGGATTTTTTTATCTTATATCTGATTGGCTTAGTTCTGCTCTACGATATGTCTAGCTACGTAAATACCGCTTGCAGATGCGTGGGACAGGGAGTGGGTGACACCACTTCCATCTCCAATCACGTACAGACCCTTGTGGCAGCTTTCGAGGTTGTCGTCGATCTCAACTTCCATGTTGTAGAATTTAACTTCCACACCGTACAGAAGGGTATCGTCGTTTGCAGTTCCCGGTGCTACTTTGTCCAGGGCGTAGATCATCTCAATGATTCCGTCCAGGATACGTTTCGGAAGTACGAGGCTTAAGTCTCCAGGTGTTGCTGTAAGAGTTGGTCTTACCAAGCCTTCTTCCACACGTTTCACGGTACTTCTACGTCCACGTACAAGGTCACCAAAACGCTGTACGATAACACCACCACCAAGCATGTTGGAAAGTCTTGCGATACTTTCGCCGTATCCGTTACTGTCCTTAAATGGCTCAGAAAAATGCTTGGAAACGAGAAGTGCGAAGTTTGTATTCTCTGTCTTCTTCTCATCACCTTCATAGCTGTGGCCATTTACCGTGATGATGCCGTTGGTATTTTCGTTTACTACGATTCCGTTCGGGTTCATGCAGAAAGTACGGACGTTATCTTCGAATTTCTCTGTACGATACACGATCTTGCTCTCATACAGTTCATCCGTCAGATGTGAGAAGATAACTGCCGGAATCTCAACACGCACACCGATATCCACACGGTTTGATTTGGTCGGGATCTTCAGGTCTTTACAGACAGTTTCCATCCATTTGCTTCCGCTTCGTCCAACAGAAACAATACATTTCTTACATTCATAAGAACCTTTTTCACAGATTACACGATATCCGTCTTCCAACACTTCCAGTTTCTGTACCGGTGTGTCGAAATAAAAATCCACATGATCTTTCATTGCATTGTACAGGTTCTCAAGAACGATATAATTGATATCTGTTCCCAGATGACGCACAGATGCATCCAGCAGGTTCAGTTTGTTCTGCAGGCAGAGTTTCTTGAACTTGGTTCCTGCTGTGGAATAAAGCTTGGTTCCCTGACCGCCATATTCCATATTGATATCGTCAACGTATTTCATCAGCTCAATTGCCTGGCTCTTGCCGATATGCTCGTACAGGGTTCCGCCGAAATCGTTGGTGATATTATATTTTCCATCGGAGAATGCTCCTGCGCCACCGAAACCGCACATGATCGAACATCTCTTACAGTTGATACAGTTCTTTATCTTCTTGCCGTCGATCGGGCATTTTCTCTTCTCAAGGGAATATCCCTCTTCAAAAACTGCCACTTTACAATCTGGCTTTTCTTTCATTAATTCATACGCTGCAAAAATTCCTCCAGGACCAGCGCCGATAATGATCACATCATAGTTCATGCCTTTTCCTCCTTGTAAGCATTACTTCCCATTTGTTTATATACCTCATCCATATGTGACAGGGAACATTCCCCGTTGCATAAAAAAAGCTGTCGCAGAAGGTATCGTGACGGGTTCTGTCACTTCCATTCATTACGGCAGTTGGAAAAATGGCTACTGTTTATTCCGTTCACAGCAACTTAAACATAATCCTTATCTATACTACAGGATTCTCTCATTTTTGTCAAGCATTGTTTTTCCATGAAAATCAGATGTTTTTCTGCAAAACACAAAAGTGGCTGCAGTCTATGTCAAACCGTAAAAAGCACCGCCTTCTCAGACAGTGCTTCGTTACTGCTGTTCTTCTCAGTTGAGCAGAAAAATAAAGAAATTCAGATAACCTGCAAAGGTCAGCCACACCAGATACGGAATCATCAGATATCCGGCATTCTGTGAGATTTCTGAAAATGACTTCATGCAAAGGTATACCAGATACCACAAAAGAAGCAGCCATACAAATGCAAAGAGATACCATCCTGCATTAAAGAAAAATACCGGCCACAGGAAATTTACCGCTAACTGCAGCCCATACAGTGTCAGTGCTTTTTTACGTTCTTCTGTTTTTGGTGAAATCGCAACGAGATAAGAAGCTGTTCCCATCATCGCAAACAGCCCTGTCCATACTACAGGAAATACCCAGCCCGGCGGTGTCAGAGGCGGCTGTTTTAATTTTTCAAACGTATCCATGCTTCCCTGCGTAAGAAAGCCTGAAACTGCCCCGACTCCAAGTGGCACCGCCAGCGCAGTCAGCAGTGTTTTTGTTTTTTTCTTCAAAAAAATTCCTCCTGTTCTCATCATCACTGTCTAGTGTATGAAAAACAGAAGGAATTATGCGTTACTGTGCACATTGTTCACAGCAACTTTTTTCGGCTAAAATTTTAATTTATCGCTTCTTACATCCAGAACGAGAACAGGAAGCTTGCGATGATCAGCACGATACCGCCTCCAAGTCTGGAAGAAAGCTGAGCGTACGCCATCAGATCCATACGTTTTGCTGCACCAAGTACGGCAACATCTCCGTTTCCACCGCGATTTGCCATGCACAGACCTGCTGTGATTGCAGAATCGATCGGATAAAATCCAACAAGCTGTCCAACCAGAGCTGAACCAACGATCGCGCCGATAACGATCAGAAGCGCAATTACTACATTGGATACTGTACATGCAGAAACCAGTTCACCAAGGTCAAAGTCAAAACCAAGACCGGCCATCATAACAACCGCGAATGCTTTGTTCACGAACTTCTGAAGACGTTTTGCACCTGCACGGATATTTTTCGGGATCACACCAGTTGCAGACAGAATAACTACAAACACGATCATGTATGCATATTCATGAATCGGTGCTCCAAAGATTGTCGGCAGGATATATCCGGAAAACAGCTGTCCGACAGCATAGCTTCCGAAGATTACCATGATTGCACCGCACATATCGGAGAATGTTGGCTCTTCTTCTTTTTTATCTGCAACATCAAAATTGCTGTTTCGAAGAAGTGTCTTTTTGTCACCGGTCAGCTTCGGACATTTATCGCCCAGTGCATTTAAAAGTGCACCACCAATGATGGACATGATATTCGCAATCGTCAGGATAACAATTGCAAAAGCATAGTAACTTACCGCTGACTGTCCTGTTACCTTTTCATAGATTTCAGACATCGGTACAGCTCCTGCACCGTTTCCACCGCCCATAACAGGAAGTACATATTTCAGAATAACCGTTGTCGGATCAATCCCGAAGATCAGACCGCCAAGTGCACCGAATGCCATTGCTGCTACAAGACCGCCAAGGATTGCCGGGAAATATCCGACAAAGGATTTCAGGAGAATCTTCTTTTCCAGTGAAAGTACAGATCCTGTGATCAGGATAATGATCCAGATCGTTGTAAATCCAACAGTATCTCCTCCGATAAATTCGTTGATCGGATCCAGATACACTTCCGGAATCAGAGATAACTGGCGGATGATCGCAGTTCCAAAAAATGCAGCCAGCACACCGCCGCCGATATAAGTATTCCAGATTGGCAAACGCTCGCCAAGTTCAAAAAACAGAACTCCGTAAGCAATGATCAGTACCATGATGCTTGCGAAATCAGTTCCTAATGCTCCAAGCCATGCTGCCGCAATGACAACAATACAGCCAATGACCGTAATATACCATGGAGCACCGTATAATTTTAGGTCACTTAATGAATTCTTTTTCGCAGACTTTTCAGTCATTTTTCCTCCGTATACATAAGTTTGGATTTAGTGCGCACCAGATTTATGCATAACATTATTATAAGCCCCGCCTGCCCCGAAAAAAAATAATTTTAATGCATGATGCTATTGTAATCTGGAATATTTATAGTTTTTACACAAAAAAGCACAGTCAAAAAGGAATTCTCCCTTCTGCTGTGCTTCTTTCCTATAAGATTTGTGCGTAAATATGGCTCTTAGAGTTTATGTTTCTCTGCTTTGAAGAAATCTTTTGTTTCTTTAGCAACAACTCCGCTCAGTGCAAACAGTGCGATCATGTTCGGAATTGCCATCAGACCATTAAAGATATCTGCGATGGTCCATACAGCACTTACTGTCATGTATGGTCCGATAAATACTGCGATAATATATAACCAGCGGTATACGATAATCTTCTTCTGATGTCCGTTTGTCAGGTATTCCAGGCAGCGTTCACTGTAGTAATCCCATCCGAGGATTGTTGTAAATGCGAAGAAGACAAGACAGAGCATCAGTACAAATGCTGTGAATTTAGCCGGGAACGGAAGTCCGTGCTGGAATGCATAGGTAGTAACCTGCACACCTTCGATTCCTTCTACCTGCCATGCCCCTGTCAGGACGATGGAAAGACCTGTCATCGTACAGATAATGATCGTATCAATAAAAGTACCTGTCATGCTGACAAGACCCTGACGTACCGGTTCTTTTGTCTGCGCTGCTGCTGCTGCGATCGGTGCACTACCAAGACCAGCCTCATTTGAGAAGATTCCTCGTGCAACACCTTTCTGCATTGCTACGATCATAGAACCAACCACACCACCGGTTACTGCACTTGGATTAAATGCTGCTTTGACAACCGTTACGATTGCTGCCGGAATTTCTGTAATATTGCAGATGATCAGTGTAACACTGAAAATGATATAGATCACTGCCATAAATGGTACAATGATCTGGCTTACAGTTGCGATTCGTTTCAGTCCACCGATCAGGATCGCTGCTACACAGAATGCAAGGATCAGAGAAGAAACAACAACTGCGATGGAATACTGTCCCAGGAATGGGATATTGATGCAGTTTGTCTTGTCCGGATCAAAGAAGTTCTGTACAGCACTGGAAATACCATTTACCTGGCTGAATGTACCGATACCAAAAAGGCCTACACAGACACCAAAGAATGCAAAAACTTTACCAAGCCATTTCCATTTCGGTCCCATACCTTTCTCGATATAATAGAATGGTCCGCCAAGGCTGTGTCCGTCTTCTGCAACCACACGGTATTTTACCGCCAGAAGACCTTCGGAATATTTGGTTGCCATTCCGAAGAATGCTGCCACGATCATCCAGAAAAGTGCTCCCGGACCTCCGGCACAGACTGCTGTTGCAACACCTACGATATTACCGGTACCGATGGTTGCGCTCAATGCTGTACACAGAGCTGCAAAACTGGAGATCTCACCGTCTCCTTCTTCTTCATTCTTGAACATCCATTTCAGTGCCAATGGAAGACGGCGTACCTGAAGCAGCCCAAGTCTGCTGGTAAGAAGAACACCACCGGCTATAATCAGTACCATAAGCGGCACGCCCCAGACTTTGTCATCCACTGCAACTAAGAAATTGTTGATTGCTTCCCACATCTCAAAAAGTTCTCCTTATGTATGTATTTTTCAGCATCATAAAAAGGGAAATTAAAATAAGAATCATTCTCTGATAAAAATTAGAATCTCTGAAACTCAGACTATAAAAAATAGAACTAATAAAAGAATACACTGTCAGGATGTAGTTACTAAAAGCATCCTCTGTCCTTTTGCCTGAGAGATTCAAGACGTTTACACGTCGCTTGCACCTTCGGCCCCTGTATCGAAACAGGTGTCTCCAGAGATACGATCCATTTACAGTTTCTGTCCGAAATCACGGATACCTGAGAGTTTTACTCCTTCGGTGGGCTTACGCCTCTTTCCTGCAAACTTCTCCTCGTTATTGCTGTTACTGCGTTATACTATAGTGCTAAATCGCAAAAAAGTCAAGATAGGAAAAATTATTCTTCCCTCTTGACTTTTTTTGTATTGCAAATTTTTATTATTTCGGGCTGACGATTTTTCCTGCAATCGCACATGCCGCTGCAGTTTTTGGAGATGCCAGATAGATTTCTACCTTGGAAGTTCCCATACGACCAAGGAAGTTACGGTTGTTTGTTGCCACAACACGCTCTCCGTCTGTCAGGATACCGCCTGCACGTCCACAGCACAGTCCACATCCCGGATGTGTGATCATTGCGCCTGCCTCTGCCAGAGTGTCCAGAATACCAAGCTCGATCGCCTGTCTGTAAATCTTGCGGCTTGCCGGTGTTACGATCAGTTTTACATAGTCGGCAACTTTTTTGCCTTTCAGAACTTCAGCGGCTGCTGCAAGGTCTTCCAGACGGCCGTTTGTACAGGATCCGATAAATACCTGATCGATCTCAGTTCCTTCCAGGGTGCTGACATCACGGATCTTGTCTACCTGTGACGGGCATGCCATAACCGGAACAAGGTCCTCGGCACGGTAAGTTATTGTCTTGAGATATGCTGCATCCTCATCACCGACAAGGCTCTTCTGGAAATCATTCAGTTCAATCTCACAGTACTCTGCTGTCTTTTCATCCGGTGTGAAGAGTGCACATTTTGCACCGGCTTCGATCGCCATGTTTGCGATAGTCATGCGGCTTGCCACGGACATATTCTTGACTGCGCTTCCTGTGAATTCCAGTGCACGGTAAGTAGCACCATCTGCGCCGAGATCTCCGATCAGACGAAGGATCACATCTTTGGACATAACATTCTCCGGAAGTTCTCCCTCGATCACAACCTTAATAGTCTCCGGAACTTTGATCCACATGGTTCCTGTTCCAAGGATACTTGCCATCTCTGTATATCCGATACCAGAAGAAAATGCGCCGACACATCCGTAAGTAGTTGTGTGGCTGTCTGTACCAAATACGATATTACCCGGTTTGACATAGCCAGCCTCTGTCATCAGCTGATGGCAGATTCCGTCACTTCTGTGTACGTTTTTCATTCCGTATTTCTCTGCAAAAGCATCTCCTGTGTGGAAATGTCTGGTATCGTCAAGCTGGCTTGCCGGAACAAGGTGGTCATAGATCAGAACTACCTTATCCGGGTCCCATAATTTCTGAAATCCCATCTCTTCAAATTTCTCTGCAACAAATGGAATAAAAATATCATGGATCATGACTCTGTCCACATTAACGGTCACGATATCGCCAGGTTTTACAGCATGACCCACATTGTTTCTGATAATCTTTTCGATAACTGTTTCGCCCATCTGACTCACCTCCTTAGTCCAGTCCATTCAGTTTACGCATGGCTTTTACAAGTCCGCCAGCCTGGATGATGCTCATCAGGTTCTCCGGCAGAGAAGCGATCGGGTACTGTTTTCCATCATAGTCAACATGTTCATTCATCACAACAGTCACGGTATCTCCCTCTTTGATATCATCGTGGAGATCCGGCTGCTCGATCAGCAGAAGTCCATTGTTGATGGAGTTTCTGAAGAAAATTCTTGCAAAAGATTTTGCAATGACACACTGGATTCCCAGTGCCTTGATGATCTCCGGTGCCTGCTCTCTGGAAGAGCCGCAGCCGAAGTTTTTGCCGGCAACAATGATGTCGCCTTTCTGGATCTGTCCTGCCAGTTCCGGACGGAGCGGACTGAATCCATACTGTTTCATATCGTCGATTGTCTTGAGTGCCAGATACTCGGTCGGAATGATGATATCGGTATCAATGTCATCCCCAAGTACCCAGACTTTACCTGTAAACTTTTCCATAATCTATGTATCCCTCACTGAATAAATTAAGTGTTTTCGTCGTACTTTCTCAGATCTCAGACGGCAGTGCGATCTTGCCTGCGATCGCAGATGCAGTAACAGTTGCTGCAGATCCAAGATATACTTTGGAGCTTGGATGTCCTGCACGTCCTTTGAAGTTACGTGTTCCTGTACTGATCAGGACTTCGTTTTCACCGATAACGCCCTGGCAGCTTCCCCAGCATACGCTGCAGTTCGGGTTCATAACGATCGCACCTGCTTCCATGAAAATGTCGATCAGGCCTTCTTTTAACGCCTGACGGTAAATTGTCTGGCTTGCCGGAACAACGAGGAAACGTACCTTGTCAGATACTTTCTTTCCTTTGATGATCTCGGCACCTACGCGCAGGTCTTCGATACGTCCGTTGTTGCAGGAGCCAAGGAATGCTTCGTTGATTTCAATTCCACATGCTTCTTCTGCCGGAACAACGTTGTCTACGAAATCCGGTTTTGCAACTACCGGGCGGACTTTACTGAGGTCAAAAGTATATTCTCTTACGTATTTTGCATCCGGATCGCTGTGGAATACAGCTTTTGGCTCACGTCCGTGCTCTTTGAGGTATTCCATTGCCTTTTCGTCTGCTTCAAAGATACCGGTCTTTGCACCTGCCTCTACTGCCATGTTGCAGAGAGTCATACGATCGCTGATGCTTAAAGTTTTTGCACCCTCTCCGGTGAATTCCATTACCTGATAGTTGCATCCGTTTGCACCTACTTCACCGATGATGGTAAGAATCAGGTCACGGGCGGTAACACCTTCCGGGAGTTTACCGGTCAGGTTGAATTTTACAGATTCCGGAACCAGTACCCAGGAAGTTCCTGTCACCATTCCATAGAGGAAGTCTGTACATCCGACACCAGTACCAAATGCGCCAAGTGCACCATAAGAACAGGTATGACTGTCCGCACCAAAGATCAGTTCACCCGGGCGAACATAATTCTCGATCATAACCTGATGGCAGACACCCTTGCCTTCCCAGAAATCAATGTTGTTTTCTTTTGCAAAATCTCTCATCTTCTTCTGAGATGCTGCTGTCTTCGGGCAGTCAGACGGTACGTTGTGGTCAACGATAAAAACAAGTTTCTTTGTGTCTGCAATGTGCGGATGGTTCAGTTTGTTTTTGTACATATCTACAGTCAGATGAGTAGTTCCGTCGTTACTCATCAGACGGTCAAGCTGTACGGTATGGATATCGCCAGGTTTGACACTGTCTACACCGGCTGCTGCTGCGATGATTTTTTCTGCGATTGTCATTCCCATGGTTATTTCTCCTCCTTGTTCAGTGAAGCGATCAGACCGCCCTGATTCAGAATTCCCTGCATATATTCCGGAAGTTTGGTACAGGTATAGGTCTTGCCGTTTGCAACTGCTGTACCGTCGGACATATGAAGTTCCATGGTATCTCCAGTCTGTACATCATCCGGAAGATCTTTACAGACGATCGCCGGAAGTCCGATGTTGATTGCGTTTCTGAAGAAAATTCTTGCGAAGGATTTGGCGATGACTGCCTGTACACCAAGTGCTTTGAGAACACCCGGTGCCTGCTCTCTGGAAGAGCCACAGCCGAAGTTCTCGCCGCCTACTACGAAATCTCCTGGTTTCACTTTTTTTGCAAAATCAGGATCTAATGATTCAAATGCATGACCTTTCATCTCATCCAGGTTCGGCAGAAGCAGATACTGGGATGCAATGATCTGGTCTGTATCAAGGTCATTATGAAATTTAAAAATTGTACCTTTTTCCATAATAATGATTCCTTTCTATGTATAACTATTCATTTTCTCTCTATTCTACCACAAAATCCCACAATAGCAAAATGTATATTCATAAGAATTATGCACTTTAAATTACTTTATGCTGCAGCCACTTGCGACTGTGGAATCTCCATGTAAAAATGATGCTGCGGACGGTCCAGTCTGCAAACATTCCGATCCAGACGCCCATCGGACCGAAACCCATGACTCTGATCAGAAATACACAGAGACAGAATCTGCACGCCCACATCGTACAGCAGGATGTGATCATGGAAAATTTCACATCTCCTGCCGCGCGGAGCCCATAACCTGGTACAAATGCCATTGTCCATACAACAGGCTTCACGATCGTGATCCACATCACCATATGGAAACACATATCTGCACTCTGTTTCTCCATACCTCCGAGAATCGTGACTGGTTTGGTGAGTGCAAATACGATCAGGCAGCTTGTCAATACTACGATTTCTGCGATCACACAGAGTTTCTTTATGTAATAGACTGCTTCGTCTTTTCTTCCTGCACCGAGACACTGACCGACAATCGTCATCAGCCCCACACCTACACCGATTGCTGCAATACCATTCAGGTTTTCCAGAATGTTTGTCATCGCCTGTGCTGCGATTGCTGCTGTTCCCAAAGTAGACACCGTGGACTGGATTGCCAGTTTGCCAAGCTGGAACATACTGTTTTCGACACCGGATGGAATTCCGATTCCGAGAATTCGTTTTATCATGGACCAGTTCGGACGGATTCTGAAATAATCACGTACAACAATTTCCTGACCTTCCCTTTCTTTTCGAAGCTGGATCAGTACTACTACCGCACAGAAAACACGGGAAAGCAGTGTAGAAAGCGCCGCGCCTGCCACACCCATGTGGAAACCCCAGATCATAACGGCATTTCCGACAATATTCATCACATTGGAAATCATGGATATGATCATAGGACCTCTGGTATTGTCCTGTGCGCGAAAAATAGATGCTGCTGAATCATACGCCGCAATAAACGGGAAGGACAGGGCTGTATAAAAGAAATAAATTTCTGATGCTCTCATAACTTCCGCTTCGACTGAACCAAAGATCAGCCTCAGAAGTGGCTTCTGGAAAACAAGACAGATCAGACTCACTGCTACTGAAATGGCTGTGATGATAAACAACACCTGTCTTGCAGATTCGTTTGCTTTTTCTTTGTTTCTCTGTCCGATATACTGTGCACAGACGATTGCACCGCCTGCCGCCAGTGCGGAAAATGCCTGAATGACGAGCACGTTGATGGAATCCACCAGCGATACCGCCGAAATTGCCGCCGAGCCGACATTACTTACCATCATGGTATCCGCAGTTCCCATGATTGAATTCAACAACTGTTCCAACACGACCGGAATAAGCAGATTCCGAATCATGCGATTCGTGAACATATGCTGTTGCTGTTCCATTTTTCTACCTCAACTCCCCCATAATTCTTTTTCAAATTTCGCCGGCGGTCATACCGCCTCTGACATTATGTTCCTTTAAACCAAATAATTCAAGTTTTTTAATTACTGTTCACTCCGTTCACAGTAATTTGGTCAAAATGCATTCCAAATCACCCTCGGTGATAGCATTTTGCCCCGTATGTCTCGGGATTTTGCCATATTCATGGCAAAACACCTCGCGGGATACTACCTGTAACGCAGATAACGTTTTTTTTACATATTATGACATATTATGGGAGCAGTTCATATGCAATGCGTGGGCTTCCATCCGGGACATGCACGATGCCGCAGCTTACGAAACCGTATTTTTCCAGTACGTGCTGCATTACTTTGTTATCCTTATGTGTATCGATCCGAAGATGTGATACCTGTGCGCTGCAGTAATCCATGACATGACCAAGGACACCCTGCACGATTCCGTCGCTGGCTACCCGATGCACGGCAGCATAAGGTTCCTCTGACTTCCAGCTGCCTTCTTCTATCTCCAGATAGGTCGGATCTTCTCCTATAATAAAGGCGAATACTGCATGAATGCCCTCTTCCTCCAGTACATACAGATTTCCCTGACGGATATCTTCTTCGATCAGAGCTTCCGGTTCGTCACCTTTGCCCCACTGTGAGTGGTTGCCATTTTTTCTCATAAACTGTCTTGCCATCTCGTAGATCTCCCGGATTCTCGGAAGATCCTCCGGTGTAGCTTTTCTTATTACATAGGACATGTTTTTCCTCACTCTCTGTAAATTATAATAGTTACCGTCCACTCCGTTCACAGCAGCTTATAATACGCCCTGTTTCTGCATCTCTCTTGACACGGAAACATATTCTTTGCTGTTCTCAAGAATTCCCAGTTTTTCTTCCCAGGTAAGATTTCGTTTGATTCTGGCAGGACTTCCCATTACAAGCGAGCCGTCCGGTATCACAGTATTCTTTGTCACAAGGCTTCCTGCTCCTATGATGCAGTCATTTCCAATCTTTGCTCCGTCAAGGATCACCGCCCCCATTCCGATCAGGCTCCTGTCTCCGATCGTGCAGCCATGGATCACTGCATTGTGCCCTACGGTGACATTATTTCCAATATGAACCGGCTTGTTGCGACTTACATGAACTGTACAGTTCTCCTGAATGTTGGACTCTTCCCCGATCACAACAGGAGCTTCATCTCCACGGATCACTGCGAAATAAAGTACACAACTGTCCCGCCCGATCGTCACATCTCCTGTGATCACCGACTGCTTTGCGATTCTCGCATCTTCTGATATTTTTACACTTTTATAATTCATTGTATTTTCCTCTGATTTCTACTGATATGATTTCAGTGTAACAAACCGTGCTTTTGCTGTCAATCAAGCACAAAAAAACGGACATGCAAAAGTGCCATATAGATTTGGGTTCCATATGGCACTAATATATCCTGTATTAATATGTAAAAAACGCAAGTATCATATACACCACAATCGACACAATACAATACAGCGAGTTTGTTGTAGACACATATGCGCTTCCATCTTCTCGCTTGAGGAATGTCTGCATACTGAATGTTGCCGGTGCAGACATATAGGTGATCACCGCAAGATCCAGTAATTTATTACTTCCGATGAAACTATGTACCGCCAGGAGGACTCCCACGATCATAACTGCCTGCAAAGCAATACGCATCACGATCGTCCGGATACACGGTCCAAAAAGTTCCGGTGTCAGTTCCATGCTGAAACCTACCACGATCAGGATGATCGCTGTCAGAGATGTGGTCAGAATACTTTCCACGCTTGTATAAATCCCGCCTGCCGGGCTTGCAAGCAGAAGTTTGATCACACCTGTCAATCCCGCAATGATTCCCAGAACACTTGCGATAAATGCCGGTGTTTTTACTGCGCTTACTGCAAGATTTTTTACATTGATCTTCTCACCGTTCTCGGTCTGTCCAAGCATTCCCATATAAATACTGAATCCAAAAAGCAGTCCCGCAATATCAAGAACTGCGATCTGTGACAGGTTTTCCTGACCGCAGAGACTTGTGTACAGAGGATATGCCATCGATCCGCCCTCATACACACTGACCATGAATGGCAGATACTTGCGGTAATTTTCGGTCATGAGCGGTTTCATAAGAAATCCGATACTGAAAGATACCACAAGCATGATAAACATGATACCGACCAATTTCGCCGTTTCTGCTCCATAATCCGACGTAGCCAGCGCATGAAAGATTGCTACAGGAAGCATGATGTTTGTGACCAGTGCTTTCATGTTGTCGATGCCGTTCTTGTTCAGCAGTTTCCATTTCCGGCATAAAATACCAAGAATGATCATCACCAGTACCGGCGATATGATTTCCAGAACCTTCATTTGTTTTTCTTCCTCCCCAAAATAATCAGCGGAGATGCCACTGACATCTCCTCGATATGCAACACAAAAAAATACCCTGAACTCATAAAGTTCCCGGTACATTTCCATTATGTTAGCACTCTGAACTTTATGTTTCAAGGTATTTTTCTTATACTTTCTATATTACTTTAAATGTTTTCCATTTTCCCTGTTTAAATCTCCACCAGAAGATGATTCCGCGTACCGACCAGTCCAGGCACATCGCAAATGTGATTCCGATCACACCAAGGTTCAGCCAGATTCCGAAGATCATTGAGAAGATCAGGCGTACGCCAATCGTTGTAAACAGTGATGTCGCTGTTGTAAATTTGACATCGCCGGTTGCACGCAGCCCCTTGCCAAGCGGATCTGCAAAAGTAAATGCCACTGCATTAAAGATATTGTGGATCAGGACCAGCAGGATTACCAGACGTTTTGTCTGATCTTCCAGTGCATAGAACGACATAAATACCGGTGTAACTGCAAAGATCAGTGCATTCCATGCAATCGCAAAAACGAGCGTGATCTTTGTCAGTTTCCGGAAATATATTTCTGCCTGTTCGATATCACCGGCCCCCATGCATTGTCCGATGACTGTGATAAACACCGGTCCCATCGTCACACAGACAAGTGCCGCCAGGCTCCAGATGCTCTGTGCCACGCCATTCGCTGCGATCTGATACGTTCCAAACAGTGCAACAACACTGGAAAGTGCAACTTTTACAAGCTGGAACACACCGCTCTCCACTCCGTTTGGAACCGCGATCCTGAGAATTTTTTTCTGCAGGCTGACATCCAGTTTCATGATCCAGGAGCCAAGATAGCTGACTGGATTTTTGGCAGAAAAGCATAAAATCGTGATCACCACCGCTGAAAAACATCTGGATACAAGGGATGGCACCGCAACTCCCACTACTCCTGCATGAAGTCCAAATACGCCAATGCAGTTTCCGATCACATTGATGATATTTGCCAGAATCGATATGTACATGGTTGTGCTTGTCTTGCCGAAGCTCCGGTACAATGCCGCACCCGAGTTATAGATTGCAAGCGCAGGATACGAATACGCTGAGATTCTTAAATATGTCACACAGGCATCCATAACATCTGCATCGACTTTTCCAAACATCAGACGCATCAGGGAAGCATTCGTCAGAAGGATCACCACTGATATTGCCACTGACAGGATTACGGATGCAGTCAAAAGCTGACTCGCCGCCTGCCCTGCGTGTTCCCTGTCCTTATGACCGATATACTGACTGATCACAACAGCACCGCCCGATGCCAGTGCCGTAAATAGATTAAGAAAGATCGTATTAAACGAGTTCACAAGCGAAACACCGGACACCGCCGCTTCTCCCACAAACCCAATCACAAAAACATCCGCAATCCCCACCAGTGCCATCAGAAGCTGTTCCAAAAACAATGGCACGATCAGATTTTTCAGATCTTTATTTGAAAACATAGGTTTCTTCATCCTTTCTGATTTTTACCTGGTATATTCTAGTACAGAAAAGATGAATTGTAAAATGCTTATCTTATATGCTGTGGTATGCGTTTGAGGCATGTGTTATTTTTGCTTACTCCTCAAGCCATTGAGAAATAACTGCTTCCTTTGTTTTAAGTACATCTGCAATCTGTGCTTTTGCCATTCCCAGTTTTGCAAGCTCTGTAGCAGTTTCCTTCGCCTTTCGCAGTTCTCCCTCTGTTAACCCGTCCTGCCTTCCACTGTCATATCCAGCCTCATATTCTGCTTCTCGAAGTTTCTTCTCTTCCTTCTCTTTGTTATATTCAAATATACTCACTGCAACTACCTCCGCTCGATTCTTCCTCAGGAATTCTTCCAGAATTCCCTCCCGAATACACTCTTCTACAGCGCATTCTACAGCTATATCCAATTTCATCTTTTCTGTGTAATTTCGTACTTTTGCTACGTATTGTGCATACTCTCTTAATATTTTGCACTGTTCCATCAAATCTCGGTTATGATCTTCATTGATATTCAGCGTAACTACTCGCAGCTCCAGATTTGGCTTACCATCCAAATGTTCAAACGCTTCAGACAGCAGATTTTCCCACCGGTCTTCCTTCTTCCTTGTTCCATTATAAAACACAATAAAATTTGGTGCCGGTATCTTCTGTAAAGTCGAAGAATACAACGATCTGTGATCCACTAATTTCTGATACTCACTGGATATGTACAATAAATCTCTCAACGGCATATTCGGATTGTAGGTTGACTGATGTTCATACAAAAACAGATTTGTATCTACGATAAATGCCAGATCATTTTTCATTCCCATATAAATGGCATTCTCAAGCGTCACAATTTCCAGTGTCTCTGGATTTTCATATGTAGTTCCATTAATCGCATTGTAAAGTGACAGCAGATTTTCACGATCAGAAAACAACATCCGAAAAACGGTATCTTTGTACTTCTTGTTAGCTCGTGGATTCTTTCTAATCATCTGTTTTTTCTTCGTTGTAACAGTTTCATGGTTCTTTCTTTTTGCCATAGGCATTGCCTCCTGTTTTTTGCAGGAGTATCAAGAACGTGTCGTACTATCATTTAGTGCACTCCAAACCCCCGCTTTTCTTTTTAATTGGATCTAAAAGCATGGATTTCTGAAGTGAATATAGAAGATCAGACGGCAAAAAAGCCTTGAATTTGTAGAGAAATATGCTTTAATTTTATAGTAGCATTGTTTTTCCTAAAATTCAATATATCCATATTAAATTTTTACTTTGCACATCCGCAGTATTTACTATTCATGGACTTATTTTCCAACAAACGGGGATTCAAGTCATCTGATTTTACTCTTATTATTGACTCAAATTGTGCTTACTCGTGTTTAGAGCATCCAATTTTAAGGCTTTCAATGGTCCAGTTTATACTTACTATAATATGAGTCATACAATTTAAGAAGATTTTGTGGGCTTGATTCATACTTGCTGTTATTTAAGTCATTCAGCTACCGTAATTTCGTGGACTTCGTATGTAATTACTATCGTTTAGGTCATTTTCCATCGGCATTTTCGTGGACTCTATTGACAGTTCTGGCAATCTGGGATGCTCCCTCAGACGAAAAAAGGCCCCGAAAGCCTTATACACACTCCAAAATGTAGTGCTATAAGACCTCCGGGGCCTCTTAGTAGTTGAATTATGATAGATATATAACCTTTACAGATTACATACCGGCCTGTGCTGCAACCTCAGCTGCGAAGTCGTCCTGGCGTTTTTCGATACCTTCTCCAGTCTCGAAACGAACGAAACCTTTGATTGTGATCTTAGCACTGTTTGCTTTAGCAACTTCTTCTACGTATTTAGCAACGGACTGTTTTCCGTCTTCTGCTTTAACGTATACCTGGTCAAGAAGGCAGATTTCTTTGAGTTCTTTCTTGATACGTCCAGTGATCATGCCCTGGATAACCTTCTCCGGTTTCTGGGATTCCTTAGGATCGTTCTGGATCTGAGCAAGAAGGATTTCTTTCTCATGCTCGATGTACTCAGCACTTACTTCGCTGTCGCTTGTGTACTGCGGTTTCAGAGCTGCGATCTGCATTGCTACGTTTCTTGCCATTTCTTTGACTGCATCGTTAACAACATCTGTCTCAACGTCTACAAGAACGCCGATCTTTCCACCCATATGTGTGTAGGAAGCAACGAAACCGTTCTCTTCTTTCACCTGAGCGAATCTTCTGATGTTCATGTTCTCACCGATAACTGCAACCTGAGCTGCAAGAGCTTCTTTTACAGTCTTGGTTGTGTCAAGTGCCCATGCTTCTGCAAGGAAAGCATCGATGTCTGCTGCGGAAGTAGTAAGTGCCTGTGCTGCAACATCTGCAACATAGCTCTGGAATTTTTCGTTCTTAGCAACGAAGTCTGTCTCAGAGTTAACTTCTACAACAACTGCGCTCTTAGCGTCATCAGCAACGAGAGTCTTGCAAAGACCTTCTGCTGCAACACGGCTTGCTTTCTTCTGAGCTGTAGCAAGACCTTTTTCACGCAGGAATTCTACTGCTTTGTCCATGTCGCCTTCTGTAGCTGTAAGAGCTTTCTTACAATCCATCATTCCGGCGCCAGTCATTTCTCTTAATTCTTTTACCTGAGCTGCTGTAATAGCCATTGTATTTTCCTCCTGGAATTATTAAATTAATTATTCCTCTGTAGCTTCCTCAACTTCTGCTTCTTCAGCTTCTGTTGTTCCCTGATTTGCTTCGATAACAGCGTCTGCCATTTTGGAAACGATCAGTTTTACGGCACGGATAGCATCATCGTTACCCGGGATTACGTAATCCAGTTCTTCTGGATCACAGTTTGTATCGCAGATACCGATAAGCGGAATTCCTAATGTATGAGCTTCCTGAACGCAGATTCTTTCTTTCTTAGGGTCAACGATGAAGATTGCGTCCGGGAGACGTTTCATCTCTTTGATACCGCCAAGGTTTTTCTGCAGTTTAGCAAGTTCTTTTCTTAATTCAATAACTTCTTTCTTTGGAAGTACTTCGAAAGTTCCGTCAGCTTCCATAGCTTCGATCTGTTTCAGTCTTGCAATACGGCTCTGGATTGTCTTGAAGTTTGTAAGCATACCACCAAGCCATCTTTCGTTTACATAGAACTGTCCGCAACGCTCTGCTTCTGCTTTGATAGCATCCTGAGCCTGTTTCTTAGTACCAACGAAAAGGATGTTTCCGCCGTTAGCTACGATATCAGCTACTGCATTGTATGCATCGTCAACCATGCCTACAGACTGCTGAAGGTCGATGATATAGATACCATTTCTTTCTGTGTAGATGTACGGAGCCATTTTAGGGTTCCATCTTCTTGTCTGATGTCCGAAATGAACACCTGCTTCCAAAAGCTGTTTCATTGAAATAACGCTCATGATTTGTTCTCCTTTTTGGTTAAATTCTTCCGTACAGATCATTTTCTATCCGGACCCAACCTCACACCGTAAGGGCACCATCCATCGGAATCTCTGTACGTGACTTTTTATTTGTGCGTCTTTGCGCACATTGCAACTTCTAGAGTATAGCATAGAAAAACCCTCTGTGTAAAGAGGGTTTTCGTAGTTTTTTGCTTTATTTTTCTGTACTTTTTCAATATTCACGGTGTCAGTTCTCTCCGTGCGGGTTCATCAATACCACTGCGTTTTCTATTCAGTGCATGCGCTTATTTGCCGTCAGTCGTGCAAACTCGGCTTCGCCTCAGACAAAGCACTTGATGACGGCAGCTTGCCTGCACTTCATAACGAAAGCCTCGTGAGTATTTCTGTCCCCACACGGAGAAACTTTCCACCTGAAATCTTATTGTTTCAAACTCATAATTTCTTCTGCAGTCAGGGGACGGCACTCCCCTTTCTTGAGGTCATCCGGTAAGGTAAGTGGACCCATCGAGACCCGTTTCAGATAAATGACCGGTGTGCCTACTGCTGCCATCATGCGTTTCACCTGATGGAATTTGCCTTCGTGAATCGTCAGGAGAAGTTCGGTGTAGACCTCCGGGAGATTTTCCCTGCGGACACGTCCTGGTTGCGGTTCGCCTACACCTTCCCAGCTTCCACCTACGATCTCAGCTTTTGCCGGCATGGTCCGTTTATCCTCTCCGATATCCACACCTTTTTCCAGTTTCTCAATGTTTTCCACCGTAAGCCTGCCCTCCACGCGGACAAAGTACGTTTTGTCCACATGTTTCCCCGGGGCAAGGAGTTCATGCGCCAGCATCCCGTCATCTGTAATAAGAAGTAATCCCTCCGTATCTTTATCCAGACGACCTACCGGAAACAGCCCCTTACGTTCAGATGGAACATATTCCATGACCGTCCGGTCGTTACGGTCTTCTGTCGCACTGACGCAGCCGGCTGGTTTGTTCAGAAGATAATAGACAAATTCCGGTGCTGCACCGACTGTTTCACCGGAAAGCACAACCATATCATTATCCGGATCAACTTTCAGTTCCGGTTTCTTCGCCGGCACTCCATTCACCTGAACCTGCCCTTTCTGTATGAACTTCTTTACTTCACTTCTGGTTCCTTTTCCCGCATCCGCGAGAAATTTGTCCAGTCTCACTGCTTTCGCCATATTTACTCCTTACTCCAGACTGATCGATGTCGGTTCGTCTGCTCCACCTATGATTGCCTGCGATGCAATATCATCATTGTCATCCTCATAGTAATCCTCGACATAATCGTCTGTCACTGTCTCATCACTTACCATCGGCTCAGCTATCTGCACACTATTTTGTGTAATTCCAAGTTCATCCAGTTTATCCTGAACAAAATCAGGCAGTTCAGACAGTTTCAGCCCAAATACGTTCATAACTTCGCCCTGTTCTGTATACGCACTGACATCAATGTTCGTACTGACTTCCGCGTCATCTCCAAAATATCCACTGAATTTAACCACCATTGCTTTTTGCAGGGCTTCTATTTCTTCTGGTTTTTCATAAGTCACTTCTTCTGCCGGAGTCTCATTGATATCTCCATAATTATAATTCAGTGTGATCTTATTGATCTTTAATTCATCTATCGTCAGAGGATACCCTGTTTCCTTCAAAATTGCAAGTGTATTTTTAAAAGAAGGATAGATTCCGAGCACCCAGTCCACATAATTGCTGCTCTCTTCGCTTTCACCAGGTATCATAGCCGCAACAGAACGTTTTACCGGCAGCTTGTATTCAAAATCAATTCTCACCTCAGGCGCATGCAGGAAGTCATCTGTACTCGCTTCTTCAACATCTTTTCTCATTGCTTCCATCAGTTCTGACATTTTGGATTCATCATTCTGGAAAATGCGGTATCCATTTCCACCTGCATCAGTCAGATAGAGACTATTCAGATATTTCTCATCAATGTCAAGCAAACTGAATTTCATTTTTTTCAGATTTTCCTCTTCATACAGACCACTCATCAATGGTTTCAGGTATTCGCCCGCCCAGTAATTCCTGTAGATTACACGGCCGGATTTGAGCGTATATTTAACACACGTAAAATAAGAATATACCCGTTCATTGATCTCCGCCTCTTTACAGCTGCTGTTTACAATATTTTTAAGTGCGGCATAGGTCTGATCACCTATTCCATTTTCACCCGAAAATGCCATCCTGGCATCATCCCATTTATTATTATCTACAAAATTAAAAAATTTTCCATCGTCTGTCTTATCGACAGCTTCATAATAATCCTGGTCAAATGCACTCGTATTAATATTCACCGATGCAATTTCTTCCTGCTTCGGGATGTAACTGTCAAAATGCAAAAGATCTTTCTGATAGATCAGTGCACAGCAGGCTACCAATACTCCCGCAATTACGATCTGAATCTTCCGGGCAAAGAACTTCTGGAAACTCATGTGATAAATTGTCTCTATCAGGCCATGGGAAACTACCGTTCCAAGAATCAGTCCGAAAATCCACCAGATCATTCCACTCTTTCCGGTAGTAAATGTATAAAAGATCCATCCGACACCAAGCCCTGTCGGAACTACAACCATAAATTTTACCAGTACTGCGATCCATCTGTATACCATGGATCTGCCCGCTGCTTCGGATGGTCTCCGCACATAAGCCTGCCAGGAAAGAAGTGCGAGTACCACTGTCAGAATCGCAATTGCTGCAATCAGTTTTCCTGCATTTCCGTACGCATACTCATTAAGCATGCTAAGTACCAGTGTCCCCGGTGACGCATAATTTATAAGAAATCTGAAGATTCCGTATCTTCTGTCACCGGCAAATGTCTGTAAAAAAGCAGTACCATAACTCAGCATCAACATATTCATGGCAATACCATATAAATACATACCCATCAGGCATAAAATACCCATCAGCATATTTCCCGTAACACAGATGATCAGCACAATGCTGAAATAGATCACCAGATAGATGAGCAGATGCATGCCAAACATTCTGACTGCCATTCCCATAATCTTCAGACTGAAGAATCCTCTGGTCGCCCCGATACAGATCATAAAAAACTCCATGACCACGTATGGAACTATATAATAAATCAGCCCTGTCACGACTCTTTCTGTAAACATTTCCGAACGCTTCATCGGAAGTCCATGATAGAAATCAGTCTTCTTCCCTGAATAAAGATAAATAAACTCGTTTATACTGTTCATCAATGCTGCGATCACCGCAACAACCATCCCGGTCATCACCAGACCATCTTTCCACAAATGCGCATATAGAACAGAAATCTCTGCCGATGTATATCCCATAGTTCTCCAGGTGCCCAGTTTTACCAGTGCCGCTACCGGAAATGCCAGCAGAAATCCAAGTGTCAGAAATGCCGGTATCCACTCCTGTCCTTTCGTGATCGTCTTTATATGTTTAGAAGAAAATATTCTGGATCTCATAGCCAGCCACCTCCGTTTCACAGATAAATATTTCTTCCAGAGTCAGCGGAATCACTTCACTGAACAATGGTTTTTTCTCCCGAATCTTCTCCATGATCTCAGAACGTGTCCCGCGTGCCGTTAACATAACAAGGGATCCCTGATGATCAACTTTCAACACATCAAGTTCTTTTTTCAGAGCATCTTCCTGCTTCTTATCAGTAAACACACACTGAATCTTGTGAATATGAAATTTCATATCTTCAAGATCTCTGCTCAGCAGCATGCCTCCCTTATACAGAAGCCCTACATGATCACAGATATCCTCCAGCTCACGCAAGTTATGGGATGCAAGAACCGGTGTAAAATCTCTGCCCATAATTTCTGCCGCAAACAGACTCTTAACTCCCTGACGCATCACAGGATCAAGACCATCAAAAGTCTCATCACAGAGAAGATACTTGGTTCCTGCACTGATTCCAAGAAGCACCATCAGCTGCTTTTTCATACCTTTTGAAAAACTGCTGACTCTCTGTTTTTCATCAAGCTGAAACTGTCTCATCAGTTGTGAAAAACGCTGGATCTCAAATTTCGGATAATGAAGTCTGTAGAAAGCAGCCATATCCAATGCTGTATAATTTGCAGGAAAGTAACAGTCATCCGATATGTAAAAAATCTGCTCTTTTGCCTGCGCATGATCAAATACCGGTATATCATCAATACACACTTCCCCTTCATCCGGTTTCAGTATCCCTGCCATCATCCGAAGAAGGGTACTTTTGCCAGCCCCGTTACTGCCGACCAGGCCAAACACTTCCCGTTCCCCAATGTCCAGTGAAACTTTGCTGACTGCTTTAAGTGAATCAAATGCTTTGCTGCATTCTTTAATCTCTATCATCCCAGTTCCTCCTCATAACTCTTCTGAACCAATAAAATCAGTTCTTCTTCTGTCATGCCTGTATGAATTCCACGTTTTATCAAATCCTGAAATTCTCTTCGAAAATCTTCTTTGCTTTTCTCCTGAATCTGCCTGGTCTCCGCAACAAAATTCCCCTTACCCTTAACCGGATAGATCAACCCTTCCTGCTCCAACGCCATATATGCTCTCTGAATCGTATTCGGATTGATGGACAGTTCCATTGCCAGCTGACGCACAGAAGGAATCCGCGAACCGGCCGGCAATGCTCCCTGGTAGATTAGCATTCGGAATTTTTCTGTAATCTGTTCATAGATCGGACGTCTGTCCTGATAATCTAAGATAATCATTGGCCCTCCTTTCTTCTTTGCGCTGCACATGTGTATATAGTGTATTAATTGTTTTAATACACTTATGATAGCACAGGTACTCTATCCGCACAACCCTTTCAAATATAAAATCTTTCTAAATCAATGATAAAACAAGTATCTTCCTTACTGAGATGCAACCCAAAAAAGCTCCCAGGTTTTCATCAACCTGAAAGCTTTTTCTTCGTAAGTGCTTATCACTTATATTATATTCACAATATTTTCTGTCACAAAACTCGCTTTATTCTTCCCTGCACCCTTTTTGTAAAATAAGAATATCCAAAAATTATCACTGCCAGCAAAATCAGCAGTAACATCATTACCGATGTCGGATTTTTATCTATCATCCACGTATACAGATCCGGTGAGATCAGCGACCAGATATTTGCCCCCATATGAAGCAGCACACTGCTCCACAGACAGCCACTGATATCAAGAAAATATGCAAACACCATTCCAAGGATTCCTGCATATACTGCCTGCACCAGATTTCCATGATAAATTCCAAAAATCAGGCCAGAAATAACCGCTGCTGTTCCCATCCTCATGTAATCCCTGAGACGTAGATAAATCAACCAGCGAAAAACGATCTCTTCTGCCAGCGGTGCGATGATTCCCATACAAAGTATCAAAAACCACATTTGTTTTCCTGACATCATCTGATCCATAGATTCCTGATATGCTTCATAATTCAAAAGGGATTGCAGGATGCCCACCAGCATATTTGCAAATTGTGAAAAGCCAGCCCCCATCCCCAGAAACAGAACCATTTCAGCACCATTTAATTTCCATGGTTTCTGTGCGGATACCAGACCTCCGATTTTTCTTGCTGCACGATCCCGACTGTAAAACCACAGACACGGAAACATGGCAATCAGCCCCGTCAGACCTGTGAGCAAAATTGCATGTTCATAATATGCATCCATTCCCCCTCCGGACTTCATGATCAGCCAAAGACCCACGTATCCTACGATCTGTGAAATCACAAAATGAATCCCACACGGATATGCTACACGCCAGATTTGTCTGATATGACTCTGTCTGCGTCGGGGGCTCAGACGAAAAAATCCAGCAATTCAGCTGTCGATGCAACCGTCTGCAGCGGTTCCGCCAATGCAAGCTCTTCCTCTGTTCCATAACCATAGGAAACTGCAATACATTCAAGTCCGGCTTTTCTTGCTCCAAGAACATCGTGCTCCTTATCACCAACCATGAGCACCTGGTCGCGATGCCGTTCCAGTCCAAGTCGCTTCAATGTTTCTTCGATCACTTCTGTTTTATTAGTTCTGGATCCATCCATTTCACTTCCAACGATCTCATCAAAATATTCTGCCAAATGGAAATATTCTACAATCTGTTTCACATAATATTCCGGCTTTGAAGATGCAACTGCAAGAATATAGTTCTTTCTTTTTAATTCCTGCAACATACCTTCCACACCCGGATACGGTCTGTTTTCAAATATTCCGGTCGTAGAATACCGTTCTCTGTAATATTCCACTGCCTTTCGTGCAGTCATCTCGTCCAGATTCGCGTATTTCATAAACTGTTCCATCAACGGTGGTCCGATAAAGACCTCCAGTTTCTTAAGATCCGGCTCTGGTCTTCCCAGTTTCTCCAATGCATACTGCACACATTTCGTAATTCCCTCTCCAGATTGTGTCAGCGTTCCATCCAGATCAAATAAAATTGCTTTGTACATAATTCCTCCGATTTTCTATATACAGATTTTCATCCTCAAAAAACTTTATACGACAGTATAACATTCTTTTGTATTTCCGTCCATGTCAAATCCTCCGGAATCACAAGAAGCAACTCCAGTTTATTATCTTTTTCCGTCAACCCTTCTGTCTTTAATCTGTTTTCTTCCATGCTCCACGCTCTCTCCTGTCCATTTACCCGGACAGATAGCACTTCCGGTATCTTTTTTTCGTTAAAATACAGTTCAAACATCTCTCCTCTTCCTATTTCATACTTTTGATAACATAGTTTTCTCTTGTGCAGACATTCCGTCGGCGGAAGTCTGTACTCCTCACTATATTCTGTCACTGTATGTTCTTCCTGTTCCGGTACCTCTGTAAAAACCGGAGTCGGGGGCACTGTTGGTTCTGCTACAGGTGTCGGCACCGGAGTCGGAGTTAACGTCGGAAAGAGCACCTCAGGATTTTCTTCCATTATTTCCAATTCCCGTTCCTTTCTGTATTCCCTTTTATTTTTCTCCTGCCTTCTGTCCTCACCCGGATCTATCCAACTGTAGGAACCGGTTATTTCCGTTTCTCCATCCTCATTCCATGAAGCTGTTTCCTGACTGTTTTCTGTTCCACCACTATTTGAAAAGCTCTCCCTTCCACTCTGATAAGGTTCCTGCACATTCTCCTGCATATCCTGATCATTCTCCTGCTGCATAATATTATAACTGTTCTCCTGTTCCTGTCCAGAAGGCTCATAAGAAGGTTCCTCATCCCAGTCTGACCAGTCTCCTCCTGCCTCTCCAATTCCAGTTGACACATCAAACCCGCCAAATTCCATTGCATAGACTGACGTTCTGATTTCACAGATCAAAAGCAGCATTGCCATTATCGCTCCCACTTTGCCATACTTAATTTTCCCTCTGTTTTTACTCCATAAATGCTGTTTTACTTTTTCCAAGAATAATTCCCGCCTCCTTTTTCCACATCTGCCATGAAAGAGATACTTCTTCCTGTCCTCCGACCTCCTCTGTTCTTTTTTTCCATTGTCTGTAAACAGCCCGACTCTCCTGATATCTTGCCTGACGACACAGAAACATTCCATATTTCAGATAGCCCTCGGCATAGCCCGATTCATACGTCAGAAGCTGTCTGTAATACAACTCCGCACGATCTGCCCTGTCTGCAAGTTCTCCGTTAATTGCAAGAAGCTCCAGGATTCTGATCTGCTCTTCCTCATCCTGATATACTTTTTGCAGTCTCTGAAGCCTCGTTTCAATATTTGCGTAAATTTTTTCTCTATGTGCACGCATTCCGTATCTGTACTCCAATGTATAATACTCAGACAGCACTGGTGTTAAAACCTGTGGCAGTGCCGGAAGTGTTCTCTTCCGCAACACTCCCATACTGAACACCACCGCCAATGCAGCTGCTACCGCTGCTGCCGGAAACAGTACAGCTCTTATTTTGAATTTTATCGGATGAATCTTACATAATGCCTTTCTGGCTTCCGCAGCATCTTTCCAGCGTTTTTCCGGCTCTGTCCGGCAACATTTCAAGACAAATCCCACTGCTGCAGGACAGCGCAGCAAATATTGAATCTTCTTTTTGCCGCATAACATTTCTATTGTTTTTCCAAGTGCGTAAAAATCACTTGCGGCAGAAATTTTGCCCTGAAACTGTTCCGGTGCGGCATATTCCCTGGTTCCTTTTGTTTCTTTATAAGATGCGCTGTAATCCTGACTGGCACTTCCAAAATCTACCAGATACAAACGATTCTGTTCTGTCAGCATCAGATTTGCCGGTTTTAAGTCCCCATAAAAAACAGCCGGTTTCCTGGAGTGAAGATATTCCAGCACTTCCAGAATCACATCACTCAGCTGAAGAATCTCTTCCAGCGAAAAACTTCGTCCTTCCTGCAAATATTGTGCAAGAGACTTTCCACGTATATATTCCATAATAATATAACAATGCTCACCACGTTCTGCATAATCAATCATCTGCGGCAAAGATGGATGATTCAGAAGCCGAAGCAGGCTGGCTTCTCTCCTGTTCTGGACCGGAAGCTCTTTGACTGCACGAAAAATCCCAAGTTCCAGATCACGAGCAAGGTACATGGCACCTTCGCCGCCTTTGCCAATCTGTTCAACAATACAGTAGCGGCCTTTTAGCAAAATTCCTGTTAAATCGATAAAGAGTCGCTCCTTTCAATAATTTATTTTTCATTGGTAATGGGATAAGGCTGGAGAATTCCAACCGGAGAATAAGTACTTTTTCAGTGAAATAAGTATAGCATAAAAAGAAGTATCTTTTTATTAATTTTTTATAAAAATAACGGAGAATGAAAAAGCCGACATAAAAAATGCCCCATCTTCCATATGGAGGATGGGGCGTATCCATATTACATACGGTCCGGAGCTGAGAAGCCAAGGAGATCGATGCTTGTTTCAAGGATATCTTTTGTAAGACCGAGAAGTTTGAGGAAAGATTCTTTCTGTGCCTGATCTTCTTCACTCAGGATCTTGGTCTCATGGTAAAAGCTGTTGAATGCATTGGATACTTCATAAATGTATGCACAGATCTTATGCGGTGCTTTTTCTTCGAATGCACTCTCAATGGTGCTTCCGAATTTGGTCAGTTCCAGCATAAGGTTTTTCTGGCTTGCGTTGACAGCCGGAAGGATTTCTCCCGCCTCAAGATTTCCGCCTTCTTCTTTGTAGCGGTTGAGGATAGATTTGATACGAACGATCGTATACAGGATATACGGACCTGTATTTCCCTCGAAGGAAGTGAACCGGTCGATATCAAATACATAATCTTTGGTTGCCTGGTTGGACAGGTCACCATATTTGATTGCGGAAAGTCCGACAATTTCTGCTGTTTCTTTGGCATCCTGATCTTTGACGCTTCTGTTCTCAACAATCTTATGGAACATCTCTTCATCAATATCTGCGATGAGATTTTCCAGACGCATAACGCCGCCTTCTCTTGTCTTAAACGGTTTGCCGTCTTTTCCATTCATCGTACCAAATCCAAGGAAAGAAAGCTCTGTCTCAGGTTTCACAAGGCCAGTCTTTCTCGCACAGCGGAATACCTGAATGAAATGAAGTTCCTGACGTTTGTCTACTACATAAAGAATTTCATCCGGATCAAACAGTTTGACACGCTCAACGATGGTTGCAAGATCTGTAGTTGTATACAGAGATGCTCCGTCTGATTTGAGAAGCATGCATGGTGGAATCTCCTTGGTATCGGATTCTTCCTTGACATCAACTACCAGTGCTCCCTGATCTTCATAAGCAAATCCCTGGTCTTTCATCTTCTGCACCATATCCGGGATATATGGCTGTGCATCGGACTCTTTTTTCCACAGGTCAAAGGAAACATTCAGATTTGCGTAATTTCTCTTCAGGTCTGTAACAGAAACCTGCATAATGTGATTCCAGAGAGCCATGTACCCAGGTTTGCCCTGCTGAAGCTGATGTGTTGCTTCCAGTGCTTCGTTACGGTATTCTTCATCTTCTTTGGACTTGCCGCTTGCACATGGATAGATTTCCTCCAGTTCACTGATCGTAAATGGAGCTTCCTCAGGATATTCACCTTCGTAAGTATCATCAAAATAAACCAGTTCCGGTTTGCGGTGTTTCAGTTCTGTAATGATCAGCCCCATCTGCAGACCCCAGTCTCCAAGATGCACGTCACCGATCACTTTGTGTCCTACATAACGACCAATTCGTTTGATACTCTCACCGATGATTGCAGAACGAAGATGTCCTACATGAAGTGGTTTTGCTACGTTCGGTCCGCCGTAGTCGATCACGATCGTCTTTGGCTGTTCTGCAGTCTTTACAGAATATTTTTCATCTGCTGCCATTTTTTTAAGGTAATCTGCAAGAAACTCTTCTTTGACCTTCAAATTGATAAATCCTGGTTTTACTACTTCTGCCATTGCAAAAATCTGACTGTCTTTCAGATATGCAACTACATCGTCTGCAATCATAAATGGAGCTTTTTTGTATGCTTTGGCACCTGCCATTGCTCCATTGCACTGAAATTCACATAAATCCGGTCTGTTTGATACAGTAACTTTACCGTATTCCGGATCATATCCGGCTTTTTCAAAAGCAGAAGCAAGCTCTTCTGCCATCAATTCCATAAGTTTTTTCATTTTTCTGACTCCTTATTTTATACAGTTACTTTCTTTGAGCATGCTACAGCAAGTGCACCATGTCCGATATGGCAGGCAACACTTAAAGAAAGAGGATCCATGTGAATATCCATTCCAGGAAAAGCTGCCTGTACTTCTTTTTTGAATTCTTCTGCTTCTTCTTTGTTTCCTGTATATGCCATCTGCAGACACATTTCACCGGATTCCACGTAATTCTTAAACCGCGTCTCCCAATCTTCCTGCATTGCTTTCATCATAATTCTTTTTGCCTGTTTTTTGCCTCTTACTTTGGCATAGGCATCCAGTTTTTCGCCCTGGATCTGAAGAACCGGCTTCAGATTCAGAACCGTTCCAATGGCAGCTGCCGCCGGTGTGATCCTTCCGCCTTTTTTGAGATACTTCAGAGTTTCAAGTGTAATGTAAATACTGGATTCCATTTTTTCTGTTTCCAGTCTTTCCTTGATCTCAACGGCATTTTTTCCAGCCTCACGCAAAGCAAGCGCATCCAGTACAGACTGTCTCTGTGTAACTGAAATTCTCTGATTATTGACAACCTGAACCTTGCCATCGTAATCTCTGGCAAGCATTGTTGCGGTATCACAAGCTGCGCTCAGACCGCTGGACATCGGAATGTGTACTACTTCATCATATTCTTTCAGAAGATTATCCCACAATCCACATACTTCAGCCGGGCTTGGCTGGGAAGTTGAAATCGGTTCATCATTTTTCAACTTTTCATAAAAATCTTCCTGCGAAAGTGTAATTCCCTCCAGATACATTACTTCATTAATATAAAAAGGCATTGGCAGGACAGAAACTCCCAGTTTTCTTCCCTCATCCTGTGTAATGCCACTGTTACTGTCTGTTACAATCGCAATTTTTCCCATACTGCATCTCCTCATGTATTTTGCTTTATATGTAATATCTGAATCATTGCATATTGATTATAGTTTAGCACATTTTTTTCGGTATCTCAATTAAAATATCAAAAATGCGCTTCTCAGTCGCCCCCACCCGTGAAACGGGTGGCTCGTAGGACGGCTATAAGCCTTTAATGCTAGGCCAGCGTCTCAAGGCGCTGGCTTTCGCTTTGCTCCAGCCACATTGCTCTTGACTCGTCGCCGCCCTTAAAAGGGCATTTGTACTACTTCGCCTTAACCCTTAAAAGGGTCCTCATATTCTTTTACGCTAAGTTTATCCTGCATAATATCATATTTTTCCTGCTCTTGAATATACTTGCGTACTGTGGCGTCATTTACTCCTACTGTACTAACATAAAATCCTTCACTCCAAAAATGTCTGTTTCCAAATTTGTACTTTAGATTTGCGTGTCTATCAAATATCATAAGTGCTGACTTTCCTTTTAAATATCCCATAAAACTAGATACGCTATATTTCGGTGGTATGCTGACCAACATGTGAATATGGTCGGGCATAAGATGCCCTTCGATAATTTCTACTCCTTTATAAGAGCATAACTGTTTTATAATGTCACGAATATCAGCTTTGTATTGATTGTAAATTATTTTTCGTCTATACTTTGGAGTGAAGACAATGTGATATTTACACATCCATTTTGTGTGTGATAAATCATTCGTTTTCTTTGCCATAAAATCACCTTTCCTTTCGTAATAGTGGCTGGACACCTCTATTATAGTACGGAAAGGTGATTTTTGCGTATAACAAGTGTACACCACCCGCAAAGCAGGTGGATTATAGTTCAAAGTGTCTACACAATGCGTAGACATTTTGAACAGGCTAAAGCCGTATACAAAAAAGGCCAGAGCCTGCTCCTGTGAATCAGGAAACAAACTCTGACCTTTTGTTTATTCACTTCTCAATGCATCTATCGGATTCAGATCAGCAGCTTTCACAGATGGAAGCAATCCAAAGATCACTCCGATCAGCATAGAAAACAGCACAGAACCAATGATTGCAGGAATACTGATCGCAGTCGGCGCACCGGAAAGCTCCGAGACAATCTTGGACAGTGCAATTCCAACAATGACTCCAATGATTCCTCCGATACTTGTCAGCATGGAGGCTTCTGTCAGAAACTGGAACAATATCGCTTTTTTTCTTGCCCCGATCGCCTTTTTCAGTCCGATTTCGCTGGTTCTCTCTGTAACAGACACCAGCATGATATTCATAACGCCGATTCCTCCTACCAGTAACGAAATACTTGCGATCCAGATCAGCTGTGTATTAGTACTCTCACTGAGTTTCTGCAGATTTTTTACCTGCTGCATCACATCGTCCGCTTTATATTTGTATTTTGATGAATTCGTATCAATTCCCTGATTCATGACATCTGCGGCTGCGTTTCCTGCCGAACTCATGTTGTCCGTAGAGTCAGCCTTGATCACCGCATTTTCCGGCTCATCAAACTTAAAAGCCATTGGCCAGCACTTGTTCGGAATCATCACAGTTCCCATGATCATCTGATAATACTCATTGTACTCATCAATACTTTTGATATTTGGCTGGTAGTTGTCATTCTGCTGCACTACACCGATTACCGTAAACGGTTCTGAACCGATTTCAATCGTTTTTCCTACCGGATTTTCTCCTGAGAAAAGATTGTCTGCCGCATTGCTGTCCACGAGAACTACTTTTCGCAGTTCATCATAATCTTTTTGTGTAAATCCTCTTCCAGAACGTACCATATAACCGCAGGTATCCAGATAATTGTTGTCAATTCCATAAATACTTCCACCCTGAAAACTGGTGTTTTCATAATATACACTACTGGTATAAGTACGGCTGTAAAAAAAAGTCGCATTCTGCACATGGTCCAGATTACGCACGTCTTCCTTCTGTTCATCTGAGAGAAGTGGTGCGGCTGTTCCATCTGTCATTCCGTATTCCGGGTCATAAGTACTG
Source organism: Blautia sp. MSJ-19 (assembly GCF_018918125.1). GTDB lineage: Bacteria > Bacillota > Clostridia > Lachnospirales > Lachnospiraceae > Blautia_A. Next base: position 88,170 of record NZ_JAHLQA010000004.1, read on the forward strand.
TCTCCATAATTAAGGCTGACAGAAACGGTATTATTTCCGGCTCCGATCAGGTCTTCCTTAATCTGTTCACTGGTTCCCTTGATCGTTGAAACAATCGCAATGATTGATGCAATACCTATGATAATACCCAGCATTGTCAGAAAAGAGCGCATTTTATGGGACCAGATTCCCTGAATGGATATCCTTATATTTTCAAGCATAAAATATCTCCTTTCCTAATAGCCATAAATCTCACTTACCGAAGCTTCTTTTGTTTTGGCTCCCTCTTTCACTGTATCACCATACGGAAATGCAATTTTGTCATCTCTTGTGATTCCGCCTGTTACCAGCACACTGTAGCCGCCATTTACATTTCCCCCGACAGCAAGGACCTGTTTCTTAAGGACTCCATTATCATCTTTGTATACATAACTGACTCCATTATCAGAACGGACAAATGCCCTGTCCAACACAATTCCCTTGCTTTCGGTACTGCTCGTCAGAGAAATCGTCAGCCAGTCCTCATCGGAAACTTTTACAGTTTTATCTGGAATCGTTGCAGTATACACATAGTACGATACATTCGGATTTCCGTTTCCACTGTAGTTGTCTCCCGATACCGGAAAGTCTGACACATCTACAACTTCCGCCTCAAACTCCCCGTTCTGACTGGAGCAATTCAGAATGGTTCCTTCCTTTACCTGATCCAGCATCAGTTCGCTGACAGTTCCTTTTACGTAATATCCTTCTTTGCTCTTGATCGTCATAAAAGTGGTTCCTTCCGAAACACCAGTAGACGCATCTCCAACTTTTGCCACTGTACCATCCAGTTTACTGCATATCGTTTCCTTTTTGAGTTTTTTCTCCAGTTTTTCAATGTTCAGTTTGCTTTCCCTGATATCCAGCTTCAGACTGTCGATCTTGGTCTGTTGCATTTTGATCGCATCTGCTCTGGAGATGGATGCAGAACCGTCACCGTCTCCATTTCCATCGTAACCACCGTCATCATAGCCATCATCCGGTACTTCATCGTAATGAGAAGCTCCGTCCAGTGAAAATTCCACCTCTGAATCATCCACGACCATTTTTTCAAGAAGCCCGCCATCCACCAGATAGTATCCCGTACAGGATTCCTTTCTGTTCAGCAGATCATTGACAGTATCATTCTGATGGAATTCCAGCTGATACCAGTACCCTTCCCTGCCGGGTTCTTTCGTTCCATCTGCATAAAATGCTCCCATCTTATTCAGAAAAGAGCCTTTTGCGATCACATATCCTTTTGCAGAACTACATAAAAAGACATACGGATCTTCCTCTGTACCAGAACCGGTATATGGTTCGGTATTTCCATCCAGCACCTGATAAAATTCCGGGGTTCCATCGTTCACAATATCGCTGTCCTTATCCGGTTCTGTATCTATAATATCTATATCCTGATCCGTAAATTCCGAACCAGTGTCTGAACTTCCGTCTCCGGAAATATCTGTACTATCCGAGATTGTTGCATCTGAGTCACTGCTGTCGGTGTCTTCAGAATCACCGGAATCGAAATCTACCGTCGGTTCCTCGTTGTTTTCCTCTGTCTGATCAGAGATCACCGCATCCATATTCTCATCCGCTCCAGCCTCTTCTGTCTGCTGTTCTTCCGCCGCAAACTCCTCAATTGCTGCCGCCAGAACAGGATTCACTGCCGCTGCCAGATAAGTTCCCTGCTGAATTCCGGTCACTGACGCGGTCTCACTGTCCATCCCACTGGTGGTATCTGTATCTGTACTGCTTCCGGAAGAATCCAGCGGATCCGCATCACTTTCTTCTATCTTTCCACCATTTTTCAGGCTGTTCAGGCGACTGACCGCCTTATTGAGGTTCTGCTCCTGCTGTTGTTGCTTCAGCTTTGCAATGTTAAGTTCCATCTGCACCAGTGTCATGTCAAAAGTGATCAGTTTATCTCCTTTTTTTACAGAATCACCCTTGGATACGTAAACATCCTGAATGATCATGTCTTTGTCCAGCGTCACATTCTGCACCGCACTGGTCACAATATTTCCATCAAGATTCGTGTCATCCATATAATACTGTCCAGCCAGACTGTCTACACTGACAACGGAAACTGTTTTCTGATGAGAATTTTTATAATAGACTGCCCCGCCTGCTGAACCACCTGCAATCAGTGCCGCAACCAGAATGCCTATAAGAATCTTTTTCTTCATTCTTTACTTCACCTCTTTTTCCCTCAGCTCTCCGTCACGAATCGTAACTACTCTTTTTGCATGTGCCGCGATATCCGGATCATGCGTGATCATCAGAACCGTTACTCCTTCGTCATTCAGCTTCTGAAAAAGTTCCATAACCTGTGCCCCCGATTTACTGTCGAGTGCTCCTGTCGGCTCATCTGCCAGAAGAAGTTTCGGATTGTTCACGATTGCTCTGGCAATTGCCACTCTCTGCATCTGACCTCCAGAAAGCTGATTGGGCTGAAAATCCACCCTCTCTGCCAGGCCCACTCTCTCCAGTGCCTTCAGTGCCCGTTCTCTTCGTTCTTTTTTGGGGACTTTTGCATAGTTGAGCGGAAGCTCCACATTTGCCAGAGCAGATTGTCTTGGCAGCAGATGAAAGCTCTGAAATACAAAACCTATCTTGTTGAGCCGGATATCAGACATATCATTTTCGGAACAGGAAAGGATATCCTGACCATCCAGAAGAAATTTCCCTTCCGTAGGTTTATCGAGACAGCCAATGATATTCATCAGTGTCGTTTTGCCGGAACCGGATGGTCCCATAATCGCCACATACTCTCCCTCTTCCATAGAAAAATTCACATTCCTGAGTACTGGTACGCTCATTTTTCCCTGCTGATAGTTCTTATAGATTCCGCTTAACTCCAAAATCATTGTGTATCCTCCTGTACAGGCATCAAATCATCATCCAGTATTTCATTTGAATCAGAAAAATCTTCTGTCATATCATCCATGGAATCATCCTCCGGCATATCCTCCGAGCCATCCTCCACAATACTGTCATCAAACGCATCCATATCTTCTGTCACCGTTCCGTCGTCACTCATTTCGTAATCGCTGACCGGTTCTGCGTCCAGTTCATCCGGAATGGACTCCCCGTCAAAATCCGAAGTATCTGTCGGTTCCATATCGACCGTATCGGTATCCATTGCATTCTCAATATTCGTCGTTGTAGCCATTCCTTCTTCCAGTATTTCTGAAGGATATGCAATATAATCATTCTTGGTCAGTCCATCCGCAATCTCATATTCACCAAGAGTTTCGTCATACTGTCCCAGAATGACCGTCCGTCTTTCCAGTTTGTTCTTTTTGTCCACTGCCCAGACATAAGGCTGATCTGAATCAATATCCATAATATAAGCTTCACTGAGCCAGACACCCTGCTTCTGCTCGTCCTGGCCTTCATCCATTTCTATGTAAACATGCTGACCGAGCATCAGTCCGTCTGAGGAATCCAGATTCACATAAAATGGATAGGAGCTTGTATTTGTCTGAGAATCTCCACTGCTGTCAACCATACCAAAATAAGAATTACTGTTATTGCTGGTCGCACTCTCTTTATCAATTGTTCCCATGCTGCCCTTCCAGGTCTGACTGTTATCTACACGTGAACGTACAATGACCGGCTCTCCCTCAATGATACTGCCCACATTCATCTCATTCACAGTACCTTTGATCCGATATGCACCGGTACTCAGAATCGTAATAAAAGCATTACTGCTTCCGCTGTTATCTGAATATGCATCTGCTGCACTGTCGGTATCGTCCAGACTGCTGTTATCATCGGTCGTCAGCTTTGAGGTATCTATCTTCTGAATGACGCCATCAATCGTACTTCTTACTTCTGTATTGCCGGTCGCGCTCTGAAGTTTATCGATCTCAGCCTGCTTGCTCTTCTGACTGTATTCATTTTTCTTAAGATTCATCTTATTTGTTTCAATCTCAATCGTATAAGAAAGCTGGTTATCCTTCGATGCCTGCTTCTTTTCTTTTTCGAGTGTTGCAATCTGCTCGCTGAGACTGTTTGCTTCATTTTTAAGCTGATCCATTCCCAGCTGTGCTTCTTCCAGACTCTCCTGAATGCTGCTGAGATCATACTCAAAAAGAAGCTGCCCTTTTTTGACCTCATCACCGGTCTTAACCTGAACCTCTTTGACCGTCCTGCCGCTTTCCAGTTCTACCTCAACGGTTTCCTGCGGTTCCACAACACCGGCATAACGATTTGAGACACCTGCTGTCTGTCCTGTAAGATCGCTGATCTTTGTCACATATACTGCATCGGCACTGCTTTCCTGCTGCCCAAACACACCCATTTTCCAGCACACGCCCGCTGCGCCGCCTCCAATTATCAATATCCCAAGAAGGATCAATATACGCTTTTTCATAAATCCGTGTTTCCTCCTAACAGTCCAATGTTTCTGAACCTAATGGTACACCATTTTGCTTCTTACTCTGTAAAAGATACTTTTTTAACTTTTATATCATATCAGATTCACCCTTAAAAGAAAAGAGCTGTACAAAATCACCTTATTTTTCACATTTTTTTCACGATTCACACACAAAACCGGATAAAATTACCGTTTTTTGACTTTTATATGGTTATCTGATAAAATAGAAGAGATTATTTTTGAAAGGAAAGATACCTATGAAGATCGTCAAAAGCCTGATCCCGCTTCTTCTGTTTATCCTTGCCATCACCTGTCTGAGCGGCTGTTCCCACGTGGATAAAACAAATGTCGAAGCAGTGATCACAAATGAACTGGATCTGCTGAAAAATCTGAATTCTGATGCAACTCAGAAATATGTATCCTACAAAGAACTTTTTCCCGATGCCACGAGTGAAACCAACCTCTCAAAAGATGTAAAAGACGTTTTTTCACTCTTTTTCCAGAATTTTGACTATAAAATTCTCAATATCAACGTCGACAATGATAAAAAAGAGGCTTCTGCACAACTCCGCCTGTCTACAGTAGACGCATATGCCCTTGCAAAAGATTACGCACAGGCATCTCTGGAGGCTGCAATCCTCAATGCTGCGGATTCTGACACAACGTCTACCGAAGAAAGTACAGATTCCATGGAAGAACGCTATCTGATTCTTGATCAGCTGCTTAAATCCAACAGCTATGCGACAGTGGAACGTGAATGTACCATGCAGCTCCGCAACAGTGGGTCTGACGACCGTGCCGAATGGGAGATTGTACGTTCACACGCTCTTGAAAATGACCTTGTCGGCGGTCTTATGACTGATCTGTCCAACAATGACCTCCTCTCTCCTGAGGAAACATTGACCGTCTATCTGAATACCCTGAAAACAATGGATACTGTACAAATGGGAAATTATCTTGGTATTGAAAGTCTTTTGAACACTTCCGATACTGATAAAAACTCAATTGCATCCGCTCTTGTTGCGCAGGTGCACAAAAACTTTGACTTTACAATCACTTCCTGTGATGAACAAAGCTACAGTGCCTCTGTACAAACTAAGATCACAACTTTTGACAGTGCTGCCATCCTGGATGCTTATCAAACCGAGCTGGATACTTATCTTGCATCTGCCGATGCCGTGATTGACGGTTCCGAAAAACGTTACGAGAACTCAATGTCCATGCTCCTTAATAATATTGAATCCAACACTTCTACTGTAAGCTCGGACGCCACTTTCCATCTGACTAACGACGGCGTTTCCTGGAAGCTTCAGGACAGCAATATTTCCATCGGAAATGCAATCTTCGGTACATTGAGCAGTTCTCCTGTTTCTGACACATCTGCCATTTCTTCCGAAGAAGCCAATGATAAAGGCATTGAGGATGAGGATGAAAACATCGAAAACGATGACAGTACTTCCGATGATGAAAATGATTTTTATGAAGAATGATTTTCTTTTATTACAAAAAGGCTGCCCCTGACGGGACAGCCTTTTCTATATCTATATCTTTATTCTTCGGTTTCTTCCTGCGCAGTTTCCAGCCCAAGTTCTTCAAGCTGCTGCTCGCTTACTCTGCTCGGTGATTCTGTCATCAGACAGGATGCGTCTTTTACCTTCGGGAAGGCGATGACATCACGGATGCTGTCAACTTTTGCCATCAGCATTACGAGACGGTCAAGTCCGTAAGCCAGTCCGGCGTGAGGCGGAACTCCGTATTTGAATGCATTCAGAAGGAATCCGAACTGTTCATAAGCAGCTTCTTTGGTGAAGCCAAGCATCTCGAACATCTTCTCCTGGATATCATTCTGGTGGATTCGAACACTACCACCACCGATCTCGTTACCATTCAGTACGATATCGTATGCTTTTGCACGGATCTTTCCGAGGTCTCCGCTCTCGATCAGCGGGATATCCTCATCCATCAGCATGGTGAATGGATGATGCATTGCTGTATAACGGTTTTCTTCTTCGTTCCACTCAAGAAGCGGGAACTCAGTTACCCATACAAAGCGGTATTCATTCTTGTCAAGAAGATCCATCTGTTTTGCAAGTTCTACACGGAGAGCTCCGAGAACATCATATACAACTTTGTTCTTGTCTGCTGCAAAGAGAAGCAGGTCGCCCGGCTTACCTTCCATAGCCTGAACAAGTGCATCCATCTCTTCTTCTGTCATGAATTTTGCAAAAGAAGATTTACGTGTGCCGTCTTCTGCGATTGCGATGTAAGCAAGACCTTTTGCACCATAAGTCTTGGCAAACTCAACAAGCTTGTCGATCTTCTTACGCGGCATGCTGCCCTGACCTTCTGCGTTGATACCACGAACGCTTCCGCCAGCCTCAAGAGCACCCTTAAATACTACAAATCCACAGTCCTTAACTACTTCGCTTACGTCATGCAGTTCCATTCCGAAACGCATATCCGGCTTATCAGAACCAAAGCGGTCCATAGCTTCCTGCCAGGTGATTCTCTGGATCGGAAGTTTGACATCTACATCAAGAACTTCTTTGAACAGGTATGCAAGGAATCTCTCATTTACATCGATGACATCATCAACATCTACGAAAGAAAGCTCCATATCGATCTGTGTAAATTCCGGCTGACGGTCTGCACGAAGATCCTCATCACGGAAGCAGCGTGCAATCTGGATATAACGGTCATATCCGGAGCACATCAGAAGCTGTTTGTAAAGCTGCGGAGACTGCGGCAGTCCGTAGAAAGAACCTGGATGGATTCTGGACGGAACAAGGTAATCTCTTGCACCTTCCGGTGTACTCTTACCAAGCATCGGAGTCTCAACTTCAAGGAATCCTTCATCTGTGAAGAATTTACGGGTGAGCATCATTACTTTGCTCTTCATCATCAGATTTCTCTGAAGGTCCGGTCTTCTCAGGTCAAGGTAACGGTATTTCAGACGAATCTCGTCTTTTGTCTTGCTGTTTTCCTCGATCGGGAAAGGCGGAACATCGGACTCTGCCAGAACTCTTAAGGATTCTGCACGAAGTTCGAGTGCACCTGTAGTAAGGTTTTCGTTTACGGCACCGCCACGGTTCTCAACAGTACCTGTAACTGCGATCACAAATTCACTTCTCAGTTTGCCGGCTTTTTCGAATCCTTCTTCATCGATGCTGCCATTTTCAAAAATGACCTGCATGATTCCGGAACGGTCACGGAGATCCACAAAGACAAGTCCGCCTTTGTTACGAGCTTTCTGAACCCATCCCATCAGGGTTACTTTGCTGCCGACCATATCATTTGTTACTTCTGCACATCGGCATGTCCTGTGCAGACCTTTCATACTTTCAGCCATGATTTTTCTCCTTTTGAAGCATTTATATTATTTATTAAAGAATTCTACAAATTCTGTATATCCTTCTGCAGTCATCTGTTCCTTCTGGAATTTCTTGTTTTTCTTCATGATGGAAATGTTGACCTGCACACCGTTCTTACGCTCTTCTTCTGCCTGTTTCAGGATTGGAAGAAGCTTGTCTGCCGGCATATTTTTCTCGATCAGGTATGCTTTCTTGGCTGCACTTGTCGGGATCTCATATCCTCTCTCCAGAAGCAGCATAACGATTCTCTCAAATCCAATGGAGAATCCGCATGCAGATGTATTCTGACCTGTAAATTTACCGATCATCTCATCATAACGTCCGCCGCCGCCGACAGAACCGCCAAACTCATCCATTGCGATCTCGAAGATCGGACCTGTATAATAAGACATTCCACGAACCAGAGTCGGGTCAAAGGAAATCTTGAAGTCCGCATTCTTTACAGAATCTACTGCTGTGATGATAGTTTCCAGATCTTCTGCAACCTTCGGATCAAGAACATCACTCAGTTTTTCTTTGCAGTAACGAACACCCTCGATATCGGAAGTGATCTCTTTGAACATACCAAGGTATGTATCAATGCTTTCTTTGCTGAAGCCTTCTTTTTCGAGTTCTTCTGCTACGCCTTCAAGACCGATCTTGTCCATCTTGTCAAGAATGATAAATACAGTATCAAAGCTTTCTTCCGGGAAGCCGCTGTACTGTGCCATAGCCTTGAGGATCTTTCTGTCGTTGATACGGATCGTAAAGTTATGGAAATCCAGTTTGCCAAGCAGTGTGGTAGTTGCCATGACCAGCTCGATCTCTGCAAGGTAAGTGGACTCACCGAGAATATCGATGTCACACTGCATGAACTGACGGAAACGACCTCTCTGCGGACGGTCTGCTCTCCATACATTTCCCATCTGCAGTGCCTTGAATGGTGCCGGAAGCTGGCTGGCATTGTTGGAATAATATCTGGAAAGCGGTACAGTCAGGTCATAACGAAGTCCGGAGTCTACCAGATCTGCCTCACACTCTGCTGTATCAAGTTTCAGTTTTTCTCCACGTTTGAGGATCTTGAAGATCAGTTTCTCATTTTCCCCACCCTGTTTGCTGCTGAGGTTCTCGATGTGCTCCACGCACGGAGTCTCAATTGCTGTAAATCCGAATTTACCGTAAGTTTCACGGATCATGTTCATCACATAATTACGGATCTCCATTTCCTTTGGTAAAATATCTTTCATACCGGTTACCGGTTTCTTCTTTAATGCCATGCTGTCCTCCTGTTATTTGTTATTGTGTACCACTCTCTGAAATGCAAGAAAAACTTCCATATCAAAATTTTTGATCTCATCAATCATTAACTCTATCACTGTACTGACATCAAACGCTTTGCGATACGGCCTGTCGGAACTGAGTGCCGCATAAACATCACATACCCGTAAAATCCTGGCTCCCAGCGGAATACTGTCCCCTCTGAGATTCGAAGGATATCCGCTTCCGTCATAATTTTCATGATGATACAAAATGCTCTGAAGCACCAGATCTGAATACCCCTGATCTTTCAGTTCTTCATATCCCAGTGTGGAATGCATCCGGACATATTTCAGTTCCTCAATCAGAAGAGGATCATTTTCCTGTCCATTGATATAACCTGTCAGTTTCAGTTTTCCTATATCATGAAGCATTCCGGCAAGTGCCATCTGATAACAGAACGCTTCATCTTTACCCAGTTCTGCGGACACTGCATATGCCAGATTACTGACAAGCATTCCATGACTTAATTCCTGCGACAGATCAAATTCCAATATCCTGTCCACCGATTTCACGGTCTGTGTCTGTGCTGTCTGCAATGTGTCCACCTCCTGCTACAGCCAGGTATTAATTCCTGTGCGTTTTCGTTCTATCATTTCATCAATACGGTCAATATAATTTGTAACGTCTTTGACATTTTCCACGCGTTCGATGCGTTTGCCATGATCAAAGACCAGTTTGGAAGAGCCACCTGCCCCCAGGGCAATGATCGGCTGTTTTTCCTCCATAATTAGTATATTGTAAATCCCGGCTTTGTCAACCTTTGCATAACCAACATTCTCAAAATTTCCCTTCATATTCTTCTGTCTGTACAGATAATAAGGGCCCATTCCCATTTCATAAGCAGCTCTCATGGTCATATCCATGATTTCCTGATTATTCTCAAATGTCATTTCCTGATATTTGTCTTTAAAAATATTCAGACGTGCAGCTCTTTTTACAGCAAGTGAATGTACGGTCACACTGTCCGGTGCCAGTCTGCGGACTTCCTCCAGAGTTTTTGCAACCATCTCTTTATCTTCTCCCGGAAGCCCCACGATCAGATCCATGTTGATATTGTCAAAGCCACATTCTCGTGCCAGCAAAAATGCCTGTTTTGTCTCTTCTGCTGTATGGCGGCGTCCGATAATATCAAGCGTCTCCTGATTCATTGTCTGCGGATTGACCGAAATTCGTGTAATCGGGTACTTACGGATCATCATCAGTTTTTCTCTGGTTATACTGTCCGGACGCCCTGCCTCAATCGTAAACTCAGCAAGGTCTTCACATCCAAAATTCTCCATCAGTGCATCCAGAAGTACTTTCAGCTGTTCAGGTTCCAGTGTCGTCGGTGTACCGCCACCAATATAAACCGTGTCCAGTTTTCTGCCCTTTGCCTTCATGATGGCTGCAACTTCTTTTATTTCTCTGCAAAGCGCCTCCAGATACTGATCCACTCTGTTCTTCCACTGTTTCAGCGGATAAGAACTGAAAGAACAATACAGGCAGATACTTGGGCAGAATGGTATTCCCACATACAGGCTGTAACCTTTTTCGTAATCAATATCTTTCAGTATTTCTCTTTCTCTGTTGGCTATTGTAATAGCAAGTGCTGTTTTCTGCGGACTGACCATATATCGATCTCGCATCTCCTGCGCAGCCTCTGTATTCTTCATTCCGGATTCAATAAGTCCCATTGCCAGCTTCGCCGGACGGATACCAGTCAGATTCCCCCACGGAAGTGTTTTGCCAGTCAGTTTTACCAGCAATTTGTACAGAGCGATCTTCACAATATCCTTACGTTCTTTGCGAATCGCATGTGCTCGTTCTTTCGCATCAGCAGAATCCTCTCCTGCACAAGAAATAAGGGCATCCGAAGACTGCCCTTCTATAAACTCTGCACTTGTCACACCTTTATTTTCATGGTCTTCATATCGAATCACACAGGAATCGCCCTGCTTCTCTATCCTGAAATAAAGATCGCAGTTCTCTTCCTCTTTTTCATAAAAAGACTTAATCTCACTTCCCGGATAGAATGCCCGGATCAGTTCATATATATCATGTTCAAACTCTCTGTCCTTAAACAGAATACCAATCTTATACAAATGGATTATACCTCTTTTCATAGCCGATCGTTGTTGACGCATCGTGTCCCGGATATACCTCTGTATCATCCGGAAGTGCCTCCAGCAGTCTGTGCAGACTGTGAACGATCGCAGATGTGCTTCCTTCCGGAAAATCTGTTCTTCCGACAGAACCACGGAATACCGTATCGCCACTGAACAGAACTCCTTCATCCTTCAGATAGTAACAGCAGCTGCCCACAGTATGACCAGGTGTCTCAATCATCTGCACAGAAAAACCTGCCAGTTCCACAACCTGCAGATCTGCGAGATATCTGTCTGCACGAATAGAACAGTTGCCACGGCCATACGCCGAAAGATTGATTTCCGGGTTCAGCAGTGTTTTTTCTTCTTTGTCACACGCATAAATCGGAATATTGTATTTTTTCTTAATCTCTTCTGCCGCGAGAATATGATCAAAATGACCATGTGTCAGAAGAACAGCAACCGGTTTTCCCTGCATTTCGAGAACCTTCTGTTCGATCTTATCTGCATTATCGCCCGGGTCAACAATCAGCATTTCTCCCGTCTCTTTATTTTTCAGAAAGTAACAGTTGGTAAACACACTTCCAACAATGCATTTCTGCAAATCCAGTTTTTTCATTCTTTTATCCTCTTTTTAACAATCAGCCGGTTGTACGCTCTACATCAATTACACTTTCAATCTGCCGTATCTTGGCAACCAGAGAAGACAGCTCTTCCTTACTTCCAATCTCAAAACTGATGGAAATCGTCGCTTTTTCCTGTTTATTGGTACGGCTGTTGATACTTCGCATATCAATTTTTCTCTCTGTAAAAATCTTGGAAAGATCCACCAGAAGACCGGTTCGGTTATTTGCGAACACCTGAATCTCGGCCATATATTTCTCAGCGCCTTTATTGTCAGACGGCTGCCATTCCGCCTCGATCAGACGGGAGCGATCCATCTCTGACATATTCAGTACATTCACGCAATCTGTTCGATGTATGGTAATTCCACGCCCTCTGGTCACAAAACCAACGATTTCATCGCCCGGAATCGGACTGCAGCATTTTGAGAATCGTACAGCGACATCATGAATCCCTTTTACGACAATGCCACCCTTATTCTTGGTAACGTGTAATTTTTCCTGTGATTCGCCTGTCGCTTCCAGTACCTGCTCATCCGTAAGATTCTTTTGATTTTCTTTGTCATAAGCCTCTAACAGCTTATTAAAAACCTGTCCTTCCTTCAATCCGCCGTGACCGATCGCCGCCAGTACGGAATCCCAGTCACGGAATCCGTATTTGCGCATAACAGATTCCAGAAACTGTGGTTTTGTATAAATTCCCAGCTTATATCCTTTGGATTTGGCATACTGTGTCAGCATATCCTTGCCCTTCAGGATATTATCTTCTTTGAGTTCCTTTTTGAACCACTGGTTGATCTTGTTCTTTGCCTGCGTGCTCTTGACCAGATTCAGCCAGTCACGGCTCGGTCCCTGCGAATTCTGGGAAGTAATAATCTCAATACGGTCTCCATTTTTGATCTGATACTCAATCGGAACCAGTTTGCCGTTGACACGTGCCCCCACCATACGGTTACCTACGGCACTGTGCACACTGTACGCAAAATCAATCGGCGTAGAACCATTAGGCAGATTCTTGACATCTCCCTGCGGAGTAAAACAGTATACACTGTCCGCAAAAAGATCCAGGTCATTTTTCAGGAGACTCATAAACTCCCGGTTATCGGACATATCTCTCTGCCATTCCAGAATCTGACGGAGCCAGTTCAGCTTTTCTTCTTCTCGTTTGTCCACCGGTACTTTGCCGTCAGAAGATTCTTTGTATTTCCAATGAGCCGCAATACCATATTCTGCGGTCTTGTGCATCTCGAAAGTACGGATCTGTATCTCAAACGGCTGTCCGTTCGGTCCGATCAGAGTGGTATGCAGAGACTGGTACATATTTGGCTTCGGCATGGCAATATAGTCTTTGAATCGACCCGGAATCGGCTTATACATTTCATGGATCACACCGAGTGCCGCATAGCAGTCCTTCACAGTATCAACCAGAATACGTACTGCAAACAGATCGTAGATCTGATCGATCGTCTTGTCCTGATTGACCATTTTTTTGTAAATACTGAAGAAGTGCTTGATTCTTCCATCTACCTGAGCCTCTATAGATGCCTCTTCCATATGTTGTTTGACCTGTTTGACAATATTATTGACAAATTCCTGACGTTCACTCTTACGAAGTGCCACCTTGTTGACCAGATCATAATATACATCCGGTTTGAGATATTTCAACGAAAGGTCATCCAGTTCCACTTTGATTTTGGAAATACCCAGTCGCATGGCGATCGGTGCATAGATATCCATCGTCTCACGTGCTTTTTCCTGCTGTTTTTCCGGTCTCATATACTGCAGGGTACGCATATTATGCAGGCGGTCGGCAAGCTTGATCAGAATCACGCGGATATCCTTTGCCATTGCAAGGAACATTTTTCGGAGGTTTTCAGCCTGAAGCTCTACTTTGTCAGCAGAATAGCTCAGCTGTCCCAGTTTCGTAACACCATCCACCAGAAGCGCTACTTCTGCACTGAATTCCTTTTCTACTTCTTCTGTAGTCATCCAGGTGTCTTCCACGGCATCATGAAGCAGACCTGCAACGATCGTTTCTTTGTCCAGTTCCAGATCCGCAAGTATGATTGCCACACAAAGAGGATGTATGATATACGGTTCTCCTGATTTTCTTTTCTGGTCCTTGTGGGCGTCACTGGCCACTTCATAGGCTTTCTGTATCATGGAAATATCCGTAGAAGGATGATATTTCTTCACACTGGCAATCAGCTCTTTGTATAAAACTTCCGGACTTGTAAAGTCCTGCATGGTTTTTACTGCCGCATCTGCCTTTTTTACGGATTCAAGCTTTTCCTGCTCTGCCTTGTCCATTGTTTTCTCATGCTGTACATTTTCTTTTTTCTCTGCCATTATCTCCCACCTGCCTGCCGTTATTTCTTCCAATCAATACTCATCCGAATCACATGAACCCTGGTTTATTCTGTTTCTCTGTCCGTGACAGATTATTTGCCGTCGTAGCAGATCACAGACGCTACATCATAACCCGCAAGTTTCTCGCGGCCTTTTAATCCTGCAAGCTCCATAAGGAAGACAACCTTGACAACCTCACCGCCAAGTTCTTCTACCAGCTTGATTGCAGCTTCTACCGTACCGCCTGTTGCGATAAGATCATCAATGATGGCTACCTTCTGTCCTGGCTTGATAGAATCTTTATGCATCTCTATAGTTGCACTTCCATATTCCAGATCATAACTCTTGGATATGGTCTCACATGGAAGTTTGCCTTTTTTACGAACCGGCACAAACGGTTTATGAAGATTATATGCGATCGGCACACCAAAGATAAAACCTCTGGACTCTGTTCCGACGATCACATCTACATCCGTATCCTTCAGACATGCCTGCATAGAGTCGATTGCAAGCTGAAGTCCGTCAGCATCCTGCAGGACACTTGTAATGTCTCTGAAAATAATTCCCGGCTCCGGAAAATCCGGAATACTTCTTACGTAATCTTCTATTTTTTTCATTTTTGCGTACCTCCGCCTGTTTTCTGTTAAATCTGATTTATAATTATACCACTTTTTTGTCCCGGAATCAATCACCAACCCTCCAAGCCTCAGGTTCAGTTCCCGTGAAGAATAAGCAATTTCAACAATAATTCCGAATCACTACCTGCAAAGTCTCCCTGCCCTGATAGACATTGATCTCCGGATAATACGTCACGGATATGCTGTCATGCATCTCTGCAAATTTCGCAAATTCCTGTGCTTCTCCAAAAAACACAGCTTCTCTCTGGTTGCCTTCTGCATCTGCCAGTTTCATTTTTGCTACATTTCTGTTCTTTCCAAGGATCCTGAGTCCCATAACGCGGACTCCTTTCTGTGCAAAAAGCGGTTTTACATTTCCTTTTCCAAAAGGTTCCAGTAACTTCAACTGTTCCGTAAGTTCCCTGGACAGATAAGAAATCGGCATCGGCACATCGATCATAACTTTGGGAATAAGTTCCTCTTCTGTCAGTGCACAATTCTCATTAAGTTTCTGCCGGAATGCATTTATATTTTTTTCATCCATAGAAAGACCTGCTGCCATCGGGTGTCCGCCAAACTGTGTAAGGAGATCTCCACATTTCACAAGTTCTTCGTACATGGAATATGCTTCGATCGATCTTCCGCTTCCTTTGACTCCTTCTGCTCCTTTGGTAAGAACAAACACCGGTTTATGATATGCCTCCCGGATTCTTCCTGCGATGATCCCCGCAAGACTTTCATGACAGTCCGGAAGATATACAACAAGCACTCTGTCCGCATTAAGTCCCTCTTCTTCGATCGTCCTGATCGCCAGCTCTTTTCCCTGCTCCGTCATTGCCTTTCTGCTCTGATTCAGATCATACAGATCATCTGCCAGTTTCATGGCAGTTTCAAAATCCTGTGCACACAAGAGTTTCAATGATCTGGCAGCTGTGTCCAGACGCCCGCTTGCATTGATGCACGGTCCCAGAACAAACCCTACATGATATGCCGTGATTTCTGCTCCTTCCAGATTATTTACACGAATCAATGCCTTTAATCCTTCAAATGATGTCGATGGAAGTTTTTTTAATCCTTCTTTCACAATAATGCGATTTTCGCCCTGCAGATCCATAACATCTCCCACGGTTGCAATCGCAGCCAGTTCCAGAAATTCCATCACTTCATCTTTATGGATTCCTGTTTTTTCATATAATGCCCAGATCAGTTTCCACGCTACTACCGCTCCGCAGATATTTTTATTTGGATAAGGACAGTCCATCTGCTTCGGATTGACTACGGCATCTGCTTCCGGAACCTTCCATTCTCTTCCCATATCTGTATCTTTAAATGGAATATCATGATGATCCGTAACAATCACCGTCAGCCCTTCCCTTTTGGCATAGGCAATCTCTGCTTCTGCCGCAATTCCATTGTCACAGGTCAGTATCGTATCAATGCCATCCTCCAGAGCTTTGTCAATCAATTGTTCATGCATCCCGTATCCATCTTTGATCCTGTCCGGAATATAGGTATCTACATCTGCTCCAAGACGCTGCAGACCTTTAAGCAAAATACAGGTTGCTGTCACACCATCTATGTCATAATCCCCGATGATCCGAATTCTTTTTTTCTGCTGTATCTTGCCTGTGAGAATCTGAACGGCCTCTTTCATATCTTTCATAAGCCACGGTGACGGAAGTTCCTCCAGTGTTCCATAAAGATATGTACGTATTCCTTCCATATCCTCAACATCTCTGTTTCTGATCAAACGTGCAATCACCGGATCAATTCCAAATCTGTGACCAATCTCCCGAAAATCTGCACGTTTGGTATAAACCATCCATTTTTCCATAATGCTCCTCTTTCTCCGTTTGCTGTTTTCTATTATATCAGAAAATATTCCGTAAAACACAAAGAAATCCCGGGACATTTTACTGTCCCGGGATCCTGTAAGCTGTTACTTATTATGATTTGGATTATGCATCCTTATTTTCATCTTTGGAAGCATTTTCTTTTGCCGCTGCTTCCTGTGCCGCCAGACGTTCTGCTACTCTCTTGCGGTTTTTCTTTTTCGGCTGATCCGGATTTTTCTTTCCGGATTTTGTATTCTGGTTGTTATTATTCTGTTTTGCAGGAGCTGCTGTACTTTTTGCTGCTACAGCCTGTGCAACAGGTTTCTTATAATAACGTTTCATTACCAGCCACAGAGCACCTGTGATGCATACAGAAGAGTACGCTCCGCAGATAACACCAACCATCAGAGGCGCTGCAAACTCACGGATGGAAGATACACCCATGATGTACAGAACAGCTACCATTACGAAGGTTGTAAAGGAAGTATACATACTTCTTGTAAGTGTCTGTGTGATACTTTCGTTAACGATCTCTTCAAGGTTTGCTCTGCTTCCCTTCGTATTCTCACGGATACGGTCGAAGATAACGATCGTCGCGTTGATAGAATAACCTACAATCGTAAGCATGCAGGCAATGAAGGTATTACCTACGGAAATTCTGGAAATTCCATAGAATGCAAATACTACCAGTACGTCATGCAGCAGGGCAAGTACTGCACTGCTTGCGAAACGGATATCTTTGAAACGGAACCAGATGTAAGCAAGCATACAGAGTGTAGCCACGATCACGGCAACAACAGCATCTCTTCTCATTTCAGAACTTACTGTAGAAGAAATACTTTCTGTTGTGATCAGAGAATCGTCTACATCAAATTTCTCAACAAGTGCGCTGTCCAGTTTCTCACGTTCTTCCTGAGAAAGCGTACGTGTCTTGATGACTACCTGATTGGTACCTACAACCTTGGTCGGCTGTACGTTCTTGTCGCCTGTAACTTCTTCAACAACAGGAGTTACCTCAGAATCAATCTGTTTGATATCCATGTCTTCGTTGAAGGTTACTGTTGTTGCTGTACCACCGGAGAAGTCAAGTGCATAGTTCAGAGCAGTTCCATCTACGTTGTGATGGATTGCCATTGCAACCGGACCGCTGAGAATCAGGATAATGGAAATAATGAAAAATACTTTTCTTTTTCCAACAACATTGAATACTTTACGCTGTTTTGCACGACCGTAAAATTTCTCATCATGGAATCCCACTGCATAAAGAGCATTCATGACAAAACGTGATACAACCAGTGCTGTAAACATGGAAACTACGATACCAAGAGCCAGTGTATAAGCGAAGCCCTTAACGGTACCGGAACCCAGCCACATCAGTACCAGAGATGCGATCAGAGTCGTAATGTTTCCATCGAAGATTGCGCTGAACGCTTTGGAGAAACCGGATTTGATAGAAGCTCTTACAGAGTTTCCGGCCGCGATTTCTTCCTGGATACGTGCGTAAATGATAACGTTCGCATCCACTGCCATACCAATACCAAGAATGATACCGGCGATACCCGGAAGGGTCAGTGTGATATCAAATGCATTCAATGTGATCAGTACGATCGCCGTGTACAGGATCAGTGCCACACCGGCAACCACACCTGGAAGGCGATACATAAGGATCATAAAGATGATCACAATGATCAGACCGATCAGGCCTGCCATCACACTTGTGGAGATTGCTTCTTCACCAAGCTGTGCAGCAACCACGCTGGAACGAAGTTCTTCCAGTTCGATGCTCAAGGATCCGATACGGATATAAGAAGCAAGATTCTGTGCTTCTTCCACACTGGACATACCAGTGATCTGTGCCTGTCCACCTGTGATTGCTTCGTTTACCTTCGGTGCACTTAAGATCTGGTTATCGTACACGATGGCAATCTGTTTTCCGACGTTTGCTTCTGTAGCATCTGCGAATTTCGTCTTACCTTCATCTGTAAGAGTCAGGCTGACTGCATATTCTCTGGAGCTGTTCTTGTCAGACTGGAATGCACCACCCTGGGCATCCTTTACGTCCGTACCTTCCAGAACGACAGATCCGGCATCGCGGATCTCATCCAGACTTCTTGCAAGTACATATCCGCTTCCCGTGCTGGAGAAGTTTGCATTGCCGTCATCATCTGTCATGGTGATAAAACACAGAGAACCTGGTTTTCCAAGGTCATTCAGAATCGCATCAGCGTCTGTGACACCAGGAATCTCTACAGCGATACGGTCGCTTCCTTCTTTGTACACCTGTGCTTCTGTACTGTACTGCTCGACACGCTTCTGGAGCTTGTACACAGTATCAGACATGTCTTCTGCACTTGGGTTACTGTCTTTTGCCTGATAGGTGATGCTGACACCACCAGACAGGTCCAGGCCGGTCTTGATATTTTTTGCAGAGCCGGTGCCTGTGGGTCCGATTCCAATCCCTGCCGTGTAACACAGAAAGACTGTGATAATGGCGGTCAGAAGCAGGACAACAATTCCTTTGCTTTTCTTCATTGTTCTTTCCCTTCTTGCATTATTTTATTCCGCTAATGCGGCCTTTATCATGATTGCGCACTCCACTCTCTTACGCTGAAGTTCGCATCCGATACCATAATTGCCATTAATATCTTTCTGGAAATGATAAGCATTGGCAGCACAGCCGCCACTGCAGTAAAATCTTGCGAAACAGTCCTTGCAGGCTTCTTTTGTGTAAACATTGCATTTACCAAACTGATCACGGATCTCCGGATGCGTGATTCCCTCATCCACATTTCCCATAAGGAACTGCTCTTCACCAACAAACTGATGACACGGATAGAAATCTCCCCACGGAGTTACTGCAAGATACTCGGTTCCTGAACCACATCCTGAGAGACGCTTGTAAACACAAGGTCCACCGGTCAGGTCAATCATAAAATGGAAGAAATTGAAGCCCTTGCCGGCTTTTTCTCTGGCGATCATTTCTTTTGCCAGTGCATCGTATTCTTCCTTGATCTGCGGAATATCTTCCTCACGGATTGCATACTCCTCGGTATCTGCCGCAACTACCGGCTCCACAGAGATCTGTTTGAAACCAAGGTCTGCCAGATGCAGGACATCCTTTGAGAAGTCAAGATTATGATGGGTAAATGTACCACGCACATAATACTTATCCTGATTTCTGGATTCTGCAAATTTCTGGAATTTCGGGATGACCAGATCATAGCTTCCTGCACCCTTACGGAATGGTCTCATATAATCGTGTACTTCCTTACGTCCATCCACACTGAGAACAACATTTCCCATTTCTTTGTTACAGAATTCCATAACTTCGTCATTGAGCAGTACACCATTGGTCGTCAGTGTAAAACGGAACTTCTTATTGTGAAGCTTCTCCTGCTCTCTTCCGTATGCTACCAGGTCCTTGACTACCTGCCAGTTCATCAGAGGTTCCCCTCCGAAGAAATCCACTTCCAGATTCCTTCTGGAACCTGAATTGGCAATCAGGAAATCAAGTGCTTTCTTTCCAACTTCGAAGGACATCAGTGCTCTTCGGCCATGATATTCTCCTTCTTCAGCAAAACAGTATCGACAGGCCAGGTTGCAATCATGGGCAATGTGCAGGCACAGTGCCTTTACTACTGTCTGTCGATTCTCCGTAAATTCTTCTATTATATTTTCGTATACATCTCTGGTAAATAACATCCCCTGTTCTTTCAGCTTCTCGCATTCGGAAACAGAAGTACGAATATCAGCTTCAGGATACTGGTCTTTTAATTTATCAACGATCTCCTGTTCTGAAAGTCCCTCTTCCATAAAAGGAAGAACTTCGTATGTCACAAGGTCTACCAGATGAATACACCCACTGTTAATATCCAGAACAATGTTGTAACCATTGCTCTGATATCTATGAATCAGACTCATCTTTCTGAAAATCCTTTCCTGTAACTTTTTCTTTCATAAGAATAAGCAGCGGATTTCACTCCGCTGCTTAACTGAATGTTCTGAACCTGCTTATTTGTTCTCGCAGCTCTGATTTCCTACAGTACAGGAAGTTTTGCATGCTGACTGGCAAGATGTCTGACATTCACCGCATCCACCTTTTTTTACTGTGTTCTGCAGATTCTTTGTATTTAATGTTTTGATATGTTCCATTATATATCCCTCCTTATGTATAGTTATCTGGGCATAGTATAGCATAAAACTCATCCAATTAAAAGCATTTTTTTATCAGGACAACATACCTCCGAGAGTTCCTCCGCCCAGACACATACAAAATGTTGTTATCGCATGTTGAAGACTCATATCCCATTTTCTCTGTACTGCAAAAGATACTCCGGCAAGCAGAACGAAATAACAGATTCCGACGAGCAATCCCCAACGATATTTGTCTTTTCTCAATATTTTTCCGGCCAGAAATCCACCTGCCAGACAGGATACCACATAAATCGTCAGAATTCCTGCAGTAACTGGTCCTTTACCTATATCGAGCTTAAAAACCAGCAATGCCAGCAGCAACAGACAGATTCCTGACAGTGCATATGCCAGAAACAGAGATCTCAAAATCGCCTTTATTTTCATAAAAAAGCCCTCCCATACAGATATATGGAAAGGCTTCTCTATATATGTATCCCAGAGTTATTTATTTTTCTTTCTCAGATAAACCAGTACCCCAATGATCACCACCGCAGCAACTCCGAGAATTACAAACGGAAGTATCGGTGTATTGTCTCCGGTACGTACTGCCTTTACAGAATTTCCTGAATTATCTTGCTCGCTCTGATCCGAAGACGCTTCCTGATTCTCCTGAGCAGCCGATGCATCTGTTTCATCTGCTGATGCATCACCATTGCTCTCTGCTGTAGTATTTGTACTGTTGTCTGAATCTTCGGATGAAGCAGGTGTCTGCGTAATGTCAACAGAAGACGTTGTCTCAGCTGCTACAGTTGCCTCCGGTGTAGTCGCCGTATCCGAACCTGTACCTGCCGAATAACTTCCATCCTCAATTTTCTCACCTACCAGAGCCTTGCTTCCTGCAATGCCAAACGGACTGAAAGAATGTGTACTGAATACCATTGTGCTTCCGTCTACGCTCGGAACAATCGTTTCCATGGCTCCGCTGTCCAGGATGTGTTCAATCGTATAATCATAGCCTGCTTTTACCGGTACAGTGACACTGAGATATTCTCCATCCGGAATTTTGTATTCTGTATCATTTTTCAAATCCCACAGTTCAAATTCATAAGATTTAAATACATTTGCTTCCAGCTCATTGGTAAATTCATAATTTTCTCCACTGGCTACACGGAACTGCACATACCATGGCAGATTAATTCCGGACACAGTAATTCCGTTGCTGGTATGATTGATTTCTGCCTGCTGTGCCTTTTCTTCATCAGAAAGATCATCTTCTGCGGTCTGTTCACGGTCATCTGCAGAAATATCTTTTTCTGTGCCATCAAAAATATTATCTTTATCAGCTTCCGGCGTAACCGTTGCTTCCGGTGTCTGCGTCGGCTCTGTCTTTGCTTCCTCTGTCGGGACCGCGGTTACTTCCTGCTGTACTTCCTCTGCTGCCGGAGTTTCCGTAATTTCCGGAGATTCTTCTTTTTCTGCAGTTTTTGTATCTTCTATTGCCCCTTCTGTCACTTCCGGAGTTTCTGTAATCTCTGGTGTCTCTTCTGCCGGTGCCTCTTCTGCTGTTTTTTCTTCCGGGGCAACAGTCTCATCTGTCTGCGCCGGCACCTCTGTATTCTCCGAAGAAGCCGTATCCTCTTCCTTTACCTCTGCATCATCCTGTGCTTCTTCTGTGTCAGCTGCTGTGTTTTCTGTTTCACTGTATGTTTCATCTGTATTCTTTTCTGATTCACTCTCCGTGTCTTCACCACTCTCATGATCAGAATCCTCACTGATACTGCTGACAACCACCGTCACATTGCTGTAAATTGCATCAGACTTTCCATCCCAGCCGGAAATCTTAGCCAGATCTGCCGTATTATATGGATGGAAAACCACTTCATAAGTCTGTACACGCTCTGACGGTACACTGGACGCATCAGCCCAGGAAAGTGTTCCATATTCACTTGTCGGAAGCCCAATTTCCGAAAGAGGAACCGGCTGATCCACTGTAACATTATCAGGTATCAGGCTGCTGACCTGAACATTCGCTGTACTGTCTCCCATAACCACAGATGCAGGAACCTGTCCTGTCACAAGTATTGCCGCCAACGCTGCTGCAGTTATAAACTGCATGTTCTTCCTCTTCTTCATCATAATCTTCGCACCTCAATCTATTTTAACCATTCACTAATGACTTGTTCTATTTTATCATACAATATATTTATTCTGTAATATACAAACTTTTATTGTTTCGTAAAGATTTTGTAACACAATATTTTATTTTACGACACAAGCATTATATCACAGTTCTACTTTTTTCGACACCCCCAAATTATTTTTTTTATATTTACACATATCACATCATTAGTGAGAATTGCGTGACGATTCTGTTTACTTCTGCCAGCACTTCTTTTATTCCCTTTTCAGACTCTGTCCAGTTCTCCCTGGTAATTCCATCTACACAACAGGGGCATACCCGAAATTCCACTTCCGGATATGCCCTCTGGTAATACATAAGTGCTCTTCTTGCATGATAATTCTTGCAACAGATAATTGCCTTCCTTATTATAATACCCGCCGCATCTGTAACTTTTTTGGAAAGTTTCGCATTTTCCCATGTAAAAGTAGCCTCATCTTCACGCAGGACTGCCTTTTCCGGAACGCCATTCTTTATCAGAACATCTCTTAAAAACTCCCACTCTGTGGAATAATTTCCATTGTAATGTTTCTGTCCTGACAATACTCCTGCGAACTTCCCGACAGAAATACTGTATTTTCCACTTGGCAATACCAGTGAGGCATATCCTTCACGATAAAGTTCTGCCGCTTTTTCTGCCATCTGGGAATATCCGTTTCCCGGAACAAAAATAATATCTGCTCTCTCCGGCCGATCCTCTGCAAAAATAAAGTTTCCTGTTTCTTTTATGAATTCTTCGTACATATCCAAACCTTCTCTTTTTGTATGATTTATTTTGTCACGATCACCGTACTGTATCCGGCATCTCTGAGTCGCTGTTCCATATTGATTGCATTGCCAAGCTGCTGAAAAGCTCCTACCTGTACCTTATACAGATCATTTTCCTGCAAAAGGAATGCCGGATATCCCTGATCTGTCAGCTGATACAGCATTCGGTCCGCATTTTCTCTGTTGCGGAACGCGCCTGTCTGAACACGATAGTACAACGGTGATTCTATCGTTTCTTCGGACAGTGTACCAAGAATCGCATTCGCAATTGCTCTGGCAATTTCATCCTTTTTTTCATCATACAGGGCATTGTCTGCATCCGAGTTCAAAAAGCCGGTTTCAATCAACAATGCCGGCATTCGGGTTCGCCTCAGAACCACAAGTCCCGGTCTCTCCTTTACACCGATTTCTCGAAATCCAAGCTCACCCAATGCCCCGACAATATTCTGTGCCATCTGATATTTAATGCCACTTTTATCATACACCAGCACTTCAACGCCCTGATACTGGTTATCTTCCGGGCTGCTGTTACGATGAAAAGAAATAAAATAATCCGCACCTGCCTCATTCGCCATACGTGCCTTCTCAAACGGTGTCTGATAGCGATCGTCAGTTCTAGTATATACCACATCCACGCCATTGTCTTCAAGGATTTTTCCTACTGCAAGCGCCAGTGCCAGATTATCATCTTTTTCCTTTCTTCCATTATATATAGCACCGGGATCTGTTCCTCCATGCCCCGCATCCAATACAATCTTATAAGCCAATTTCAAAACTCCTGACTGCTTTTTAATTAGTATATGCAGTCAGCATGTAAACGCATCCCCCTCTCTTTTCAGCAATAACTGAACTGACCGGTTTCTCTGTCATAATGATAGACATAATAGGTAAGAAAATCTTCCTCCGGTGTTGTCTCTCTCACAGTCTCCGCCAGTACCTCTTTCAGATTTGCCGGATCTGCCGTCCGTTCACTATGGATCATTACTTCATGAATGCTGGTAAACACCATATAAAAACTGCCATCCAAAAGTTCACTCAGGCGCTGTGCCACTCCCGGAAGAAAAACTGCCACCGCTCCATTCGTCCTCAGCGATGTACTCAGACAATTTCCTATCACGTCCTTTTTTAACGGCTGGTCAAACAACAGATTCATAAAATTCTCTCCCTCATAATTAATATTATAGAGAAGCTTCTCCCAACAGTAAATTCTGGGCGGCGAAATAAAATATGTATTCAGAAGTGCATCATTGAACACCGTCTGTTCGTCTTTATTCCACTGTTTCAGCACATGCTGTTTGATCTTCACACTGGTATTGCATCCATCCAGTTCTCCCATACGTGCATATAAAACCAGTGCAATATCACCGATTCTGCGATAAACCGCCTGCTTCAGCTCCTCCTGATATTTCACTGCATTCAAAAGACGTATAAAAAGATCATCCTTGATCTTATCGTACTCCTCAAGGTCCTTGCTCTTTTCGAAACATTCTGATTCTGCGATCGCATCCAATCTCCGAAGGACTTCCTGTACAATACTTTCCATGCTCCATCCATTCTGATAGGCTTCATAAAGATCCTGCACATAAAGTGCACAGACCTCATAGACACCCTCTCGCTGTCTGTTCTTTAACAGCAGGCGGTCGCCCGAAGTCGGTGGATATTCTTCCGCAGTCTTATAGCAGATCATTTCCTCCTCATATGCAGTTGCTTTGAGAAGATTCTGTCGAAGATCATCCACAAAAATTTCGTATCCGTTTTCCATATTCAATTCCTCATCTTTCCTGAATAATTCGGGCGACTTGCCCATGATATAAATAGATTTATTAAAAAAAAGAAGGAAGCAGACGCTCCCTTCAAGAGTTGCTGTATATCGAGCATACAGCATATTTTCTGTTATGTAAAGAAAATCCGTTCGACAAAAGTCGCTGAAAACAACAACTTCCAATTATCTGTTTCTTATTATAAAGTTATTTCTCCCTTGTTTTCCAAGTACTTCAGAAATCCCTCACAGCCCCTGATCACATCACGGTAAGTGCTTTCAAAATTCCCGGTATACCATGGATCCGCAATATCACCCGGCTGTTCTGCATAGTCCAGCAGAAGACTTACTTTATGTTCCGGATCACTGCCGAGGATTCGAAGCATATTTCTTCGGTTCCTCTCTTCCATTCCAATCAGATAATCATATCTGTCATAATCTGCCTTCTTCATCTGCACAGCACGCTTTCCCTCGCAGGAAATTCCATGTTTTGCCAGTTCACGTTTTGCCGGTGGATATACCGGATTACCGATGCCATTCCAGATTTCCTCTGTGCTCGTTGCTGCAGATGCGATATAGAAATCCGACTGTAGTTGTTTTTTGTTAACCATGTCTTTGAAGATGAATTCCGCCATTGGGGAACGACAGATATTTCCCAGGCACACGAATAAAACTTTTATCATTACCTCTGTTCTCCTTAACTTGCCTTTGTCTGATTTTTTATATCCACAAACTTTCTTTTCTCAAAGAAACTCAAGCATCTTATTTCTCATGCAGAATTCATATCCCAGTTTCTTTGTCCCTGCCTTTGCAAACGCAATCTCTATGGAGGCTCCGCTGATAGCAGTAATCGTTCCTGTACCAAACTTTTTATGTTTCACATTCCTGCCGACAATGTCCTGTGGAATCGTCATTTCCTGATCTGTTCCTGATTGCGGTACAGTTATTCTTGATGCATACGGAGATTTGTATATATTCCTTTTCTTTTCCTCCATCAGCTTCACATATGCGGCATCAACTTCTTTTCCACGCTTTTTGTAATCTTCCATATCTTCGAACACAAACATCTGTGGTTTTCTTACTTCACTGTCTGCAACCGGACGCACGGGGAATTTCCATACATTGCGCGGTACGCCGTCTTCCCCGGGCTGTATTTCCGTATATGGCTCCTCAGTCAGCTCTACCCTGCCGCAGAAAATGTACTCCTCCATCTCCATAGCTTCAAACAGATACACTTCCGTTCCCGTCTGGCTGCTCTCTGCCAGCACTGCATTATGTCCCGACTGAATATCCTGATCGCCCTTCAATCCTTCGCCTGCATAATGCAGCACTCCGCCAATCCATTTGTCATGATACATGCCTTTGGTATAGTCCGAAATGATAACCAAAATTCCCGGAATCTTTGAGTTTCTCATATCTCCAGCTTTATCACATTGAAACGTATCCACAAGCTCTGTATTTCTCAATATCTGTCCAACTTTCAGTTCAGAAATCATTTTCATAGGCTTTTTCTCCTTCTTTTAGATTGCCACTATCACAGCCGTACAATTTTGCTTTTTCCTTCCCGTATAAATTGTTTTACAAAGTCATCGTATTCACAGGGTCTTCCCCAGAAAAATCCCTGTCCGAAGTCCGGTTCAAGCCGCTGGATTTTTTTCCATTCTTCTTCGTTTTCAACACCTTCAATACAAATCTTCAAACCAAGATTATGAATCATCCTGCAAAATTGCTTCAACAGATAATACTCTTTTTCATCTGCCACAGCACTTGCGGTAAAAGAACGGTCGATTTTGATGATCTCCGGATCAAGCTCACTGAGATAGTGAAAATTAGAATATCCGGTTCCGAAATCATCCAATGCCAGCTTAATTCCCATACGCTTCAATTCTCTTAGGAAATGCTGTGTATTAATATCTCCCTCCAGCAGATCACTTTCCGTCAGTTCAATATTCATTGCATCCGGTGAAATACCTGCCTTTTCCATTTCAGCTGCAATGTCCAGGATCACATCCGACTTTGATACCTGTATCTGAGAGATGTTTATATTGACTTTAAATCCAGGAAGCATTTTTCTGATCTCACAGCACTTTTCCATTGCTTCCTTCATCATCCAACGGCCCACCGGAATGATCAGACCGGTCTCCTCCAAAATAGGAATAAATTCTGCCGGAGACACCATTCCAAATTTTGAAGAAGAAAAACGCATCAGCGCTTCTGCGCCACTCATACAGCCAGTTTCAGCCTCGATCACCGGCTGATAGAATGCTACAAATCCCTGAAATCCATTTCTTGTCGCCTCTCTGAGTTCCTGTGTGATCTCTCCCTTTCGGATAAAATGTGCATAGTCTTTCTCATCAAATACATAGCAGCGATTTCTTCCTCGCTTCTTTGCCTCATTCAGCGAAAAATCTGTGAGCTTCATAACTTCTGAATATTCGATATTCTCAGAACTGTGCAATGCCAGACTTCCTCCAGAAATTGTATACATTACCTCAAAATCATTTTCTTCAATAAACTGATCCACAGACTCTCTTATCTTTGTAAAAAGTTTCCCTGCCTCTTTTGTATCATCAGAGGAAACGTCCAGAATCAGAAATTCATCTGCCATCAGTTTATATACGCTTTGATTTTCTGACATGCACGCTGAAATACATGCTGCTGTTTCTCTCAGTATAAAATCTCCATATTCCATACTGAATTTCTCATTAATTTCCCTGAAATGATCAATTCCGACACGCAGCAGATATCCTTTTTTCCAGGTCGGAACCGGATTGCTTATATATTCACGGAATCCCTTTTCACTCAACAGTCCACTTACATTGTCTGCTTTTTGTTTTCCTCCAATCTCATTTATACAACCGATCATATAAACCGGATTCATTTTATCGTCACGCACCAGATATCCCTTACATTTAATCCAGACAGGTCTTTTCTGCAGATCCATCCATCGATACTCCATGTTGTGTGTACAGCG
The DNA here is from genome assembly GCF_018918125.1 of Blautia sp. MSJ-19. Classification (GTDB taxonomy): domain Bacteria; phylum Bacillota; class Clostridia; order Lachnospirales; family Lachnospiraceae; genus Blautia_A. The sequence continues at coordinate 116,546 of NZ_JAHLQA010000004.1, forward strand.
CTCCGTGCTTAACAGGTCATCAAATTCTGCTTTCAGTTTTGCATAATCAGGACCATATACAAATTCTCTGTGATATTCCATCACTTTGTGAAACGCATTTTTCGGAATACAGAATCGTTCCAATGCCTGTGGTGCAATATAATAATAATCTGTTCTGAAATCTACAATGTATGGATAATTATCGGTGGTAGGACTGATAAGATCGATCATGCTGCAGAGTTCACTCAAGGTCATATCCTGGTACTTTTTCTCGTGAAGAATCACTTCATCAATAATATCTTCCGCAGGACGTTTTTCCATATAAGAAACTGTATTTTCAGAATCCGTTGTCTTTGCAACTTTTTTTCTTCTTTTCTGACGATACAGCATTGTATCGCTTCGCCTTACAATATCTTTAAAATCAATATCTGTATCCGGAATATAATATGCATATCCTGCTGAAATACTTAAAGGATAACTGAGATCACGTGACGTTTCTTTCAGAATCCTTTCCAGTACATTTATACATCCCGGAATCTGATTCTTTTCCTCACTATGATACACATACGCAAACTCATCGCCACCAATGCGAAAACAGTTTTTCTCATTTTTAAACGCACGCCGGATACACTGATAACAAAGCTTCAGTGCTTCGTCTCCTTTCTCGTGACCGAAATTGTCATTGATTTTCTTAAGATCATCTACATCAAATAATACAACTCCTGTTGTCCGCAGCTCAATTTCCTGCTCATCCAGATACTTGATCATATTTTCATAGGCATTTCTGTTCATAGCTTCTGTCAGCATATCCATATTTGCCATTTTCTGCAGATATGCAAGTTTCTGTTTCTGCACATACTGATCATAATATCTGTATACCTGTATCCAGATCAGCCCGACAATAAATCCCATAGTTCCAAGTGGAAGAAATATCGATGTAGTTTTAAAATTTCTGATATAATACAGTGCAAGTTCCACCGTGCCAGATACCATTATAATATACAATGGATACTTAAATTCCCGGGCTGCTTCGTTTTCTGTTTTTCCTGCTTCATAATGAATCAAAGCAAATGTATAAATAACTGTAACCACCATCAATATATGTGTGATCGGAAGCAGCTGAAAAATATCTATAATTCCCGCACATTGAAATATGACCTGTACTGCCATATTCATTAAAAACAGAATCGCCAGATATAACGCACCTTTACGATATTTACTTTTACAGATATCATACAAAAGAAACGTAAATGGCACTGGAAATAAAAAAAATGAGAAAAAATCCACGAAGTAAAGGGTTCTTCCGTCCGGAATCAGGAACTGCATGAATCCACACTGCTGCAATGACCATATCGCAATCACCAAAGAAAAGATTCCCAGATTCAGTAAAATCTCATTTCTGCCATCTGATTTTTCTCTGTTCTTCTTTCTCATACTGGAAAAATACAGAATCAGGCTGACTACCCCGGAAAACAAAATCCCACAGCTGATAAGCAATATTCCAAAGCTGTCCCTCAAAATTCTCAGTATGCAGTCGCCTCTTGTTCCAAAAGAAAGCGTAAACGCATTTCCATAATATTTCGGATATACCGGAAGTATCCTCACCTCCAGTTTTTTACCTGCACTGTTCTCCGGAATATCTACAATATGCCAGCATGAACCTGGTGACTTCATAAATCCGAGTGTATTTTCCTCTTTTCCATACTGATAAATCTCTTTGCCATCAAGCAGAACTTCCACTCCCGTATGAGTCGTTTTAAACAAAACCGACTGTTGTCCATTAAATTTTTCCGGTAAAACTATATTCTCTGTTTTCACTTCGCCTTCCGATTCCTGTGCGGTCTCAAGTTGCACCGTACCGTCAAAAGATATCCGCTCCCGCGACGTACTCTGTGTATATATCCATCTGGAAAAAACAATGGCAAACAGCCCGAAGGCAACCAGCGTAATCCACAGTTTTTTTTCTATTCTCATCTCGTTCCTCATCCGTAAATTTAGTGATCTGTTCTGCATCAATATCTTTGTCCTGCAGTCTTTCTTTTTCTCGCTCTAAAATAACGATATATTTTCATGATCTGATTTCTCAGATGCCATAAAAGCGTCAATCGCCGCTAATGTATTTCCCTTTCTTGCACTTCCGTTAATGATTGCGATTTTCATCGTATTTTCCTCACTTTCAATTTTTATTTTCAGCAGTGTATCCCATTGGGATTCGTTTTGGTTCATGTCGTGTCCCCTATTGTCACACTTCCAGTATAGCATACTATTGATTATTTTAGGAGCAGAATCCTCCACTAAACCTTTCCCGTCCATTCCTTTTCGCTTTCACCGTTAAGAAATGTATTTCTTTTTATTTTAAAAAACACAAAATCTGTTCTACATATACCTGCATCGTCTCGTCATCGCTTCCAAATATTTCATGTTTACTTTCGGGCATATATACATATTCACATGAAGTCCTGCCTTTCTGCTGCAGTTTCTTCGCAAATTTCTGTATCGCACGGACAGAAACGAACGCATCTTTCTCTGCCTGAAACAACAGTATCGGTGCAGTAAGTCTTTTCCATCCATAGTATCTTATATACCAGCTCATTCTTATTGAAGCCAGCAGCCATCCATAAGAAGCAGCACTTGTCTGAATTTCCCTGCGCCGTTTACGAATCTCATGATACCTTATAAATCTTGCTTCCGAAACCGCTGCACTTGTCTCAAGCGTTTCACTTCCATCATAAGGCTTTTGTCCAATCACATACTTTGCGTCCCTTCCCACCAGACATTCCGCCTGTGCAATCGCAACCGTCACGGGCCAGGGTACATTTCCGGTAAGTGGCCGTATCATTGGCGAACTGAGTATGATCTTCTGAAAGAGCTCCGGTTCCCATGAGGCTGCGATCGTACCGATTGCCCCTCCCATAGAATGGGCAAACAGGATCAGCGGCAAATCAGAATATTCTTTTTTTGCCACATGACACACTTTCATAAAATCCCGCACAAAACGCTTCCAGGTGTCAATATGTACCAGTGACAAATCCTCTGTCAGTCGATAACTCAAACCGTGCCCCGTATGTTCCGGCATACACACATGGTATCCGGCTTTCATGAAGTAGTATATCATTTCATCATATTTCGGTGCGCCTTCCGTAAAGCCATGGCTGATGATAATAACACCCTGTGGCTTATCTGTCTCATAAAACTTCACATGAAGTTTCCCGGCTTTTTCTCTTTGTTCAGCCTCTCTTGCTCCTGTAATATAACATTCCCTGCAATGTGCATGCAAATACGGTTCTACTTCATCTTTCATAATATCCGCAAATTTATCTTCCTGTATGATTTTCATTCTCTCTTCCCACCAATAATTCCATTAATCTTTTTCTCATTATAAAATACCAGTATGATTCCACCTATGCAGCAAAATACTGCTGCACCAAAGGCAGCCACACGATATCCGGTTCCGTCTCCTGCCCCAATCGTGGACACTGCTGTAAAGATCAGCATAGAAAGACTCTGTCCAAGTTTAAACGCAAAAGTTCTCGCAGCATAAAACATTCCTTCACGGTTACTTCCAGTCTTAATCGAATCACTCTGTGCAATGTCAGCCACTACTGCCTGTGGAAGAATTCCAAAGATTGCCATAGGAAGTGCAGCCACAACCGTCAGAATCAGCCCCTGAACTGTTGCCGGAATAAGTGTCATTTTTCCCATAAAACCTGTATAAAAATAAGCCAGACTAAATACCGCAAACGCAAAAAGAATCATCTTTTTCTTTCCCAGTTTCGGTGTGAGTTTATTTACCGGCACATAAAACACCAGAGATAACGCAGTCATTCCGACAAAATACAGTGTTGTCATGGTCTCCGGAAGTTTCAGCAGACTGGTTACAAAAAACGGCAGCCCTGTCTGAAACATCGTAAGTGCGATCCAGTAAAAAATATCCGAACCTACAAATTTTCGAAACTCACCATTCTTAAATGTCGCAACCAGCGAACGAAAAGCCGACTCTTTTGCAGGAACTGTATTTACATAATCTTTTTCCCTGATGCAGAACACCGGTACCAGCATACAGATAAAAGCCACTGCAGCCATCAATGTAAATGTCACACGGATAGCTCCGACTCTTCCAAATGCCGGAATAAATGTCCCCCAGATTGTCGGTGCCAGATAAGCCACTGCCGTTCCTGCAATAAAAGTAAATGAGATTACTGTAGAAATATTCAGACGCTCCTGCTGTGTGTGCCCTAATTCCGGAATTAACGCATTATACGGAGTACAATACGCAGTGATGGAAAGGTAATATGCCAGGATCATCAGTAGCAGAAAAGCCGCGTTGATCCAACTGTTTTTATTAACCGGCGACCAGAATACCAGTACCGTAGATAATGCCAATGGCAGAGATGCCCATTTCAAAAAAGGAATTCTTCGGCCATTTTTCGAGGTACATCTGTCAGACCAGGATGCGATCATTGGATCTGTGAATGCATCAAAAATTCTTCCAAACGCTGTAATTCCGCCAATGATCGTGAAAATTCCAAGGACAACCAGTCCCTGTGGGATAAATACCGTCTGTCCCTGACTGATTGCCGTCTTGTCCGGCTGATAAAAATAAACGAGCCAGTTGGATATGATTCCGGATAGCATTGCCCATCCAAACTGTCCTGCTGCAAACTGCCATATTTTTGCTGTTGTTAATTTCTTCATATTGTGCCTCCTGATACTACTTTTATCTTGCTACATATTGTAATTTTATCCCTTGATTCCCCTCAACAGCAGCTCTGTGACAATATGGAACTGCCGATTTCCTTCAACCGCCTGGTCCGAAGAGAGAATTTCTCCTCCCACCACCAGTTTCTGCATCACTGCCAAAAGAGTATGTGTCAACGAAAAATACATCTCGTCTATTGAACAGGTAAAAAACAGACTTTCATCTGCCAGCCCTTTTTCCAGTGCATCTGTCACATGTGGTTTCAATCGAAGGATACCACTCTCATAATCTGCCAATCGTTCTTCGGATATCTGGTATTTTTTTACAAAAACATCGAATTCCTGCAGAAATTTCAGAAATGCTTTTTCCTCCTGAAATATTCTTTCCAGAACATTCATGATTTTCTGAAGCTGCATATAGCCCGTACCGACCGTCTTCAGTTCTATCAGATATTTCTCTGAAACTTTCTGCCAGTAACATTCTGCCGTCTCTATCACCAGTTCGATTTTCGTAGAAAAATATCGATATATCGTTGCGACCCCCACGCCAGAGCATTTCGCAACTTCCTCCATAGACGTATCCTCCACACACTTCTCCCAGAACAGTTTCATTGATGTCTGAATGATTTTTTCCCGTCTCTGCTGCGCCTGACGTTCTCTTGTTGAAGTTACTTTTTCTGTTGCATTCATTTTCTCTCACCACCTTCTTTGTATTAATTTCTGGTGTAAATATTATTCTTCTTTATGATAGTGATACTATCATTTTTATTTCTGTTGTACAATGGTTTTTTATTATTTTTCATATCTTTGTGCATTTTGTATATTATATAAAAAGACACCTGCCACTTAGGACAGATGCCTCTCATTTAACTAGTGAATTATTTCCAGCTTTTCCACACATCAGGCTGATACCCCAGTGTAGACTGTTTTCCATTTCGAACTACTGGTGTTTTTATTACCTGCGGATTCTCGAGTATCTTCGCCAACTTATCCTCATCGGCAATGTATTTAATCAACGCAAGTGTATCTTTGTCCTTGCCGTCCCAGTTGATCATATTTTCCAGACCACCATTGACCTGTGCAACGGATGTAAACTCACCTTTACTCATGCCTTTTTCTTTCATATCAATAAACTGGTACTTAATACCACGTTCCTTGAAAAAACGTTCTGCTTTCTTCGTATCATTACATTTCTTCGTACCAAAAATCTGTATGTTCATAATCTTCTCCTGTCTTATTTAAATCTAATACGGCCTACTTTACAAGCCCTGTGTTGCTTCTGTATTCTTCATTAAGCTCACGCAGTTCTTTTTCGCCATTAATGTACGGTTCATAAAAAGCATCTACAGATCCGCCTCCCAGATTATCGCAGCCATTACAGAAATCACATGCACCACCGCACTGATTCAGGCCCTCCTGAACAATACGAATTCTTTCTTCTTTTGTTGTATCCTTAATCAATATACTTTTTATTTCCATAATCATCATTTCCCTTCGTCATTTAAACGCTATTATAAATAACGTTTAAATGACTTTTTCATTTTTATACAAGTGTCCATTATGTAATCAAACTGCTCCGGCCATGTCGCTCTGTCATCCAAATCTACCGTTTTTTCAATCAAAATACGGCTTGCTTTTCTTTCCGGCAGTTCTTTCCACTCCAATTCCATCTCCATAGCCTTCTCTATTTCATCTTTATGAGTAAACAAACTCTTAAACAATTCTTTGTCGTCATTTATATACAGCTCAACATCAACCGCTTTTCTTTTCTGAATCTGCGACACAGCGATATGGCAGGCAGATGAGCCGATGCTGAAATCCATCCAATGATCCGTTGTCGGTTTTCTTTTATTAAAAATCCTTGAAAAATTTGCATCACTAAACGCATAATCATTGAATGCCTGCCAGTATTCTAATCTCTGCTGCTGAGTTGGATTGGCAGATGTTGTTTTCTTGATTTCCTTTGTCCAGTCATTTGGTCTTTCAACAACTGTAAACGATGGTGCTATCTTCGAATCTCCAATCTGAAACAATTTTATTTCACATAAAAAGAACCCTATCTTATCATCTGTGTGATTATTCAGCCATTCTACTGCTGCTTTATGTTCCTCGCGAGCATGTTTCACCACCCAGATAAGCACATCTGCACCTTTTCCTGATGCATATGTAATCAATTTCCCAAGATGGTCATGGTCCGTATCCTCTAACTGATTTTCAATTATAATCTTCCTGTCTGTTCCCGTTTCAGAGGCATAAATATCTACATTAAAATCGCCAACTGAAGATTCCGTCTCATCCACAGTAATATCCAAACCTACAGCATCTGCAAGCAGATCTACATTCTCAGCTACCCATGGAGTAAAATTCAATGCTTCATGCGGCCATATACTCCTTAAATCTGTAATTTCCTTTAATGTGCCAAGATTCACTATTGTCCTCTCCTTTTATCAACATTTAATTTTTTCGTTTGCCTTCACTTCTGACCGGAAGTTATTTTTTAGCATCTGCACTTATAAAAACAAATCCTCTACCCACCAGGGTTTATTTTCCTCTCCTTTTATTTCATCCAGTCTTTTTATATCAACACCCATATACTCTCCAAATGCTTTAATGAGCATCCTGTACTTCCCAGCATATGTAGCCGTATTCCAATAATTCTGTCCCCAGTGTGTGCTTACTTCGTCATTTAATTTCTTTAATCTTTGTTGTATAAATTCCTCTATCTCTTCATCATTTTTCAAATTTTTCGCATGATCAATGATAAACTCCAGTGCATTTTTAAAACTATGTTTATAAATCAATCTATATTCTTTCATTCCCATTGTAGTCCAGAACATATCATAGAATGGATACCCATATCCACGAATCCAGTCCCACATAATCTCCGGATCTGCAACATTCGGTCCATCTGCATGACATCTCTTACACAAAAGCACTAAATTCTGCGGTTCATCTTTTCCACCCAAAGCAGCCGGAATAATATGAGCTCTTTCTAATGGACGTTTGTATCCACATCTCCAGCATCTTTCATTCGCTTCCGCCCAGTCAACACTCAGACCACATTCGTCCTGATACTTTACCCAATACGATACAATTTCTTCTTTTGATGTTTTTATTGATTCTTTTTCGCTCAAAGTGCTTTTCCTCCTGGCTCATTCATATTTTAATACAGGATTCCAAAATAATCCAGATATGCTTCATAAGGATCCTGGTTTCAGCTGTAAAGCTTTTTCATCCGGATATTCCTCAGTCATTCATGTATTCATAGTAATCTGATTCATCTGCAAATAATCTGTACACGCCATCTACCAGCCCCATGTAACCATCTGTAACGAAATATCCTTTCATGAAATTCACCTCAGCCTTTCTGAAATCTTTTACTGTCGCTTCATTTAATATCCATATTATCTCAGAATGGTGGTGCAAAAATCTGTACTACCAAATTTTTTTATTATTTTAATTACTCTTATAAAAATAAAAAAGCCGATGCCATTTCCCAACTATCCGTCAGGTCAAATCACACCGGCTTCCTTAACTATATCCATCATTTCTAATTTTCTAACGCTTCTCTCGTTTACAAAATCCTCTGTGGTTTAAATCTCAAATAGTCTGCTGAAACCAGTCGATACATAATGCCATTCACTTCTCCCTTAAAGCTGTCATCATATCTTTTCTGTCCATGACAATGAGAATAAATCACCTGTTCGACACCGTATTCTTCCGCAATCTGTGTAAACGGACTTTCCTGTTCTCCGATAGAAGTCGGCGGATAATGCAAAAACATAATAAATTTAGAATATCCGTCCCCTTTTGCTTTATCAAAGGATATCTGCAGCCGTTCCAGCTCCCTTTCCCTGATTTTCATAAAATGTTCGATTGAGTCCTTCCCTTCATAACAATATCCTTTGGTTCCCACAAGCGCATAATCCTCATAGGTATAATAATTATTCTGAAGAAAATACATTTTCCCATCAAAGGCATCATTTAATTTCGCAGTTTTCTTTGCATCCCAGAACATATCATGATTTCCCCGAAGTAAAATCTTTTTTCCGGGAAGGTCCTCTATAAATTTTAAATCTAACTCGCACTCTTCAAGATTTCTCCCCCAGCTATGATCTCCCGTAATGACAATCGTATCCGTATCCTTCACTGATTTTCTGACATACTTTTGAATTTTCTTCTCGTGGTTTTTCCATACAGGATCAAAAACTTCCATCGGCTTGTCCACCGAAAAAGCCAGATGAAAATCCCCCATCGCCCATAGTGCCATTCTATATATTCCTCCATTTTCTGCATCGCCGGAAAGAACCTCTGCTAATTCTCCATAATTATGAATTTATTACTGTGCCTCTTCCCAATAATCTTCTGCATCCTGAATATCATCAAATTCATCTATATGATCATAATAAAAATCTTCCGGATCATCATAATCCTGAACATCATACATATCCTTACTACCATATGTTTCCTTGTAACTATTTCCATTTCCCCAGCTAGAAGAATGAACAAATGTTACTGTACTGCTTACCCGCCCATTCCTACAAAGGGCCATAAATTTCTTTGCTCCATTACTGTCGTACCACATATATCTATATTGAATATCCTGAGTTCTTTTTCCAGGTGTATTACGCCAGTAATGTTCTGTTCTTTTTTCCTGTGCTCTTCCGAGACTTGTGCTGTTGATATATTTTTCTTCCATTCCTTTATAGGGTGGTTCTTTCTTAATCTCTTCTCTTTTTTCTTTCTCCTTCCGTGCTGTATATTCTTCATATTGAGCATCTATATCCTTTTCAGCAGCTCTCATCTCTTCCGCATATTTACCACTATATTTATCTTCACTTGGAAAATGCCATGTAAGCCTATAAAGTTCTTCAATACTTTTTTCATCTTTGACAGCCTTACAAAATTCAGCATATTGAAGCATGTATTCCGCATCTTCATAATCATCCGGAAGCTTATTTAGCACTTCCAAGGCATTCTCATATTTCTCTGAATCCATATATGTATTCGCTTCTCGGTACAATTCCTTATTCTGAGTTTCTCGTAGCTCCTCGGCTCGAGCTTTAGAAAATTCCTCACCTTTAATAAAAATAAGTGGAACTGCAATGACTGTTATTACCAATGCTACTCCCAGTAAAATTTCTTTTTTCATAACGAACGCCTTCCCTCACTTCTATCTAAATCCTTTTCATTCTAATACCCCCAGATTCCATACTTTCCCTCCCCCATCTAATACGCCCAAACCTCATATCCCTGTCGCCTGGCTGAATCATACACCGGCTGCATATTTTTCTCCAGAATATTATAAAATTCCTCTTTCGTATTGCCCCTGCGATATAATTCCTGCCCTGCCCAGATGGAGTGCAGGTTATCCCGGTAACATGCCTCAAAGCATTTATGTATACTCTCATTTTGATGAATCATTCCATACAAAATATATTGATTCCCTGCAAAACCCTTAAAAAATGGGTTCCACTTCGGAAGTCGATTGCTTTTGGATGAGTTCAATGAAGAATCCATTGGCATAAGGTTCCACAGTTCATCATTCATTACAAAAGACCATGGAATAAAATGATCCACATCATACTGTTTCGGAACAATTTTCTGCCCGGTAAATACATCATGTATCTCGTGCATTTCCAGAACTGTTTCCCACAATTTCCGTACATTGGAAAGCTTCCGCATCTTATCATTCATCGGAGCCAGTTTATAAATAAGCCCCGGTACTTCGGGATTATTATTCTGGAGCCATTTAACCTTTTCATATTGAATCCATCCAAGAATACTGACCGTATTATCCTGAATCATTTTGATCCAGTCCGGATGAAAATATACCTTTTTCTTTAACTTACTTTCCTCGCCCAATACATATGGAAGAGACATTACTGTATCATTGATCTTCTTAATATATGTCGTCATACGACGAACACTACTCCAGTCAGCCCGCTCTTTGCTGTGTGCAAAAAATCCTGCCAGTGCCCTATATGGAACCATATTGGTAAGCTGCTCTTTGAATTTTTTCAATTCAGGGTTATACTCATCAATCGCATTTTTGATTTCTACTTTAGAAGCATTCGCCGGAAGCGTACTGAGTTCTGTCAGTCTCAAAATTGCACGTTCCAGACCATCCCGCACCATTCCATCCAACTGCAAACCACTGAGATGAATGTGAAATTCCCGTACAGAATACCACGCATTTGCAATCATTTCATCAATGATCGCATCAAACGTCGTTTCCGTCACACTTTCCGAAATCATATTGACAATCGCTTCCAGCCAGTAAAACTTGTAACAGAAAGACGGGTCTTTCATCATCTGAGAAAAGCCCTCAATATCAAGCGTGTTATAATATTGTGCTTTAATATTTAATACATTTTCCTGCGCAGGATAATATTGAGCCATTTTTCCTCTTCCCTTCCGTCTCTTACGTCACCTGTTATCCACATTTTTTCTATGACCAGTCCATGAATGTCTTTCACCAGGTTGCAGAAACTCTCCTCTGTAAAATCAGAGAAATAACGCCCGCTCCGCTCGCCTTCAAAATCTCCGTATTTGAAGGATGCGTAAATGGTCCCGTCTGGTTTTAGCGCATTGTACATTCTCTGTAAAATATCCGGCAGCTCGTTTTTTGCCACATGCAAAATAGATGCACACGCCCAGATGCCGTCGTATTTTTCTTTTACATGCAGTTCTTGAAACAGCATCTGGCGAACTTTGATTCCTGTGTGTGCGCTTGCAAGTTTGCATAGCTCAGATGAACCGTCTATTGCATCTACTTTGTAGCCTTGCTCAAGAAAATATTTGGTGTCCCTTCCTGAGCCACAGCCAAAGTCGAGGATGTGGACACCTGGTGAAAGTGTGTTTAGAAATTCTTGCTGGATTTGTGAAAAATCTACAGCGAATGTGTTTGTAGCAAAAGATTCTGCATTTGCATTATAATACTGTAACGTTTTGTCACTCACTTATAATTTTCCCTTAACTTTTTCAATCAAAGTAATATCTGCCGGAAGCCACTCCACATCTTCAATAGACTTTTTATCTAACCATCGTGCCGCCTCATGTTCCTTAAGAACAAGATCACCCTTTACAATCTCACACCAGAAACAATCCATAGAAAGATGAAATGCCGGATAATCGTATTCTATCGTATCAATCAGTTCACCAACAGAAATCTCTGTGTCCAATTCTTCCTTGATTTCCCTCTTTAATGCATCTTGTGGAGTTTCTCCTTCTTCGATTTTTCCTCCTGGAAATTCCCATCCGTCTTTAAATTCACCGTATCCTCGCTGAGTTGCAAAAATAATGGGCTCTCCATCTTTATTTACTGCCTTTATTACTGCCGCTACTACTCGTATTGTTTTCATCTTTAAGCCTCACTTACTATATATTCGTATATATCTTCTCTTACTGGTACATCCAACCTGTAATTAATTTCAAAGGCATCATCACCAGTCTTTTCCATCTTAATTGGAATTGGCTCTCCCTGCGCAAATATTTCTCCCAGAAAATAAAACTCTTTTGCTTCTTTGTCATCTTTATTCTTTCTTACAAACAATAGAATTTTGTTTTCTTTATCCGCTTCTGTTCTTTTAAAGAAATGATCCGCATCACTGGAATTAATTTTTCTTGGATGCTTCGATAAAGCTATTAAATTTTCTCTTGTTACAAATCTATCCTCATATGCGATTGCATCTTCTGCCTTATCATAATTAATAAATACTGGTAAAGTTTTCGTCGTGGTATCATAAAAATACCCACCAATATTTTGTGCATTCATATTGCGCTGCCAATTCAACAGTCGACATACGTCTTCATATGTATACTTCTGATATAACTGAAATTCTGTATCCCTGTAAGACTCCGAATAATTTTCCAAATAATTTTCAATGCCATATTGAATCAGTTCATTTACCATTTGAAAAAAGTCCTTATTATCGTTTAACATTTTTTCAAATTTATCTTCCAGTTCATATCCAGCTGAAGATTTTCTTATCAAAACACAATCTTTGTACTTCTCACGATCCTCTTTTTTCAAAAATTCATTGGTAAGATTTCTTACAACCGATTCTTCTGTCTGCAAATTTAATTGTTTATGGTAGATCGTTTCCAATATTTTTTTATAATAAGTAAAGACTCTTCTTTGCTGTTTCAAAAGCTGCTGTAACAAAACCAACTCATGAATTCTCTTCATATTAGTCACTTTTTTTGAAAGAAATTCTATAATATTTTCTTCTTCTGAAGTCAGTCTTACTCCATATTCATTTGAATAATACTTGAGTAAAAATGCATAATATGAACCAAATTTCGTAAAATATTTATTCACATCAATTGAACCATATTCCCGAAAATCCAGCACCGTTGGTATACGCCCAAGACGATATTTCAACTGTTCAAAAGCCCCTCTCAACAGCTTCACATCATTGGTTCTTGCACTGTCAATCGATTGAAAAATTCTCTTTCTGGAAACTTCATCAAAATGAATCGTTGACGCTCCAGGTATAATTCTGGTTCCTTCAGAAACATATCTTCGGATAGAATCTTTGTTGTAACTTCTGTCACCTGACAGTGCGATCGGAATCATATAGTTATTCGTATAATTCCCAATAAAATCGATAATAACTACATACTCTTTTCCCTCTGCTTTACGGAGTCCTCGCCCCAACTGCTGAACAAAAATAATCGGTGATTCCGTCGGTCTAAGCATTAAGACCTGATTAATTTCGGGAATATCTACACCTTCATTAAAAATATCTATTGTAAAAATATAATCCAGAAACGGCATCTCATCTGTATCATTTTTGACATGATTACAGATATTTTTTTCATGCTTTTCGATCTCGTCTTCTGAAATTTCTTTCGTCAAAAGGTTAATTGCATGTTCTCTTTCTTTCTCTGAATCAGCCCCTGTTAATACAGAAGTATAATAACCACGCTCGTTAAATTTTGTTGCAAGTTCCTGCGCTTCATTCTTCCCGCTACAAAAAATTAAACCTTTTACTCTTTCCCCACTATAGCCAAAATAATTCGCTTGTTCCAAAATATATTGAACCCGTACATCCGAAACCAAATATGAAAAGTTTCTCAGATCAGTCTTGTCATCTACTGTTTGTCCATCTATTTCTATATCTGTAATTCCGAAATAATGAAATGGACAAAGCAAATCTTCTTTTAAAGCATGCTGTAGCCTGATCTCATAAGCAATGTTGTGGTCAAATAAATTAAATATATCAAAACCGTCCGTTCTTTCCGGACTAGCAGTCATTCCCAGCCAAAATTTCGGCTGAAAATAACTCATGATTTTTTGATAACTTTCAGCTCCTGCCCGGTGCACTTCATCAATACAAATCCAGTCAAATTCTTCTGGCTTATATCTTTCCAGTGTCTCTGGCTTTGCCATCATAGACATTGTTGCAAATAAAATATCTGCATCATATTCTTTTGAATTTCCCGATAATAAAGCTAGTTTCTTCGTGTTCCCAAACACCTTTTTATAACTCTTCAATGCTTGTTTTGCAATCAGTTCACGATGTACGATAAACAAAGCTTTTTTCGGTCTTTCATTTCTCATTGCGAACGCAGAAGCATATGTTTTTCCGGTCCCTGTTGCACTGATAAGTAATGCTTTTTTTGCCCCTCGTTCAATCAAATCATGCACACTACAAGTAAATTCTTCCTGCATTTTATTTGGCTTTAATTTGTATGCATCATAATCAACTATATCTTCCTGCAAAGCAATTTTTTGTTGCTCACGGATTAACTTATCAATCTGTTTTTTCCTGTTATATTTCTTTCTGTATATCTCTATAAACTCATCATAAGGTCTGGCTGCCTCATCTGACCAAAGCGCCTCAAATTCCTTCACAATAGACTGCGCCATTTCACCCTGTTCAGTGCTTACAAGCTGCGTATTCCATTCCATATTTGTCGACAAAGCCGTTTGTGTCATATTGGAACTTCCGATAATAATCCTATAAATTCCATTCTCTTTGAATAAATATCCCTTTGTATGAAATCCCACCCCTGCTTCATCGACATGATACATTTTTAATTCTACATTCTTCAATGCAGTCAGCCTGTCCAATGCATATGGATCACTAAAGCACAGATAATCTGTCGTTAAAATACGCCCTTTAATGCCACGACGTTCCAACTCTCTGAGAGTTTCTGACAGTTCGACGAAGCCACTCCGATTAATGAATGCCACACTTATTGAAAACTCGTCACAATGCATTAGCTGATTTTCTATGTGCGTTAATACTTTAATTCCTCGTTTGTGGTCATTGGTTATAAACTGCGGTCTGTAAGCAAGGTTAGAATCTATTGTGCTGTTGATAAAAGCTGTTTTTAGACCAGTATTTATTTCATGAATAAGATTCTTTTTCAAAATGACTCTCTCCTGTTTTTACCTTTTTGTATTTCTATAATTATTTTCCCACCTCAGATATAATTTTTAATCTATCACCATTCTCCATTCATTCCAAAATCCCCCATTTTTTAACATATATATTTTTTCTCGTGTTTCTTCAGACAATGTAGTCCATTCCCATGATCGCGAATATCCTCTACCCCCACCAGAAACATTTAATTTTCTCATGTAATTTACAATATCTCTTACGCTCGGATATCTCCATGCAATGTTCTGAAGCAGATAAAAAACACACGCACCTACAGGAGTAAAAAATTCTTCTTTGCTGTCCGATGCTATATACCCACTCATAACATAATCTCCCTTTAGTCCTTTGCCATTATCATAGTTTGGGGCAATTATCTTCTGGGACTTCCATACTCCTAAGTCAGCAACACATATAACATCTGGAATTTCTCTAGGATGTGTAATATACTTTTCATTATATTCCCAAATAGCATTTTCAATATTTTCTTTTGGCTTAGAATTTTCTTTTTTCCATTCATGTGAATGTGCTAATAATCCGTAATAAATTTTACTTTGCAAATCTTTTCTCGGAGTTCCCCCCTCATTAACTGCTAATTTTTCTATCTTCCTTGAATGTTCTACAAATTCATCAATATGTTTACGTCTTAATGTAGTTTTACACTCAAAAGCAGCCACTACTCCTCCGGCCAAGTATTCCTTACAATTCAACAAACTTTTAGGATAATCTGGTGATAAAACAATCACATCTACTTGCGGACTCGTTTCTCCTGAATCACTTAATATCCTTCCCTTAGTAACTATTTGAAAATATGGAGGAATCCAAGATTCTAAAAGTTCTTTCCAATTTTCTTCTCCCTGATCTCCTGCAGTTCCCGGATCCTCATTCACTCTTCTACAAATTCTTGTATATTCATCTGAAATATTGGTATTTGCTTTTTTAAAAAAATCGAATAAATCATGCGTCGAAGTGCTCATATTTCTCCTCCCATTCTATATATAACCCTCTTTTAATTATTTCATATATTCATAAATCGATTTTTGTGTTATATTTTAAATCTCTGTATATATACAACCATTTCTATAAACACCGCCCCGTTTTCATCATTGCACTACAACACTCCTTTTCTCAATTCATCAATAATCCATTAATTTTAAAACACAAAACTTTTCACAATCATCAATAACTGTTCAATACTCTCACGAAATTCTTCGCTCTGAATATCCGCTCCCCAACTGATTCTAACTGAATTTTCAATCTCTTCCAATGGTACTTTCCGTTGCATCATTGTATGGTTCCCAATCCATAAGTAAAGCTTCTTCATCTGCATTCTTAAGGTAAAAAATCAAATGCGATTTACCATCTCCGGCGCTACCACAAAGTAACACTAAACTTTTTTTCTGATTTGCATTTATATTGCGTAATAACTTCCGAAGTTCTATCCCTACTTGTCGTTCAACATGTAACTATTCTTTAAATGAATCAAACATACTTGTGTTCTCAACCGACTCAGCCGACAACTTACGAAGTCTACTTAACTGTGCAACGAATTTACAATTCACTAATCTTTCCTCCTCAGTAGGTTTGGTTTACTCTGTACTCTACTACTTGCCTTCTAATTTTAATTATAGAATGCTGCATACTAATTTTTCTTAACGCAACTCATTTTTAATCAATTAATTCACCAAATTTTATTTTGATTATTTTTATGATATTATACCTGATATTCGACATGTTTTCTATATAATATAATTTTTTCGACAATTTTCGCATTTTTAAACATCATATTTGCAATATATTTCATCTGCTTGTATCATTCTATGGCCTACAAAAACCGGACTCCTTTCAGAATCCGGCTCCCCATACACTCTTACAACCTATTATATTTCTCTTTCTTCCCCTTTGCCTTACTCGCAGGATGAATCCACATTAAAAAACAAATGTTCGTGTCCGATGATGTAAAGTGTGGCATCTTTTTGCAGTGTTCTGTTTTGATAATGTTGTCTTGTGCGGGTGAGGATATTGTTGACCAAATATTGTACCGCCATCTGTATTTGCAAACGCTGAATAGCTCTCCCAATTCATTTCTGCTAAACAAATCTAAAAACTTCACTGTCTCTCATTTCATTCCTCCGGCCATACAAAATGTGCATTTCCTGCCTCCAACCCGTCAATCAGGATATTCTGTCCGGTGCAGAAGCGGTTGGTAACGGTCATAAAATATGCCCAGTCTGCGGTCTCTTCCACGGTCATCCATCGTTTCAAGGGCGTCTGCTCCATGATCTCGTCCCACAAAGCTTTGTCCTCCATGACCGGTCTGTTCAGTTCGGTAAGGACTCCGCCAAAATCAAGGCTGTTGCATACCGCACCGTATTTTGCAATGCGAAGTGCGATGTTTTTTGTATAGGAAAGGACTCCGCCTTTGCTTGCTACGTATTCCGGGAATTCTGATCCATTGTGCCCGCTGGCTGAGCCAATCATCAGCACGGAACGGATGCCTGGATGAATTCCGTATTTTTCCGTAATACCGATGGTTCCTTTTAAATTTACATCAATGTCTTCTTCGTTTTGCACGCCTGCATTATTGATCACAATATCAAACGACTCTAGTTCCGGATACTTTTCTTTTTCGCGGATATCCATGCAGATATGTGTATAACTTTCATGTCTGATTGATGCTTCTTTGCGGTCAATGCCTGTGACGTTATGTCCCTCTTTCAGAAATTTTTCTGCAATTCCTTTTCCAATGCCGGAACTTGTTCCTGTAATCAGTACTCTCATAATCATTTTTTCCTCCTCAGATATTCTCTTACAACTTCCAGTCCACCTGTCGGTACGCAGAACCTGTCTCTGCATCGTTTACATTCTTCGTAGGTTTCTTCGAGATCAAACCACTCTACGGATTCTACTTCTTCTTTCTGCAAAACCAGATCATTAATTTTCACTGGTTGGTCATAGCTATATACAAATGCCAGTTCTTCATCTCGAAACATCTTGCCGTGAAACTCTTTTGCAAACGAGATTGGAAACGTTCCGGCGAAATAAAGTTGTTCTGGTGTTGCATGAATTCCAAGTTCTTCTTCGAGTTCGCGCAGTGCTGACTCAAGTGGTTCATCTCCTGCCTGGATATGACCTGCTGAAGAGGTATCAAACATTCCCGGGAAAGAATCTTTATTCTTTGATCTTTTCTGCAGTAAAACCTGTATGCGTCCTTCTTTTTCGCGTAATATCCATATGTGTGCAGTTCGATGTGGAATGCCTTCTGCATGTGCCCGTTCGCGGGTGACAGTCACTCCCGTCGGATTTCCTTCTTTATCTATTACATCAAATATTTCCATTTTTGTTATCCTCGTTTTATTATTATTTTGCTACTCTGTCTTTTCATCCTCATTTTTCATTTGCGCGCGTGCCTTCCGTGCGATACCTGCGTTGCTGTTCATGATACTCGCACGGGTGATCTTATCATTTCCAAACTTCTGGCGAATCGCATCCATCGTCGCATCAAGTTTTCTTTTTCGCTCTTTCTTTTCGTTGTCTTCGAACAGTGACAGTTGCTCAAAGCTTTCGTCTGTAAGGTTCGTCAATGCAACACCGATCAGGCGTAATGGTTCGCCCTTCCATGCTTCTGTGAAGAGTTTTTTTGCATTTTTATAGATTTCATCGGTCGTATCTGTTGCATTCGGAAGTGTGGTCTGATGAGATTTGTTTTTGAAATCCAAAGTTCGGAAGGTAACAGCTACAGACAGGCATTTTTTCTGCTGTCGGCGCATTCTCGTCGCTACAATGTCACACTGTTCAAGCAGTATCGGAAGTACCTGATCTACCGAAACAATGTCATCATTAAAAGTAGTTTCCACACTGAATCCTTTTGCCTCATCAGGCTGTGCTTTGACCGGAGAATCATCGATTCCACAGGCATACTGATACAGCTGATGCCCTGCTTTGTTACCCAGCAATGCCTGAATCTCTCGCTCGCGTGCATGTGCCATATCGCCAATTGTATGGATGCCTGCTTCGGTCAGTTTCTTCTCAGATGCCTTGCCCAGAAACAACAGATTACGTACCGGAAGAGGCCACATTTTTGTCGGAATCTCATCAGGAAAAAGGGTATGCACCTTGTCCGGTTTTTCAAAATCTGATGCCATTTTTGCCAGCAATTTGTTCGTAGAAACTCCAATATTAACTGTAAATCCAAGTTCATTTCTGATCTTATCTTTGATCTCATGAGCTGTCTGTATGGGGTCCGGATAGATCAGAGAAGTCCCGGTCATATCAAGAAAAACTTCATCTATAGAAAAGGATTCCATCACAGGTGCATAGGACGCACAAATTTCTTTAAACGCTTTGGAACATTTAATGTAAAGTTCAAAATCGCTCTTTACTATGACAAGCTCCGGACATTTTCGGACCGCTATTGCCATCGATTCCCCGGTCGTGATTCCGTATCTTTTTGCCGGAATAGATTTCGCCACAACGATTCCGGTACGCTTCTTTGGATCACCTCCAATGCATGCCGGAATGTCTCTGAGATCCGGTAATCCCTGTTTTACTCTTCGTGCGGATTCCCAGGAAAGGAATGCACTGTTTACATCTATATGAAAGATCAATCGACTCATCTCGTTCTCCTGTTTATCCCTAATTCCGAAAATACTGATTCAGAAGATCAATTGCATGTTGTACATTTCCTTCTCGAAATCTTTGCATTACCTGATTTCTGTCCAGGTATTCTATTTTGTATTTTTTTGCACTATCAACAGCCTTTTTAAGTAATTGTTCTGCTTCCGGGGTAAATCCTCCCAATGCCCAAAGTTGAAACTCCATATTTTTATAATCCGTATACTGGTTCAACAACCATTTCCTGGTTTGAGGTATATTTTTATTCAACCATGTTTGCACAAATTTTGCATCAAGCATGGAGTGCTTTGCCTTGCATTCAACAATGATCACTTTACCCTCACGCTGCACCAGAACATCCAGTTCGTTTGTTTTTTCACTGTCCGGAATGCGTATTTTCCTGCCAATCATAAGAAAACTGCTGCCAATTCGATAATAATAGTATCCTACCATAAGTTCAAACAGGTCTCCGACAATATCATTAAACTTTCCATCTGCCTTTGCAATCTCTGCAAAAAGTTTTTCTATCTGTGTCGGGTTTTTCGATACGATTGCACTCGCATGAGTAAATATATTTACAATATCTGCCAGCAATTCCGTATATTTTTCATCAAACAAATTTCTGATAAGAGCAATCAGGACTTTTTGCTTTTTCAGCTCTGCCAAAGCTTCCGGAGTAACACTTTCAACCAGCAGGATCGGAAGAAACACCGGAAGTTTTTTGAAGCGTCTTATTATAGATATTTTATCAAGAAAAAAGCGAATGTCTTCTACATCTGCTGTCTTCCCATAAAAAACATCCGCAACAACGAATCCATTTTTTTCAAGCTGCATATTATATAGTGGCTGAACATAAGATGGTGCAGAAAACGCCCACTGGAAATTTGCAAATTCTGCCTCTTCAAAAAGAGTTTTTGCAGAATCATACCCAACCATATTTATATTTCTGGCCCAACCGGCAAAATCATGAACAATTTGTTTTTTGACAACTTCGATACCAGTTGAACGCATAGCATTCATTTCTGCTGCCGGTACCCAATCGCATAATTTCCAGTGCTCCTCATCAGCCTCTTCAATGATATTGCATTTTAACAAATCCTGTATAATTCTCTCATGTTTCTTATGACCCTTTACATTTTTTACAGGTGCTGCCACAAGTGCCGGAAGTATGCCCTTTGAAACATATCCGTACTGGTTCTGAAATGCCCGTATATAGATCCAGTTAATCATTGAATCTTTTTCTATTGCTTTCATCAGACTTTCCGCATACTTCTGCTTCATATACTGACTTTCAAGATAAAAAAATTTCTGATTTTTTGTAAACGATAATGTTGCTATCTTATTGACCGGCTTTTTAGCTCGTGACAGAATCTGTCGTGCAGTAGTATTTGACACTCCATAATCTTCTTCTATTCTTCGGGCAAGTTCACCCGAAAGCATCGGTCCATATTTTTCCAGTACCTTTATAGCTCTCCCAGACATGCTTTGCTCCTTCTCTGTTGTCACACTACACTATTTATAATATTAATATATACTTACCTTATACGTTTTTTTAACTTTCTGAAAGCATTGATTTTACTGCATTTCTAGACATTACTCTTTTTTCAATGTCACACAGCTTTTTTATTGTTATTATTTTTGAATCACTTTTCAGCAATTCTCACCATTTTCAGACCTTGTTACGATACATAATAAGTAATTTCTTTTTGTGCTTTTCGGTACTGTTCCAGTGACATAACGACCTTCCCTTTGCGTGTGTCGATCATTCCATCTTCTTTGAGTTTTGTGATCGTGCGGTTGATGGTTTTGACTGTCATACCAAGTTCTTCACGGATGCCTTCTCTGGTCTTGCGAAGTGTGACTTCACCATTCTCTTCAATCTCATGCGCCGCCGCATATTTCAACATATAGTCCAGCAGAAGAAATGTCGGCGGATAAAACAGTCGTGCTCCCCGATTATAGGAGGAACGGTAAAGTTTGTAGGCGATCTTATGTGCCACAAGTCGCAGAAGATGTATATCCTGTGCGATCCACATCTCAAAATCTTCTCTTGAAATCATAAAAACAACACATTCCGTCAGAGTCTCAATGGATACGGAAGTTTTTTCTTTTTCCGCAAGGATCGCCACTTCCCCTACGAAATCAATTGCCTCGTTCTTTTCGATCATAAAGACATTTCCATTTTCAAATTCGTTAATCACACGATGATCTCCGCTGCACACAATTCCGAAATAATCCAAAGGATAATCTTTTTGATGAATGATGGTTCCCGGCGGAAATGTCTTTATGGTATATCTTGTCTTTAATTCATCCGGCATATGCTCAAAATATGTCGCCACATCCGGATATGTCGTGATCAGTTCTTCGAGTGTCATAATTTTCCCTCACAAAATATGTATTCCCTATAACGGCTCTGCTATTGAATCTTCTCTAAGAATGCAATACTCTTATATTACAGTTTTCATTCATTATACCATGCCCCCTCGACAGCATCCTACAAAATTTTACAGAATCTTTATAAAAAGTACCTTTTGTCCTTTTTTTTATTTTTTCATAAGAGTACAATCCTCCTCGTAAAACTTAATACCGACAGTTTTTTGCATCCAACCAGTTGCAATATCATGGGAGCCCCGAAAAGCTGTCGTCTATTCAAACACTAGGGAGGAAGAAATGAAGCAACAGAACTACATGTATTCAGGCGTAGGCGAGCGTCTGAAAAAAGAATGGAAAATCTATCTCGCTGCACTGATCTTTATCATTATTGCTGATTCCATAGGCCAGATCAAAGTACCCCTGGGGCCAGGAACCTTGATTCTGTTTCCTATCTTTTATTCTATTTTTCTTGGAATTCTTTCAGGTCCACAGATCCTGAAGATTTTCAAAAAACCCGAGGTTAAAGCGGCATCCAAACTTGTTATTGTATGTATCTGTCCGTTTATTGCAAAGCTTGGCATTAACGCAGGTGCAAGTATCGAAACAGTAATTTCTGCCGGTCCGGCACTGCTTCTGCAGGAGTTTGGAAACCTTGGAACCATCTTTTTATCTCTTCCGATCGCACTTCTCCTGGGACTGAAAAGAGAAGCTGTCGGAGCATGTCATTCCATCAACCGTGAAACAAACCTGGCTCTTATGCAGGACGTTTTTGGACCGGATTCTGCTGAAGCAAGAGGAAGCCTTTCCATCTATATCATCGGTGGTATGGTCGGAACTATTTTCTTCGGATTCATGGCTACTGTCATTGCATCCACAGGTCTTTTCCATCCATATTCACTTGGTATGGCTTCTGGTGTAGGTGCCGGTATCATGATGGCAACAGCCACCGCTACCCTTTCCGAAATGTTCCCGGCAATGGCCGATCAGATTTCTGCTCTGGCAAGTGCCAGTGAGACAATTTCCGGTATTGACGGCATTTACATGGCACTGTTTGTCGGTATTCCATTATGTAACTGGCTGTACCGAAAGCTTGAACCGAAGCTTGGACCAATCCATGACAAGATTGCAAAAAAAGGATACAGATAAGATGAGATATATTGAATGGGCTGTAATGTTTATTGTCGCAGGGCTTGGAATTGCTCTTGCAAACTTTGTAGGATTTCAGGTGAATTTTATGGATTCTCTTCCGGGAATTGCAATCCTTCTTCTGATCTCTTTTGTATCTGTAGTGATCAGTAACATCGTACCTTTTAAGCTTCCGGTGATTGCTTACTGTTCTCTGATCGGTCTGTTTATCGCAAGTCCGCTGAGCCCGATCCGTCAGTTCGTGATCGATGCTGCAGGACAGATCAACTTCACTGCACCACTTACTATGGTTGGTGCTTATGCCGGAATCTCCATCAGCGATCAGCTGAAAGAATTTGCAAAACAGGGATGGAAAATGCTGCTCATCGCGGCACTTGTAATGGTCGGAACTTTTACCTGCTCTGCGATCATCGCACAGGTAGTTCTGTCTCTGACTCATGTAATCTAACGATACCAGGGTCAAAAGGTCTAAATCCGCAGGTATCCTATTCAGTCACCCACAGATTTTATTTGCGAGGACAAAATGAACAAAAAAGAAGTAGATATTTTAATCAAAAACACCTCTTATCTGGATGAGAACTTCCAGGTTAAAGAACATGTTTCCATCGCTGTTTCAGATGGAACTATCCAGAAAATATATACAGAAAATCCAACCGCTCTTCAGGCCGTCGACATTATTGACGGATCCGGACTTCTCTGGATGCCGGGTCTTGTAGACGGGCATATGCATACCGGTCAGCAGCTTCTGAAAGGGGCTGTTCTTGATGAGCTTCCAATGATCTGGACACGTATCATGCTTCCATTTGAGAGCACATTGACACCAGAAAAGATGCGTTTGAGTGCCGGTCTCGCTGCTCTGGAAATGATTAAAAACGGAACTACCGGATTCATAGATGCAGGCAGCTATTATATGGAAGAAGCTGCAAAAGTTTACGTCATTTCCGGTCTGCGTGGTGCGCTTTCTCACTCTTCCATGGACCAGGGCAATTTCCCTGATTCCATCCGTCAGACTACACAGGAAGTACTGAAATCTCAGGATCGTCTGTATGATGCTTTTCACGGAAAAGGCAATCTCAAAGTATTCTATTCTCTCCGTGCACTGATGAACTGCTCACCGGAACTTACTGCTGCCACTGCACAGCGTGCGCTGGATCGTAATACGTTTTATCAGGCACACATGAATGAATATGCCGGTGAAGTCAATTACACTCTGCAGAATTATCAGATGCGTCCGGTAGAATATCTGGAATCTCTGAATGCTTTAAATAACCGTTTCATTGCTGCACACGGAATCATGCTTTCTTCCCACGAACGTGCACTTCTGGAAAAAGTCGGTGCAAAGGTAGTCCACTGCCCGTTCAGCAACTGTGGAAAAGGTGTTCCGAATACGCCTGACCTTCTGGAACGTGGAATCTGCACCGGGCTTGGTACGGACGGAACAGCACATGGCGGATTAAGTCTCTGGAATGAAATGAAAATTTTCCGCTCTGTCATGAACGCTTTCTGGGGAACCGGAAATGCAGATCCGGCAGTCATGCCAGCCAGAACGATTCTCAAAATAGCAACAGAAAATGGTTCCAAAATCCTTGGAGAAGAAAACTGTGGTGTGTTAAAGGAGGGTTACAAAGCTGACATGATCTCTGTCAACTGGAGACAGCCACAGCTTCTTGCCACCAATAATAAAGTAAATACATTGCTGGAATGTGTCGTTGGAAATGATATAAATGACAGTATCGTAAACGGAAAACTTCTCATGCGTAACCGCCAGGTTCAGACATTAGATGAAGAAAAACTGATGTGGCAGGCAGAACATTATTTTGCCACAGGGGAGGTTATCGAATGAGTACACTGACACTTCTTACTCTGGTTATCATCGGAGCTGCAAACATGGCAGTCGGAGGCTGTATCGGCATCTGTGGAATCGCCGGTTTCCTGCTTCCAATGCTGTACTCCGGAGCTCTTGGATTTGATGTTACCTATGCACTCGCCTTAAGTTTTCTTGCTTTTCTTGTTTCCGGAATCATCGGTTCTTTTAACTATTACAAAGCAGGAAATCTGGATATCAAAATGTCCATAAAGCTTGGCATCGGCAGCCTGATCGGTGCTGTCGGAGGTGTGTTTCTCCAGTCTATGATTGAAAAAAGCACAGCAAAAACAATTCTCTATCTTGTTGTTTTATTCTCCGGTGCATCCATTCTGGTACGTATGTGGAATGAAAAAAGACATGCTGACAGAGCCACTTCGGGCAATACCGAACCAACAGCCACCAACAACACAAGCACTAAAACTATCGCCGATAATGTTATATTCCTTGTCTTCCTTGGAATCACAACCGGTGCAATCTGCTCTCTTTCCGGAGCCGGCGGTCCGGTACTTGTCATGCCGCTTCTGGTAGCCTGCGGTGTATCTGCCCGTATCGCCGTCGGTGTTGCACTGTTTGATTCTGTATTTATCGCCGTACCTGCATGCATTGGTTATCTTTCCAGAATTTCCTGGTCAGAAATCCTTGAACTTCTGGTACTGATCATAATCACTCACGGGATCGGTGTGTGGCTTGGAAGCCGCTTTGCCGGCAAGGTTCCGGTACAGGGACTGAAAATCTTTGTTGCAGTATTTTCCGTCTGCATCGCAATTTATATGCTTTTCTAAACAAAAGAGCCCCGAAAAGGCGGATTCATAT
Organism: Blautia sp. MSJ-19; assembly: GCF_018918125.1. Lineage (GTDB taxonomy): Bacteria > Bacillota > Clostridia > Lachnospirales > Lachnospiraceae > Blautia_A. Next base: position 142,427 of record NZ_JAHLQA010000004.1, read on the forward strand.
GACACTCTATATGTTCAGATCTGCCCTTTTCGAAGCTCTTTTTATTTCATATCGTATTTCTTATCTTACTCTTTTTTCTGATATTTCGTCCGCAACAGCCATTTCTGATCAATCACCTTTACACCCACTCCAAATCGAATATGCAGTGTCACAGAACCTGCCGCCTGTTCAATTTTCTCAATACATCCCTCTCCGAATTTCGGATGTTTGATCTGCTCGCCGACTTCATACTGCACGATGCTCGCCTGACTGCTTTTGTGTTCCTGCTGTCTCCGGTAGGTATCACGGATCGCCACGGTCTTATCATGAATCGGACTTTTCAGTTTCTTCTCATAGTCATGCTTCATCAGTGCCTCACCCGCTTTGTAATACGGTGTCGGTGTAGCTCCGACAAGCGAGCAGCAATATTTCCACGCACTTCCATGAAGTCCCGGCTGCCACTGGTATTCCCGTGGAATCGTGATATGATGTTCCATGTAGTGGGCATATTCGTGTCTGTAAAGGTCCAGCCGGTCTTCTTTTTTCAGTGGATTTTTTACCCCGTATCCTACGAAGAGAAGAGAAAAATGAAAGTGTTCTTTCTCATGATGTCCTGCTCTTGTATAGGAACCCAGAGTGTCCGTTTCGAAGCCAAATGTAATCGGAATCTGAGCTCCGCGAAGATGATATTTTTTGTCCAGTTCCCGGTACAGTGCACGAATCTGTGCCGTCAGAATCGTTGTTTCTTTCTGCAGCGATGCATATAATTCTGTGTAATCTCTGTCCGCCATGAATCCTCCATTTATCTGTAAATTTCCTGCATAATTTTATCTGTCTCTTGTAAAGCAGAAATCTTTTCTTATTAAAAACATTCTTTACTGATTTTTAATCATATACCGAAAGCCTTCATCTGTAAACCTGTTTTCACAGCAAAAGCTTTCTTGAATCTGATCCGCTCAAAATTCTGCAAAAAATAAGACAGAATAGATTCTCTCTACTCTGCCTTGTTTTATCTTCTGTTATTCCGTTCTCACATTATCCAATTTACTGCAGATACTGATTTGATTTCCAGATTACACTTACCAGTCTGGCAATGCAGGCCTTCAAATCTTCAATCTTAAGAGTTCCCTCTGCCAGTTCTTTACGCATATTGTCATGATCGCCGAAGCATCCCGGCATTACCAGATCATTTCCTGCTCTCATACATCCGGATGCTGTACATTTCTCATCAATTTCTGTCGTTGTCCAGTCTGTCATGATCATGCCTTTAAAGCCCCACTCATTTCGAGCAACGTCTGTACAGAGATCATAGTTATTTGCTGCATGAACACCATTGATCAGATTGTAGCTTGTCATGATGGACAGCGGCTGAGATTCTTTTACTGCAATCTCAAAGCCTTTCAGATAAAGTTCGCGAAGCGTTCTTTCTGATACTACACTGTCAGATCCCATACGATTGTCTTCCTGGTTATTGCATGCAAAATGTTTGATGGTCGTGCCACATCCGTAATTGGACTGCACACCCTCTGTCATGGCTGCTGCAATTGTTCCTGCCACATACGGATCTTCGGAATAATACTCAAAGTTTCTTCCACAAAGTGGATTTCTGTGAATATTCATACCCGGTGCCAGCCAGAGTGTCACGCCAAAATGCTCCATCTCTGTACCGATCATTGCACCAACTTCTCGGATCAGCTTCTGATTCCATGTCTGTGCCAGAAGAGTTCCGACCGGAATCGCTGTACAGTACTGATAGTATCTTTCTCCCGGAAGCTCCTTTGAATCATCATAGAAAAGTCCGCCCTCCAGGCTGAACTCGAACGGCATGGTAACAATGCTGCCCTCATTTACATGATAGTATTTCATAAGGCGAAGTCCTGCAGGTCCGTCAGCAAGAACGATACTTGCCAGTCCTTTATCAATAGCACATCTGTGTGTTTCCCCTGCTGATCCAGGAACAGAGATTCCTGCCGCGCCAAGGTTTCCTCCCTGTGCTTTTCCCGGATCTCCGGCTGCCAGATCGATCAGTTCTTCTTCAGACAGTGTATCAACAAAATCCATTGCCTCTTTTTCATATAATGTACTGTTTTTCCTGTACTCTACAACTTCTGTAGTAAAATCTTTTGCATGCAGTTCCACAACTGTCAGATTTTCTTTCTGCGCCTGCTGCTCCGCCGCTTTTTCGCGACTGGTTGTGTTTCCTGCTTCCTGTCCCATCTCTTTTAATTCCTGTTTCAGCGGGAACAGATTTTTCACCTGACGGAGAATGACTTCTTTATCCAGTTTTATGCCTCCGCAGAGTTTTGCAGATGCAAGACTGTTGCCAGTCCAGATTCCATAGAATCCACTTTCCAGAATCCATGCAGCTCTCTTTTCATCATACGATGTCAGCTGATCCACAGAAATCTCCAGAGATACCTTTTCACTCTCTCCCGGTTTCAGTTCAGATGTTTTTGCATAAGCAGTCAGACGGCGTGCTTCTTTTTCCAGGATACCGCCCGGAAGTGAAACGTAAATCTGTACTACTTCTTTACCGGAAACTTCACCGCTGTTCTTCACCTGTACAGCCACTTTAAGCTTACCGCCACTTACACTTTCCAGACTGTAGTCGGATATCTCAAAATCTGTGTAGGAAAGTCCGTATCCGAATCCATAGCGAACCGGCACATCAAAAGTATCGAAATAGCGGTATCCCACATAAATACCTTCTTTATAAACTTCTGTCTCAACATTTCCGTTATTGTGAGAAAATGTTTCTGAGTTCGGATAATCCTCGTATTTGTAAGCCCATGTATCTGTCAATTTTCCGGATGGAGTTACTTTTCCAGAAACAATATCTGCGAATGCATTTCCGCCTTCCATTCCCGGCTGTACAACGGTCAGAAGTGCTTTAATATTCTCAAACTCATCCATAAAAGAAAGATCTACCTGTGCACCCGCGTTGATCACTACGATCACGTTACGATAATATGTACAGATATCAACCAGCATCTGATGTTCTTCCTCTTTCAGATAATAGTCGCCTCTGTCAGCTGTGCGATCGGCTCCTTCACCGGCAATACGACTGAGTATGTAGATTGCTGTATCTGTACTTTCACCTTCTGCCGGCTTCCGGATCGGGTCACCAGCCGGCATGATAAATGGTGTTGTACTGTAGACAGAAAAGAAATCCATCGTATCTGCCCCGGCTCCTGTTCTGGAAAGAATGTCATTCTTCCAGTCCTGACGTGCCTGAGCATAAATCTTATCATAGCTGTTGATCCAGTCTTCCGTGGTCACCTGAAAACCGGCATTTTTCATTCCCTGACAGATAGAGATTTTTTCTCTCTCATTAACGTCACCGGAACCGGTGCCTCCCTTGATCGTCCTGCCTGCTCCTGCACCGTAAAGAGCAACTGCGCTTCCTGTTTTCAGTGGAAGAACGTGATCTTCATTTTTCAAAAGGACAATTCCCTCTGCTGCGGCACGGCGGGCAAGCTTACGGTGTTCGATTTCCCATGGCTGGCTTTCCGGATTTGTAGTTCCGGAAAATGTTCTTTCTTTTAAAATACGTGTCATAATTATTCCTCTCCGATAAAATCTGCAAAGGTTTCTCTTACAAGCTGTTCATCATCCAGGTCTGCATTCAGAACCAGCGGCTTGCTTAAGTCCAGGCTGAAAATTCCCATAATGGACTTGGCATCTACATAATATTTCCCACTCTGCAGATCCATATCACAGTCAAATTTACTGCAAAGTTTGTTGAATTTATCTGCATCCTGCATAGATACGATCTTTACTGTTAATTTTACCATAATCAGACTCCTCCTTTTTCACGTTCTTATTCAGGCAGATATTCGCAATCCGCTTCGCTACTTACTTAATTTTGTTAAAGTATTTTCTGAGAAGATAAGTTGGTGTACAGCTCCATGCGTGGCAGTAGCTGTTTACAATGCTGCTTCCATATGGAGATTCTGCCGGATTTTCCGGATTGTAGAGTTCCCAGAAAGTATCTGCACCGTGGCTGATCATGCCGCCCCAGTAATATTTCATATATTCCATTGCCTGATCTTTTTTGCCACACATCAGAAGTGCTTCTACATAATGATGGTTCATATACGGAGAAACCATTCCTTTTTCCGGTTTCAGCTCATCCAGTTTTTCGAGCATTGCAGTACCTTCTTCGATGCTGACTGCGCCTGCAAGTATCAGCCATACCTGGCTTGCATAGTTGACCTGTTTTTCATCGCCGCTTACAAACAGTCCTGTTTCTTCATCCAGAAGATATTTTTTTGCTGCTGCAGTCTTTTCTTCTGCTTCTTTTGCAAGTTCTTCTGCCTTTGCGGTGTCTCCGAGGATCTCTGCGATCTTCTGTACTTTTTTTGCACAGTAGATGTAGACACCCTGCATGGCAGTCTGTTTGTTCAGTCCTTCGGTCCAGTCGATGAAGCCCCAGAATCCTTCGCCGTTTTTCATCAGATGTTTCTCATCAAACTGCTCCCCTGCAATCTCCATCTGGCGATAGGCACATTTGCTTAAATCTTCCAGAGTTTCTCTGTCACCGGATGCCTCATAATAATCCAGCAGCGTTGCCCCGAAGAACATGGAGTAATCCAGAAGGAAGGTATCATCTACGATGAATTTTGGCTCTGTGAACAGGCAGGCACTTACCTGACCATTGTCTTTTGTCTGTCCTGCGAACAGGTACAGGCATCTTTTGACCAGATCCATATTGTGGAATGTTTCGTAGTTTGCAAGTGCCTGAAGTCTCAGGTCTCCGAGCCACAGACGGCGGTCTCTCTTCGGTCCGTCCTCAAATACGGACTGCATGCAGTTGTGCAGGGTACGAAGGCTCACTCTGTCCAGTTTACGGATCATTTCGTCATCACGCTCTACTGGTTTCACATCTTCCATGCGAACAGAAGAGACACTGGTACAATATACATCTTCCACTACCATCTGCCATTTCAGGGAGGTGTCGATTGCTTCGATCTCCATGTAACGGAATGCGTATCTTCTCGGAAGTTTCAGTTCTGCCGGAAGGACATCGATATGGATGAATTCTTCCTGGATCCAGCCACGGCTGATCCATCCGTCATAATCTGCGGAATCCTCAGTCATTTCTTTTGCGATCTCACCGAATTTCAGTCTGAAAAATGCCGGTGCATCCTGCGGGCTTCCTACGGAATTCAGTTTCAGGGTAACATATCCTACCTGATGATCTCCGAAATCCAGGCAGATCTTGTCTCCCTTCGCCATATGATAGGTGGAAAGGTTTTCGATATCATCTTTTTTGCGGACGTCCGGATAAATGTCCTCTGTTTTTACGATATCCACGATAGAAACCGGACGGACTACTGTCCTGATGAGTTCCGGTGTACATGCTTCTGCTTTTTTTACAAAATCATCGTTGGTCACGCGGACCATGTTAAGATCAATACTTACTTCTGCCATTATGCGTTGGCTCTCCTTTCATCAAGTTCTTTTACGATCTGCGGATAGATCTTATCCAGATCATAGAACATCATTGTGATAATCGTTGCTACGTTCATTACGATCGGAACCCAGATATACATTGCTGTAATATAGTGCTGTGCAGTTACAGTCTGTACGGTCAGATTTGCGTCAAATCCGCCAAACTGAAGCAGGGCAGCTCCGATACTGCTGGCAATCGCCATACCGACTTTTCCGATAAATCCATTTACTGCAGAAAGAGTTCCGGCTGTGTTTACACCGCTCTTCCATTCACCATAGTCAACCGGGTCCGGCTGCATCGCAAAATGCATACTTCCTTTCAGTCCATATCCTGCTGCTGCGATTATGGCACCTGCGATAAGGACCGGTACATTTGTTCCACCAAAGAAGATAATCAGAAGTCCTCCAAGATGTACGACACTGCCTCCAACCATCAGATTTCTCTTAGTTGTCAGCTTTACAAGGAACGGTGCACATAAGTTTGTTACGATTGGTACAAGTGTGGTAATAGTTGCAACAACCTGTACCAGTGTAGTATTTTGTACGACATATGTAAAGTAGTAAATAACTGCACTTGCCTGAATGACGTAACCACCGAAGAACCATACGATATTCAGCGCAAAAAGTTTCCACGGTTTGTTGTGGATCAGGCAGGAAAGGTTTGCTTTGAGACTGACTTTTTCCTGTTTGATCGTTACACGCTCTTTTGTGTTAAAAAAGCAGAAGAAAAATACCAGACATCCGATCACTCCAAAGATCATCATAACGATACGGAATCCAAGTGCCTCATTGCCGTTTCCGAACTTATCTACCAATGTCAGAGCAAATGCGCTGACGACTGTGGAACCGATGGAGGAGAAGAAAGTTCTGCATGATGCGAGAACAGTTCTCTCATGCGGGTCTTCGCTCAATGCCGGAAGAATGGATGCCATCGGGATATTTACAACGGTATATGCTGTGGATAATAAAATATAAGAAACATATGCATAGATCAGCATACCTGTCTGTCCGATATCCGGTACAGAAAATGCAAGAACTGCCGCTACACCAAATGGGATTGCGCCAAACAGAATCCACGGTCTTGATTTACCCCATTTTGTATTTGTTTTATCGATCAGAAATCCTACGATCAGGTCAGAAACTCCATCAATTACTTTGGTTACAAGAAACATGACACTGACTGCACCGGCATTCAGATGCATGACATTTGTGTAAAAATACAGCAGATACAGAGAAATCATCTGCCAAATCAGGTTACATGCAAAGTCGGAAGAACCATAACCGATTCTCTGACGCCACAGGCCGACCTTTACTTTCTTTTCAACTTCATTCATTTTACTTACCTCCAACTTTTTCTGACATTACTTTACTTCTTTTTAACAATTCCTCCAATTGTGATTTTTTTTGCAAAACACTGACTTTTTTTTCGACAGTTATGGTGTTATACTGTGGGCATCCGGCAGAGATTTCTGCCTATTATATTAGGAAACAATTACAGGACACAGACATTTTGAGGAGTATTATGAGACTTACCAGAGAAGAATTTCGCAAGCAGCTGTACGCTTATAACGACGATGAGCTTTTTTACAAAAAACTGTATTTTGAGGAAAAAGAACGACCGAAAACATTCCATGAATACTGCCTTCATCTGGACCGTGATCTGATTGCAAGCCATGCTCTTTATGTTCCGGAACTCCTGAAAGAAAACTGGTATACGTATCTGGAAGAAAAAGTTATGTTCCATGACATGGCCGAAAACATCATGCTCTACAAACATTACCGGTATACTCCTGAGTTTGTCCATGAACATGAATTTTTTGAAATTTTGTGCATCTATGACGGAACTGCTCATACCTCGATTCAGGGAATTGATCACACCCTGCATACCGGGGATGTCTGCATCATTCCGCCTCACACGAAACACAGTGTGGGAATCTTTGATGACAGCACAGCCTTCAACATCCTGATTCGCGGCACTACTTTCCAGTCCACATTTTTCCAGGCTCTGACAGCCGACAGTGCACTGGCACAGTTTTTTGCACACGTTCTGTACCGTAAGACCGAGGGCAACTATCTGATTTTCCACAGTGGAGAAGATTCCGCGATCCGCGAGATGCAGGAAACGATGTACATTGAGTATCTTGCTCAGGAAAAATACAGCTACACGTTTCTGAATTCCATGCTGATCCTGTTCTGGGCAATGTTGCTGCGCTACCACGAAAATGATATTGAATCTATTCTCACAAAAGATACTTCCGGGAATTCCATGACGGAAATTCTGAATTACCTGAATCAACACTATCAGACTGCTACTTTAAGTGAGACGGCGGAACACTTCGGATACAGTACCTCTCATTTCAGTACACTGATCAAAGAAGGTACCGGCCAGACATTTCTCCAGATCATCCGAAATATCAAGCTGAGCCAGGCCTGCCGGGCACTCCGTGAAAGCACGCTCAGTAACAGTGCAATCTGCGAGCTGGTCGGCTACGACAGTCCGGAGCATTTTATGCGTACTTTTAAGAAAACTTACGGTATGACACCGGGAGAATACCGCCGTAAATATAAAGAAGAAAGTTCCTGAGAATCTTCATCTTTACAATCCGCAGCAACTGTCGTATCTTATTAAAAGGATGAGAAATTTTTGAAGTATTGGGGATTTGTTTATGTGTGAAAATACGAAGAAAAAGGCCCGTTCCATCGAGATGGTAACGGGTTCTTTGTGGAAAAATATTTTTCTGTTCAGCATTCCGCTGATGTGCTCACAGCTTCTGGAGGTTGTATTTAACTTAAGTGATGTCGCTGTCGTTGGCCGGTTTGCAGATTACAAAGCACTTGGAGCAGTTGGTTCTACTACTCTGCTCGTAACATTATTTGTCGGCTTTCTGATTGGTATGGGAAGTGGAGTCAATGTACGAACCGCCCACGCACTTGGCTCCGGTAACCGTCATAACACAGAGGAAACCGTTCACTCGGCCTTGATTCTCTGTGCCCTGATGGGGTTGCTGGTCGGTGCCGTCTGTTTTTTCTTTTCCGGTGGAATGCTGAAAATGCTGCACACCAAAGATGATCTGATCGGACAGGCTTCTCTTTATCTGAAAATTTATGCGATCGGTCTGCCGGCCATGGGCGTCTATAACTTTGGTAATGGTGTGTTAAGTGCCCGCGGAGATACCAAGCGCCCTCTTTATTATCTGGCTGCTGCAGGCGTACTGAATGTCATTCTGAACCTGTTTTTTGTCATTGTATTACATATGGCTGCTGCAGGTGTCGCCACCGCAACCGCAATCGCACAGTATGTTTCTGCAGGACTTATCATGGCCCATCTGCTTCGCCGCAAAGATGAATGTCAGGTGTCTCCGGAAAAGATTCGTTTTCACAAAAAAGCCTGCGTTGATATTTTGATGATCGGTATCCCTGCCGGCATACAGAATGCAATCTTCGCGATTGCAAACCTGTTCGTGCAGAGCGGCGTCAATTCTTTTGACACTTATATGGTTTCTGGCAATGCCGCAGCTACCAATGCCGATACGATCATTTATAATGTCATGTATGCGTTTTATATCGCATGTTCCAGTTTCATGGGGCAGAACTACGGTGCAGGGAATAAGAAAAGAGTTCTCAAAAGCTATTTTGTCAGCCTGTTTTATTCTTTTAGCATGGGGCTGCTTCTGGGACTGCTCCTATTTATCTTCGGTCATCAGTTCCTGTCCCTGTTTGCAACTGACAAAGCCGTCATTGATGCCGGCATGCAGAGGATCCGGATCATGGCATTTTCCTACTGTGTATCCTCCTTTATGGACTGTACGATCGCAGCCTCACGTGGACTTGGCAAAACTATCATACCTACGTTCATTATCATTATGGGATCCTGCGTCTTCCGTATTATCTGGATCTATACCGTATTTGCCTGGGTTCACACTATTCCGGCACTGTTTCTTCTCTATCTCTTCTCCTGGATCATTACATCCATCGCAGAGATCACTTATTTTATAATCATCTACAGGAAACTCTGATCCTGTAGGTGATTTTTTATCGTTGGTTATATGATACCCACGGATTGTTCCGTGCTGTGCACTCTCACAATCCTACCCTCTATTCGCATATCGCGGGATTACCATCCCACTTTTATGCTCATATAGGGGCGGGGTCCAAGCTCTTTCATCCACATATGAGCAAGCTCATGTGGATTTAGATCTTTTCCCCCTGGTATCATGTTAAAATATTATCATTTTTTTAAATTTTCACTGTTTTTTTATTGCTTTTATTGATGAATTATGTATAATTAACTCTATGAGAAGTTGGTGGCATCCACTTCTTAGAGGTTAAAGAAGCCAGCATGTAGATGGCTCTATTAAAGAAGAGAGGTAAATGTAAGATGGCAAAAATCGATTTAACTAAGTATGGCATCACAGGAACAACTGAAATTGTGTACAATCCTTCTTACGAAGTATTATTCGAGGAAGAGACCAAAGCAGGTCTTGAAGGATTTGAGGTAGGCCAGGAAACAGAACTTGGCGCTGTTAACGTAATGACAGGTATCTACACCGGACGTTCTCCTAAAGACAAATACATCGTTATGGATGAGAACTCCAAAGATACAGTTTGGTGGACTTCTGATGAATACAAAAACGACAACCATCCGGCTACTCAGGAAGCATGGACAGCTGTTAAAGATCTTGCAAAGAAAGAACTTTCCAACAAGAGACTTTTCGTAGTTGATGCATTCTGCGGTGCTAACAAAGATACTCGTATGGCTATCCGTTTCATCGTTGAAGTTGCATGGCAGGCACATTTCGTAACAAACATGTTCATCAAACCAACAGCTGAAGAACTTGAAACATTCGAGCCAGACTTCATCGTATACAATGCTTCCAAAGCAAAAGTTACAAACTACAAAGAACTTGGTCTGAACTCTGAAACAGCTGTAATGTTCAACATTACTTCCAAAGAGCAGGTTATCATCAACACATGGTACGGCGGAGAAATGAAAAAAGGTATGTTCTCTATGATGAACTACTTCCTTCCACTGAAAGGCATGGCTTCCATGCATTGCTCTGCAAACACAGATATGAACGGAGAAAACACCGCTATCTTCTTCGGACTTTCCGGAACAGGTAAAACAACTCTTTCCACAGACCCGAAACGTCTCCTGATCGGTGATGACGAACACGGCTGGGATGACAACGGTGTATTCAACTTCGAAGGTGGATGCTACGCTAAGGTTATCAACCTTGACAAAGAATCTGAACCAGACATCTACAATGCAATCAAACGTAACGCTCTTCTTGAGAACGTAACTGTTGATAAAGACGGAAAGATTGACTTCGCTGATAAGAGCGTAACAGAAAACACTCGTGTTTCCTACCCGATCGACCACATCGAAAAAATCGTTCGCCCGATTTCTTCTGCACCGGCAGCTAAGAACGTTATCTTCCTGTCCGCAGATGCATTCGGCGTACTGCCGCCAGTATCTATCCTGACACCAGAGCAGACACAGTACTACTTCCTGTCCGGATTCACAGCAAAACTTGCTGGTACAGAGCGTGGAATCACAGAGCCTACACCTACATTCTCAGCTTGCTTCGGCCAGGCATTCCTGGAACTGCATCCAACCAAATATGCAGAAGAACTTGTTAAGAAAATGGAAAAGAGCGGAGCAAAAGCTTACCTCGTTAACACAGGATGGAACGGAACCGGAAAACGTATCTCCATCAAAGATACCCGTGGTATCATCGATGCAATCCTGAACGGAGATATCCTGAAAGCTCCTACAAAGACAATTCCTTACTTCAACTTCGAAGTTCCTACAGAACTTCCAGGCGTTGACGCTGGAATCCTTGACCCACGTGACACATATGCAGATGCTGCACAGTGGGAAGAAAAAGCAAAAGATCTTGCTGCTAGATTTGTTAAGAACTTCGCTAAATACGAAGGAAATGCTGCAGGTAAAGCACTTGTTGCTGCTGGTCCTCAGGCATAATTTCATAACTGATAGCAAAACCCAGGGGCTGCCGTTTAACGACAGCCCCATAATTTTTATCCCTGTAAACAGGATAAAATATTTTAAATATGAAAAAGAAAATACTATGAAATGAGATGATAACACATGAGTTGGTATAACGAAGCTATTTTTTATCACATTTATCCATTAGGTCTTACCGGTGCTCCAAAACAGAATGAATACACAGAACCGGTACATCGCCTGAACACTCTTCTTCCATGGATCGACCATATCAAAGCGATCGGATGCACTGCCCTGTACATCGGACCTCTCTTCGAAAGTGTCGGACATGGATACGAAACCACTGATTATAAAAAACTGGATTCCCGTCTTGGAACCAATGACGATCTGACTGCTTTTGTCAAAGCATGTCATGAAAAAGGCATCAAGGTAATCTTTGACGGTGTATTCAACCACACAGGACGTGATTTCTTTGCATTTAAAGATATTCAGCAGAACCGTGAGAACTCCAGATATCTGAACTGGTACTGTAATGTCAATTTCTTGGGAAACAACGAATACAATGACGGATTTTCCTATGACAACTGGGGCGGATACAATCTGCTTGTTAAATTAAATCAGCGTAATTCGGAAGTACAGAATTATATCTGTGATGTGATCCGTTTCTGGGTTTCTGAGTTTGATGTTGATGGAATCCGTCTGGATGCCGCTGATGTCCTGGATTTTGATTTCATGCGTGCACTCCGCCGTACTGCCGAGGAAGTCAAACCTGATTTCTGGCTGATGGGGGAAGTGATTCACGGTGATTACAGCCGCTGGGTAAACGGCGAGACACTGCACAGTGTCACAAACTATGCACTGCACAAAGCTCTTTACAGTGGCCATAATGACCATAATTATTTCGAGATTGCTCATACCGTGAAATATCTCCAGAACATGGGAAATCTTACTCTGTACAACTTTGTCGATAACCACGATGTAGAGCGAATCTATACAAAACTGTCCAATAAAGCGCATTTTAATCCAGTTCATGTACTTCTTTATACTCTTCCTGGAGTTCCAAGTATCTATTATGGTTCTGAGTTTGGAATTGAAGGACGCAAGGAACGTTCTTCCGACGACAGCCTGAGACCTGCCCTGGATCTTGCAGACTACGCAAATGCGAAAGAAACAAATCCATGTACAGCTTTGGTTGCCGCTCTTGGAAAGATCAGACAGAATATCCCTGCTCTCAACTACGGAAGTTATGCAGAACTGCAGCTTACCAACCGCCAGTTTGCATTTGCACGTGACCTGGATGGTGTCCGTGTGATCGTAACTGTCAACAATGACGATAACGATGCCTGGATGAATCTCCCTGCCGGAAATGCTTCAGAATATGTTGGTACCCTAACCGGACAGAAAGTTACTGTCGAAGGTGGACGCATCAATGTATCTGTGGGTGCAAACAGCGGTGAAATTTGGGTACCTGCCGGTGATCTTGAAGAATATCAGCCATTTAAGGCCGAATTCTCAGCAAAGGCTGAAATTCCAAAAGCTGAATCTGTAGAAGAAGCTGGTGCTCTGACAGAAAAAGAAACTATTTCAGAGGATCAGAGTGCAGCACAGGAAACTGATGCAGAAAAAGCTTCCATTAAAGAAATCATCAGTACAGAAGAAACTGTTAGATCAACGGAAGAAGAGGCTGACGAAACCACAGATACAAACATTGTACAGGAAACTGCTGCTACCGAAGAGCCTCTTGCTACAACCGAAGAAAACTCCGTGGAAAAAGAGACCATCAAAGTTGATCCGAACAAATCTCCGGAAGATATGACTGTCGAAGAGCTTCAGGCTGCCATCCTCGCGAAGATGGCAAACAACGGACCAGTTACCGACCAGATGAAGAAGACTGTCTATGACAACATCTGGCACGACTCACTTGTAAACTGGATCAAGAGTTTCCGCTGATTCATATCATAAAAAACATACTGCATCGGAATCTCTTTAGCCTTTATTCTCGGTGCCCGTTTAAGACAAATTACTAAAAATCAACATCGGAAATCCGAAGTTACTTCTTATTCGGGGCATATTTGTTTTACATTGCTAAATTTCGACATCGGAATTTTAGTTTTATCCCTTAATCGAGGAAAATCAGTATTAAATCGATAAAGTGTGGCATCGGAGAATGTAAGTTTCCGTTAGATCGATGAAATCTTTTTCATACAATTTACTTCACAACGAAAGAGGAGCAACTCACACATCATTTTGTGTGACTGCTCCTCTTTTCACTTTTTATTTTATGGAGGTCAAACGGATATTCACAATCCGCTTGACTACTTGCTCATGACCAAATAACTGCTCCACAGTTTTGTTAAAAATTCTTATCTGCACATATGTTCTACATCTCTACAGATGTTTCCTACGCTGCTTTGTTATGCACATTCCCGGTCAGTCTCTGTCTCAGTTCTCCACTGAGCATTGTCACAAATACACTGACTACAAATACAGAAATACATCTGTCCAGATAATCTGTCAGGAACTGTACTGCAAAAATGCTTCCCGTCAGTCCAAGTGGTGTTCTGGAAAGAAGCTGTACCAGAATGGAAGATCCTGAAGAAGTGACGCCTCCAAATAATACTGCATTGATTACAGAACTCACAATGGTTCCCGGAACCGTGATCAAAGCTGCCGCAAACAACACTTTTGCTTTCTTTACGGATAACTTACGAAAAACAAGTCCGCTCATGATACCGGTAATGATTCCTACCGGTGCAAAATACAGAGAATAGATGTCTACTGTCATTCCCATAAAGATTCCACTGATCAGATTCGGCAGCATACCGAACCATGGACCAAGAACGGCTCCTGTCAGAATCGTTCCGATACTGTCCAGATAAATCGGCAGTTTCATAAACAGTGCGATCTGACCACCGACAATATTAATTCCTACCGCAAGCGCTACCAGACAGATCTGATACGCATTGATCCTGTTACCTGTGTGAACTTTTTTGTTTCTTTCCATTGTTGTCTTCATCCTGTCACCTCTTTACAGCTCATGCAGAAGTTTTAACTCTTCTTTTTTCCATCTGCTTCCGTCTTTTTTTCTGAGTACCCGTTCCATAAAGAATGCAAAAAATCTCTCAGAATCTGTATCTGTAAGAATTCTGCTGTTCGGTTCTTTTTTCCAGAAGTCCATGGAGTCTACAACCGTCTGCCCACGACAGAGTCCGTCGGTTGCAACTGCTGTAAAGCTGTCAAACCCATCACACATGGAGCGGTCAATAAAATATGCCACTGCCAAAGGATCGTTGATCACGCAGCCAATAATACCTTCCTGTTCCCAGTGAAAATCCATATAAAATCCTGTGATCTTACGGATAAATTCTCCCGTTTCCGAATCCAGACGACACATATATTCCAGCCTGTTCGGTGTCAGAACAATCTCTCTCGTCACATCCAGCCCGATCATATGAATCTTGCTTCCTGCTTTCGCAAAAAGATCATACACAACTGCAGCTGCATCCGGATCACACCAGTAGTTGTATTCCGCTACCGGCGAACAGTTTCCATGACTTTTGAAACTTCCTCCCATGGAAACAAGCTCTTCTACATTGCCAATCAGCTCCGGCTTCCTGGAAAATACTTTTGCCAGATTTGTCATCGGCCCAAGTGCGATAATAGAAATTTTTTCTCTTTCCAGAAGTTCTGTCAGGAAATCAACGGCATTCTGCTGTTCGCATTCCCCTTCTACTTCCGGGAGAAAACTTTCTCCAAGACCATCCATCCCGTGGGTGTCCTTCGCATCAATGTATTTTTCCCGAAGCGGAACCGCTTCTCCGATATAAACCGGGATATCCAGTCTATTAAGCTGTTTCAGTACCTTTCTTGCATTTGCAGCTCCCATGTCAGACGGCACATTGCCGGATACTGTTGTAATTGCCAGAATATCAAGTTCCGGAGAATTCACAGCAAGCATGATTGCAAGTGCATCGTCAATTCCCGGATCACAGTCTATGATAATTTTGCACATAAAAAAACTTCCAACCTTTCCTTCTTCTACGAGAATTTCTATTAAAAAATCCTCCACAGAAAAAGGCATCAACGATCGGAAGATACCTGAAAAGACCTAGTTTTTTATACTGGGAGGGTTTCGAACCAGTTATGAAATTTATAAAGTTTTTCATAAAACTTACTTATGAAACTTTCTGTAGTATAACAAAAGAATCTCCGGAATGCAAGACCCTTTTTGCATCCCGGAGTAAATTCTCGAAATAGAATCCTGAGATAATTTTTATTCAAATAATTTCTTTACCATCTCTGCATCAAAGGTTACAGAAGATACATGATTTACTTCAATCTGGTATAACGCATTGGCCGCAATATGCTCTGCCGCCTGCTCAAGATCACGGATACCGGTTGTATCTGCAAACTGCTCAATCACTGCATCAAGTCCGTCCGGAGCCACCACACACTCTTCCGCTTTGAGGCTCATACGTTTCAGAACTTTCGGAAGTGCAAATTTAGAAAAGATAACTTTCTTTTCTTCTGCTGTATAATCCGGAAGTTCAATGACCGCAAAACGGGACATCAAAGGAGCACTGATCTGTGCTTTGTCGTTGGCTGTCGCAATCGGATAAACACCGACAGTCGGAACCATACATTCCATATAGTTATCTGTAAATCCAAGGTTATCAAGAAGTGTCAGAAGCACATCCGCCGGGTTACCGTTTCCCTTGCCGTTGGTTGCCTTATCCAGCTCATTGATGATAAATACCAGATTGGACTCACCTGCCATAGAAAATGCTTCCATGATAATTCCAGGCTTTGCGTTGGCATATACACGAGAACTTCCTGTAAGCTGTTCCGGGTCGTTAATGGAGCTCATATCCAGTGTTGTCCACGGAAGTTTCAGGATACGAGCTACCGCATAGGCAATCTGAGATTTACCGGTTCCGGCAGGGCCAACCAGAAGCAGTCCATATGCCGGAAGTGTATGGGTACGGTTGATCTGAATGATCGTCTCGATGATTCTCTGTTTTACCTTTTCCATTCCATAAAGTTCTTCGTCCAGAATGCGGCGTGCTTCCACCGGATCAATGGATTCAAAGTAGTTATTCTTCCACTGAATGTTCATCATAATGGACAGTGCTCTCTGTGCATGTCTGCGTTCTTCCTGAGATACTTCATGTGATCTTGCAACCGCAAGGTTTCTTCTTGCCCAGAGACGGATGTTATCCGGCATGGTTCTTCCTGCACAGGTCATGAAGTCAGTGATGCTCTGAATACTGGTCAGCTTCATATCATCGCCGTCTTCGTCTTCCTCATCTCCCTCAGGAAGTTCTGTCGGTGCATTACTTGCAAGGAGACGTTCAATCATGAACTGCAGGAACCCATCCTCTGCAGACAGTTTTCCACCACCGCCAAAAGCAGTCTCGCGGATCTTATATACTGCATACCCTTCCGCTGTATTCTGTCCGGATAATCGTACACTGATATAGTTTTCGCCAAGCCATTTCACAAGACTTACAAAGCGAGCATCAATCTTGAGGATGTCTGCCGGAAAAACACCATCCTCTTCTTTGAACTCAAAAGAAGATTTCTGGTTCGGATTGGAAAAGACACCACAGGAATGGTGTTTCCACTGACGGCTCTTATTCTCAATGATCAGGATCGGTTTCTCCGGTGACGGTACTTTTTCGTTTGACTGAAATGTTGTGTAAGTACATTCCGGATCTTTCTTTTCTGTTTTGCTGTTGCTGAAATCAAATACTGGCATAATAAACTGCTACTCCTCTTTTATTGTTTGTATTATTGCAATGACTGATTTTACAGTCACATTTCTCATTACTGCGGACAGTGTATCACTAATTCTGATAAAACTCACCGGTACATACATCGTAGATTCCACGTGGAGTGATACGAATCTCCGGAATAACCGGAAGTGCCATAAAAGAAAGCGTGATAAATGGTGCTATTCCTGCCGGCACACCCATTTCGTGCGCTTTTCGAATCATGCGTTCCAGTTTTCTGTGGCTGTACTGAAAACCGGCATCACTCATCAGACCCATTACCGGAAGCTCCAGTGTATCATATATCTGCTGATCTGCCACCAGTGTATATCCGCCCTGTGTGCGAATCAGTTCCTGTACTGCAAGATACATATCTGCATCATTATCTCCAATCACAATTATATTGTGAGAATCATGAGAAACACTCGATGCAATTGCACCACCCCGGATTCCAAACCCGCTCACGACACCAACACCTGTTTTTCCGGTTGCTTTGTGTCGCTCAATTACTGCAATCTTCTGATACTGTTCATTCGACGCAAATGTTCCCTGCCCCGGAAGTATCTGTACGTTTTTACGTACAGTTGTAATCTCACCTTCCTGCATACCAATCACGGTAAATATGCCATTCGGTGATTCCAGTCTGAGATCATCTTCTGAAAATTTTCCTACATGAACAGTATTTTTTAATTTCTCCGGGCATTCCCGTACAATGATCTCACCGTCCTGCTCCACTTTTTTTCCTTTATAATAGACCTCCTGAATCGTCATTGCGTCCAGGTCATCCACAATGAGCAGATCTGCCTGATATCCCGGCGCGATTGCTCCGATATCAGACAGTCCATAGCATTTTGCAGAATTAATCGTTGCCATACAGACCGCATCCACCGGATTCATTCCAAGTCTGATCGCCTTACGCACGTTATGATCGATGTGACCTTCCTTTTCAATGTCTTCGATATGTTTGTCATCGGTGCAGAAACAGAATCCTTCACCATTCATCTGGTTCTGTACGATTCCTGTAACGATTGCTTTCAGGTTTCTTGCAGCACTTCCCTCACGGATATGTACGGTCATTCCATTCCGCCGCTCTTTCATTGCATATGCAAAATCAGAGCATTCGTGGTCGGTGGCGATTCCCGCCATCGCATATGCCTGCAGATCTGTGTCTGAAAGGAAAGGCGCATGTCCGTCACGGACTCTGTCACTGAACAGTTCCAGTTTGCGATGCATGGTTTCATCACCATTCACCACAGATACATAATCCATGACTTCTCCCAAACCAAGAATCCGCTTATTGGAAAGATACGGTTCCATATCCCGCGCTGTAAGGGTACATCCATTATCATCAATTGCCGTTGCCGGAACACAGGACGGCATCATTACAAAAACATTTGCATCCACATCTTCTGTCTGATTCAGAATATAATCAATGCCCTTTAAACCGGACACATTCGCCGATTCATGTGGATCTACGATAAACGTTGTCGTGCCATGTCTGGATGCTACAGTCACCAGCTCTGCGGGTGTCACAAGAGTGGATTCCAGATGCAGATGACTGTCTATAAAGCCCGGGCAGATATATCTGCCGCCCATGTCCCTTTCTTCTTCGCCCTGGTAGCTGCCGATTCCGACAATCATACCATCAGTAATGGCAACATCACCATCCAGGATCTCTCTGGTAAAAACATTCACAATACGGGCATTCTTCAGTACAAGTTCTGCTTTTTCCAGTCCACGGGTTACGTTTGAACATTTCTGATACTTCTGTAACTTCATAAAGCCCACTCTCCTTTTTATGTCTGCTGCCAGCAGCAGTTCTATTTTTACCTTCTTTTATTTCTATCCAAAATCTGCAGCCGAAAATTAATCCAGTTTGAGCCCGGCAAGAGCCTGTGCAAATGCATTGTTCACTGGTTCTGCTGCTTCTTTTTGCTGCTTTTTGAGATATTTCTGTACGTCTCTTTTGTTGACACCGGCCCCTTCTTTTGCTCTTCTCGCCTGGAAAGAAGACAGCTTTTCTTTGTATCCGCATCCACATACGAAGGTTTCTTCTTTGCCTTTTACCAGCATCTCCATTCTCTTGTGGCATTTCGGACAACGCGCATTTGTTGTACGGGAAATCGTTTCTCTGTATCCACATTCACGGTCCTGGCATACCAGCATCTTGCTGTTCTTGCCATTTACTGCCAGCATTCGTTTGCCACAGTTCGGACAGATCTTGTTCGTAAGGTTGTCATGCCGGAATGTACCGGTTCCTGCCTTGATCTCTCCAACAATTTCTTCTGTGTACTCCCGGATTCCGTCAAGAAAGACTTTTTGTTGCAGTCTGCCTTTTGAAATATCGGACAGTTTCTTTTCCCAGTCTGCCGTCAGTTCCGGTTTCTTTAAATCTTCCGGAACAAGTTCCAGAAGCTGTTTCGCCTTTGATGTCAGATAAATCTCGTTTCCTCTCTTTTCCATAAGGAAGGTATGGAAAAGTTTCTCAATGATATCGGCTCTGGTCGCAACCGTTCCAAGTCCACCAGTCTCTCCAAGTGTCTTTGCTGCCTGTGCATCTTTTGAAGACATATATTTTACCGGATTCTCCATCGCAGCCAGCAGCGTAGCTTCGGTAAAATGTGCCGGCGGCTTTGTTTTTCCTGATATTATACGGATGCTGTCTATCGAAAGCTTCTCTCCCTGCTTCAGTACCGGAAGATTCTGATCCTTCAGTGTCTGCTCTTCTTCGTCATCCTCCGTACTTCCACCTTCGTAGACTTCTTTCCATCCAGCGCTTACAACTGCCTTTCCACTTGCAACAAAACTCTGTCCTGCAGCCTTCGCTTCCATAGAAGTCTGCTCATATTCAAATGGCGGATACAGCACACTTAAGAATCTCCGCACGACCATATCATAAATCTTGCGCTCTTCATTTGTCATATGATCCAACTGTACAAACTGCTCTGTCGGAATGATTGCATGATGATCACTGACTTTTTTGTCATCCACAAAACTTCCGTTTGTGTGGATTGGTTTGCTGATCAGAGCTCCTGCAAATTTCCTGTACGGACCTGTACCACAGGCTTTCAGGCGTTCCTTGAGCGTAGGAACAACATCCTTGCCAATATAGCGGGAATCTGTTCTCGGATATGTCAGAACTTTGTGATTCTCATAAAGTCTCTGCATGATATTCAGCGTTTCTTTTGCTGAAAATCCGTATTTCTGATTTGCCTCTCGCTGAAGCGTGGTCAGATCATACAGTCCCGGAGCCATGGTTTTCTTAGGCTTTCTGGATACATTCACAACTTCCAGTGCTGTATTGGAAACCTTTTTCTGGATTTCTTCTACACGCTCTTTCTGGAACGTCCGATAGCTTCCGCTCCTTGTGTCTTTCCAGGTCCACTGTATGCCACCTGCCTGCAAAGTCATTCCGAAATAATCTTCCGGCTGGAACTTACGGATTTCTTCTTCTCGTCTGGCTATGATCGCAAGTGTCGGCGTCTGTACTCTTCCACAAGAAAGCTGTGCATTATGTTTGCAGGTCAGTGCTCTTGTTCCGTTGATTCCAACCAGCCAGTCAGCTTCTGCCCTCGCAACTGCTGCACGGTAAAGATTATCATAATCTCTGCCATCTTTCAGATTCTTAAATCCATCGCGAATAGCTTTGTCCGTTACAGACGAGATCCACAGACGGCGGATCGGTTTGCGACATCCGGATTTATCCAGAATCCAGCGTGCAACCAGTTCTCCTTCTCTTCCTGCATCCGTTGCAATGATCACATCTCCGATATCTTTGCGGAACAGCTGCGTCTTAACAGCCTGGTATTGTTTGGAAGTCTGTCGGATAACGACCAGTTTCATCTTGTCCGGCATCATCGGCAGAGTCTCCATATCCCATTTGATATATTTTTTATCGTACTCTTCCGGATCTGCAAGAGTCACAAGATGTCCAAGTGCCCATGTCACAACGTATTCTTTGCCTTCCAGGATTCCGTTCCCTTTTTGCGTACAGTGGAGCACTCTTGCGATATCCCTCGCCACAGATGGTTTCTCTGCTATTACCAATGACTTCATAATTCTGCCTCTTTCTCAAATTTGCTTTGATGTGAGTATAGCATATCCCAACTAAAAAAGGAAGGTAAGCCACCTTCCTTTGTATCAGAAACTTTATAGTTTTTCCGGATTCTGTTCCTTTTATTTTCCGATTTTGTATCCCACTCCACGCACGGTTTCAATCAGTTCTCCTGCGCTTCCCAGTTTCTGGCGGAGTGTTCGTATATGCACATCAACCGTTCTGCTTTCTCCATCGAATTCATATCCCCAGATCTGATTCAACAGCTGTGTCCTGGAGAGTACCATACCACTGTTTTTCAACAAAAGCGCAAGCATTTCATATTCTTTTAATGTCAGATTTACCGGTTCCTGATCTACAGTCACCACGTGTTTTGACGGGCACAGATACAAATTTTCCAGATGATACTCTTCTGCTCCGGTATCTTCTGCCCTTCGCATCCTCGCCTTGATACGTGAGATCAGTTCCATCATGCGGAATGGTTTTGGGATATAGTCATCCGCACCACTGTCCAGCCCCATGACCACATCATATTCTGTTCCTTTTGCAGTCAGCATGATAATCGGAAGTTTGCGTGTATCCGGTCTGGTACGAAGTTTTCGGAGAATAGAAATACCATCTTCTTCCGGGAGCATGATATCCAGAAGAATCAGTGCCGGCAATTCTTTATCCAACTCTTTCCAGAACAGAGAGGGACGTTCAAATCCCTTTGCATCCATCCCCTGACTCTTTAATGTATATACTACAAGTTCACGAATACTCTCATCATCTTCTACGAGATAAATCATTTATTTCCTCCTGCCTGTTCTTTTTCATCTTTCACTCTGACCAGGACCTTTTTTATCTTTTTGCAAAGTATACGGAACGAACGTTAAATTTCCAGTCCGCAGCATGTTAAATGTTTGTAAATTCCTGTCGAACATGCTATGATAAACAAGAATATAATGGAGGAAATCATGTACTATTTTATTATAAATCCCAATTCCCGCTCCGGCAAAGGAGCTTTGATCTGGCAAGATCTGGAAAAGGTTTTACAGGAACGCAACATCGAATATAAAACATTTTTTACCCAATACAAAGGACATGCGGCTCTTCTTTCAGCATCTATTACCGAAGATCTGCCCGACGGAGACACCCTCAAATTAATCGCGGTCGGCGGAGACGGAACGATCCAGGAGGTCTTAAGTGGTGTCAGAGATCTTTCTCTCATTACTTTTGGCTATATCCCTACCGGTTCCGGAAATGATTTCTGCCGCAGTATGAAACTTCCCCAGGATCCTATGAAAGCTCTCGAACTGATTCTTTCAGACAAACGTCCGCATCCTATGGATGTTCCGCACATTTCCTGCGGCTCCAGCAGCAGTCGCTTTGCGATCAGCTGCGGAATCGGTTTCGATGCAGCTGTATGTCACGAAGTCGGTGTCACTCCTATGAAAAAAGTACTGAACAAACTTGGGCTGGGCAAACTGGTCTATCTTTTTGTGGCATTAAAGCAACTGCTTTTCCTCACCCCCTCCCCCATGACGCTCATCATGGATGGAAACAGAAAAGAAGAATTTTCCAGAGTTTATTTTACGGCTGTTATGAACCAGAAATACGAGGGTGGCGGTTTCAAATTCTGCCCGGATGCCAGCCCGTCTGATGGTTATCTGGATGTGATCGTCGTGGACAGCTTAAGTAAACCCAAAGTACTGTGCTGTCTTCCGACTGCTTTTTTCGGAAAACATACACATTTTAAGGGAATTCACATTTTCCGCTGCAAAAAAATCGATATCCACAGTGAAGCCAGACTGGCAGTACATAAAGACGGAGAATCTGCCGGTCTTCTGCATGATTTTTCTGTTTGTATGGAAGATCAGCAGATTAATATGCTTTCCTGATCAAAGTTGAGTCCCTGTCGGTTCAATAGTTCCATTAATCACAAAAAGACTTCTGAGAAAACTCTCCAGAAGTCTTTTTGATTAATCATGATTAATTAGTTAAATCCATAAAATTTCTGACAGATCTTGTACGCAGCTACAAACATCTTACGTCCGCCTCTTCCCGGAAGATTGGCAGCACGTCCCAGGATGCTGTAACGAAGCTTGTGATACAGCCAGAGATCCTGCTCACGGATATATTCCAGCATTTCTTTTTTCTTGTCCAGTGCCTCCTGTGTGCCGGCACGTACCAGCATAATGGAAGAAACTGTTGTAATGATGTCCAGATAACTCAGCATATATTTCTTGAGATGCTTATTGTCAAACTGGCATCTGTGAAACGCGTCCGCCATGAGTTTATTCACACGAATCTGCTGATCAATTCTCTTGATCATTACTTTTTCATTGACTGACTGGTCATCTCTTCCGATAAAATAACGATAGAAATTCACATCCAGATAGTACATATTCTTTACGGACGGAAGCGGTTCAAATGCGAACAGATTATCCACATAGAACGTATGCTTCGGCAGCTCTAATCCACATTCATGAAGAAGTTTTGTACGATAAATGATAGAATGCATCAGCAGATATTTGCCTTTTGGCATATGCACACTGTCCCATCCAAAAATCTCATTAACCGGAAGACAGTGTCTGTACTGCATAACTTTTTTGCGGGTTGCCCCCTGTTTTTCATAAACAAAGTTACTGATCAGCATATCCAGTGTTTTCGGACCACGAGTCAGTTCTTCCAGCGTTCGGAGGATCTGCATATAAGCTTCCTCATTTACCCAGTCATCACTGTCCACAACTTTGAAATAAAGCCCTGTAGCATTGCGAATTCCTGCATTTACCGCCTCTCCATGTCCACCATTCTCCTGATGAACAGCTTTGACGATCGTCGGATATTTTTCGGCATAGGCATCTGCAATCTCAGCAGTTCGGTCAGAAGATCCGTCATTAACGACAAGGATTTCCACCTCTTCTCCACCTTTTAACAGGGATTCGATACATTTTCCCATATATGCTTCTGAATTATAACATGGAATTGCGATACTCAACAATTTCATTTTCCTGATTCCTCCTTCATGTATTTAACGTAGGCTCTGAATGCAGACGGAATCGCGTACTGCTTTTCAGACTGTTTTTTTCCTGCAAAAATAAATGGCAGTTCTCTGTCTGTATCCAGTGAAGCCACTCGGATACGATATCCAATCATTCTCCACTCAATATGTGAAAAAATATGTTTTGCATCTGGAAGTTCTTCTATATAAAGTGGTTCCAGCTGCATATCTTTTACTTTTTCCAGGGCTTCTTTCCGACTGAGATGTCCCTCTACATTCGGAAGTTCATATAACCCCGCAAGAAGTCCTGTCTGCGGACGTTTCTGTATCGCAGTCCGCTCTCCATCCTGAATCACAAGTACGGTCCTGCTCTCCAGAAGGCGTTTTTTCTTTGGTGCTTTGACCGGAAGTTCTTCTACCGTACCATGTCTGTAAGCCATACAAAATGCTGCCACCGGACAGGTTTCGCAGTGTGCCGGACCATTTGGCACACAGACAACAGCCCCAAGCTCCATCAGTGCCTGATTAAAATCGCCGGGAGCATCCTGCGGCATCACTTCCTGTAGTTTCTGTTCGACCTGACGGCGTACTGACTGCTTCATAATATCCTGTCTGTCTTCTGTGATTCTGGACAGGACACGTAAAACATTTCCATCCACGGCCGGTACCGGAATATGATAGGCAATGGATGCGATCGCGCCAGCTGTATAGCTGCCAATCCCTTTAAGTTCCAGAAGTTTTTCATAAGAGGCCGGAAGTTCGCCCTCATACTCAGCAACGACTGTCTGTGCCGCCATCTGCATATTACGGACACGATTGTAGTATCCCAGTCCCTCCCACAGCTTCATCAACTTCTCTTCCGGACATTCTGCCAGCGCCTGTACATCCGGAAGCTCTCCGACAAATCGAAGGAAATAGGGCTTCACCGCTTCTACCCTGGTCTGTTGAAGCATAATCTCAGACACCCAGGTATAATAGGCTTTGTCCTGATCCCTCCACGGAAGAATCCGTTTGTTCTTTCTGTACCAGTCCGTCAGTGGCTGTACAATGTCATTCAGCATAAAGTTCCTCCAGTTTTGTTGCTACGGAATACTGTATCTTTTAGTATACCATAAATCATGTCAAATGACAGTTGATTTTTTCTATTTTAGCAGATAGAATATTAACAATAGTAATTCTAATAATTCTGATTATTTGAAAGGATCATATTATGGACAGCATTATTTTTGACGTTGACGGCACTTTATGGGATTCTACCGAGATCGTAGCCACAGCCTGGACCGCATATCTGCAAAACGAAGAACATTTGGATATTACGCTGACATCAGCACGACTGATGACACTTTTCGGACAGCCCCTTTCAGATATTGCACGACAGATTTTTCCCGATTTTCCAGAATCAGAACAGCTTCGCCTGATCGATGGCTGCTGTCAGGCAGAACACGATGCACTTCTTAAGGAATGCGCACCTCTTTATGAGGATCTGGAAAAAATGCTTCAGATTATGAGTCAGAAATACCCTCTCTACATCGTAAGCAACAGTCAGAGTGGCTATATCGAAGTTTTTCTCCAAACTTCCGGACTGGGCAAATATTTCAAAGGGCATCTCTGTAATGGAGATACCGGTCTGGATAAAGGTTCTAATATTCGTCGCATTGCAGACACTTATAGTCTGAAAGCCCCCGTCTATGTCGGTGATACACTCGGCGATTACCAGGCCTGCCAGAAAGCCGGTGTTCCTTTTATTCTGGCAGAATATGGATTCGGAGAAGTCTCTGATCCGGATGCACGCATCAGTAAGCCAATGGACCTTGTTAAAATTTCTCTGTAAATTTTCTTTTTACTCACGACATAATTATTGCACAAAAAAAGTATGGGAGGTTTGAATGCCTTCCATACTTTTTTGTTATGCTTTATTTTCTGGCACATTTAAACTTGAGATAAAGTACCAGACCTGCAAGGATTGCCAGCAACACTATGATATAACCAATCTTTGCAGCAAGTGCTGTCGTATAAGAATCAATAAATGTTGCGATTCCGATCAGGATCAGTGCTACACCGGAACCCCATGTCATTTTTTTCTCATCGTATTTTTCTTTACGGAGCTTGGTATTTCCGCCTTTCAGGAAAATATCTCCGTGTCCTGTCAGAAGCATGATCCCCACGATCAGTGCAGCTCCGGCAAGAATAAAATCAAAAGATCTGTCCATTTTTCTCTCCTGTAATCCAATTATTTAGTAGAAGCAGACAATCGGTACGCCATACTGTATCAGATCATAAAGTACTGCTGCATTTTCCGGCGGCAGATTGATACATCCGTGAGAACCATTGGTCAGATAAATATCTCCTCCAAATTCATCTCTCCAGGTCGCATCATGGAAACCAATACCACCATCAAACGGCATCCAGTATTCTACTTTCTGTTCGTACTCATACGTGCCATCCGCTTTCTGTGCACCTCGTAATACATCCGGGCTCTTTTTGTAATAAAGAGTGAAAATACCTGAATGTGTCTGCCGGTCTGCGTAGCTCATGTTACCGGATACGAAATCCGATTCAAAAATATCGGCTCCATTCTGATAATAGTACATATGCTGTTCGCTCAGATCTACTTCTATATAAGTATCTCCCAGATCATTCACACCATAGGAATTTGCGGTCTGTGCATAAATCGGCTCTCTGCTTGTCTGTGTACCGGACTGTATCTCCTGACTCAGCTGTGCAGCTTCTGCTGCCTGATCAATCTTCCAGCCGTATACAGAACTGGAAACATAGACCGTTCTGCCACTTGTTGCCTGGAACTCTCGCTCGGTACCAACTGTATCATAGGTTGCAGCAAGCTGTGCCACATAATCTGCCACATGCTGCTGGAAGGAATTGTCATCCCAGATCAGCTGACCTTTTTCGTCAAACTGCAGCCAGTCTTTGATCGTATCTCCATTCAGCGTCGTTGTCTGCGTTCCGAATGTATATGTGATACTTGCTTTTGTGTAGTTGTTGCACGCTTCCAGAGCGGACTGCAATTCCGGACTGTCACTTCTCACATCTGCACTGACATATGCTTCTGGTGTATCATTAAAGTCGATAGATGTCTTTCCCTCGGAAACAGCTTCATTCAGCACCTGATAAGCTGCCTTGATATCCAGCTTACTTCCTTCTGTTTCCGGAACAATCACAAACTGCCCATCTTGATACGCAACATATGCATTTTCTGGTTCAGTCTGATTTTCTGCTTTTGCACACTCCAGAGCCTTTAACTGTTCCTGAAGCTGTGTTTTATTGTATCCTGTATTTTCGGATACCGTATAGCTCTTCTGTTCGTAAAGTCCTCTAATCCATTCGTATGGCTTCTGCTGCTTCAACAGTGCCAGTACTTCACCTGTGGAAAGATACTGATAACTGATATCCTGCCCGGAAATTGACTGTGCCGCAAGATTTCTGGATGAAACTTCAATCGAATAACTCTGAAATTTCTGTTTAAAAGCATCCTCTACTTCATATGCAGTCATCTGTGAACAGTCTACTCCATTGATCCAGGTGCCTTCAAAAAATCGATCCGCAAAATAATAGCTGACCGCACCGTATGCACATCCTCCAAGTACCAGAACCATCAATATGATCAATCCAAAGATACGGAGTCCTTTATGTTTTCCTTTTTTCTTTGGAACTTCCGTTTCCTGTTGAACAGGTTCTCTGGAAGTGGTCGACTGAGATGAGGCTTTTTTCTGCGGTACTGTCCTTTGCTGTACATTTTGCTGTGACTGTTCTTCATAATCATCAATCGGAACATATACCACCGGACCGGGTCTCGCAGATTTGCGCTTCGTTCTCACCGGCTGGGGCTCTTCTTCATATTCCTCTGCATCTTCGTATTCGTCATCGACGTTTTCATATTCCTCATCAGAATCATCGTCATATTCTTCTGAATCATATTCATCTTCCGATTCATACGTATCTGTGGATTCGTATTCGTCCTCTGCCTCATACTCCTCTTCAGCTTCCTCATATTCATGCTGATCTTCGTATGTTTCTTCATACTCCGGTACGGAATCATCATAATCTCCAAGATCATCCAGCTCATCATCTTCTGTATCTGCTATGATCTTGTCCATGGCTGCATTGATTTTTGCCTCAATGTCTGCATTCCCGCCAGGTACTCCTGTGTCACCCTCCGGCAGTTTGCGCCTGTTTTCTCCGTTGCTCATTTAATATACTCCCTGAATATAATCAATTAAACGCCATTCATTATATGCCTATATTTTCCTGTAACGTTTCCATTATAACATACTTCTGTATTTTTGCACCTTAAATTATCGCTTTTTTGAATTCTTTTTCTTCTCAATATGGTACAGAAAAAGTCGCTAAAGCACAGAGTGATTTTCCATGCCTTAGCGACTTAAGTTGTACATTATCTGACTTCAAATGAAAGTGCTGCTCGTTTTACTGTTCCTGTACTGTCTTTGACATCTACATACAGGGTCTTCTTTCCTTTCGCTCCTGTTTTCCATGTGCAGGTCGAGGATGTTCCAAAATCGCGGATCTTATACCAGTTTCCTTTGGCATCGCAAATGATGAATTTATAAGTATAGCTTCCGCTTCCTCCCGTTGCTTTTGCACTCAGTTTTACCTGTATTCCACTTGCTGCACTTCCGGATGGCGATGCGGTCAGGGTCGCACTGATTTCTTTATTCTGTACTGTAAAT
>NZ_JAHLQA010000002.1 GCF_018918125.1 Blautia sp. MSJ-19
AGCCATTTGTGAATCCTCCTTGGTAATTTTGTTTGTGGTGAACTTATTATACCTAAAGGGAGAGCATTTGGCTCTATTTATTTTTAATATTCAATTTACACCATTATACGGGCATAACCTGTTATATTAAGATACTGGCATCGATATATACATCTGACGTGTTTTCCGATGCCAGATATGTTTGTTATATTAAGATATTGGCATCGATATGAACACCTGACCTGTTTTTAGATGCAGAAAGATAATATAAATGTTATTAGTTGCTTCATTTGCAGTAATTAATTGTGAACAGTAATTATTAATCAAATTGGTCTTACCAAAAAATAAAATCACCCATTGACAAACGGAAAACGTGTGGATATAATGAACTACAGAATAAATGAAAAACACGTTGACGAGAAGAGTAAACTGTGGAAGGCTCCAGAGAGGAATACATTTGCTGAGAGTATTTCAGCGGGAAGCAGTCGAAGACCATCTCCGAGTGGCCCTAATCCGGTCCGGTGATTCCGTTATCATCTTATAAGAGTGGCTGAAGCTGCCGTATGACAGTTACAGCAAGCAGGGTGGAACCGCGAGTATTGTATAATATGATCATATTCGTCCCTTACAGTGCAGAGATGTATTGTAAGGGACTTTTTTTGATACCAGGTAGGATTGTGAGAGTGCATAGCACGGAGCAATCCGTAGGTATCATGATGTTATAGGTGGAGGCTTTAGCCTCCAGCGTCCTTACTCGTCCCTGTGGAAAACTTACAAAATTTTTATTCAAACACAAAAGGAGTTCAAAACTATGATCATCACACTGAAAGACGGATCCCAAAAAGAATATTCCGAAGCAAAATCCGTAATTGACATCGCTTATGACATCAGCGAAGGACTGGCACGCGCCGCATGTGCAGGAGAAGTAAACGGAGAGGTTGTAGACCTTCGTACAGTTCTTGACAGCGACTGCGAACTGAACATTCTGACAGCTAAGGACGAGAAAGGACTTGCTGTTCTTCGTCATACAGCTTCCCACGTACTTGCACAGGCAGTACAGAACTTATACCCGGAAGCAAAAGTTGCCATCGGACCTTCTATTGATACAGGATTTTATTATGATTTCGATCACGAGCCGTTCTCCCGTGAGGACCTCGATGCGATCGAAAAAGAAATGAAGAAGATCATCAAAAAAGGCGCAAAGATTGAACGGTTCACCAAATCCAGAGAAGATGCAATTGCATACTTCAAAGAGAAAAACGAGCCTTACAAAGTAGAACTGATCGAAGACCTTCCGGAAGATGCAGAAATCTCCTTCTATTCACAGGGCGACTGGACAGATCTCTGTGCAGGACCGCACCTGATGAGCGTAAAACCTGTCAAAGCATTCAAACTTCTCTCTTCTTCCAGCGCATACTGGAGAGGCAGTGAGAAGAACGCCATGCTGACACGTATCTACGGAACAGCATATGCTACAAAGGACGAGCTCAAAGAACATCTGGAGCAGATGGAAGAAGCCAAGAAACGTGACCACAACAAACTTGGCCGTGAGATGAAGATTTTCACAACTGTAGATGTGATCGGACAGGGACTTCCGCTGATCATGCCAAATGGTGTCATCATGATGCAGGAACTGCAGAGATGGATCGAGGATGAGGAGACAAAACGTGGTTACGTAAGAACCAAGACTCCTCTGATGGCAAAGAGCGACCTCTACAAGATCTCCGGACACTGGGATCATTACAAAGACGGTATGTTCGTTCTCGGCGATGAAGAGAAGGACAAAGAAGTATATGCACTTCGTCCGATGACATGCCCGTTCCAGTACTATGTATACAAAGCAGAACAGCACAGCTACCGTGACCTGCCGATCCGTCTCGGCGAGACATCCACACTGTTCCGTAACGAGGATTCCGGTGAGATGCACGGCCTGACACGAGTTCGTCAGTTTACAATTTCTGAAGGACATCTGATCGTAAGACCAGACCAGATGGTAAAAGAATTCAAAGACTGTATCGCACTTGCACAGTACTGCCTGCAGGTTCTCGGTGTTGAGGAAGATGTAACCTACCATCTGTCCAAATGGGATCCTACAAACAAAGAGAAATACATCGGTGATCCGGAAGTATGGGAAGAGACAGAAGGACATATCCGTCAGATGCTCGAAGAACTGAACATTCCGTTCACAGAGGATGTCGGAGAAGCTGCTTTCTACGGACCAAAAGTCGACATCAATGCAAAGAACGTATACGGCAAAGAAGATACCATGATCACAATTCAGTGGGATGCTCTTCTGGCAGAACAGTTCGATATGTACTACATCGATGAAAACGGCGAGAAGAAACGTCCGTACATCATCCACCGTACATCCATGGGATGCTATGAGAGAACACTTGCATGGCTGATTGAGAAATATGCCGGTATGTTCCCGACATGGCTGTGCCCGGAACAGGTTCGTGTGATTCCGATCTCCGAGAAATTCAACGCTTATGCTGACAAAGTAGAAGCACAGATGAAAGAAGAAGGAATCCGCTGCTCCGTTGACAGACGTTCTGAGAAGATGGGATACAAGATCCGTGAAGCACGTCTTGAAAGAGTTCCATACATGCTCGTTGTTGGTGCCAAAGAAGAGGAAGAGGGCAAAGTTTCCGTAAGAAGCCGTTACCTTGGCGATGAAGGAATGAAAGACCTCGGAGATTTCATGAGTGCGATCAAAGAAGAAATCAAGAACAAAACGATCCGCAAGATCGAAGTTCAGGAAGAGAAAAAATAATAAATAACCAATGTTTTATCGAAAGAGAGGATGCGAAGTCCTCTCTTTCTTTTTGTTTTTTTACGAAAATTTCATTATAATGCAAAAACGTTTCTATTCTGTCGAAGGGGCACGAGAAGTTCTGGAGATACGACACCCTGTTTTGACAAAATCTGCATCCCCTGTCACCTATAATGAGTTCACTTACCAAAGTGAAAGGATGATTACTGTTTGCAGGAAGTACTTTGTACCAGAGCGAACGGTAGAAGCTTTAGAGGCGGCAGGGGGCTTTTTTATGTATCAGGAAGTATACATAGATGCTGTATTTGCTGCAAATCTTCTGATGGATTATATTCTGCTGAGACTTGCAGGAATCATACTTCAGTATCAGGGGAGCAGACGCAGATGTCTGGCAGCGGCGGCAGCAGGAGCTGTTTTTTCCAGTCTGAGTCTTTATGCACCAATGGAAATGCCGGTGGTTTCGGCAGGTATACAGGCAATCTGTGCAGCGGGAATGCTGTGGATCGCATATCGGATTCACGGCTGGCGACAGCTTACAGGAGCAGTTGCACTTTTTTATGGGATGACATTTCTGACAGGAGGTTTCTGGACTGCACTATGCCGAAGAGGAAACATGACGCTCCTGGTTTTTATTCTGTGTGCGGCAGGTACGTATGTGTTCCTGAGTCTTGTGATCTTTCTGGCAGAACGAACAAAACGATCCCGTGAACATCTGTATCCCGTTTTACTGAAATATCAGGGAAAAGAATACACGACTTATGGGCTGTATGATACTGGAAATCTGTTGGTGGATTCTGTGACAGAAACACCTGTTTCTGTGGTGGATTCAGAAGTCCTGAAAAATCTGCTTCCAGAAGAGCTGGCAGAAAAACTGAGATACCTGCAGGAGAAACCAGAGGAGCTGAAAAGTACAGAGATTGCTGATCTGAAACCGCATTATTTGTCCTTCCGGACCGTAGGACGGGAAATGCAGATGTTTCTGACAGTGACCATAGAGGATCTTTGTATTCAGACTCCGGGAGAGCGGATTCACATATCCGAACCGGTGCTTGCTGTGTCATCAGAACCTTTTGCTTTTGGAAAGGAATACAAAGTGATATTGAATTCCAGATTATTGCATTAGGAGGGGCAGGATATGAGCAGATCGGCAGCAGAGGTGGACTATCGTCCGTTTCAGGTTTTTCAGAAATTAGTTCTTTCAAGATCGAGAGAACTTTATTATATTGGAGGAAGTGACGTGCTTCCGGCACCATTGGAGCCAAAGAGGGAAGCATATGTGATAAGCAAACTGAAAACAGACCAGGAACAGGAGGCAAGATCTCTGCTGATCGAACATAATCTCAGGCTGGTGGTCTATATTGCACGGAAATTTGATAACACAGGAGTCGGGGTGGAGGATCTGATCTCAATTGGGACGATTGGACTGATCAAGGCGATCAATACATTTAATCCGGTGAAAAATATCAAGCTTGCCACGTATGCGTCAAGATGTATTGAAAATGAGATCCTGATGTATCTTCGGCGTAACAGTAAGACCAGAATGGAGGTTTCTATTGATGAACCGCTGAATGTAGACTGGGATGGAAATGAGCTTCTTCTGTCAGATATTCTCGGAACAGATGAAGATGTGATCTCCAGAAGGCTGGAGGATGAAGTGGAAATCACACTTCTTGCAAAGGCAATCAGTAAACTGTCGCCAAGAGAGCAGACCATCATCCGACTGAGGTTCGGATTGAATAATGCGGATGGTAAAGAAAAAACACAGAAAGAAGTGGCGGATCTTCTGGGAATCTCACAGTCCTATATTTCACGACTTGAAAAAAGGATAATGAAACGTTTAAAAAAGGAAATTGTAAAGTATGAGTAGGTGGTAGAAAAACATCTCTTTGCATATACATAGAGGGAATATACGAAGAGGTGTTCTTTATGAAACTGAAAAAATACAGAATAGAGATGATCATGGCCTGTCTGCTGTTGGTGTGCTTTTACCTTCTGTCCAGACAGGCTGCTGTTGTTTCTGTCCAGATGACAACAGATCAGGAAAAAGGGAAAAACAGTGAAGGGCAGGTGCAGGAAAATGCAGGGCGAAAACTGATTCTTGTGGATCCGGGACATGGAGAAAGTGACCCGGGGATGATTGGTGTTGGCGGTCTTGAAGAAAAAGGGATCAATCTTTCAATATCACTTTTGTTAAAAGAAAATCTTGAGAGGCGTGGGTACTCTGTGGTGATGACCAGAGATACAGACAAAGGGCTTTATGATGCTTCTTCAAACAATAAGAAAGCACAGGATATGCAGAGACGTGTGGCTCTGATCAGCGAGAAATCTCCACTTTTGTCTGTAAGCATCCATCAGAACAGCTATCAGGATCCGGCAGTGCATGGACCACAGGTGTTTTATTATGAAAGTTCGTCAGAAGGGAAAAAACTGGCGGAGGCGATTCAGGGGAGTCTGAATGAAAAACTGGAAGTGGATCGTCAGAGAGAGATTAAAGGAAATACCAGTTACTATCTTTTAAAAAGAAGTCAGGGAACACTTGTGATCGTAGAATGTGGATTTCTTACAAATCCAGATGAAGCGGCAAAACTTCAGACGGAGTCTTATCAGAAAAAAGTTGCGGATGCAATCGCGGATGGGGTAGATCATTATCTGGAGATACAATAATGCAGAAAAAAGTGTAAATATTGTGAAAAGTTCTGAAATACCGGAAGTTTGTTTGCCATAAGAAAGTTCCTTTGTTATACTGTCTCTGTATGAGCAGAAAATTATTCATACAGAGAGTTTGTAGTGAGGTAGTAAAATGGCAGGTGTGATTTATCTGATACTGAGTCTGCTGACTGGAAAGGAACTGGCAGAGATTTTGTTATTTGCAGGAAAATCCGGTTCAGATGTAAACAGCGGAACAGAAAAAAACGTTACATATAATACTATATGGATTCTGCTGGCGGCAGCATTTGGTATGGGAACACTGGTATTTGGCTGGGGAACCTATATGATTTCCTGGGCGGCCAGTGAACTGGGGGCATCGAAACCTCTGATCTGGGGAGATGCAGCAGTGATGTTGGCGGCAGTTGTAATACTGGGGATGATATATCGAAGACGCTATCATGCAAATAGAACAGTGCTGACATCGGCGGATCGAAAGCTGATTGCGGATAAAAACTTTTTTCATAAAGAGCTGATACTGGCAGGTATTCTGCTTGTGTTCAGTACGGTGATGATGTTTTATGTGTTTTTCATAAAAGACGGAGTACTGTACAGCGGTTTTACTGTCTATGGAGATTATGCACCACATACTGCGATGATGCGCTCATTTTCGCGACAGAATAATTTCCCTACACAGTATCCTCATTTTGGAGGTCAGGATGTAAAATATCATTTCATGTTTCAGTTTTTTGTGGGAAATCTGGAATTTCTGGGAATCCGTATGGATATTGCCTATAATACAGTAAGTGTCCTGGCACTTGCAGGTTTTTTGATGCTTCTGTACTGCATTGCCAGACGCTTGACCGGAAGTCTGGCAACCGGCGTTATGACGGTCGTATTGTTCTTTTTCCGCAGTTCCCTTTCTTTTTTCCGCTTTGTTGCAGAACATTTACTTGCAGGGAATCTGTGGGAGACACTGAAAACAAATACGACATTTATTGGGTATACTACAAATGAAAACTGGGGACTCTGGAATTTCAATGTTTATCTGAATCAGAGACATCTGGCATTTGGACTTCTGATCGTGGCACTGGTATTATGGATATTTCTGGACTGGCTGGATGCAGGTTGTGCAGACACGGCAACCGGTGGAAAATGGTTCCTCAATCGCTTTTTTACAAAAAGAGCCTGGATCTGCAGATGTCCGGAAAATGCGCTTATGGCAGGAATGTTTCTGGGGCTGACATCCTTCTGGAATGGGGCGGCAGTCATTGGCGGTTTGCTGATTCTTATGGGCTTTGCTGTTTTTTCAGATGGTAAACTGGATTATCTCATTCTTGCGGTTACGACAGTTGTATTTTCGGTGCTTCAGACCAAAATCTTTATCTGGGGAAATGCGGTGAGTCCTTCTTTTTATTGGGGATTTCTTGCGGAGAGAAAGACGCTGGTCGGAGTACTCTGGTATCTGTTGCAGATGAGCGGAATCTTTTTTATCGGTGCGGGAGTTCTGCTGTATTTCATAAAAGAAAGAAAACAGAGGGCAGCGTTGATAAGCTTTCTGTTTCCGACAGTATTTGCGTTCTGTGCATCTCTGACTCCGGACATTGCGGTGAATCATAAATATATCATGATCTCATATGCATTTCTGGCAATGTTCTGGGCATGGGCAGCTGTGAGCATGTTTCGCGGGAAAATGTGGCAGAGGATTCTGGCTGTGTTGCTCGTGTTTTGTCTGACCGTTACAGGAGTGTATGATTTTGTGGTCATTTTGAGAAACAACGGGGAAGGACACCGGGTAACAGTAAATATGGAAAGTGAACTGACAGACTGGCTGTCAGAAAATCTGACACATGACGATCTGATCCTGACTCCGGAATACAGCATCAATGAGGTGACGATGTCAGGTGTGATGATGTATATGGGATGGCCATATTATGCATGGTCAGCCGGATATGATACATATTACAGGGCGGAGCAGGCAAAGACCATCTACAGTACGGAGGATGCAGAGGAGCTTCGCAGACTGGTCAGACAGGAGAAGATTACCTATATCCTGTTTGAAGAGGGCATGGAGTATGAGCAGGAGTACTGCAGGGAAGAGACAATAGCCGGTACGTACAGGCTGGTGTATGAAACAGAAGATGGGAGAATAAGGATTTATGAAACCTGATAAGATAATAAAAAGTGCAGGAAAAGCGGTTCCGGCAGTGCTGCTGGTTGCATTGTCTGCTTTTCTTCTGCAGGGAGATGTATGGACATTTTGGACCTGGTATCTGCTGGCACTGGTATTGGGTGTGGCAGCTATGCCGCTGACGGGAAGGCTGTTTCGGAAATTTGATGATAAAGGCTGGATTTTTTCCAAAGTAACTGCAATTGCAGTCACTGGCTTTCTCACCTGGTTTCTGGTGGCTGTAAAGCTTCTGAAATTCACGATGGTTACCTGTGTGGCAGTGACGGTCATCTGTGCAGCACTTTCAGTGTTGCTTGGATGCAGGGAACAGAAAGATGGATTTGAATGTATTCCGTTTGATCATCTGCAGCTGGTATATGCAGAGGAAATCCTGTTTTTTGCATTCTTTCTGCTGTGGACTTACTGTGCAGGATTTCATCCGGCGGCATATGGAACTGAAAAATTTATGGATTATGGTTTTATGGAAGCGATGATGCGCAGTAAAACACTTCCGGCGACAGATCTGTGGTACTCACAGGGTAAGATCAACTACTATTATGGTGGACAGTATTTTGCAGTATTTCTGACAAAACTGTCCGGTACGAAGGTAGAACTCACGTATAATCTGATGCGCACATTTGTTGCAGGACTGGCATTTGCCATGCCATTTTCGCTGGTATATCAGATGGTCAGAGACTGTCTTGGCAGAAATGTGAGCGGATGGAAGAAAAAATTACCGGCAGTAACCGGATTTCTTGCCGGCATTGCGGTTTCCATTGCAGGAAATATGCATTATGTGGTTTACGGACAGATCATTCCTCTTATCCAGAAGCTGAAAGGGGAAGAGGTCAGCAGTTACTGGTTTCCGGATGCCACTCGTTATATAGGATTTAATCCTGATGTAGATGACAAGACGATTCATGAATTCCCGTGTTATTCCTTTGTGCTGGGAGATTTGCACGCACATGTTGTGGATATCATGTTTGTCCTGCTTTTACTGGGACTTCTTTATGCGTGGATAAAAAAAGTCAGAATGCTCAATCTGACTCTGGAGAATACAGACAGAAAAGAATTCTGGAAAAAGCAGCTCCTGATGCCGCAGCTTCTGGCGGCGGCGGCACTTCTGGGAATGTTCCACTGGACGAATTACTGGGATTTTGTAATCTATTTTGTTGTGACCGGTGGCGTAGTTCTGTTTATGAATATCATTGGACAAAAAGGCAGGGCAAAATGGGTTTTAGCGGTGACTGCGGCACAGGCGGCAGAGATTTTGATTCTGGCAACGGTGATCATCCTGCCATTTACTCTGCAGTTTGATACCAGCAATATGGTGCAGGGCGTAGCATTGGCACAGCATCATTCACTGCCACATCAGCTTCTGGTGTTGTGGGGACTTCCGGCAATTCTGACGATTTTGTTTATTGTGTCTCTGCTTGTGGAAAAATTGAGAGGAGCAGAGAAAAAATCTTCGTATCGTCTGCTGGCATCCATGAAACTTCCAGATCTTTTTGCCGTGGTCATGGGGCTTTGTGCAATTGGGCTGGTACTGATTCCGGAGCTGGTGTATGTACGCGATATTTATGAAAATGGGAATGCACGCGCCAATACAATGTTCAAACTGACATATCAGGCATATATCATGTTTGGGATGACGATGATCTATGCGATTTTCCGGTTGCTGATCATAGGCAAAAACAAACTTCTCAAAGTACTGGCAGTGATCGGACTGTTTTTCTTTGTATGGACATGCGGTTATTTTGGAAACAGTGCGCATTCCTGGTTTGGAGAAATCTGGAAACCGTCTCAGTATAAAGGTCTGAATGCAACGGCATTTCTGGAATCAGATTTTCCGGAGGATGTGAAGGGAATACACTGGCTCAAGGAAAACATTCAGGATGCACCGGTGGTTCTGGAGGCGAACGGGGACAGTTATTCAGAATATGAGCGTGTTTCTGCCATGACAGGGCTTCCGACGATCATGGGCTGGTATGTCCATGAGTGGTTGTGGAGGGGAGATGTGGCGGATCTGAATGATAAGATTGCAGACATTGAAAATATCTATACTTCCACAGACGAAACACATGTAAAAGAATTATTGCAGGAATACGATGTTTCCTATATTTTTGTCGGTTCCTGTGAAAGAAATAAATACGGAGAGTCTCTGAATAATGAATTACTGCGAAGCCTGGGTGAAGTGGTGTTCCAGGATACAGAATATCAGACGTATATCGTAAAAGTAAAATAAATGAAATGTGAATCAGAGATGCGGAAGGAAACGTCTCAGAGGAAATGAATGTCCGGCTTGTATAATCTTTGAAATTAGACTATAATGAAGGTCTGTAAGCGAAAATATACAAAATGGGCACAGGTCATTATGATCTGGTATAACAGTAACGATAAATGAGAGGACAGACAAATTATGAGAGCGAAAGTTGTGGCAATGACCGGTGAACAACTGGATATGGATGCCATAAAAGAAGCAGGAGACATTCTGAAATCTGGTGGACTGGTTGCTTTTCCTACAGAAACAGTATATGGACTTGGCGGGAATGCACTGGATCCGCAGGCTTCCATGAAGATTTATGCAGCAAAAGGACGTCCATCAGATAATCCGCTGATCGTGCACATTGCAAAGACAGAGGATCTGGCAAAGATTACAACAGAGATTCCGGAAGGGGCAAAGATCCTGGCTGCGAAATACTGGCCGGGTCCATTGACGATGATCCTTCCAAAATCGGATATCGTGCCCAGAGAGACAACCGGAGGGCTGGACAGTGTGGCAGTGCGTTTTCCGAGTGACCGGATCGCACAGGAACTGATTCGTGCTGCGGGTGGATTTGTGGCAGCACCAAGCGCCAATACTTCAGGCAGGCCAAGTCCTACAATGGCAGAGCATGTAGAAGAAGATCTTGGAGATGCTATTGAAATGATCATTGATGGCGGTCAGGTAGGGATCGGACTGGAATCGACGATCGTAGATTTTACAGAAGAAGTACCGGTAATTTTGCGACCGGGTTATATTTCACTGGAAATGCTGCAGGAAACCCTGGGTGATGTACGGATGGACAAGGGACTTCTGATCACGGACAGCAGTGTCCGGCCAAAAGCACCTGGTATGAAATATCGTCACTATGCGCCAAAGGCAGATCTTTCTATTGTAGAAGGGAAAGAAGACGAAGTAGTTGCATGCATTAATCGCCTGACAGAAAAAGCAGTTGCAAAGGGTCTCAAAGTTGGCATCATTGCAACGGATGAGACGAAAGAACGTTATGCACATGCAGATGTCTTAAGTATCGGAAGCAGGGAAGAGGAAGAAACGATTGCACATCATCTGTATGAAGTTTTGAGAGATTTCGATGATGACAGAGTGGATCTGATCTATTCTGAGGCGTTTTATACACCAAAGATGGGACAGGCTATTATGAACCGCCTTTTAAAGGCGGCAGGACATAAAATCATAAATGCACAGGAGGAAGAAGAATGATAGCATTAGGATGTGACCATGGCGGTTATGAACTGAAACAGGAGATCATCAAATATCTGGAGGAAAATCATATCGAGTACAAAGACTTTGGATGTGACAGCATGGATTCCACAGATTATCCGATCTATGCCAAGAGAGTTGCAATTGCCATTCAGAACGGGGATTGTGAAAAGGGAATCCTTATCTGCGGAACAGGCATCGGAATTTCTATTACTGCAAATAAATTCAAAGGAATCCGTGCAGCACTCTGCTCAGACTGTTTCAGCGCAGAAGCAACCAGACTGCATAATAATGCAAATATTCTGGCAATGGGTGGCAGAGTTGTAGGTCCGGGACTGGCAGTTAAGATCGTGGATACTTTCCTGAATACGCCATTTTCAGAGGAAGAACGCCATATTCGCAGAATCAAACAGATTGAAGAAGATACTGACATCACAGATGCGTATCCTGAAATCTGAGACAACTGTGTCAATGAACGGATATAACGACTGATTTTATTACCGGTCTCCTGAAGTTTACAGGAGGCCGGTATTTGCACAAGGGAGGATTTTACAGTGGCAGTACATATTAAGAAGAGAGAAGGATATATTTCCTGGGATGAGTATTTCATGGGGGTCGCCATGCTTTCAGGGATGCGTTCCAAAGATCCGAATTCACAGGTGGGAGCCTGCATTGTCAGCAATGACAACAAAATTCTTTCTATGGGATATAACGGATTTCCAAAGGGCTGTTCTGATGACGAATTTCCGTGGGCACGGGAAGGAGATCCGCTGGATACCAAA
Organism: Blautia sp. MSJ-19; assembly: GCF_018918125.1. Taxonomy (GTDB): domain Bacteria; phylum Bacillota; class Clostridia; order Lachnospirales; family Lachnospiraceae; genus Blautia_A. Next base: position 11,835 of record NZ_JAHLQA010000002.1, read on the forward strand.
TATCTGTATGTTACACATAGTGAACTGAATGCGATTCTGAATTATCGTGGCGGAAGTCTGGAAGGCGCGAAGCTTTATGTGTCACTGTTTCCATGCAATGAATGTGCCAAGGCGATCATTCAGGCAGGAATAAAAACAATTGTTTATGATTGTGACAAATACGAACACACTCCGTCTGTCATAGCTTCCAAAAGAATGCTGGATGCAGCTGGAGTAAGGTATTATAAGTACAATCGTTCTGGCAAGGAAATCCGGCTGTCTGTTTAAAATATGATCGAAGAGCAGGCTGATATGGTATGAAACAATCTACAGGCAGCAGAGTTGGGGCTTGACACCTGAGCAGATTTTATTTAAAATGAAGAAAGTCCGGAGAATTTGAAAGAATATCCGGCTGAACATGAATAAGAATGACAGCGATGAAGAGAATAGTACATGAGGAGCAATCTCAGAGAGGAATCTGTATGGTGTGAGGATTCTGTGCGCGAATCGTGGAACCGGCCTCTGAGCTCCGTGCAACTGAAGCATGGCGTGTTTCCTGCGTTAAAGGATTTAGAGAGAACAGTTCTTTTGGGAACTGTTAATTAGGGTGGTACCGCCGAAGTCCTTCGGTCCCTTTACCGGGATCAGAAGGGCTTTTTTTGTTGTCTTTCCGGACCCGGCGCAGATCATATCAAAAAGGAGAAAAGAACTATGGCAAAAAAATTAGTAGAAGCCATCACTTCCATGGAGGAAGATTTTGCACAGTGGTATACAGACGTTGTAAAAAAAGCAGAACTGTGCGGCTACACAAGTGTTAAAGGATGCATGGCAATCAAACCGGCAGGTTATGCGATCTGGGAGAATATCCAGCATGAACTTGACCGCAGATTCAAAGAAACAGGTGTACAGAATGTATATATGCCGATGTTCATTCCGGAATCTCTTCTTCAGAAAGAGAAAGACCATGTAGAAGGTTTTGCACCGGAAGTAGCATGGGTAACACACGGTGGACTGAATGAACTTCAGGAGCGTCTCTGCGTACGTCCGACTTCAGAGACTCTGTTCTGCGATTTTTATCAGAAAGACATTCAGTCTCACAGGGATCTGCCGAAGGTATACAACCAGTGGTGTTCTGTAGTGCGTTGGGAAAAAACAACCCGTCCGTTCCTTCGTTCCAGAGAGTTTTTATGGCAGGAGGGACATACTGCTCATGCAACAGCAGAGGAAGCAGAAGAGAGAACTATTCAGATGCTGAACCTGTATGCAGATTTCTGTGAAGAAGTTCTTGCTATTCCGGTTATCAAAGGTCAGAAAACAGATAAAGAGAAATTTGCAGGTGCAGTAGCTACTTATACGATCGAGTCCCTGATGCATGACGGAAAAGCTCTTCAGTCCGGTACAAGCCACAACTTCGGTGACGGTTTTGCAAAAGCATTTGGAATTCAGTATACAGACAAGGATAACACACTGAAATACGTACATCAGACTTCCTGGGGTATGACAACACGTATGATCGGTGCGATCATCATGGTTCATGGTGATAACAGTGGACTTGTTCTGCCGCCGAGAATCGCTCCGACGCAGGCTGTTATCATTCCGATCCAGCAGCGCAAAGAGGGTGTTCTTGAAAAAGCAGACGAACTGTTTGCAGCACTCAAAGCAGCCGGCATCCGCGTGAAAGTAGATGACACAGACAGAAGCCCGGGATTCAAATTCGCAGAGCAGGAAATGAGAGGTATTCCGGTTCGTATCGAATGTGGACCGAAGGATATCGAGAACGGACAGGCTGTGATCTGCCGTCGTGATACAAGAGAAAAATATGTAGTTTCCTTTGATGAGCTTGCTTCCAAAGTGCAGGAAGTTCTTGAGCTTATGCAGAAAGAAATGCTGGAACGTGCACGTGCACATCGTGACGCTCATACTTATGTTGCAACAAACTATGAAGAATTCAAGGATACCATCAACAACAAACCTGGTTTTGTAAAGGCAATGTGGTGCGGAAACCGCGAATGCGAAGACAAGATCAAAGAAGATGTTCAGGCAACATCCAGATGTATGCCATTTGAGCAGGAACACTTAAGCGATGTCTGCGTATGCTGCGGAAAACCGGCGAAGAAGATGGTTTACTGGGGAAGAGCATACTAATATGAAATTAACGATTCCTTCCAATGCGGAAAAAATACTGCACATTTTAGAGGAAAACGGTTATGAAGCCTATGTTGTTGGGGGCTGTGTCCGGGATTCGATCCTGAGGCGCTGCCCGAATGACTGGGATATTACCACATCTGCATCTCCGGAGCAGGTAAAGGAACTGTTTCAGCGTACGGTAGACACCGGACTGCAGCATGGGACAGTGACTGTGCTGATGGACAAAGAAGGGTATGAGGTAACGACTTACCGTGTGGATGGTGCTTATGAAGATGGCAGGCATCCCAAACAGGTGACTTTTACATCAAGCCTGGAAGAAGATCTGAAACGTCGTGATTTTACGATCAATGCCATGGCATATCATCCGGAAAGAGGTCTGGTGGATCTCTTTCACGGAATGGACGATATGCAGGCAAAAATCATTCGATGTGTAGGTGACCCGATGGAGCGCTTTCATGAAGATGCACTTCGTATCCTCAGAGCAGTACGATTTTCCGCACAGTTGGGATTTACCATTGAGCAAGAGACAAAAGCGGGGATTCATGAGCTGGCACCGAATCTGAAATGCGTCAGCGCAGAACGGATCCAGACAGAAGTCGTGAAACTGCTTGTTTCACCGCATCCGGACTATATGAGAGTGGCTTATGAGACAGGAATCACGAAAGAATTTCTTCCGGAATTTGATGTCTGTATGAAAACAGAACAAAATACCCCGCATCATTGTTATACGGTAGGAGAGCACATTCTGCACAGTCTTGAGCTGGTACGCGCGGACAAGGTCCTTCGATTGACAATGCTGCTCCATGACATTGCAAAACCGGTGATGCGAAAGACCGATGAAAATGGTCGGGACCATTTCAAGATGCATGCACCGGAGGGCGAAAAGATGGCAAAGAGTATTCTGCGTCGTCTGAAATTTGATAATGATACGATCGGAAAGGTTTCCAGACTGATCAGATATCATGATGATCGCCCTCTGCCGGAAATGCGGTCGGTGAGACGTGCCGTGAACCGAATCGGCGAAGATCTGTTCCCACTGTATCTGGAGGTGCAGCGTGCAGATATGCTTGCACAGAGTGAATATCGCCGGGAAGAGAAAACCGCACGCTTAGAGGGTGTGACAGAGTGCTATCACAAGGTGATTGAGGAGAAACAGTGTGTATCGTTAAAGACACTTGCTGTGACAGGACGGGATCTGATCCAGGCTGGATATAAGCCGGGCCCGGAACTGGGGGAGATCCTGAAGGAGCTGCTTGAGCATGTGCTCGAAGAACCAGATGATAACACAAAAGACAAATTAATGGAATTTATAAAAAATAAAGAAAAGCATTAGAAGTATATAGACCGTACATTTGTATGGTCTTTCTTTGATTTTCCTCCCTTCCGTAAAGGATAAATACCTACATTGATTTACAACAGAATCTACAATCCTCCCTGACATTTTCTGGATTCCCCATACATATGTATAGAAGGTATAAAACCAAGAGGGGGATTTTCATTTGTATGATTACGGACTCAGTACCCTGGAGCAGTATGGACTCACCGCCGAATCCACAGCACGTACACGTGGCGCACTTCTTTGCCACACTCAAAAAGGACTGGTTATCATCCGCGAATTCAAAGGAAGTGAAAAAAAACTCCAGAAACAGCAGGAACTTCTTCAGCAGATTCAGCAGCAGGGCGGAAAAACAGACTGCTATCTTGAAAATCTGGAAGAAAATCTTGTAAGTCGTGATCAGGACGGGATTCCATATACTGTCCAGTACTGGTATGAAGGAAGAGAATGCGATACCAGGTCCAGAGAAGATATTTTCAGGAGTATTCGTGCCCTTGCAGAATTACACCAGAAAATGCATATGCCTGTAATTGAGTTTTATATAGAACCATCTCTGCTGAATGAATATCAGAGGCATAATCAGGAACTCAAAAAAATCCGAAGCTTTATCCGAAAAAGAGGTCCATCGTGTCCGTTTGAAAAACTTTACCTTGCAACAGTAGAAGAATATCTGAAGGATGGAGAACAGACGGCATGCATCTTAAAAGAATCTGCTTATGACAGTCTGAGGCAGACGGCAATGGAGCAGGGCTGTGTCTGTCATGGGGAATATAACCAGCACAATGTTCTGATGCTCAAAAACGGAACTGCCGTGACTAATTTTGAACACTGGGGATTTGATATCCAGATGGCAGATCTGTATCGCTTTATGAGAAAAATTCTTGAAAAATATAACTGGGACATCCGCCTCGGCAGGGAAATGCTGCGAGTCTATCATCAGACAAAAGCAATTTCAACAGATGAATGGCAGAATCTGAAACTTCGTTTCTGCTATCCGGAAAAATACTGGAAACTGGCAAACTACTACTATACACACCGGAAAACCTGGATTTCCGCCAAAAACACCGAAAAATTACAGAACCTCATTCGCCAGAGAGATGCCTGGAAAAATTTTCAGGAACAGGGTTTGGGAACTTTTCCTTTCTGAAAAATATAGAAACCATGAATTCTGCATTTTCCTCGGAACACAGAGGTTTGTACTTCCTTTTTTGAGTAAACAGGTGTATAATGAGAAATCATATATGGCAGTCACAGGACTGTCGGAAATACAATGTACAGGGAGGTAATTTAGTATGGATTACAAAGAGGTTTATGAGCAGTGGATTGCAAACCCATACTTCGATGAAGCAACAAAAGAGGAATTAAAAAATATCGCAGATGATGAAAATGAAATAAAAGAACGTTTCTATATGGATCTGGAATTTGGTACAGCCGGACTTCGAGGAATTATCGGAGCAGGTACCAACCGCATGAATATCTATGTGGTAAGAAGAGCCACCCAGGGTCTTGCAAACTATATTGCAAAAGTTGACAAAAAATCCCAGGGTGTTGCAATCGCATATGATTCCCGCCATATGTCCCCGGAATTTGCACAGGAAGCCGCACTTTGCCTGGCAGCAAATGGAATCAAAGCCTATATCTTTGAGTCTTTAAGACCTACACCGGAACTTTCTTTTGCAGTACGTCATCTTGGATGTGTTGCAGGTATTAACGTAACTGCCAGCCATAATCCACCGGAATACAACGGATATAAGGTATACTGGGAAGACGGCGCACAGATCACACCACCACATGACAGTGGAATCATGGGTGAAGTAAAAGCCATTTCTGACTGGAATACAGTGAAGACCATGGACAAGGCAGAGGCAGAAAAAGCAGGTCTGTTTGAGGTGATCGGCAAAGAAGTGGATGATGCGTACATGGCAGAACTCAAAAAACAGGTTATCCATATGGATGCGATCCAGGCAGAAGGAAAGAACCTCAAGATCGTTTATACACCACTTCATGGAACAGGAAATATCCCGGCAAGAAGAATTCTCAAAGAACTTGGATTTGAGAATGTATATGTAGTAAAAGAGCAGGAACTCCCGGATGGAGATTTCCCGACTGTAAGCTATCCGAACCCGGAAGCAGCAGAAGCATTTGAGCTTGGTCTCAAACTTGCAAAAGAAGTTGATGCAGATCTTGTTCTTGCAACAGACCCGGATGCAGACCGCCTCGGTGTGCGTGTCAAAGACAAGAATGGAGAATATCATGATCTGACCGGAAATATGTCAGGATGCCTGCTTGCAAATTATGAGATCAGCCAGCGCAAGGCTGTAAACGGAAGCCTTCCGGAGGATGGTGCTCTGATCAAGACGATCGTTACCACCAATCTGGCAGATGCAATCGCAAAAGGTTATGGTGTAAAACTCATCGAAGTTCTTACAGGATTCAAATTTATCGGACAGCAGATCCTTGGATTTGAAAACAGTGGAAAAGGATCTTATCTCTTCGGATTTGAGGAAAGCTATGGCTGTCTGATCGGTACATATGCGAGAGACAAAGATGCTATCGTAGCAACTATGGCACTCTGTGAGGCTGCTGCATATTACAAGACACAGGGTAAGACTCTGTGGGATGCAATGATCGAGATGTACGAGCAGTTCGGATATTACAAAGATGATATCAAAGCAGTAACTATGAAAGGCATCGAGGGACTTCAGAAGATTCAGGAGATCATGAATTCTCTGCGTCAGAACCCACCGGCAGAATTTGCAGGACACAAGGTTGTTGCGGTAAGAGACTACAAAGCAGATACGATCAAAGACCTTGCTACAGGAGAAGTTACACCGACAGGACTTCCGAATTCCAATGTTCTTTACTATGATCTGACTGATGATGCATGGGTATGTGTTCGTCCGTCCGGTACAGAACCAAAAGTAAAATTCTATTATGGTGTAAAGGGCACATCTCTGGAAGATGCAGATGAAAAATCCGCAGTAATGGGTAAGGCCGTTCTGGATATGGTTGACTCCATGATGTAATGTGATATATGCAGACCTTTGATGAATTTATGGGAGTTGTCAGGCTGATACGTGAACAGTGCCCGTGGGACAGCGTGCAGACGCATGAAAGTCTCAAGAAATACCTGGTAGAAGAAACCAGGGAGGTTCTGGAGGGAATTGACCGGCTCACAGAAAAGCAGGACAGTGCAAACCTGTGTGAAGAATTAGGAGATGTGCTGTTTCAGATCGCATTGCACAGTGTGATCGCGGAACAGGAAGGCCTGTTTAATATACAGGATGTGATCGAGGGCATTTCAGAAAAAATGAAATTTCGCCATCCAAAGATCTTTGCACCACAGGATAAAAGCCTGTCAGAGCTTAGCTGGGAAGAGCTGAAACAGAAAGAACGAGCACTGCAGGAAGAGAAGGTCTGATGAGACTGCAGCAGGACTTCGAAATAACGCGAAAAGCCTTGACAATTTGACACAAAAGGTTTATATATAATAGACAGCGTGCATATGCCAAGGAAGCATTACGCAATAAATAAGAATGAGGTTATTTAGAGGAGGAACACCATGAATAAAACAGAATTAGTAGCAGCAATGGCGAAAGAAACAAACCTTTCTAAAAAAGATGTAGAGGCTGTATTAAAATCTTTCACTGATGTTGTAGCATCCGAATTAAAAAAAGGTGGAAAAATCCAGTTAGTTGGTTTTGGTACATTTGAAGTAAGCGAAAGAGCAGCCAGAGAAGGAAGAAATCCTCAGACTGGTGAAACAATGAAAATCGCAGCTTCCAAGGCACCGAAATTCAAAGCAGGAAAAGCTCTGAAAGATATGGTAAACGAATAATATATTGGACGTAATTTTCGGGGGAACGGAAGTTCCCCCGTTTGTTGTTTCAGGAGGTAAATATGAGACTTGATAAGTATCTGAAGATTTCAAGACTGATCAAAAGACGAACAGTGGCAAATGAGGCCTGCGATGCGGGACGTGTACTGGTAAATGACCGTCCGGCAAAAGCATCTGCACAGGTAAAAGCAGGAGACACGATCGAGATCCAGTTCGGAAGCAAAAATGTAAAAGTGGAAGTTCTGGAAGTCAAAGACACTGTGCGCAAAGAGGATGCAGAGAATCTGTTCCGTTATATTTAAGAAAACGGAGCATAAGAATGTCTATCCCGGGTGATTTCTACATAGATTAAGAGTAAGTCAGAATTCAGGAGAGCGGACGTGGAAGACAAAAAAGCACTCCAGTCACACAGCCTGTTTCTGGATGACCGCAGATATGGAAAACTGACGGGGATCCAGGATATACATTCTTTTAATGAAAATGAGATTCTGTTACTGTCCGAAGCAGGAAAGATTCTGCTGAAGGGGGAACAACTGCATGTGAAGAGTCTGAACCTTGAAAAAGGGGAGGCTGAGATTGAAGGCAGAGTGAATCACATTTCGTATCTGACCAGAACCGCAGGAAAAAAGAATGATCCACTGATGAAAAGGCTGTTTCGTTAAGATGAGCACTTATATGAGAAATGAATCGCTCCTTTTTCTGCGGGCAATTGTGATGGGAATCTGGCTGCTGGTCAGTTACAGAGGGGTCCGGTTTCTGTACAGAGCGGTAGTTTCTGATAAACGAAAAAATGGCAGAATCCTTGATCTGTTATACTGGGTAGTTGCGGGTGGTGTCGTATTTTCCGAAATATACAGATATAATTCCGGACAATTAAGGATCTTTATGTTACCAGGTGCTGTTTTTGGTGCTTTTTTTTCAAATTATTTGTTAAACAGGTTGCTATTTCTTATAAAAAGATGTAAACTTTTACCACGTAAACCTACGAGGAAGCGTTTTAAGTCTTTTAAAAGGAGCAGACGGTTTGAAACAGTCAAAAAAAAGAAATAACAAAAAGAAAATAGCGAATAACTACCTGGGAATGGCGGCAATTGCTATCGTTGTTCTGCTTCTGCTGGGCGAACTGACTTTTCAGAGTCAGAGCCTGAAGTCACGTATTGCGGTTTATGATGCCAAAGCAGAGGCATTGCAGCAATCCATAGAGGAGGAACAGGACCGGACGACGGAGATTGATGAGCAGAAAGACTATATGCAGACGGATGAGTATATAGCGGAAGTCGCCAGAGATAAGCTTGGACTTGTCAAGAGCAATGAGATTGTATTTGAGGAAGAAAAATAAAGGAGATTTTGTCGAAAAGTTTTTTGATGTGTATCCCTTTATTTGACAGATATTTTTGGAAAACCCTCTTATAATAGTTTCCTAGTGAAAGTATTAGGGGAGGGGAACATATGCAGGAATGGATAATTGCCATGCTCGTGATCAGTGTACTTCTGATATTACGGGACATGGCAAAAACTATTTTGACGGGGAGAATGTCAAAAAAAGAGGAAGAATTTCCTTTGTGTGAAGACCATCCCCAAAAAGAAAAAGTAGAAAAATATGCGGCTGCTTTTCAGAAACTGGCAGATACTTTTTATGGAATGCCTTATAAAAAAGAATATCTCAGCAGTGGTCAGATCACGCATATACTCAGTGAAACAAATGACCAGGTCTGCAGTGGCTGTTATCATAGGGAAATCTGCTGGGGAAAACAGGCGGATACCCTGTGCAGGGGCGGAGAAGCTATGATTCGGGCACTGGAAGAAGGCAATGAAGAAGAAACAGAGGCACTGCGGATACAGTGGGCCGGAATCTGTGGAAAGTCTCTGCAATATCTGGAGATAATGCGGGAACAGTTCAAAAAAGAAAAACAAAATCTGATCTGGACAAACCGTATGATCGAGAGCAGACTGGCGGTGGCGCAGCAGCTGACAGAGATTTCGGGGATCATGGGAATGGTTGCAAAGGATCTGTATGATATTTCACCGGCAGAGCCGGAATTTCAGGAAGAATTGCGAAAGCGGCTGAAAAGAAAACATGTTGTTCTGAAACATGCCTGGGCGATGGACAAAGTAGAAGGAAGACGACAGGTGTTTTTGAATCTGCGGGCGAGAAGCGGACAGTGTGTGTCAGTGACGGAGATTTCGCAGATTTTGTCGGAAATCTTTGAATGTACGATGACTTCTGCACAGGGAAGCCGCTGTATCATAAACGGAGAATTTCATACAGTTCATTTTGTCGAAGATGTCAGCTATCAGATGCTGTATGGTGTTTCGAGACTGACAAGAGAAGAAGAAAAAGTATCCGGAGATAATTATATCTGCCGTCAGGAGGAAGGCGGGAAGTTTGTTATGTGCCTGTCTGATGGTATGGGATCAGGGATGGATGCGTGCAGAGAAAGTGAAATTGTTGTAGAGCTTCTGGAACAGTTCCTGGAATCCGGATTTTCTCAGGAGACGGCGGCACGTATGGTGAATTCAGCACTTGTGTTAAAAGGAAGGGAAGAGATGTTTTCTACAGTGGATATCTGTGCGATAGATTTATATACAGGTATCTGCGAATTCCTTAAGGCAGGTGCAGCAGCAACATTTATTAAGCGAGATCACTGGGTGGAGGCCATAGCATCCGAGAGTCTTGCCGCAGGCCTGGTACAGAGGATCGACTTTGATACAGCTTCCCGTAAGCTTTATCATGGAGACTATCTCATTATGATGACGGATGGCGTGCTGGATGCGCTTCCGGCAGAGCGTGAAGAAGAGACGATGAAAGAAATTATTATGGATATTCAGGATGAGGCGCCCAGAGAGGTGAGCCGGGGAATCCTTGAACGGGTACTGGGATACAGCGACTACCGGGCACGGGATGATATGACAGTGCTGGTTGCGAATGTGGTACGAAAATAAAGATACAGGAGAGTTCCGATGCAGAAAAGCATATTACAAAAGACAGAAGAATATATCCGTGAAACAGAGATGCTGCAGTCCTGTTCACTGGTGATCGCCGGTGTTTCAGGTGGACCTGATTCCATGGCAATGCTGGATATACTGAACCGACTCAGTGAGACCATGCAGTTTATGGTCCGGGTAGTGCATGTGAATCACGGAATCCGGGGTGAGGAGGCATTGCGGGATCAGGAAACGGTTCAACGATTTTGCACGGCATTGGGGATTACATGTAGCGTTTATACGTATGATGTACCAAAACTGGCTGCTCAGTGGAAAACAGGCACAGAAGAAACAGGCAGGATTCTGCGCAGGAGAGCGTTTGAAGAGGAAAAAAGAAAAACGGCTGTTCCGAGGGAAAGGATCCGGATCGCACTGGCACATAATAAAAACGATCTGGCAGAAACCATGCTTCATCATCTTGCAAGAGGCTCCGGACTCAGAGGTCTTTCTTCCCTGAAACCGGTCAATGGAGAATGGATTCGCCCGGTTTTGTGTTTAGAACGCTGTGAAATTGTCGATTATGTAAAGGAGAAAGGAATCCCCTGTGTGACAGACAGCAGCAATCTGGAAGATACGTATACGAGAAACAGGATTCGCAGACATATCCTGCCGCTTCTGGAAAAAGAAGTAAATGAAAAAACAGTAACACATATGGCAGAAGCTGCCAGAATCTTTGATCAGGCAGAGGCATATTTTACAGAACTGGCAAAGCGTGAGGCGGAGAATTACTCTGTGGAAGAAAAAAAATATACATTGGATTCTGCATTTTTTGAAAAAAAGGAGATTTTGCAGGATTATGTGATCCGAGAGATCCTGGAGCAAACCGGCGGACATCAGAAAGACCTGACCGGGAACCATATCCGCCAGATTCGGGAATTGCACCATTGCCAGGTTGGAAAGAGGATTCAGCTTCCTTATGGGATGGAAGCGCGGCGGTGCTATGAAGGCGTACAGATCAGCCTGGGTGAGAGGGAAAAATGCAGAGATGGCCGCGCAACAGAGGAAGATACGGTCTTACTGGATATGACAGGGGAAACAGCATGGAAAAATAAAAAATTTCATGTGCGAATTTTTTCTTATACAGGCGAGAAGATTTTAGAAAAAAAGTATACGAAATGGTTTGATTGTGATAAAATAAAGTGCGAACTGTCTGTCCGCACACGCAGAAGCGGTGATTACATGGTGATAGACCAGGCGGGCAGCCACAAAAAACTTAGACGCTGTATGATCGACGACAAGATACCGGCAGAGCTGCGGGAGACTATACCACTGGTCGCGGCAGGAGACGAGATCCTGTGGATCGTAGGCGGAAGAATCAATGAGCGTTACAAAATCACTTCCTGGACAGGAAGGGTATTGGAGATCACATACCAAGGAGGAAACGTACAATGAGTGAAAAAATCAAAGTTTTACTGAGTGAAGAGGAAGTAGACGCGAGAATCAAAAAGATCGCAGCACAGATCAGCAAAGATTATGCAGGAAAAGAAATCCATCTGATCTGCGTCCTGAAGGGTGGCGTATTCTTTACCTGTGAACTGGCAAAAAGAATCACAGTTCCGGTATCCCTGGACTTTATGTCTGTATCCAGTTATGGAGATGACACAAAATCAAGCGGAGTTGTAAAGATCGTCAAAGACCTGGATCAGCCACTCATCGGTAAGGATGTTCTGATCGTAGAGGATATTATTGACTCCGGAAGAACACTCAGCTATCTGATCGAAATCCTGAAAGGAAGAAATCCGAACAGTATCCGACTTTGTACTTTGCTGGACAAACCGGAACGCAGAGTTAAAGATGTAAAGGTAGATTACTGCTGCTTTAATATTCCGGATGAATTTGTTGTCGGATATGGTCTGGACTATGCACAGAAATACAGAAACCTTCCATTTATCGGGGTAGTGGAATTAAACGAGGATTGAAAGGAGAATTTGGCAGGTGAATAAACAGTCAGGCAGAATTGGCCTGTATCTTGTATTGATCGTGATGCTGGTTGCGGGATATTTTTATCTGAACAATCAGGTAGTATCACAGAGTAATTACTCAATGGAAACCATGAAACAGGCAGCAGAGGATGGCAAGGTGACTTCTGCAAAAATTTATCAGAACAGACAGGTTCCGACTGGCTCAGTTGTGGCAGACATTACAGGAGAGGGCCAGAAGAGAGTTTATGTGACAGATGTTAAAGAGGCACAGGAAATGCTGGAAAGCTATGGTATCTATCCGGAAATCCAGGATGTGCCGCAGGAAAGTGTGTTCATGACGACACTTCTTCCGGTTCTGCTCACAGGGGCACTGGTAATTTTCCTGTTTATGATGATGAACCGACAGATGTCCGGTGGCGGTGGAAATGCCAAGATGATGAATTTTGGCAAGAGCCGCGCAAGGATGATGCTGCCGGATGACAAAAAGGTCACATTTGATAATGTGGCAGGTCTGCAGGAAGAAAAAGAAGACCTGGTAGAAGTTGTGGATTTCCTGAAAGCTCCGCAGAAATATACCAATGTTGGAGCGAGAATCCCTAAGGGAGTGATCCTTGTAGGACCTCCTGGAACAGGAAAAACACTTCTTGCAAAAGCAGTTGCCGGAGAAGCGGGAGTTCCGTTTTTCTCAATTTCCGGTTCTGATTTTGTGGAGATGTTTGTCGGTGTTGGTGCATCCCGTGTGAGAGATCTGTTTGAAGAAGGAAAGAAGCATGCACCATGTATTATATTTATTGATGAGATCGATGCGGTAGCAAGGCAGCGAGGAACCGGAATGGGCGGTGGACATGATGAGAGAGAGCAGACACTGAACCAGCTTCTTGTAGAGATGGATGGTTTCGGCGTGAATGAGGGAATCATTGTGATGGCAGCTACCAACCGTGTAGACATTCTGGATCCGGCAATTTTGAGACCGGGTCGTTTTGACCGTAAAGTCGCTGTAGGTCGTCCGGATGTCAAGGGAAGAGAAGAAATCCTCAGAGTCCATGCGAAAGACAAGCCGCTTGGAGAGGATGTGGATCTTGCACAGATCGCACAGACAACAGCCGGATTTACCGGGGCGGATCTTGAGAATCTTTTGAATGAAGCTGCGATCATGGCGGCCAGATCCGGACGCAGTTATATCACACAGCTGGATATCAAACATGCGTTTATCAAAGTTGGCATCGGAGCAGAAAAGCGAAGCAAAGTCATCTCCGAAAAAGAAAAGAAAATCACAGCCTATCATGAAGCCGGACATGCGATCCTTTTCCATGTGCTTCCGGATATGGACCCGGTATATACGATTTCCATTATTCCAACCGGAATGGGAGCTGCCGGATATACGATGCCGCTTCCTGAAAACGATGAGATGTTTAACACCAAGGGCAAGATGCTTCAGGATATTACCACTCTTCTGGGCGGACGCGTTGCTGAGGAGATCATCTTTGGCGATATTACCACAGGTGCTTCGAATGACATCAAGAGGGCAACCAGCACAGCGCGTGCGATGGTGATGCAGTATGGTATGTCAGACAAACTTGGACTGATCACCTATGGCGATGACGGAGATGAAGTATTTATCGGCCGTGATCTGGCACATACCAGAAGCTACAGTGAAGAAGTGGCAAAAGAAATTGATGCAGAAGTTCATGGTATTATTGACCGGTGCCATGAGGATGCCAGAAAGATCATTTCTCAGCATATGGATGTCCTTCATAAGTGTGCTGCACTGCTTTTAGAGAAGGAAAAGATTCAGAGAGATGAATTTGAGGCACTTTTTACATCAGAAAATGAAATGACTCAAGAATAAGATATACAAAGTATACAAAAACAGACATCAAAATTTGTGAAGTTTGTGCACACTTTTGGGGGAAGTCATGGTACTATAATAACCGTAAAAACCCCCCAATACATTATATAGTTTTTGCTACACCCCATAAGAAGAAATACCTTCTCCAAAAAAGACAGCTTATCCCGCTGTCTTTTTTACTTTGCAAAAAAATAACGGAATGGAGGCATTGTTTTCGGTGGTTTTTATATTGTGTCCAGGTGGAGTTTAGACTAAAATATACATATGCTAAAATACAAAGGGGATTGAATTATGAAACAGGGAAATGAAGATATTACCAGAAAAATGCAGTATATTCTGAATATGCGTCCGGTGCTGAACAAAGATGCTCTTTTCAGCGATGGAACCAGATATTACAGAAATCCTACTGAACCCAGAAGTGGTGAAAAGGTAATGATCAGCTTCAGAACCCAGAAGAACAATGTAGATGCTGTGTATCTTATATCAGGAGAGCAACGTTATAAAATGAAAGTATACAAAACCGCAAAAGGTTTTGATTATTATGGAACAAAGATCATGATGCCGGCTGAGGTGTTCCGCTATCATTTTGAAATACAGTATGGATGGGTGACGTGTTATTATACGGAACAGGGCGTCTGTTCAGAATTGCAGGAATGGGCACAGTTTGAGATCTATCCGGATTACCATACTCCGGATTGGGCAAAGGGTGCTGTTATGTATCAGATATTTGTGGATCGTTTTCGTAACGGGGATCCGTCGAATGACGTAGAAAGCCATGAATATACGTATATCGGGGAACACAGTGAGAAAGTTACAGACTGGTCCAAGACACCGGCAGTCATGGGTGTCAGGGAATTTTATGGTGGAGACCTGCAGGGAATCATTGACAAGCTGGATTATTTTGAGGAACTTGGCGTGGAAGTGCTCTATCTGAATCCAATCTTTGTTTCACCGAGTAATCATAAATATGACTGTCAGGATTATGATTATGTAGATCCACATTACGGAAAGATCGTAGAGGACTGTGATGGACTGCTTTCCCCGGGAGACCGGGACAATACGCATGCGGCGAAGTATATCCGACGTGTGACAGACAAAAGAAATCTGGAGGCCAGCAACCAGCTTTTTGCAGAGCTGGTAGAAGAGCTGCACAAGCGTGGCATGAAGATCATCCTTGATGGAGTGTTCAATCACTGTGGTTCGTTTAATAAATGGATGGACAGGGAACGGATCTATGAAGGCCAGGAAGGATATGCACCGGGAGCTTATATCTCTGCAGACAGTCCATACCGCTACTTTTTTGATTTTCATGATCAGAATCGATGGCCATACAATCCCTCTTATGATGGGTGGTGGACGCATGATACACTTCCAAAACTGAATTATGAGGGATCAAGGGAACTTTATGATTATGTGCTGCGTGTGGCACAGAAATGGGTGTCTGCACCGTATAATGTGGATGGATGGAGACTGGATGTGGCAGCAGATCTGGGCCACAGCAATGAGTTTAATCATCAGTTCTGGAAAGATTTTCGTAAGGCGGTCAAGGAAGCAAATCCGGAAGCACTGATCCTGGCAGAGCATTATGGAAGTCCGGAGGGATGGCTTCAGGGCGATGAATGGGATTCCGTCATGAACTATGATGCGTTTATGGAGCCGGTCACCTGGTTTCTGACAGGAATGGAAAAGCACAGCGATGAGTATCGGGAAGACCTCTATGGAAACAGTGAGGCATTTATTGGAGCGATGAAGACACATATGCGCTCCCTGCATATGTCATCTCTGCATACGGCGATGAATGAGCTGTCCAATCATGATCATTCCAGATTCCTTACCAGAACGAACAGGAGAGTTGGGCGTGTTTCCTATGCAGGGGCACAGGCGGCGTCCGAAAATATCAATACGGCGATCATGCGTGAGGCAATCGGGATTCAGATGACATGGCCGGGAGCACCGACACTGTATTATGGAGATGAAGCCGGTGTCTGTGGATTTACAGATCCGGATAACCGGAGAACATATCCGTGGGGCAATGAAAACATGGAACTTCTGAATTTTTACAAAGAAATGATCGCCATCCACAAAAAATACAAAATGCTCAGAAATGGTTCGCTGAAATTCCTCTGGAATGATTATCAGGGTCTCTGTTATGCGAGATTTTCTCATACAGAGCAGATGATCGTGATCCTGAACAACCGTGATGAAGGCAGAGAAGTCATGCTGGAAGTATGGCAGGCGGGAATCAGCCGTCTGGAAGAAGCTGTTTTCACAAGATTGATACAGTCTTCTCAGGAAGGCTATACAGCACACCAGAAACAGGTGCTGTCCAGGGCTGGTGCACTGAATCTGTATCTTCCGCCGCGCAGTGTGACGGTACTGCATCACAAGGACCAGATGTAACTGAGGCAGGGTGAATGTGAACAGTTAAGCGACAGGAACGATATCTGTCGTACATCTGAAAATTCTCTTGACAGGTTCAGGCGGGTATGTTACGATATCAATACTTTCACGAAGTAGAGTGACTACGTGCTAAAAGATAAAAATATTGTTAAGGGAGATAGAGTGATGAAGAAAAAAACAGTTGCAGTATTTATGGCAGCAGCAATGGCACTGGGAATGGTGTCTGCAGTCAGCGTGCAGGCGGGAGTAGAAGATAAAACTCTGGTAGTTGGATTTGATGCAGAATATCCGCCATATGGATATATGGACGAAAACGGAGAATATACAGGCTTTGACCTGGAACTGGCACAGGCAGTATGTGACCTGGAAGGCTGGGAACTGGAGAAAAAACCGATCAACTGGGATTCAAAAGATATGGAACTGAATTCAGGATCCATTGACTGTATCTGGAATGGATTTACCATGAACGGAAGAGAAGATGATTATACATTTTCAGAACCATATGTAGATAACAGCCAGGTAATCGTTGTTTCCGAAACTTCCGGAATCGAAAAACTGACAGATCTTGCAGGTAAGACGGTTGGTGTACAGGCAGCTTCCGCAGCACTGGATCTTCTTCAGAGTGAAGAAGAAGGCGGACAGAAAGAGCTGGCAGATACTTTTGGAGCACTGAATGAATTTGCAGATTATAACACTGCATTTACAGAACTGCAGGCAGGCGCTCTGGATGCGCTGGCAATTGATATCGGAGTTGCCAAGTATCAGCTGAATTCCAGAGGAGAGGGATTCAAGATCCTTGATGAAACTCTGAATACAGAACAGTATGCGATCGGATTCAAGAAAGGCAATGATGAACTTTGCGATATCGTAAATGCAGATCTTCAGAAACTTGCTGATGACGGAACGGTTGCTGAGCTTGCTGACAAATATGAAATTGCTGATATGGTCACACTGAAAGCTTCTGACGATGCAGCCGCAGATGATACTGCAGAAGAAGCAGCAGAGACAACAGATACAGCAGAAGAAAAATAAGTAATACATAAAATACGAATACAGAATGGGATGCTTCCCGGTTTTCCGGGTGGCATCCCTCTTGTAGGTTTATGGAGGAGAGTACATGAGTTTTCAGGTAATGTTACAACAGCTTACCACGGGGTTTGGCCAGACACTGCTGATCTTTTTTCTGACCCTGTTATTTTCTCTGCCACTTGGCATGGTGGTATATTTTGGACGTGTAAGCCGCTTCAAACCATTAAGCTGGCTCGTCAAGGCTTATATTTCCATTATGAGAGGAACTCCGCTGATGCTGCAGTTGCTGCTGTGGTATTTTGGACCGTTCTATCTGTGGGGGATGAATATTGGAAATTATAAGTTTACTGCGATCATTCTGGGATGTTCCCTGAACTATGCGGCATATTTTGCAGAAATCTATCGTTCCGGAATTGAATCCATTCCGGTGGGACAGTATGAGGCTGCACAGCTTCTGGGGTATAACAAGAGTCAGACATTTTTCAAGATCGTATTGCCACAGGTTGTGAAGATCGTTCTTCCGTCTGTGACAAATGAAGTTATCACTCTTGTAAAGGATACATCGCTTGTTTATTCTGTTTCCTATATTGAAATGTTTGCCCTGGCAAAACAGATCGCAGCGGCACAGACAACGGTAATCCCGTTTGTGATCGCAGGAGTCTTCTACTATATCTTTAATTTTGTAGTTGCATGGGTAATGGAATGGTTTGAAAAGAAACTGAATTACTATCGTTAGGAGGAAATGCTTTGAGTACAAGTCTTCTGGAAATGAATCATATCAAAAAAGAATTCGATGGTCTTCAGGTGCTGAAAGATGTATCGATTCATGTAAATGAGGGAGAAGTCGTTTCAATCATCGGATCTTCTGGTTCGGGAAAATCGACGCTTCTTCGCTGTGCTACGCTGCTGACTCTGATTGACGATGGTGAAGTCAGCTATATGGGAGATAGGACAGTCTGGACCGAAAATGGCAAAGTCTGTCTGCCGAATAAGGCAAAACTGAAAGAAATTCAGTCCTGCTTCGGACTCGTTTTTCAGAACTTTAATCTGTTTCCACATTATACAGTCATGAAGAATATCACAGATGCACCGATCCATGTGCAGAAAAGAAACAAAGATGAAGTTTATAAAGAGGCGAGAGACCTCCTGGCCAAGATGGGGCTGTCTGATAAAGAAGATGCTTATCCGTATCAGTTGTCCGGCGGACAGTGCCAGCGTGTTGCGATCGCGAGGGCACTTGCACTGAATCCGAAGATCCTGTTTTTTGATGAGCCGACTTCTGCACTGGATCCGGAACTGACAGGAGAAGTGCTGAGAGTCATTCGTTCTCTGGCAGATCTGCATATCACAATGGTGATCGTTACGCATGAGATGAACTTTGCCCGTGATATTTCAGACAGAGTTATTTTTATGGACAAAGGCGTGATCGCAGTGGAGGGTACCCCGCAGGAAGTATTTTCCTCAAGTAATGCACGAATAAAGGAATTCCTTGGCAAATTTCATCAGGGAGAAGAATAAAAGGATTGCTTTTAATCATGCGATGTTATATAATTTCTGCGTAAAGATAGGAAATCCGATCAACCGCAGTTACCCCTGCGGTTAATCGAGTGAGATGATAGGAGTAAATACATGAGTACAGACAGATACGTAAGTCCCCTTTCAGAGCGTTATGCCAGCAAGGAAATGCAGTACATTTTTTCTCCGGATATGAAATTTCGCACCTGGAGAAGATTGTGGATCGCTCTGGCTGAAACAGAAAAAGAGCTTGGCCTGAACATCACCCAGGAGCAGATTGATGAACTGAAAGCTCACAAGGATGATATCAACTATGATGTGGCAAAAGAAAGAGAACGTCAGGTACGTCATGACGTTATGTCCCATGTGTATGCATATGGAGTACAGTGTCCGAAGGCAAAAGGAATCATCCATCTGGGAGCAACATCCTGCTACGTTGGTGACAACACAGATATCATCGTTATGGCGGAGGCTTTGAAACTGGTTCAGAAGAAACTGGTGAACGTAATTGCAGAACTCTCCAAATTCGCAGATAAATACAAAGAGCAGCCGACTCTTGCATTTACACATTTCCAGCCTGCACAGCCGACTACAGTTGGTAAGCGTGCGACTCTCTGGACACAGGAATTCCTGATGGATCTGGAAGATCTGGAATATGTAATGGGAACTCTGAAGCTTCTTGGCTCCAAGGGAACTACAGGAACACAGGCAAGTTTCCTGGAACTCTTCGAAGGAGACCAGGAGACGATCGACAAGATCGATCCGATGATCGCTGAAAAGATGGGCTTCAAGAACTGTTATCCGGTATCCGGACAGACTTATTCCCGTAAAGTTGACACAAGAGTACTGAATGTTCTTGCAGGAATTGCAGCAAGTGCACACAAGATGTCCAATGATATCCGCCTTCTGCAGCACCTCAAAGAAGTAGAAGAACCATTCGAAAAATCTCAGATCGGTTCCTCTGCAATGGCTTACAAGAGAAATCCTATGAGAAGTGAACGTATCGCATCACTTTCCAGATATGTGATGGTGGATGCATTAAATCCGGCAATCACTTCTGCAACACAGTGGTTTGAAAGAACACTGGACGATTCTGCAAACAAGCGACTTAGCATTCCGGAGGGCTTCCTTGCAATCGACGGTATTCTGGATCTGTGCCTGAACGTTGTAGACGGACTGGTCGTATATCCGAAAGTTATTGAGAAACATATGATGGCGGAGCTTCCATTCATGGCAACAGAGAATATTATGATGGATGCTGTAAAAACCGGCGGAGACCGCCAGGAACTTCATGAACGTATCCGAGAACTTTCCATGGAAGCAGGACGTACTGTCAAAGTTGAAGGTAAAGACAATGACCTTCTGGAGAGAATCGCAGCGGACCCTGCATTCAATCTGACAATTGATGAACTGCGTAAATCCATGGAACCGTCCAGATATGTCGGAAGAGCAAAAGAACAGACAGCGACATTTATTGAGAAGACTGTACAGCCGGTTCTGGATGCACACAAAGACATGCTGGGTATGACCGCAGAGATAAACGTATAAAACACGAGGAGGATAATGTGTTATGATCAAAGCAGTAGTTGGAGCAAACTGGGGAGATGAAGGTAAAGGTAAGATTACTGACATGCTCGCTCAGGAAGCTGATATTATCGTAAGATTCCAGGGAGGAGCAAATGCAGGTCATACCATCGTTAATGATTATGGTAAATTTGCACTGCATACACTTCCGTCTGGTGTATTCTATAATCATACAACAAGCGTGATCGGAAACGGTGTCGCTCTGAATATTCCGGTATTTTTCAAAGAATATAATGAAGTGGTTTCAAGAGGAGTTCCGGCTCCGAAGATCATGATCTCTGACAGAGCACAGATCGTGATGCCATATCATATTCTGTTTGACCAGTATGAAGAAGAGCGTCTGGGTGGCAAATCCTTTGGATCCACCAAATCAGGCATTGCTCCGTTCTATTCAGACAAATATGCAAAAATCGGTTTCCAGGTAAATGAACTGTTTCACGATGATTCTCTGAGAGAAAAAGTAGAGCGTGTTGTTGAGACAAAGAACATCCTTCTGGAGCATCTGTATCACAAACCGCTTCTTGATCCGGATGAAATCTTTGCAGAACTGATGAAATACAAAGAAATGGTTGCTCCATATGTCGGAGATGTATCTCTGTTCCTGTGGAATGCATTAAAAGAAGGCAGGGAAATCCTGCTTGAGGGACAGCTTGGTTCCCTGAAAGATCCGGATCACGGAATCTATCCGATGGTTACATCATCTTCCACACTGGCTGCTTATGGAGCAATCGGTGCAGGTGTACCTCCATATGAGATCAAAAAAGTCATCACTGTATGCAAAGCTTACTCCAGTGCAGTAGGCGCAGGCGCTTTTGTTTCTGAAATCTTCGGAGAAGAAGCTGATGAGCTCAGAAGAAGAGGCGGAGACGGCGGCGAATACGGTGCAACAACCGGACGTCCGAGACGTATGGGATGGTTCGACT
Source organism: Blautia sp. MSJ-19 (assembly GCF_018918125.1). Lineage (GTDB taxonomy): Bacteria > Bacillota > Clostridia > Lachnospirales > Lachnospiraceae > Blautia_A. The sequence continues at coordinate 33,343 of NZ_JAHLQA010000002.1, forward strand.
GTGTAGCTTCCAAATACGGCTGCCGTATGCAGGGAACGACAGATGTTGCATTTACTGTACTTGATGTACTTGGATACCTTGATGAGATTCCGGTATGCACGGGCTATGAGATTGACGGCAAAGTCACTACAGAATTCCCGACAACAGGTCTTCTTGAGAAAGCAAAACCGGTTCTGGAAGTGCTTCCGGGATGGAAAACAGATATCCGTGGAATCAAAAAATACGAAGATCTTCCGGAAAACTGCCGCAAATATGTGGAATTTATTGAGAAACAGATTGGATTCCCGATCACAATGGTTTCCAACGGACCAGGAAGAAACGATATCATTTACAGAAATAAATAAGTATGAGCATATGACGCGCCGGAGTTCGCTCCGGCGCATTTGCTTAATAAAGAGGAAATTATGAAAAACTGGAAAAAATATGCGGCGATCATTGCAGTGATCGCGCTTCTGGCAATTTTCTGCCTTCCGATGTATTTTGCATTGAAGGGAGACTTTTCACAGAAGGAATTTATGGCATCACTTTTTACAGTGATGTTTGTTGCAGTCATGTGTTATGTGATCTTAATGCTGTTTAAATATCTGAACAGGAAAAAAGAAGAGCAGGGGGCAGCAGGAATGATAAAAAATGTGATTTTTGATGTAGGACTGGTGCTGGTTGAATTTAACTGGCAGACATATCTGGACAGTTTTGGTTTCGAAAAAGAAAAACGTGACCGAATTGCAAAAGCAACATTTCAGGGACCGGTGTGGGATGAGCGTGACAGAGGCGTTTATGACGAGGAAACATATGTCCGCCAGTGCCAGGAACTGGATCCAGAGTATGCAGAGGACATCGCCAGAGTCATGAAGGATACACCAAAGACGATCCACAGAATGCCGTATGCAGAGACCTGGACGAAATATCTCAAAAGTCAGGGATATCATCTGTACATTCTTTCTAATTACAGTAAGTACATGCTGGACAGAACACAAAAAGAAATGCCGTTTCGTAAATATATGGATGGAGATGTGTTTTCCTGTGATGTCAGACAGCTGAAGCCGGAGGCGGAAATCTACCGGACGCTGCTGGATAAATATCAGCTGAAACCAGAGGAATGTGTTTTTATTGATGACAGAGAAGTAAACTGCAAGGGTGCAGAGAATCTGGGAATTCGCACGATCTGTTTTAAGAATTTTAAGCAGGCCGCGGCGGAACTGGAAAAAATGGGAGTAAAATAAAAACGAGAAAAGCCCCAGAACCGCGTCCATGCGTCAGTCCTGAGACTTCGTAAGGGGAGGATATAAGTTTTTCCCGGTAACTGTTTTAACATGTTGTGGCTGTGAATGCAGGAAACAGTTACCTTTCTCAAATTATCTTTCGCAGGCTGTTTCCACAAGAACTTTGAGGGAAAGTCTTAAGGGAACATTTGTAGTATGACCGGTTTCTTACTATCTATACACAATTTTCACAAAAATTATAGGAATATGATTTGTGTTTTGGGAAGAAAGATGGTATAATGGGGCACAGGCAAAATTTTTGAAAAGAGGATGAAACAATGAGTGATAAAACAATCTTAGAGCAGTGGCGTGAAATTGCCTACAATCAGCAGGCAGACCGCAATCAGCTTCAGAGATTCTGGGCAAACTATTTTAATATCGAAAAAGGAATTTATGAGCAGCTTCTTTCCAATCCGGATGAAGTAGTAAGCGGCACAGTTAAAGAACTGGCAGAAAAATACGGACAGGAAGTCCTGACTATGGTTGGATTCCTGGATGGTATCAACGACAGCCTTAAGATTCCGAACCCGATCGAGACTATGGATGAAAACACCAAAGTCACACTTGCATTTGACAAAGAGCTTCTTTACAAGAACATGGTTGATGCAAAAGCAGACTGGCTGTATCAGCTTCCACAGTGGGATGAGATTTTTACCGAAGAAAAACGTAAAGAGCTCTACATGGAACAGAAAAAGTCCGGTACTGTAGTAAAACCACACAAAATTGGCCGTAACGATCCTTGTCCGTGCGGAAGTGGTAAGAAATACAAACACTGCTGCGGTAAATAATGAAAGCCAGACAGAATCTGGAATATATTATCGTACTTGGTGCCCATGTAGATGGAACAAGAATGACATTAGCCCTTCTGGAACGAACCAGGAGGGCTTTGCTGTATCTTGAAAAAAATCCTGAAACAAGAGCTGTGCTTTCCGGAGGACGGGGAACCGGGGAGCGGATCAGTGAAGCGGAGGCCATGTACCGGTATCTGACAGAACACGGGATTGATAAAGAACGTCTGATAAAGGAAGAACGATCAACGAATACCAAAGAAAATCTGGATTTCAGCCTGGAGCTGATTGGAAGTACAGAACCATCCATAGGAGTGGTGACAAATAATTTTCATGTGCTCAGAGGCGTGCTGATTGGCAGAAAGTGTGGCTGCCGCAGGATTTATCCGGTTCCATCGCGCTATCGCTCATGGAGACTTCTGCTCTATATTCCCAGAGAGATTCTGGCGATTTTGAAGGACAAAATTGTCGGAAATTTGTAAACAAAATAAAATTTTAAAAATAATTAAAAAAAGTGTTGACACTTTGCGAAAGACATAGTATACTAACGAAGTCGGTTGCGAGAGCGGTTTATGAGAGCCGGTCAGTGTGACAGATATAAATGGGATCTTAGCTCAGCTGGGAGAGCATCTGCCTTACAAGCAGAGGGTCATAGGTTCGAGCCCTATAGGTCCCATTCAATATGGCGAGATAGCTCAGTTGGCTAGAGCACACGGTTCATACCCGTGGTGTCGAGGGTTCGAATCCCCCTCTCGCTACTTTTTTTATCTATATAATTGCATATGGCGAGATAGCTCAGTTGGCTAGAGCACACGGTTCATACCCGTGGTGTCGAGGGTTCGAATCCCCCTCTCGCTACTTCAGATCCTCTGTATTCGCAGAGGATTTTTTGCGTTATAGGAAATTACTCCGTAATCTTCCAATAACGCAAAAAACGCTCCGCGTTGTCCAAAAATTTTGGCAGAACCAACAGAAAAATTTGCATCTAGGAATTTGCAATATTTTGTTGTATGATATACATTGCGTAATAAATCAAAGAAAGGAGACATCAGACCGTGGCAAAGAAAATGCTCTTTGTTTTTAACCCCAAAGCAGGAAAAGGCAGGATCAAGATGCATTTACTGGATATTGTTGATATATTCAGCAGTCATGATTATGAGGTCATTATCCGTGCGACACAGGCGCCGAGAGACGCATATGAAAAAGCAAAAGAATATGCAGATGCGGTAGACCTGATTGTATGCAGCGGAGGCGACGGCACTCTGGATGAGGTCGTTACCGGAATTACAGAGAAAAACAGTAATGTACCGATCGGATATATTCCGGCAGGAAGCACCAATGATTTTGCAAACAGTCTTTTTATGCCGAAAAGCATGGTTAAGGCTGCGGAGATGATCATGGAAGAGCAGTTGTATCACTGTGATATCGGCAGATTCAACGACCAGACATTTGCCTATGTGGCTGCATTTGGACTGTTTACCGATGTATCCTATGAGACAGACCAGGATCTGAAGAATGTTCTTGGGCATCTGGCATATGTGCTGGAAGGAGTCAAGCGCCTTTTTGATATTAAATCTTACCATATGAAAGTAACTTCCGAGGAACTTCAGGTGGAAGATGATTTTATTGTGGGGATGATCACGAATTCCAGATCTGTAGGTGGTTTTAAGAATCTTACAGGCAAAAATGTAGATATGAATGACGGGCTTTTTGAGGTAACACTCATCAGGCATCCGAAGAATCCGCTGCAGCTTCAGGAGATCATGACTGCACTGGTGATCGCAGAGGATAATACGGATATGATCTATTCGTTCAAATCAAAGAAGCTTACGATAGAGACGGATGAGGATGTGCCCTGGACTCTGGATGGAGAATTTGGCGGGAACCAGAGCTATGTAGAAATCGAAAATCGTCACAAAGCCCTGAATCTTTATTTAAAAAGCACGAAAAATAAAGACTGAAATGAGACACACAGCAAAGTATAAATGGTAACTGTTCACAGGATAGCTGCTGTGAATAGAGTGAACAGGAACTATAAACGAGAACTAAAGGAGATAGAAGATGTCAGACTACGTGAATGTAACAGAACTTTTCGGATGCGATGTATTCAATGATGCTGTCATGGAAGAAAGACTTCCGAAAAAAGTATACAAAGAGCTGAAAAAGACCATAGAAGAGGGGAAAGAACTCTCTCTGGAAGTAGCAGATGTCGTTGCTCATGAGATGAAAGAATGGGCAATCGAAAAAGGAGCGACACATTACAGCCACTGGTTTCAGCCGCTGACAGGAGTAACCGCGGAAAAACATGATGCATTTATCACTGCTCCGAAGGAAAATGGCAAGGTTCTGATGAGCTTTTCCGGCAAAGAGCTGATCAAAGGTGAGTCCGATGCGTCCTCTTTCCCGTCCGGTGGCCTTCGCGCAACCTTTGAGGCGAGAGGTTATACAGCGTGGGACTGTACTTCACCGGCATTTGTACGTCATGATGCAGCCGGCGGCACTCTGTGCATCCCGACCGCATTCTGTTCTTATACAGGAGAGGCACTGGATCAGAAGACCCCGCTTCTTCGTTCTATGGAAGCAATCAATACACAGTCCTTACGTCTTCTCAGACTTTTTGGAAATACAACATCAAAGAAGGTGACTCCGTCTGTTGGGGCAGAGCAGGAGTATTTCCTTGTTGACAAAGAAAAATGGCTGCAGAGAAAAGACCTTACATATACAGGCAGAACACTGTTTGGAGCTATGCCGCCGAAAGGACAGGAGATGGATGACCATTATCTTGGAACCATCCGCCAGAGAATCTCTGCTTATATGAAAGAAGTAAATGAAGAGTGCTGGAAGCTGGGTGTGACTGCCAAGACACAGCACAATGAAGTGGCACCGGCACAGCATGAGCTTGCACCGATCTATGCACCGGTCAATATCGCAGCAGACCACAACCAGATCATGATGCGTATCCTTAAGAAAGTAGCCAGCCGTCATGGCATGCGCTGCCTGCTTCATGAGAAACCGTTTGCAGGTGTCAACGGTTCCGGTAAACACAACAACTGGTCCCTGACTACAGATGACGGAATCAACCTGCTGGATCCGGGCAAGACACCACATGAGAATATTCAGTTCCTTCTGGTGCTGACCTGTATTCTGAAGGCAGTTGATACACATGCAGATCTGCTCCGTGAATCCGCAGCCGATGTCGGAAATGATCAGAGACTTGGAGGTAATGAAGCTCCGCCGGCAGTTATTTCCGTATTTCTTGGTGAGCAGCTTGGCGATGTCCTGGATCAGCTCATCAGCACAGGAACTGCAACACACAGCAAGAAAGGAAGCATTCTGGAGACAGGTGTTAAGACTCTGCCAGACTTTATGAAGGATGCAACGGACCGTAACCGTACTTCACCGTTCGCGTTTACCGGAAATAAATTCGAATTCCGTATGGTTGGATCCAGAGACTCTATCTCCGAGTGCAACGTAGTTCTGAATACTATCGCAGCCGAAGCATTCAAAGAAGCATGTGACCGTCTGGAAGCAGCCGAAGATTTCGATATGGCAGTACATGATCTGATCAAAGAATATGCGATCGAGCATCAGCGTATCGTATTCAACGGCAATGGTTATGCACCGGAATGGGCAGAAGAAGCAGCACGCCGCGGACTCCCGAACCTTCCGTCCATGGTAGATGCAATTCCGGCACTTACTACCGAAAAAGCTGTGAAACTGTTTGAGGAATTCCATGTATTTACAAAAACTGAGCTGGAATCCCGTGCAGAAATCCAGTATGAGATCTATGCAAAAGCAGTCAACATTGAAGCAAAGACCATGATCGACATTGCGACAAAACAGATCATCCCGGCTGTGATCCGCTACACGACTGTACTGGCAGATTCTATCAATGCAGTGAAGGCAGCAGGACCGATCGATGTAAGTGTACAGACAGAGCTCCTTGAGAAATGCTCTGCACTTCTCAGGGAAACAAGCGAAGCCATGAAGAAACTTTCTGAAGTGGTGGCAAAAGTTCCGCAGATTCCGGAGGGAAGAGAACGTGCTGTATATTGCAAGGATATCGTGACAAAAGCGATGGAAGAACTGCGTACACCGGTTGACAAGCTGGAAATGCTGGTTGATAAGGAAATGTGGCCGATGCCTTCTTATGGCGATCTGATTTTTGAAGTGTGATCTTCAAAGGAGTAACTTAAGTGGAAAAATTAAAATTTCTGGAGGAGCAGGGTATCTGCTCCTCTTTCATAGACAAAATTATAGAATTCAGGGAGGCATATCCTGTTTCCGATGAAGTAAAGAACCGAATTATAAAACCGTCGATTCCTTTTTATGGAAAAGAGATTCTGGAGATGGCAATCGCAGGTATTCTCCAGGGGCAGAATCTGCTTCTGACCGGACCGAAAGCAACTGGCAAAAATATTCTGGCAGAGAATCTGGCATATATTTTTAACCGTCCGTCCTATAATATTTCGTTTCATGTCAACACCAACAGTGGTGATCTGATTGGAACAGATACATTTGAAGATAATGAGGTAAAGCTTCGCAAGGGAAGTATTTACCGCTGTGCAGAATACGGAGGATTCGGAATTCTCGACGAGATCAACATGGCAAAAAACGATGCGGTTTCTGTCCTTCATGCTACTCTGGACTACAGACGATCCATCGATGTGCCGGGGTATGATAAAATCGACCTTCATCCGGCTGCGAGATTTATCGGTACGATGAATTACGGTTACGCCGGCACGAAGGAGCTGAATGAAGCACTGGTATCCAGATTTCTGGTCATTGATATGCCGGCACAGACAGAAGAGACGCTGGGATTTATTTTTCATCAGATGTTTCCGACGGCAAAAGAACACGCAATTGAACAGTTTGTCGGACTGTTTCTGGATTTGCAGCTGAAGGCACTGAACAGTGAGATTTCAACGAAAGCACTGGATCTTCGCGGTCTGCTTGCAGCAATGAAGATCGTTGATGTCGGACTTGCTCCGGCGAAGGCAGTCCGTATGGGAATTGTAAACAAAACATTTGATGTATTTGAAAAAGAAATCGTAGAAGATGTCGTGAGCACCAGAATTCCATCGAATTGGACCAGGGATGATGTATATGAAGCATAGTGCAGAGCCGGTTGAGATTGACGATTATCGTCTGGAACTGGAAAACAGGATCCGCAATCTGTTATGGACAGTGAGCGGTGATTATAAACTGGATATGAAGCCTGACGTATCACTTTTTCTCAGATCAAAGGCAATTGCCCTGTATGACGGAATCAAACAGGGCGCACTTGCCAGATATTATGATAAGGATATGCTCGGGCTTTATCTGGTTAAAAAAATATTCCTTCAGGCAGGAGAGAACGAGCTGACCTTTGTGGCACAGCTCTGTATCGAAGAAGCTATTGGGGACAAGATCTGCGAGGAACGCCCGGGAATCCGTGATATGCAGAAGCAATGTATAGAAGATATTCTTGAGCAGGAATTTGAAAAGCTGCCAGATCTGCGGGACATTCCGGGCAGACTCAGGGTAGCAGCCCTTCGGAGACGACTGACCGGCGGTGAATATCATGTGGAGCAAAAACTGCAGCCGTTTATGGATCTGATCGAACGGGCAGGAGAGAGTCAGGATACGATGGAACTGATCCGGGTGATCGATGAGCTTTATAATCTTCTGATCGATCCAACATTTCCTGTTCAGCATGGTACCCTGGAGCAGGTCCTTTCTGTGACAATGGAAGATCTTACGGAGTATTCGTGGGAAGATTTTCTTTCAGAGGAAATGTATGAAGAAGCTCTGGAAAGTTATGTCGAACAGCTGACGAATTCAGCTTCAGGACTTGAAAATGCAGCAGTTACCGAAGAGATGGAAGAAAAGCGGCAGAAAAAGCGTGCCGTCAAAGTTGTTACACCGGAGATGCTGGAAAAGGCTTATACTTACGTAGAACTGAATTTCGGCAGAACATATCTGAGCGAGGCAGAAGAAAAGAAGATCAATTATCAGATGTGCAGGGGCGTGCACAGTGACTGCAGCCTGTATTTTACAGAGGGAATTCTGAAAAATCCGGCAAAAAGAAATTACCAGTATGAGTATGCAAAACGATTGAGAAATAAAAATGTCTGGCTGTATCATGACAAACACCGGATCGTCAAGCACAATATTGCAGTTCTGACGGAGACTCTGCGAAAGTCACTGGTTCTTCGAAGCGAGTCGCAGATGGTACTGTCAGACAGAGGGATGATCGTTCCTTCCAGACTCTGGCGGATCGGACGGACAAATGATGCAAAACTGTTTCAGCAGGAGCTGAAAGGCGAAGCGTCGGATTTTGTTGTCGATGTTCTGATAGATGCGAGTGGATCACAGATGAAACGACAGGGAGATGTGGCACTGCAGGCGTATATCATCAGTGAGGCACTGAGCAATGTCGATATCCCGCACCGGGTGATGAGTTTCTGTACATTCTGGGATTATACGATCATGCATCGGTTCCGCAGATATGACGATCCGCGGACAGAAAACGAAAATATCTTCAATTACGTGACATCTTCCAACAATCGTGACGGACTTGCCATCCGGACGGCAGGATATGAGCTTCTGCAGCGCGAAGAAGAAAAGAAGATCATGATCATCTTAAGTGATGGTCGTCCGTATGATGTGATCGTAAACCGTCCAAATGCAAAGAATCCTCAGCCGTATCAGGGAAAAGCAGCAATTTCAGATACCGCGACAGAAGTGCGCAGGCTCCGTAATCTGGATGTCAGTGTACTGGGAGTGTTTGCAGGGGAAGAAAAAGACCTGGCAACAGAGAAAAAGATTTTTGGAAAGGATTTTGCGTACATCCGGGATATTGCGAACTTTTCGAAAATTGTTGGCCGATATCTGACAAAACAGCTGGAGATTGATGGATAATAGACGAAAATGTGCAATATTTCCAAAAAGTGTTAAATAAAACGAACGAAAATATAAAAAATTCATAAACTCGCCCTTGATAATCTACACGGAGTCGGTTATAATAATCTTAGGTTTATATACCAATAAAAACAAGGGAGAGGAAATCAATGAACGACAACAAAGAGTTCAAACCGTATATTCCTGCTGAAAAAGTCACAGCAGAAATGACGGTGACATCAGTGATCATGGGTGTCATCCTTGCTATCGTATTCGGTGCCGCAAACGCATACCTCGGACTTCGTGTCGGTATGACTGTTTCTGCATCTATTCCGGCAGCAGTTATTTCTATGGGTGTTATCCGTGTCATCATGAAGAAAAACTCCATTCTGGAGAGCAACCTGGTACAGACCATCGGTTCCGCCGGTGAATCACTTGCAGCAGGTGCTATTTTCACAATGCCTGCTCTTTTTTTATGGGCAGAAGAAGGTCTGTGTGACAAACCAAGCCTGGTTGAGATCACTCTGATCGCACTTTGCGGTGGTATCCTTGGTGTGCTTTTCATGGTACCGCTTCGTAACGCTCTGATCGTAAAAGAGCATGCAACACTGCTTTATCCGGAAGGAACTGCCTGTGCAGACGTACTTCTTGCCGGTGAAGAGGGTGGTGCTAACGCATCTACTGTATTCTCAGGTATGGGACTTGCAGCAGTATTCAAATTTGTAGTAGATGGTCTGAAGGTGATTCCGGCAGACGTTTCTGCAGCATTTACATCCTTCAAGGGTGAAATCGGTATGGAAGTATATCCGGCACTTCTCGGTGTTGGTTATATCGTAGGACCACGTATCGCATCTTTCATGTTTGTGGGTTCTATCGTTGGATGGCTCGTGATCATCCCGATGATCTGCCTGTTCGGACCAGACACATGGCTGTATCCGGCTGATCCGGGTGTGACTATTTCTCAGCTCTATGCAGCAGGAGGAGCAGCAGCAATCTGGAGCAAATATGTAAAATACATCGGTGCTGGTGCAATTGCTACCGGTGGTATTATTTCCCTGATCAAATCTCTGCCTCTGATCGTCAGCACATTCCGCGATTCCATGAAGAGCATGAAGGGCGGATCTGTAAAGGGAACTGCAAGAACAGACAGAGACCTTCCGATGAACTTCATCCTGATCGGTATCGTTGCAATGGTAGTGATCATCTGGGCAGTACCGGCTATCCCGGTTAATCCGCTCGGAGCACTCCTTATCGTAATCTTTGGATTCTTCTTTGCAACTGTATCTTCCCGTATGGTAGGTATGATCGGAAGTTCCAACAACCCGGTTTCCGGTATGGCAATCGCTACACTCCTGATTTCCACAATGGTGATCAAAAGCAGCGGACAGACTGGAATCGACGGTATGAAAGCAGCTATCGCAATTGGTTCTGTAATCTGTATCATTGCAGCTATCGCAGGTGATACTTCTCAGGACCTTAAGACAGGATTCCTTCTTGGTGCAACTCCTAAGACACAGCAGATCGGTGAGCTGATCGGTGTTGTTGCTTCCGGTCTTGCAATCGGTGGTGTTCTGTATCTTCTGGATGCAGCATGGGGATACGGCGGAGCAGAAGTTCCGGCTCCACAGGCTGGTCTTATGAAAATGATCGTTGAAGGTATCATGGGAGGAAACCTTCCATGGGCACTTGTATTCATCGGTGTATTCCTTGCACTTGGTATGGAAATCTTAAGAATTCCGGTAATGCCATTCGCAATCGGTCTCTACCTTCCAATCTACCTGAATGCAACCATTATGATCGGTGGTGTTGTTCGTATGTTTATGGATGGCAGAAAGAACGTTGATGAAAAGACAAAGAACGATCAGGTTACAGACGGTACGCTGTACTGTGCCGGTATGATCGCCGGTGAAGGTCTGGTAGGTATCGCACTTGCTATTCTTGCAGTTGCAGGTATCAGCCTGGATGTATCCGGTGTTGTAAACTTTGGTAACATTGGTGGTGTTGTTCTCATGATCATCATGATCCTGACACTGCTGAAATTCTCCTTATGGAAAAAGAAAAAAGCCTGATGAGAAAACAGAATAAAAAAAGCAAAAAACAAAATATGGATATCAACTATCTGGATCTGATTCCGGTGAAATCCGAAGAACTTCACTGGCATAAAGATATCAAGGGGCGTGTGATTCTGGATGTGGAGAATACAGGCTGGTTCAACAAGATTGCACAGAATGTATTCAACAAACCGCGATATACGAAGGTACATCTGGATGCACAGGGAACTTTTATCTGGCCGCTGATCGACGGGAAACGTACTGTCACAGATATCGCAGCACTGGTGAAAGAAGAGTTCGGGGAAGCGGCAGAACCGCTGTATCCGCGAATCATCAAATATTTCCAGATCGTTGAGAGCTATCATTTTATTAAATTTGCAAATATGCCTTCCAAATAGGGCACACTAAGAACGGGAAACAGCAAACAGACGCTGTTCCCGTTCTTTTGGGTTAAGGGATACTTTATCACAGTACAGCGACAGGAGATTAGAAAGGAGAACTTATGAAGATTACGGGCAAAAAACCATGGTATATGGAATATCTGCTGATCATTGTCGGAACTGCTCTGATGGCAACCGCAATTACATCCTGTTTTGATGCGGCAGGGCTGGTAACCGGAGGTTTTTCCGGTATCGCGATCCTGGTCAAGGCAGGGACAAAAAATTTATATGGAAATGGAATTCCACTCTGGGTAACAAACCTTGTTTTAAACGTTCCGGTATTTCTTCTCGCGGCAAAAATAAAGGGAGTTCCATTTGTCAAAAAAGCGCTTCTGGGAGATCTGTCACTGACTGTGTGGCTGGCAGTCCTTCCGGCATGGAAACTGTCCGGAGACTTTCTTCTGGTTGCTTTATATGGTGGACTTCTGCAGGGTATTGGTATCGGTTTTGTGTTCCTTGGGGGAGGAACGACGGGAGGAACAGATCTTCTTGCAGCCATTGTGCAGAATTACCTGAGACATTACTCCATTGCGCAGATCATGCAGTTTATTGACGGGGCAGTTGTAGTTGTCGGTATGTATGTATTTGGCGTGGAGCGTGCACTTTATGCGATCATTGCAGTTTTTCTTGTCACCAAAGTATCGGATGGAATTATTGAAGGTTTGAAATTTTCAAAATCTGTTTACATTATTACGGATAAGCCGGATGAAGTTTCCAGGATGGTCATGGAAGATCTGGATCGTGGGATCACAGGAATTTCTGCAAAAGGAATGTATTCCGGAGAGGATAAACTGATGCTGTTCTGTGTGGTTGGAAAGAAAGAACTGGTGCAGCTGAAGGAGAAAATTGACGAAATTGATGAGAATGCATTTGTTATTGTGGGCGATGCGAGAGAGGTTCATGGGGAAGGTTTCATAGAAAAATAGGAATTATACACAAAAAAATGCAAAAAAATTAAGTTTTGGTCTTTTATTTTTGGTGATTTTGTATTAAAATAACAACTAACGAAGCTAAGCTATGGGGAAAAAGGCGAAATAAACGCAGGCAGCGGGAAGGGATGTAAGCAGATGATATCAAATCAGGTACTACAGAATACACTAGAGGGATTAAAAGAAATATCCAGAACAGAATTCTGCATTATTGACACAGAGGGAAAGGTGCTTGCAACAACGTTTGCAGACTTTTCAATTCAGCCAGGGGATATACAGGCATTTGTGGAGTCCCAGGCAGACAGTCAGCTTGTAAAGGGCTTCCAGTATTTTAAAGTCTGTGATGACTATCAGCTGGAATATATACTGGTTGCACATGGTGACGACGAAGATACTTATATGGTAGGAAAACTTGCAGCATTCCAGATTCAGAATCTGATCGTTGCATACAAAGAGCGTTTTGACAAGGACAGTTTTATCAAGAACCTTCTTCTTGATAACCTGCTTCTGGTAGATATTTATAATCGGGCAAAGAAACTCCACATTGATGCAGATGTCCGTCGTGTAGTTATGATTCTGGAGCTTCAGCAGGAAAAAGACCACAGCTCCATGGAAAGCGTAAAGAGCTTCTTTGGCGGCAAGAGCAAAGATTTTATTACCGCAGTCGATGAAAAGAGCATTATCATTGTCAAGGAACTGGAAGACGGAGAAGGTTATGCGGAGATGGACAAGCTTGCGCATGCCATTCTGGATACGCTTGGTCTGAATCAGAATGAAGAGACACATATTGCATACGGTACGATCGTAAATGAACTGAAAGAAGTTTCACGTTCCTACAAGGAAGCAAGGATGGCACTGGATGTCGGTAAGATCTTTTTCGCTGAAAAAGATGTCATTGCATACAGCTCCCTTGGTATTGGCCGTCTGATCTATCAGCTTCCGATCCCGCTGTGCAAAATGTTCATCAAAGAAATCTTTGAGAATAAATCTCCGGATGATTTTGATGAGGAGACGCTTGTCACGATCGACAAGTTCTTTGAGAACAGTCTGAATGTATCTGAGACATCCAGACAGCTTTACATCCACAGAAATACACTGGTATATCGTCTGGATAAGCTTCAGAAGAGCACCGGACTCGATCTTCGTGTATTTGAAGATGCGATCACATTTAAGATTGCACTGATGGTCGTACGCTACATGAAGTACATGGAGACACTTGAGTATTAATATGAAAATTTCGTGAATTCAATAAAAATGCTTGCATTCCGCTATGAAATATGTTACAACATTGTTACGAAATGTTAATAAATCATACCGCAGGATGCAGGAAGTGTGCAAGAAATGCTGCCGGGACTCTGGCAGCATTTTTTATGGGGTTCGAAGAAGTGCTGTTTTGAAAAAGAAAGACAGACTTGTTTGAACCGGATAGAGACAGAGGAGGATAATATGGAAACGATGATCGATCTGATTGATGTGACAAAATCGTATGGCAAGGGCCTTCCGGCTGTGAACCATGCAAATTTGCACGTGGATAAAGGAGAATTTGTATTTGTAGTCGGCAGCAGCGGATCAGGGAAATCCACACTGATCAAATTACTGATGAAGGAACTGGACAGTACCAGCGGACAGATGGTTGTCAGCGGGGAGCGACTGGAGAAGATGAAACATCGCCGTGTAGCAAAATATCGTCGTAAACTTGGCGTTGTATTTCAGGACTTCCGTCTTCTGAAAGACCGTAATGTCTATGAAAACGTAGCGTTTGCACAGCGTGTTATCGGAAGACCGACACGAGTGATCCGCAGACGTGTTCCGGAAGTACTGCAGGAAGTAGGGCTTGCTGAGAAATACAAATCTTTTCCGGATGAACTTTCCGGTGGTGAGCAGCAGAGAGTGGCACTTGCGAGAGCTCTGGTAAACCGCCCGGATATTTTGCTGGCAGATGAGCCTACCGGAAATCTGGACCCGAAAACTTCTGAGGAGATCATGAAGCTTCTGGAACAGATCAATGAACGTGGTACGACTGTTCTTGTAGTTACGCACAACAAAGAAATCGTAAATGCAATGAAGAAACGAGTTGTTACCATGCATGACGGCGTGATCGTCAGCGATGAAAAAGAAGGAGGATATCATGAGGCCTAGTACAATCTGGTATACTCTCAAACAGGGTATCAAAAATATAAAAAGAAACTGGATGTTTTCCATTGCATCCATTCTGACCATGGCAGCATGCATTTTTCTGGTGGGCGTTTTCTACTCACTTGTAACAAATGTAGATAATATTGCACATAAAGTAGAACAGGAAGTACCGGTCACGGTATTTTTTGATGAAGGAACAACAGAAGAACAGATGCAGGAAGTCGGAAATCTGATTCAGGCACGTCCGGAAGTAGAGAGAATTGAATTCGAGTCTGCTGATCAGGCATGGCAGAATTTTAAAGATCAGTATTTCCAGGGATCTGATGCGGCAGAGGGATTTAAGGATGATAACCCGCTTGTTAATTCTTCAAACTACCATGTATATCTGAATCAGATTGAGAAACAGACAGAGCTGGTAACTTATATTCAGGGACTGGATCATGTAAGAGAAGTAAATCAGTCTGAGCAGGCAGCCAATACACTGGGAAGCTTTAACAAACTGGTTTCCTATGCATCTATTGTGATCATTGCGATTCTTCTGATCATTTCTATCTTCCTGATCAGCAATACTGTTTCTGTAGGTATTTCTGTTCGTAAGGAAGAGATTGGAATCATGAAATACATTGGTGCGACAGATGCATTTGTCCGTGCGCCGTTCCTTCTGGAAGGTATGGTACTCGGCGTGATCGGTGCGGCAATCCCACTGACAGCACTGTATTTCCTTTACAATACAGTAGTGGAATACATTTTAAATAAATTCAGCGTTCTGACAGGTGTGGTTGCATTTATTCCGGTATGGCAGATCTATCAGATCCTTCTTCCGGTCGGTCTGGCACTTGGAATCGGAATCGGTTTTATCGGAAGCTTACTGACAACAAGAAAGCACCTGAGAGTATAACAGATACCAGGGCAAAAGCGTTGAATTCGCATGAGCAGATATAAGAAAGAGCGGCATGGACTTTAAAGTCTGTGCCGCTTATGTTATATTAAAAAACAACAGAAAAGGAAATGATGAGAAAGGCAGTTGAAATGAAACATAAAGAATATATGACAGGGATTTTAACAGGGGTACTGGTAACGGCACTGGCAGCTGGCGGACTGCAGCTGGCACAGAGGGACACAGGGAGTGGAGTACTGGCAGATTCGTCTCATGTAAAGAAAGTAGAGTATCTGGAAAGTCTGATCGATCAGAAATATCTGGGAGAGGTTGACGAAGATGAGCTGGCAGAGGGAATATATGCCGGATTGATCTATGGACTTGGAGATGTGTATTCCCGCTATTATACCGCGGAGGAATATGCACAGGAGACTGCAACGACAGAAGGCTCTTATGTGGGAATCGGAGTTTCCATACAGAAGAATAAAAATGGCGGGGTGCAGATCGCAGAGTGCTATGAGGGCGGATCTGGCAAAGAAGCAGGTCTGATCGCCGGAGACGTAGTCACTGCAATTGATGAGACTGATGTCACAGATATGGAGCTTTCGGATGTAGTGAGCCTGATTCGGGAAAATAAGGACAAAGAGATCGTTCTGACCGTGCAGAGAGAAGATGAGGAAGAACCACTTGAGATTTCCGTAAAAGTTACAGACGTGGAACTTCCGGCAGTGTTCAGCGAGATGCTGGACGAAACGACCGGTTATATTCAGATCACGCAGTTTACCGGGGTGGCAGCACAGCAGTACAGGGAGGCTTTTGCAGATCTCAAAGAACAGGGGATGCAGAGAATGGTAGTTGATCTCAGAGATAATCCGGGAGGGCTGCTGACATCTGTCTGCGAGATTTTGCGTGAAATCCTTCCGGAAGGTCTGATCGTATATACGGAGGATAAAAACGGCAATCGCGAGGAAGAAACCTGTGATGGCAAAAATAAGCTGGATATGCCGCTTGCGGTTCTTGTGAATGAAAGCAGTGCCAGTGCATCCGAAATTTTTGCGGGAGCGGTGCAGGACTATGGAATCGGAAAAATCGTGGGTACTACGACTTATGGAAAGGGAGTTGTACAGGAACTGCAGCAGTTAAAAGACGGCAGTGCGGTCAAACTGACGATTTCCAATTATTATACACCAAACGGAAATTCTATTAATAAGACCGGGATTAAGCCGGATGTAGAGGTCAAACTGGCAGCAGAGCTTCTGAATAAAACAGAGATTACGCATGCGGAAGACAATCAGCTTCAGGAAGCAATCCGCACGCTGGATGAAGAATGATATTGAAAAGACGAAAAATGACGTAAGACAAATTTAACAAATTTAAAATAAATGTAAAAAAAGACTTGCTTTTTCTTTGATTCTTACTTAAAATACAACATGAAGGCTTTGGCGTGTTTAAGAAAGGAACGATTAAATGAGCAAGACAGGCAGATACAAAAGAAGCATCGCACTGGTATTTATATTGTTTCTGATGCTGAGTGCAGTGCTGGTGACGGATACCCCCGTCCATGCGGCATCCAGTATAAAAACAGCAACTGTAAAGACAAAGATAAAGGCTTCCAGTAATACTGCCCTCAGAATAGAATGGAACAAAATTTCTTCTGCGCAGGGTTATGTGATCTACCGAAGAGAATCAGTCAAAAAATCATATACAAGGATCAAAACAGTAAAGGCAGGCACTACTACTTATCTGAACCGTGGACTTACATCCAGCAAGCCATACCAGTATGCTGTCCGTGCATATCGCAAGGAAAATGGCAAATATGTTTACAGCAAATATGTGGCAGCCACAGGAGCAACCCGTCCGGCAACGACAACAACGACCGCTAAGGCTGCATCCAGCAGTAAGGTGAATGTGTCCTGGAAAAAGAATACCCGTTCAGACGGATATCGTATTTACCGAAAAGTAGTTAACGGAAGCTGGGCGGTTGTTGCAGATGTTGCAAAGACACAGTCTTCTTATGCAGATGCAAAGGTAAGTGCAAATACAAAATATGTATATACGGTGCGTCCATACAAAAAAGGCGGCGGAGTGAAATACATGTCCGCAGTGAAGCTGAGCAATCAGGTTACAACACCAAAAGCACCGGCGGCAAATACTTCCAACAGCAATTCGGCAGGAACATCTGTCAGCAATTCGAAATTTACCGCAGCACAGAAAGATGTCATGAAAAAGATCCTTTATGCAGTAGAGACCGGAGGACAGGTTTACGGCAAACAGGATTATGCAGATTTTACCAGGGCATATACAAACAGCAGCGCGGAGCATGCGATCACGATCGGTGCAGGACAGTGGTATGGTACAGAAGCTCAGAAACTTCTCAAACTAATCCACCAGACCATGGGAGATACTGCATGGAAGAAATATGATACATCCAACGGACTGTGGAATGATGTATGCAACAAAAACTGGTCTACATACAAAGATACAAAATACCAGAGTATCATTGTAAAGATCATCAGTTCCGATACCGGAAAGAAATGCCAGGATCAGCTTATGTATGAGCAGATTGCAGCATATGAATCAGAGGTCCGCAATCTTGGAGTAACAGATGTACAGGCAGTTGGCATGTTTATTAATATCCGTCATCAGGGCGGTTATACTGCTGTGACAAGAGTTCTTGGCAAGACAAAAAAACCATACAATCTGATCAATGTTTACAATGCACTTGCATCAGATTACGGAAATCAGGTAGGTACATATAAGACGAGACAGGCAAAGGTTTATCAGTGGCTGTATACTTACATGAAATAAAGAATCATTACGGTTGGTTTCGAGAGAAATCAGCCGTTTCTTTTTGTAAAATCCATTGCACAGGTTAAGAATAAAATGCTATAATAATATAGATATTTTTGCAGAATGCAAGGAGAAGGCTCATGATTTTAACAGAAGATAAAACATATACCATGTCGCTGGAGACGGAGAATCATTATAGCGACAGCGGCTTGACCAATAATACCGTAGAACTGGAATTTACCAACAAAGAACTGCTTCATGCGATTCTTACCTGTGGTATGCCGATACAGAGACTGACAGCAGCTTTTCCGGAGAAAAAACGACTGGAAACTTTGTATAAGCTTTTCCTGGTGGAAACAGCGCTGGAGACGGAGGGCGACCGGTTAAAAAAGTCCAAGAAGATCGCATATCTGGATTCCTCTGAAAAAAGTGTCATTTCCTATTATATGGGTATGTTTTTTACAAAGATGATCAGCCACAGATTATATGGTTCTGAATATCTGACCAATCTGAATCTGATTGAGACACCTGATCACAGGGAATATATTGATTTCTTTGCAAGTGAATGGAGACCGGAGATGATTGGTTATAGCCCGGTTTCACAGAGCTGGAATGTCTGGGAGGCAAAGGGCGGAAGTAACTACAGAGAACAGGCACTCAAAAAAGGTGCAGATCAGCTGAAGGCAATCGGCACATTGAATGGTGTACGCCCGGATCCGGCAGCTGTATGTATGACGTATTATGATCATGGCTATCTTTGCGGAATCTTAAGAGAGCCGGAGGGAAATACAGAAGGAGAACAGCTGAAGTTCAGCGAGGAAGATTTTTATAAGGCATATTATAAACCGGTCTGTGAATTGTTTCTGGATAAAAGCAGTAATCTGAGACTTTATGATACTTATGCAGAGGTATCATTGGATCTGCCGTATTTTACAGAAGATTACAAAGAGCCGGATGAACGTAAGATATGCCTGGGAATTTCAAGAAAACTTCTGAGTCATCTGATGGATGGTGATTACGAGGCAGTCGCAGAGCTGCGCAGAGAAAAAACACAGGAATCCTGCCCGGAAGGGGCCTATATGGGAATGGATGGTGTTTATATAAGATAAGAGAGAGCGTCAGTGCTCTCTCTTTTTCCATTCTTTCCATTTGCGCATAGCTTCCGGATTCTGCTTTTCCAGACGTTCCTCCAGACGCTTGCGGTTCTGTTCCAGACGGGCGGCAAGTTCCGGGTGCTCTTCCAGCATTTTTTCGTGTATGCGTGTACGACGTTTTTCAATCAGGTCAAGAATATGACGATGATCTTTATGCAATTCCAGTGGAAGCTCATCAATATGTAATTCAATACGGCGCAGGATCTCATCTTCATCTAGTGCACCAAGAGAATGCCAGTTATCAAGAAGCTGCTGCAGACCTTCTGCGGAGAGCCGTTCGACATCGGGCATCTGATGCAGATGTTCAATGATCTGATGTGTGGCTTTTTCCAGCTCTTCAACAGTGTCATTACCAAAAGCCCAGGCAAATTCTTCGAGAGTATTTTCTTCTTCTGCCGGAAGATGTGCCTGACTGCGAAGTTCTGCCAGTTTTTTGACTGCTTCGGGGATTTCCAGATCATAAGGTTTCTGGATACCGGCATCGTTTAGTGCGGCAAGAATGGTACGACGGACACATCCGTCCTTGATAAGGTGTCCAATGCCGAGAGCACGCATCTGGTCATTCAATGTGGAGGCATGTTCTGTGATATAAAAACGAATCCCTCGTTTTTGCATGTTGGCAGCGATGGATTCCAGACGGTCAGCGGCAGTGATATCGATCGAGTTGACAGATGCGGCATCGACGATCACGACCTGCGTATCATCTTTCAGACTGTTTTCCAGGTCTTCCTGAAAGATCTTTATATTGGCAAAGAAGAGATTTTCACTGAAGCGGTAGATTACAACATGACGGATCGGATAGGCATGCGGATTACGTTTCAGGTCATAATATGCTTCCTTTCCGGGAATGATACCACGGAAAGAACGCGGCGGGTTGGTGGCCTTGAGGATCACAGCGGTAAAAGACAGCAGGATGCCGATGACAACGCCATAGATCGTACCGAGAAACAGCACACTGATGCAGGCTGCCATAAAGATATAAAATTCATTACGGCTGACTTTGTACAGGCGGACGGCGAGATGGACTTCAACGACATCCATTAGGGCAGAGATGACAATCGCTGTGAGCACCGGAACCGGCAGATAGCCAATGAAACCGGTAAATCCTGAGAGAAGGACTGCCATGACGATTCCGGCTGTAAGGGAGACCGCCTGGGAAGAACCTCCATACTGTTCGTTCATGGAAGTACGGGAGATGCTTCCGTTTACCGGGCAGCAGCCAACGAAAGCTGCAGAGATATTTCCGGCAGCACAGGCAAGGATTTCCTGTCGGTCATTCAATTTGTAATCATTTTTAAATGCAAAGTTATTTTCTGCAAGAAGAGTTTCGGCCATGATCACAACGGCAACCATCAGACCGCGGCCGATGACCTGTGTCAGCTGTACCTGTCCAAAATGTGGAAGGACGAAGGTTGGCAGTCCCGGTTCGACAGATTGCAGCAGGATGACACCGTGCTGATCAATATGAAAAAAGACGGTGCAGAGTACGCCAAGAGCCATGATCATGACTGCAACCGGAAATTTCGGAAAAATCTTTTTGGACAGGCGGATCAGAAGCAGGGCACCGATGCCAAGTCCGAGAGAAAGCCAGTTGATATTGCGGCATGTCAGGAAGATATGCTGCAGAAGCTCAATGATCTCACCGGATCCTGCACTGCCTCCGAGCAGCTTCGGAATCTGCATGCAGATGATCGTCAGAGAGATTCCACTGATAAATCCACCCATGACTGGTGTGGAAATGAAGTCTACCATACGGTCTGCGTGGAGAAAATAAAAGAGCAGAAGCCACAGACCGGCAAACAGTGCGATCATGGGAACGTAGTACAGGGCATCAGCAGATTCCGCTGCAATTCCGAGAGAGGCCAGGGCACTGCCTACGATTGCGGCAGGAGCAGCATCAACGCCAAAGATAAACTGTTTTGAGGTAGAAAACAGAGCAAAAAACAGGATCGGAAAAACAGAACCATACAGACCGTAGATGGCAGGAATTCCCGAAATCTGTGCATATCCCATAGAAATAGGAATGGATACTGCGGCAATGATGATCCCGGAAAAAATATCCCTGGGAAGATGATTGAGATTATAATTTTTCAGAGTAGGAAATAATGTCAGTTTCATAAGATGCCTCCTTTTCTGACTGTATTGTATCATAAGAGAACATTATAAAAAACAATTTAATCAAATATTGTAATCATGTCGTTGATATGGCATAATAGATAAGGAATGTGAAAAACAAGAAAAAACAAAGTTAAGAAAACGTAAAAAATACTTTAACAGGAGGAGTCAGTCCTGATGAAGAGTTCTCAGGGACAACTGACTACAGAGGAGAAAAAATATGGCAGTATTTTCAATGATCTTATCTTTGCTCTCAGGAGTGGCATTATTTCTGTTTGGAATGTCTTTGATGGGAGATGGCCTGAAACTTGTAGCAGGCAACAAACTCGAGGCATTTCTGTACCGTATGACAAACACTCCGCTGAAAGGAGTTGCACTTGGTACCTGCGTGACCAGTGTTATTCAGTCTTCTTCAGCGACTACCGTTATGGTCATCGGTTTTGTAAACTCCGGTATGATGAAGCTGAAACAGGCGATCGGTATCATCATGGGAGCCAACATCGGAACCAGTATTACAGGTTGGATTCTATGTCTTTCTTATATTCAGGGATCCGGTGGTATTGCAAGTATTCTTTCAACAGCGACAATTTCCGCAGTGGTAGCTGTGATCGGTATCATTCTTCGTATGTTCTGCAAAAGATCCGTACATAAGAATATCGGAAACATCATGCTTGGCTTCGCGATTCTTATGACTGGTATGCAGACAATGAGTGGGGCGGTAGCACCGCTTCGTGAAAGTCCGGTATTTATTGACATGTTGACGATGTTTTCAAATCCGATAGCCGGTATTCTGGTAGGTATTGCTTTTACAGCGGTACTGCAGAGTGCATCTGCAACTGTCGGTGTTCTTCAGGCACTTTCCGTAACCGGTATCCTGACATTTGCCAGTGCATTCCCGATTGTTCTTGGTATTGGTGTAGGTGCAGCCTGTCCGGTTCTGATCTCTGCGATCGGAGCAAACAAAAATGGTAAGAGAACTGCACTCATCTATCTGATGAATGACCTGTTCGGCTTGATCATGTGGTCTATCGTTTTCTATACTGCAAATGCAATCGTGCATTTTGGATTTATGGATATGATCATGACACCAGTTACGATCGCAGCACTGAATACCGTGTTCCGTGTAGCTACTGTTGTGGTACTGTTTCCATTTATTCCGAAACTTGAAAAACTGGTGTGCATGCTTGTCAAAGACAGTGCCGAGGAGCTGGAAGACGAGGCAGATTTCGATCTGCTTGAAGAACGTCTGATCAATTATCCGGCTCTTGCGATCGCACAGTGCCATCGTGCAATGAACGGCATGTCCAAGAAGCTTCGCAAGAATGTCAACCGTGCAATGAACCTTCTGAATGATTATCAGCAGGACAAATATGACAAGGTGCAGCGCAAAGAAGACCTGATCGACAAGTATGAGAGTCGTCTTGGCGATTATCTGATCCAGCTTACCAAGCGAGAGATGAATACTGCACAGACCAGACAGGTTTCCCTGTATCTGCATACGATCAATGACTTTGAGCGAATTGGTGACCATGCTTCCTATATTGCACATATGGCAAATGAGATGCATGACAATCATACAGAGTTTTCACAGGCTGCATGGGATGAACTGAATGTCGTTATGGAAGCGGTTCGTGAAGAAATCAATGTGACGTGTAATGCTTTTATGAAAGATGATAAAGAAGCGGCACAGAGAGTTGCTCCACTGGGAGCAGTCATTACGAATCTCTGTGATGAGCTGAAGATGCATCATGTAGAGCGACTGAGCAAAGGCGAGTGTGGACTGGAAGAAGGTACGGTATTCAATGATATCCTGAACAGCTTCGGACGTATCGCTGCCCATAGTGCAAGTGCAATGACCGCACTCTTAAAGAGCGGTGAGCAGGATTCGGATCTTCATATTCATGATTCCAAAGTTTATCCGACAGACAGCTGGGAATATTACACATACTTCAATGAGTACAGACAGAAATATGATGTTGTGGACAATGCAGAGCATGTATTAAGTATGGAACCGGAAGAAGTAGAGTAATTAAAAAGCATCATTAAGTAAACAGAAAGTGTAGAGCAAATGTTTAAGTTGTTCTACACTTTTTTTGCAATGAGCTGAAAAAGTTTTAGGAAAATGCCGCTTTAGCATAGAAATAAAGAAAAGTATATGCTATACTGAAATGAATAAAAATGAGGGGTAATGCATTTTTATGCAAAACAAAAGAAAAGGAGAGAGGGAATGTTTGCATTATTCGAAAACTTAACAAACTGGTTATGGGGGCTGCCTTTATTGATCACAATTCTGGTAACAGGAATCTATCTGACGATCCGCTCCGGATTTTTCCAGTTCCGTCACTTTGGACATATCGTCAAAAATATGTTCAGCAAAGAACGTCGTGAGGAAGGTGGAGATGACGGCAAGAGCCTGACACCATTCCAGGCGATTTCCATCGCGATCGGAGGAACCGTTGGTGTATCCAATATGTCCGGTGTTGCAACCGCGATCGCAACGGGAGGTCCTGGTGCACTGTTCTGGCTGTGGGTCGCTGCACTTCTTGCCATGATCATCAAAATGACAGAGGTAACTCTGGCTGTCTACTACAGAGAAAAACAGCCAAACGGCGAATATCTCGGTGGACCGACCTACTATATGCAGAAAGGTCTGGGCGATGAGAAGAAGCTTCCGTTCTGGAAGATTTTTGCTGTATTATTCGGTGGATGTATCTTTATGACATGGTTTATCACTCTTCAGAACTATACGGTATCTGAGGCAGTTGGAAGTACCTTCAAACTTCCATACATCGTACCGTCTCTTTTGTATGTACTCGCAATCTATGTGATCATCATTGGCGGTGTAAAGAAGGTCGGCGTGATCTCCTCTTATATGACGCCGATCATGTGCCTGCTTTATATCCTGGGATCACTGTTTATCCTGCTCACAAACTTTGAACAGCTGCCGGCAGCATTCGGCATGATCTTCAAAGGTGCATTTACCACACAGGCTGCTGTTGGTGGATTTTTGGGAGCTGGTGTCGCAACCTGTATGCGTCTTGGTTTTGCCCGTTCTGTATACAGCAATGAGGCTGGATGGGGAACTTCTCCGATGATCCACGCTTCTGCGAAGACAGACCATCCGGTAAAACAGGGTCTGATGGGAGCATTTGAAGTATTTGCAGATACTATCGTAGTCTGCTCTATGACAGGACTTGTTGTTATCGTGACAGGTTACTGGAATTCGGGACTTCAGGGATCCGAACTTACTCTGACTGCATTTGAATCCGGCATGGGTTCTGTGGCACGTGCACTGATCGCACTCAGTATCTTCCTGTTTGGCCTGACCACTTCTACAGGCTGGTTTACATACTACAGTGTCATCCTGAAACACTGGCTCAAGGGAAATCAGAAAGTCCTCAAGGTCGCAGAAAAAGTATTTATTTTCGGAACTCCGTTATGGGGTCTGCTTGTAACTGTACTGACTCTCTATGGAAACGGAACACCGGCACAGCTCTGGGTGATCGCAGATTTCACGACCGTATTCCCAACATTCGTAAACGTAGCGACTCTGTTTATCTTAAGCGGAACCTTTATCAAACTGCTTAAGGATTACAAAGCACGTTACATGGGAATTGGAGAGGTAGACAAAGATCTTGCGCTTTTTTACGAGGATAAAAAGGCAAAAGAAAACAAGTAATTTACCAGAAATAATTCATAAAGGATGAAGAAGCAGTGGATAAGATTTTTTTTAACGGACGAATCCGTACATTAGATGATGCCGGCCACATAGCAGAAGCGGTTGGCGTGGAAAATGGCAAAATTGTTTTTGTAGGAACCAACGAAGAGGCACAGAAGATCGCCTGTGATGAAAAAGTTGACCTTGGCGGCAGACTGCTTCTTCCGGGATTTGTGGACACGCATCTGCACATGCTGCATTATGCATTTGTAGAGCGTTCCGTCAAACTGTTTGACTGCACCAGCGTAGAAGAAATGCTGGACGCAGCCAGGAAGCGTATCGGGGAACATGCGGATAAACCGCTGACCTGGCTTTACTGCCGCGGATGGAACGAAGAACATTTTGCGGAGCCGCGATATCCGCACAAGGATGAGCTGGATGCCCTGTCCACAGAAATCCCGATCATCATGGTCAGAGTCTGCGGACATGTAGGTGTCTGCAACAGCCGCGGCCTGGAACTGCTCAAGACGATTCCTCAGTTCTCTGAGATCGAGAAGGATGTTGATCTGGAAACAGGTCTGATCAAGGAAAATGCTGTACAGTTTTACTATTCCCTGCTTGACACCCCGTCACAGGAGGAAGTAGAAAACTACATTACCTACAGCGCAAAAAAACTGAACGAATGCGGCTTTACCGGTGTACAGTCTGATGACCTCGCAGCACTTCCGGGCAAGAACTGGAAGCGTATCATGAATGCCTACAAAGCACTGGATGCGAGAGGCGAGCTGAATGTCCGCCATTATGAACAGTGCCTGTTTGAACGTTTTGATGATGCCAGGGCATTTGTGGAAGAGGGATATCGTACCGGTCAGAGGGGCGATCATTTTACAATCGGGCCGATGAAACTCATTCAGGATGGCTCCCTTGGTGCGAGAACTGCGGCGATGAACGAGCCATATGAAGACAGCCCTGGAAACTGCGGAAACATTACCTTTACGCAGGAGGAACTGGATGAGCTGTTTGCATTTTTTGACCAGCATCAGATGCAGGCGGCAGTACACTGCATTGGCGACCGTGCGATGGATATGGTGATCGAAGCAATCGCGAAATCCCCATACCGTAAAGATAATGCCAAGGGCAGACATGGAATCGTCCACTGTCAGATCACAAACCCGCGGATCCTGCGAGCAATGAAAGAAAATGACATTCTGGCATATATCCAGCCGGTATTCGTCGATCTTGATATGAATACTGTAGAACCGGCGATCGGAACACATCGGATGGAAGGCATTTATGCATGGAAGACCATGCTGGATCTCGGTATCCATGCATCCGGCGGCTCCGATGCACCGGTGGTGAGCTTCGATGCAATGGAAAACATTTATTTTGCCGTGACCCGCAAGAATATAAAAGGAGAGCCGAAAGAGGGCTGGATCCCGTCGGAACGCCTGACAGTAGATGAGGCAGTGAAGCTTTTTACAAAATATGCTGCTTATGCGTCTTACACAGAGGATGAGAACGGCACGATCGAAGTCGGCAAGAATGCGGATTTTGTTGTGCTTGAAAAAGATATTTACGAGATCGACCCGGATGAGATCAAGACCACCAAGGTGGATATGACGATCCTTGGAGGAAAGACTGTATTTGAGAGGAAATAAGTATGTATGAAATTATGAGTGCAGATGAAGCTATCCGTCTGATCCGGGCTGGAGACTGTATCTGTGTGAATTCATTTGTAGGAATCGAAAACCCGACCGAACTTCACGAGGCGTTATACAGGAGATACCAGAAAATGCAGTCGCCGACGCATCTGACGATCGTATCCAGTGCCGGATTTGGTGTCTGGGACGACGAACACAATGCGGAAGGATATATCCGTGACGGGGCGGTGGATAAGTTGATCTGTGGCCATTTTGGGGCGATGATGAGCACCAAGAAGCTGGTGCTGGAGGACAGATTTGAGGCATATAACCTGCCGCTTGGCTGTATTTCCCATGCGATCCGAGCACAGGCAGGCGGTCTTCCGGGAGCATTGTCAAAGGTCGGACTGGATATTTTTGTCGATCCGAGAAGGGAAGGCCCTGGGATCAACAGAATTTCCATCGATGATTCACTGGTGAAGCATGTGGAAGTGGATGGGGATGAATTCCTTTATTATAAATTACCAAAGATTACGATTGCCATGATCAAGGGAACTGCTGCAGACAGAAAAGGAAATATCACATTTGATGATATGTTCATGTCCGGCGATGCACTGTCAATCTGTCAGGCGGTCAAGGCGAACCGCGGAAAGGTGATCGTACAGGTAGATCGTCTCGTAGATACACCGTCCCGTCCGCGTAACGCCATCATTCCGGGATGTCTGGTCGATGCGATCGTTGTGGCAGAGCCGGAGGAGAGGAACGAGGCGTACACGGCACTTACCGGAAGCTTTGAGATTCCGTACAAAGAATGGCATACCTGGAATGAGAAGATCAATGATCTCTCCCAGAAGCAGCGTAAAAACAATGTTCCGGCAAATATCATCGGAAAAAGAGCTGCCAAGGAACTGCGAGTGGATGATATTGTAAACATCGGAATCGGAATCCCGGAAATGGTATCGAGATATGCACGAAAAAGTGGGATGCTTGATATGATCACACTTACGGTAGAATCCGGAGGAATCGGAGGTTTCCCTGTTTCGGGCGAAGCGTTTGGCGCAATGATCGGTGCCGCCTCCGTTTACGATATGGCAAATCAGTTTGATCTGTATGACAACGGTGGATTGGACATCTGTTTCATGGGAGCGCTGGAAGCAGACCGGCATGGAAATATCAATGCCCATAGAGGAACGGGAGCCTTCGCAGGTATTGGTGGTTTTGCCAACATCACAGCCAAGACCCCGACCGTAGTTTTCTGCATGACCTTCAACGCCAAAGGACTGGAAGTCACACAGGAAAAAGGTGTCGTGACCATCCACAAAGAAGGTGAGATTTCCAAATTCGTAGAGAATGTGTCCAGCGTCAGCTTCTCCGCAAAACGCGCGATCGAAAACGGCCAGAAAGTACTCTACGTAACAGAACGATGCGTCTTCCGCCTCACCCCAAAAGGCCTGAAACTGATCGAAGTCTATCCGGGCGTGGATATGCAGAAAGATATCCTCGACAGACTGCCGTTTGAGGTGGAGGTTTGAGAAAAAATTTGCTTTGAGCACAGCGTGGGAATGTTTTAGCATCGACATAATTGCCCGAGATATTTCCGATGTTTGATGAGATTGTTATATGGTGCGGCTGTCATCGGGTTATGCATTCGAACTATTTTCCGATGCTGGATGTGGTGATTATATTTGGGTGTCGTCATCGGGTTATGCACTTGAATTATTTTCCGATGTCAGATACGCTTGTTATACTGGGCTATGAGCATCGGGTTATACACGTGAGGCATTCTCGCCGTCTGGTCTGTCTATTATGTGGCATTGCTGACATCGGTTTGGAAATGTGGTATCTTTCTCGATGCAGAAGCTTCTTTAGCTTCCTGAATTGAGACAGTGAAATTGAAAAATGATAAAGGTAAGATAGAGCATTTGGTTTCACAGAGGACCGAATGTTCTATTTTTTATGCTTTGATAAAAGTAATGGACGAAGAAAAAAGTGTTTTGTTGTGTACTTGCTTTTTGAAAAAAATAATGAAAATTTCAAAGTGATATTTCATTGAAAAAGGAGTATTTTAAACATAAATCAAGCGTGCGTAAGGTGGTGATTAAAATTGCAGGCATCAGATTTCGTACCTATTTATGAGGAGATTGCGAAAACAATCGGAGAAGAACAGACTATAAAGCTATATGAAAATTTTCGAGGACAGCAAATTACGTTTCCAAGAAGAATCTATAGTATAGAGTATGTCTCTCGTTATGTAAAGGATAATTACAATGGAAGCAACGCAAGAGAATTGGCACGAAAATTTGATTATTCAGAGAGACGGATCAGAGAATTTATAAAACAAAATAAATGATTACAAAGGAATGAGATTAAGAGAGAGGTGATGAACATATGCCAGGTAAAATGTGCCCTCACTGTAAAGAACGCACCTTGTATAAGACCACAGGGGAAAACAGAAAATGTACAAAATGTGGTTATGAAATGATTGTTCCAATAAAAAGTAAAGGGCGCGGGGAAAAATGTCCCAATTGTGGAAAAATGACGGTACATAGTCAGAATGGAAGATTGATGTGTACAAATTGTGGCGCAACATTCAGAGGAGGAAAACATGAGCGTAATTAGTATGTTGGAAGAAAAAATAGTAAAATCTAAGGCACACAAAGTAAATATGCCAAAAGAAATTGAAAAGAAGTGTCATGTAGCAATTCACACTGCAACAACGGCAGCTGCAGCAGCAGGAACATTTCCGATTCCAATGTCGGATGCTGTGCCAATTACTATTGCGCAAGTAGCGATGGTTGTTTCTTTGGGAAAAGCATTTGATGTATCACTGTCAGAGTCAGTTGCAAAGTCTATAATTAATGTAACAATAGCACAGCAGGCAGGACGATCGATCTTTTCCAATGTTTTAAAGGCAATACCAGGTGCGGGAACAGTTATTGGAGGTATTGTAGGGGGACTTACAGCAGCAGTTTTAACAGAAGCATTGGGCTGGATTGTCGCAGATGATTTTTATCGTGTATCCCAGGGAAAAGAACCTGAAAATATTGCCGAAAATGTATCGGAACTCAAGCAATTATTTAATGGACTATAAGTATCTGTAAAATATATAATCAGTTAAATATGAAAATATTTTCCAAAGTATACTTTATTAGAAGATGAAAAAAGAGTAAGAAGACGTTCGTAAATCTTAAGAGGTGAGATTCCGGGCGTCTTTTGCTGTGTGCTGTGAAGGTAGAGTTTTGTTGCTCTTAAAAAATGCTGATTGAGAAGCAGGTGTAAACCGGTTATAATAAAATTAGGAAGAAAGGAAGGGTGTTGCATGAAAAGAAAAATAAGGGTTTAATGGGATCCTATAAAATTACAAAACAGTATTTAGCCTGCTCTTTGTTTGATATATAGTAATTGAAAATATAATGTATGAACATAAAAGATTTGTTATAATCTAAAATAAATATGACAGAAAGGTTGGCGTTCAAATTACACTCCGAATACCAGCCCACCGGCAATCAGCCCCAGGCTATCGAAAAACTGGTCAAAGGCTTCAGGGAAGGCAACCAGTTCGAGACTTTGCTGGGTGTCACAGGCTCCGGTAAGACCTTCACAATGGCCAATGTCATCGCTCAGCTCAACAAGCCAACTTTGGTACTTGCGCACAATAAAACACTGGCGGCGCAGCTTTACGGTGAGATGAAGGAATTCTTCCCTGAGAACGCAGTGGAATATTTTGTCTCCTAGTATCTTGATATTAATTTGCATACTATATATTGATTTGATAAAGTGGAATAACACTATATAAAGTATAATGAACGATGCGTTAAAAGCAGATGGACATGATGGATTTGCTACAACGGTGAACAAAATTCGTCGAAGAAAGTAGTAAAATTGGTGCATGCAAAATACTGATTGAGAAACGAAGGTAAACTGGTTATAATAAAATCAAGAAGAAAGGTTTGTGATTTGCGGAGGACTTTATAATGAATGAAAAAACAGAAATTACTTTTATGCAGACAAGATTAATCCGGCTGGCTTCAGAAGAATGGCATTTATCTGTTGAGAGGATCATTCACCTGTTTAAAGAAGCTGATGTTCTTGGATATATAGAAAAATGTTATGGGATTTTTCATTGTGAAGGTGATGAAGCCGTGCTTGAAGATATTACGGAGTTTCTTGAAGGAAAGGGGATAGAGGTTAATGCTTGAATTGAAAGATGGATTTGTTCTCTATCATGGCAGTTACTGTGAAGTAAAAGAGCCAGACCTTGCTAAATGTGCAAAAAGAAAAGATTTTGGACAGGGATTTTATTTAACCACCTCAAAAGATCAGGCAGAAAGTTTTTTAAGAACTTCGATAGCTAAAGCAATTGCAACCGGCAAAATTGCGGATGATGCAACAAATGCTACCCTTACTGCCTATCTTGCCGGAGCTTTTGGAACAGCAGGTGATGAAGAAGCAGACGATTTCTGCATCAGACAGTTGCTGCCTAATAAATTAAAAGATCAATATTGCTTCAAAACAGAAGCGGCTATTGATTGTCTGAAATTTGTGAAAGGTGAGAAGATATGGCTGAAGTAACAATTTCAAAGGAAAAAATAAATTATACGATAGATCTTCTTATTACTATGGTAACAGAAGAAATTGCAGAGGAAACAGGGAAAGACAGAAAAGATGTATTAACAGATTTCCTGTGTTCAAGGACAGGCAAGGCCATATATGATGAGAAAACAAAGCTATGGTGTAATGGCCCCGCATATATAGCTGAATTGTATATGGAAGAATTAAAGAATGCCTGAAATGAGTAACTCATAGTATGATCAGCAGAAAATAAGGTGATGATGTATGCCAAAGAATATGCAGGATTTAATGAAACAGTATGTAGAAGCGGTCAAGAAGATTTACGGCTCCCATGTACGTCAGATAATCCTTTACGGTTCTTATGCAAGGGGCGACTTCCGTCCGGATTCTGATGTGGACATTATGATTCTGGTGGACATGTCGGATCTGGAGCTAAAGGCATATGCACAACAGCTCTCTTATATGACGTATGATTTCAATCTGGATCATGATCTGGATATCAAGCCTATTGCAAAAAGCGAAGCACATTTTAACAAGTGGATCGTGAATTATCAATTTTGTGCCAATATTCATAAAGAAGGAATTGTTTTGTATGGAGCAACTTGAACAGCAGAAAGAGAAACCAAATGAAAGAGGATGAAAAGATAACAGCATTCAAAGAACTGGTAGAATTGATTAAAGAAAATTCAGAATATCTACCAGAAGACTTTGACCCAGATGCAGAGCTGGAAAAGGGAAGAAAAGAAAACTATTCAGAAATGATTTTTGAGACGAATAATATCGAAGGAATGTAGATGTCCCCCAGGGCTTGAGACCCTGAGGGATGTTTTTGTTATGTAAAAGGATATTATTCTAATAATCTCAATGGGTGATTTCCATACCATAAACGGTATGATTGCAGAACAAATTTAACATAGTTTCTGACAGCATAGAAATTATGCATATCACAGTTATAGAGCATTAATGTAGAATATCTGGATGCATTGCTTGAAAAAGTCGCTCCTATTTGTAAATCAGCAGGGAACAAGAGCCGAGAACTACTGAATATGGCGTTAATGGAAGACGTTTTACCGAAAAAGAAGGAGCCTGATGCAGAAATTGTTCTGGATACAATGATAAATGTAGATGAATTTTTAAAGAACTAATGTTCGCATCATATATACAATTTCAAATTTCCATGATATAATATCTCTTACATTTGAGTGTTAATTCGTCCACGTTAGTTTTACTACTTTTTATCAGTCTATAAAATATTGGGTGGTGAACAAAATTTGTCGAGGGGCATATTCGGCTAAAATCAGGAAATGTGCTTCGACGAATTTCTGCCTGATAGACGAACTTTTTTGATATAAAAATCAGGAGGTGCTT
Source organism: Blautia sp. MSJ-19 (assembly GCF_018918125.1). Taxonomy (GTDB): domain Bacteria; phylum Bacillota; class Clostridia; order Lachnospirales; family Lachnospiraceae; genus Blautia_A. The sequence goes on from NZ_JAHLQA010000002.1 coordinate 66,005, forward strand.
TTGTGCAAAATTCACAACAAATTTTCAAATTACACTCCGAATACAAACCCACCGGCGACCAGCCCCAGGCCATCGAAAAACTGGTCAGGGGCTTCAAAGAAGGCAACCAGTTCGAGACTTTGCTGGGTGTTACCGGATCCGGTAAGACCTTTACAATGGCGAATGTCATCGCCCAGTTAAATAAACCAACTTTGGTACTTGCGCACAATAAAACACTGGCGGCACAGCTTTACGGTGAGATGAAGGAATTCTTCCCGGAGAACGCGGTGGAATATTTTGTCTCCTACTACGATTACTACCAGCCGGAGGCCTACGTCCCATCGACTGACACCTATATAGCAAAAGATGCTTCTACCAACGACGAGATTGACAAGCTTCGTCTGTCCGCAACCGCAGCACTTTGTGAACGCAAAGATGTCATCGTAGTTTCTTCTGTATCCTGTATCTATGGACTGGGTGCACCGGAAGAATTCTTCGATATGATGATTTCTCTCCGCCCAGGCATGGAAAAGGACCGTGACGATGTCATCAAACAGTTGATCGATATCCAGTATAACCGCAACGAGATGGATTTCCATCGAGGTACTTTCCGTGTGCGTGGTGATGTGCTGGAGATTTTTCCTGCCAACTACTCAGATCGCGCGATCCGCGTGGAATTCTTCGGAGATGAGATCGATCGCATCACAGAAGTAGATGTGCTGACTGGCGAAATCCGCAATGAACTGAAGCATGCTGCGATTTTCCCTGCATCTCATTACGTTGTTCCGCAAAGTCAGATTCAGCGGGCAGCGGATGCAATCCTGGAGGAAATGAAAGAACAGGTTTCCTATTTCAAGAGCGAGGATAAGCTGATCGAAGCGCAGCGAATTGCCGAGAGAACAAACTTTGATGTGGAAATGATGAAAGAAACTGGATTTTGTTCTGGAATCGAGAACTACTCGAGGCATCTGACAGGACTTGCACCGGGACAGCCACCATATACCCTGATGGACTATTTTAAAGATGACTTCCTTCTTATTATAGATGAGTCTCACAAGACCGTATCACAGGTTGGTGGAATGTATGCCGGGGACCAGAGCCGTAAGCAGACACTGGTCGATTATGGATTCCGTTTGCCGTCCGCCAAAGACAATCGTCCATTGAGTTTTGACGAGTTCGAGAACAAACTCGATCAGGTGATGTTTGTTTCTGCAACTCCGGGGCAGTATGAGGCAGAACATGAACTTCTTCGCGCGGAGCAGATCATTCGTCCGACCGGACTTCTGGATCCGAAGGTTGAAGTCCGCCCGGTGGAAGGACAGATTGATGATCTGATCAGCGAAGTGAACAAAGAGGTGGACAAAGGACATAAGATTCTGATCACGACCCTGACCAAACGAATGGCAGAAGACCTGACAGATTACATGAAAGATGTCGGCATTCGTGTCCGTTATCTGCATTCTGACATTGATACGCTGGAACGTGCGGAGATCATCCGTGATATGCGTCTGGATGTCTTTGATGTGCTTGTCGGCATCAACCTTCTTCGAGAGGGACTGGATATTCCGGAAATCACACTGGTTGCGATTCTTGATGCAGACAAAGAAGGTTTCCTCCGTTCAGAAGTTTCTCTGATTCAGACGATCGGACGAGCTGCCCGAAACAGTGAAGGCCATGTTATCATGTATGCGGATGTGATGACAGATTCCATGCGCAAAGCCATTCAGGAAACGGAACGAAGAAGGACGATCCAGGAGGCTTACAATAAAGAGCATGGAATTACACCGACCACGATCAAGAAAGCTGTCCGGGATCTGATCACGGTTTCCAAGGCGGTTGCCGAGACGGAAGACAAACTTAAGAAAGATCCGGAGTCTATGACAAGAAAAGAGCTGACCAAACTGATCGGCCAGGTGGAAAAGCAGATGCGTGCAGCAGCGGCAGATCTCAACTTCGAGCAGGCGGCAGAGCTGCGTGACAAGATGATAGAGCTGAAAAAGAGTCTGGATGAAATGGACGAATAGAACGCTGCTGATCTCGGTCTGAATTCTTTTTTGGAGTATGCATATTTTACAAATTCTTTCACTTTACTCTTGTACAGCGATGGAGAGAGTGCTAAAATGGAACAAGCACTAAACGAAAGAGGTAATCGATATGCAGTTTTCCAAGAGATTAGACAGATTTGGAGAAGAAATCTTTGCAGCCCTGAACAACAGACGGATGCAACTGGAAGCACAGGGCATGAAAATTTATAATATGAGCGTGGGAACTCCGGACTTTAAAACGCCGGAACACATCAAAAAAGCCCTGGCAGAAGCGGCCATGGATGACAACAACTGGAAATACAGTCTCAGAGATCTTCCAGAACTTCTGGAAGCGGTCTGTACTTATTATAAAAAACGTTTTGACGTAGAACTGACTCCGGATATGGTCATGACTGTTTATGGAAGTCAGGAAGGTATGGGACACCTTGGAATGGCACTCTGTGATGAGGGAGATATTGTTCTTCTTCCGGATCCATGTTATCCGGTATTTGCAGCAGGAAGCCTGATGGCAGGAGCGGAGCCATATTACTATCCACTGGTGGCAGAACATGACTTTCTTCCATATGTAAAGGACATTCCGGAAGAAGTAGCACGCAAAGCAAAATATATGGTAGTTTCCCTGCCGTCCAATCCGGTAGGAAGTATTGCCACACCGGGGCTGTATGAAGAAATCGTAGAATTTGCAAAGAAATATGATATTCTGATCATTCATGATAATGCATACAGCGATATTATCTTTGACGGAGCACATGGCGGAAGCTTCCTTGCAACAGAAGGAGCAAAAGAAATCGGCGTAGAGTTTTTCAGTCTTTCCAAATCCTTTAATGTGACGGGCGCAAGAATCAGCTTTCTGGTAGGCCGGCCGGATGTGATCGCAGCACTTCGCAAACTGAGAAGCCAGATTGATTTTGGTATGTTCCTTCCAATTCAAAAAGCAGCGATCGCAGCACTCAATGGCCCGTTGGAAAGTGTGCAGGAGCAGTGCCAGATGTATCAGGAAAGACGTGATGCACTCTGCAATGGTCTCCGAGAGATTGGATGGGATCTTCCGAATGGCAAAGGAACCATGTTTGTCTGGGCAAGGATTCCGGGAGGACGTACAGACAGTATGGCATTCTGTATGGAACTGATGGAAAAAGCAGGTGTCATTGTGACACCAGGAGCAAGCTTTGGCCCTCATGGGGAAGGCTATGTACGTTTTGCTCTTGTGCTTCCGCCGGATAAGATTCGCGAAGTAGTAGAGGCAATCCGCAGAAGTGGTCTGTAAATCCGGGATTACAGAAGCAGAATACTGCAGGAGATGAAATTGTCACAGGATAATTGATGGCATTACAAATATTATAATATAGAACGAACAGACAGGATCACAGTATCGAACACAGAAGGGAAACTGACAGAAATTGTAAGAATTTCCCAATCTGTGTCGGAACTGTGATTTTTATGTTTTTTTCAAAAAATTCATAATTATCTGTTGACAAATAATAACGACAGTGCTATCTTAACACTATAGATGTTAGCACTCCTCATCAATGAGTGCTAACAGACTAAAAGGAAAGGAGCTGAGTACATGGATGAACAATTGACAGATCGTAAGAAAAGAATTCTCAAGGCGATCATCAAGACATACATGGAAACAGGCGAACCGGTCGGATCCAGGACGATATCCAAGGATGCAGACCTCAATGTCAGCTCAGCAACGATCCGAAATGAAATGTCTGATCTGACAGACATGGGCTATATCGTTCAGCCACATACATCGGCAGGAAGAATCCCTTCTGATAAAGGCTATCGGCTTTATGTGGATGAACTGATGAAGGAAAAGGAAGATGAAATCGAAGAATTACGTAATCTGATGATCGAGAAGACCGATAAGATGGAGAAGGTGCTGAAGAATGTGGCACGTGTCCTGGCTTCCAATACAAATTACGCAACGATGATTTCGGTTCCTCAGTACAGCGGCAATAAGTTGAAATTCATTCAGCTGTCCCGTGTCAATGAGATGCAGCTTGTAGCAGTAGTGGTATGCGAGGGAAATGTGATCCGTAATCAGATCATTGATCTGGATGAAGAAATGGATGATGAAACACTTCTCAAGCTGAACCTTCTCCTCAACACCAATCTGAATGGACTGCCGATTCAGGATATCAATCTTGGCATGATCGCCAGACTGAAAGAGCAGGCAGGCATTCACAGCGGACTGGTAGCGAGAGTGCTGGATGCAGTAGCTGCAACCATTCATGTAGATGAAGACGATCTTGAAATTTATACGTCAGGTGCTACGAACTTCTTTAAGTATCCGGAGCTGTCTGATAAGACAAAAGCCACTGAGCTGATTTCTACGTTTGAGGAGAAACAGCAGCTTGTGGATCTGGTTAAGGAGCGGATGGCAGATGACAATACCGGGGTTCAGGTGTACATCGGAGACGAACTTCCGATCTCGACCATGAAGGATTGCAGTGTTGTAACCGCAACTTACGAACTGGGGGAGGGAATGCATGGAACGATCGGTATTGTAGGACCGAAGCGAATGGATTATGAAAATGTAGTAAACAGCTTGAAGACCCTCAAGGTCGAACTTGACCAGGTTTTCAAAAAAAATAAAAGCAATGAAGACGGCTAGCAGCCAGGCAGAAAGGCGGTAAAACAAAGGTGTCAGAAGAAAATAAAAACACGGCAAATGAGCAGGAAGAAACAGAGAAGGATATTCCGGAAACAGAAACTGTGAACGAGCCGACAGAAGAATCGCCGGAAGCAACGGCAGGACAGGACGCAGAAGCGGAAAAAGCCGCTGAGGCAGACGACGATAAAGAAACCAAATCAAAAACATCTTTCTTTGGCAAAAAGAAAAAAGAAAATAAATTAGAACAGCAGATTGAAGATCTGACAGACAGACTGAAACGTAATATGGCTGAATTCGATAACTTCCGCAAACGTACGGAAAAAGAAAAGTCCAGCATGTATGTGATTGGAGCCAGGGACATCATCGAGAAGATCCTTCCGGTTGTGGATAACTTTGAGAGAGGACTTGCTCAGGCACCGCAGGATGATCCGTTTGCAGATGGAATGGAGAAGATCTACAAACAGCTTACCACTACAATGGAAGGCATGGGAGTAGAACCGATCGAAGCAGTCGGTAAAGAATTCAATCCGGATTTCCACAATGCAGTTATGCATGTGGAGGATGAATCTGTCGGAGAGAACATTGTTGTAGAGGAACTTCAGAAAGGTTACACCTATAAAGGATTCGTAGTTCGTCACAGCATGGTTAAAGTGGCTAACTGACCTAGAGTACTTAATGAATACAAGCGTAGCGTAGTATGAGTTTAGTACGAAGGGCGTTCGAAGGAACTTAATGAGTCCGACCGTAGGAAGAGGCGAATTTAGTGAATTGAACTTCCTTATTTTTCTAGGTGCAATCCTGACAGAATCATAAGTGCACAGCACGAAAGATGCGTAGAGCATCTTGATTCTGGAAGAATAACTTGAAATATTTAATAATTTTAGAATAAATTCAGGAGGAATTTTATCATGGGAAAAATCATTGGTATTGACTTAGGTACAACAAACAGTTGTGTAGCCGTAATGGAAGGTGGACAGCCAACCGTTATCGCTAATACAGAAGGTGCAAGAACAACACCATCCGTAGTTGCTTTCACAAAAACAGGAGAACGTCTTGTAGGTGAGCCTGCAAAACGTCAGGCAGTAACAAACGCTGACAGAACAATTTCCTCTATCAAGAGAGAGATGGGTACAGATTACCGTGTAACAATCGATGACAAGAAATACTCTCCACAGGAAATCTCCGCTATGATCCTTCAGAAACTGAAAAAAGACGCAGAAGGATACCTTGGAGAAACTGTTTCAGAAGCAGTTATCACAGTTCCGGCTTACTTCAACGATGCTCAGCGTCAGGCAACCAAAGATGCTGGTAAGATCGCAGGCCTTGATGTAAAACGTATCATCAACGAGCCTACAGCAGCAGCTCTTGCATATGGTCTTGACAACGAGAAAGAGCAGAAGATCATGGTTTACGACTTAGGTGGTGGTACATTCGATGTATCCGTTATCGAGATCGGTGATGGTGTTATCGAAGTTCTTTCCACAGCTGGTAACAACCGTCTTGGTGGTGACGATTTCGACCAGAAAGTTACAGACTGGATGATCGCAGAATTCAAAAAAGCAGAAGGTGTAGACCTGAGCACAGACAAGATGGCTCTTCAGAGACTGAAAGAAGCAGCAGAGAAAGCGAAAAAAGAACTTTCTTCCGCAACAACAACAAACATCAACCTTCCGTTCATCACTGCAACAGCAGAAGGACCGAAGCATTTCGATATGAACCTTACAAGAGCTAAATTCGATGAGCTGACACATGACCTGGTAGAGAAGACAGCAGAGCCGGTTCGCCGTGCACTGTCTGATGCAGGAATCACAGCTTCCGAACTTGGTCAGGTACTTCTGGTAGGTGGATCTACACGTATCCCGGCTGTACAGGACAAAGTAAAACAGCTCACAGGCAAAGAGCCAAGCAAATCTCTGAACCCGGATGAATGTGTTGCACTTGGTGCTTCCGTACAGGGTGGTAAACTTGCAGGTGATGCAGGTGCCGGCGATATCCTTCTTCTGGATGTTACTCCGCTGTCACTGTCCATCGAGACAATGGGTGGTATCGCAACTCGTCTGATCGAGAGAAACACAACAATCCCGACCAAGAAGAGCCAGATCTTCTCCACAGCAGCAGACAACCAGACAGCCGTAGATATCAACGTTGTACAGGGTGAGCGTCAGTTCGCAAAAGACAACAAATCCCTCGGACAGTTCCGTCTGGATGGAATCCCGCCAGCACGTCGTGGTGTTCCGCAGATCGAGGTTACATTTGATATTGATGCCAACGGTATCGTAAACGTATCTGCAAAAGACCTTGGAACAGGTAAAGAGCAGCATATCACAATCACAGCAGGTTCCAACATGTCTGATTCCGAGATCGACAAAGCAGTCAAAGAAGCTGCTGAGTTCGAAGCTCAGGATAAGAAACGTAAAGAGGGAATCGACACAAGAAACAATGCAGACTCCATGGTATTCCAGGTTGAGAATGCACTCAAAGAAGCTGGCGATAAGATTGATGCCAACGACAAAGCAGCAGTTGAGACAGACCTGAACGCACTCAAAGATCTGCTTGCTCAGACAGCAAACGCAGAACTCACAGATGCTCAGATCGCAGACATCAAAGCAGCTCAGGAAAAGATGATGGAAAGTGCTCAGAAGCTTTTCGCTAAAATGTATGAGCAGACACAGCAGGCAGGCGGTCAGGCTGGTCCGAATCCGGGAGCAGGCGCAGGAACAGCTCAGGGCGGAAATGAAGCCGGATACGGCGATGATGTTGTAGACGCTGATTACAAAGAGGTCTAATAGATCATAAAAGAATTATAAGATTCAAATTCTCAGATGCCATTCATGCTTGCATGGATGGCATTGGGGGATTATAATAATGTTTCAGTGCGGCGTATAGCTGCACAAGAGCAACAACGCAAATCTAACATATAGGAAAGAGAAAAGATGGCTGATAAAAGAGATTACTATGAGGTCCTGGGTGTCAGCAAGACTGCCAGCGATTCAGAATTAAAAAGCGCATATCGAAAATTAGCCAAAAAGTATCATCCGGATGTAAATCCAGGAGACAAAGAAGCAGAAGCAAAGTTCAAAGAAGCTACAGAAGCTTACAGTGTTTTAAGCGATGCAGATAAGAGACGTCAGTATGATCAGTTTGGTCATGCTGCATTTGAACAGGGCGGCGGTGGAGCCGGCGGCTATGGCGGATTTGATTTTAATGGTGCAGATATGGGTGATATCTTCGGTGATATTTTCGGCGATCTGTTTGGGGGCGGCGGCAGGCGACGTGCCAATAACGGACCGATGAAAGGTGCGAATTTACGTGCCCGTGTGAATATTACATTTGAAGAGGCAGTATTTGGATGTGATAAGGAACTGGAAATCGTTCTGAAAGACGAATGTACAACTTGTCACGGAACCGGTGCAAAACCGGGAACAGAGCCGACTACCTGTCCGAAATGCCACGGAGAAGGTCAGATCGTCTATACACAGCAGTCTATGTTCGGTATGGTACGAAATGTGCAGACCTGTCCGGAATGTAATGGAAGCGGTAAGATCATCAAAGAAAAATGTACTTCCTGCCGTGGAACAGGATATACTTCTTCCAGAAAGAAGATTCAGGTTTCTATTCCGGCCGGTATCGATAATGGACAGAGTATCCGTATTCGTGATAAGGGAGAACCGGGAACCAATGGCGGTCCGAGAGGCGATTTACTTGTAGAGGTAAACGTTGCACGCCATCCGATCTTCCAGAGACAGGATATGAATATTTTCTCCACAGCTCCTCTGACTTATGCACAGGCAGCACTTGGTGGAGAAATCCATATCAATACAGTTGACGGTGATGTTGTTTATGAAGTGAAACCGGGAACACAGACGGATACACGTATTCGTCTCAAAGGCAAAGGTGTACCGTCTCTCAGAAATAAAAATGTCCGCGGGGATCACTATGTAACACTGGTTGTACAGGTTCCGACCAAGCTGAACGAAGAAGCAAAAGAAGCCCTTCGCAAATTTGATGAGGCTTGCGGCAACAGACCGGCATCTGGTGATAAAGACGGATCTGAGAAATCAGAAAAGAAGAAAAAGAGCTTTATGGATAAACTCAAAGAGACCTTTGAGGACTAAATACCATAGAATAGAAGAAAGTTTTGGGAAAAGAGGGAAAACCCTCTTTTCTTTTTTTGAGGTTTCATGTATATTAGATACCAGGGTTAAAAGAACAAAAGCTGTTCGTGCTTGCACGATAAAGCATTTGGCCTTGGAACATGCCAAACATGAGGAAGTATCGTATAGATAAAATAGCGTAAAGTTATCATACAGGATAAACAGACAGGAGATTATAATATATGAAATGGAATCGTTTTACGATTAAGACAAAAACAGATGCAGAGGATATGATTATCTGCACTCTGGCAGAAATCGGTGTAGAAGGTGCAGAAATCCAGGACCATCAGCCACTGACCGAAGAGGACAAGGCACAGATGTTCGTGGACATTATGCCAGAAGGACCGGCAGATGACGGGATCGCATATCTGAACTTTTATCTGGAAGAAGATGCCGACAAGGAAAGCATTCTCCGCGATGTAAGAAACGCACTGGAAGAACTGCGTACTTTTATGGACATCGGAGAAGGCACGATCGAAGAATCTGAGACAGAGGACAAGGACTGGATCAATAACTGGAAAGAATTTTTCCATCAGTTCTATGTGGACGATATTCTGATCGTTCCGTCATGGGAAGAAATCAAAGAAGAAGACAAGGACAAAATGATTCTTCATATCGATCCGGGTACTGCGTTTGGTACAGGCATGCATGAAACTACGCAGCTGGTGATCCGCCAGCTTAAGAAATATGTAAGACCAGGTATTGAACTTCTGGATGTTGGAACCGGAAGTGGTATTCTCGGGATTACAGCACTGAAACTTGGTGCGGGTCATGTTGTAGGAACAGATCTTGATCCGTGTGCAGTTCCGGCAGTACAGGATAACAAAGAAGCAAACCAGATCGTAGATGAGACATTTGACATGATGATTGGAAATATCATTGATGACAAGGAAGTACAGGATCAGGTAGGCTATGAGAAATATGACATTGTTGCAGCAAACATCCTCGCAGATGTTCTGGTGCCGTTGACACCGGTGATCGTTCACCAGATGAAAAAAGGTGCATATTACATCACATCCGGTATTCTTGATGTAAAAGAAGATGTTGTCAAAAAAGCGGTACAGAAAGCCGGACTGACACTTGTGGAAGTGACCAGACAGGGTGAATGGGTCTGTGTAACGGCAAGAAAGGACTGATTTCATGCAAAGGTTTTTTGTAGAACCACATCAGATCGATGAAACGGCACATCAGATTCATATTACAGGGACGGATGTCAACCATATTTCCAATGTCCTTCGTATGAAACAGGGAGAAGAGGTATGGATCAGTGACGGTGGAAAAAAAGAATACCGCTGTGCGATTGAGACATTCAGTCAGGAAGAAGTGCTGCTGCATATTATTTATGCGCAGGAACCGGACTATGAACTGCCGAGCCGAATCTATCTTTTTCAGGGATTGCCTAAGGCAGACAAGATGGAACTGATCATACAGAAAGCGGTAGAGCTTGGTGCCTATGAAGTCATTCCGGTAGAAACAAAACGCTGTGTTGTGAAGCTGGATGGCAAGAAAGCGGCAAAGAAAGTTGACCGCTGGCAGCAGATCGCAGAGAGTGCAGCGAAGCAGTCCAAACGTATGCTGATTCCGAATGTACATCAGGTGCTTACTTTTAAAGAGGCACTGAAATACGCAGAGTCTATGGATATCCGGCTGATTCCTTATGAACTTGCAAAGGGTATGCAGGAGACAAAAGAAATTCTTGCTGCAATAGAGCCGGGACAGTCTATAGGAATCTTTATCGGACCGGAAGGCGGATTTGAAGAAAAAGAAGTAGAGGCAGCGATCAGCGAGGGGGCCAGACCGATCACGCTTGGCAAACGTATCCTTCGTACTGAAACAGCAGGACTGGCAATCTTATCCGTTCTGATGTTCCAACTTGAAAACTAATATTGATACAAAAAGAGGAAATTATGGAAGTTTATTTTGACAATTCTGCAACTACCAGATGTTATGAGTCTGTCAAAGATATTGTGGTAAAGACGATGACAGAAGATTTTGGAAATCCTTCTGCCATGCATCTCAAAGGTGTAGATGCAGAAAAATACGTAAAAGAATCTGCAAAAACAATTGCAGGAATTCTGAAAGTGCAGGAAAAGGAAATCCTGTTTACTTCAGGCGGCACAGAATCAGACAATCTGGCACTGATCGGTGGAGCACTGGCAAATAAAAGAAACGGAAACCATATCATCATCACATCCGTAGAACATGCAGCAGTGAGTCAGCCGGCGTTATATCTTCAGGAGCAGGGATTTGAGATTACCTATCTTCCGGTAGATGCACAGGGCAGAGTAAAGATGAGTGCACTGGAAGCAGTGTTACGTCCGGATACGATCATGGTATCGACCATGCTTGTAAATAACGAAGTCGGTGCAGTAATGCCGGTAGAAGAGATTGCGAAGATGGTTCATGAAAAGAGCCCGAAGGCACTGTATCATGTTGATGCGATCCAGGGATTCGGCAAATACCGTATCTATCCGAAAAAAATGGGAATCGATCTTCTTGCGGTCAGCGGACATAAGATCCATGGGCCAAAGGGAATCGGTTTCCTGTATATCAATGAGAAGGTTAAGATCATTCCGCAGATCCTTGGGGGCGGACAGCAGAGCGGTATGCGTTCAGGAACCGATAACGTACCTGGAATTGCCGGACTTGGCGTAGCAGCAGGGCAGATTTATAAAAATCTGGATGAAAATGTAGAGCATATGTATCAGCTCAAAGAGCATATTGCAGAAGGTCTGTCCGAGATTGAAGACATCCGTATCAATGGTATGCCACTTCGCGAAGGTGCACCACAGATCTTAAGTATCAGTGTGATGGGGGTTCGAAGCGAAGTTCTGCTTCATTCTCTGGAAGATAAGGGAATCTATATCTCCGCGGGAAGCGCATGCTCCAGTCACAAGAGAAAGCCAAGTGCTACGTTAAGCGCAATGGGAATGTCCAAGGACCAGATTGAAAGTACTGTGCGTTTAAGTTTCTGTGAAGAAAATACCATCGAAGAAGCGGATTATTTCCTGGAAACCATGAAAACTCTGGTTCCGATGCTCAGACGCTATTCAAGAAAATAAATCGACAGGTCAGAGAGGTTTCTGACCGTACAAATAACAGGAGGAAATACCAGATATGATATTTCATGCATTTTTGATCAAATATGCAGAAATCGCCATCAAAGGAAAAAACAGATATCTGTTTGAAGATGCACTTGTAAAACAGATGAAACTGGCACTGGAACCGGTAGAAGGCGAATTCAAAGTAACAAAAGAACAGGGACGTGTTTATGTATTCTGCCCGGAAACATATGATTTTGACGAGGCTGTAGAGGCACTGCAGCGCGTATTCGGTATCGTTGGCATCAGCCCGGTCGTGATATATGAGGACCAGGGATTTGATCAGATGGCAAAAGATGTTGTGGCTTATATGGAAGCAAGATATCCGGGCTACAAAGGCAGCTTCAAAGTATATACAAGAAGAGCAAAGAAATCTTATCCGATCACTTCTATGGAAGTAAGTGCGGCAATCGGCGAGAAAATCCTGGATGCATTCCCGGAGGCATCAGTAGATGTGCATCATCCGGAGATGACGCTTTCTGTAGAAATCCGTGACAAGATCTATGTATATTCTGAGACTCTTCCGGGACCAGGAGGAATGCCGATCGGAACAAACGGTAAAGCAATGCTCCTTCTCTCCGGCGGAATCGACAGTCCTGTTGCCGGATATATGATTGCAAAACGTGGAGTCAAAATCGAGGCTGTTTATTTCCATGCTCCGCCGTATACCAGTGAGCGTGCGAAACAGAAAGTCGTAGATCTGGCAAAACTGGTAGCACGTTACAGCGGACCGATCCGTCTGCATGTGGTCAATTTTACAGATATTCAGCTGTATATTTATGATCAGTGCCCGCATGAGGAGCTGACGATTATCATGCGTCGTTACATGATGCGCATTGCAGAACATTTTGCACGCAAGGATAAATGTCTTGGACTGATTACAGGAGAAAGTATCGGGCAGGTAGCGAGTCAGACTTTACAGAGCCTTGCAGCAACCGATGAAGTATGCGAACTGCCGGTATATCGTCCGGTGATTGGTTTTGATAAAGAAGAAATCGTACAGATTTCCAGAAAGATCAATACGTTTGAGACTTCTATCCAGCCGTTTGAAGACTGCTGTACGATTTTTGTTGCGAAACATCCGGTAACAAAACCGAATCTCAAAGTGATTCACAGATCTGAAGAAAAACTGAATGAAAAGATCGATCAGCTGATGGAAGAGGCACTGGCAAGTACAGAAGTGATCGAGATTCAGTAAGAAGAGCCAGGACAAAAGAGAACAGAAAAGAAAAACAGCTTCTTATGCGTATGCACAGAAGCTGTTTTATCTCAGATGGAGAGAAATCTCCGGCTGTTTTATGTTCGTGTCTGATATCTCAAAAAAGAATCGATGCAGATCACTCAATTACGTATGGCTGAACGATTGCCAGGATGGTATCGAGGGTGCTGCCTTCTGCATGGATGTTCAGGTTGATCGGTTTGGATAAATCTAAGCTGAAGATACCCATGATGGATTTTGCATCGATCACATATCTTCCGGATACTAAATCAAAGTCACAGTCAAATTTACTGATCTCGTTTACAAATGCTTTCACTTTATCGATAGAATTCAGCGAGATTTTTAATGTTTTCATTTTGAGAACCTCCCTATTTAGTGTTATTATGCCCTTAATCTTACCCGTCCCCTTTCAAAAAGTCAAGGGAAAAAGAGATGAAATTTTGGTTAACATTTCGGCTGCATGTATAAAAAACAATAAAATAGAGAAAACAGAATGAAACTATCAGAAAACTGTTTGCACAAAGAAAACGAAAGTGAACAGTAAGACTATCAGAAAATATATGAGGTAAAATATGAAAAAAAAGGTTGCCCTTCATAATCTGGGCTGTAAAGTAAATGCATACGAAGTAGAAGCCATGCAGCAGCTCCTGGAGAATGCAGGTTATGAGACTGTTCCTTTTGGAGAAGGAGCAGATGTCTATGTGATCAATACCTGTACTGTTACCAACATTGCAGACCGCAAATCCAGGCAGATGCTTCACAAGGCAAAAAAAATGAATCCGGATGCGATCGTTGTAGCGACAGGGTGTTATGCACAGGCAGATACAGAAAGACTCAAAGAAGACCTGGCAGTGGATCTGATCCTTGGAAACAATCAGAAACGACAGATTGTGGAAGCACTGGAAGAGTATGAAAAAGAACATACCAAACAGGTGCAGGTGATTGAGATCAATCACACAAAAGAATATGAGGAACTTTCTATCGCATCTACCGCAGAACATGTTCGTGCCTATATCAAAGTACAGGATGGATGCAACCAGTTCTGTACATACTGTATCATTCCGTTTGCGAGAGGACGTGTTCGCAGCAGAAAGATTGAAGATGTACAAAAAGAAGTGGAGATATTGGCAGCAAAAGGCTACCGGGAAGTGGTTCTTACCGGAATTCATTTGAGTTCTTATGGAGTGGATTTTCCGAAAGAGGAAAGAGAAAGCCTTCTGTCCCTGATCCAGGCTGTAAGCAAAACAGATGGAATCGAAAGGATCCGTCTGGGTTCTCTGGAACCAAGGATCATTACTGAAGAATTTCTGGAAGGCATTGTGGCGACCGGAAAGGTATGCCCGCATTTCCACCTGTCTCTGCAGAGTGGATGTGATAAGACTCTTAAGAATATGAATCGTCGTTACAGTGCAGAAGAATATGCGGAAAAATGTGCACTGATCCGCAAATATTATCCGGCTCCCGCCCTGACGACAGATGTAATCGTAGGATTCCCGCAGGAGACAGAAGAAGATTTTGAAGCATCTTATGAATTTGTGAAAAATATTCATTTCTATGAGACGCACATTTTTAAATATTCCAGACGGCATGGAACCAAAGCTGCTGCAATGGACGGACAGTTGACAGAAGCAGTGAAGGCTGAGCGCAGCGACAGGATGCTGGAATTGCATGAGATTCGGGCAAAAGAATACGAAGAGGCAATGATCGGAAAAGAACTGGAACTTCTTCTGGAAGAAGAGATTGAGATTGACGGAAAACAATGGTATGTGGGTCACAGCAGAGAGTATGTGCGGGCGGTCATTCCGAAAACGGGCGCACATAAAGTGAATGATCTTGTTACGGTCAAAGCAGTTGGATTTGCAGCAAAACATGTTCTTCGGGCGGAACAGGCATAGAGAATAAAGCAGAAGCAATTCCAGAGTAAAAATGGGTTCTTGTATTTTGCGTGGAATTATATTAAAATAAAAGGGAAATCTTATTAAGGACGTGAGAGAAAATGGCAGAAAATAATTTAGGAAACACACAGTATTTCAGAACAAAACCAGACGCAGATCTTGAAGTAAAAGAAGTTCTGGATCTGGTCTACAATGCGATGGACGAAAAAGGATATAATCCGGTGAACCAGATCGTCGGTTATATCATGTCCGGAGATCCAACCTATATTACCAGCCACAAGGGTGCAAGAAGCATGATCATGAAGGTAGAAAGAGATGAACTGGTAGAAGAATTACTTAATGAATATATTAAGAACAAATCCTGGGAACGATAAGCAATGAGGGTTCTTGGATTAGATTACGGATCAAAAACAGTAGGAGTGGCAGTCAGTGACCCGTTGGGTCTGACTGCCCAGAGAGTAGAGACAATCTGGCGCAAGCAGGAAAACAAGCTTCGCCGGACACTTGCACGTGTAGAAGAACTCGTGGCAGAATACGGAGTGGACAGAATCGTACTGGGATATCCGAAAAATATGAACAATACGGTTGGTGAACGTGCGGAAAAAGCTGTGGAATTCGGAGAGATGCTGCGGAAACGTACCGGGCTGGAAGTAATCATGTGGGATGAGCGTCTGACGACTGTTTCGGCAGAGCGTACACTGATGGAAGCCGGAGTCCGCAGAGAGAATCGTAAAGAATATCTCGATGGAATCGCAGCAGTATTTATTTTACAGGGATATCTGGATTCCCTGTCAGTATGATAAAGGTGTCAAAATGGAAAAAATCAGATTTCAGTCTCCGGATGGGACAGTAGAAGAATTTTATATTGAAGAACAGACAAGAATCGGAGGAGTGTCTTATCTCCTTGTATCCGATTCGCTGGAGGATGAAGCGTCTGCTTATATTTTGAAGGACGTGTCGATGGACACAGATCCGGATGCCTGTTATGAAATGGTCGAGGACGAAGATGAGATACAGGCAGTTTACAAAGTTTTTGAACAAATGCTTGATGACGTGGATTTTGAGATGTAACGAAAGAAGACAGTATACAGATGGCAGACCTTGAGGGAATGTGACCGGCATTCCTGCATTGGTGTGCGCAAATGTTTGATTGCACAGAATATGGAGGTGCTTGATTGAGCGAAAATAGTGAAACAAAAATGAGAGACGGTCAGAAAGAATATAAAGAAAAAACAAGAAGATACAGCAATCGTGACAGAAAACCTGCTGATCATAATAATACAAAGAAACCAATGGCAAAACAGCGTAATTTCCGTTATAAACAGCAGCGTACGAATAACAGACGCACAGAAAAAACAGAAACAGCTGTGACCAAAGAAAACACCGCAAAACAGCAATATCCGGCAGCGTCCAGAAATACAGCAAAACCGCAGTTCAGAAGCAATGCACGCCGTGGACGCAAAGGCGCATCCAAACTGAAGATCATTCCACTGGGCGGACTGGAACAGATCGGAATGAATATCACAGCTTTCGAGTATGAAGACAGCATCGTGGTCGTAGACTGCGGACTTTCTTTCCCGGAAGATGATATGCTGGGAATCGATCTGGTAATTCCGGATGTTACTTATTTAAAAGAAAATATTTCCAAGGTCAAGGGATTTGTGATCACTCACGGGCATGAGGACCATATCGGTGCGCTTCCTTACGTGTTAAAAGAAGTGAATGTACCAATCTATTCCACGAAACTGACACTTGGCCTGATCACAAACAAACTTAAGGAACACAACCTTGTGCGTTCCACGAAGCTCAAAGAAGTAAAACATGGACAGGTCATTAATCTTGGAGATTTTTCTATTGAGTTTATCAAGACGAACCACAGTATTCAGGATGCTTCGGCACTGGCAATCTACTCTCCGGCAGGAATCGTTGTCCATACCGGTGACTTCAAAGTAGATTATACACCGGTATTTGGAGATGCGATCGATCTGCAGCGTTTTGCGGAGATCGGCAAGAAAGGCGTACTTGCACTGATGTGTGACAGTACAAATGCAGAACGCCCGGGATTTACCATGTCTGAGCGCACGGTAGGGCGTGTATTTGATAATCTGTTCAATGAGCATAAGACAGCACGAATCATCATTGCGACATTTGCATCCAATGTAGACCGTGTACAGCAGATCATTGATACAGCATACAGATTTGGACGTAAAGTAGCAGTAGAAGGACGAAGCATGGTAAACATCATTTCCGTTGCTTCTGAGCTTGGATATCTTCGAATTCCGGAAAATACGCTGATTGAGATTGATCAGGTGAAGAATTATCCGGATGAAAAAGTAGTCCTGATCACAACAGGAAGCCAGGGAGAGTCTATGGCAGCACTTTCCAGAATGGCAGCCAATATTCATAAGAAAATTACGATCAAACCGAATGATACTATCATCTTCAGCTCCAACCCGATCCCTGGAAATGAAAAAGCTGTTTCCAAGGTTATCAATGAACTGTCCATGAAGGGTGCAAAGGTTATTTTCCAGGATGTTCATGTATCCGGACATGCCTGCCAGGAAGAAATCAAACTGATCTATTCTCTGGTCAAACCGAAGTATGCGATTCCGGTGCATGGAGAATACAGACATCTGACAGCACAGAAACATGTTGTGGAAGATCTTGGAATTCCAAAGGAAAATATTTTTATCCTGGCTTCCGGAAATGTACTTGAGCTGGATGCCAACAGTGCGGCAGTGACTGGCTCTGTGCAGACAGGCGCAATCTTTGTAGACGGTCTTGGTGTCGGCGACGTTGGAAATATCGTACTGCGTGACCGTCAGCATCTGTCAGAGGACGGTATTATGATCGTGGTTATGACACTGGAGCGCCACAGCAATGTGGTTCTTGCCGGACCGGATATTGTATCCAGAGGATTTGTCTATGTAAGAGAATCAGAGGATCTGATGGAAGACGCAAAAGAAGTTGTGGAAAATGCACTGGATTCCTGTCTGGAACGTAACATTACAGACTGGGGCAAGATCAAGAATACAGTAAAAGATGCACTCAGCGAATTCCTCTGGAAGAGAACCAAGAGAAGTCCGATGATCCTTCCGATCATTATGGAGGCATAAACAGATGGACACAGTAAACAGGAATATTCATCTCCTTCTGAATTCGATTCAGAAGAGCGAGGTGTATAAGACGTTTAAAAAACAGGAGGCACTTCTGGAAAAGAACCCGGAACTGGCAGAGCGCGTGCTTCGCTTCAGGGCAGATAACTTTCGCCTTCAGAATGAAGAACGGGGTAATTTACTGCAGGATGCAGAGCAGCTTGCACGAGAGTCGGCAGAGCTGCGCAGGAATCCGGAAGTGAATGCCTATCTGGATGCAGAACTGGCACTTTGCAGAATGATGCAGCAGATCTGCAGGACTCTGACGGAGGGAATTGATATTAAGATTCCTCAGGTGTAGCAGAGTCTGTGACTTGCAGAGAGGATACAGAAAGGAGCAGATATGGGAGACACGAAAGACCGGATCGGAGCAGCCGGAGTGGTTGTTGCCGGAGGATTTTTTAAGGTGGCATTATATGTATGTGTAGCTGTTCTGGTGATCTGGATCGGTAAGGTTACCTATCAGTTTGGATATGATATTTTTAATCAGCAGCCAATGAGCCCGGGAGAGGGGCAGGAAGTAACGGTTGTGATCAAAGAAGATGCTTCCAGCTATGATATCGCAAAAACACTGAAGAGCAAAGGCCTGATTGAGAACACACTTGTGTTCTGGGTACAGGAGAAACTTTCCAATTACAGTGGCAAGATGAAACCAGGTACGTATCTTCTGAGTACTGCTTATACTCCGACCAGAATTATGGGAATTCTGGCAGGAGATGCCGAGCAGGAAGGAGCTTCTTCGTGATCGTAGAAGAAAGAATGCGGACATTTATTAATTCGCTGGATGCGGGTAATACACCATTTCTTGATGAATTGGAGCGTTCAGCTCTGGCGGATGATGTGCCGATCGTACGCAAAGAAATGCAGAGCTTTATTAAGACGCTGCTGGCAATAAAAAAACCACAGCAGATTCTGGAGGTGGGGACAGCCGTAGGCTTCTCCACACTTCTTATGTGCGAATACGGGCGAGAGGATCTGCACATTACAACGATAGAAAATTATGAAAAAAGAATCCCGATTGCAAAGGAAAATTTCCGCAGAGCAGGCAGAGAATCGCAGATCACTTTTTTGGAGGGAGATGCAGGTGCAATTCTCAAAGAGCTTTCTGGGCCATATGATCTCATTTTTATGGATGCCGCGAAGGGACAGTATATTCACTGGCTTCCGGACGTGGTGAGGCTGCTTGCACCGGGAGGAGTGCTGATGTCTGATAATGTTCTGCAGGAAGGCGAGCTGATTGAGTCGCATTATCTTGTGGAACGCAGGAACAGGACTATCTATAAACGTATGAGAGAATATCTCTTTGAACTGAAACATCATCCACAGCTTACGACGAGTATTATCCCACTGGGAGACGGTGTGTCTCTGAGCGTGAAGGAGGAACTATGAGAAAAATTGAATTGCTGGTGCCGGCAAGCAGCCTTGAAGTGCTCAAGATTGCGGTTGTATTCGGTGCAGATGCAGTATATATCGGCGGCGAAGCTTTTGGGCTTCGAGCAAAAGCAAAAAACTTTTCCCATGAAGATATGGCAGAGGGAATCGCATTTGCGCATGAACATGGTGTAAAAGTCTATGTGACCGTAAATATTCTGGCACATAATGGAGATCTGCCGGGAGTTCGTGAATATCTTCAGGAACTGAAAGAACTGAAACCAGATGCACTGATCATTGCAGATCCGGGTATCTTTACTTATGCCCGGGAAATCTGTCCGGAGATTGAATGCCATATCAGCACGCAGGCAAACAATACAAATTATGAGACATACCGTTTCTGGTATCGCCTCGGAGCGAAGCGTGTTGTAACAGCACGAGAACTTTCATTGAAAGAAATTCAGGAGATCCGTGCGAATATCCCGGAGGACATGGAAATAGAAACTTTTGTCCATGGAGCAATGTGCATTTCTTATTCCGGACGCTGCCTGCTCAGTAATTATCTGGTGGGAAGAGATGCCAATCAGGGAGCATGCACACATCCATGCCGTTGGAAGTATTCTATCGTCGAAGAAAAGCGTCCTGGTGAGTATATGCCGGTCTTTGAAAATGAGAGAGGAACCTACATCTTTAACTCCAAGGATCTGTGTATGGTAGAGCACATGGATGATGTCCTGAACAGCGGTATTGACAGCCTTAAGATCGAGGGACGTATGAAAACTGCACTCTATGTAGCGACTGTTGCAAGAACCTACCGCAAGGCAATCGACGATTATCTGGAATCACCGGAGAAATACAAGGCAAACATGTCCTGGTATCAGGAACAGATCTCAAACTGTACCTACCGCCAGTTTACAACCGGATTCTTCTACGGGAAACCAGATGAGAATACCCAGATTTATGATAATAATACCTACGTTAAGGAATATACTTATCTTGGATATGCGGAGGAAGTGGATGAAAACGGTTTCGCGCATATTACCCAGAGAAATAAGTTTACTGTAGGTGAAACCATTGAGATCATGAAGCCAGATGGAAGAAATATCGAAGCTGCAGTGAAGGCAATCTACGATGAAGATGGAAATTCTGTCGAGAGTGCACCACATCCGCAACAGAAGCTTGCGGTTGATCTCGGAACAGAAGTGGAGAAATACGATCTTCTCAGAAGATCAGAAGCATAAAAGGTGCGGACCTAAAATAAGGTCCGCATCTTTTTTAATGCATTTTTTTCAATACGAGAGACGTAAGAACGGCTGATGTGGAGCTGTTCCGCGATTTCACGCTGGGTGAGTTCCGGAGTCTGGAACAGACCATAGCGGCAGCAGATCACCTGATATTCCTTTGGAGACAGCAGATCTTTTATGGAAGTCATCAGAAGCCGGATATCTTCCTGGGTGGAATATTCTTCCACGATATCGACCGGAGGACTTTCGATGATATCCAGAAGGCTGATCTCGTTCCCTTCTTTGTCAGTTCCGATGGGTTCATAAAGTGAAACTTCACGGGAATATTTCTTTTTGGCACGCAGCATCATCAGAAGTTCGTTGTCAATACAGCGTGCGGCATAAGTGGAAAGTCTGGCAGAGCGTTCTGCATTAAACGTGGAAATTGCTTTGATCAGGCCGATCGTGCCGATTGAAATCAGATCTTCCAGATCTTCGCCTGTTCCCTGATATTTCTTTGCAACATGTGCGACCAGCCGGAGGTTGCGTTCGATGAGAATACGTTTGGCATCCGGATCCCCTTCCTGGCAGCGTTTGAGGCAGAGCCGTTCCTCTGCAGATGTCAAAGGTTTCAGAAAAGTTTTCAAATATCCACCTCGAAAGGGGTTTCTATATAGTTTATGTCCCGGACAGGGTTCCTGTGCTTTTCCAAGATAAGTAAAAAAGGATTGCAAAAAAATATATCTGGTATATGATTTGCAGTTAAATCAGAAAAGGTGAGAGACCTTTTGGGGAGGAAAAGGTCTGAATTAATCGAAACAGGGAGTTTTGTTGCGTATCATTTCAATGTAGTGTATAATAAATTTTATATGAGCAAAATACAATTTCAAGGATAATCAGGTGAAACATATTGAAAAAAAAGATTGAACAGATACTCAGTGGAAAATTTGAATATGACCAGCCGGAATTGCTTTTTTCCAAAAGAAGGCTGGATATTACTCTGGAAGCCGGAACGACTGTGCAGGGAGAGTTGTATCTGGGAACAGAAAATAATGACAGGATTCAGGGCTACATTACTTCTTCAAACCGTAGATTTGTACCGGGCAGCAGCCGTTTTTCGGGAACGACTGTGCGTCTTCCGTATGGAGTGGATGCTACCGGCATGAATCCTGGAGATATCTGCAAAGGCTGGCTCTGTGTGACTTCCAGTGTGGGAGAGTACAAGATTCCCTTTGTGATCGAAGCGGTAAAAGAAGAACTGCAGCGTGCAGGCAGAGAGATCAGCAATATGGAGACTTTCAGGGAAATTGCCAGAGATAATTTCCGGGAGGCATATCACCTTTTTACAAAACCATCCTTTGCGGCAGTGATGGAAAATGCAGATAACCGGCAAAAAGCACTGTACGCGGGCTTGTCCGGACATCCGGTGACATATCAGAATCTGGAAGAATTTCTGATCAGCATCAAAGAAAAAGAAGCTGTTTCTGTTGCACTGAAGACAACAGGGACCGAATTTTACAATGTTACAGAATCCATACAGGAATCTTTTGAAATACAGAAAAACGGATGGGGACATCTTCATCTTGAAGTAGAAACACGAGGTGAGTTTCTGGAAGCGGAACATCCGGTGTACACAGATGAGGAATTCATTGGAAGCAGTCTGAGAATTAATTATGTGATCCATGCAGATAGACTCAAAAAAGGCAATCAGCTTGGAGAGATTCTTGTAAAGACACCGTATCAGGAGCTTGTCTATCATGTGACAGCTTCAGCCAGCCCGCAGAATCGCGGAGATGGACGGAAAGAAGAAAAAAAATATCGTCTGGCGCTTGTCAGAGATTTTGCGGATTACAGAGCAGGAAAGACAGAGTTTGCAACATGGCTGGATCGTACAGGCTTCATTTTGAGACAACTGAAAGAATACGAAAATGTGTGTCCAGATTATCAGTTTTATGAAGCATATCTGGCTCATCAGAAGGGAAATGATGAGTTAGCGATTCAGATACTCAGCAATTATCATGGAAGAGAATTCGGCAGAGAAGAACTGGAACAGGCAGGAATCTATCTATATCTCTGTACGATAACCGGATTGTACAAAGATAAAGGGCAGGCAGTCTGGAAACTACAGAATTTTTACAGACAAAAAGCAGACAGTTTTCAGCTTTTGTGGCTGCTGCTTCAGCTGGACAGCACGTACAAGAATTCACCGTCCAGGATCCTGTTTATGATGGAGGAACTTTTTGAGAGAGGCTGTACCAGTCCGCTTCTTTATCTGGAAGCATGGAAAATGGTAAGGGAAGATATGAATCTTCTTCACAGACTGACACCATTCTGGATCCAGGTATTCTGTTATGCAGGCCGGCATGGGCTCCTTACGGAAGAACTGGTCATGCGTCTGGCATATCTTTCCGGATATGAAAAGAGATTCTGTGGAAGTCTGTACCGTGCATTAAAGGCCGGATATGAAAAATTTCCATCAGACGATGTTCTGGAAGCAATCTGTAAGTATATTATGAAGGGAGATCCACGGAAGCCCATTTATTTCCAGTGGTTTTCAGAGGCAGTCAATCGTGGCCTGCGTATTACCCGGTTATTTGAGTATTACGTTGAGACGATGGATATTACATACAGACGTCAGCTTCCGAGACCGCTGCTTCTGTATTTTGCATATAATGATAATTCTCTGGGCGACGCACGCAAGGCATATGTGTATGCAAGTGTGATCGCATACAAAGAAAAAGATCCAAATACATACGAAAACTACAAAGAATGTATGGAACGTTTTGCGCATCGTAAGATCAGAGACGGGCAGATCGATGAAAATTATGCTGTTATCTATCAGGAATTTCTGTCCGAGCCACTGAGCAGGGAAGACAGCGAAGAAGTTGCACCGATGCTGTTCGCACACCGCCTGTACTGTGATGACAAAAAAATCCGGAATGTGATCGTATGCCACAGCCAGCTAAAGAGAGAAGATGTGTATCCGTGTAACAATGGGATCGCTTATCCGAGACTTTATACAGACGATGCCGTGATCTTGTTTCAGGATGACAGACAGCGCAGATATGCTTCTACAGTTCCATATAACATTACCAGACTTATGGAGGAAGAAAAAACAGCAGGAGAACTTCTGAAACTGGGAGTGAGAGAAACAGGCCTGCTTCTGCATTATTGTGAATCTGTGAAACTAAATGAAGAAAATCTGGGATATTTCCAGATCCTGGCAGAGTCTCCGGAATGTACCAAAGAATACAGAAATGCTGTGCGCAAACAGATTCTTGATTTTTATGTACAGAATGTACATAGTGAAAAAATCGACAGTTATCTCAAAAAAATGGATTATCGTCAGTATGCACAGGTGAATCGTACTGCACTTCTGCAGATCCTGATTTCCAGAAGGATGTTCCGTCAGGCTATGGTGATCGTAGAAGAAGCTGGGTATGAGGGACTGGATCTGAGCAGCCTTTTGAAACTGACCAGTCGGATGATACTCAAGAGTGATATGGCAGAAGACGATGAACTTCTGGCACTGGCATCAGAGGTTTACAGAAATGGCAAATACGATGAAGTGATCTTGCATTATCTGATGCAATATCGTTATGGTCCGATCGAGGAGCTTCTTTCCATCTGGAAGAGTGCAAAAGGATTTGAAATGGATACGTATGAGCTGGAAGAGCGGATCCTGAGCCTCCTTATCTTTGCTTCTGATTATCGCAAAGAAGGCGAAGCAGTTCTGGAATCTTACGTAAAGCAGTCCGGCAAAGAGCGTATCATAGGGGCATATCTTACACAGGTGGCTTATGGCACTTTTGTAAAAGAATATACGATGAGTGCATTTGTGAGAAGCAGGCTGGAATATGCATTTACCAGTAAATGGCCGGTTAATATGATCTGCAGGCTTGCACTTCTGAAAGAAATTTCCAGAGAGAAAGATCCAAAACCGGAATATGTAGGAATTGCACAGAGTATTCTGGAAGAATGTGCGAGAAGAAATCTCAAATTTGCCTTTTTCAGGAAACTGTCGCCGGAACTTCTGAGTCCATATCAGCTGGACGATAAAACTTTTGTAGAATATCATGCAAAACCGGGGACACGAGTTACGCTGTTTTACAAGCTGGATACTGGTCTCGGGACAGAAGCAGAGTACAAATGTGAACCTCTTAAAGACAGTTATTATGGGATTTTTGTGAGAACATTTACCTTGTTTTATGGTGAGACACTGCAGTATTATTTCCAAATCGATGAGGAAGAGAGTGTTCATAAGACCAAAGAACGGGTTGTGACAATGAAAAAGATCGAGGGTACATCTGGCAGCAAATATCAGATGCTGAATCAGATTCTTTCTGCCAGAAAACTGGACAAAAAAGCAGAAAGTCTGGATGCTCTGAAAGACTATGTAAGACAGGAACAGTATGTCAAAAACATGTTTACCATAGAGAAGGAAAGCGGAAAATGAACGAAACAAGAGATTTGATAATTGGAATTGATTTTGGAAAAAAATATTCTCAGATTTGCTATTACGATCGCAAGGCAGAAGAACCCCGCTCTCTTCCGGTAAAAGTAGGAAGCAGTCAGTTTGAAATGCCGACCTGTCTGTGTTTTCGTACGGAACAGAAGGATTACTGTGTAGGACTGGAGGCAGAGTATTTTGCAAGGGAAAAAGGCGGAGTTCTGGCAGGAGATCTTTACACGATTTCTGCTTCCAGAGATACCGTATCAATTGCAGGAGAACAAAAACAGCCCTGGGAACTGCTCGCACAGTTTCTTCGGGGGATGCTCAGGATGCTTGGCGTTGCTGATGTGGAAAAGAATACGCGCTGTCTTTCTATTGCAATGGAAAGACTGGACTCCGTACAGGTAGAGAATCTGCAGAGAGCGTGCCGGGAGCTGGGGATACCGGAAACACATTGTATGCTGATGGATTATGAAGAGAGTTTCTTCTATTATGCCATGACGCAGAAAAATGAGACATGGAATCGCAGTGTGGCATGGTATAGTTTTACACAGAATCATGTAAAGTTCCGCAGGATGAGCATGAATGCAGGCAGCAGACCAATCCTGGTACAGCTGGAGGAGCCGGTTGAGACGACACTGAGTGAAGAACCAGAGGCACGAGATGCGGATTTTTATACCTTTATCAAAAGTACGTTAGGCAAAGAACTGTATTCCAGCATTCAGATTAGTGGAGACGGGTTTGATCAGGAGTGGGCGACGAAATCTGTGAAACTGCTCTGCTATCAGCGGCGAAAGGCATATTATGGTAATAATCTGTTTGCCAGAGGTGCATGCGGAGCGGGAGCAGAACGTTTTATCCGTCATAAGCTGAAAGAGTATCGTTATATGAGCAGCGCGATGGTATTGTCAGATGTGGGAATGGATATGCGGGTGATGGGAACACCGGCATATTATCCTCTGATCGAGTCAGGAAGGAACTGGTATGAGAGCAGTGCGTATGTAGAATTGATCCTGGATCATACAAAGGAACTGATTTTTGTAGTAGATACAGTTGGAGAAAATGGCAAAAAAAGAATTGCCATGGCACTGCCGGGACTTCCGGACAGACCGGAAAAAACAACAAGACTGGGTGTGTCACTGCAGTACATTTCTCAGACGGAGTGTCAGATCACGGTAAAAGATCTGGGATTTGGAGAGCTGTTTCCGGCAAGTGGAAAAGAATGGAAAGAAACAACCAGATGGCAGGAGGGAATCAAGTGAGTGGATATATACTGTGTCAGACAAAAAGAGCAGAACTGCCATATTTTATCGAAAATATCAGCATGAATATTTATTCTATAGAAGAACTTTGTTATTATCTGTATCATAACCTGTATCTGGTTGATACATCTGTCATCAATGAAGATCTGTGTGTATGGATCCAGATGGAACTGGAGCTTCCGGCACTGGCATCAAAACTTCATGCAAAACTTGGTGGTGCGGTCTGCACGGAGGAAATTCTGTATCCGATCTTCAAAGAGATCAATTATCTTACTTATGAAGAACTGAAAAGTCTTAATGTACGTCTGCAAAAGCTGAATGCAGAGCCGGAGGCTATAAGGGATAAACAAAAGGCAGATGCTCTGATGGAAAATGATATGTATGTACATGCGATACAGGTTTATCGGGAGCTTCTGGAAAAGGGTAATCTGGAGGAGTTCAGAGAGGGACTGACAGAATGCGTGTATCATAATCTGGGTTGTGCATACAGCTATCTGTTTCAGATGGAAAAAGCACTGGATTGTTTTCGCAGAGCTTATGAGGGCAGTCGGAGCCGTGTGTCTCTGGAGGCATATCTGATTGTTTTCGGGCTTACGAGAACTCCGGGCGAGTATGAAAAAATGGCGAAATCTCTTGGAGCGGAAAAAGAAGTTCTGCAAAACATCCGGGACAGACTGAAAGCATTTTCACAGATTCCGGAGATTCCGATCGATGAAAAAAATATGGATGCTGTGCTGAACAGACTGACCCGCGAATATCATCGAAGTACAGGATCGTGAAATAAATCACAATGTATACAGTTTTTTTGTACGATAATGCTGGACGAAACAGAGTTAATCTGTTAAACTAGACATATAATTTGGTGTGGTCATACCGCCCAAAAAGATTAGGAGGAATTTATCATGTTAGTAAACGCTTCAGAAATGTTGAAAAAAGCAAAAGCTGGTCATTATGCAGTTGGTCAGTTCAACATTAACAACCTTGAGTGGACAAAAGCAATCCTGCTTACTGCACAGGAACTCAGCTCACCGGTAATCCTTGGTGTATCCGAAGGTGCAGGAAAATACATGACAGGTTATAAAACAGTCGTTGGTATGGTTAAGGGAATGATGGAAGAACTGAACATCACAGTTCCAGTTGCTCTTCACCTGGATCACGGCAGCTATGAAGGATGCCTGAAATGCGTAGAAGCAGGCTTCACATCTATCATGTTTGATGGTTCCCATTATCCGATCGAAGAGAACGTAGCAAAAACAAAAGAACTGGTTAAGATCGTTGCAGAAAACGGAATGTCTCTGGAAGCAGAAGTTGGTTCTATCGGTGGAGAAGAAGATGGTGTTGTAGGTATGGGTGAATGTGCAGATCCTAAGGAATGCAAGATGGTTGCTGACCTTGGTATCGACTTCCTTGCAGCAGGTATCGGTAACATTCATGGTAAATATCCGGCTAACTGGCAGGGACTGAGCTTTGAGACACTGGATGCAATCCAGCAGCTGACAGGAGATATGCCGCTCGTACTTCACGGTGGTACAGGTATCCCGGCAGACATGATCAAAAAAGCAATCGACCTTGGTGTATCCAAGATCAACGTAAATACAGAGTGCCAGCTTGCATTTGCAGCAGCTACACGTAAATATATCGAAGAAGGCAAGGACGAGCAGGGCAAAGGATTTGACCCACGTAAACTTCTTGCTCCTGGAACAGAAGCAATCAAAGCAACTGTTAAAGAAAAAATGGAACTGTTCGGATCTGTTGGAAAAGCCTGAGATTTACAGAATATCTGAACGAAAAACGATCAAAAGGGATCGGTGTTTTGGACACCGGTTCCTTTTTTTGTGGTTTCATGGTAAGATGTCACTATGGCGAAAAAAGAAATTCAAAACAAAAAACAAAATGAAACAGTGATCATGAATTTTTCGGGAATCTACAAAAATCAACAGTTTTACCGGAACCCTGCCGAGGTGCAGGAGGAGATATCCTGGGTGGAGGTACAGGATCTGCCGGGAAGTAACTGTTATTGTGATGGAGAGGCAAAGGAAAAAATGATGAAAGCTCTGCAGCCATATAACGGTGAGGGAATTCATTTTATTGATTCTGGAAACTATCATTATGTCAGCCGCCTGTGGATAGAAAAAGTCCAGAAACCTTTTCGACTTCTTGTTTTTGATAATCATACAGATATGCAGCTGCCGGCTTTTGGAGGACTGTTATCCTGCGGTGGATGGATTGCGGCTTCGCTGGAAGAATTGCCGATGCTGAAACAGGTTGTGCTTATCGGACCAGATGAAGATGCTTTTGCACAGGTGGAACCACAGTTTCGGGAAAAAGTACAGTTTTTATCCAGAGAGCAGTTAAAGATGATGACATGGAAAGAAAAAAGTATATTTTTTGAAGAACTGTGTACAGATCTGCCATTGTATGTTTCTGTGGATAAAGATGTACTGTGTGCAGAAGATGCGGTTACAACCTGGAGTCAGGGGGATATGACATTAGGGGAGCTGAAATGTTTTCTGGAAATTATTCTGAGACAGCAGCCGGTCATTGGGATGGACATCTGCGGGGAATGTGATCCGGATGCCTGTGAAAATGATGTTTTGAATGATCGGGCAAATCAGGAAATTCTGCAATTATGGAGAAAATGCCTTCGGCAGATTCTGGAGAGGAGACAGGATAGATGAGAAATGAACTGTTCACCATAGGCCCATTGACTGTATACGGATATGGATTCATGATTGCTCTTGGAGTGATCGCAGCCTGGATCGTTACAGATTACCGCGCGGTCAAACAGAAACTGAATCGGGATCATGTGTTTTCGCTTGTGATCTGGTGTCTGCTGGGAGGACTGCTCTGTGCGAAACTTTTATTCTGGATTACAGAATGGAAGAGTATCGTACAGGATCCGCACTATATTCTGGATACGATTTCGGATGGATTTGTTGTGTACGGGGGAATCATCGGAGGTATTTTTTCCGGCTGGCTTTACTGTTGTATCAAGAAAACAGATTTCTGGAAATATTTTGATCTGGTAATGCCTTCTGTGGCACTTGCACAGGGATTTGGAAGAATCGGCTGCCTGCTGGCGGGCTGCTGTTATGGAAAAGAGACGGAGGGCATATTTTCCATTACTTTTCAGAATTCAGATTTTGCACCGAATCATGTTGCACTGGTACCGACGCAGATTTATTCCAGTATGTTAGATTTTCTGCATTTCTTGCTGCTTTTATATATTGCACGTCATCAGAAGAAAGATGGACAGGTGGCGGCGTGTTATCTGATCTTTTATAGTATCGGAAGGTTTATTATGGAGTTCTTCCGGGGTGATCTGATCCGTGGAAGTGTGGGAACATTCTCTACTTCGCAGTTTATCAGTCTGTTTATTCTGGTGGCAGGAATACTGATGCTGGTACTCAGGACAAAACAGAAGAAAGTAAATGCAGATTGATGAAGTTGATTTTAACAGTATAAAGAATAGTCTGCGCCCATAGGTTAATAGGGAAGACGGAAATGACCGGGGCGTGATGGTGATGAGTGTACCGGCACAGAATCAGCAGTATGAGAATTTTATCATTCGTTATAAACAGAATACACATGGCGGATTTCCGTATGAATCGGATGAAAATTTTCAGATCGTAAATGATCTGTTTGGCATCCTGTATGTACCAATGCAGGAGATACCGGAACTGGAGCTCAGCAGTTATTCCTATTCCTCGATTCCCAGGTGCTATACGTATATGGATACAGGGGCATTGAGCGCGTCAGGGGTGACAAGACTTCATGGACATCCGTATCTGAAGCTGCAGGGAAGAGGAACCCTGGTTGCGGTGATCGATTCGGGAATCGACTACCTGCATCCGGCTTTTCACAATGGCACGCAGAGTAAGATTTTAAGCATCTGGGATCAGGAACTGGAAGGGGAGCCGGATGGAAGGATTCCGTTTGGCAGGGAATTTACCCGGGCACAGATTGAGCAGGCGCTTGCGGCCGAGAATCCATGGGAGATCGTTCCGTCCAATGATACGAATGGTCATGGAACCCGAAGTGCTGCGACGGCGGCCGGATACCGTATCGAAAAAGAAGGATTTTCAGGCGCGGCACCAGAGGCAGAACTTGTGATCGTCAAATTGAAGCAGGCGAAGAAATATCTTCGTGATTTTTATCTGCTGTCGCAGGAAACGGATATTTTTCAGGAAGATGACATTATGCTGGCAATTTCTTATGTGCTGGACGTTGCCCGGGAACAGCAGATGCCACTGTCCATCTGTATTGGCCTTGGTACCAGTATGGGAGCACACCAGGGAGAGGGCCCTTTGAATGAATATATCAACAGCATTGCAGCCTTTACACAGAATGCGGTTTCCGTTCCGGCAGGAAATGAAGGAACGGCCAGACATCATTATCTGAAAGAGTTCAGTCAGAATCTGACAGAGGATACGGTAGAGCTGCGTGTTGGAGAAAAAGAGAGCACCAGAGGATTTATGACAGAATTCTGGGGGAATTCTCCAGGCGCTTATTCTATGATGATTCAGTCTCCGACGGGGGAACAGCTGTCAGTCAGCACCTCTTTAAAAAACAGTACACAGGAACTGTCCTTTGTATTTGTAGAAACGAAGGTGCTGGTCAATTATGTTCCGATAGAAAGAAGAACAGGGAATACGTTGATCTTTATCCGTTTTATGCACCCGGCACCGGGAATATGGAAATTCCTGATCGAAGAAAGAATGCCGGGAGAAAGCCGGTTTCATATGTGGCTTCCGGTCAGGGGTATGATTTCAGACGATACATATTTTTTGCAGCCATCGCCGGAGTTTACGATCACATCTCCTGGTGATGCCAGGGATGCAATGACGGTCACAGCCTATCAGTATCGGGATAACAGTCTGTATATTCAGGCAAGTCGGGGATATAATACAGAAAATGTGGTGAAACCGGATTTTGCAGCACCGGGTGTAGGAATACGGACTGCTTCTGTGGAACCGGGACGGGAATTTGCCCCTGCCACGGGAACCAGCCTTGCGGCCGCCCAGACAGCCGGAATCGCCGCGCTTCTGTTTGAATGGTCACTCATCCGTGGAAATGAACCATACTTTACCGGCAACAGCGTAAAACATTACCTCAGCAGAGGCGCGGTCCGGGATACAGGTCTTACATACCCCAATCCGGAGTGGGGATATGGGCGTGTGGATCTGTACCATACGTTCGAGCTGCTGACGTAGTCTGTTGAGAAAAAATATACAAAAAAGAGCAGTAAAATTTAGTATCTATGACGGCAAAGATTTTAAGGCTTACGAATTGTTTTTGATCCTTAAATTTGTTATAATTACAAGAAAAATAAGACTGTTAAAACAATTACAGTCAGGGGATTTTCAATGTACAAAAGAGGATGTATGATTGGAATCCAGTCAGGAGGAAAAATGAAAAGAGGAAGTATTTTTGAGCTGAATGGCATTCCTAAATTTCAGGAAGCACTTCCGCTGGCATTGCAGCATGTAGTTGCTATGATCGTGGGATGTGTGACCCCGGCAATTATTGTAGCCGGTGCAGTTGGCGGAAATGGGTTAAGTGCAAAAGACCGAGTTATCCTGATTCAGGCATCACTCGTTGTTTCGGCATTATCAACTTTGATCCAGCTCTTCCCAATCGGAAAGAAGAACGGATTTACGCTGGGCTCCGGACTTCCGATGATCATGGGAGTAAGTTTTGCCTATGTGCCAAGCATGCAGGCAATTGCTGAAGGATACGGAATCAGTACGATTCTGGGCGCCCAGATCGTAGGTGGTATCGTGGCATTTATCATGGGAATACTGGTGAAAAAGATCCGCGTATTTTTCCCGCCTCTGATCACAGGAACGGTTGTATTTACGATTGGTCTTTCCCTGTATCCGACAGCCATCAACTATATGGCAGGCGGAACCAGCAACCCGGATTATGGCTCCTGGCAGAACTGGCTGGTAGCATTTCTGACTCTGGCCGTTGTTACAGCACTGAATCACTTCGGAAAAGGTATCCTGAAACTTGCCTCTATCCTGATTGGTATTATCGTAGGTTACGTGGTATCCATTCCGTTTGGGATGGTCAATCTTGCAAGCGTGGGTGAGGCGAAAGTATTCCAACTTCCACAGTTTATGTATTTCGGTATCCATTTCGAAATCTCTGCATGTGTTGCAATCGGACTGTTATTTGCTATCAACTCTGTGCAGGCAATCGGTGACTATTCTGCGACAACGATCGGAGCGATGGACAGAGTCCCGGAAGATAAAGAACTGCAGAATGGTATCATGGCTTATGGTGTGACAAACGTCATTGGTGCATTGTTCGGAGGCCTTCCGACCGCTACATACAGCCAGAATGTTGGTATTGTAACGACTACAAAAGTTATCAACCGCTGGGTACTTGGACTTGCAGCAGTCATCTTAGGTGTAGCAGGAATCGTGCCGAAGTTTTCTGCATTGCTTACTACGATTCCACAGTGTGTACTTGGTGGAGCTACCGTATCTGTATTTGCATCTATCGCAATGACAGGTATGAAACTGGTTGCATCTGCTGAGATGGATTACAGAAACTCTTCCATCGTCGGACTTGCAGCCGCAATCGGTGTCGGAGTATCTCAGGCATCTGCAGCCCTTGCAAGCTTCCCGGACTGGGTAACTACGATTTTTGGAAAATCCCCGGTTGTTCTGGCAACTCTGATCGCAGTTGTCCTGAATATCATCCTGCCGAAGAGTCGCGATGAACAGAAGGCAGAAGAGAAACTGATAAAAAGGGTAAAGAAAAAGATCAGGAAAGATCATGAGGAATTTGATCATCAGTGATCGGAAAGATGAATCAAAATAAGAAAGACTGAATTATACATAAAAAGACAGAAATGAATACTCTACCTTTATTGAAGGAGAGAGGCATTTCTGTCTTTTTTATATAGGAATATAGGATATACGCTGCTTTTATTTGCGGTATACAAATTCCGGCAAGCCGTCTTTGCCAAGCGGAACTTCGATATTTCCCTGAATGAGCGGACGTGCATAGCGGATAAATTCTTCTGTTACATCGTGTCCATCAGGAGTGATCCATGTGATCGGAACCGTCTTTTCTTCATTACAGATTGTATTGACATCTTCCAGACCGCAGGTCATCTGGTAATTTCCATCAGCATCGCTCTGGCGGATAAAGGATACCATTTTGCCTGTTTCTCCATTCAGGGCAGCCTGTACACCAAATCGTCCGGCGGTGATCGCCTCCTGCTGGTCTGTGGCAGAAATCAGGGTAGCAGAGCATCGCTGGCTGACATTCAGTTCGACAGAACGTGCTTTGACACCGAGACGGCTGCGAACCAGATTCTCCAGATATTTGCCGCAGCCGGCAAGCATTTTGTGACCGAAAGTATCGGTTCCTACGGAACTGTCATATTCACAGATAAAGGTACCATCTGCATCGTGGATTCCCTCAGAAACACATACGATCAGATTGCAGTTCTTCTCAAATGCTTTTTCCAGATCGGTGAGAAAAACCTCCTGATCAAAAGCAACTTCCGGGAGATAGATGAACAGAGGATTGTCTCCGTCATATTTACGGGCAAGTGCGCTGGCAGCCGTCAGCCATCCGGCATGACGGCCCATGATCTCGATGATCGTTACAGATTTTTTTTCATAGACATTGGCATCGGTTGTAATCTCGCGAACGGTAGAGGAAACGTATTTGGCTGCACTTCCAAAACCTGGTGTATGATCGGTATGAACAAGGTCGTTGTCAATCGTCTTTGGCTCACCGATTACGCGGATCGTGCTTCCGATGCTTGCGGCATAACGGGAAAGCTTGCTGACAGTATCCATGGAATCATTACCGCCTATATAGAAGAACCAGCCGATGTTCAGCTCCTCAAACTTACGGAAAAGTGCCGGATAGACCGGATCTTCCAGAGATTCCGGGAGTTTATAGCGGCAGGAACCAAGGTATGCGCCGGGAGTATGGGTAAGCCCTTTGAGCTGCTCACCAGGAAGAGACTCTTCGAAATCAAGAATACGGTCATTTAAGAAGCCTTCGATGCCATTTACCATACCATATACATGTTCAATTTCGTCGGGATGAGCGAGACCTTCTGAAACTACTCCGTAAAGACTGCTGTTGATCACTGCAGTCGGTCCGCCGGATTGGCCGACGATAAGATTTTTTTTAGTCATTGATTTTATACCTCCGATAAGGATAATGTGTTACTGCGAACAGTTACATAATAAATCTATCTTATCATATCTGCTGAAAATCTCCTAGCCATTTTTTATGAAAAGTGATATTATAGTGAAAATCTGGAATTATTAGTTTACGCAAGCACAGAGAGATATGCTATAATATAAACAATGCAGGTACATACTGGAGGGGGATGTGTTTCCGGCATAAGAATAACCTACGTTAAGGAGTATGATTATGGGAGAAAGCAAGAACAGTACGCAGGAACAGCCCGAACAGAAGAAAAAAAAGAAAAGTGATGTGATTCTGACGATAGCACTGATCGTTGCAGTGGCAGTTTTTCTTTATGCTGCCTACAATCTGTTTCACATCTATACGGAATACAAAAAAGGAACAGATGAATACAATTCGATCGAGGAGATGGCAGTCACGGATCGGGATCCGGACAGTACGGAAGTGGCAGGTCCGGATGCACAGCCAAAGGCACCGATCCAGGTAGATTTTGACAAGCTGAAAAGTGTCAATCAGGATGTGATAGGATGGATCTATGTGGATGCGCTTCCGGATATCAGCTATCCGATCGTACAGGGAAAGGATAATGAAACTTATCTGCACCGTACTTATGAAAAAAACTATAATTTTGCCGGAACGATTTTTGTGGATTACGAAAACGGCAGCGATTTTAATGATTGTAACACGCTGGTATACGGGCACAATATGAAAAATGGTTCCATGTTTGGTCATCTGAAAAAATTCAGCGAAGATCAGACTCTTTATAACAACGATAAATATTTCTGGATCCTGACACCGGAGAAGAATTATCGGTATGAGATCATATCTGCATACACGACTGGTGTAAACAGTGATACCTACACGCTGTTCAAAGGACCGGGAGCGGAGTTTGAAGAGTATCTGAAAAAAATCAAAGGATATTCAGAAATCAAAACAGACGATACAGAGCTGACTATCAAGGATAGAATCGTCACATTGTCTACCTGTACAGGAAATGAATCTACCAGATTTGTGGTACAGGGAAAAAGAATCGATGCGGAGAGCGCGGGAACGGATACTGCGGCAGATTCAAACAGTGGCGAGGTAGCGGTAGATGAGGTAACTATACAGGAGGGATGATCATGGATGAAAAGATCATGAAATTACAGGAACTGATTGATCAGCATGACAACATTGTGTTTTTTGGCGGAGCAGGTGTTTCGACGGAGAGTGGGATACCGGATTTTCGATCTCAGGACGGACTCTATCACCAGAAATATGATTTTCCACCGGAAACGATCCTGAGCCATACGTTTTTTCTGCATCATCCGGAGGAGTTTTACAAGTTTTACCGGGACAAGATGCTTTGTGATACTGCAAAGCCAAATGCTGCACATCTGAAGCTGGCGGAGCTCGAAGCGGCCGGAAAGATTAAGGCAGTGATCACACAGAATATTGATAATCTGCATCAGATGGCCGGAAGCAGGAAAGTACTGGAACTTCACGGAAGTGTTTATCGCAATCACTGTATGAGATGCGGGAAATCTTATGATTTCAGTTATATGAAACACAGTGAAGGAGTGCCACGCTGTGAATGTGGAGGAATGATCAAACCGGATGTAGTCCTTTATGAGGAGGGGTTGGATAATCAGACAATTGAAGAATCTGTAAGGGCGATTTCACAGGCACAGGTGCTGATCATTGGCGGAACTTCACTGGCAGTTTATCCGGCAGCCGGACTGATCGATTATTTTCGGGGGGATGCTCTTGTTGTTATTAACCGATCTTCTACCCCGAGAGACCGTAACGCAGACCTTCTTATCAAAGAGCCGATCGGTCAGGTTTTTTCACAGATAAAGGTGAACAAATAATACCACGAGGAGAATAGGAAAATATGGGACTTATCTATGAAGTGGGAGACATAGTGACTCTGAAAAAGGGGCATCCGTGCGGAAGTAAAGAGTGGGAAATCCTTCGTGTAGGTGCGGACTTCCGACTGAAATGCATGGGCTGCGGACATCAGATCATGGTGCCGCGCAAAATGGTAGAAAAAAACACAAGAAACCTGCAGAAAAAAACGCAGGTCTGACAAAGGAGAAATTGTGATATATATCAGTCATCTGCTCCCGGACGGGCAAATGCAGGAGATCATAAAAAACAGGGAGCTGGGAGTGGAGAGCATTGAATTTTCCATTTCTGAGAATCTGGATTATATGGAAACGACACTGGAAACATACAAAAAAAGACTGGAACAGATGGGAAATCCATCACTTATTCTTCATGGACCTTTTCTGGATCTGATTCCGGCTACTTTTGACAGCCTGATCCGTGAAGTGACAATGAAGCGGTTTGCACAGTGCTATCAGGCTGGCAGAGAATTGGGGGCCAAAAAGATCGTATATCATTCCGGAATGATTCCGACAGTGTATTTCCGAGAAGGATGGGCAGAACAGGTAAGCCGTTTTTTCAGAGACTTTCTGAGGGAAAGGACAGGACTGGAAATTGTCATGGAAAATGTGCTGGATGAAGACTGGAGACTTCTGCGGGATGTATGTCAGCAGGTAGATCACCCGGATTTCGGACTTTGTCTGGACATTGGCCATGCACACTGTTATTCAGACATATCGGTTGTGGAATGGGCAAAAGAACTGGCTCCATATGTCCGGCATGTGCATATACATGACAATGCAGGCAAGCGTGATGCGCATATGGGACTTGGAAAAGGAAACCTGCCTTGGCAGGAAACGCTTGCATATCTTCCTCAGACAGAGACACGTACATGGACGGTGGAGTGCATGGATGTGAAGGATGTACAGATATGTGTACAATCTTTGTTGACATAAATTTGTCAAAATGGTATACTTTATAAAAATTGGATAACCAGGCGTGGTCTGTCGATAAAAGGCAGTTTAACGTAATCCGGTGAGAATCCGGAACAGTTATGGATAGCTGCTGTGAGTATGCATGAAGCATAATAAGTCAGATATAACACGTTGTGTAGAGGACAGAGACCCGTAGCAAACGGGGCTCTGTTTTTGTTGTCTTTAGGGGGAAATATGGAGAAATACAGACATGAAACAGGCTGGAATCAACTTCGTTTTGATATACAGACCTATACTGCACAGAATGAGCGCAACAGAAAAGATGGAACACCGGGACAGATACCATTGCAATATAAATATATAGGAGACAGGTGTTTCATGAATAATGGAAAGGTTCATGAAGTGAAATTACCATCAGAATGCAGAATTATTGGCAAACGGGCCTTTGAGGGATGTCAGTTTCAGAAGATGGTTGAGTTTCCGGAGACCCTGCTCGAAATCAAGAGCAGAGCGTTTGCAGGCAATCACAGACTTCGAAGGACAGTTTTTCCGAAATCTTTGGAACGACTGGGTTCTCAGTGTTATCAGGAATGCAATAAACTTAAGATTGCAGCATTTACGGATAATGTGAAATGTACGGTGATTCGTGAGGGGACATTTGATTCCTGTGTCAGTCTGACGACCGTATGTCTGCCTGAGCGGACACAGGTGATTGAGAGACGGGCATTTTACCGATGCAAAGAATTAAAAGATATTACATTTCCAAATACGCTCAGAGAGATAGGAATGGAAGCTTTCTATTTCTGCGGGATGGATACACTGGAATTGCCGTTGAATCTGAAAGTGATTGGTGAAAGTGCATTTTTTCGCTGCAAGAATCTGAAGACAGTTTATATTCCACCAAGTGTTCGCAAGATTGGACGCTGGGCATTTCACGGTTGCAGCAGACTGGAGCGTATTGAGATTCTCCATGATCTGGAAGAAATTGGTCCGTGGATCATCAATAAGAGTTGTACGATCGTCTGTCGAAAAGGCAGTCGTATGGAAGAGTATGCAAAAGAATATGATTTTAAATGCGAATATGTAGAAGAAACAGAAGAAAGAAAAGAAGGCTGAGAGGGATTACGTGAAAAAGAAAAAAAGGATAGTTTTGCTCATATGCAGCTTACTGATCGGGTGCCTTTTACTGTGCGGATGTGGTGCAGGGGAGGCAGAGCTTCCGGATGGAACCTGTACGATTTCTATTGAATGTAAAAATATATTAGAGAATATAGATAAGCTCAAAGAGAACAAAAAAGAATTTGTACCGGAAGACGGCTGGATTCTGAAAGAAACGGAAGTTTCGTTTAATGGTGGTGATACAGTGTTTGAGGTGCTCAAAAAGATATGTGCCGAGAATAAAATCCATATGTCATCCAGATATACACCTTTGTACAAAAGTTATTATATAGAAGGAATTCATCAGTTATATGAACTGGACTGTGGAAGCAATTCCGGATGGATGTACAGTGTAAACGGGAAATTTCCGAATAAAGGATGTTCGAAGTATGAGTTAAAAGATGGAGATAAGATTGAATGGCGCTATACCTGTGATCTTGGATCTGATGTAGGAAATGAATATAAAAGGGATTGAAAATATGTGGAAAACAAACAGGCAATATGAACAGATAACAGCAAAAGGAATGTCGGCAGCTCTGATTCTGGCGATGACCCTGACTGTGGCGGGATGCGGAGAAGCCGGGACACCGGAACTCAAAGAGGCAATCCACAAGACAGCGGAGTATGAACAGAAGACCGTATCGTCGCCAGAGGTTGGTTCTCTTGGCGGAGAATGGACGGTCCTTGCACTGGCAAGATCTGAGGAAGAAGTGGAGGACAGTTACTTCGAAAAATACAGAGCAAACCTTGAAAAATATGTCAAAGAACAAGATGGCATTCTCAGCGAGAATCGATATACCGAATATGCCAGAGTGACGCTTGCTTTGACTGCAATCGGCGGAGATCCGACTGCAATTGGCGGATATGATCTGGAAAAAAATCTGGAAGATTTTGATGCAGTTACCGCGCAGGGAATAAACGGGGCAATCTTTGCATTGCTGGCACTGAATGCAGATGGAGAAAGAGAGGGAGCTCTGCAGGAAAAATATCTGGCGTATATTCTCGAAAGAGAAAAAACAGACGGAGGTTTTTCCATGGATGATAATAGTGATCAGGCAGATGTAGATATTACCGCGATGGCATTACAGAGTCTGGAACCATACCAGAATGAGCAGAATATACAGGAAACGCTGGACCGCGGTGTGGGATTTCTGGCAGACGCACAGGATGCGGATGGCGGTTACACGGCATATGGCGAAAAAAGTTCTGAGTCCATATCGCAGACGATACTTGCACTTAGTACACTGGGGGTAGATTGCAATGAGGATGAGCGTTTTGTGAAGAATGATAAGGGGCTGTATGATACGTTGATGCAGTATTATCAGAAGGATGGCAGCTTTGCACATACCGTGGACGAAAAAGAAGGGAATCCAATGGCAACAGATCAGGCTCTGTGCGCACTGGTTTCTTACGAAAGAATGCTGGACAATAAAAATACATTTTACAATATGACAGACCACAGATAAGGCACGAATGGCTGTTGGGAGGAAAAAGTGGCAGATAATAAAATAAAAGAATTAAGAAAAGAACTGGCGAAGATCATAAAAGGAAAAGAAGAGACAACAGACAAGATCATCATGGCTGTGCTGGCCGGTGGACATGTGCTTCTGGAAGACGTGCCGGGGGTTGGTAAGACGACAACTGCTCTGGCACTGAGCCGTCTGATGGGAATGGATTTTCAGAGGATTCAGTTTACACCGGATGTGGTTCCTTCTGATGTGACGGGATTTACTATGTATGACAAAGAAAGCGGCAAGTTTACTTATCGTCCGGGCGCTGTGATGTGCAACTTCCTTCTTGCGGACGAAGTTAACCGAACTTCCAGTAAGACACAGTCAGCGCTTCTGGAAGTTATGGAAGAAGGCAGGGTAACTGTAGACGGAGAAAGTCATCCGGTTCCGAAACCATTTGTGGTCATTGCAACAGAGAATCCGGTTGGCTCTTCCGGAACACAGATGCTTCCGGAATCACAGCTTGACCGATTTATGATCAGTACTTCGATGGGATATCCGGATCATGGAAGTCTTGTCGAAATCCTTCGTGATCGTCAGGAGGTAAATCCGCTGGAGCATGCACAGGCGGTGATCAGCAGGGAAGAAATTCTGGACATTCAGGAAGAGGTCAAAAAGATCTATGTGTCGGATGAAATTCTGTCCTATATAGCAGATCTGGCAGAAGCAACAAGAAGTCATGTATTGATCACATTGGGGTTGAGTCCTCGAGGAACGCTGGCACTTTGCCGTATGGCAAAAGCGGCTGCGTATCTGGATGGCAGAGATTATATGGTTCCGGAAGATGTGGAGGGTGTGTTTCGTGATGTTGCCGGACACCGGATGGTGTTGGAATCACGGGCACGATATGAAGAAAAAACTTCACGTCAGATTCTGGAAGAAATCCTTGAGACAGTACAGGCACCGAAGGTAGAGGGATAAATGAAAAACAGGATTCTTGTGATAATTTGGCTGGCAGGTATGGCAGTTGCCGCATTGTATACGGGAGAATATCTGTATGCAGGGATTCTGACTGTGTCCGGAATCGTAATCGTATTGTCGGCAATCTTCTGTTTGCTTTCCGGAAGGAAAACAGAAAGTTGCCTGCATCTGCCAAGAGCGGTTGAGAAACAGACAGTTTTTCAGGGAAAACTGGAATTGCATAATCGTTCAATATGGCCGGTGTTTTACGGAAATGGCTCTGTAATATGCAGAAATACATTTACCGGTGAGGAACAGACCGTACAGATTCCTTTTTCACTGAAAGGCAATGGTACGATGCAGACTGCCTTTGAAGGGAAAAGTCTCTGGTGTGGCTGTATCAAATGTACATGCAGTAACTGGATAAATACTGATTTTCTGCAGATTTTCCACAAAAAGAAATCGACAGAAGCAGAAGCGGATATGGTGATCATGCCGCAGAAACATATTCTGGATCTGTCTGTGCTGACACAGGAAGGCTTTGATATGGAAAGTTTCCGCTATGCGTCAAACAGACCGGGAGATGACCCGGGAGAAACTTACGATATCAGAGAATACCGACAGGGTGACAGCGTGCGACAGATTCACTGGAAACTCAGTGAAAAACTGGATGGGCTGGTAATTCGTGAAAAAAGTTATCCGGTAGATGATGCAGTGCTGATTCTGGCAGATCCGTTTCTGAAGGAGACTGATCCAGAACGAGCAGAAGCAGTTGTGGAAATTTTTGCAGCATTACTGCAGAGTTTTATGGAAAAGAGAATTCCATGTCAGGCAGGAATCTGTGATGGTGAAAGCGGGCGCTTTCATATGGAAAAAATCTGTACAACAGAGGATTATGAAAATATGATGTATCTGTTTCTGAGACATGGCGGGAGCAGCAAAGGTCCGTGTGTAGTGCAGGAATATCTGAAACTTTCCGGGACGCAGAAATTTTCTAATTATATTTATATAACAGGAGAAGCAACGGATCATGAGGACAGATATCTGAGAGAAAAAGGTCTTGTTCTCACAATGCGATGTGGACAGAAAGCAGGAAAAACAGAGGATGAGATCATATTTACCAAAGAACAGTTCCGCAAAGAACTGGGATTTCGTTCCGTGAGATAATATAAAGTCAGGCAGAAACAGAGGAGAATAGAACGGATGGAATTGTGGCTTTCACAGGCAGAAAATGCCAGACAGAAACTGAATAAGAAAATACTGCTGAGTATTTTTGTGGAGGCATTGCTGATCTTTGCCACCTTTGGAATCGGCGTCTGTGAAATATTGCATATGCTTACTGGAATGCAGATTTCATGGCTGTATCTGGCCGGAGCAGCAGGAAGTATTCTGCTTTGTCTGTTTTTGGAAAAATGGCATCGATTTGGTATACAGGCAGGAGCCGTTTTTTTTATTCTGTATGTGGGTGTGCTGCTGATTTTTCATGCGACAATTCAAAATGGAATGCTTGGGGTGTGGAATCAGGTGGCAGATATGTTTGGGAGCAAAGCCGGAATCTATCTGACACGTTATGCGGTTTCAGAGAATGGGATGGCGGCAGACCAGGTATACTTTCTGACATTGATGGGAATTGCAGCAGGAGTGATCGGCTATGCAGTCACACGCCTTCGACTGAGTATTCTGCTGCTCTTATATAGTATGGTGCCTCCGGTATTGATCAGTCTGCTGGATCAGAACCCGGATGGAAGAATGACAGTTCTTTTTTATACAGGTATATTTCTTCTGATCAACTGGATAAGTTCATCGAACAGAAATATCCAACAGGAAAAACATGCACCGGCATTTGCAGCAGGAGCTTTGTTTCTGTGTATTGTGGCAGCAGTGAGCGGGGGGAGTTTCCAGTTGCTTGTGCCGGAAACAGGATATGAGACATCAGAGCTGGTGACAAATGCCCGGGAGGAATTTCGGGATAAGATAGAAACATTCCGTTTTCAAAAAGGAAAGATCAACACATTGCCGGAAGGCAGACTCAAAGAAACAGGCGAGTGGACTGCATCAGATGAAACTGCACTTACAGTAAAAATGGAGGTTCCGGATTCTCTGTATCTCAGGGGCTTTGTCGGAAGCGTATATGATGGAGATCGATGGAAAACAATCTCAACAGAAGATGCATGGAAAGAAAAAACTCTTTTTTACTGGCTGCATCAGGATGGATTCTATGGAGAAACACAGCTTTCTGAAGTCAGAAATATGATTCAGGATGATACACTTTCTTCTGAAACAGGCACCATGCAGATTACAAATAATCATGCAGACAGCCGATATCTTTATACCCCGTATGAAATGACAGAACTTCCGGAAGGCTATACGGGAGAGACCGCACTGACGGACAGTACACTGGCATCCGGAGGCCTGTTTGGAAACAGAAAATACAGCCTGCAGACGATGGGAAATCTGGTAAAAGATTTTACGACCCTTGGAGCTGAAAGTTATCAGATGCTGGCAGAGGGCGGGCAGATGGGCTACAGGGAGACGGAAAGCTATTATAATGCATTTGTATATGAGCAGGACACTGTACTTCCAGATTCACTTACCAGCTTGTTTCAGAAGGAACTGGGAAATGGCGGAAACCGGGAACAGGGGCATACAGATTACTATACTGCAATCTCTAGAATACGTGCATATCTGGAGAAAAATATGACATACAGTACAGCGACGGATCCCTTTACAGATTCTGGTGATTTTGTAACCAATTTTCTTACAGAATCCAAAATCGGACACAGCGTGCATTATGCTACAGCA
Organism: Blautia sp. MSJ-19; assembly: GCF_018918125.1. Lineage (GTDB taxonomy): Bacteria > Bacillota > Clostridia > Lachnospirales > Lachnospiraceae > Blautia_A. The sequence goes on from NZ_JAHLQA010000002.1 coordinate 109,841, forward strand.
GCAACACTGATGTTTCGGTATTACGGAATTCCTTCCAGATATGTGGAAGGTTATCTGATCACGCCGGAAGATGTGCGGGATAAGACTGCGGGAGACAGCATTGAGATTCCGGGAAAAAACGGACATGCATGGACGGAAATCTATATGGATGGTCTGGGCTGGGTACCGATAGAAATGACTCCGGAATATTATGGTGTTATGGAGGAACCGGATCTGACCCTTGGTCTTGAGGCACAGGGAAGCCGGACAGCTCCGCTGCCGGAAGTCCAGGATCATACGGAAGAACTTCCGGATATCCAGACACACTGGAACCTGAAACTGGCACTTGCAGGACTGACAAGATTTCTGGTATTGCTTTTACTTGTGATTGATGTGTTCTGCATTCTTTTCTTTATGATCGTGTGCGGCCTTCGGGTTTATGCAAATTTTCGAAGAAAAAAAGCATTTGCCTCGAAAGACAGTCGTGTGGCTGTACGGGCACTGACTGGCTATGCGGTACAACTTTACCATCATGGAGATTATGGACCAGAGTTGAGTGATCGTTATCAGACAGCATACCGCACAGGTGAAAAAGCTGCATTCAGCCGACATGAGATTTCTGAAAAAGAACGAAAAGACGTAGAACAGTGTGTGGCACAGATGATAACTGAATTAAAGGCAAAAACAGGCTGGTATGATCTGTGGATCATGAAGTATATTGAACGATTATTATAAGAAAGGAGACACACCGGATGAAACAAAAAAGGAAATTTGACAAAAAACAGATTCTGGTGGCAGTACTCCTTATGGTGGGAATTGTATTGTCCGGTGGATTTTTTGTATGGGGGATACACGGACAGCAACCGGAGGTCGTCGAGAATCCGGTACAGGGAATCAATGCAGCGAGTTCTTTTAAGGGTTATTTGGGAAAAGGATATGCTTATGCAGGACCGGAGACAGATGATGCCGATGGCATAGACAATACAGATATGCAGGCACAGACACTGGAGGAACCTGAGGAAGAGCAGGAAGAAGAGACAATACAGGAAAATCCGGAAGAAACAGAGCCTGATACTGCACCGGCAGAGGAACAGCCGCAGGAAGTCTATGAAGATACGTCAAATGAAGAAAATCCTTTTTCAGAGGACGAAAATGCACAGGACTCCGAGACAGTTCCGGATGAGATCGTCTACGACAATGAAAATAAGGATGAAGAAGATGAACAGGAGGCGCCGGAGCAGGATGACGACACCAACCAGGATCAGGCAGATTTGCCACCGGATGAGGATGGTACTGATCAGGTTCCGGAAGAAAACAGATATCCGTCAGTTGCGACAGATCTGACGGACGGTGAAACGGTGCAGGCTTCTTATCGAACTTTTTATGTACAGGCATATGATTATCAGGGGAATGTTCTTTCTTCGGCAGCATTGGAGGTGACTGGGAACGGACAGAAATTGTATTCCATTGGAACAGACGGGCAGGGCATCGTTTCGTATCGCCTGGAATTGAATGATGGCAGCAATACGGTCAGTATCCGTGTCACGGACAATGAAGGCTGGAGCACGACGATCCCAGAGTATACGATCTATAAAGGTGCAGATGAACAGCCACAGCCGGAGGGTAGTATCACGATCAGTATTGAGGCGGGAACCGTAGGGCTGGGAATGCTTCTGGCACCGCAGCAGGTGGAATATTACCAGGGAGAACAGCTTGCATCAGTCCTTTTGCGGACGTTGGATGCGAATGGATTTGACTGGAGAAATGTAGGAGAAGCTACAAGTGGATTTTATCTGCGGTCCATCGGGAGAAGTGGGATGACTGCGGGAGCTGCGATCCCGGATGAACTGATGGCGCATCTGAATGAAGTAAACAGTCAGCTCACAAGTCATGACAATGACTGGCTGGGAGAATTCGACTTTACGATGGATTCCGGATGGCTGTACTTTGTCAATGGAGAATATATGAATACAGGAATGTCTGGCTATTTTCCGGCAGACGGAGATGTAGTGAGACTGAGATTTTCGCTGTATGCAGGCGCGGATGTTGGCGCTGGACAGAACGGTGAGACATGGGGAGACTGGTGATGAAAAAAGTTCTGGCAGGATTTCTTTCTCTGGCACTTTGCCTGGGAAGTGTTCCGGTTTATGGAGCGGAAGAAAATATAGAAATACAGAACACAGAAGAATATACGGAGTCAACAGAGTCCACAGATTCAGAAGAGCTGCCGGCTGCGGAGGAAAACGCAGAAAGTGGCGAAGGCGAGATAGAGATCGGGGAAATCGGGGATGAGGAGTCCGGAGATGAAGAAAGCGAGGAATTTCCGGAAATTTCAGACGGAGAGCAGGAAACGGATTCTTCAACAGAAATCCAGGAAGCTGCGGAAGTGGAATTTCAGTCTGATGTCGGCAGTGAAGCAGAGGATTATCTGGAAAATCTGACAGTTTATACAAGCAAAGAGGGGACATTGCCTGAAAATATCCGTACACCGGAACGCCGGGAAGATATGGACCAGGAGTTTGGAGGCAGAGTATATACTGTAGAGTACAGTTCCTATGCGTCGGCAACTTCTTTTTATGTATCTGCAGATCTGACAGATCTGGCCCCGGAGGGAGCAACGCTTCGGATGTCCGCGTGGAGTATGGATGGCAGACTGCTGGCGACAGAAATGGAGCCGAAAGCTTTTTCAGACGGAAAGAGGTACCGACTGAACGGACGTACCTTTGGAAATGGGGAAAATGGCGGGATCCGCACGGTTTATACAATCGAAGCCGGTACCGAAGAAGAAATGCAGACATACAAACTCGTAGTACTGCGAAGACTGGATCTGTCCGGAATCGGCTGTTATCTTCCGGAGGACGAAGATCTGGCCCGTAATCTGATTTCGGAGAAATTTGACAGTGCAGCTCGCGAGTATTCTGCAGAAGTGGCAGAAAATGTTACATATGTGCAGGTCAGTGCACAGGCTTATTCAGATGTTTATTATGGGCTGACAGTCAACGGAGAACCAGTACAGAGTACGGCACCGGTACAGGTTCCGCTTCAGACAGAGGGAGATACGGAAATTGTTCTGACGATGTCCACAGAAGGCAGTTATAATGACCCGGATTATCAGAATCTGACATATACTTCGGAGGGAACTTACCGGATCATTGTATCCAGGCAGCAGAACAGTGCGGTGGAATTCAAGGTGACACCACAGAATGCTGTGGTCAGTGTATATGACAGCAAGGGAGAACGGGCAGCTGCGTCTGCCGAAAATGTTTTCCTTTATGATGATCTTGCGGCAGGAAGCACCTATACATGGAATGTATCGTGTTATGGATACAAATCCTGCCAGGGGAGTTTTGTAGCGGGGGAAGTACATGAGATCACGGCAGAACTGGAAGAAGCAGACACCAGACAGCCGGAGATTGAAGATAATGACTGGATCAACTACCGGAACAGTGACAGTAATAACGGAATTACATCAGCGTCAACACCGGCAGATGCAGAAGAGACGATTCAGAAATGGGCGGTCAAGATTGGCGGAGACTGGAACTCAGCAGTAACGCCTCCTTTGGTTTTGGGTGGCTGTCTGTATGCGGCATCCGGCAAATTTATTTATAAGTTAGACAGAAACACAGGAGAGATTCTTGCGGTCAGTGAAGAACTGGTGGGAAGTATGGTCTTTGCATTGAATCCACTGACTTACGCAGAAGGAATGCTGTTTGCACAGGTTGGTGGAGGACAGATTCAGGCACTTAGTGCGACTACTCTGAAATCTTTGTGGGTCAGCGAACCGGTAGGGGGACAGACACTGTGTCCAATCACTTATAAGGATGGTTATATTTATACTGGTACCTGGAATTCAGAGACAACGGCAGGAACATATTTTGCATTATCTGTGACAGATGAAGATCCTGCAAGAGGGGATGAAGTTAAGCACTGTATCTGGAAGTACAGTCACAAAGGCGGTTTTTACTGGGCCGGTGCTTATGCTTCTGAGGAGTATCTGGTCTTTGGATCTGACGACGGAGCAGCAATAGGAGCTGATACAAATACATCTATTCTGTATTCTGTGTCTACAAAGACCGGAAATATGCTGGATAAATTGTCTGGTATTAATGGCGATATTCGTACTACGGTATCCTATAGCAACGGCTATGTATATTTTGCGACAAAAGGTGGCTATCTGTACCGTGTCAAAATGAATGCAGATGGAACTTTTGGACAGGTCCTGAGCTATGATCTTGGTGGGATGGCAACTGCAACACCGCTGATATATAATGGAAGGATCTATATCGGAGTCTGTGGTCAGGGAGGACAGTTCAATGCGGATGGAGGTCATCATTTTGATGTTCTGCAGGAATCTGAAAATGCACTGAGTCTTGCATATTCTGTACAGGTGAGTGGCTATCCGCAGGCAGCTCCGCTTTTATCGAATGCTTATGAAAAGCAGGATTTTAATGGAGATGGCATAGCAGATGGAAGAGTCTGTGTTTATTTTACGGCGAATGCATTTCCGGGCGGCATTTACATGTTAAAAGATGAGCCTGGACAGACCGAGGGCAAGGCAGAAGAGATTTTTGTACCGGATACGGAACAACAGCAGTACAGTATCAGTACGCTTTGTGTAGACAGAGATGGAACGATTTATTACAAAAATGATTCCAATTATATGATGGCAATCGAAAAAAATGATGCTTGTCTGACCGCTGTGGAAGTGACGGCCGAACAGGGAGAGGTAATCTGGGACAGATCTTATCAGAAAGATAAGACCGGTTATAACCTTTCCTGCGGAGAAAAAGCGGGACAGATCACTTTCCGTTTTCAGGTAGCAGAAGGAGGAACGCTTACTGTTAACGGGAATGCATGTGATGGTACGTTTACCACAGAGTTTACGGGAGAAGAGATGCCGGTAACGGCAGTGATTTCCAAAAATGGAAAATCAAGACGATATGTATTTACGCTTACCGGGGACAGAAGCAGTGCGGCATTAAAAAATCTGACAGTGAGCAGCAGCAATACTTATGCAGATACGGACAAACAGATCACACTGAATCCGTCGTTTGCGACTGATCGATATGAATATACGACAGAATGTTATGAAGGAGAGGGTTCACAGCTCAATATCTTTGTGGAGCCGGAAGATGAATCGGCCAGCATCCATGCAGAGGGTGTCAGTGGAACCAGAAAAGTTACCGATTTTGGACTGACAGCCGGAAGCGGCAAAGCACACAGAATTGCAGTATATTTTGCGGAAGAGGAAGCGGTAGCACAGGTAAGGATCCAGATACAGACAAAGACCGGAAAGACAGCTTCTTATTTAGTTGTGCTGCGGAGAACAGATATCTATCCGCCGATTCTCACAGGTGGACAGGCTGCTCGTTATGAAAATGGCAAAGTCCGTATCACATTTGTTTCAAATGAGGCAGGAAGATATGCATATCAGGTGGTGTCAGCAACGCAGAAGCCGGAATTTTCTGAGGAGTTTTCAAATCAGATGGTACAGGGAAGCAATACGTTTGACCTGAATATTCCTGAGGATGAGACCGGAGATGTATATATTCTTGCATGTGATCAGGATGGGAACAGAATGTCACAGCCGATGTGTATTTCGGTTTCCGCATATCGGACATTTACGGTAAACATCCGGACGACACCGGAGGATGCTGTGGTGGAGATCACAGATCAGGACGGACAGATACTCAGTCCGGAGAAGAACGGATATACATGGGTTGAGGGAAATACGTATCGTATTCAGGTGTCAAAAACCGGCTATGAGACAGTGAGCGAAACGGTAAAGGCAGACAGTGATAAAAAAGAATACAGTTATACATTGAAATCAATGATGAGCTCTAATGCAGAGCTGAAACACCTGTATGTTTCCAGTTCGGATACCTATGGAAAAGGCATCCAGAAAATAGATCCGTCTTTTGAGATGCAGAAGACGAGTTATACAGTGACATATGGAGGCGAGAGACAGAGCCTGAACGTATGGGCGCAGGCACAGGATGCCAAAGCGGCTGTCCGCGTGTATGCACTGACAGGAATCAGCGGATCTGTTGTACAGAAGGATGAGACAATTCATGAGAGCAAAACAGAAGACGGACATGTATTCTGGAAAATTGTTTTTGCACAGGGAGAGAAAGAAGCGAAGATTCGTATGCAGGTGACTGCTGAGGATGGCACTGCAAAGAATACCTATCTGACACTCAGACTGACAGACACGACTGCACCGGTGCTGAAAAAAGTCAGCGCGAGCAGAATTGCGGAGGACAAAGCATCCGTAGTATATAAATCCAGCGAAAAAGGATACCGTTATTTTAAAGTGATAGATGCCGGTGCAAAGGTTCCGACCATAAATACCAGTGGCAATGGAACGGAAATTCAGGCAGGAACAGACACGGTGTCTCTGACAGGTCTGACAGCCGGTGAGAAGGATCTTGTGGTCGTAGTTAAGGATGCTGCAGGTAATGTGAGCGAACCTCTGGTCATTCGGATTCCGGATGTCCGAAAGGCAAATGGAAATTCCGGTTCAGCAAATGGCGGTGTGATTCAGCGTCCTGGAAGCGGAGGACATAAATCACAGGCAGGAATTCCGGGAAGCGGTTCAAATGGAGAAGGATCAAAAGCAAATCTGAAAATGGTCAGTGGAAACGGCTCAGGAGGAAGTGACTCCCAGAAAGGCAGCGTGTCTGAAGGAAAGAAGAGCAGCAAGGGAAAAGGCACAAAAAAAGGCACTGGAGATTCTTCTGAGGAAACCGTAGAACAGAAAAAAGCAAAGTCCAACAAAAAGGCTGACGGCAAAAATGGAGCGGATGAAGAGAACTCTTCGGGTCAGACAGCTACAGAAGAAAGCACAGAGGAAGAGCAGTCAAAAGAGAAAAAAACTTCCACTGGCAGTGTGATGACCGGATTAAAAGAGATGAATCGTGGAATCTGGATGCTTCTTATTCTGGCAGTGCTGGGAGTCACTTATGTCCTTTTCTGGATCAGGGCAAGATATTGTTACAGAAGGAGAATGTTGAAATGAATCAGAAAGTAAACGATGCTTTTTCAAATTGCCATCCGTTTTTGAATTTTTTCTATTTTACGGTGGTGCTGCTGTTTACCATGTTCAACCAGCATCCGGTTTTTCTGGCAATCTCTTATGTCAGTGCGGTGACTTATGCTGTGCTTCTGCATGGATTAAAAAAGACACTGAAGCAGATGTTTCTTCTGACCGGACCAGGACTTTTGGTGGTAACACTTCTTAATCCGCTTTTTAATCATTATGGTGTGACCATGCTGTATTATGTAGAAGCAAGTGGAAACTGGATCACGCTGGAGGCACTGGTGTATGGACTGGTGCTGGGTGCAGTCATGTTTATCATCATTCAATGGTTCAGCTGTTATAATAGTGTAATGACAACAGATAAATTTGTGTATCTGTTTGGACGAGTGATTCCGGCATTATCACTGGTACTGTCTATGGCACTTCGATTTGTTCCACGATTTACGGAACAGTTGGGAAAAATCCGTAATGGACAAAAAGCCATGGGAAGAGATATAGCGAATGGCAATGTGCTTAAACGGGCAAAGCATGGGATGAATATTTTATCGATCCTTGTGACCTGGGCATTGGAAAATGCAATTGAGACTTCTGATTCTATGAGAAGCAGAGGATATGGGCTCCGTGGAAGAACTGCGTTTTCCATATACCGCTATACTACAAGAGACCGGTGGCTGACCGTGATCATGACAGGCTTGTTTGCTGTTTTTGCAGTGGGCTGTGCCGGTGGCGCTGCCTATGCGGTGTATGATCCGCAGATTGAACTGGCAGGCCTGACCGTGCAGGGAAGACAGGCAGCGGTGAGTTGCGGGACACTGCCTGCAATAGCAACTTATGTGGCATTTGCACTGTTCTGTTTCCTGCCGGTACTGTTGCATGCGGCAGAAAGATGGGCGTTGCACAACAGGAAAAAAACAGTGGGTACCGATATTGGGCTGACCTATCGAAAAATCTATGAAGAACTGGAACAGGAGAGAACGTGTTCATGAATATAGTGGAAATCAGAAATTTCAGTTTCAGCTATCCGGAGCAGCAAAAAAAAGCTCTTAAGCAGATGAATCTGGATATAGAAGAAGGCACTTTGAATGTGATCTGCGGCAGGAGCGGCTGTGGGAAAAGCACATTGCTTCGTCAGATGAAAACAGTTCTGGCACCACACGGAGAGACAGAAGGGAAAATCCTTTACAAAGGTATACCGCTGGCAGAACTGGATCACAGAACGCAGAGTCAGGAAATTGGTTTTGTGATGCAGAATCCGGACAATCAGATCGTAACAGACAAGGTGTGGCATGAACTTGCATTCGGACTGGAAAGCCTTGGATATGACAGTCCGACGATCCGGCTCAGAGTAGCAGAAATGGCAAGTTATTTTGGAATTCATCAGTGGTTTTATCGTGATGTAAAAGAACTGTCCGGAGGGCAGAAACAACTCCTGAATCTGGCTGCGATCATGGCGATGCATCCGTCTCTTCTGATCCTGGATGAGCCGACGTCGCAGCTGGATCCGATCGCGGCATCTGACTTTCTGGAAACGGTCAAAAAAATAAACAGAGATATTGGTACGACGGTAATTCTGACAGAACATCGCCTGCAGGATATCATTCCGTTTGCGGATCATGTGTTTGTCATGGATCAGGGGGAACTTCTTACAGAGGGAGAGCCAGGTGAAATCGGGATGGAACTGAAAAAGAGACAGCATGGAATGTTTCTTTCCATGCCGGTTCCGATGCAGATTTACGGTGCTGTGGACAGTGATCTGCAGTGTCCTCTGACAGTAAGCGAGGGCAGGATCTGGATGCAGAAATATCTGGAAGAGCATCCGGCAGGCAACATGTACAGTCAAGATGACAACAGGGAAAACATGCATCATAATCAGGAAACTGGTTCGACAAAAGAAAAGAAGAAAAAAGAAAAACCGGTGATTGAAGTAAAAGATGTATGGTTTCGATATGAAAAAGACAGCCCGGATGTAGTGCGTGATCTGTCATTTCAGGTAAAAAAAGGGGAATTTTATGCCCTGGTAGGTGGAAATGGTACCGGCAAAAGCACGACGCTGTCTTTGCTGAGCCGTATCCGTGCACCGTATCGGGGCAGAATCTGCCTGGAGGGGAAAGATATTCGTAAATTCAGTGACGGAGAACTGTATAATGGATATCTCGGGGTGCTTCCACAGAATCCGCAGAGTCTGTTCCTCAAAAAAACAGTGCTGGAAGATCTGTATTCTGTGATCGGTGGAAAAAAGGAACGCAGGTCACAGGAATATCCGATCGCAATGCAGAAAGAAAAAGCAATCGAAGGGATTGTAAGTCTGACCAGGCTGGAGGGTTTGCTGGAGCGACATCCGTATGATCTGAGCGGTGGCGAACAGCAGAGACTGGCACTGGCAAAGGTACTTCTGCTCAGACCCAAAATCCTTCTGATGGATGAGCCGACAAAAGGAATGGACGCAGAGTACAAAGAGGAACTGGGAAAAATCCTCAGGAAGCTTCAACAGCATGGAATTACCGTGTTCATGATCTCTCATGATGTAGAATTTGTAGCAGAATATGCAGATCGCGTAGGGCTGTTCTTTGAGGGAAATATAGTTACAAGCAATGAGACGCGTGCCTTTTTTGCAGGAAACAGCTTCTATACGACTGCTGCGAATCGGATGGCACGGCAGTTCTTTCCGGAGGCGGTCACAGGAAAGGATGTGGTAAGATGCTTAATGAACAAGAATTAGATCAGTTTCTGGACGAGTTCATGGATACAGAAAAAAGAACGGCACTGACCATGCCTGAACAAAAGAAAAAGAAACACAAAAAGGAAATGGTGACAGAGGAGTATACGCTGCCATCGGATGGACTTATTATCAGACAGATGAAAAAAGAAGGAACGGTCAGCAAACGAACCTGGGCAGCAATGTTTTTGCTTTTGCTGGTGGTTCCACCGGTGTTGTTTTTTTCAGTAAAAGTTTTTCATGGGAGAAAATACCTTCTGTGCAGTCTGATTGTGGTGATTGCGGCGATGCTGCCTTTTTTTATGATGTTTGAAGGCAGGAAGCCAAAGGCAAGAGAAATCATGGTCATATCGGTACTTGCAGCAATCGGTGTGGCTGGCAGGGCTGCCTTTTTTATGGTCCCGAGCTTCAAGCCGGTGGCAGCGATCGTGATTCTGACGGGGATATCCTTCGGCGGGGAAGCCGGATTTCTTGTGGGATGTATGATCATGCTGCTGTCCAATATGTTTATGGGACAGGGACCATGGACTCCGTGGCAGATGTTTGCGTTTGGAATCATTGGATACCTGGCAGGCATTCTCTATCAGTGTGGGATTCTCAAAGCAAAAAAAACACAGCTTTGTATATTTGGATTTCTCAGTGTTTTTCTGATTTATGGAGGTATTATGAACCCGGCCGGAATCCTGATGTCTTATGGATATATTACAAAAAGCACCTTGATTGCCTATTATATTTCCGGGGCACCAGTCGATCTGGTGCATGCGCTTTCTACGGTATTTTTCCTGTGGGTACTCAGCCGGCCGCTGCTCGAAAAGCTGGAGAGGATCAAGGTGAAATACGGTCTGATCGAGAAAAATGCCTGATTGGGCAGAAAAAATCAGATGTACAAAAATATTAAAAACTCATTGTTGATAATTGTGAGAAAAAATTGACGAAAATGTAAAAAAATGGTATAATGTAACGAACAAAATAACCAGACGTGGTCTGATTTGGTGAAATTAGTTTATGGAAATCCGGTGTGAATCCGGAACGGAATCGGCTGTGATAGGTGCATGACGCGGAATGCATGTTTAGTCAGCGTAACTGACACGTTGTACAGGGCAGAGACTCATCAGATTTATGAGGCTCTGTTTTTTGTTGCTAAAAGTGAATTTCACAAAAGGAGGAGAAAAGTGAAGAAAAAAGAGTTAATGAGACGATTGTCAGCGATTTCCATGGCTGCAATGGTCACTGTAACAACTGTTCCTTCCAATGCATATGCAGCAGATGTTGATTTTGCCGATGGCGATCAGGAGGTCGCTGAAGCACAGGTGCAGATGGACGGGGACGAAGGACAGAACTTCGAAGACGAAAATGACCTGTCCGGGGATGAATTTTCAGATGGCTCAGTCTTTACGAGCGGAGATGGTGCGGAAACTCCGGCAGTAGAGAATGGCATTGATCTGTATGCGGACGGAGATGCAGATGAGGATGCAAAAGCAGCTGCAGAAAAGTATCTGAAAGAGACCTATCTGACAGATGAAAACGGTGTAGCTACAACAGCCAAACTGATTTCTAATGGTGGAACCGGTGTTACTAAGAGTGAAGATGGCAAAACTTATACTATAGGTCTCAGGACGAATGGAACCGGAAGTAATCTTACTTCTGTATTTTTCAGAACTTTCAGCAGTCCGTACAAGAACGGCTGGTATATCGACAGCGAGGAGGCGGGAGAGTATTTAAATCTTACCACCAAAACAGCTGTAAAACGAGGAAGCACACCGATTCTTAAACGTCCGACTGCAGAAGAAGGTCCAAAGAGCATTAAGGCAACGCTGAGACTGTTTTCCACAGATACGGATGATTCTGTAATCAATGATGAGACACAGGCAGCAGAAGCAGCTCTGGCAACACAGGAGTTTACCATCATTCTGGAGGCAGCAGAACCAAGCTATACCATGACCGTTAAGGTGCAGGATGAAGACGGCAATGCAATCGATAATGCAACAGTCACATTGGAGAAGGACTGGAGCACAGTTTCTGCGAAGGCAGACGGCTCTTACGACATGGAAAAGGGTGCAACTTACACTCTGACTGTCAAAAAAGACGGATATAACGATTACAAAGAAACCAACTTTACGTTCAATCCGACAGAACTTAACACAGTCAAGACCGTTACCCTGAAGAAAATCGTTACAAGAAATATTAAATTTAATGTAACAGACAAGTCTGGTAACCCGATCGACGGTGCCACTGTAACTGTTAAAAAAGGTTACTATGATAAAGTTCAGCCAGAAGCAGACGGCAGCTATAATCTGATTGATGGAACTACCTATAACTATACGGTAGAAGCTAAGAACTACAAGAGCATTTTAAACCAGAGTTTCACTCCGGACAAAGATGGCTCGATTGATGTTCAGCTTGAAAAGAATATCAGTGCATATACCGTAACCATCAATCCGGTGGACAGTGAAGAAAAAGCAATTGAGAATGCATCCGTCAAGGTAACCTACGAAGAGGAAGATCCGTGGGATGAAGATGAAACAGAGACTGTAGAACTCAAGGCGAATGAAGATGGAACCTACACCATGCAGAAGGGTGTAACTTACACCTATACTGTTACAGCACCGGATTACAAAGATGTGACAGATACTTATACTCCATCCGGTGATGATGAGAATGTTTCTTTCAATGTCAAGATGGTATCGAGCATTGATCCGGCAGATGTAGAAACCGTAAATGCCATCAAAGAAAAATTTGATGCAGAAATGGGAGCACTCCGTCCGAACTTTGCAACAGACAAAAATATCCTTGATCTTGTAAATCGCAAGATTGCCGGATATACAGATATTGATACAACAGGTGTAACAGTTTCTGTTAAATCCAGCGATGATACAGACTGGGTTGCAGCAGATGGAACAATCCATTACAGAGCACAGTCTCCGGATCAGTGGGGAAACAACCTGAAGAATGTAAGTCTTGTTTATGTGTTTGAAAAGAATGGTGCAAAAGCAGAAACTGAAAGCCGCGTGGCTACAATCTGCTGGGATCGTGATTACTTCAATACACAGATGGAAGCAGATAAGGATAACCTTACCTGGGACAAGATCAAAGGCTCCAATACAGATGTAGCAGGAGTGACATCTGATCTGACACTTCCACAGTGCCTGAACACCAGTGCCAAAATGGCATGGTCCAAAATTACATGGACATCTTCAAATGAAGACGTGATCAGCTTTAAGGATACAGGATATGGTTCCCTGATCGATGCCAAAACAGGTGTGGTTACTCAGCCGAAAGAAGATACAGAAGTAACTCTGACAGCTACCTTTAATGCAAATGATACACTTCTGAACTCCTATGTAGAAAAAGTATCTGATTTTGCAACCCTGACAAAAGAGTTCAAAGTAACGGTTAAGGGTACCGGCGAGACAGGACCTACAGAAGAAGATCTTCTGAGTATCCTTGATCAGTATTACACCGCAGATCAGATTAAGAACTTTGGTACGGACGAGACAGCAGATCTTGAAAACTGTACATCCGATCTTCAGCTTCTGAGATACACAAGAATCAAAGATGCAGAAGGAAATTATGTATTTGCAAACAAAGAGATCACAGTAACATCAGACAATGATGCAATCACGATCAATGGTTACAGAGCAGCGGTAGACAGATTTGCAAGCGAAGAAGATGTTCAGGCAAATCTGATCATTACCTTTACGCGTGACGGCGTAACTGCAACCAAGAAGATTCCGGTCACAGTCAAAGCGATTACAGAAGCAGAAGTTCAGGATCAGTTAGATCTGATGGAGTATGCAAAAGAACATTACTTTGACGGAATCAACGACGGACAGTATGCAGACAAAGATTCCATTACAGGAGATCTGCATGCATTCCAGGAACTGACTGCAGATAAGACCTGGATCTACAACAATGATGACAAGACTGGTAAGGGTATCGTCCCGGATGAATTCCCAGAGTACGATGCGATGGCATCAAGCTACAGATTATTCAAATCATCCAACAATGCAGTAGTACAGCATGAAAATCTTGTTGTAACCAGAAGAGAGACAGATACACAGATCACAATTTCCTCTGTACTCAGCAGTGAGCTTTACAAAGACGCTGCAGCAAAACATCCGGAAAATACAGTTCTTCAGAAACTTTACAAACAGCCTGTTTCTGTAACAGTTACCATTAAGGGAACCAAGACAGCAACAGAAGGTCTTCAGCAGGTAATAGATGAAGCACAGACACTTCTGGATGAAATGACAGAAGGAACAGAAGCCGGACAGTATCCGGAAGGCACCAAGGCAACACTTCAGACAGCAATTGACGCAGCCAAAGAAGTTCTGGCCAAAGAAGATGCTACAGAGAAAGAAGTAAATGACGCAACCCTGGCACTTCAGGATGCAATTGCAGCAGCCAAAGAAGCACAGAATGTAGCAGTTTCTGATGTCAAAGTCAGAGTAAATATGGCTGGCAAGCAGGCAGAACTTCATGCATTCAGTGTTACATCAAAAGACGCAGCTGCATATGGATATGAAAAACCGGATGCAATGAAGAATCAGGTAACAGTAGCAGATGCACTGTATGTGCTTCATAAAGAAATGTACGGCGAAGCATTTGATGCAGATCCGTCCAAATATCTGGTTGTAGGAACAAATGGCTATATCAGCACAATTTTTGAAGATACAACAGGCTATGTCGGCTATTATGTAAACAATAAATTCCCACAGGATGAGACTGGTAATGGAAGCCTGGCAAATACAACGGTACTTAAGACCGGTGATGAGCTGAGTATCTTTATGTATGCAGATACCACGAACTGGAGTGATAAGTTCCTGTATTTCGAGGATGTTCCGACAGAGCATTGTGTAGGTGAGATTCCGGTAACTGTCAAGAGCGTTCCGATGATGTCCAGTGATGCGGCAGAAGAAGCAGACTGCACAGTTGAACTGAAGAACCTTGAAACAGAAGAAACTGCAGAGTTTGTAACAGACGAAAAAGGTGTTGCAGATGTAACTGTAGACAAAGCAGGAAAATATCAGATTACCGTAACAAAGACTCCATACGACTATATTGTTGCACCGACTGCTGAAATCGAAGTCAAAGAGCATGTATTTGATGAAGGCGTTGTTACAAAAGAAGCTGCTGTAGGCGAAGCAGGAGAGATGACTTACACCTGTACAGTCTGCGGAGCAACCAAAACAGAAGAAATCCCGGAGAAGAACTTCTACGGTGAAGGAACAAAAGAAGATCCATATCAGCTGGCAACAGCAGATGATCTTGTGAAACTGAAAAATATCGTAAAAGAAGGCACCAGCACAGAGTGCAGCGAAGGTACCTGCTTTATTATCATGAATGACATCACACTGCCGGATGGATGGACTCCGATCGGTGAAACAATCGATGGAAGCAACAACATTCAGAGTGGTAAAAACCTGCATGCATTCAGCGGTATCATCGATGGAAACAACAAGACGATCACTGTTCCGGAAGGCGGTCTGCCGTTACTTGGATATATCAAAAATGCAGAAGTGCATGACCTGAATATCTACGGAACCAGAATTGCAGGATATGGTCTGGTCAACAACTATGAAGGTGTTGGACTTTCCGGAAATGCGATCACATTGGATAACATTACCTTAAAGAGCGGAACCAGCACATTAAAATCCGGTCTTCTGGGTGCAAACAAGACAACAAACGGTTATGCAGGTGCTTCTGCAGGATTTGTTGCAACGATCCGTAATTGTACAGTTGAAGCCGGTGTAGTAATCGGTTATGACCGTGAGCAGAGCGTAATCGGATCCTTTGCAGGACGTTTTAATGGTACGATCACAAACTGCGTAAGTAATGCAACTGTTTATGGTAAAGATTTTGTAGGTGGAATCCTTGCAGGAAAAGACAATTCCATGAGTGGATGCACGACAACAGGCTGTACGTTTGGTGGAACTGTTGTGGCAAGCGGAAAGAATGCAGGTGGTATTGCCGGTGGAGATTATATCGATATTGGCTTAGCTCCAAATGCAATCCGCATGAACATCAGCAATTGTACCGCAACCGGTACGATTATCGGTGCAGACAACGTAGGTGGTATCATGGGTGGTGATCCTACAGTTATTCAGTCATATGCAAATGGTAACCATTCTATAAAAGACAATTTCTTTGCCGGTAAAGTAAGTGCTACAGAAGGTACTTATGTGGGTGGAATCATCGGATACTACAGAGGTCTGAACCGCTATGATGACATTGCAGGAAATACTTATACTGCAAACTGTGGCGCAGAACATGGAATTGGTCATGTGGAATTTGTGGATACTTCCAGCGAAACTCACGAAACCGAGATTGGTGAAAACTATATCAATACTGCAAATGGTACTTCCGGACTTCCGAGTGTTCCAGATGCCTGGTTCCGGTGGAGAGCAAATCTTAACCGTACAGATGATCCGTTAGGAGCAGATGCAGATAACCTGGCTAAGAAACTGGGTGAAGAGCAGAAATCTCTGTCCGTATCCATCAGTGCAGACAAAGAATCTGCAATGCTGAATGATACTGTAGAGATCACAGCAGCAGCAGAAGGCGGAAGCGGAGAGTACACATACAGATTCGTAGTAAGCGATGCAAACGGAAACGAATATGTACTGAGCAAAGGTTATACAAAAGACAACAAAGTTACATGGACAGCCGGAGTAGCCGGAACAAAGACACTGTATGTAGATGTCAAAGACAGCGAAGGCGCAGAGAGAAGAGCAACTCTGGAAGGCTTTGAAGTCAAAGTTGCAGAAACAGATCTGAAAGCAGAACTTACTGCAGATCCTTCCACCGACGTTACTGTAAATGACAAAGTAAAACTGACAGCAGCAGCAGAAGGCGGTGCCGGAGACTATGAATATCGTTTCATGGTATCTGACAACAAGGGCAACTGGTACATAATCCGTGATTTTGCAGCAGAGAATACCTGTGAGTGGGATGCATCTGTAGCAGGAAAGAAAACTCTGTATGTAGATGTCAGAGATGGCAATGGTACAGTGAAGAGAGCAAGTCTGAGCTTCGAAGTTGCATATACAGAGATGAATGTTGGTCTCAAAGTTTCCAAAGGAAGCCTTACAGACGACAAACTTCTTACTCTGACTGCAACTGCAGCAAACGGAGTCGGAACTTACAGCTACAGATTTACTGTTTCTGATGAATTTGGCAATGAATATGTACTGCAGAATTACAGCACAAAGGCAACCTGCAACTGGTATGCAAATGTAGCAGGTAAGAAGACACTGAGTGTAGATGTCAAAGACAGCACAGGCGCAGTGAAGACTGTAAAGATTGGCTACACTGTAAAAGAAACTGCAACAGATCTGACTGCAAAAATGACAGTAGATCCTGTTGACAGCATTCTCAGCGGTGAGCAGGCAGTTATCACAGTAGACGCTGAAGGCGGAAGCGGTGCTTACATGTATAAGTTCCTTGTTTGCGATAACAATGGTAACTGGTATGTACTGCGTAACTATGGCATTGGCAACACCTGTGTATGGAATACCACAGTAGCTGGCAAGAAGACACTGTATGTAGATGTCAAAGACAGCAGCACAGGAGTTGTCAAGAGAGTAGCAGCTTCTTATGAAGTCAAAGAGAAATAAAATAACAGGCATCTGACAGCCGGTTATAAGTAACTGATAATATGTTATACGATACGGTCCCTTTTGGAAACAGTTCTGAAAGGGACTGTATTTAAGTATAAAAAACAAAAAAGTTCAAAAAGGAGGAAGGGAATGAAACAAAAAAGAAATTCAGGCCGCATGCGGATTCTTGCATGGATCCTGACAGCGGTTATGTTGTGTACAGGTATGAATACGACTGTATTTGCTGAGAACATAACATTCGAAGATGAAATCATGACAGAAGCTTCTGTCAACGATGATGTGGATGTGCAGATCGATGCAGAAGACGAAGAAATTCCGGAAGCAGAGATTCAGGAGGAGGCAGAAGACGAAGAATCCGAAGAAGAGATCACTGCTTTTTCAGATGGAGAACAGGAAGATGCAGCATTGCCGGAGATGACCGACGGAACAGCAGCAAAAGCGGTAAACAATGGAGATACCGCATCCGTTACAGTATATCTGTCTCTTTCACATGACGCAGACTATTTAAGTGAGATTGGAAAACTTAAGGAGCCAGTTGCACTCAAAAAGCTTACCGTACCGTATTTTGACCTTGCAAATTATGGACTGCAGAAATACTATTTTTCTTCTGAAGATTATGATTCTTCAGGAGTAAATGTGGGAACAGCAGAGACAGCATATAATCATGTAACAATGCTTCACCTGCTGATTTATGCAACAGAGGTTCTGTACTGTGGCGTGGATGAATCAGCAGCTGGCCAGGGATATCTGAAAACGCAGGGTTATCTGGATGATGGAAAGACCTTGAACATTGAGGGAAACAGAGGTTCTCTTTTTATGAGAAATTTCTGGGGTATGGATCTCAATCTTACTTATTATAAAAATTATCAGTATCCGATGGCAGATACTAGTTGGGGTTCCACCGCGGACCAGATTCTTATGAAAGATGGAGATGTCTACACACTGGCACATTATACAGACTGGAATTTTTATACAGATTCTTCCGCAGGCTTTAATTACCTGAAAGTAAATGGAACAGCTACAGAAGCAACGGTGAATCGTGCAGATGAAGACAGTGCGACAATTGAAACATGGTGTGCCAGCGAAGACTGGAATGATCCGAGCGGCACTGCACAGAAAAAAATGACACAGAGCTGTAAACTGTTTTATGTTCCTGTAGATGAGATGTGGGATGGCGATATCAGCACCTGGGATTCTCTGGGAACGACAGAAAACGGAGCGTTAAAGGTGGACCTCAGCAAACTTTCCAATGGTACTTATTTTGTGGCAATGGAAGGTCAGAAAGGAACCGAAAATCCGGCCAGCGTTGTATCCTCACCAGGCGGAATTTACCTGACCGTTACCGGAGAAGCAGTCAAAAAGGAACTTTCTGTTTCTCTGACCCTTGACAAAACAGAAGTGCAGGGCGGTGACAAGGTAAGACTTTCTGCGGAAGCGACAGGTGGAAGCGGCAGTTATACCTACAAATTTATCGTATGTGATGAAAAAGGAAACTGGTACAGACTGAAAGATTTTGGACAGGAAAATGTATATGAGTGGACGACGGGTCCGACCGGAAAGAAAACTCTGTATGTAGATGCAAAAGACAGCAGTGGAACGGTAAAAAGAGCAGAAGCAAAATGTGAAGTTACGGGTCAGCCTCTGGATGTAACACTGAGTGTATCGCCGGAAGGAAGTGTGATGAGCGGAGAGACTGTAAGCTTACACGCAAAAGCGACAGGTGGAAGCGGCAGCTATACCTACAAATTTATCGTATGTGATGAAAAAGGAAACTGGTACAAAATGAGAGATTTCAGAAGCGACAGTACGCTCAGCTGGACACCAGGTCCTGCAGGAAAGAAAACTCTGTATGTAGATGCAAAAGACAGTTTTGGAACTGTAAAGAGAGCGTCTGTTGTATATGAAGTAAAAGCCAGCAATCTGAGTGTTGTATTGAAAGTCTCTCCGGCGAACAGTGTTGTGAGTGGAAAAACAGTAAGACTGAGTGCAGAAGCATCAGGAGGAATTGGCGGTTATACCTACAAATTTATTGTATGTGATGAAAAAGGAAACTGGTACAGACTGAGAGACTTTGGTGTCGGCAGCACATTTGACTGGACACCGGGACCTGCAGGAAAGAAAACCCTGTATGTAGATGTCAAAGACAAGACCGGTCTGGTAAAAAGAGCATCCGTAAGCTATGAAGTAAAAAACAAATAAATCATGAATTCTGCAGATAATCTTTCTGCATGCAAAAGCAGTTCCCTCAGGAAGTCAGCAGACTCTGGCGGGGAGCTGTTTTTATATATTTTATTATATTTAATATAGAAGAAATGAAATTTACATTTTAAATCCATACTCCTATAATAAAGCACAAAAGGAGGCTTTCATATGGGCACTATATTTCCAAGAGAAGAAAAGGCAGAGCAGATTTTTGATGAGATCCTCAAGAATCCGCGTGCCTGCGAGCGATTAAAAAATACATTTTTTGCAGCTGTTCCATCAGCAGAAGAGAGCGAGGGGGCAGGGACAGACATTCCGGGAACTGTTTTTGCGGCGGCATTGTTTCGTGCGTACGAGAATAAAGACCTTTCGGCATTTCTGATGGCAGTATGCAACAACAGTGTATTTGATCTTCTGAGAAATTCATTTTTGATTCCGATTCGTTTTAATGACAAAGGAGTGGAAAATCCGATTTTCCTCACAGATGAAAATGGGGATCTTCTGAATGAATCAAAAAAGCATATTTATGAGAAAAAATATCGAATGTTCCGGAAATTATATGAGGAGCAGGATGAGATTCCGGATTATCGGATGTATATGGCTGATGGTTTCCGCGAGAGTCATGGATACACGGAAAAAGGAGAAATTGAAACGAACAGGATTGCAGAGTATACGGGAATCCTTCTGCTTTTTGAATTTCCAGAAGCAGTTGAGCTGGAAATCAACGAAGAAAGAACGTATGCGATTGTATGGGAATATCTGATAAAATTGCAGGAACAACTTCCACGGGCACTGATGTATTACGGCAAACGTGATGAACAGGGCGTGGAAAAACACACCAGTAAACTGGGAATATTCCTGCCATTCTGCCATTTCGAACGTGAAATGGAAAAGACTGTTGAACTTGCCAACGGAATTGGACTCGGATGCAGGGAGGCAATCATATCGGAAATGAAGGCGCAGAAAGAATGATCTTGAGAAAGAATATAATTACGGGGATGTGGACAGCATGCAGCAGATGATACAAAAAAATCATATGGACATTGCATGGCATGAATATACCGATGATAATGGTGCAGATATTCCGGTCACGCAGGCAAGCCTGACAGAAAAAGCGTCGATCATCGGGCGTGTCGGAATTATGTTCCTGTCCTGTGGAACCGGTGCATGGCGAGTCAGAAGCTCCATGAATACCCTTGCGGAGACGATGGGAATCACCTGCACCGCAGATATCGGGCTGATGTCGATTGAGTATACCTGTTTTGACGGGCAGGAGGGATTTAGCCAGTCCCTGTGTCTGACCAGCACAGGCGTCAATACATCCAAACTGAATCGTCTGGAACACTTTATTCATGAGTTTGAGTGTGAAGGAAAAGACATGTCAGGAGAGGAATTGCATTCTCTGTTGGATGATATAGAGCGGATCCACGGGCTGTACTCCCCCATTGCCCTGGGATTTGCTGCGGCACTTGCCTGCTGTGGATTTACATTTCTGCTGGGCGGTGGGCCTGTTGAGATGTTCTGCGCCTTTGTCGGGGCAGGAGTTGGAAATTTCCTCAGATGCAAACTGACGAAACATCATTTTACCCTGTTTTTGTGTATTGTTTCTTCTGTTTCACTGGCATGTCTGGTATATGCTGGATTCCTTAAGATCGGAGAGATGCTGTTTGGGATTTCCGTTCAACATGAAGCCGGTTACATTTGCGCGATGCTGTTTATCATTCCGGGATTTCCTTTTATCACAAGCGGAATCGACCTTGCCAAACTGGATATGAGATCCGGCACAGAGCGACTGATGTATGCTTTGATCGTGATTCTGGTGGCAACGATGGCGGCATGGATCATGGCGTTGCTCTTGCATTTACAGCCGGTAGATTTTATCAAAATGTCACTGCCGGTAGAACTTTGGATCTTGTTTCGTCTGGTTGCAAGTTTTTGCGGAGTGTTTGGCTTTTCTGTCATGTTTAACAGCCCGGTCGGGCTGGCTGCCACAGCCGGGGGGATTGGAGCTGTAGCGAATACACTTCGTCTGGAACTGGTGGATCTGGCAGGAATGCCGCCGGCAGCAGCTGCATTTATCGGAGCACTCACTGCCGGAATCCTTGCATCTCTGATCAAAAACAAGGTAGGATATCCGAGAATCTCCCTGACGGTACCATCCATTGTGATCATGGTTCCGGGTCTGTATCTATATCGCGGTTTTTATAATCTCGGTATGATGTCACTCTCAACTGCGGCATCCTGGTTTGCGGCAGCAATCCTGATCATAGCGGCCCTTCCCCTGGGCTTAATCTTTGCAAGGATACTGACTGATAAAACTTTTCGTTATTGTACGTGATAAATGGCAGACGGGTGTGTGAAGCCGGAAGAAAGATAAAACAACATATGAGAGGGGGTCAGTACAGAAATGTAGACATTCCATACAGAATGTCCTATAGACGAACGGCCGAAAAGACGGTATACTGTTTCTAACAAATCCATTGGGACGAAAGGAGCAGAAACCAATGTGGGAAAAAATCAATAATTTTTTAAAGGGGCAGATTGTGACATCGATCATATACATAGCCCTGGGAGCATGCCTGGTATTTATGCCGGTCAGTACAATCAATATAATCTGTAAATTTGTGTTTGGAATCTTATTAATTTTAGTTGGATTATATCATATTCTGATTTATGTAGCCGAAAAACTGAACTCTACGATTTTTGATCTGTTTTCCGGTGGTGTTCTGATGGTGATAGGAATTTTTCTGTTCATGAATCCTCAGATTGTAGTCAAGCTTCTCCCAATCCTGCTTGGCACATTTATTCTCGTGGACAGTATCTGGACGTTAAAGGGAAGCCTGAAGCTCAAAAAACGTGGTGCAGGTTCCTGGAAATTCCTTCTTATAGGAAGTATTATCTTTATCGGACTTGGTATTTCTCTGGTAGTGAATCCGTTTACGATGGTAAAATACACCGTGATTTTTGCAGGATGGATTTTCCTGTGCAATGGTGTGATCGACCTGATTTATTTGATTCTTCTGAAAAAGGGATTGAAAGACCTGAAACAGGATGTCGAGGCTGTGGATGCAGATGGAGAGATTATCTCTGATGGAAATAACGGCGAAATAGATGACCTGAACACAGAAGATTCTGCTCAGTCAGAAGAAGTTGCACAGCCGGAAACAGAGTATGCGCCGTGGAGTTCACGTAAAAAAGAAAGATCCACAGAACAATTCCAGAGCGAAGATTCGGTTGCGGACAGTGCAGGCACAGCTGAATTTGTTGAAGAAGTGAGGGAAGAGAACGATGCTTCTGGTGCGGAAGATTTCCGTAGAGAAGAGACAGACAGAGAGGTTTCCGAGATGGAAGACTCTCTGAACGTTGTTTCCGAGCCAACGATCACAGACGATGATCTCTCAGATACCAAAGATGAGAGTCTTCTTGGAATGTTCTCCCGTAAACGTAAACATAAGGAAAAAGAAGACTGATTTTTTCGGCATAACCTTCTCCATTCCAATATTGTAGAACCAGGCACCTTCACCACCACCTTCCTATCTGAATAACTTAGTTTATTTTCATATTCTCCCGTCTTAAACAAAATTTCATATATCATCCCGCCCAGGGGTGTGCAGAGGGGACTGACAAGTCCCTTCTGCGGTTTCATGCATTTCAAAGCAATCGTTTCCTCATTTGTAAAATAGAAATTTTCATATTTTTAAATAAAATATAAAAAAAAGAACATATTTCTTGATTTTTTACTATGGTATAAAAAATCAACAAAAACTATAATAAAGACAGCTTAAGAAAGAACAAATCTTACAAGAAAAGGAGATCAAGAATTATGAAAATGAAAAAAGTTACAGCAATGAGCATGGCAGTTTTAATGGCAGCAAGCATGATCCCATCTGTACCGGTTATGGCAGACGGAGGCGGAAAAGTTTATTACCTTAACTTCAAACCAGAAGCAGATGAAGCATGGCAGAATCTTGCAAAAGCATATACAGAAGAAACTGGCACAGAAGTAACTGTTGTTACAGCAGCATCCGGACAGTATGAGACAACTCTTCAGTCCGAAATGGCAAAAAGCGATGCACCGACACTGTTCCAGGTAAATGGACCGGTTGGACTGAAAAACTGGAAAGATTACTGCTATGATCTGACAGATGCAGAAATCACAAAAGGACTTACCTCTGATGCATACGAACTCAAAGACGGAGATGCAGTAGACGGTATCGCATATGTAATCGAATCCTATGGTCTGATCACAAACAAGACTTTACTTGAAAAAGCAGGATATTCTCTGGATGATATCAAGAGCTACGATGACCTTAAGAAAGTAGCAGACGATATCCAGGCAAGAAAAGACGAACTTGGTGTAAAAGGTGCTTTCACATCCGCAGGTATGGATGGATCCTCTGACTGGAGATTCAAAACACATCTTGCAAACCTTCCGATCTACTATGAGTACAAAGAAGACGGAATCGATGACACAGATGCAATCAAAGGAACATACCTTGATCAGTACAAGAACCTGTTCGATCTTTACATCACAGATTCCACATGCGATGGAGCAGAACTTTCTGCAAAAACAGCAGACGACTCCAGAAATGAATTTGTAAACGGCGATGCAGTATTCTATCAGAACGGTTCCTGGGAATATGCAGAACTTTCCAAGACATACAGCGATGACGAACTTGCAATGATCCCGATCTACTTTGGTGTAGATGATGAAAACGAAGGTCTTGCAACTGGTACAGAAAACTACTGGTGTGTAAACAAAAATGCATCTGACGAAGACGTTCAGGCAACTCTGGATTTCATGAACTGGTGTGTAACATCTGAAGCCGGAACAAAATCAATGGCAGAAGATATGGGATTCACAATTCCTTTCAAAACAGCAGAAGCTCCTACAAACGTATTTGTAAAACAGGATGCTGAGTACACAGAAGCAGGTCTGACTCCTGTATCATGGAACTTCACAACTATGCCATCTGAAGAGTGGAAAAACGGTGTTGGTACTGCTCTTACTGCATATGCAGCAGGCACAGGTTCCTGGGACGACGTTGTAAGTGCATTCGTTGACGGATGGGCTACAGAAAAAGCTCTTTCTGAATAATTCGATCTGAAAAATAACATGTAATCAGCAGGAGGAGGCGAGGTTCTTGCCTCCTTCTGTCAGTCATAAAGAACGCAAAAGAAAAGAGCAGCTTTTGCGGAAATGGAAAGAGGAGAAATATCATGGTAGGAAGAACGATCAAAAAGTGGTGGCCGATATTTGTACTGCCAACCTTTGCGGCATTCGTAATCGGTTTTCTTTGGCCTTTTATCTGGGGCATTTATCTTTCATTCTGTAAATTTACCACAGTACAGGATGTAACATTTGTGGGCTTTTCAAACTATTCCAAGATCTTACTGGACAACACGTTCAGCCATTCCTTCTGGCTGACGGTAGTATTTGCATTTGTATCCAGTATTCTGATCAATGTACTGGCATTCTTTATTGCACTTGCATTAACAAAAGGATATAAAGGAACTAACGCATTCCGTACCGTATTCTTTATGCCAAACCTTATTGGTGGTATCGTACTTGGATACATCTGGCAGACACTGTTGAATGGACTTCTCTCCAAATGGGGACAGCCGTTGCTTTCACTTTCTGCGAGAAACGGATTCATTGGTATGCTGATTCTTCTGATGTGGCAGCAGATCGGATATATGATGATCATTTATATTGCAGGTCTGAATAACGTATCTCCGGATTTGATCGAGGCAGCACAGATTGATGGTGCAACAAACAGACAGATCCTGTTTAAGATCAAAATTCCGATGATCATGCCATCTGTTACAATCTGTACATTCCTGACACTGACTAACGGTTTCAAGATGTTCGACCAGAACCTCTCACTGACCGGCGGTGATCCGGGAAAACAGTCTCAGTTACTGGCACTGAATATTTACGATACATTCTATGCAAGAAGTGGACCACAGTGGAAGGGTATCGGACAGGCAAAAGCGGTTGTATTCTTCATTCTTGTTGTTGTGATCGCTCTGATCCAGCTTCGTGCAACATCATCTAAGGAGGTACAGCAGTAATGGAAAATAAGAAAAAAAATCCAGTCGCTTCAATTATACTGACGCTTGTCTGCATCCTCTGGATGTATCCGATCGTCCTGATTCTGATCAACTCACTGAAAAAAGAGGCAGCTATCACTACATCAGGTGTGTTCAGTCTTCCTACGAGTGAAACCTGGAATGGAGTTGCGAACTTTGTAGCCAGTGTTACGCAGATGGATTTCCTGAAATCTTTCTGGTACAGCCTTGTGATTTCTGTAATGTCCGTTGTTCTGATCATGTTATGCTGCTCTATGGCTGCGTGGTATATTGTCCGTGTAAACGGAAAACTGTCCAAGATTTTTTACTATCTCTGTGTATTCAGTATGGTAGTTCCTTTCCAGATGGTTATGTTTACACTGGCAAAAACAGCTGATACACTGAAGCTCAACAATCCATACAATATCTGTATCATTTACCTTGGTTTTGGTGCAGGTCTGGCGGTATTTATGTTTACCGGATTTGTAAAAGGTATTCCGCTTGAGATTGAAGAAGCTGCGCTGATCGATGGCTGCAGTCCTCTGCAGGTATACTTCAAAGTACTGATTCCAATCCTGAAACCGACGATCATTTCCACAGCAATCCTTGAACTGATGTGGGTATGGAACGATTACCTTCTGCCGACACTGGTTCTGGATATTAAGAAATACCGTACCATTCCAATGGCAGTACAGTACTTCCGCGGAAGTTACGGCCATGTACAGATGGGGCCGATGATGGCAAGTATCATGATTGACATCATTCCGATCATCATTGTGTATCTGGTATGCCAGAAATATATTATTGAAGGTGTTGTAGCCGGTGCCGTAAAAGGCTGATTCCGACAATATGAAGTCTTATATGAAAAGTCTCCGGGAAGATATTCTTTCCGGGGACTTCGTGCTATAATGAATTTGTAAATACGATAATGGTATGACTGTTTACAGATGGCACGATTTATCCGTTTTGCAGATAAATATATAGAAATTTAGGAGTATGAAAATGACAAATGTTCTTATCGTAGATGATGAAAAAATAGAACGTGAGGGACTGAAGTATCTTTTGTCCAGAGAAGAAGGGGAACGAAAGATATTTGAGGCATCCAATGGCAGGCAGGCGCTTCAGATTTTGCGTTCTGAGGAAATTCAGCTGATCTTGACGGACATCAAAATGCCGCATATGGATGGGCTGGAACTGACCAGACGTGTAAAAGAAGAATATCCGACATTGCAGATCGTGATATTCAGTGGATACAGTGATTTTGCATTTGCGCAGGAAGCAATCCGCTATGGCGTGACAGAATATATTCTGAAACCGGTAAATCCAGATGATTTTCATAAAGTGATCCAGAAAACAGAAAGAGAGATTGCGCGGCGAAAGAAAAAAGAAAGTCAGGAGATAAAAGAAAAAAACTTTTTGCAGCAGTATTTCCTGCAGAATTATCTGTATTCAGGAAAGGCAGAAACATTGGAAAAAGCCAGAGATCTGATCGACCTGGAAAAGTGGAATGGATGGCATTGCGGAATTCTGATTGAATCCGATGTGGCCTTTTTTGATACAGCAGAAGAAAATCTGGAAAGCGAGATCCAGAAAGAACTGAGAAGGGTGTTCTTTTATCTGAATCTGAATGCAAGACAGTCTCTGCTTTTGTTTCAGGATGTCTACTGTGATTATCAGCTTGTGGCAAATAACCTTTACAATTTTATGAAAAGAAATTACAGGGACAGTTTTTATCTGGCTGTCAGCAGGAAATTTGAAGGATGCGAATGCCTGCCGGGAATTCTGGAACAACTGGAACAGCAGATGGAAGAGAAATTTTATCATCTGGAGAAGCATGTATTTTCTAATGAAGAAGATGTACTTAAAATGTCAGTGGGAGAGGTGCAGGATTCTCAGATCATGCAGATGATTTCAGAAGATATCACGCGAAAGGACATGGAACAGCTGAAGAAACATTTTGAATGTCTCAAAGAAAAATATCATGATAATACACAGTATTCAGCAATGTATATCAAATTTGTGTTTTCAAATGTTATCCAGGAGCTGTTTCAGGAAAATCAGTTTTCCGGTGAACGAAAACTGGAACATGAGATCGAACGTCTCTATAGTTGCAGGAATATCCGAGAGATTTTGGCTGTGACAGAGGATAACATCAGAGAATATGAGACATTTCTGTCCCGTTCCATGAGTGAGTCCAGAAATGAAGTGGCATCGGTCAAAAATTATATTTATCAGCATTATAAAGAGGATTTGAATCTTGAGATGCTCGCAGAAAAAGTGTACCTGTCATCCGGGTATCTCAGCTTTATCTTTAAAAAAGAAACTGGCATGAATCTGAATCGTTACATTCGTGTATTTCGTATGGAAAAGGCAAAAGAACTTCTGTGTGGCACAAATATGAAAGTGGCACAGGTCAGCGAACAGGTGGGATTTGCCAATGTTTCTTATTTCTGCCGGAGTTTCCGTGAATATTACGGAAGCAGTCCGGAATCATACAGGAAAGGAACCGGAGAGGATGAACAGACTTCGTAAAATACTGAAAAATATGAAATACCGTCACAAACTGACGATACTTCTGGTTGTGACCAGTCTGGTGCCAATGACGGTGCTTGCCCTGTATAGTCACAGCAGACAGAGTACAATGGTACGAAGCAGTGAGCTGGAGGATATGCAGTCGATCGTGGAACAGACAAAGGAAAGTATTGACAGTCAGACGGCTGTTTATACGAGTCTTTTGAATTATCTGACGTATTCACCGGATATTGAAGAGATCATAAAAGAAAAAAATATTGACAATTATACTGCATACGAAAAATACACGGAGATTGCAGATCCTCTTCTGTCCGTGCCAAAATCTTATCATGATGCGATCAATCGTATTCAACTGTTTGCAGACAGCATTCAGGTGGAACATGAGTACACACTGGTTCCATTGGATAAGATGCAGGAGGAGTGGTGGAGTGAAGGGCTGAAAGATGATGTGCGTATCCAGTGGAGAGTGAATCGGGACCGCAAAGAAGTAGTGGCAGTCCGTATGATCTACAGCAATCAGAAACTGGATGCAGCAATTTGCATTTCTCTTGATTATGACAAGATTTTTCAGCCACTTACCAACATTCTGACAGATGAAAACGGGGGCATTGTAACAGATAAGAACGACACGATCCTGTATAGTAAGACGAAGCTTCCCGGTCTGGAATTTGATAAAAAAGAGAATGCAGAGACGATGCTTGCAAAAATCAGCCAGTCCTGTGTATACACAAAGACCGAGAGTGAGGAGAATGACTGGGTGTTTTACTTCTACAAGAGTCAGGAGGCAATCTCCGGTTCTGTGCGCAGACTGCTTCTGGAAGAGATTCCGTTGATTCTTGCCTGTGGTCTGATCATTTTGTTTCTTGGCCTGGCTTTCTCCAGGATTTTTACGAGAAAAATTGAAGAACTGACCAGAAATATGGATCAGGTAAATCATGGAAGTCGTGAAGTTACGGTAAGCAGTGATTCAGAAGATGAAGTTGGAATTCTGGTCAATAGTTTCCGAAACATGATGGATGAGATCAACCGTCTGATCGATGAGGTGTATGTAAATAAGATTGCCCTAAAAGAGTATGAGCTGAAAGCACTGCAGGCACAGATCAATCCTCATTTCCTTTATAATACACTTTCGATGATGAACTGGATGGCAATCCGGAGCAATCAGATGGATATCAGCAAGGTGACGCTGGCATTGTCCACATTCTATCGGACTGCCCTGAGTAAGGGAGAGGATGTGGTAACGGTTGAAAACTGCATTCAGAATATGCGGGCATATCTGGAAATCCAGCTTACCATGCATGACAACAGTTTTACTGTGGATTGGGACATTGATCCAACAATTAAAAATGAAAAAATGCCAAAACTTCTTTTGCAGCCGGTGGTCGAAAATGCAATCGAACATGGTATTGATGAGACAGAGAATGAAGACAAACGAATTTTTCTGTCATTCCAGGGAAAAGGTGAAGATGTGGAAATTATGGTACGTGATAACGGACTTGGAATGGAACAGGAAAAGGCAGAAAAGCTTGTGACTTATCAGGCAAAGGGATATGGTCTCCAAAATGTAAATGATCGGATTCGTCTGCTTTATGGAGAAAAATATGGAATACAGATTTTCAGTGAGCCAAATAAAGGCACTACAGTTGTAATGAAATTCCCAAAGGAGGGTGGAAATCATGAAATGTAAACGAATTACAATAATGATACTATTCTGCTCTTTTGTCCTTAGTGGCTGTGGAGGTTTCAGTGTACAGACAACTACGGAAAAAAGTGAAAATGCGGAGGAGTCGGGAGAAGGACAGGATACAGAAAAATGGCAGCAGGCTGCATCGGATACCTACAGTGCATATCCGGAACTTGTGACTTATACGCTGGGGCAGATGAGTGGGGCAAATAACTCCAATCTTCCGGAAGGAGATACCTATGAGGATAATGCATATACCAGATATCTGCGTAAAATGCTGAATATCCAGAATGACAATGTGTATATGGAAAGTGAAGACCGATACGATGAGTTTGTCAATATTCTGGTCAAGGATCAGACACTTCCGGACGTACTTGTAGTGTCTGACAGAGAAACATTAAAAGAACTTGTGGATAATGATCTGATAGAGGATCTGACGGAAGTTTATGAGAACTGTACGACATCAAAAATCAAGGAAATGTTCGAAAGTTACGGAAGCGATCTTCTGAATGCGGGTCGATTCGATGGAAAACTTATGGCAATCCCGGAGACGGTTACGGATCATGGACCGAATCTGATGTGGCTTCGCAAAGACTGGATGGATGAACTGGGGCTTGATGAGCCGGAAACCCTGGATGATGCATTTGATATTATTGATACATTTGTGGAGAACAGAATGGGGACTCCTGAGGGAGAAGAACCGGTAGGCCTTGTCTGCGATACGGAGCTGGTGGGAAGCACCAGCAGCAGTTACTCTGTGGATCCGGTGTTTGATAAATTTCAGGCAAGTCCACAAAGATGGGTAAAGAAAAATGGTGAGATCATTTATGGATCTGTGACGCAGGAAACAAAGAATGCACTCAGCTATCTGCACGAATTATATGAACGTGGTGTTCTGGATCAGAATTTTGCTCTCCGTGCATCCAACAATCTGCGAGACCTGGTCGTAAATGGCAGATGTGGAGCTTTTTTTGGTCTGTGGTGGACTCCGAATAATCCATTGATGGATGTCTATGAAAAGGACAAAACAGCAGATTGGGAACCATATTATCTCCAGGAATCAGAAAAAGGTCAGGCATATGCTTCTTTTCGAGATAATAAATATGTGGTTGTCCGCAAAGGTTATGAGCATCCGGAAATCGTCATGAAGATCATCAGTGTGCTGTTTGATTATACGAGATATGAGGCGGATGATGCAGACGAGGT
This sequence comes from Blautia sp. MSJ-19, assembly GCF_018918125.1. Taxonomy (GTDB): domain Bacteria; phylum Bacillota; class Clostridia; order Lachnospirales; family Lachnospiraceae; genus Blautia_A. Next base: position 140,890 of record NZ_JAHLQA010000002.1, read on the forward strand.
AAATGAATATTTTGCATTGAATGTAGATCCGACCGCCCGTCCACTGGTGATCAATGTAGATTACAATGAAGCAACGTTCCAGATTACCAGGGACATCCGTGCGGTGGAAGAGGGTACAAAAAAAGAAGAAACCCTCAGTGCCATAGAGAAATCTTATTATGACGCATGTGAGAAGTTCCTTCATGAGAATTCGGATGTTGCAGAGGACTGGGCGGCATACAAATCAAGGGTTTCTGCCGTTGGACTTCTTGTGGATGGCCACTATCAGTCACCTGAGATGAATTACCTTGATGATACAGATGGCGAGATTCCTAAATCATTGCAAAAACTTGAAAAAGATTCTTTTATCCAGATCATCATGGGTGTAAAACCAGTCAGTTATTTTGACACTTTTGTAAAAGAATGGTATGAGCAGGGCGGCGAAGAGCTTACTGAGCAGATTCGCCGCTCGAATCCAGGGGAGTGATCACTCCCCTAAATGCCAGATGTCTTCATTATATTCTGCAATGGTTCTGTCAGAAGAGAAGAATCCTGCTTCTGCAATATTGATCAGTGTTCTGCGGCTCCAGTCTTCCGGATTTGTTGCGTAATCCTTCATTGCCTGTTCTTTACGTACTACATACGCATTGAAATCCGGCAGAGTCTGGAACCAGTCTTTGTTGATCAGTTCATTCTGCAGACGTTTCAGATGTTCTTCATCTCCGTATTTCAGCATTTCTTCACTGCTAAGGAAGTCAATTGCACGATGCAGGTTTGGATCTGCTTCATACCAGTCTCTTGCACAGTAATCGCCGGCAGCATAACGATGGATGACCTGTTTGCTGCTTTGACCAAAGATGTAGATGTTATCTGTTCCGACTGCTTCCGAAATTTCCACGTTTGCACCGTCCATGGTTCCAAGAGTCAGGGCACCGTTCAGCATAAATTTCATATTTCCGGTTCCGGAAGCTTCTTTTGATGCGAGACTGATCTGTTCGGAGAGATCGCATGCCGGAATCATTTTTTCAGCGGCAGAAACATTATAGTTTTCTACGAAGGCAAGCTGCAGATATCTGGAAACTTCAGGATCTTCGCTGATGACCTGAGATAAGGTCAGAAGTCCATGGATGATATCTTTGGCAATGATATAAGCAGGAGCGGCTTTTGCTCCGAAAATGCTTACCAACGGAACAGCAGGTACATGGCCGTTTTTGATTTCCAGATATTCATGGATCAGGAATAACAGATTGAGCTGCTGACGTTTGTATTCATGAAGTCTCTTGGACTGGATGGAAAACATCGCGTTGGTATTCAGACGGATTCCCTGTTTGTGTTCCAGCCATGCGGCAAGCGCTTCTTTGTTTGCTTTTTTGATGACATTGAGCTTTTTCAGGACTTCTGCATTTTCGGTGTAGTCCAGAAGTTTTTTCAGCTCTTCAGCATCTTTTTTAAATCCGCTTCCGATCAGAGATTCAATCTCGGAGGTCAGTGCCGGATTGCATTTGAGAAGCCAGCGGCGGAAAGTGATGCCGTTTGTTTTGTTGTTGAATTTGTCCGGATATAACTGATAGAATCCGGCAAGTTCGCTTTCTTTCAGAATCTGCGTGTGCAGAGTGGCAACACCGTTTGTGGAATGAGAAAAATGGATGTCCATATGTGCCATATGCACGACCTGATTCTGATCAATGATTGCCAGAGAAGCATCATCTGTACGCGCTTTTGCCAGAGCATCAAGTTTTTCGATGATCGGCATAAGCTGTGGAACGACTGTGTCGAGATAATGACGTGGCCATTTTTCCAGAGCTTCTGCAAGAATCGTGTGATTGGTATAGGCACAGGTATCTGTTACGATCTGTACTGCTTCTTCAAAAGCAATGCCATGCTGTTCGAGGAGACGGATCAGTTCCGGAATGACCATGCTCGGATGCGTATCATTGATCTGGATTGCCGCGTAGTCTGCAAGATTATGAAGATTGCATCCGCGGGCAACAGATTCTGCAAGAATTAACTGTGCACCGGCAGAGACCATAAAATACTGCTGGTAAATACGAAGCAGTCGACCGTCTTCATCGGAATCATCCGGATACAGGAACAGTGTCAGATTTTTAGTAATATCCTTTTTGTCAAAAGAGATGCCATCACCGATGATGGATTCATCTACCGTGTCCAGATCAAAAAGCTGCAGAGTGTTGGTACGTCCTTCATATCCGGTCACCGGAAGTTTATAAAGACGTGCAGCATATGTTTTACCTGCAAGAGAAACAGGGAAAACTGTGTCGGTCGCTTCTGCGGCACACTGATCAGTCAGCCAGAAATCCGGTGTTTCATTCTGAACATTGTTTTTGAAATTCTGGTGGAAAAGACCACAGTGGTAACGAAGGCCGATGCCATCTCCCGGAAGATTGAGAGTAGCAAGACTGTCCAGAAAACATGCAGCAAGTCGTCCGAGACCGCCATTGCCAAGACTTGGTTCCGGTTCCTGTTCTTCGATATCCGCAAGTGATCGGCCGGCAGCAGCCAGTGTTTCTCGAACTTCATCATAAAGACCAAGATTGATGAGATTGTTGGAAAGCAGTTTGCCGATCAGAAATTCTGCGGAAATATAGTACAGCTTTCTGCCGGAAGTTGTTTTGACCTGTTTCTGGCTCTGTTCCTGCACAAGCTTCAGAAGTGCAGTGTAAAGTTCTGCATCGGAGGCAGCAGAAATGTCTTTTTTGCAAAGCTCGTTCAGGGTGATTTTCATAGATTCACTCATGGGAGTAGCTCCTTTCGTTGTATAAGATGATTGTTGTTGTTCTGAATTTCTTAAGCTGATTTATTTATACTACAGATTGCCGTTCATTTCTTGTAAAAATCTCTCAAGAAATGATACAATCCTATCATGGAGGACAAAAAATATATTATGGAAAAACAAAATGGAATGGAATATCAGGAAACAAAGCAGCATGGAAGCAGACTATTCCCGTTTAACATTTACCCATGTACGATACCGTTGGATTTTCCTGCTGTCTCTTTGCACTGGCACAAAGAAATGGAACTGATCTATATAAAAAAGGGAAAAGGACTGGTCCAGCTTGAAGCAGAAACTTTTCAGGGCAGTGCAGGGGATATTTTTGTCGTGACACCAGGTACACTTCATTCCATCCATAGACTAAAAGGATATTCAATGGAGTATGAAAATATTATATTTGAAATGGATTTTCTCGGAGAAGGGGCGGCAGACCTCTGTGCCGGAGAATTTCTGGTGCCTCTTGCATCCGGCAGGTTACTGCCGCCGGTACAGATTTGTGAGGGGGAAGAACAGTACGATGCGTTGAAACAATGTCTGGTACAGATGGAGGAGTTATGCAGAACCAAAGAAAAAGGGTATGAACTGGGAGTAAAGGCAGCGGTGCTCCAGATGATCTTTCTTCTGATAAGAAAATATCCGTCAATAAAAACAGTATCTTCACCGGACCGTGAGCGGCTGAAAGAAGTGCTGCAGGAAATCTGTGCGCGCAGCAGTGAAAATATGACGGTGGCGGATATGGCAGGATTTTGTGGCTGGAGCAGCAGTCATTTTATGAGATGGTTTAAAAAAATGACAGGAGACAGTTTTACTTCTTATGTAAATGACAGAAGGCTTGCCGAGGCTGCGGAAGCTCTGCGGCAGTCAGATGACAAGATTATTTCTATTTCACAGGATGCAGGTTTTACCAATCTCTCCAACTTTAACCGGCAGTTCAAAAGCAGGTATGGCGTGACGCCGCGGGAATATCGGGAGATGATAGGAATTTAGAAAATGGAAAAGTCGATATTTTGCGACAAATTTAGTCATTTGTTCTAAAATTTATACTCGTTTTTTGTTGAAAATATGTCATGTAAATGCTATACTCTGACCATAAAAAATATGGCTTTTGCCGGAAAACTTCATATGTTTAGCAAAACAATCGAAAGGTTGCGACGCAAAGCTATAGGGCCTGTAAAATGGCAGCCAGTTGCACAAATCAGTTAATGAACGCATGGAAACACTATAGGTCGGCCTATAGTGTTTTTTTCTTTTAGGCCGGGGAAAAGGATTATGAAGAAGAACAACAGAAACACAGAGGGACATTACGAATGAAAAGAAAAAGACACAGAAACACAGCAGAAAAGGTGCTGACAGTCTGCCTGTTCTGTGCAGCCATGATACTTACCGCTGCTACAGGCTGTGCAAAACAGACAGAAAACACAACGAACGATTCCAGAGAACTGCAGGAGATCATAGTGGGAAGTGATGACTACCCTCCTTTCAACTATGCCGATGAAAATGGAAATCCGACAGGAATCGACGTGAATCTTGCAACAGAAGCATTTAAACGGATCGGGTATGAGGCGGTTTTTACCCGTATTAACTGGGAAGACAAGAAAAAACTGGTAGAAAGTGGAGATATCGACTGCATCTGGGGGAGTTTTACGATCAACGGCCGTGAAAACGAATATAAATGGGCAGGACCTTATATGATCAGTCATCAGGTTGTAGCGGTAGAGAAGGACAGTGACATTTATACATTTGGGGATCTTGAGGGCAAAAGGATCGCTGTACAGTCTACAACGAAGCCAGAGGAGATCTTTGCCAGCCATTCTGACAGCAGGATCCCGAAGTTCAGTGAAGTTTTTTCTCTGCAGAACAGAGAACTGATCTATCCGTTCCTGAGCAAAGGCTATGTGGATGCGGTTGCGGCACATGAGACGGCAATCCTCCAATATATGAAAGACTACGATCTGGAATACAGGATCCTGGAAGAACCCCTTCTGACAGTTGGACTGGGCGTCGCTTTCAGCAAAAATGATGACAGGGGAATAGAAAAAGAACTGACAGAAACATTCAAAGAGATGCGTGCAGACGGAAGTGCAGAGAAGATCATAGGCAAATATCTGGATCATGCAGAGACTTATCTGGAGGTAGAGGACTATGAGTGAGAAAAAAGGACTTCCGTGGAAACAGGTCCGTCGGTGGCCGTTTGATATTCTGATCGGTATACTGATACTGGCAGCAGTGGGTGTTTTTTCGATTTTTTCTGATATGAAGAGTACAGAGAGTAAGCTTGCAGACACCGCAAATTATATAAAAAATCAATGCAATGGCTATAATCGGCTGAATCTGGCTTCAGAGGCGAAGAGCCTGATGCGTATCATGGAGAGTGTTCGCCAGATCGACCGGCAGATGTCTTATGAGGAGCCTGGAAAAATGGTTCCGAGTGAGGAGTCCCTTAAGAAGTATGCACAGGAAAATTATGTGACAGGCGTTTTTATACTGGATGCAGACGGACAGATTCAGAGTCAGGCACAGGTGGATGGTCTGGATCTGAAAGAAGAACTTCTGAAATATATGGAAGTAGATACCTTGCTTGAGACAGAACATTTTCCGGAAAAAAATTATGGAGTCAGAATTGAACGCGAAGATGGCACGTACATAGATCTGGCTGCCTGCGGGAGATCGGATGCGTCTGGAATCCTTGTTGCGTATTATCATACACCACTGGACTATGTAAACAGCTTTTATCTTTCTTTTCAGTCTCTTTTGTCTGGTTATAATCTGGAGGAAGAGGGAACGATCATTGTAGCAGATGGAACAGAAATCCTGGCATCCAACAATGAAACTCTGATCGGAGGCAGTATTGATGACATCGCGATTCTTCGAAACATCCGGCAAAAAGGAAAAGGCTCCAAACTGGTTCAGGCGAAGAGTAATGAGGAGACTCTGAAACATGATTTTGGACTGATGGAGCATGGAAGGGATTATTATGTGTATGTCTATATGCCGGAGGGAAAGGTGTTTTCTTCTGTACCCAAGAATATGGTTTATGCACTGTTTCTGTGTTTGCTGGTAATTGGTGTGCTTCATATGGCACGATGGAATATTGCACAGAGGTATCGTGAAGAACAGATTCGGATTCAGCAACAGTATGCGCAGAGTCTTCAGAATAAAAACCGACAGCTTAAAGATGCAGTGAACCAGGCAGACCGTGCAAATGCGGCAAAAACCAGTTTCCTTTCCAGGATGAGCCATGATATCCGGACACCATTGAATGGAATTATCGGTCTTCTTAAGATTGATGAGGCACATCCGGATGATCTGGAACTGATCAGTACAAACCGCGGAAAAATCATGATTGCAGCGAACCATCTGCTTTCGTTGATCAATGATATTCTTCAGATGAGCAAGTTGGAAAGCGGGGAGATTGCACTTTCACATGAAGTGATAGATCTGAGTCAACTTGCAGTAGAGATTATCACGATCGTAGAGCAGCGTGCAGCGGAGACAGGAATCTTCTTGGGATATGACAAGAATTCGGAGCAGGTAAAGTATCCGTATATTTATGGAAGCCCATTACATATGAGGCAGTTGTTTCTGAACATCTACAGCAACTGTATCAAATATAATAAGATTGGCGGGAAGGTAACAACGACTTTTAAATATATAGGTGCACATGATGGAACGGTTACATATCAGTGGATAATCTCAGATACAGGGATCGGTATGAGCCAGGAGTTTCTGGATCATATTTTTGACCCGTTTTCCCAGGAACGTTCGGATGCACGAAGCGTGTACAATGGAACCGGTCTTGGAATGGCAATCGTAAAAGGACTTGTAGATGAAATGAATGGCACGATTCAGGTTACAAGTAAAGAAGGCGAAGGATCTACCTTTATAATTACACTTCCTTTTGAAATTGCGGAGGAAGTACCGGAGTCAAAAGAACAGAATATTTCTGGTGTTGATTCGATCAGGGGAATCCATCTCCTTCTTGCGGAGGATAATGATTTGAATGCAGAGATTGCAGAAACCCTTCTGGGTGACGAAGGAGCTGTGATTACGATGGTACGTGATGGGCAGGAGGCAATTGATGCGTTTGCCGGAAATCCGCCGGGAACTTTTGATGCAATCCTTATGGATGTCATGATGCCAAAAGTGGATGGACTGGCAGCAACTCGTACAATCCGTGAGATGGAGCGGGAAGATGCAAAAAAGATTCCAATTATTGCAATGACAGCGAATGCATTTGATGAGGATGCACAAAATTGTCTACGTGCAGGGATGAATGCGCATTTGTCCAAACCGTTGCAGATGGATAAAGTGATTGCGACGATCGTGAAGTTCTGTGCTGTTTCGAAATAAAAGAAATAAAATACTTTGGAAAAATATTCAAAAAAAGTGTTGACAGCCCGGTTGGAAAGTGATATTCTGACTGAGCTGTCACAAAGAATTGATTCTTTTGAACAAACAATTTAAATAGTTTTAAAAACTTTGAAAAAAGTTGTTGACAAAGAATTGGAGATGTGATAAAGTAAACAAGCTGCCAATGAGGCGGCGAAACAAAGAACCTTGATAACTAAACAGTGAAACACATACGATTCTCGAAAATTCACAATGAACACTTAACGAGCACGAGCGAAAACGAAGTGCGAGTTTAGTGAGAATGCGGTTCGAAGGAACTTGATGAAAGCGAGTGTAAACGAAGCTTGAATCTAGTGAATCGAACTTCATTGTTTCTTTTTTAAGAATGAACTTTTTATAAACAGTAAAACGGGAAGATAGCCAAGTGTTGTCTGACCGGAATCAAACATTTTATCAGAGAGTTTGATCCTGGCTCAGGATGAACGCTGGCGGCGTGCTTAACACATGCAAGTCGAACGGGAAACCTTTTATTGAAGCTTCGGCAGATCTAGCTGGTTTCTAGTGGCGGACGGGTGAGTAACGCGTGGGTAACCTGCCCTATACAGGGGGATAACAACCAGAAATGGTTGCTAATACCGCATAAGCGCACAGGACTGCATGGTCCGGTGTGAAAAACTCCGGTGGTATAGGATGGACCCGCGTTGGATTAGCTAGTTGGTGAGGTAACGGCTCACCAAGGCGACGATCCATAGCCGGCCTGAGAGGGTGAACGGC
>NZ_JAHLQA010000005.1 GCF_018918125.1 Blautia sp. MSJ-19
AGCCATTTGTGAATCCTCCTTGGTAATTTTGTTTGTGGTGAACTTATTATACCTAAAGGGAGAGCATTTGGCTCTATTTATTTTTAATATTCAATTTACACCATTATACGGGCATAACCTTTTTTTTGTGGATATTGACATCGGACGGAAGGAAAGGTTGTATTTTCGATGCGAAGAGAAAACATTTATGCTGGTGGGGGAACAGGCTTAATTACGTCATTTATAATTTAATTTAGTCAAAATACATAAAAATGACTAAATTAAAAATATTGACGACGAAATTGAATTAGTGTACTATGAATATAATTAAGGAAGTCATATAGAATGATTAGAATAAAATTAATGGGTGATTGAATGAGAGATTATAATTACAGAGAAAAATGGCAGAAATTGTTAACCCCGGAAATAGTTAAAAAACTTACTCTTATTCATGAGTATAAGGGAGAACAGAGATTATTTATAGAAGCGCACAAAGATGAACTTAATGAACTGGTAGAAATCGCTAAGGTTCAGAGTACAGAGGCATCAAATAGAATCGAAGGTATTTCAACAGCGGACGACAGATTGAAGAATCTGGTACAGGCAAAAACAACTCCACGGAATCGTGATGAATCCGAAATAGCAGGATATAGAGATGTGTTGAATACAATTCATGAGAACTATGACTATATTCCTGTAAATGCCAACTATATTCTGCAATTACACAGAGACTTATACAAATTTCTCGGAAGTGTAGATGGGGGAATATTTAAAACTTCAGATAATATTATTCGAGAAACAGATATGGATGGAACTGAACGCATTCGTTTTAAACCAGTAGCTGCCTGGGAAACACCACCATCAATAGATGAATTATGCAAAGCATTTTACGAGGCAAAGGATGAGGCGGATTTATTGTTGTTGGATTTTATGTTTATTCTGGATTTTTTATGCATTCATCCATTCAATGACGGAAATGGAAGAATGAGTCGGCTACTCACGTTACTTTTACTATATCAGTCAGGTTTTATTGTGGGTAAATACATCAGTATTGAAAAGATCATTGAAGAATCGAAAGAAACTTACTACGAAGTGCTTCAGGAAAGTTCCATGAACTGGCATGAAAATCTGAATGACTATAAGCCTTTTGTGAATTATATGCTGGGCGTTATTGTAAAGGCTTATAAAGAGTTTGAATCCAGAGTAAAATTGCTGACGGATTCAGGCTTATCCAAAACAGATCGTATTCGTGAGATAATCAAATATCATATAGGAACGATTACAAAGTCTGAGCTGATGGAAATGAATCCAGATATAAGTGATACAACAATACAGAGAGCTTTGGCAGATTTACTGAAGAACGGAGAAATACAAAAAATTGGCGGAGGCCGCTATACAAAGTATATATGGAAAGAGGAAAACTAAATGATTACAGGCGAATTAAAAAATAAAATTGACGGTTTATGGGATATTTTTGCTTCTGGTGGTTTGGTGAATCCACTTGAAGTAATTGAGCAGATTACTTATCTGATGTTTATTCATGATCTGGACGATGCAGACAACACAAGAGCAAAGGAAAGTGCAATGCTTGGGCTTTCGTATCAGAGCATTTTTTCGGATGAAGTAAAAATTGGAGAAAGAACGATTGACGGTTCACAGCTTAAATGGTCCGTCTTTCATGATTTTCCTGCCGATAAAATGTACTCCGTAATACAGGAATGGGTATTTCCGTTTATAAAAACGTTACACAGTGATAAGAACAGTGCGTACTCTAAATACATGGATGATGCAATTTTTAAATTGCCAACACCACTCGTTTTATCGAAGGTAGTAGATTCATTAGACGAAATCTATAAGATGATGAATGAAATTCAGACAGCAGATGTAAGAGGAGATGTGTACGAGTATCTTTTGTCAAAAATTGCACAGTCGGGACTGAATGGGCAGTTCAGAACTCCAAGACATATTATTCGCATGATGGTAGAAATGATGGATCCTTCAAGCGATGAAGTAATCTGCGATCCAGCCTGTGGAACATCGGGATTTCTGGTTGCAGCAGGAGAATATTTAAAGGAAAAGAAGAAGGAAGAAATTTTCTTTGACAAACAGAAAAAAGATCATTATATGAATCACATGTTCCACGGATATGATATGGACAGAACAATGCTTCGTATCGGAGCCATGAATATGATGACACATGGAATTGATAATCCATTTATTGAATACAGAGACAGCTTGTCTGATCAGAATCAGGACAAGGATAAGTATTCATTGATTCTTGCAAACCCGCCATTCAAGGGAAGTCTTGATGCAGAGTCTGTATCAGGAGATTTACTTAAAGTCTGCAAGACAAAAAAGACAGAATTACTGTTCCTGGCGTTGTTCCTTCGTATGTTGAAGATAGGAGGAAGATGTGCCTGCATCGTTCCAGATGGTGTTCTGTTTGGCTCATCCAAAGCCCATAAAAGCATTCGAAAAGAAATCGTGGAAAACCAGAGACTGGAAGCAGTTATTTCAATGCCTTCTGGTGTGTTCAAACCATACGCAGGAGTATCAACAGCTATTCTTATATTTACAAAAACAGAACATGGTGGAACAGATAACGTGTGGTTTTATGACATGACAGCAGACGGATTTAGCTTGGATGATAAACGTATCCCAACTACAGAAAATGATATTCCAGATATTATTGAGAGATTCCGGAATTTAGATAAAGAAGCAGACAGAAAACGTACAGACAAATCCTTCATGGTTCCGAAACAGGATATCGTTGAGAACGATTATGATCTGAGTATCAATAAATACAAAGAAATAGAGTATATACCAGTCGAATATCCACCGACATCTGAAATTATGGCTAATATCCGCGAGATTGAGATGGAGATTGGGAAAGAGATGGATGAGCTGGAGAGATTGCTGAATCTTTAATGGATAAGATAACAGTATAGTAATCAGTGATTTGAAACAAAAATTGACAAAGAAATAGTCAACCCCAGGAGCAAAGGATTCTAAACATTAAGATGTCTACTCCCATTCGGGAACCCAGCTTTAATCCATCACAAGTTGACTATTGTTAATGATAACATGATTAAATTGTATGTCAAGATTTTGGAGGAAATTTATGAATAAAAGGAAAGGAAATACAAATTCGGATTTGTAGGGATTGATAAATGAAAGTAAAAATAGAAAATTTAACAAAAATAAAGACAGGTAAACTTGATGCAAATGCATCTTCTGAAGATGGGAGATATCCTTTTTTTACTTGTTCAAGAGAACCGTTAAAAATATCAACATATTCTTATGATTGCGAATGTGTTTTGGTAGCTGGTAATGGTGATTTGAATGTCAAGTATTACAATGGAAAGTTTGATGCTTATCAGCGAACATACATAATTGAAGACAATGGTAGTGGAAAGTTATATATGCCATATTTGTATTATTTTATGGAAGGATATATTGAAGAACTGAGAAAACAAGCCATTGGTGGGGTGATAAAGTATATTAAACTGAGAAACCTCACAGATGCATTGATTAAATTACCGTCGATTGATGAACAGAAAACAATAGCTTATATTTTGGAGAAGACAAGTCAGCTTTTAGAAATGCGTAAAAAGGAAATTAACAGTTTGGATAATCTCATAAAAGCCCGATTTGTCGAGATGTTTGGGGATTTAGCTAATCCAGAGTGCTTATGGGGTAAAAGTAAACTTGTAGATGTTTGTGCAGATAAAGATGATATAAAATGTGGACCATTTGGTACTCAACTAAACAAGGATGAGTATGTAGAATCTGGAATTGCTGTATGGGAAATCCCACAGATCAATGCGGCGTTTTTGACTAAACCAACACATTTTTTAACGGAGGAGAAAGCTGAACAGTTAAAGGCGTATACAATTATTCCAGGTGATATTGCAATGTCGAGAAAAGGAAATGTTGGAAAATGTGCGCTTTTCCCTAATAATTATCAAAAAGGAATTATTCATTCTGATGTTTTGAGAATCAGAGTAGACTGTAAAAGAGTAAATCCTTTGTTTATAATGTGTCAATTACATTTTAGTGGAGCAGTTACAAGACAAATAGAATTGGTGAGTTCAGGAGCAATAATGGCAGGAGTGAATGTTACGAAATTAAAACAGATTTATATACATGTTCCACCAATAGAACTTCAAAATCAATTTGCAGATTTTGTTTGTGCCATAGACAAATCAAAAGTTGCAGTGCAGAAAGCTCTCGATGAGACACAGAAACTATTTGACAGTCTTATGCAACAGTATTTTGGGTGAGGTGATTCATAGATGGCAATGATGACAGTATATCATGGCGGCTATCAGCCGGTAGAAAAACCGGAAATACGAAAAGGACGCAATACAAAAGATTTTGGAACAGGATTTTACTGTACCATTATTAAAGAACAGGCACAAAGATGGGCGAGACGTTACAATACAAAAGTAGTTTCCATCTATAATGTGCGTCTGAATTCTAATTTAAAAATAAAAGAATTTAAGGAAATGACAGAAGAATGGCTTGATTTTATTATCGCCTGCCGAAGTGGACAAGATCATGACTATGATATTGTCATTGGAGCTATGGCAGATGATCAGATTTATAACTTTATTTCAGATTACATGGATGGTGTAATTACACGAGAACAGTTCTGGGTGCTTGCCAAGTTTAAATATCCGACACACCAGATTGTATTCTGTACAGATGCAGCATTGAAATGTTTGGAATATCGAGATTGTGAGGTGCTTTGATGATAGGGATTGGAAGGGAAACACAAAAGGATAACGACTTGTTTTTTACCTGTAGTTTGATTGATTATATCGCGAGAAAGACAAAGAATATCCGTGCAGATGTTGTAAATCAACTTGGTAAAAAACGCTTAGAGAAGATATATGATCTTGCAGATGTTTACCATTGCGATAACATTGATCGAGTAAGTGAAGACTTCATAGAAGAGGCACAAATAAGCATTGGTACATTTGATAATGTTGGAGAATGCAAATATTCAATTCCATCTCATTGGGATATCGGAAAAGTATATAAACGTCTCATAAAACAAGTGGCAAAGTACGAAAATATAAGCATTATTGATGCATTGATTAAAGTATATAATTCGTTTATCAGTGCCAAGATTGACGATTATAACAGTAGTGTGTATTACGAAAATCCTTCGTATATATTTGAATCATATAAAGAAAATAAAATGCTTTAAATAAAATGGTTGAAGGATGCTGGTATATTTCGAAAGGAGTATAGCAGCATGGAAGATAAAATTGTAAAAATACTGAATGAAATGTCCGAATATCTCTCAATAACGCAGATGAAGAAACTTCAAGAAGTCATTCTGAAGACATTTTCGGAGAATACAGCAAGTAAAGTGGAAATTCCCAATGAGGATTTCCTGAAAATGTTTCTGGATGCGAAAAAAATAGAAGGCTGTTCTGACAGAACATTACAGTATTACAAAGTTACTGTAGAACACTTGCTTTCTCAGATAAAAACATCTGTCAGAAAGATCACAACAGAAGAAATTAGAGCATATCTGGCTGATTATCAGAAAAACAGCAAGTGCTCCAATGTTACGATTGATAATATACGGCGAAATATATCAAGTTTTTTCTCTTGGTTGGAGGAAGAAGATTATATTTTGAAGAGCCCTATGCGAAGAATTCACAAGATCAGGACCAAAACTGTTGTAAAAAGCGTTATTACAGATGAGGGAATAGAAAAACTTCGTGACAACTGTATGGAAATCAGGGATCTTGCAATTATTGATTTGCTTTATTCTACAGGAATTCGTGTAGGAGAATTGGTTAATTTGAACATAGATGATATTGACTTAGAAGGCCGAGAATGCGTTGTTTATGGAAAAGGAGACAAAGAAAGAAGAGTTTATTTTGATGCAAAATCTAAAGTACATCTGATGCGTTACATTGCAGAACGCGAAGATTCTAACCCAGCATTATTTGTAACTTTAGACGCGCCACATGATAGGCTGAAAATCAGCGGGGTAGAAATTCGGTTGCGCCAGCTGGGGCGAAGATTGGAACTAGAAAGGATACATCCGCACAAATTCCGGCGAACAATGGCGACAAGAGCGATAGATAAAGGAATGCCAATCGAGCAGGTACAGAAAATATTAGGGCATTCCCAGATTGACACAACGATGCAGTATGCAATGGTAAACCAAAACAACGTAAAATCATCCCACCAAAAATATATGAGTTGATGGAATATGCAACTTCGGATTTGTAGGGATGATAAGTGATGAAATTAATGGATGTTTGTGATTTTCAAGGTGGTTCGCAACCACCAAAGGATGAGTGGTCTTTTGAAAAACAAGAAGGGTATGTTCGTATGCTTCAAATACGTGATTTTACTCAAAGTGAAAAAGTGAGACCGGAATATATTAAGATAAACAAGAGCACTAAAATTTGCGAAGCTGATGATATTTTGATAGCAAGATACGGAGCGTCAATTGGAAAAATACTAACAGGACTGTCTGGAGCATATAATGTGGCAATAATGCGCACTATCCCTAACACGAGAAAAATTCAAAAAAGATATTTGTATTATTACTTAAAATCAACATATTTTCAAAACAAAATCTTAAATGTCGGTTCAAGAGCGGCACAGGCGGGATTTAATAAAGAGGATTTGGCGAAATTGGAAATTGAATGTCCAGATTTATCGAAGCAAGAGAGTATTGTAAGTATTTTACAGAAAACTGAATTTATTATCAAGAGGAGAAAAGAAGAGCTTATTAATTTAGACAATCTTATTAAAGCCCGATTTGTCGAGATGTTTGGGGATATAAAATTAAATCCGAGCAAATATCAAATGTGTAAAATTGAAAAATTGCTTAAAAGTTGTGAAGCGGGTTGGAGTGGTAATGGAACACAAAGGGCAAAAAAAGAAAATGAGGTTGCTGTTTTAAAAGTCAGTGCCGTTACAAAAGGATATTTTATTCCAGATGAGTGCAAAGTTTTAGATAATCAAAAGAATATAAAAAAATATATTTTTCCAGAAAAAGGAGATTTAATTTTTAGTAGGGCGAATACTCGCGAAATGGTTGGAGCAACTGCCATTATTGCAGAAGATTATCCAGATTTAATCTTACCAGATAAATTATGGAAAATTAAGTTTAAAGAGAATGTTAATGTGTTTTATATGAAATATGTGTTAAGCAGCAAGTGTATTAGAGAACAATTTTCAGCAGCATCAACTGGAACAAGTGGTTCGATGTTTAATGTTTCAATGGAAAAATTCAAGTCAATAGAAGTACCAGTGGCACCATTTGAACTTCAAAATCAATTTGCAGATTTTGTTTGTGCCATAGACAAATCAAAAGTTGCCATACTAAAAAATTATTCACAAGGAGGTGTTCTATCCTATGCTAACTAATTTTGACTACCTAAAAAACGATCCCCAATTTTCAACCTTCGCAAACGTTGCTATATCAGCAGAAAAGATTATTCTCATAGATCCTGAGGCAAGTATCCTCAACAGCCGCAGAGCCATGGAGTTTGCGATAAAGTGGATGTATTCTGTGGATTCCGGGCTTGAAATGCCATACCAGGACAACCTGCAAAGTCTGATGAATACCGAAGAATTCCGACAAATGATTGGTCCAGATCTGTGGAAGCGTATGAATTATATCCGCAGGAGCGGGAATAACGCTGCTCATAGCAACAAAAAACTGGGAAGAGACGAGGCGATGCTTTGTCTGGAAAATCTGTTTATTTATTTAGATTACGTTGCATGCTGCTATTCAAAACAATACAAAGAACGTTCTTTTGACAAAACAATCATTACCTCTCGAATTAAGAAGGCAAAGGAATCAAAAGAAGCAGCAAATGCAATAAAAGCAGAGCTGGTAAAAGAACAGGAGTTGTCTGCGAAGCGGGAACTTGATTTACAGAAATTAATTGCAGAAAATGCATCACTTAAAGAAGAACTCTCTGCCCGCAGGCAGGAACAGCAGCAGACTTATGTTCCGAAACCACTTGATTTGTCAGAATATAAGACCAGAAAGCTGTACATTGACTCTATGCTTATGGATGCAGGATGGACAGAAGGAAAAGACTGGATCAATGAAGTAGAGCTTCCTGGAATGTCAAATAAATCAGAAACTGGTTTTGCTGATTATGTTCTCTATGATGATATGCATCGCCCATTGGCAATCATCGAAGCGAAAAGAACCTGTGTGGACGTTTCAAAGGGACGGCAGCAGGCAAAACTTTATGCGAATCTGCTGGAACAAAAATATAAAAGAAGGCCAGTTATTTTCCTTACAAATGGATTTGATACGCATATTATTGATGGTCAGTATCCAGAGAGAAAGTGTGCAGTTATCTATTCAAAAAGAGACCTGGAAAAATGGTTTAATCTACTGAGTATGAGAACAAGCCTTAAACACGTTACAGTAGATAAAAACATAGCAGGACGTTACTACCAGGAAGCAGCAGTTAAAGCGGTATGTGACAGCTTTGAAGAAAAGAATCGCAGAAAAGCGTTGCTGGTTATGGCAACAGGCTCCGGAAAGACAAGAACTGTTATCGCATTATGTAAGTGTTTGTTAAGGGCAGGCTGGATAAAAAATATTCTTTTTCTCGCTGACAGAAATTCGCTTGTCACACAGGCAAAAAGAAGTTTTGTGAATATGCTGCCTGATTTGTCATGCACAAATCTTGTTGAGGAAAAAGACAATTATAATGCCCATTGCGTTTTTTCGACTTATCAGACAATGATGAACTGTATTGATACAGTAAATGATAATGAGGGAAAATTATTTACATGCGGCCATTTTGACCTTGTGATATGTGATGAGGCTCATAGATCAATTTATAACAAGTACAGAGATATTTTTTCATATTTTGATGCACCGCTGATCGGTCTTACAGCCACTCCAAAAGACGAGATTGATAAAAATACATATGAGATTTTTGAACTGGAAAATGGTGTTCCGACATATGGATATGATCTGGCGCAGGCTGTAAAAGACGGATATCTTGTTGACTATGTTTCTGTTGAGTCGAAGCTTAAATTTATAGAACAGGGAATTGTATATGATGAACTGTCAGAAGAAGATAAGGAAGCATATGAGGGAACTTTTGAGGATGAACATGGAAATTTGCCGGAATCAATAAATTCGTCAGCGCTTAACACATGGATATTCAATGAGGATACTATAAAACAGGTTTTAAATATCTTAATGACAGATGGCATTAAGATTGATTATGGACAGAAACTTGGCAAGACTATTATTTTTGCAAAGAATCATGATCATGCTGAGAAGATACTGGAAGTTTTTAATAAAGAGTATCCACATCTTCCAGATTATGCGAAAGTAATTGATAATTATATGACCTATGCGCAGAGTGCGATTGACGAGTTCTCTGATTCGAAGAAAATGCCTCAGATTGCAATTTCTGTTGATATGCTGGACACAGGTATTGATGTGCCGGAAGTTCTGAATCTGGTATTTTTCAAGAAAGTGATGAGTAAAGCAAAATTCTGGCAGATGATAGGACGAGGTACTAGGCTTTGTCCTGGCCTGCTTGACGGAGAGGATAAGCAGAAATTTTATATTTTTGATTTCTGTGGAAATTTTGAATTTTTCCGCATGAATAAAGGAAAAGCGACTGCAAATATGATAGCACTTCAGGGTGCGATTTTTAATCTGAAATTTGAAATATCTTATAAACTTCAGGATATGGAATATCAGATAGACAGACTGATTGAATACCGTAAGGCATTGGTAAAGCAGATGAGTGAAAAAGTACAGGAACTACCGAGGGATAATTTTGCAGTTCGTCAGCATTTGAAATATGTAGATTTGTATTCTTTAGAATCAAACTATAATGCGCTTACGTATGAAGATACCTTGATTGTCAGAGAGGAAGTTGCCCCTTTGATATTGCCGGATGGAGATGAGGCAAGTGCTGTTCGATTTGATGCGCTTATGTATGGAATTGAATTGGCTTACTTAGTTGGAAAGAAGTATTCAAGAGCTCGGACCGACTTGCGTAAAAAAGTGGCAGGAATTGCAAATGTGGCTAATATTCCTGAAATACAGGCACAGTCAGAATTGATTAATAAAATTCTCAATACAGATTATGTTGATAATGCCGGAATTAATGAATTTGAAGAAATCAGGGAGAAACTTCGTGATTTAATGAAATATATTCCGAAAGGAACAATTAAATATGTAACTAATTTTACAGATGAGTTGCTTTCTATGGAGTGGAAAGAGGCTGAGCTTGAAAATGATGAGTTGAAGAATTATAAGGCAAAAGCAGAGTATTATATCCGGCAACATCAGGATAATATTGCAATTGCCAAATTAAAGACCAACCAGCCTCTGACATCAGGAGACCTTGCATCGTTAGAAGAGATACTTTGGCGTGAAGTTGGCACAAAGCAGGATTATGAATATGAATTTGGAAGCAAACCACTTGGTGAATTCGTCCGTGAAATTGTAGGACTGGATATGAATGCCGCCAAAGAAGCGTTTTCCGAATATCTTACAGGCACAAATCTTGACAGCAGACAGATTTACTTTGTGAATCAGATCGTGGAATATATTGTTCATAATGGAATGATGAAAGATCTTTCTGTTCTTCTGGAGTCACCGTTTACTGACAGAGGAAGCGTAGCAGAAGTATTCACTGATTTGAATGTTTGGCTGGGAATCAGGAAAGTAATAGAAACAATAAATGCCAATGCCGCAGCATAGGAGAGAAAGTATCAGAAAAACTACGCCCGCTCTTAAAATAATTAACTGGCACATTTCCTTCAAATGCGTTATCCTGTAAAAAGAGAATTTGTATCTATGATGCATAAGACAGGAGGAAACCTTTATGGAAAAAAATCAGATTTTTATAAAGAGTGGTACAGAATACAAAAAGATTACAAAGGAACTTCTGGAAGAGAGCAATCTGGAAGAATTGATCGGTGATAAGAACAAAATGGTTGGTATCAAGCCAAACATGGTTTCTGCATCTGATCCGTCCAATGGTGCAACGACACACACAGAGATCATTGCCGGAATTCTGGAATACCTGAAGGAACATGGCTTCCGCAGGATGATGATTCTTGAGGGTTCCTGGGTAGGTGACCGTACTTCGGATGTATTTGAAGTATGCGGTTATCAGCAGATCTGTGATGATTATGACGTGGAATTCTACGACACACAGAAGGACAAGAGCTTCACAAAGGACTGCAGTGGCCTGGAACTTAAGATCTGTAACAGCGTAAAGGATGTTGATTTCCTGATCAATGTACCGGTTATGAAAGGACACTGCCAGACGAAGATTACCTGTGCACTCAAAAATATGAAGGGACTGATTCCGAATACGGAGAAACGTCATTTTCATTCGATGGGTCTGCACAAACCAATCGCACACTTAAACACGGGTATCCATCAGGATTTTATTGTAGTTGATAATATCTGCGGTGATTTGGATTTTGAGGATGGCGGAAATCCGGTAGTTATGAATCGTATCTGGACGGCCATGGACCCGGTACTGGTAGATGCTTACGTCTGTCAGCAGCTTCATTATAAAATATCCGATGTTCCGTATGTAAAACTTGCCGGTGAACTTGGCGTTGGCTGCTCTGATATTTCCAAAGCGGACATCCGTGTACTGGGCGAAAATGTTCAGCAGAACATCCCGGAACGCCGCAAAGTGGTAGAAGTAGCCGATGCTGTCGAGGAAGTAGATTCCTGCAGTGCATGTTACGGTTACCTCATTCCGGCACTGGATATGCTCAAACAGGAGGGACTTCTGGAAAAACTGCACGAAAAAATCTGTATCGGACAGGGATACAGAGGAAAGAGCGGAGAACTCGGAGTTGGACACTGCACCAGAAACTTCAAACATCATGCAGAAGGCTGCCCGCCGACCGAAAACCAGATTTATGAATTCCTGAAAGAATATATTTCGAAGTAAAGTGAGCAAAGAACAGCGCGAATTCAGGCAAAATACAACGAGCATATAGAAAGCTTTAATTCGCGATGCTTGATATGCCTGGTGTATGGAGCTATAAGCGGCGAGAATCAGAAAGCCTCAATTTTCCGATGCTTGACATGTCTATTATATGGAAGCAGTGGCATCGATTACATGACAGGATCATTTCTCGATGCTGATATTTCCATTAAGCCAATTAAGAGGCGGCGATTTGAGCTGAGTTTCCTTTTTCGATGCAGGATGCTATTGAAAATATGACTCTTTCTATGAAACAGCTTATTGAGTCGTATCTGTTTTATCTTCCCTGATATCCAAAGTTCAAGAACTGTAAGCTATTAATTACAAACATTCTATACACAGAAAGAACCCTGTACAGGAAATACCGCAGACATCTGCAGAAGCCGTCCGAGGTATCCCTGTTACAGGGCTCTTTCGTGAAGTATATGCTCAATTATCTTTTACAGTTCGTTACCTGCATCCCTTCCTATTTCTTTTCCGCAGCTTCTTTCAGAATCTGCACGATTTCTTCCTGGCTGAATTTGCTGCTGTCAATACACAGATCATACTGCCCCATATCCAGCCACTTCTGATCTGTGAAAAATTCGTAATAAGCACGTCGTTCTTTATCCATCCTTTTGACCAGTTTTCTTGCACTCTTTTCTTCACGGTCAAGTCGCCCCATAACTGTTTTAACACGCGTATCAAATGGTGCGTAAATAAATACCCGCAGGATATTGTTTCCTGAAAGAACGTGATTTGCGCATCTGCCGACAATAACACAGTCCTCTTTATCACTCAGTGAAAGAATAATCTCCCGCTGGATACCAAACAGAACATCATTCATCGGAATAGGATAGCGGTCTACACCAATCTGAAGTTCATTGTCAATCGGAAATCCCCATGGACTTGGACGTTTTTCGTCAACTTCTGCAAACTGATGAAGCGGAACCTGCTTCTGATTGCTTGCCATTTCAATCAGTTCCCGGTCATAAAATCCGATTCCCATTTCTTCGGCAAGAGCTTTTCCGATCATCCGTCCGTTGCTTCCATACATACGATTGATTGTAATAATGCGTTTACTCATATAGGTTCCTCCTCTCAAAGAATAGATTTTTTATTTGTCTTTATCATAGTATAATTATTAGATAATTTCAATAAAAAAATAAAATTATTTTAAAATAATATATACAATATCAATATATCTGACGAATAAACAACGATGCACACTTCTTTTAAGGTATCTTTAAGGTTAATTCATTTGCCTTTCACAGTTCTCTCAAGAAGTCAACACAACTTTTCGGTAAAGTAATTACCAGAAACAGAGAATTTCAAGGAAGTGTGAACAAGAAGGTTCACATAGAAATCTGGAGGAAAAGGATGTTTGGAAAGAGGCAAAAAGAAAATAAATCCAAAGGAAATAAGAAAAAAGGCAGAAAAAAGAAAGTGATTGCTGCTGTAGTTACTGTGGCAGTGCTGGGGACAGCAGGAACCGTTGTTTACAGTAAGACACAGAAACAGAACGGTGATCACCCGGAAACAAAAGAAGCCAAAAGCACAGAGGTAACACTTGGAAATATTTCCAATACGATCGTAGGAACCGGAAACCTGGAGCTGGATGAAGCACAGGCAGTTACGATTCCTTCGGGGTTGACAGTAAGTGAGGTTTATGTTGAAAGCGGAGATCAGGTTTCGGCAGGGACGGTACTTGCGTCAGTGGACAAATCCTCTGTATTGAGTGCAGTGAAAACAGTACAGGAAGAAATCAGTGAACTGGATGAAAAAATCAGTGAATGTCAGAGCGACAGTACAGCCAATACGGTCAGCAGTACTGTTTCCGGAAGAGTCAAGGCAATCTATGTAGCATCTGATTCAGAAGTCACGGATGTTATGGTGGATAAAGGGGCATTGATGGAACTTTCTCTGGATGGGCTTATGGCGGTGAAGCTTGAGAGCGTGACCGGTGTGACCGCAGGAGATACTGTGACGGTTACTCTTTCAGATGGAAGCAGCGTGTCTGGAACAGTGGAAAGCACTGAAGAAAATACCTGTATCGTGACTGTGACCGATAATGGAACGACATTGGGTGATACAGTCACTGTCACAGATGCAGACGGAAATACGATTGGAAGCGGAAATCTTTATATTCACGAAGCTTTTGAAATAACAGGGACTACGGGAACGGTAGCTTCTGTATCGGTATCTGAGAACGAGAAAGTGACATCAGGTGAAGAACTGCTGGTATTGAACGGGGCAGAAAGTGATTCGGAATATGAAGAACTGATGGCAACCAGAGAAGCAAGGACTGCAACATTGAAAAAACTTTTGAGTCTGACAAAAAATCCGCAGATTACGGCGGATCAGGATGGGACGATCCAGGATGTGAATGTCAGTACCAGTCAGACAACAGATACTTCAACGTCATCGGGGACATCTGGAAACACAGGGGTTTCTCAGATGGCATATACCAGGGCTGTAAATAATACAGCGGGGAACAATGGAATTTCGTTTCAGAAACTTTCATTTGATGACGGAACTAATGAAGCCGATGTACAGACCTTTTCAGAACCAGTAATTACATCAGGTGAAGCAGAAAGTTCTTCTGACGGGCAAGGAGCAGATGTGATGCCGGTTGATACAGAAATCTGTTTTACAGTAGTGAATGAAGGTGCTTCTGACAGCAGCCAGGCAGTGATCACGGCACCGGTTAAAGGTGCGGCGCCGATCACAGAGATCAATGCTTCTGATGGAAGCTACAGGGGTGTGATTACATGGAATCCAAACGACAGTACTTTTGCAGCAGATACTGCTTATCAGGCACTGGTTCTCCTTTCTGCATCGGATGGTTACTGTTTTAATACGGACAGTGTGCAGGGGACTGCGATTGGGACAATATCCGGCATACAGGTGACGGATAATGGCAAGACACTGGAATTTCAGATTGCTTTTCCACAGACTGCATCGGATAATGCTGACGATAAAAAAGAAAATGATGACAGTAAAACCAATAATAGTGGAGATACAGGAACTACAACAGAAAATGGAGGCACAAATAATAGCAGCCAGAGCAATGTGTCGTCAGAAAATAACCAAAATACAGGAACCGCATCCAATAGCACACAGAACAGTTCCGATAACACAGCATCCGGAAATGCAGGAGGAACAGGGCAGACAGCAGCTTCTTCTTCGGGGTCCGGTGGTACTTCTGCACAACAGGGTACAGAGACTTCGGATTCTTCGGAGAGCAGTTCAAAAACAGAATCCAGTCAGTATAGTACAGATGTAACTGCTTTTACGATTTCACCGGATGAAAATATGTGCCTGTCAGTCAGCGTCGATGAACTGGATATCAATTCTGTAGAAAAAGGACAGACAGCAGTTGTTACGTTTGATGCGATCGAAGACAAAGAGTTTGAAGGTGAAGTGACAAAAATAGGAAGTACGGCAAGTGTCAGTGGAGGTGTTGCCAAGTATACTGTAGAGATCACGATTCCGAGAGATGATGAAATGAAACAGGGAATGAATGCGTCTGCAACGATCACAATAGACGAAAGAGACCAGGTGCTGACACTTCCGATGAATGCGTTGCAGGAACAGGGTGACAGAACATTTGTGTATACAGAACAGGAAGCGGACGGAACACTTTCCGGTGAAGTAGAGATACAGACAGGACTGACAGATGGAAATACCGTAGAAATCACAGATGGACTCGAAGAAGGCGATACCGTTTATTATATGCGTTCAGAAAGCAGTCAGACAAACAGCAGCAGTAATGGAATGCCGGATATGAGTGGTGGTCCTTCTGGAGATATGCCGGATATGTCAGGATTTGGTGGAAACTCTGACGGAAATTCCGGCGGCGGCCCGGACGGAAATGCAGGTGGAGGTCCTGACGGCGGACAGGGCGGCCCGGGAATGTAAGGTGGTGAGCGGATGTTTTGGCAGTCGGTAAACATGGCATGGCATGCTGTTACGGTAAACAAATTACGTACGTTTCTTACCATGCTTGGAATCATCATCGGAGTGGTTGCGCTGATCGTACTGGTGTCTATAGCGGATGGAGCGACAGATTCTGTGACGGATGAGATTTCCGGTATGGGAGCAAGCTATCTGACTGTGAGTATCACGGATGACAAAGAGAATCCACTGCGATTAAGTGAGATGTCAGATTTTGCTGAACCGGATGAAATCCAGGCAGTTGCGCCGGTATCCAGAACCAGTGTCACTGCAAAAAACGGTTATACCAGTGATACAATGACTCTGATCGGAACGAACGGAAGTTATGCGCAGATTCAGGAAATGGAACTTGCATATGGAAGGTTTCTGATGAATGCGGATATTGAAAATCATACGTATGTGGTAGTGCTTACTTATGATACTGCGGTGGAACTGATGGGAAGAGCTGATGTCACAGGAGAAACGATCGCACTGAATGGGAGAAGTTTTCTGATCGTCGGTGTCCTGAGTGAAGAAAGCAGTTCTTCTCTGACTGGAAATACAGGATTTGTGAGCAGCAGCTCAGATGATGATTCAGACAGTACAGTCACCCTGGAAGGTTATATTCCTTTTTCCACAATGACCAGGATTGCAGATAATATACTGGATATTACACAGTTCTATGCATCAGCGACGGACAGTGAAACACTGGACTATGCAGAAGCGGCACTCACAGAACTTCTGATGGATCGTTTTGGAGAGGATGAAGATGCATTTTCCGTGACAGACCAGTCCCAGATAATGGACACTATGACAAGTGTCAACAATACAATGTCGCTGATGATTGGCGGAATTGCAGCAATCTCTCTTCTGGTTGGCGGGATTGGAATCATGAACATCATGTTGGTTTCTGTGACGGAACGTACCAGGGAAATCGGTATCCGCAAAGCGATCGGAGCAAAGAAAGGAATGATTATGCTTCAGTTTCTGATTGAAGCATTGATGGTCAGCTTTATGGGCTGCATGGCAGGAATCGGAATTTCCTGGCTGATCCTGAAGGCGGCAGGAATATTTGTAGATTCGATGCAGTTCCAGATGGACATGAGGGTAGTATGGATCTCGGTAATCTTTTCAGGGGTGATTGGTATTGTATTCGGACTTTATCCGGCAGGAAAAGCTGCCGCAAAGAAACCGATAGAAGCGCTTCGATATACAGGATAAAAATGTCACATTTTTGTAAAAAATGAAGAAATGACATCGGAAATGCAAAAGATAAACGGATGCAGGAGAGGAATGTCGGACGAAATTACTTGACCCTTTTTGCCCCAAAACACTATAATAATTTCTGTCAGGAAAACAGTACTGGAAAAAAATTACTTGACATATCTGGGCTTATTAAATATAATTTGCTTATGCATTACAGAAATGTTACAAAAGAAATAAATTAAGAAAAAAAGACATAATGAAAATGCAAGGAATGTTTAAGTATGAGAAAAATAAGATTGACAGGAATTCATAACGACAGTGAGAAAGGCGGCAGAGAGCAGAATTCTTCTTTACATGGGTTTGTGTCACTGAGTGTCTGTGCACTGACAGTGCTGGCAGTTTCCGGTGGATGCAAGCTGATCGGAAGTGAGAGACAGAATCAGGTATATGCGGCTGCAGAGGACCAAAGCAGTATGATGTACGAGGACGGTGGATATACACTCCCGTCAGGAATTGCCGGAGTAGTTTCCGGTGTAAATGCAACACCGTCTGCAGGTATGACTGTGAACCGGATCGGGATTTCCTGTGATGATGTCATTGTCGGACAGCGCGTGCAGAAGGTGACCAGCAGTGCGGTGGAGATGAATGTCAGCGAATCCATGGCAACGACCATAGATACTTTCGATGAAAAAGTTGTATCGATGTCTTCATCTGCCAAGTTGATGTCTGATGAAGATTATGAGAATCTTCTGCAGATCGTAGAGGCAGAAGCCGGTACAGAAGACTTAAAGGGCAGGATACTGGTAGCGAATGTGATCATGAACCGTGTCAAATATGCGGAGTTTCCGGATAATGCGACGGATGTTATCTGGCAGTATATAGATGGAGTGGCACAGTTTTCTCCGGTTGCGGATGGAAGAATTTCTGAGGTCGTTCCTACAGATGAAACGAAAGAAGCTGTGAAGCAGGCACTTGAAGGTGTGGATTATTCTGAAGGAGCTCTGTTCTTTATTCAGAGATCAGCGGCGGCGAAGGGAAATGTACAGTGGTTTGACAAAAATCTTACCAGACTGTTCAAGCACGGCGTACATGAATTCTATACATATCCAGAGGAAGCAAAGAATTAAAAATATAAATTTGGAGGAGCAATAAAGTTCCTCCATTTTTTTATAGAATTTCCTATGGAATTTTACACGGCAACGTGGTATACTGTGACCAAAAATGAATGAAATCCAGAAGAAAGGCAGGAAGGATACATGCAGGTATTATATAAAAGCACAAGAGGAAAAGGAGAAACAGTAACAGCTTCCATGGCAATTTTAAAGGGACTTTCCGAAGATGGAGGACTGTTTGTTCCAACTGAGATTCCGAAACTGGATGTGCCGGCAGAGAAACTTGCACAGATGACTTATCAGGAGACTGCGTATGAAGTGATGAGCCGTTTCCTTACAGACTTTACAGAAGAAGAACTGAAGAACTGTATTGCGAATGCATATGATGCAAAATTTGACACAGAAGAGATCGCACCGCTGCATGAAGCGGACGGAGCGTATTTTCTGGAACTGTTCCATGGCGCAACGATCGCATTCAAGGATATGGCACTGTCTATCCTTCCGCATCTGATGACAACCGCAGCCAGAAAGAATCATGTCAGCAATGATATTGTGATTCTGACTGCTACTTCCGGAGATACTGGTAAAGCAGCACTGGCTGGCTTTGCAGATGTACCGGGAACAAAGATCATCGTATTCTATCCGAAGCACGGTGTCAGCCCGATCCAGGAAAAACAGATGGTCACACAGAAAGGTGACAACACTTATGTAGTCGGCATCACAGGAAACTTTGATGATGCACAGACTGCTGTCAAAAAGATGTTTAATGATCATGCACTCGCAGCAGAGCTGAATGAGGCAGGATTCCAGTTTTCTTCTGCAAACTCTATTAATATCGGCAGACTGGTGCCACAGATCGTGTATTATGTGTATGCATATTCCAGACTGGTCGGCAAGGGAAGCATCAAGGCAGGAGAAAAGATCAATGTAGTAGTTCCAACCGGTAATTTTGGAAATATCCTTGCAGCCTACTATGCAAAACAGATGGGACTTCCGATCGGCAAACTGATCTGTGCTTCCAATGAAAATAAAGTACTGTTTGATTTCTTCCGTACAGGAACCTATGACAGAAAGAGAGAGTTTATTCTGACAACATCTCCATCTATGGATATTTTGATCTCCAGCAATCTGGAGCGCCTTATCTATCGTCTGACCGGCGAGAATGCAGAGAAGTGTGCAGAGCTGATGCAGGCACTGAGTGAGGGTGGAGAATACACGATCACAGAAGAAATGAAAAAAGGACTGGCAGACTTTTACGGAAATTACTGCAGTGAGACAGAGACAAAAGATGCTATCCATGCGACTTACCAGAACAGCGATTATGTGATCGATCCTCATACGGCAGTTGCAGCAGGTGTTTACAAAAAATATCTTGCAGATACCGATGATCATACAGTGACGGTGATCGCATCAACTGCAAGTCCTTACAAATTTACAAGAAGCGTTATGGATGCAATTGCAGACAAAACAGAAGAGATGGATGATTTTGCTCTTGCAGACAGACTGTCTGAAATCTCCGGCGTAAAGGTTCCGAAGGCAGTTGAGGAGATCCGTACAGCTCCTGTACTTCATGACACTGTAGTGGATGCACCGGATATGCCGGATACTGTAAAGAAGATTCTTGGAATCCACTGATGAAGAAAAAAGATACTGAAATTTTTTCCAGTATTAGATATTGAAAAATTACATACAATAGAGTACAATAAAAAAAGAAAGAACGCACAGGAACACTTCTGGGATGTGCGAGGCCCCTTTTTTATTTGAACCTACATTGACAAATAGGGAATCCTAGATTGCTGCGGTGATGTCAGACCTCTCGTTGTGGTAGGCAGATCCTCAGTTGCGGACACCCATCCTGGCTTAGGCTAGGCGTCAGATGGAAGGGAACGGCATCCTGGAACCTGTAGAAATATTATGTGTCAATAGCAAGAAATGAGTCATAGAGATATGGCTCTTTTTTTAAATATAGGAACGCAGAAAGTACAGAGTGAAAATGGCGTTCGGTATTGGGAGGAAGAATTATGGTAACAAAAAAAACATTTGGCACATTGCCATCAGGAGAAGAAGTTTTGCTCTATCATCTGGAAAACAAATCCGGAGCATATGCTGAGGTCTCACAGTATGGAGCGATTCTGGTCAGACTTTGTGTGCCGGATTGGGATGGCAGACTGACAGACGTAGTGCTGGGGTATGATGATCTGGCAGGATATGAGACAAACGGTTGTTTCTTTGGTGCAACGATCGGACGGAGCGGGAACCGTATCGCAGGATCACGTTTCAGCCTGGAAGGCAGAGAAGTACTCCTTACACCAAATGAGGGACCGAACAATCTTCATAGTGGACCGAACGGATTCGAGAAAAAACTGTGGACAGCCGGAAGTATAGAAGAGAATAAAAATGCAGTGACCTTTTCCAGAATCAGTCCGGATGGAGAGAATGGATTTCCCGGAGAATTTAATGTTTCTGTTACATATGAGATGACCGAGGAAAATGCACTTCGTATCGTCTATGGCGGTGTATCTGACAAGACAACCGTTGCAAATATGACAAACCATTCTTATTTCAATCTGGCGGGAGAAGGAAGCGGCAGTGCAATGGATCAGTACCTGACGATTCATGCAGATGCATATACACCAGTTGGTGAAGGCTCAATTCCTCTTGGAGAAAATGCTCCGGTAGAGGGCACACCGATGGATTTCCGAAAAGCACACAGAATTGGAGATGAAATTGAGGCAGATTTCGAGCAACTCAAGCTTACAGGTGGTTATGATCACAATTATGTGACAGACGGTTATAATAAAGCGAGTGTAAGAGAAATCGCAAATGCCTGGTCTGACAAGACAGGAATTATGATGACTGTATGCAGTGACTGCCCGTGTGTGCAGTTCTATGCAGCAAACTTTGTAGAACAGGAGCATGGAAAGAACGGACATGTTTACAACAAACGAGAGGCATTCTGTCTGGAGACACAGGTAGAGCCAAATGCCGTAAATGTGGAGAATTTCCATTCCCCGATACTGGAGGCAGGAGAACGTTATTATTCTGAGACAATCTACAGCTTTTCTGTAAAAAAATAAAGCCTGAAAAAATTAATTGGTTATGTATCCGTTTCTCTTCATATAATGCAGTATGAAGAGAGGCGGATTTTTTATTGGAAAATTTATGATGGCAATATGGATGTGTGGAAGCTTGTTGTCCGGATATGCACAGAAAGTACAGGCAGCAGATCCCGTTATACGGGTGTTATTGACAACGACAGAGTTCCGTTCATACTATCATGAAACAGTCAGGATTGCGTACAATGGAAAGGAACGGACATATCAGGCAGAAGAACTGAACAGACAGGGGACGACGGTTCGGATTCCTGCACAAAAAGATGGAATACGTATCATGTCGACCGAGAGACAGTACGGCAATCCGGTCTATAGTGGAAGCATGGAAATCATTCCACGAAAAGAAGGACTGGTGCTGGTGAATGAGCTGACGCTGGAACAATATCTTACGGGTGTCGTGCCGAGTGAGATGCCGGCGGGATATGCCAGCGAAGCGTTGAAAGCACAGGCAGTCTGTGCAAGAACATATGCGTGGAAACAGATTCAGGAATATCGTGTGGAGGAGGGCGATGCGGATGTGGATGACAGCGTCAGTTTTCAGGTTTATGGGAACGTGGAACCACAAGCGTCTTCTACAGAAGCAGTCAGAGAAACGACCGGACAGATTCTCTGTCAGAACGGAGAACCGATAGAAGCGTATTATTTTTCGACATCTGCGGGAGTGACCAGTACGGATGAAATATGGGGAGCAGCAAAAGCGTCGGGATTTTTAAAAAGTGTTCCCTGCACGTTTGATGCAGAAGAACCATGGAGCAGCTGGAGTGTGGAAGAGCCGTGGACAATGATCGAGGAGCGGGTAAAAGACCGGGCAGGACAGGGCACAGAACTGAAAGCGGTTACAGTAACCAAGCGCAGTGAAAGCGGGGCGGCAACAGAACTTGAAATTGTCACAGATACAGATTCTTTCGAGATAAATAATGAATATGAGATCCGGAAATTTCTCGCACCGACAGATTGTGAGATTACCGAAAAAAACGGGATGCAGACAACAGGAGGTGTGCTTTTGCCAAGTGCTTATTTTGAGCTGGAAAACAGTCCCGGAGAAAAGCTGGTCCTTTCTGGAAAAGGGTATGGACATGGAGTAGGGATGAGCCAGACAGGAGCAAACCGGATGGCAGAACAGGGATATACTTACAGAGAAATTCTGGATTATTTTTTCCAAAATGTCACAATAGAAAATCTGGGATGACAGGGCAGGGATTTCATGGTAGAATAAACAGAAGCTTAGATGATTATCAGGAGAAAAAATATGGGGAAGAAAACAGAGAAAAGTACCATAGGATTGATTCTGGGATTCGTAAAACGAATGCAGGAAGATCATATTGGTGCTTACGCTGCACAGGCGGCATACTTTCTGATCATGTCGTTTATTCCATTTGTACTGGTACTGACTGCACTGGTGCAGTATACACCGCTGACATATCGTATGCTCCGGCAGGCAATCATAGGATTTGTTCCGTTGAATTTGCAGGATTTTGTACTTAAGATCATTGCAGAGGTATTTACCAAAAGCGCAACGGTCGTGCCGATCTCGGGTGTTTTTGCACTGTGGTCCTCCTGCAAGGGCATGCAGTCTCTGATTGCGGGACTTAATGTGATCTATCATGTAAAAGAAACACGAAACTGGCTGACGAACCGGTTGTATTCTATGCTGTATATGCTTTTATTTGTGATCGCGATCATCATAAGTCTCCTGCTTCTGGTTATGGGTAACCGTATCCATGCAGCACTTGTGATTCATGCGCCCCTTCTTGGGAGAATGCTTGGAAGACTTTTAAGCGCAAAGACATTTCTGGTATTTGTGGTGCTGTTTCTGGTATTTCTTGTTTTGTACAGATATCTGCCAAACAGAAAAGCATCTTTGAAGAGCCAGGTGCCGGGAGCATTTATCATTGCAGTGGCATGGTCGTTGTTTTCGTATTTCTTTTCGCTTTATTTTACATTCTTTCCGAATTTCAGCAATATGTACGGAAGCCTTTCTGCTTTGATCATGGTCATGCTGTGGCTGTATGTGTGCATGAATCTTCTTCTGTACGGTGCAGAAATCAATGCTTATTTCGAGAAAGAATTCCGTCAGGCACAGATGTCTTTGTGGCAGGGAATAAAAAAACTGCTTGACAGTTTTTGGGCACTGTGGCATAGTAAATAACAGGTTATGGCTGTTCAGTTAATTGAACAGTTATCATAAGCAATAAGCTGTGAAGGCGTTTTCAGGAGATTGTTTTCTTACAGAGAGAGGGAGTCAGCGGCTGTAAGCCCCCTTAAGTTCAGACAGTTTCTTAATTTCCCGCCGGAGCCTCATTTCTGAACTGTACAGTAGGAAGTGACGTGGATGCGCGTTAAGCATAACCAAGTGCTCATGGATGTATGTCTGTGGGAAACAGGGTGGTACCGCGGTTATAATTCCGTCCCTTTTCAGGGGCGGATTTTTTATGTTAAAAAAAGGAGAATAAAATCATGGATATGAAGGAAAAACTTCAGGAACTGGCAGAAACAGCCAGAAAACGGATCGAGGAATCAGATGGTCCGGAAAGACTGAATGAAGTAAAAGTAGCTTACCTTGGCAAAAAAGGTGAGCTGACAGCAATCTTAAAGAGTATGAAAGATGTTGCCCCGGAAGATCGTCCGAAGGTAGGACAGCTTGTAAATGAGACAAGAGCAAAGATCGAAGAGCATCTGGAAGAGACCAGAAAGAAACTGGAAGAGGCTGTCCGTGAAGAAAAAATGAAAGCGGAAGTCATTGATGTGACACTGCCGGCCAAAAAGGCAATGATCGGACATCGTCATCCGAACAGTATTGCACTGGAAGAAGTAGAACGTATCTTTATCGGAATGGGCTATGAAGTAGTCGAAGGTCCGGAAGTAGAATATGCGGATTATAACTTTACCAAACTGAACATTCCGGAAGATCATCCGGCAAGAGACGAGCAGGATACATTCTTTATCAATGATTCTATCCTTCTTCGTTCCCAGACTTCCCCGGTACAGGCACGTACTATGGAAAAAGGCAAACTTCCGATCCGTATGATCGCACCGGGCCGAGTATTCCGTTCTGACGAAGTGGATGCAACACATTCCCCGTCCTTCCATCAGATTGAAGGTCTGGTTATTGACAAGAACATCACATTCGCAGACCTTAAGGGAACTCTTCAGGAGTTTGCACAGGAACTGTTCGGACCAGAGACAAAGACAAAATTCAGACCACATCACTTTCCATTCACAGAGCCAAGCGCAGAGGTAGACGTTTCCTGCTTTAAATGCGGGGGCAAAGGATGCCGTTTCTGTAAGGGTTCCGGCTGGATTGAAATCCTCGGCTGCGGTACCGTTCATCCAAATGTGCTGAGAATGTGCGGCATCGACCCGGATGAATACACAGGATTCGCATTTGGTGTAGGCCTTGAGCGTATCGCACTCCTCAAATATGAGATCGATGATATGAGACTTCTGTATGAGAATGACGTTAGATTTTTGAAACAGTTTTAACTTGCACAGCAGAAAGGAAGCACGAGCGAAGCGAGTATTTACTTTCTGTGCAAGTTTAACGATGAAATCTTTGAGAGCCACCGCAGGTGGATCGGCAGACGCGCCAGCGGCTGGATTTCAGAGTCTATTATGAAAAATTCGAAAGGTGGATATAAAACATGAATACATCAATGTCCTGGATTAAAATGTATGTGCCGGATCTGGATGTAACAGCCCAGAAATACACAGATGCCATGACACTGTCAGGAACAAAAGTGGAAGGCTTCGAAAAACTGGACGCAGATCTCGACAAGATCGTGATCGGTCAGATCGAAAAAATAGAGAAACACCCTGATGCAGACAAACTCATCATCTGCCAGGTAAACATCGGAACAGAAACTGTCCAGATCGTAACAGGTGCCCCGAATGTCAAAGAAGGAGATAAAGTACCGGTTGTTCTGGATGGTGGACGTGTTGCAGGCGGACATGACGGCAAAATGACTCCTGGCGGGATCAAGATCAAAAAAGGCAAACTCAGAGGAGTTGAGTCCTGTGGTATGATGTGCTCCATCGAAGAACTTGGAAGCACAAGAGAAATGTATCCGGAAGCACCGGAATACGGTATCTACATCTTCCCGGAAGATGCGGTCGTAGGTGAGAGCGCAATCAAAGCACTTGGCCTTGATGATGTTGTATTTGAATATGAGATCACATCCAATCGTGTAGACTGCTACGGTGTGCTTGGTATCGCAAGAGAAGCAGCAGCTACTTTTGACAAGAAATTCGTTCCTCCTGTGGTAAAAGAAACAGGAAATGATGAAAAAGCATCGGACTACATCAAAGTTACCGTAGAAGATCCGGAACTCTGCCCGAGATACACAGCAAGAGTTGTCAAAAATGTCAAGATCGGACCATCTCCGAAATGGATGCAGAGATGCCTGGCTTCCAATGGAATTCGCCCGATCAACAACCTTGTTGATATCACAAACTATGTTATGGAAGAATATGGCCAGCCGATGCATGCATACGATCTGGATACTATCGAAGGCAGAGAGATCGTTGTACGTCGTGCGAAAGCCGGAGAAAAATTTGTAACACTGGATGGAC
Organism: Blautia sp. MSJ-19; assembly: GCF_018918125.1. GTDB lineage: Bacteria > Bacillota > Clostridia > Lachnospirales > Lachnospiraceae > Blautia_A. The sequence continues at coordinate 25,888 of NZ_JAHLQA010000005.1, forward strand.
AGGAACGTGAGATGGATGATCAGGTGCTGATGATCTGTGACGGACAGAAGGCAGTCGGCATCGCCGGAATCATGGGCGGTGAAAACTCCATGATCACAGACAATGTACACACAGTACTTTTTGAGGCAGCATGCTTCAACGGAACAAACATCCGTCTCTCTTCCAAGAGAATCGGACTTCGTACCGATGCATCCGGTAAGTTCGAAAAAGGTCTTGACCCGAACAATGCAAAAGAAGCAATCGACCGTGCATGCCAGCTCATGGAAGAACTGGGAGCAGGTGAAGTTGTAGGCGGAATCGTAGATATCTGCAACGAGACAAGAGAACCTTCCAGAGTACCGTTTGAGCCGGAACGCATCAATGCACTTCTCGGAACAGACCTTACAAAAGAAGAAATGCTTGCATACCTTGCAAAAGTAGAACTGACTCTGGATCCGGAGACAAATGAGATCGTAGCTCCGACTTTCCGTCAGGATATCCACTGCATGGCAGATGTGGCGGAGGAAGTTGCAAGATTCTTCGGATATGATAAGATCCCGACTACACTTCCGACAGGAGAAGCTACTACAGGAAGGCTTCCATTCAAACTCCGCATCGAGAATGTGGCAAGAGACATTGCTGAATACTGCGGTTTCTCAGAAGGAATGACATACTCCTTTGAAAGTCCGAAGGTATTTGATAAGCTTCGTATTGCTGAGGACAGTGATCTTCGCAAAGCAATCACGATCAGCAATCCACTTGGAGAGGACTACAGCATCATGCGTACAACAACTCTGCATGGTATGCTTTCTTCTCTGGCAACAAACTACAACAGAAGAAACAAAGGTGTCCGCCTGTATGAGATCGGCAAAGTATATCTGCCGAAAGCACTGCCGCTGACAGAACTTCCGGACGAGAGAGTACACTTTACACTTGGTATGTACGGCGCAGGTGATTTCTTTGACATGAAGGGTGTTATTGAAGAATTCTTCGAAAAATCCGGAATGAAGAAAAAAGTTCACTATACACCGGACAGTAACAAGACTTACCTGCATCCGGGAAGACAGGCAAATATCAGCTACGAAGGCAAAGTGGTCGGCTATCTTGGAGAGGTTCATCCAATCGTTGCAGACAACTATGGAATCGGAGAGAGAACTTATATTGCAGTTATCGATATTCTGGATATTCTTGAGTTCTGCGGATTCAACCACAAATTCACAGGAATCGCAAAATATCCGGCAGTTACCCGTGATTTAAGTATGGTTGTTCCGAAACACGTACTTGCAGGACAGATTGAGGATGTCCTTGAACAGAGAGGCGGAAAGATCCTGGAATCTTATCAGCTCTTTGATATCTATGAGGGAGCACAGATCAAGCCTGGATTCAAATCCATGGCATATTCTGTAGTATTCCGTGATCACGAAAAGACTCTTGAAGAGGCTGAGATCACAGCAGCAATGAAGAAGATCCTGAATGGTCTGACAGACCTTGGAATCGAGCTGAGAAGCTGATGAAACTTTATGTTGTACGGCATGGAGAGACTGTGTGGAACAAACTCCACAAGGTACAGGGAGCAGCAGATATCCCACTTGCCGAAAATGGAATCTCTCTTGCGGAGAAGACAGGGGAAGCGTTAAAAAACGTTCCTTTTGATCTCTGCATCACCAGTCCGCTTATAAGAGCCAGAAAGACAGCCGAACTGATCCTTGAGAAACAGCCGGCCGAAGTACCGGTGAAAGTGGATGCAAGGATTCAGGAGATCAACTTCGGTGTACTGGAAGGTGTCGTGTGCATGAATGATGCGCGTGAATATCTGGATTCACAGATGGAGAAGTTTTTTACGGATCCATGGAAGTTTGAACGACCGGAGAATGGCGAAAATATTCAGGATATTCTTGCACGGACAAAAGAGTTCTGGGATGAGATCACTCATGATCCGTCTCTTCAGCACAAGACGATTCTGATCGCATCTCATGGATGTGCAGTAAGAGCACTTCTTCATAATGTATATAACGATCCGGAAGACTTCTGGCACGGTTTTGTCCCTCCAAACTGCAGTGTAAATGTAGTTGAGGTTACGGACGGAAAAGCGGTTCTTCTCGAAGATGACAGAGTATATGCATAAAAATAAAAGATAAAATACACAGGCAGTTTCCGAAACGGGAACTGCCTGTTTTGTGCGATAAACAGTGAAAATATTGCAGTCGCAGTCACTTGTGAATTTTTTGTGAGAACTGGGTAAAGTACAGAAAACAGCTTGTTCGTAAAAAAATGATATGATATGATAGAAAATACAAAAATTGTATAAAATCAGAGATTTTTGTCTGGTAAAGACAGAAATTTCAAATAATGTATGACAAGGAGGTTTGCTATGAAGAAAAAGATCGCAAACGTGGCATTGTTTCTGCTGGTACTTGCGGCAGCACTCGGGATGACACTTTATGTAGGAAACAATGCAATGAGCGTACTGGTTTATAACTTTGTTTTTCTTGCAATCATAGCTGTTGTGTATGTGATTGGTCTGTTTGGAGGTATGTTCCGTATGAATCGCCTTTCGCAGGCTCTGTCGGATGCAGCGGAAGAACTGGAAAATACGTTTGAGGAGCCGGGCAGAGTGGAACCGGACAAAATCGCTGCGCTGAATGGAATCTTTCACAATCGCTATCTGGATGCAAGAATGCAGGCATTTACAGATGGAATAGCCAAAAGTCAGGAAGGAATCGTGGATATTGAAGAATATATCAATGAAGATGACCTGGATCTGCATGTCCACAAACGCCTGTTGGAAATGGCTCCGGATCTGTTTACCAGCATCGGTATTCTGGGAACATTTGTCGGTCTGGTATGGGGACTCAAAGATTTCCAGCCGGCGAACTATGAGGCAATGACAAGTTCAGTGTCTTCTCTGGTAGACGGTATCAAAGTTGCGTTCCTTACATCTATTTATGGCATTGCATTTTCTATCGTGTATACATCCGGAATGAAAAGTGAATATTCCGCACTGACAGAGAATCTGCAGATGTTTCTGGACAGGTTTCATACATATGTAATGCCGAGTGCAGAGACCGAATCTATGAATCTTCTGGTCGCAAGCCAGAAAAACCAGACAGCAGCCATGAATCAGATGGCAGAGCAGTTTTCTGTAAAAATGGCAGACAGTTTTGAAAAGGTCATTACGCCAACCTTCAAAAAAATGAATGATTCTCTGGATACGCTGGTCTCTTCTGTGACAAAATGCCAGGAAGATGCGGTCAGAGAAATCCTGAACGTGTTCCTGAAAGAAATGAATACTTCATTTCAGGCACAGTTTGCAGATTTTGGCAAGGCACTGAATCAGTTAAAAGATGCGCAGACGGATAATACCAATTATACGACAAACCTGTATCAGGCTATGAGCCGGCAGTTTACGGAGGCCTATGCAGAACATGAGCATTCCATGCAGAAAATGCTGGAAGAATCAGGAAAACTTCAGAAGGAATATATTACTTCTGCAAATCAGATCATGCTGGACAATCAAAAAATCCAGAAACAGCAGCAGGAAGATTATCAGCATCTTGCTGATTATCTCAAAGAAGCAGAGACTTCATCAGCCAAGTTCTGGGTTGCCTGCAACCAGACCATGCAGAAATATGTGGAGGCTGCGGCACAGGGGATGGAGCGGGTTTCCGAAACCGGCAAAGGCAATGTGGATGTGGCGAAGTCTAATCGCAGGGTGATCGAAGAATTTGATTCCAAACTGCAGGAGTTTGCACAGTATCAGAAACTTTCCTGTAAGACTATGGAACAGGTACGAAGACTTCTGACAGATATTTCTGTCAATGGAAGCGGCAGCAATGTACAGCTTACGTCAGGACAGCTCTCTCAGCATGAGACACTGGAAAAACTTCAGGAAACGATACAGATGCAGGGAGAACAGCAGCAGGAACTTCTGGAAGAGATTTCCAGAAATATCAGAGAACTTTCCAAAGGTGTACAGAAAGGCAAATTCGGTTTATTCAGATAAAAGGAGAAACAGATGCGCAGGAAGAAAAAATCAGAAGGCAATGGATTTAATGTCTGGCGTTCTTATTCCGATATGATGGCGGGTGTTCTGCTGCTTTTTGTGCTGATCATGTGTGTGACTCTTTTTCAGGCGCAGAAAAGCTACAATGAAAGCCTTCAGGAGAGAGATGAAAAGATCGCGCTTCAGGAAGAATATACCCAGGAACTTCTGGATAAACAGAATGCCCTGGACGAAAAAGATGAAACATTGCAGAGTCAGGACGCCCAGTTAAAGACACAGGATGAAAAACTGGCAGAGCAGGAAAAACAGCTGGCAGCACTGGCGGCCAAGCTGAAAGAGCAGGAGACTACGCTGAATGCACAGCAGACTGCACTGGATGAAAAAACAGCACAGCTAAAAGATCAGCAGGCACAGATTGACCAGATCATCGGTGTGAAGGCAGATGTGATTGAAGCTCTCAAAAATGAGTTTTCCAAAAATAATATCAATGTAGATATTGATGCACAGACCGGAGCACTGACACTGGAAGCAAGTGTTATGTTTGATTATGATCAGGCGGAACTGACCGATGCCGGTAAACAGGCACTGGAGCAGATCCTTCCGATCTACTGCAAAGTCCTTCTGCAGGATGACTATATGAAGTATCTTGCAGAGATCATTATTGATGGTTATACAGACACAGATGGCGATTACAGTTACAATCTGCAGCTGTCTCAGCAAAGGTCGCTGGCAGTGGCGCAGTATCTTCTGGACATTCAGGGGAATTTTCTGGATTCCACACAGTCAGCAAATCTGGAAAAATATCTGACTGTTAATGGTCATTCCATGGCAAATCCGGTATTGGACGCAAATGGAAATGTAGATAAAGATGCTTCCAGACGAGTGGAAGTTAAATTCCGCCTGAAAGATGAAGAAATGATCGAAGAATTAAACCAGCTTCTCAGCAGTACGGACAGCGCAGAGGACACAGAAAACACGGCAAACAATTAAAAAACTGCTTGCAAAGGCATGGATTGTATAGTATAATCAATAACGTTGTAAAAAAAGATGGTCCTCTGTTACAGGTCAATGTATTAAGAACATCCAGATAAGAATAGGAGAATATAAAATGAACGACATCATTAAAAACATCGAGTCTGCTCAGTTAAAAGCAGAAGTACCGGAATTCCGTGTAGGAGACACAGTAAGAGTACACGCACTGATCAAAGAAGGAAACCGCGAAAGAATTCAGATCTTCGAGGGAACAGTTCTGAAAAGACAGGGTGGAAGCACCAGAGAAACTTTCACAGTAAGAAAGAGCTCCAATGGTGTTGGTGTAGAGAAGACATGGCCGCTTCACTCCCCACACGTTGTTAAAGTAGAAGTTATCCGTCAGGGTAAAGTTCGCCGTGCTAAGCTGAACTACCTGAGAGACCGCGTAGGTAAAGCTGCAAAAGTTAAAGAACGCGTTAGATAAGAAAATTTCAAAGGTTTCAAAAGAAGGGACAATAACGACAGCTATTGTCCCTCTTTTTCCATTATGGGAGAACAGTTATGGATATAAAAAACTGGAAAGAACATCCAAAAGTTCTGGGAGCAAAAGAAAAACTGGAAAACCAGAAAGTCCGTACATTCATGCGATGGGTGTTTCAGGTGGTCGTAACACTGGTATTTGCGGCAGTAGTTGGAATCATGATGTTTCAGCCTGTTACGATGCAGGAGAGTTCTATGGAACCGACGATTTCCGTTGGAGATCGTTTCTTTATAAATAAAGCTGTTTACAAATTTTCATCTCCAAAACGAGGAGATATGATCGTGTTCCGGACAAGTGCCAGTGACGATGCAGCTTTGCATATCCGCAGAGTGATTGCGCTTCCGGGAGAAACCGTGCAGATTTCCGGAGGCCGGATACTGATCAATGGAGAGGCATACAATGAGGGAAAAGATTTTCCGATGATTTCGAATCCGGGACTGGCAGCCAGTGGAGTAACTCTGGAATCCGGAGAGTATTTTGTTCTGGGAGATAATCGAAACAACAGTGAGGACAGTCGTTATGCTGATATCGGTATGGTTCGCAAAAGATATATTGTGGGCAAAATCTGGTTCACCTGTTCTCCGTTTGAAAAACTTGGATTTACGAAAGGTTAGGTAATATATGAACGTACAGTGGTATCCTGGTCATATGACCAAGGCAAAAAGACAGATGCAGGAAGATCTGAAACTGATTGATCTGATCATAGAACTGGTTGATGCCAGAGTTCCTCTTTCCAGCCGGAATCCGGACATTGATCAGCTTGGACAGAATAAGTCCAGACTGATCCTGCTGAATAAGGCGGATCTGGCAGATGAGAGACAGAATGAAGCATGGAAAGAATATTTCCAGAAAAAAGGATTTCACGTAGTTAAGGTGGATTCTCGAAATGGAGCCGGAATGAAAACGATCCAGAATGTCATTCAGGAGGCCTGCAAAGAAAAAATTGAGCGTGATCGCAGACGTGGTATTAAGAACCGTCCGATCCGTGCGATGGTTGCAGGGATTCCAAATGTCGGCAAGTCTACTTTTATCAATACTTTTGCGGGGAAAGCCTGCGCAAAGACCGGAAACAGACCAGGCGTAACCAAGGGGAAACAGTGGATTCGTCTGAACAAAAATGTAGAGCTTCTGGATACACCTGGAATTTTGTGGCCCAAATTCGAAGATCAGCAGGTCGGAATCCGTCTGGCATGTGTTGGATCGATCAAAGATGATATTCTGAATATGGAAGAACTGGCACTTTGGCTGATCGAATATCTGAAAGACCGTTATACCGGACTTCTGGAAAAACGTTATGGTGTTTCTGAAGAAGGTACGGCAGTTGAGATCCTTGGAGAGATTGCCAAAGCACGTGGATGTCTCAAAAAAGGTGAAGAACTGGATTACGTAAAAGCATCCGGTATCCTGTTTGATGATTTTCGTGGAGGCAAGATCGGACGGATCACGATGGAATGGGCAGAGCAGGAGCAGAGCGAATGAAAACGATTGGTGAAATAAAGGAAATGTTCGCAATGTCCGGAGAGAACGACTGGAAGGAACTCTGCGAGAGCTACTCATCAGATACCAGAAGTGGTGTGCAGAAACTGGTACAGCAGTATCAGAAGAAACTGGCTGCTCTGGAGAAGGAAAGAGCCCGTATGGAGCAGATGATGCAGTATGAGCACAAATACGAACATCTGGGATATCTCTGTGGAATTGATGAAGTGGGAAGAGGACCGCTTGCCGGACCGGTAGTGGCATGTGCGGTGATCCTGCCGAAGGATCATCACATTCTGTATCTGAATGATTCAAAGAAACTGACCGCATACAAAAGAGAAGAACTCTATGATGTGATCATGAGGGAAGCCGTGGCAGTGGGACTCGGCATGGCGAGTCCGGCACGCATTGATGAGATTAATATCTTGCAGGCCACTTATGAGGCTATGCGACAGGCGGTAAGTCGTCTGGCTGTTATGCCGCAGCTGCTTCTGAACGATGCGGTTACGATTCCGGGAATTGAGATTCCGCAGGTGCCGATCATCAAGGGAGATGCAAAGAGTGCATCAATCGCGGCGGCGAGCATTGTGGCGAAGGTGACGAGAGACCGACTCATGGTAGAATACGATAAGACCATGCCGGAATATGGCTTTGCTTCCAACAAAGGATATGGATCGGCAGAACATATTGCGGCACTTCAGAAATACGGTCCGACGCCGATTCATCGCGCAAGCTTTATTACACACTTCGTATAAGACGGTTATATACTCTGGATTGCTGTGTGATAAATTTCTTTTATAGTCTTTACAAAAGATACCGACACAAAACCAGGAAAAGAGAGAACAGAACTGGGTATTAACAAACGTAGAATAGGCAGTCGCTATGAAGAAATGGCGGCTGCCTTTCTGGAAAAACAGGGACTTTTTATAGTTGCCAGGAATTTTCGCTGTAAAAGTGGAGAAATCGATCTGATTGCCAGAGACGGGAAGTATCTGGTGTTTGTAGAAGTGAAATATCGCAGAGGGAAAGGACAGGGCAATGCGTCAGCGGCGGTAGACTGGCACAAGCAGAAGCGGATCAGTCAGACGGCAGGCTTTTTTCTGTTGCGATACGGGTATGGAGAGCCGCCGTGCAGGTTTGATGTAGTGGCAATTGACGGCAAAGAAGTCCAGTGGATAAAAAATGCATTTGACTACTGCAGATAGAAGGCAAAGGAGCAGAAGATGACAGAAATCAAGTGGAGTGAGGGGACAAGACCTCACATGCAGGTAAAAGAGAAGAAAGGCGTTACATGGCTGAGTTATCCGGCATTCGAACAGTTTCCGGATATTATACATGCATTCAGTACCAGACTTGGAGGCGTGAGCAGGGGAATCTATTCTTCTATGAATCTTAGTTTTACAAGAGGAGATGAAGACACTGCGGTTTATGAAAACTATCGGAGGCTTGCGGTGGCAGTTGGTTTTGAAATGGAAGATATTGTCACATCGGATCAGACACATACAGCAAATGTCCGTATGGTGACAGAAAATGACCGGGGCAACGGAATTATGAGGCCGAGACCGTACACAGATGTGGATGGAATGATCACAAATGTACCGGGGCTGGTTCTGGCAACGTTTTATGCGGACTGTGTGCCGCTGTATTTTGTGGACCCGGTGCATCATGCGATTGGCCTGTCTCATTCAGGATGGCGTGGCACGGTGGCTGGAATCGGAAAAGTAACGATTGAAAAAATGCGTGAAGAATATGGAACAAGGCCGGAGGAGCTTTATACGGCAATTGGTCCTTCTATCTGCCAGGATTGTTATGAGGTCAGCGAAGATGTGATTTTGGAGTTTCAGCATGCATTTGCCAGAAAATACTGGGATGATCTGTTTTACAAAAAAGAAAATGGAAAATATCAGTTGAATCTCTGGGAAGCGAATCGAATCATCATGCTGGAGGCAGGCATAAAAGAAGCGCATATTTCCATGCCGGGGATCTGCACCTGCTGCAATCCGGAATTTTTGTTTTCTCATCGTGCATCTCATGGCAAAAGAGGAAATCTGGGGGCTTTTCTTGGAATTTGCAGAAAATAAAATACAGGTCAGAATAAGATATATGCAAAACGGGAGCTCCCTCAGAAGGAAACTCCCGTTTTAAATTAGCGTTTATTTACTTTTTCCATCAGTTCCATGATCTTTTCGTTGTTGGAACGAACTTTTTCTACGGAAACATCATGATTGATGATATCGATGATGCTTGCAAGATATTTGCTCATGTTTGCCTCAATATAATATGGTTTGGTGAGCAGTTCCGGCAGACGGTAATTCAGGTTGGTTGTGATAACTCTGTCGATCCAGCCTTTTTCGTAATATTCGTCAAATTTTGCAAGTCCCTCGGTAAACAGACCGTAAGTGGTGCAGATAAATACACGTTTTGCCTTGCGTTCCTTGATCTGTTTGGCAACGTCCAGCATACTTTCGCCAGATGCGATCATGTCGTCGATGATAACAACATCCTTGCCTTCTACGGAGTCGCCCAGGAATTCATGAGCAACGATTGGGTTCTTGCCATTGATAACGGTAGAGTAATCACGGCGTTTGTAGAACATACCCATATCTACTCCAAGAATATTGGAAAAGTATACGGCTCTTGACATTGCACCTTCATCCGGGCTGATGATCATCAGATGGTCGTTGTCCAGTTTGAAATCTTTGACCTCTTTTACCAGAGCTTTCAGGAACTGGTAAGTTGGGAAGAAGTTGTCAAAACCATTCAGTGGAATCGCATTCTGAACACGAGGGTCATGTGCGTCAAAAGTGATAAAGTTGGAAACACCCATATCTCTTAATTCCTGAAGCATCAGTGCGCAGTCCATGGATTCTCTTTTGGTACGACGGTGCTGACGGCCTTCATACAGGAATGGCATAACGACATTGATTCGATGTGCTTTGCCGGTTGCAGCAGAAATGATGCGCTTCAGATCCTGAAAATGATTATCCGGAGACATGTGGTTCTCGTGACCGCATACTTTGTAGGTAAGGCTGTAGTTGGTGATGTCAACCATGATAAAGAGGTCTGCACCACGAACGGATTCTTTGATATGACCCTTGCCTTCGCCGGTACCAAAACGGATGATCTCGGAGTCAACCAGGAATGATGGCAGACTGTAACCCTGCGGAATCTGACTTGGTTTCTTTTTACTTACAAGTTCTTTGCGGAATTTTACAAGTTTCTTGTCAACCTCCTTGGCCAGATCCTGACATCCGGCAAGTGCTGCAATACGGACAGGTGCGACAGGAGTTGATTTTTCAAGTAACTCTATATTTGGCATAATATTCCTCCTAAGTGGTATGTTTTTCAAACTGAGTCCTAATACATTTATAACATTTGCCCTAAATCCCGTCAAGGAATTTATTGATTTTTGCCTACAGAATTGTTATGATAGTATCATCTGAGTCATTTTGCGTGTCGAGGTGTTTCACACGTATTTCATGTACAGACTCGGATATGGTAAGGTCAGAAAGGATTTCTATGAAAAAAAAGAAACATGTGATTTCCAAGGTTCTTACAGGAAGTATCGGGGAAGAACTGGAACTGGAACCAGGAGATGTGCTGGCAGAGATTAACCACCAGCCGGTGGAGGATGTTTTTGACTATCGCTATCTCATGAATGATGAATATATAGAATTACTGGTCGAAAAGGCAAACGGGGAGATATGGGAACTGGAAGTTGAGAAGGACTATGACGAAGATCTCGGAATCGAATTTGAGAATGGTCTGATGGATGATTATCGTTCCTGCAGCAATCACTGTATGTTCTGCTTTATCGATCAGATGCCGCCGGGGATGAGAGAAACCCTGTATTTCAAAGATGATGATTCCAGACTTTCGTTCCTGCAGGGCAACTATGTGACTCTGACGAATATGAGTCAGGAGGATATTGACCGAGTGATTAAATACCATCTTTCGCCCATTAATGTATCTTTTCAGGCAATGAACCCTGAACTTCGCTGCAAAATGCTGCATAACCGTTTTGCAGGAGATGCACTTCGAAAAGTGGACCAGCTGTATGAGGCCGGGATCACTATGAATGGTCAGATCGTTCTCTGCAAGGGAGTTAATGATGGAGAGGAGCTGGAATACAGCCTTCAGAAAATGTCTGAGTATGCACCGATTCTGCAGAGCGTATCAGTGGTTCCGGTAGGTCTGACAAAATTCCGTGACGGCCTGTATCCGTTGGAATCATTTACCCGGGAAGATGCGAGAATCGTTCTGGAGCAGATTCATCGCTGGCAGAAGATCATGTATGAGAAACATGGTATCCACTTTATCCATGCTTCTGATGAATGGTATATTCTGGCAGGAGAGGAATTCCCGGAGGAAGAACGTTATGATGGTTATCTGCAGCTGGAAAACGGAGTTGGGATGCTGCGACTTCTGGATACAGAGGTGCGTCAGGCGGTTGCAGAACGGGGAGGAGATGAGCGCAGACTTTCAGTTACGGTTGCGACCGGCAGGCTTGCGGCACCTTATATAGAAAAATGCATGAATACGATCCGGCAAAAATATCCATATATCACTTCAGATGTGATTGCGATCAGGAATGACTTTTTTGGTGAAAAGATTACGGTTTCCGGATTGGTTACAGGACAGGATCTTATAGGACAGCTTTCAGGTCGAAAACTGGGAGACCGGCTTCTGATTCCGTGTAATATGCTGCGAAGCGGAGAGAATGTATTTCTTGATGACATTACAGTGACAGAACTTTCAGAGAAACTTGGAAAAGAAATTATAGTAGTGGATCCGGATGGGGCAGATCTTGTTTCAGCTGTGCTGGATCCGATCGGACATAAAAAACAGATAAGGAGACAAATGTATGAGCAAACCAGTAGTAGCAATAGTGGGCAGGCCTAATGTAGGTAAATCCACGTTATTTAATGCGCTGGCAGGCGAGATGATATCTATTGTAAAAGATACACCGGGTGTTACCCGTGACAGGATCTATGCAGATGTGACATGGCTGGATAAGTCTTTCACATTGATCGATACAGGCGGCATTGAGCCGGACAGCGGAGATGTTATTTTATCACAGATGAGAGAACAGGCACAGATTGCCATCGATACAGCGGATGTTATCGTGTTTATTACAGATGTTCAGCAGGGACTTGTGGATTCCGATGCCAAAGTGGCTGATATGCTTCGCAGAAGCAAAAAGCCAGTTGTTCTTGTAGTAAATAAGGTTGACAGTGTTCAGAAATACATGATGGATGTGTATGAATTTTATAATCTTGGAATCGGAGAACCAGTAGCGATTTCCGCTGCCAACCGTACAGGGATCGGCGATATGCTTGATGAGATAGTCAAAGAATTTCCGGAAGATGCAGATATGGAAGAAGATGACGATATCCCTAAAGTTGCTGTTGTCGGTAAACCAAATGTAGGAAAATCTTCCCTGATCAACAAGCTTCTTGGGGAGGACCGCGTGATTGTTTCTGATATTGCCGGAACGACCAGAGATGCTGTTGATGCCAAAGTAAAATGGAAAGAAAGAGAGTACATCTTTATTGATACTGCAGGTCTCCGTCGTAAAGGCAAGATCAAAGAAGAGATTGAACGTTACAGTGTGATCCGTACAGTCACAGCGGTAGAGCGGGCAGATGTGGTCGTTGTTGTGATTGATGCGACAGAAGGCGTAACCGAACAGGATGCGAAGATCGCAGGTATTGCGCATGAGCGTGGCAAAGGTGTTGTGATCGCGGTCAACAAATGGGATGCGGTGGAAAAAGACGATAAGACCATTTATAAACATACCAACCGTATCCGTGAAGTTCTGGCATATATGCCATATGCAGAACTGGTATTTATTTCTGCAAAATCAGGTCAGAGACTGCCGAGACTGTTTGAGACGATCGATGCAGTCATTGAGAACCAGACGCTTCGTGTACAGACAGGTGTGCTGAATGAAATCCTTTCTGAAGCGATTGCCATGCAGCAGCCACCGTCTGACAGAGGAAAACGTCTCAAGATCTTTTATATGACACAGGTTGGTGTCAAACCGCCGACATTTGTTATTTTTGTCAATGACAAAGAACTGATGCATTTCTCATATACGAGATATATTGAGAACAAAGTCCGCGATGCGTTTGGCTTCCGTGGAACTTCTCTCAAATTTATTATCCGTGAACGCGGGGAAAAGAGCTGATTAAAATGATAGAACGCTTGATCTGTGTTCTGATCGGTTATATTTTTGGACTGTTTCAGACTTCATATATTATTGGAAAAATGCATAAGACCGACATTCGTGAGCATGGAAGCGGAAATGCCGGAACAACGAATGCTCTTCGTACATTTGGTAAAAAAGCAGGAGCAATGACGCTTTTGGGGGATTGTCTGAAATGTGTACTGGCCATCATAGCGGTACGGCTGATTTTCCAGAAATCTGCAGGGGATGTACTTCCTCTGCTTGCAATCTATGCAGCTGCCGGCTGTGTGCTTGGACATAATTTCCCTGTAACTCTGGGATTTCGCGGAGGCAAAGGAATTGCAGCATCTGTGGGCTTTCTGATTGCGTTTGACTGGAGATTATTCGTTTTGTGTGCGGTTGTATTTTTTGTACTGTTTTTTAGTACACATTATGTGTCACTGTGTTCTCTGAGCTGCTATCTGGTTGCACTGATCGCAATGATCGTGCGTGGTGAGATGGGCGGTTATGGCATGGACAGAAGTCATACAACGGAAATGTATGTAGTGATGGTGTTCCTGACTGTTCTGGCTTTCTGGAGACACAGAGCGAATATCGTTCGTCTTGTGAACGGGACAGAAAACAAAGTATTCCTCGGGAAATCAAAGAAAGGTTAAAGGTAGCGAATATATGGCGAAAATCAGTGTGTTGGGAGCTGGAAGCTGGGGAACTGCACTTTCAATCCTTCTGAGTAATAATGGGCATGAGGTGCGCCTTTGGTCCAGATTTCAGGAGGAAGTGGATGAACTGAAGAAAACAAGAGAACTTGCTTCCAAACTTCCGGGGGTACATATCCCGGAAAATATTGACTTGACTGCAGATATAAAGAGTTGTGTGGAAACAGCAGAAGTGATCGTTCTGGCTGTGCCGTCTCCCTACATCAGAAGTACTGCTGAATTAATGGCTTCGGAGGTGAAGGAAGGACAGATTATTGTTAATGTTGCAAAGGGAATTGAGGAAAAGACATTGATGACTATGACGGATATCATCAGTGAAGAAATTCCGGCAGCAGAAGTCTATGTGCTTTCCGGACCGAGCCATGCAGAGGAAGTGGGAAGAGGGATTCCGACGACCTGTGTGATCAGCGGACCAAAGAGAGATACGGCAGAATATCTGCAGGGGATTTTTATGAGTCCGGTATTTCGCGTATATACAACACCGGATATACTTGGGGTAGAGCTTGGTGGTTCCCTCAAAAATGTGATTGCTCTTGCAGCAGGTACAGCGGATGGACTTGGATATGGTGACAATACAAAAGCTGCACTTATTACCAGAGGAATCGCGGAGATTGCACGCCTGGGTACGAAAATGGGTGCGCATATGGAAACGTTTTATGGACTTTCCGGAATGGGAGATCTGATCGTTACCTGTGCAAGCGTACACAGTCGTAATCGCAAAGCTGGTTATCTGATGGGTAAAGGATATACCATGCAGCAGGCAATGGATGAAGTCAAGATGGTGGTTGAGGGTGTATACTCTGCGAAAGCGGCCAAGAGTCTGGCAGAAAAATACGATGTGGAGATGCCGATCATCATGGAAGTCAATAAAGTGCTTTTTGAAGATAAATCCGCAGCAGATGCGGTTCGCGATCTGATGATCCGTGACAAAAAAGTAGAGACACCGATGCTTCCCTGGTAATCTGAGAAGGCAGATAAGAAAATAAATAAAAAGAAAGCGACTGATCCAGCGCTAATGTGATGGACCGGCCGCTTTTTTGCGGGTATAATATAGTTTGGAGATTTTGGGAACAAATCTTAAAAAACAATATCTCTCAGATCTTCCGGGACAGAAGCACTGTGAAAATTCTGGTTCAGTGTGTCCAGAAGATCCATATCTTCCTGATCGATCGTGAAATCAAAAATTCTTGAATTAGAAGCAATGCGTTCTGGATGAACGGATTTCGGGATGACAGAAATTCCTTTCTGTACAGCCCAGCGAAGACCTACCTGCGCAGGAGTATGAGCATATTTTGTGCCAAGTACACAAAGAACATCGTTGTCAAGATAGGCGCCTCTTGCGAGCGGTGCGTAAGCCTGTACCTGAATGCCGTTTGCCTGACAGTACTCGATCAGTTCTTTTGGGTAGCAGAGCGGATGGCATTCAATCTGGTTGACGGCCGGCACGATACCGGAAACTCTGCGGAGTTCTTCGAGATGGCGTATTTCGAAGTTGCTGACACCGATGGAAAGTGCACGCCCGGATTCGAGAATCTTCTCCATGTCCTTCCATGTGTTCAGAAAACAGCCCGGCACAGGCCAGTGAATCAGATACAGATCAATGTAATCAAGACCGAGACGATCCAGACTGCGCTGAAAAGCTCCTTCGACGTCGCCGAGGCGCTGTGCGTTATTCCAGATCTTTGTTGTAATAAAAAGGTCTTTTCGCGGAATGCCGCATTTGGCAATCCCACGTCCTACAAATTCTTCGTTCTTATATGCAGAAGCGGTATCCAGAAGACGGTATCCGTTCTGGACCGCTGCAGCAATTGCTTCTTCAGCTTCGACAGCGTCAGTTGTTTTATAAAGGCCAAGACCCAGAAGAGGCATGGTTCTGTCGTTGTTTAAAAATACGGAAGTTGTCAAAATGAATCCTCCTTGCCTTTCGAATCACAATTTTTGTTTATTATACCATATAAATATGAAAGAAGAAAACCAAATTTGTTAAAAAAGTAATACAAGAAATCCCAGAAGCGTTATCTGCGGATGATAATCCAAAGAAAACGGACAAATAAATAAGAGAAAATTGTTTGTTAATTAAAAAACAAATGTGTTATTTATCTAACAGCAGAGAAACCTGTCTAAAAGCACTTTACCGTACAAAAGTGTGAAAAAACATAAATGAATGTCAGGAGTTTTTGTGTATTTTTTCTTATGTTATCCTTGATAAACCCATACAAAAGATGTATAATGAATTTAATTGATAAATTCTTGTCATAAGTGCGCCTGTTTAAAGGCGTTCCGGAGGTAGAACCGGAGAAAGGAGCTTGATATGCATCTTATTAAAGATGAGAACGGAAATCTTGTCCAGCATGGACATGAACATACACCGGAGCATTCTCATGAGCACACTCACGCAGATGGTGTGACACATACACATGCTCATACTCATGGCGATGGAGACCATGCACATTCTCATGGAGACTGTGGAACAGGAGACCACTGCGGATCCTGCGAGGGCGGTGACTGCAAGAAAGAGACAATTGCATTACTGACCTACATGCTGCAGCACAATGAACATCATGCAGCAGAACTTGACCAGATGGCAGATAACCTTGAAAAAATGGGCCTTGGAAATTCGGCAAAGACGATCAAAGAAGCAGTTGCTGACTTCCAGAAAGGCAACATGCGCCTGGGACTGGCACTGACATTAGTTAAAGAAGAAATGCAATAATACCAGACTTCAAAGGCCGAAATGCCGTTCATGCTTGCATGTAAAGGTATTTGAACTTGGAAAACAAGTATTATATTAACATAGGAGGCAGCAATATGTGTCTTGCAACAGTATATAAAGAAAGCGACGATTCTGTTATTTTCAAAAATGTATCCAGAATCGACGTAGACGGAAACAAAATCGTACTCAGAGATATCATGGGAGATGAAAGAGTGGTAGAAGGCCACATTCTCATGGTGGATCTGGCAAACAGCATTGTAAAGCTCAGCTGTGAATAAATTTTACTCAGATCTTAAGGGCGGTAATGACGGCCCATTAGATAAAAAACATATATGTGGAGGTATGTATTATGGCAACAGTAAAATTAACTGAACTGATGAAAGAAAGACAGCTCCTCTCCTTTGAACTCTTCCCACCGAAGACAGACAAGGGTATGGAAAATCTTCCGGGAACAATTGATCATCTCTGTGAGTTCAAACCGGAATACATTTCTGTTACATACGGAGCCGGCGGCGGAAACGTTGGTACCAACAGAGAAGTATGTCAGATGGTTAAAAAGGCCGGCACTGTACCGGTAACTCATTTCACAGTTATCAAGAACACAAAAGAAGGAATCAAAGATCAGCTGGAAACTTACTTAAGCGAAGGCGTTGATCATATCCTTGCACTTCGTGGTGACTTCCCACGTGGAGAAAATTCCACAGGCGGAGATTTCAACTACGCAACAGACCTTGTTAAATTTATCCGTAAAGAATTTGGCGATAAATTCGAAATCGCAGTAGCAGGTTCTCCGGAAGGACATATTGCATGTCGCAGTCTTGATGCTGATGTCTCTGTTCTTAAGATGAAACAGGACAATGGTGCAGACTATATCATGACTCAGCTTTGCTGGGATATGGAACAGTTCGCACGCTGGCAGGACAAGATCCGCAAAGCCGGTGTTACAATGCCGATCGATGTAGGTATCATGCCGATCCTTGATCAGGCAGCTACCATCAACATGGCTCTTTCACGTAACGGCTGTGTAATGGATCGTGAACTTTCCAGACTGATCTCCAAATACTGGATCTTCCCGAACCCGTTCGACAAAGCACCATTCGACGATGCTCTTGAGCAGAAGAAAGAAGACTTCAAGAAAGCCGGAATCGAATACACCATCAAACAGATCGACAAATACCGCGCTCTCGGCGTAGAAGGTATCCATCTGTATGCACTGAACAAATGGAAAGACGTAAGCGAGATCATCAAAGAATCTGGTATGCGTACACTGGTATAATGCCAGGATTGTGAGAGCTGTATTGCAGCGGAACAATCGACATGAAAACTTGAAATTTAGCTAGCAGGAGGCACTCTTTATTATGGCACACGTAATTGCTGTCGCCGGAAAAGGCGGCGTAGGTAAAACTACTTTATGCGGAATGTTGATTCAGTATCTCTGCGAACAGGGAAAAGGACCGATCCTTGCAGTAGATGCAGATGCAAATTCCAATCTGAACGAAGTCCTTGGAGTTGAGGTTGAAACTACTCTCGGCGATGTTCGTGAAGAGATTGCACAGGCAGAGATTGCAAAAGAAAGTCCTATTCCGAAGGGAATGTCCAAAGCAGATTATGCAGAGCTTCGATTTGAGGATGCTCTGGCAGAAGAAGATGATTTTGATCTGCTCGTCATGGGCAGAACACAGGGAAAGGGATGTTACTGTTATGTGAACGGACTTCTGCAGGCACAGCTTGCCAAATATCAGAACCATTATCCATACATTGTTGTAGACAATGAAGCAGGAATGGAACATATCAGCAGAGGCGTTCTTCCTTCCATGCAGACAGCAATCCTTGTAAGCGACTGCTCCAGAAGAGGCATTCAGGCAGTAGGCAGAATTGCGAAACTGATCGATGAATGTGATATGCATCCGGAGACAGTAGGACTGATCGTGAACCGTGCGCCAAAGGGTGAACTGAACGATGGAATTAAAGAAGAAATCGAGAACCAGGGACTTCATCTCCTTGGTGTCGTACCTCAGGATGAAACCGTTTATGAATATGACTGTGAAGGTCGTCCGACGGCATCCCTTCCAGAGGATAACCCGGTGAAAATTGCTTTAAAAGAAATCGTTGCAAAGTTAAAACTTTAAAATAGTTCCTGCTGTCGATATGGCAGCAGGAAAACTAAACAAATTTTTTTACCGAGAAATAACCCATGGGCGGGGATGGGTTCTGCTGGCTTGGGTTATTATATAAAAATTTATAGAAAGGCTATATACATGAATCGTTCATGTATGATTAAAGGAGGTCTATAATGAGTGAATTCAAATTAACTACAGTGGAAGAATTTGAAGCTGCTACCGAGAGACTGTTAGAGACAGGCGCAAAGGTAGGCGCAGACGCTTGGCAGTTTCGAGTAAAAAACCAGACTCCACACTGTAAGTTCGGTGAGCAGGGTGTCTGTTGCCGTATCTGTTCCATGGGTCCGTGCCGTATTACACCAAAGGCACCGAGAGGAATCTGCGGATGTGATGCACACGGTATCGTAGGAAGAAACTTCCTTCGTTTCACAGCCGGTGGAGCTGCTACACATTCTGATCACGGACGTGAAATTTGTATCACCCTCGGACATACAAAAGAGGGAGGCGACTATCAGGTAAAAGATCCTGAGAAACTGATCCGCATCGCAAAAGAATGGGGCGTTGAGACGGAAGGCAAAGATATCTATGATCTTGCTCATGAAATGTCTGACCTGGCGCAGGAAGAATACGGAAAAATCAGAGGTGTTTCCAGATGGCTGAAGAGAGCACCACAGCATACACAGGATCTGTGGCATGAAGCCGGAATTGAACCAAGAGCAATTGACCGTGAGGTTTCCTGTGCAATGCATATGACCCATATGGGTAACACATCCAAACCGGAAGCACTGGTTCGTCAGGCACTCCGTAATGGACTTTCTGATGGATGGGGCGGTTCCATGTGCGGTACAGAATTCTCTGACGTAATGTTCGGAACACCGAAGCCGATCGATACAGAAGCAAACCTTGGCGTTATGAATGCTGAGAACGTAAACATCGTAGTACACGGACATGATCCGAGTCTTTCCGAGATGATCTGCGAAGTAGCGGACAGCAAAGAAATGATCGACTACGCAAAATCCATGGGAGCAAAGGGAATCACTATTTCCGGTGTTTGCTGTACTTCCAACGAAGTAGCAATGCGTCGTGGTATCCCGATGGCAGGTAACTTCCTGCAGCAGGAAAACGTTGTTCTGACAGGTGCCTGCGAGGCAATCGTTGTTGACGTTCAGTGTATCTTCCCTGCATTAGGACCTCTGAGCAAATGCTTCCATACCAAATTCATCACAACTTCACCGATCTGCCAGATGCCAGATTCTGAATTCATCGAATTCAGTGCCGGAACAGCTGGAGAAAAAGCTCGTCAGATCGTTAGACTGGCATGCGAGAACTTCAAGAACAGAAAACCAGAACTTGTTTACATTCCGGAAATGAAACAGAAAGCAACTGTTGGATACTCTGTTGAAGCAATCGTTAAGACACTTGACGGTGTAACAAACTCTCAGGTAGATGAAACAGGAACAACCAAACCGCTCCTTGAGTGTATCACATCCGGTGTTATCCGTGGTGCTGTAGCAATGGTTGGATGTAACAACCCGAAGATCAGACCTGACTATGCACATGTTGAACTGATGAAGAAACTGATTGCAAACGATATCGTGATCATCGCTTCTGGATGTTCCGCACAGGCAGCTGCAAAGGCAGGCCTTATGGACAAAGCAGCCAAAGATCTCTGCGGTGCAGGTCTGAAACGTGTATGTGAACTTGCAGACATCCCACCGGTATTACATATGGGATCCTGCGTAGATATCAGCCGTATGATGATCCTTGCATCCGAACTTGCAAAAGATTCCGGACTTAATATTTCCCAGCTTCCGGTAGTAGGATGCGCTCCTGAATGGATGTCTGAGAAAGCTGTTTCCATCGGAAACTATGTAGTAGCAACAGGTATTGATACCTTCCTTGGAGTAGATCCATACGTATCCGGATCTGATCAGGTAGCAGGACTTCTTACCGAAGGTGTTCGTGATTGGGTAGAAGCTGCTTATACAGTAGAAAAAGATATTGATAAATTATGCGATCTGATGATCGAGAGAATCGAAGAAAAGAGAACAGCTCTCGGTATCTGATAGCGGGAAAGGCGCGATTAACTTATGAAAATAGCAGTAACCGGTAAAGGCGGAGTAGGAAAGACAACTTTTGCGGCAACACTTGCCAGATTATACGCAGACGAAGGAAAAAAAGTCCTTGCAGCAGATGTGGACCCGGATGCAAATCTTGGTCTGGCACTTGGATTTGATGAAGAAACACTGGATTCCATTGTTCCGATCTCCCGGATGCGAAAACTGGTGGAGGAGCGTACCGGAGCCAACAGTCAGAACCAGTTTTATAAACTGAATCCGAAGGTAGACGATATTCCGGATACCTACGGAAAAACCTGCAATGGCGTAAAACTGCTTGTCCTTGGTACCGTGGAAACGGGTGGAGGCGGATGTGTCTGCCCTGAACATGTCATGCTGAAACGGATTATCAATAATCTTGTGATTCACAGAGACGATGTGGTGATTCTGGATATGGAGGCCGGTCTGGAGCATCTGGGCCGCGGCACCACGGAAAGCATGGATGAATTTATAGTAGTGATTGAACCAGGGGCGAGAAGTGTACAGACCTACAAAAATGTAAAACGACTTGCCAAAGATCTTGGTGTTGCCCAGGTAAAAGTTGTGGCAAACAAAGTAAGGAATGAGGACGATGAAGCATTCATCCGTTCAAAGATTCCGGCAGAAGATCTTCTTGGAATGATCCACTACAACACAGAAGTTATAGACGCTGACCGTCAGGGTAAATCCCCTTACGATTTCAGCCAGACTGTAACGGCTGAAATTACAAAAATAAAAGAAAAGATTGATCAGAATTCAAATCTGTAAAAACAGGAGGTATTAAAGTGACTTTATTTGATAGAGTATTCGGCGGAAATGATGCTGTATATGGTTTAACAGAGGGCGCTATTGATGGCGCAATTGCTCAGTATGGCGAAGACAAAGCTGTCAGCTTCCCGAACACCGCTTACAGCCTTCCATGTTACTACGCTGTAACAGGAACAAAAGTTACAACTTTAAAAGAATTAAAAGAAGCTCTTGGTGTTGTTAAAACACTTATGACAAGAGAAAAAAGATTAAATGATGCATTCATGTCAGGTGTTGCTACAGCACTCTGTGCAGAATTCATCGAAGTTCTGAAATATATCGATGGTGCAACACCATACGAAGAACCATGCTACGGACATCTTGCAGATGCTGTTATCCGTGAACTTGGTGTTCCGCTTGTAACAGGCGATATCCCTGGTGTAGCAGTAATCCTCGGATCTGCTCCTACAACAGAAGAAGGTGTTGCTCTTGTTAAGAGCTATCAGGCACAGGGTATCCTCGTAACACTGGTTGGCGGAATCATCGACCAGGTTGCAGAAGCTGGAATGAAGACAGGTGCAAACGTACGTGTTATCCCGCTTGGCAAAGATGTTACAGCAGTTATCCATGTAGTATCTGTTGCACTTCGTGCAGCTCTGATCTTCGGTAACGTAACACCTGGAGATGCAGGCACACTGATGAAATACACAATGGATCGTGTACCGGCATTCGTTAACGCATTCAAACCTCTGGATGACGTGATCGTAGCTTGTGGAGCTGGTGCTATCGCACTTGGATTCCCGGTTATCACAAACGAAACAGAAAATATCTTCCGTGTACCAAAGAGCCTGATCGTTCAGGAAGACGTAGAAAAATTCAATGCTACATCTCTTGAAGCACGTGATATCAAGATCAAGATCACAAACATCGATATTCCGGTTGCATTTGCATCCGCATTCGAAGGTGAGATCATCCGTCGTAAAGACATGCAGGTTGAGTTCGATGGTTCCCGTGTAGACTGTGCAGAGCTTGTACAGACCTGTGATGCTTCTGAAGTAGAAGACCACAAGATCACAGTAGTTGGACCGGAAGTAGACGACATGGAACTTGGAAGCAAGAACAGCATCGCATATGTTGTTAAAGTTGCCGGCAAGAACATGCAGGCTGACTTCGAACCGGTTATCGAGCGTAAATTCCACAACTACATCAACTGTATCGAAGGTGTATACCACACAGGACAGCGTGATATGCAGCGTATCCGTATCAGCATTGATGCATTCAATGCAGGATTCAAGATCAAACATATCGGTGAAGTTCTTTACGCATCTGTTAAAAATGAATTTGACGCAGTTGTTGATAAATGTGAAGTTGTTATCTATACAGATCCGGCAGAATGTACAAGAGTACGTCACGAAGTTGCAATTCCGATTTTCGACAAACGTGATGAGCGTCTTGATACTCTGACAGATGAATCTGTAGATGTATATTACAGCTGTATCCTCTGCCAGGCATTCTCTCCAAGCCACGTATGTGTCGTAACACCAGAAAGACTTGGACTTTGCGGTGCCGTTTCATGGCTGGATGCAAAAGCTACACATCAGCTTGATCCGAACGGACCTTGCCAGGTTATCACAAAAGAACGTCCGATCGATGAGAACCTTGGTTCTTACGAAGACGTTGATGAAGCAGTTCAGAAATTCTCACAGGGTGCTCTGGAGCACGTTACACTGTACTCCATCATGCAGGATCCTATGACATCCTGCGGATGCTTCGAGTGTATCTGCGGTATCGAACCATTCTCCAACGGTGTAGTTATTGCTAACCGTGAGTATGCAGGCATGACTCCTCTTGGAATGACATTCCCTGAAATGGCTTCCATGACAGGTGGTGGTGTTCAGACTCCTGGATTCATGGGACATGGAAAACACTTCATCTCCTCCAAGAAATTCATGAAGGCTGAAGGCGGTATCGAACGTATCGTATGGATGCCAAAAGAACTGAAAGAGTTCGTTGCTGAACGTCTCAACAAGACAGCTCAGGAACTCTACGGAATCGAAAACTTCACTGATATGATCGGTGATGAAACAGTAGCAACAGATCCGGAAGCACTGGTTGAATACCTGACCGAAAAAGGACATCCGGCTCTGGCAATGGATCCTATGATGTAACTCCCGCAAAGGGAATGAATGCTCGCATTCATTCCCTGGGGAGTTAACCCTGAGTTTTGAACTGCAACGTAAAGCTGTTGCAAACAGCGGGTTGCAGGAAAAATTTAGGGTTTATCTGGAAAAATCTTGTACAGCGTAAAGTTGCGTAGCAACGAGCTGTGAGAGATTTTCAAGGTTTAGCATGAAGCATCGTAAGATGCGCACATGCGTTTGAACCAGAATATTTTCAGAACGTAAAGCTGTTGCAAACAGCGGGTTGCAGGAAAAATTCAGGGTTTACCCCTTCCCATGGAGAATTACATTACGATTTTTTGATATTTTTTTAACATAAATAGCCAAGTTCCCTTGTAACATGGTTTTTTATGTTGTATAATACTTTTCGAGTTTTTTAATAATTAAGAGGAGGCTTATGAGAAATGCCGTTTAATCAGAAACCACAGAAATTTAATGCAAAGATTAACGCTGTCACAATCGGAAGCGGAGACAAGACTGTGACAATCGGTGGAGAAAATTCTTTCCCATTCTATAGCTTTGATGCTCCAACAGAAAATACACCAAAGATCGGTGTTGAAATTTCTGACCTTGGACTGGATGAATTTTCTGAAGGCGTAAAAGCTTATTATGAAGGTGCTACTACAATGGCTGAGATTGCTCAGAAAGCAGCAGCTATTGAAGGTGCAGATTTCGTTGCCCTGATCCTGGATGGTGGAGACCCGAACGGAGCAAACAAATCTGTTGAAGAACTGATCGAGGTTGTTAAAGAAGTGGCTGGTGCTATCGACTGTCCACTCGTTGTAGAAGGCTGCAAGAACGTAGAGAAGGATGCGGAACTTCTTCCGAAAGTTGCAGAAGTTCTTCAGGGAAGAAATGCACTTCTTCTTTCCGAAAAAGAAGAAAACTACAAAGCAATCGGTGCAGCAGCAGGTCTGGCTTATAATCAGATCGTTGGTGCTGAATCAGCCGTTGATATCAACCTTGCAAAACAGCTGAACGTTGTTACTACACAGCTTGGTGTTGATGCGAAGAAGATCGTTATGAACATCGGCAGTGCAGCAGCTGGTTATGGATATGAGTACGTAGTTTCTACTATGGACCGTATCAAAGGTGCAGCATTAGGCCAGAATGACAATATGCTGCAGATGCCTATTATTACTCCTGTATCCGCAGAGACATGGGCAGTAAAAGAAGCAACCGCTTCTGAAGCTGATATGCCTGAATGGGGATCAGCAGACGAGCGTGGAATCGATATGGAAGTTATGACTGCAGCAGCAGACCTTGCTGCTGGTTCTGATGCCGTAATCTTAAGACATCCGGAATCTGTTAAGACAATTTCCAAACTGATCAAAGCACTTGCTTAAGGAATAATAGGAGGAAAAATTAGCTATGGCACTGAATGGTATTCAGATTTTTAAATTAACACCAAAGAAAAACTGTAAGGAATGTGGATGTCCTACATGTATGGCTTTCTCTATGAAAGTTGCACAGGGCGCAATGAAAATTGAACAGTGTCCACATATGTCTGACGAAGCACTGGCTTCCCTGTCTGAGGCAACTGCTCCGCCGATGAAGACAATCAAGATCGGAACAGGTGATGCAGAATTCACTCTCGGAGGAGAAACTGTTCTGTTCAGACATGAAAAAACATTCGTAAGTAAACCAAGATACGCTGTATCCCTTTGCACATGCATGGATGATGCAGAAGTTGAGGCTAAACTTGCAGCAATCCCACATGTAGACTATGACCGTATCGGTGAAAGAATGCATGTAGAACTTGTATACGTAAACTGCAGCGCAGACGCAGATGCTGCCAAATACACAGCACTTGTAGAAAAAGCAAAAGGACTTGGAAGAACTCTCGTTCTTGGATGTACAGATCCTGAAATCGCAAAAGCTGCTCTTGAAGTATGCAAAGATGGCAAACCGGTTCTTAACGGAGCAAACGCTGATAACTATGAAGCAATGAATGCAGTTGCTACAGAAGCCGGCGTAGTTCTCGGAGTATCTGGAAAAGACCTTAACGAGCTTTACGATACCGTAGCAGCTCTTGAAAAACTTGGCAACAAGAACCTTGTTCTTGACACAACAGGCGCAGACATCAAAGAAACCTTTGCAAACACTGTACAGGTTCGTCGTGCAGCTCTGAAAGACCAGGACAGAACATTTGGATATCCGTCCATCGTAAACCTGGTAAAACTTGCCAAAGGTGATTATCATTTACAGGCAGCACTTGCTTCCATCTTCACAATGAAATATGGTTCCATCATCGTTATGGAGCAGATGACATATGCAGAGGCACTTCCACTGTTCGGTCTTCGTCAGAACGTATACACAGACCCGCAGAAGCCGATGAAAGTAGAGCCGGGTATCTACCCACTCAACGGTGCAGACGAGAACTCCCTCGTTGTTACAACCGTAGACTTCGCTCTTACATACTTCGTAGTTTCCGGCGAACTGGAACGTTCTGGTGTACCGCTTAACCTGGTTATCAACGATGCAGGTGGACTTTCCGTACTGACATCCTGGGCAGCTGGTAAATTCTCCAGCACCAGCATTTCCGAGTACATCAAAGAAGAAGTTGAACCGAAGGTTAAATGCCGTAAGCTTGTAATTCCGGGTAAAGTAGCAGTTCTCAAGGGCGACCTTGAAGCAAAACTTCCGGGATGGGAGATCATCGTAGGACCTAGAGAAGCAGTTCAGCTTGTGAAATTCTTAAAAGATATGCAGGCATAATGTCCGCATAAAAATAAACCAATGCTCAGGGAGAGACGTTCTCCCTGAGACATCAAAAACCATGTAAAGGAGAACACAGGTATGGCAAAATTTGTTACTATTGGAGAGAGACTTTCCACAACAGCACCAGCAGTAAATAAAGCATTCACAGAGAGAGATCCTGAGCCGATTCTCAAAAGAGCAAAACAGCAGCTTGATGCAGGTGCTACATACCTCGATGTAAATATCGGACCAGCAGAAAACGATGGACCGGAACTGATGAAATGGGCTGTAGAACTTCTGCAGGGCAACTTCGACAATGTTCCGCTTGCACTGGATACTTCCAACGTTGCAGCTATCGAAGCTGGTATTTCCGTATACAACCGTTCCAAAGGAAAACCGATCGTAAACTCCGCTGATGCAGCTGGAAGAATCGGATATGTTGATGTTGCAGCAGCTAACGATGCAATCGTTATCGCTCTTTGCAACGGCGAAGGAATCGCAAAAGACAACGACGAACGTATGATGTACATGCAGACTCTGATGGAGAGAGGTATGGAACAGGGTATGGACGTTGAGAACGATATGTGGTTCGACCCGTTATTCCTCGTTATCAAAGGAATGCAGGACAAACAGATGGAAGTTCTTGACTTCATCAAAATGATCTCTGATATGGGAATGAAGAGCACCGGTGGTCTTTCCAACAACTCCAACGGTATGCCAAAACATATCCGTCCGATCATGGACTCCGCTATGGTAGCTATGGCTATGATGCAGGGACTTACATCCGCAATCGTTAACCCTAACGACCTGCGTCTGATGGAAACAATCAAATCCTGCGATATCATCAAAAATAATTACCTGTACGCAGATTCCTATCTGGAAATCTAATCAGTCTGACTTTTTACGGCTGTAGATAAAAAAAGGCTGGAGGCTTCGCGGCCTCTGGCCTTTTTTATAAATATTAATAAGTCTGACGCCCAACGCCACAGCTGAAAGACAAGAATATTCACGAGGCGAGAAAGGTGGTTACCGCATGTTTAAGGTGACATTTGCATTTGAAAATGGCAGTGAGGTAGAAGCATTTGCCAATGCGGGGGATAATCTGCTTGAGGTTGCACGTGGTGCGAACGTGGCAATCGATGCACCATGTTCCGGAAACGGAGCCTGCGGAAAGTGTCGGGTGCAGTTAAAAGGCGGAGAACTGGACTCAAAGAAAACTCTTCATATTTCCGATGAGGAATTTGAAAAAGGATGGCGTCTGGCATGTATGAGCAAAATCTGTGCGGATGTGGAAGTGCTTGTACCAGACATCGCATCTGCTTACAAGAGCAGAATGAAAGTGGCGGACTTAAGTTCTAAAGAAGAAATTGCAATTTTTGAAAAAGCAAAATCTCAGATCGAAGAAACCGGAATTCAGTTCAGAAACAGCCTGGAAGTGGTTGAACTTCAGATGGCAGAGCCATCTCTGGATGACACCATGCCGGATGTTGAGAGATTGACAAGGGCACTTCGGAAATTTATGAACCTTAACCGGATCAGAGTTCCGTATGCTGTTCTTCGTAAACTTCCGGATGTACTTCGTGCAAGTAAATTTTCAGTGAAGTGTGTTGTTCGTGTGACACCGAATGATATGTTTGTGTATGACATCTTTGACAGCAAAGAAGATGTCATTATGGGTGGTCTGGCTGTAGATATCGGTACTACAACTGTTTCTGCTGTCATTATTGATATGGCAACAGGTGAGATACTTGCAAAGAGTTCTTCTGGTAACGGACAGATCCGTTATGGTGCGGATGTTATCAACCGTATCATTGAGACCACGAAACCAGGCGGAATCAAGAAATTGCAGGATGCTGTGATCAAAGAGACGATCAACCCGATGATCCATGAGATGTGCAGAAGCATCCATCTTCCGGAGAATCAGATTTACCGTATGTGCGTGGCATCCAATACGACAATGAATCATCTGTTTGCAGGAATCAATGCGGATTACCTGCGTACAGAACCATACATTCCGGCATTCTTTAAGACAAACTCTCTGTTTGCGTCAGATGTTGGAATTGAAATTAACAAAGATGCACACATTATCATGGCTCCGAATATCGGAAGCTATGTAGGCGGAGATATCACAGCAGGTACACTGGTAAGTATGATCTGGAACAGACCGGAATTTTCTCTGTTTATCGATCTTGGTACGAACGGAGAGCTTGTATTTGGCAACTCTGATTTTATGATGAGCTGTGCATGTTCTGCAGGTCCGGCGTTTGAAGGTGGCGATATCAGCTGCGGTATGCGTGCGACGGACGGTGCGATCGAGGCATGTACCATTGATAAAGAAACGATGGAGCCGACTTACAAAGTAGTTGGAGAACCGGGAACCAAGCCGGTTGGACTCTGTGGTTCTGGTATCATTGATGTGATCAGTGAGCTTTACATGACCGGAATCATCAATCCGAAGGGCAAATTTGTCCGTGAAGGCAAGAGAATCCGTCATGATCATTATGGAATGGGAAGCTATGTGATCGCATTTGAGGAGGAAGCTGGTTCTTCCAAAGATGTTGAGATCACAGAAGTTGACATTGATAACTTTATCCGCGCGAAGGGAGCAATCTTCTCTGCAATCAGAACCATGCTTTCTTCTCTGGACTTTGATGTGTCCATGATCGATGATGTTTACGTTGCAGGTGGTATCGGAAGCGGTATCAATATGCAGAATGCAGTCAACATCGGAATGTTCCCGGATGTTCCACTGGAGAAATTCCACTATATCGGAAATTCTTCCCTGACTGGCGCATACCTGATGCTTCTTTCCACAGCAGCAGAAAAGAAAACCTATGATCTTGCAGCAAACATGACATATATGGAACTTTCAACGGTTCCGACTTACATGGATGAATTCGTGGGAGCATGCTTTATCCCACATACCGATGCATCCATGTTTCCAAATGTACATCAAAGATAATTTGATATCCAAGGGTAAAAAATATGAATGCTGTTCATGCTTGCACATGGTATAGCATTTGCATAATACTTAAATTTTTCGAGGTGAATTATGAGTTCTGACGTAAAAACAACATTTGATCCGGCAGAAATGGAATCTGTAGGCGATAAACTGGGATATGGAAAAGACAGCAAAGAGCGTCTCCCATGGGAACATTATCTGAGTCAGTATCAGGAGGCTGATCCGAAAGGGATTGCCGAGCGACTTGGTATTTCCTATAATGAGGAGGAGAAGTATTTTACTTTGAAATTCCTCGGAACAACGTATCAGATTTCCTGGCCGGATTTTCAGGTCAGCCACGAGGCAGACGATATGGGGTTTTACCCGCTGGAAACTATGGTTTATGCAAGAACTCTGACGATTCGCTTTCTGCTGAACGGTGCCGCATCTGCCGGCACCGGTAAATTCAAAACTTATCGCGAAATGCCGTGGGGAGAGGTCTATCTGAGACAGTTTGACGGAAGATGTATCAAACGACTGGCTTTTTCCTACGGAAACCGCATCAAAGATTTTCAGGCGATCATGGAACACATGCATTGTGTTCCGGTAAAGCACGGTGACATTGCTTATCAGCTTGAAATCTTTCCGGGATATCTGGTGCAGATGATCCTGTGGGAGGGAGATGATGAATTTCCTCCGTCCTCACAGATTCTCTTTTCGGATAATTTCCCGGTATCCTTCCAGGCAGAAGACATGGCTGTCATGGGAGATGTGATCATCGGATCACTGAAAGCTTATGCGAAAACAATCTGAAATACACGGAACAATCCGTAGGTATTGTAAGAACATGTACATAAAAAAGGAGGTAACATTATGGGATTCAAAAGTGACATCGAAATCGCACAGGAGTGCACAATGGAGCCAATCACCAAGATCGCGGAAAAAGCAGGGATTGACGACAAGTATCTGGAGCAGTACGGTAAGTACAAAGCAAAGATTGACTACAATCTTCTGAAAGAAAGCGACAAAAAGGATGGCAAGCTGATCCTTATGACAGCAATCAACCCGACACCGGCTGGTGAGGGAAAAACAACTACAACTGTAGGTCTTGCAGATGCCATGCAGAAACTTGGCAAGAACGTTATGGTTGCGCTTCGTGAGCCATCCCTCGGACCGGTATTCGGTGTGAAAGGCGGCGCTGCAGGTGGCGGCTATGCACAGGTAGTTCCGATGGAAGACATCAACCTTCACTTCACAGGTGACTTTCATGCGATCGGTGCAGCAAACAACCTTCTTGCAGCAATGATCGATAACCATATCTTCCAGGGTAATGCTCTGAACATTGACCCGAGAAAGATCACATGGAAGAGATGTGTAGATATGAATGACCGTCAGCTGCGTAACGTAGTAGACGGACTCGGCGGAAGAACAAACGGCATGCCACGTGAAGACGGATATGACATCACTGTTGCATCTGAGATCATGGCCGTTCTCTGCCTGGCAAGTGATATCACAGACCTGAAAGAAAGACTTTCCAGAATCATCATCGGATATACATATGGTAAAGTATCCGAACAGAAACCGGTAACAGCTGGTGACCTTCATGCAGAAGGCGCTATGACAGCCCTCCTGAAAGATGCTCTGAAACCGAACCTCGTTCAGACTCTGGAACATGTTCCGGCAATCGTTCATGGCGGACCATTCGCAAACATCGCTCATGGATGTAACTCCGTAACAGCAACCAAGATGTGTATGAAACTTGCTGATTATACCATCACAGAGGCTGGATTCGGCGCTGACCTCGGTGCTGAGAAATTCCTCGACATCAAATGTCGTATGGCGGGACTGCACCCAAGCGCAGTTGTTATCGTAGCTACTGTACGTGCCCTGAAATACAATGGCGGCGTAGCAAAAGCTGACCTCAACAACGAAAACCTGGAGGCACTGGAAAAAGGACTTCCGAACCTTCTGAAACATGTAAGCAATATCAAGAATGTATACAAACTTCCTTGCGTAGTTGCTATCAATGCATTCCCGACAGATACCAAGGCAGAGCTTGATCTGGTAGAAGCAAAATGTAAAGAACTCGGCGTAAACGTAGCCCTTTCTGAAGTATGGGCAAAAGGCGGCGAAGGCGGAATCAAACTTGCTGAAGAAGTTCTTCGTCTGGTTGAAGAACCAAACGACTTCTCCTTTGCATATGAACTGGAAGGCTCCATCGAAGATAAACTGAACCAGATCGTTCAGAAGATCTACGGTGGTAAGAGAGTTGTCCTGACAGCAAATGCTCAGAAACAGGCAAAACAGCTCGAAGCTCTTGGATTTGGCAACTGCCCGATCTGTGTAGCTAAGACACAGTACAGCCTGACAGACGATCAGACAAAACTCGGTGCACCGACAGACTTCGAAGTTACTGTACGTAACCTGAAAATCTCTGCAGGTGCAGGTTTCATCGTAGCACTGACCGGCGAAATCATGACAATGCCAGGTCTTCCGAAAGTACCTGCTGCAGAGAGAATCGATGTAGACGAAACCGGAAAGATTACTGGACTTTTCTGATAAGAAATAAGTCTCATATCAAAAGGTATAGTTTGTGCCTTATAAGGCATGGGAATTCAGTTTGGAAACTAGAAAACCCTGAGGGGGACTATCTCACAGTTGCGAAGGCCGAATGTCCCCCTCAGACTCCCCCTTTTTGGCCACGCTGAAAAGAAGTTAAGTTGTGAACCTGAAAAATGACTTAGTTTGCGCTTGTATAAATACAGGTCATCGAAAAGAGTGAGAAAAATTGACTTGCATTATATATTTATAGTTTTAGACCATCAAGAAAGACGAGCAAAAGTGATTCGAATTACATTTGCATGATTATAAGTCATAGGCAAAGTCGAAAATTAGATGACCTAGATAACTCTTATATGCTTGCAGGTCACTAAAAAGAGTTAAATTGGTTGTCCTGGATTGTATTTATACAATTCAGAGTCATTAAAGAGCTTAAAATAGGTTGGCTTGAATTATACTTATATGATTCCGAGTCAATGAAAAGCTCAAATTTGGATGGCTCAAATTACATTTATACGAATGCTAGTCATAGAACGCGAAAATTTGTTTAAACCAGGAGTCAGGGAGTATGCGGTGCTGGTATCGACATGTCACGTTGACCGCTAACATCTGTCATTCCTACTCGGCGTGGCCAGGTGGGGTGCGCGAGGGGAGAGCGGCCCCCGCAACTCCGAGCGCCTCCCCTCGTATAGGGTTTTCTCATACTTACAAATATGAACAGGGTTTTGGGATTTGTCCCAGAAATCCAAATATAAAAACAGGTCTTCAGGAAATATCCTGAGATAACTTCAAGAGTCATCTTGAAAAAAGAAATATATAAAAGGAAAATTCCCTTTTATTTAGCAACATTTTATTACAGGAGGAAAATAAAATGGGATTCTCAAATAGTACATGCACAGAATTCGTTGAAGTTCTCGCATCCAAAGCCCCGGTACCGGGTGGCGGCGGAGCGTCCGCTTTAGTTGGTGCAGTTGGAACTGCACTTGGTAATATGGTAGGCAGCCTCACAGTAGGCAAAAAGAAATATGCAGATGTAGAAGATGAAATGTGGGAGCTGAAAGCAAAATGTGACCAGCTTCAGAAAGATTTCCTTCGTCTGATCGAAAGAGATGCAGAAGTTTTTGAGCCGCTTTCCAAAGCATATGGTATGCCAAAAGAAACAGAGGAAGAAAAAGCAGAAAAAGCACGTGTTATGGAAATCGTGCTGAAAGATGCATGTTCCGTTCCGATGGAAATTATGGAAAAATGCTGTGAAGCAATCGAACTGATCGTAGAATTTGGTGCAAAAGGCTCCAAACTGGCAATCAGTGATGCCGGTGTTGGTGCAGCTTTCTGTAAAGCAGCATTACAGGGTGCCAGCCTGAACGTATACATCAATACAAAATCCATGGCAGACAGAGAATATGCGGAGGAGCTTAATAAGAAAGCAGATGCAATGCTCGAAAAATACACTAAGATGGCAGACGAAACATTCGAAAGTGTTCTTGGCAGATTAAAATAATCAGCAACAAAATAGCGGAGGAAATATAAAATGGCAAAGCAGTTATTAGGAAAAGAAGTAACAGCAGCACTGAACGAAAGAATCAAAGCAAATGTAGCTGAGTTACAGGGAAAGGGTGTAAATCCGACTCTGTGCATTATCCGTGTAGGTGAAAACCCAAGCGATATCTCTTATGAAAGAGGAGCAACAAAACGTTGCGAAACACTTGGTGTTGCATGCGAAAAGATTCTTCTTCCGGGAGATGTAACACAGGAAGAGCTTCTTGCAACAATCGATAAAGTAAACAAAGATGACCATATTCATGGCGTTCTTCTGTTCCGTCCGCTGCCGAAACATCTGGATCAGGCAGTGATCGAGAATGCGCTTGCAGCAGAAAAAGACGTTGACTGTATGACAGATCTTTCCATGTCTGGTGTTTACACAGGAAAGAAAATTGGTTTCCCGCCATGTACACCACAGGCTTGTATGGAAATCCTGGATCATTACGGAATTGACTGCACAGGTAAAAAAGCCGTTGTGATCGGAAGAAGCCTTGTAGTTGGTAAACCGGCAGCAATGATGCTGGTTAAGAAAAATGCAACTGTAACCATCTGCCACACAAGAACCGTAGACATGCCGTCTGTAGCAAGAGAAGCAGACATCGTGATCGTAGCAGCAGGCCGTGCTGGTGTTGTTGGTGCTGAATATGTCAAAGAAGGACAGACCATCATCGATGTAGGTATCAATGTAAATGCAGAAGGAAAACTCTGCGGAGATGTTGACTATGCAGCAGTTGAGCCGATCGTTGATGCAATCACTCCTGTACCGGGCGGTGTTGGAAGCGTTACAACATCCGTTCTTGTAGGACATGTAGTGGAAGCTGCAATGAGAAAGGTTAATGGATAATCAAAAAATAGATTAGTTGTTAAAAGCGATATATATAGTTTGAGGAGTGAGATACGATGTCTCACTCCTCTTTTAGGTTTAGTTCAGTTCAATATCTACAAGTTCCTTTGGCGGAAGTTTCTTGGTACATCCGGCCAGGAATTTCTTCAGTTCTTTGGAAGATTTTGCAACCGGTACATTTGTTCCGGCACCGCCCATACATCCTCCAGGACAGGCCATACCTTCGATCATGCAGCCCTTGAGTTTGCCTGCTTTGGCAAGCGCGAGGACTTTTTTGCATTCAGCCAGACTTTCCGCATGTTCGATATGAACCGGTACATCCGGATAATATTCTTTCAGGCATGCTTCAATCGCACCGGCAACACCACCTGCAACTGCATATCCACGTCCTGCAGCTGTGGCGTCATGAAGAGAACCATCTTCCTCAAAAGAAGAAGGATCAATTTCACGTGCGTCGAACATCGCATCCAGTTCTTCGAAAGTCAGAACAAAGTCAACATCACTGCGGACGGTGCGGCGCATAGCTTCGAGTTTCTTGGACGCACATGGTCCGACGAAAACTACTTTTGCATCCGGATTTTCCTGTTTGACCTTACGTGCAGTGGCAACCATAGGAGTCAGTTCCTGAGAAATGTTGTCGATCATGGTCGGGAAAAATTTCTTTGCCATCATGGACCAGGAAGGACAGCAGGAGGTCAGAAGGAACGGAAGATTACCGGTAGCTACTTCTTTTGCATAATGATGGGCCTCAGAGATTGCCCCGACATCAGCACCAAAAGCAACTTCATGCACATCAGAAAAACCAAGAACCTGCAAGGCGGTCTTGAATTTACCCGGAGTGACGTCATCCCCGAACTGGCTGATATAAGCCGGAGCTACGATCGCAATGATCTTGTCACCATCGCGGAGTGCATGAGCCAGCTGGAAAATCTGAGATTTATCGGAAATTGCACCGAATGGACAGCTTACCATACACATACCGCAGGAAACACATTTGTCTTCCAGAATACTTGCGCGTCCCTGTTCATCACTTCCAATCGCTTTGACGCCGCATGCCTGTTCGCATGGACGAACATTGTGTGAGATGGCATCGTAAGGACAGGCTGCTTTACATTTTCCACATTTGATACATTTGTCCTGATCAATAAAGGATTTACCGTCTTTCATAGAAATCGCACCTTTTGGACATGCCTGCATACATGGATGAGCAACACATCCGCGGCACATGTTGCTGACGATGTATTTGTTCGGAGGACAGGCTGCACATGCAGAAGGGATAACCTGCATAAGCGGTGGCTCATAATATTTTTCGTTGATATTGCTGGCAGCCAGACCATCCGTCAGGTGAACAGCTTTGTTCTCCGGACGAAGGGAGAGACCCATTGCAAGACGGACTCTTTCGCTTGCGACAGCACGTTCTCTGTAAATGCTTTCGCGGTACTGAGCAGTTTCACTGACAATATTGTAAGGAATTGCTTCAATATCGTGAATAAGGGTTTCGTCAGAGGATTCGAATCCGGCTTTGGCTACTTCTGTGTAAACTCTGTGGCGGATAGATCTGACAGGTGTGTCATAATTTCTCATATAAAGTTTCTCCTTGTATAAAATTGGAATTATTCAGCACCAGGTATTCTTAGCAGAATCTGAAAATTCATCTGTCATAAGTTGGTGGCGTCTAAATAATTGAAAAATATTTTCATCTACCTGACACTATAATATAGGAAAGAATTTCCAAAAGCAATAAATATTATGTACTTTTCCGTGCACAAAACAAATAGATAAAAGAAACAGACTTTATAATAAGAAGGAAGATAAATATACTTTGTATAAAGTTGCATCAGAATAACAAATTGTACGGAAAGTTAACTCAATAAAACAAGATTGATAAAAAATTATGCAACATGTTAAAAACATCACAAAAAAGTTGCAAAAAATAAAAAAAATGAATAAATTAATTCAAATTTCCTATATTTGTCTTGTTAAAATTATATATTTCATGTATAATCAAATACAACAGAGCTGTGTAAATTATACAAAAACAATAAGCACAGAAAAAATCTATTTTTAAACAAGGAGGGAATTGAATGTTAGATCAGTCTTATTACGCGAAGACAGATGAGATCATTGAGCATTATGGACCTAAAGCTGCATCATTGATCCCGATCATGCAGGACATCCAGGCAGAATACCGTTACCTGCCGGGGGAACTTCTGACTTATGTTGCATCCAAGATAGGAGTTACAGAAGCAAAGGCTTATAGTGTAGCTACTTTCTATGAAAACTTTTCTTTTGAGCCAAAGGGAAAATATGTGATCAAGGTCTGTGATGGAACGGCTTGTCATGTGCGTAAATCCATGCCGGTCAAAGAGGCACTGATGAAAGAACTTGGACTTAGCAATAAGAAACATACAACGGATGATATGCTCTTTACAGTAGAAACTGTATCCTGCCTTGGTGCGTGCGGATTAGCACCAACTCTTACAGTAAATGATGAAGTACATCCGAAAATGACACCAGAAAAGGCAATTGATCTGTTAAATGAATTGAGAGGTGAGACGGTATGAGTATTGTGAGTAAAGATGATCTGCTCCAGAAGCAGGCCGAAGCAAAGAATACCCTGGAAACTTTTACCTGTCGTGTACTTGTCTGTTCAGGTACCGGATGTATCGCCTCCGGTGCACAGAAGATTTACGACGAGATGGCAAAACTGTGTGAGAATCTTGACTGGGTAAGCGTAGAAATGCAGAAAGACGTTCCACATGTCGGCGTTGTCAAGACCGGATGTCAGGGATTATGTGAACTTGGACCTCTGATGAAGATCGAACCGTATGATTATCAGTACGTGCATGTTCAGGTAGAGGACTGTAAGGAAATCGTAGAGCGTACTGTTATGGAAGGAGAGCCGGTTACCCGTCTGTTTTATCGTGATCATGATACTGCCTGTCCTCATCCATCAGACATTCCTTTCCTTAATCAGCAGACCAGGATTGTTCTGGAAAACTGCGGAAATATCGATGCAGAATCTATTGATGAATATATTGCAGTTGGCGGTTTTCAGGCTATGGCTAAAGCTTTCTTCGACATGACTCCGCAGGATGTCATCGATGAAGTGACCAAATCCGGACTTCGCGGCCGTGGTGGCGCTGGTTTCCCGGCCGGCAAGAAATGGTCTCAGGTTGCACGCCAGAAAGAAAAAGTACGCTATGTAGTATGTAATGGTGATGAAGGTGACCCGGGGGCATTCATGGATGGTTCCGTAATGGAAGGTGATCCATACAAGATGATCGAAGGTATGACCATCGCCGCATATGCAGTTGGTGCAGAGAACGGTTATATTTATGTTCGTGCAGAGTATCCGCTTTCTGTTAAGCGTCTCCGTATGGCAATCGAACAGGCAGAGGCTTATGGACTGCTTGGCGATAATATCCTCGGTTCTGGTGTAAACTTCCATTTACATATTAACCGTGGAGCAGGTGCATTCGTTTGTGGTGAAGGTTCTGCCCTTACCGCATCCATCGAGGGCAAACGAGGCATGCCGCGTGTCAAACCACCTCGTACAGTAGAAAAAGGTCTCTGGGAGAAACCAACGGTCCTCAATAACGTAGAAACCTATGCCAACGTTCCGAAGATCATTCTTCAGGGTGCCGACTGGTTCCGTACTATCGGAACAGAGGGAAGCCCGGGAACCAAGACATTCTCACTTACCGGTGCAATCGAAAATACCGGTCTTATTGAAGTTCCTATGGGAACCAGCCTTCGTCATATTATTTATGACATTGGTGGTGGTCTTAAGAGCGGCGCCGCATTCAAGGGCGTGCAGATCGGTGGACCATCCGGTGGATGTCTGATCGAGGATCAGATTGACCGTCCTCTGGATTTTGACTCTGTTAAATCTCTCGATGCGATCATGGGTTCCGGCGGTCTCGTAGTTATGGATGAGAATACCTGTATGGTTGAAGTTGCCAGATTCTTCATGAACTTTACACAGCGTGAGAGCTGCGGTAAATGTGTTCCGTGTCGTGAAGGAACCAAACGTATGCTGGAGATTCTGGAGAGAATTGTAGAGGGAAAGGGCGAAAT
Source organism: Blautia sp. MSJ-19 (assembly GCF_018918125.1). GTDB lineage: Bacteria > Bacillota > Clostridia > Lachnospirales > Lachnospiraceae > Blautia_A. Next base: position 64,287 of record NZ_JAHLQA010000005.1, read on the forward strand.
GTCCGATCTTGATGAACTGGAAGAACTTGCAACCATGGTACAGAGTATGGCTCTCTGTGGACTTGGCAAGAGTGCACCGCTTCCGGTTATCAGTACTCTGAAACGCTTCCGCGATGAATACGAAGAACATATTAAAGATAAGAAATGCCGTGCAAAAGTCTGTACAGCACTTCGTAAGTTCCACATTAATCCAGAATTCTGTATCGGCTGTGGCAAATGTGCAAAGAACTGCCCGGCAGGTGCAATCAGTGGAAAGATCAAATCTCCGTATCATATTAACAATGACGTATGTATCAAGTGTGGTTCCTGTAAAGATAACTGTAACTTTGATGCGGTTTATGTGGAAGCATAGGAAGGAGGCTGAATTATGGGTACAATGACAATTGACGGTAGAAAAGTTGAATTTACCGATGAAAAAAACGTCCTGACCGTTATCCGTAACGCAGGCATTGATATTCCAACACTGTGCTATCATTCGGAACTTTCTACATTTGGAGCATGCCGTTTATGTACAGTAGAGGACGACAGAGGCAAAACCTTTGCTTCCTGTTCAGAAGTACCACGCGATGGTATGGTGATTCATACCAACACAAATAAATTAAGAAACTATCGTAAACTGATCGTGGAACTGCTCCTTGCAGCACATTGCCGTGACTGTACAACATGTATCAAGAGTGGTGAGTGTGTTCTCCAGGAACTGGCACATCGTCTTGGTGTAAGAACTGTCCGTTTCCAGAACACAAGAGAGCAGCATGAACTGGATTTCAGTTCTCCGTCTATCGTTCGCGATCCGAATAAATGTATCCTTTGCGGAAACTGTGTACGTGCCTGCGAGGAAATTCAGGGAATCGGCGCACTTGGATTTGCATTCCGTGGAACAGAAGCCATGGTTATGCCTGCATTCAATAAAAAGATTGCCGAGACGCAGTGCGTAAACTGTGGACAGTGTCGCGCATTCTGCCCGACAGGAGCTATTTCCATCCATACCAACACAGACAAAGTCTTTAAGGCGCTCGCAGATCCGGATATCCGTGTGGTTGCACAGATCGCACCTGCAGTACGTGTTGCAGTAGGTGATCATTACGGACTCCAGAAGGGACGCAGTGTAATGGGTAAGATTGTCAATGCACTTCACCGCATGGGCTTTGACGAAGTTTATGACACTACATTCAGTGCTGACCTTACCATCATGGAAGAAAGTGCAGAATTCCTCGATCGTATCGAGAAAGGTGAAAAACTTCCGCTTTTGACATCCTGCTGTCCGGCATGGGTGAAATTTATCACAGACCAGTACAAGGATTACATCCCGAATATTTCTACCTGCAGATCCCCACAGGGAATGCTTTCTGCAGTCATCAAAGAATATTTCCGTGATCCGGAACATGCAAAAGGCAAGAAGACCGTTATGGTTTCTGTTATGCCATGTACCGCCAAAAAGGCGGAGGCAGTTCGTCCAAACAGCTATACACATGGCGAAAAAGATACAGATATCGTTATCACAACCACAGAGCTTCTCCGCATGATTGACAACTTTGGCCTTGATTTTGCAGGGCTTGAGCCAGAAGCATGTGATATGCCGTTTGGATTCGGTTCCGGCGGTGGTGTTATCTTTGGTGTTACCGGTGGTGTTACAGAGGCAGTCCTCCGCCGTCTGACCCCGGATCACAGCAAAGAAGCAATGAGAGAAATCTCCGAGTGTGGTGTACGTGGAGACGAGGGTATCAAGGAATTCTCCGTACCATACAAAGGAATGGAAGTCAAGATCTGCGTAGCCAGCGGACTTGCCAATGCAAGAATCGTTATGGATCGTGTAAAGAATGGTGAAGCAGAATATCATCTGATCGAAGTTATGGCATGTCGTCGTGGCTGTATCATGGGTGGCGGTCAGCCGACCAGATCCGGTGACAGAACAAAAGCTGCCAGAGCAAGAGGTCTGTATAACGCGGATAATACAACGATTATCAAGAAATCCGATGAGAACCCGATGGTACTTGAACTTTATCAGGGACTTCTCAAAGGCAAGGAGCATGAACTGCTTCATAATGAGTTTTATTGATTTTTAACTTGAGGGTATGATGAGAGAGTAATATAGAGACATTACGCCGGGAGCTATGTGGCTCCCGGCTGTTTTTACATAGATATAATTCTCTCAAGAATACCCTTAATAATAAGACAATTACACTCATTATGTCACATTTCATTATGAGTTTCTGGTAGTAAAATAAGGGCACTTGCGTCCGGTCCTGAGCCAACCTCGTAAACAGGGGAATATATGTGCAAGGTGAAAAGGGGAATTACTGTCTTGTGTAAATCCTGCATCCTGCCTATATCGACTCACAGAAAGACCAGATGGAATGGTACAGACGACTCAGCAAGGCTTCCTGGTGGACGACTGTGCTAGCGATGGCCGTGGTGCTCTGTCTGAGCGCTTCTTAGCGCGAGTTTGCTAACACGGTCATCTATAAGCGCATGGGAGGACACAGGAAACGAAGCGTGTCGATGCACCATTCCACCTGGCCTTTCGTGAACCAGATCAATTTGCACGAATCTCTCCCTTGCACATATATCCCCGATACGATACAATAAAACAAAAAAACGAAGGAGCGTAACCCACATGCGTGAAATACAAGCATCAGTTATCACAGACACCATTGAGCGACTTTGTATCGAAGCCAACCAGGTGCTTCCGGAAGATATCAAGGAATCTATCCAGGCCTGTCGTGCGAAAGAGGATGGTCAGATTGCCTGTGGCATACTGGACAATATCATTGAAAACTATCAGATAGCAGAGAACGAGCAGGTGCCGATCTGTCAGGATACAGGAATGGCCTGTATATTCCTGGAAATTGGACAGGACGTACATATTGCAGGCGGTGATCTCACCGAGGCTGTCAATGAAGGTGTGCGTCGTGGCTATACAAATGGCTATCTCCGCAAATCCGTTGTAAAAGATCCGGTACGCAGAGGAAATACCGGAGACAATACACCAGCGATGCTTTATACCGAGATCGTACCTGGCGAAAATATCAAGATCACGGTCGGTCCCAAAGGCTTCGGAAGCGAAAACATGAGCGCAATCCGCATGTTCAAGCCATCTGCCGGTATCGAAGGAATCAAAGATTTTATTCTTGAAACAGTTGAGACAGCCGGACCCAATCCATGTCCGCCAATGGTTGTCGGCGTAGGAATCGGAGGTACTTTTGATAAGGCAGCACTTCTTGCAAAAAAGGCTCTGATGCGACCGGTAGATTCCGAAAACGAGGATCCATATTATGCGGATCTTGAGAAAGAAATGCTCGAAAAGATCAATCAGCTTGGGATCGGTCCGCAGGGATTTGGAGGCAGAACAACTGCAATTGGTCTGAATATCGAGACTATGCCGACACACATTGCAGGCATGCCATGTGCGATCAATATCAGCTGTCATGTAACAAGACACAAAACGGAGGTGATCTAAAGATGGAACGTCATATTACATTACCACTTACCGAAGAACTTGCAAAGACACTCCATGCAGGTGATACTGTTTATCTGACAGGAACGATTTATACCTCCCGTGATGCAGGACATAAGAGAATGTGTGAGGCATTAGCCAGAGGAGAAGAACTTCCTTTTGATCCAAAAGATGCAACCATCTATTATGTAGGCCCGACTCCGGCAAAACCAGGTCAGGTCATTGGATCCGCAGGTCCGACTACCAGTGGACGTATGGATGCTTATGCACCGACGATGATGTCCGTTGGAGCCCGCGGCATGATCGGCAAGGGAGCACGCCTTCCTGAAGTCGTAGAGGCCATGAAGAAATATAGTGGCGTTTATTTTGGTGCAATTGGAGGAGCAGGTGCACTTCTTGCGAAATGTATCAAGAAGGCGGAACTCGTTGCTTACGAAGACCTTCAGTCTGAAGCACTCCGCAGACTTTATGTTGAAGAAATGCCGCTTGTAGTCATTATCGACTGCGAAGGAAATAATCTCTATGAGCAGGGAAGAGAGGCCTATCTCAAAGAACATATGTAATCATAACTGAGTCCCCTTATGCATATAAATATAACAATACATGGGATTGTGTGAATATATGCGAGGGGGCTTTTGTATGGAAAATTTTCAGGTTTACCGGGATATTCAGGCACGTACCGGTGGTGATATATACATAGGCGTTGTTGGACCGGTTCGTACCGGCAAATCTACCTTTATCCGAAGGTTCATGGAACTGGTGGCATTGCCGTCAATGGATCCGGCAAAACAGGCGGAAGTGCGCGATCAGCTTCCACTGAGTGGATCCGGCAAACTGATTACGACGGTAGAACCCAAATTCATACCAAGAGAGGCAGTAAGTGTGGATCTGGGTGAAGATCAGAAAGTGAAGATCCGCCTGATCGACTGTGTGGGATTTCTGGTAAAAGATGTCAGCGGACATATTGAAGATGGCCGAGAACGCATGGTAAAAACACCATGGTTTGACAAAGCGATTCCTTTTCACGAAGCGGCGGAGACCGGCACACGTAAAGTGATACAGGAACATGCCACGATCGGGCTGGTGATCACAACAGACGGCAGCTTTGGAGAGCTTCCGAGAGAAAACTTTATTGAGGCAGAAGAGACGACTGTTACACAGCTCAAAAAACAGGGAAAACCATTCCTTCTTCTGGTCAATTCACAGATGCCGTACAAAGAGGAGACACAGAAGCTTGTAAGGGAACTGCAGGAGAAATATGGGATCACAACCATGGCAGCAAACTGTGAACAGTTGCGGAAAGAAGACATTGCCAGGATCCTGTCCAATATTCTGTATGAATTTCCGGTCAGCGAAATTCAGTTTTTTGTTCCGAAATGGGTGGAGATGCTGCCAGCAGATCATGAACTGAAACACGAGCTTCTGGATAAGATTCGGGAGCAGATGAAGAAAATGCTTCACATTCGTGATATTACGAAGGAATCTGTACAGATGGAAAGCCCTTATGCGCAGGATATACTCCTGGAAGATGTAAGCCTGTCCAGTGGAAAAGTGCGTATCCGTGTACAGATCAAGGATATCTATTATTACAAAATGCTCAGCGAGATGAGTGGTATCCGGATGGAGAGTGAGTATGATCTGATACATACCATGAAAGAACTGGCGGCCATGAAGGAACAGTATGTAAAAGTCCAGTCGGCATTGGAGGCAGTCAGAGAGACCGGCTACGGTGTTGTGGTTCCGGAGCTTAATGAGATTCAGATAGAAGAACCGTCTGTGATCCGTCAGGGAAGCAAGTATGGAGTGAAGATCAAATCCAAGAGTCCGTCTATCCATATGATCCGGGCAAATATCGAAACAGAGATCGCACCGATCGTGGGAACAGAGCAGCAGGCAAATGATCTTATTCAATATATAGGAGAAAGCAGCCAGAGAGGAGAGAGCATCTGGGAGACCAATATCTTTGGCAAATCCATCGAGCAGCTGGTGCAGGACGGCATCCGCAGCAAACTGACTACGATCGGAGAAGAGAGCCAGTCCAAACTGCAGGATACGATGCAGAAGATCGTCAACGACAGCAAAGGTGGAATGGTATGTATTATAATATGAAGAAAAACCTATCAAAATGATATGTGAAAATATGGTCATTCGGAAACATCTGTGTTCCATGGCCATATTTTTTTCAGGAGATCAGCAGACACGGATAACAGTGTCTGAATCGGTTTTAACATAAGATAAATGTTGACGAATTGTGTCGTAAAAGGTATGATATAGCGAGGAAACGAAATAATAAAGATAAAAATAATGCTAAAAGAGGAAGTTATGGATAAAAGAAAAAAGAAAACTTCTCCGCTTAGAATTGCGGTTCTTGGACACAAAACAATTCCAAGCCGCCAGGGTGGAGTTGAGATCGTAGTGGAAGAACTGACTGTCCGCATGGCAAAGATGGGACATAAGATTACGGTATATAATCGTAGCGGACACCATGTGAGCGGCAAAGAATTTGACGAAAAGAGATTAAAAGAATATAAAGGCATTCGTATGAAATATGTACCGACAATAGACAAAAAGGGACTGGCAGCGATGAGTGCTTCCTTTTTTGCGGCGGTTGCGGCAGCCTTTGGGAGATATGATGTGGTACATTTTCATGCAGAAGGACCGTGCGCAATGCTGTGGCTGCCAAAATTATTTGGAAAGCGTTGTATAGCTACTGTACATGGACTGGATCACCAGAGAGCAAAATGGGGCAAACTGGCCAGTACCTATATTATGCTTGGTGAAAAATGTGCGGTCAGATTTGCGGATGAGATCATTGTATTAAGTGAAGGCGTACAGAACTATTTTAAAGAAACTTATGGACGGGACACAAAATTCATTCCTAATGGAGTAAACCGTCCGGTCATCAGAGAGCCGGAACTCATCAGAGAAAAATTCGGACTAGAAAAAGATGATTATATCCTGTTCCTGGGCAGACTTGTTCCGGAAAAAGGAATCGCTTATCTGATCGAGGCATTCAAAAAAGTTAATACGGACAAGAAATTAGTTATTGCAGGCGGCAGCTCCGACACAGATGAATTTGCAGGTCAGCTAAAAGAAATGGCAAAAGGTGACGACAGAATTCTCTTTACCGGATTTGTACAGGGACAGATGCTGGATGAACTGTACAGCAATGCTTATATCTACAGCCTTCCGAGTGATCTGGAGGGAATGCCGCTCAGTCTGCTGGAAGCAATGAGCTATGGTAATTGCTGCCTGGTTTCTGATATAGATGAATGTGCGTCTGTAGTAGAAGATAAAGCAATCGTATTTAAGAAAAGCAATGTGGCAGATTTGCAGAGCAAACTTCAGGAAGCATGTGATGATGCAGAACAGGTCCGGAAATACAAAGATGCTGCAGCAGATTATATTTGCGGCAAGTACAACTGGGATGATGTTGTGAAGAGAACGCTGCAGTTATACAGGAGATAAACGATGAAAAAGAAACATTATGGAGCAATTGACGGATTGCGGATGATTGCCGCTTTTGGCATTGTGATGATGCATATGAGCACAAACAACAACTACGAGATAGAAGGCTTTGTGTATAACCGGATCATTCCGTCCTTTACCAATTTTGTATATTTGTTTATGGTTGTATCTGCCTTTGGCATGTGCTGCGGGTATTATCAGAAAGTCTTAAACAACCAGATTTCCTGGTCAGACTTTTACGGCAAGCGATTTAAGAAAATTCTTCCGTTTTTTGGCCTGCTTGTTTTGATCGATGTAGTCATGTCTCATTCTCTGGGAAGCTTATGTGAGGGTTTTGCAGACCTGACGCTGGTGTTTGGATTTTTGCCGGCCGACAGCATTTCGGTAATCGGTGTTGGATGGTTTTTGGGACTGGTCTTTGTGTTCTATCTGATATTTCCGTTCTTCTGTGTCCTTATCGAGAACAAAAGAAGAGCGTGGATGGCTTTTGGCGTGAGCCTGATTTACAATTTTGTGTGTATTTGTTATTTTGACGTCGGAAGAAAAAATATCCTGTACAGTGCATGCTTTTTCCTGGCAGGCGGACTGATTTATCTTTACAGAAATCAGATTGCCCGTTTTAATTCATGGATCATGCTGGGAGCAGCATGGATCAGTATCGTGCTTTATTATGTGATCGGCGGATATTCTGTGATGAACCTCCTGGTGTCTGCGATGTTACTGATGTATGCGATCACAAAAACGGGAGGACTTCTGGATAACAGAGTTACGAAATTCTTCAGTGGAATCAGCATGGAGATCTATCTGTCCCATATGTTTATCTTTCGTGTGATTGAAAAGCTGGGTATCCATACAGTATTAGGAAATGGCTGGCTTCAGTATATAGTTACTGTGGTTGTTGTAATTGCGGGAGCTTCTGTCTTCGCAATCGTAATGCAGAAAATATTTAACGGTATTTCGAAGAAGTTAGCCGCATGAAAGGGCCTGAAGCAGACACAGATGACAAAAATTGTGGGGAAGGGCACACAAGATATATGTTGACGAATTGTGTCATAAAAGGTAGAATAAGACGAAGAAACGAAAAAAATAAAAAAATGGAGTGAGCGTATGTATCGAAAATCCCCGCAAGGGTGGCTAAAGCACTGGGATTTTGTGCTGCTGGACATCATCAGTCTTCAAATCGCATTTGTTATAGCGTATATGCTTCGACTGGGAACGGAGAATCCGTACAGCAGTCAGGTATACCGGATGGAGGCGTTTGTATTTGTTCTGTGCCAGATTGCAGTGATGTTTCTCGGGCAGTCTTATCAGAATATACTCAGACGAGGATATTATATAGAGTTTACCAAGACTGCACAGCATGTTCTGATGGTCATGCTTCTGGCAGTCCTGTATCTTTTTGCAGTTCAGCAGTCGGCAGACTATTCAAGACTGACACTTTTTTATACGGCAGTCTTATATCTTCTGATTGCGTATGTCCTGCGAATCTGGCGCAAACATTATGTGCTGCGCAAAAATGCCAGTGACAAAAAAGAAAAATCCATGGTTGTGGTCGTATACTCGTCAGAGGCAGAAGAGACACTGCAGAGAATCATGAGCGGACCGATTCAGGATTTTGCGATCACAGGCATTGCATTACTGGATGAAAACTGCATTGCCACGGAGATTTCCGGCATTCCGGTAATCGGAAATATCAATACCGTAGAAGAATACCTCTGCCATGAATGGGTAGATGAAGTTTTCGTAAAGATCAGTGAGAATGTACCGTATCCGAAAAATCTGATCGAGGAAATGAAGACGATGGGGCTGACGATCCATCTTAGCCTTGGTGAACTGGAACAGTCGCTCAGCGGAAAAAATTTCGTAGAAAAAATTGGTGACTATTCCGTTGTTACATCCACGATCAATACGGTTTCTCTGAAACAGATGATGTATAAGAGACTGCTGGATATTGCTGGCGGTATTGTCGGATGCCTGATCACACTGCTTCTGATCGTGATCATTGGACCGATGATCTACATAAAATCTCCGGGACCGATTTTCTTTTCGCAGGTTCGTATCGGTAAAAACGGAAAGAAATTCAAGATTTACAAATTCCGAAGCATGTATATGGATGCGGAGGAACGCAAGGCTGAGCTGATGAGCCAGAACAAAATGGATGGACTGATGTTCAAGATGGACTATGATCCACGAATCATCGGCAGTGAGAAAAAAGACAAAAATGGTAATCCAAAAGGAATCGGAAACTTTATCCGTAAGACTTCTCTGGATGAATTTCCACAGTTCTGGAATGTCCTTAAAGGCGATATGAGTCTTGTAGGAACAAGACCGCCGACAGTGGATGAGTGGGAACAGTATGAACTCCATCACAGAAGCCGTATGTCCACAAAACCGGGTATCACAGGCATGTGGCAGGCGAGCGGCCGAAGCGACATTACAGACTTCGAGGAAGTTGTTCGTCTGGATACAGAGTATATCGAAAACTGGTCGATCGGAATGGATTTCAGAATCCTTCTCAAGACAGTTACATCTGTGTTAAAGGGTGAAGGATCTGTTTGATGAGGAACCATATGTCCAAAAGTAAAGAATCTCTATTATTACGCTGGTTGTCAAACCGGCGTAATTGTGCGATAATAAGATTATTATAGATTTCCGGACAGCGGAAATCGCGGGGGACAAATTATTTGGAGGAATATAGATGAGTACAGTAACTTTAGAAAATAAAACGATTTTAGTCACAGGTGCAGCCGGGTTTATCGGTTCCAACCTGGTGAAACGAATTTATCAGGAAACATCGTCAGTCACAGTGATCGGTATTGATAATATGAATGATTACTATGATGTGGCCTTAAAGGATTTTCGTTTGAATGAGCTGACCAAGTATCCTACATTTACCTTTATCAAGGGAAACATCGCTGATAAGGCACTGATCACAGAAGTGTTCGAAAAATACAAACCGTCTGTAGTCGTTAACCTTGCAGCACAGGCTGGTGTGCGTTACTCTATCACCAATCCGGATGCATATGTGGAATCCAACCTGGTCGGCTTCTTTAATATTCTGGAAGCCTGTCGCCATTGCGAGAATCTGGAGCATCTTGTTTACGCGTCTTCTTCCAGTGTTTACGGCTCCAACAAAAAAGTACCGTACAGCACAGAGGACAAGGTAGATAATCCGGTCAGCCTTTATGCTGCAACCAAGAAATCCAATGAGCTGATGGCGCATGCGTATTCCAAACTTTACAATATTCCTTCTACCGGTCTGCGCTTCTTTACGGTATACGGTCCTGCAGGACGTCCGGATATGGCTTATTTCGGATTTACCAACAAGTTAAGAAACAACGAAACCATCAAGATCTTTAACTACGGCAATTGCAAGCGAGATTTTACATATGTGGATGATATTGTTGAAGGTGTTGTCCGCGTCATGAAGAAAGCTCCGGATAAGAAAAACGGAGAAGATGGTTTACCGATCCCTCCTTATGCAGTTTACAACATCGGCAATCAGAATCCGGAAAATCTGCTGGATTTTGTACAGATCCTGAGTGAGGAACTGGTACGTGCAGGTGTATTGCCGGAGGACTATGATTTTGAGGCACACAAAGAGCTGGTTCCGATGCAGCCGGGAGATGTTCCGGTAACTTATGCAGATACCAGCGCCCTGGAGCGTGATTTCGGATATAAACCTTCCACCAGTCTGAGAGACGGATTAAGAAAATTCGCCGAGTGGTATGCTGAATTTTACAGATAAAAAGAGGGATGAAAGATGAGAATTTTACTGGTTAATTATAGATATTTTATTTCTGGCGGACCTGAAAAATATATGTTCAACATTAAGAAAATGTTGGAGGACAATGGTCACGAAGTGATTCCGTTTTCTATCCATTCGAACAAAAACGTGGAGACAGAGTATTCCAAATATTTTGTAGAACCGATCGGCAGCCGTGATGCGACATATTTCGAGGAGTGCAAAAAGACACCGAAGGTTATCTGGCAGATGCTGACGCGAAGTGTTTACTCTACAGAAGTGGAAAAAGCTATCAAGAAAGAAATCAAAGATGTAAAGCCGGATCTGGTTTATATCATTCATTTTGTAAATAAGCTTTCACCAAGCGTAATCACTGGAGCCAAAAAAATGGGAGTTCCGGTGGTGTCAAGACTGTCGGACTATTTCCTGCTGTGCCCGAGATTTGACTTTATGTACAACAAGAAACCATGTGAGGAATGTCTCACAAAGGGATACATGACCTGCATTAAGAAAAGATGTGTAAAAGGTTCTCTGTTTGCATCAGTTGTCCGTGTTTTCTCAATGAAAGTACACAAAATGCTGAATGTATACAAGGATGTGGATGCATTTATCACACCATCAGAGTTTTTGAGAAAGAAACTGATTGAAAATGGTTTTGACGAGAAGAAGATTACCTGTATCCCGACATTTACTGCCAGCAAATCTGAAGTAGGAGAGCCTCAGATTGGTCAGTATGGTCTGTATTTTGGACGAGTTACCGAAGAAAAAGGTGTTGATACCGTTGTTAAAGCATATGAAATGATGCCGGATCGTCAGGTAAAGATCATGGGTGATGATACCACTGACGAAGCAAAACGCTTAAAAGCATATGTCCAGGAAAAAAAGATCAAAAATGTCGAATTTGTTGGATTTAAAGCTGGTGAGGAACTGGAAAATATCATAAAAGGAGCGAGATTTACATTAATCCCTTCCATATGGTATGATAATCTTCCGAACACAGCACTGGAATCCTTCCAGTATTCCAAACCGGTCATTGCAAGTGATATCGGAAGCCTGCCGGAGCTGGTTCTGGACGGAGTAAACGGTTATCTGTTCAAACCTGCAGATGCCCAGGAACTGTGCAAGAAAATTGCATTGCTGGATGATGATACAGTAGTTGAAAAAATGGGTGCCGAGAGCAGAAAACGTCTGGAGAATCGATTTGCACCTAAAACACATTATGATGCATTGATGAATGTGTTTGACAGAGTAAGAAAAGGAAAGTGAGAGTAAAAAATGTCTGAAGAAAAGAAATTAAATGGTACAGTTATTGTTACTTATCGTTGTAATGCGCGCTGTTCCATGTGTAATCGTTATAAAGCACCTTCCAAACCGGAAGAAGAAATCGGAATTGAAACAATCAGGAAGCTGCCTAAGATGTACTTTACCAACATCACCGGTGGAGAACCGTTTATCCGTACTGACCTGAAGGATATTGTACGTGAGCTGTACAAAAAATCCGATCGTATCGTTATCTCTACAAATGGTTTCTTTACAGACCGTATCGTTGATCTGTGTAAAGAATTCCCTCAGATCGGTATCCGTATCTCTATCGAGGGACTGGAACAGACAAATAACGAGATCCGTGGTCTGCAGAACGGCTATCAGCGTGGTTACAGCACACTGAAAAAACTGCGCGAGATGGGCATGAAAGACGTTGGATTCGGTATGACTGTACAGGACAAAAACGCTCCGGACTTAGTTCCACTGTACAAGATTTCCAATGAAATGGGTATGGAGTTCGCAACCGCAAGCCTTCATAACAGTTTCTATTTCGTTGAGGCAAAAAATATTATCAAAGACCGTCCGATGGTCGCAAAGAACTTTGAAAACCTGGTAAATGAACTGCTTCGCAGCAACAGCCCTAAGAAATGGTTCCGTGCGTACTTTAACCATGGTCTGATCAACTATATTTACGGTCAGAAACGTCTGCTGCCTTGTGACATGAGTTTCGATACATTCTTTATTGATCCATATGGTGATGTTATGCCTTGTAACGGTACCAAGGACAAAGAAGTTATGGGTAATCTGAACAGCCAGAGCTGGGATGAACTGTGGAACAGCCCACAGGCAGAGGAAGTTCGTAAAAAAGTTCGTTGCTGTGACCGTGACTGCTGGATGATCGGAAGTGTAAGTCCCGCCATGCATAAATATATCTGGAAGCCGGCGACCTGGGTTCTGGTTCACAAATTCAAAGCCCTGTTCAGCAAACATCCGTACAGCATGTACGAGCTGAAAGTCTGCCGTGACTACCGTGACGGAAAAGTCACAAAAGAAGAGCTGGATAAATGCAGTACCTGTGACATGAACTGCGTGATCAACAATGGTCTGAGTGAGGCATCCAAAGAGCAGCTGAAACATAAGACCGGTGAAGAGATCGTAGATGCAGATATTGCAGAACAGATGAAATAGTGAGGCCATAATAGATGAATATTTTACATTTGGAATATTCTGGAGGAACCGGAGGAATTGAAAAATTATGTAAAGATATTGCCCTGAATGCCAAAGAGGATAAGCATTGCTTCCTGTTTGTGCATGAGGGTGGCAGATTTTTCGACGAAATGCAAAAGGAATCTCTGGATGTTCAATGCCTGAAATTCGGAAACAAAGATATCGTCAGGCTTTATTCAGCTGTTAAAAAAACAGTACAGGAAAAGAAAATCGATGCGATCATCATTCATCATCCTGCACCATTGATCTGGCTGTCTATGCTGCTGTATCTGAGCCTGCCGCATACCGCCAGGGTCCTTGTATACGCGCATAATGTATATGAGGTGATCACGGTACAGAACAAATTCAAACGAGTTATCTACAATAAACTTCTGGCAAAATGTGATGGAGTAGTTGCTATCTCTGAATTTGTAAAAGATACATTTCTGTCAAATGCTCCGCTGACAGACAAAAAAGTCTGTGTTATTTACAATGGCATTGAATGTCCGGATGAATGCACCATTTCAGATGGAACTCTTCATGATCCGCTGAGAATCATCTATGTTGGCCGTCTGATCGAGGAGAAGGGTGTCCAGGTCCTTTTAAAAGCCCTGTCCCTTATAAAGGAAAAGGTTCCTTTTGAGACACAGATCGTAGGAGACGGTCCATATAGACCAACTTTGGAAGCATTAAAAAAAGACCTGAAACTTGAAGAAAGTGTACAGTTCTGTGGAAACCAGAGCAATGTTAATGAACGATTGCAGCAGGCAGATCTTTTTATACATCCATGTGTATGGAATGAAGCGTTCGGACTTACCATTGCAGAGGCTCTGAGCTATGGAAAAATCTGTATAGCTACGCGTCGTGGAGCAATTCCTGAGATCATACAGGATGGAGAAAATGGTTTTCTGGTAGATTCAGAAAATCCGGAAATGATGGCAGAAAAAATAGAGTATGTCTATAAGACGATGACAGAAGAACAGCGCCTGAAAATCCGACAGAATGCAGTGCTGCGTGCACAGGATTTCAAGATCGAAAATCTGATCAGTCAGCTGCATGATTATATCAGCAGCCTGAAACAGTGATACCTGACTGTTTTTGTGCTGCTGTACAACGAGAAGGAGTAATGGAAAATGGATGAACTCATAAGCATAATCATTCCAGTTTATAATGTGGAAAAATACCTGCGTCAGTGTGTTGATACAGTGTTAAATCAGACGTACAGAAATATTGAGATCATTTTGGTGGATGATGGAGCCACAGATACCTGTCCGCAGATATGTGACGATTATGAAAAACTGGATGCAAGAGTGCGTGTTATCCATAAGGTAAATGGCGGACTGTCAGATGCAAGAAATGCAGGATTACATATTGCACAGGGTAAGTATGTCTGCTTTTTTGACTCCGATGATGCGGTAAGCATCCACATAGTAGAAGAACTGTATCGTGCCTGCGCTGAGAACGATGCAGATACTTCTGTTTGTTATTATCAGAAATTTACAGACAGCTACAGTGACATAGATGCGAAGGATATGGGACACAGGATCTGTACCGGAAAAGATCTGATTTCAGAGATTTATGCCGGAAAAGGAGAAAAAATCGCATTTGTGGCATGGAATAAGCTGTATAAGAAAAGTCTGTTTGAAGAACACGGGATTTTATATCCATACAGAAAACAGCATGAAGACATCTATACAACATATAAACTGTTGTATCATTCAAAAAAAGTCTGCATTGTCGAAGGTGAGATGTATTACTATCGTGTAAGATCCGGAAGCATCATGAACAGTAAATTTTCAGAAAAACGTCTGGATGCGATCGAAGCCAGAATGCAGACGATTGAATTTTACAGAGATCAGAATGAAAAAGAATTGCAGAAAATGGCGGTTAACGACTATTTTGGTTCTGCAATAAAAATATATGATGAATCATCAAAAAGAAACGACAGAGAAGGTCACAAAAAAATAAAACGCCGTATATTGAGCGATTACAAAAAAGTATGGCGTCAATATGGCCAGCTGACACAGGGAATAAAGAAACTGTTTTACAGATGTTTCTTTATCGCACCGGACATGGTTTCGGCATGTTATTTAAAACTAAAAAGATAAAATGCTTTATAACATAAGGCATCAACGGGATTGATGAGAAACTTATAAACGCGTTTTGGGATTGGACAAATTAATAGCAGGGAATATTACTTTTATGAAAAAGATTAGAATATCTGAAAAGACTTTTTTTGAGTTACTGTATTTGTGTTATGCGATTGTTGTTTTAAATGCAATGAACAGTATGTTTTACAATACGTTTTCATCAACAGTCGTAATTGTTTTTGGTATGGCAGCTTTGACAATCGTTGTACTGAGTGCCGTTAAAAAAAGAAAAATGAATCGACTTTTAAAGACCGGTATGGGAGAGATCGTTGTTCCGTTTTTTATCGTAACGATCATATCGTGTCTGTCGGCGATAGCTGTACATCATACATCGAACTTCAGTGATGTTACAATGTCCTTTTTGAGATTTATACAGGTTTTATCTATTTTTTCGGTTGCCTATTTCATGATTGCGATGGTTGGAAAAAAGAGTCTGGATATACTGTTGTGGGCAGCGTGTATTTCTTATGCATCCGTTATTCTGAACTGGCTGCAGAACTGCATTGCCAGTGGAAGCTGGGATACAACACTGTTGGAGTCACACGGTCTTATTGAAAGTGTGGGACTTCTGTTTATTTATTTCTTCCTGAGCAAATCGTATACATCAAAGCAGCGCTGGATGAGGTGCATTCCATGTCTCGTCATTTTGCTGATGGGTGCAAAGCGTGTTGCGTGGATAGGAATTGCATGGTCTCTGATTATTTATTTTCTGTTTCACAAATTTAAAGAGAGAAGAAACAGGATCATTCGTATCATCATGCTTTGTTATGTCATCCTGGCATTTGTGTACCTGTATCTGATAAAGAATAATTACTTTGATCAGATCTTAAGTTATTTTGGAATTGCGGATAATATGCGTCTCAGTTTCTGGAATTACTTTAAAGATGCGTATCAGTTATCACCGTTTTATTTGGGACGAGGAATTCAGTACACAGATAATATCATGATATTATCCTCAACAAAATATGCATTAAGAGTTACAAATAATGTCGGAATTCATAATGACATTCTCAGAACCTATATTGGATGGGGATGTATTCCGTTCCTGTATTATTTTTATAATCTGTTTGTTCTTAATTTGAAAAGAATCAGAAAGAATTTCAAAAATGCGGATGTGTGGTTATATTTTGCAATCGTTGGTTATGCGTTTGTAAACTACATGGTGGACTATATGATTACCTATATGCCATTCAATATATGCATGTTTGCAATATTCTTGCTGATCAATCGTGAAGGATAAACAGCCTGGATTTTTAACGATATATGAGGAGAAATGACATAGTGAAAAGTACAGTTTCAGTGATTGTGCCGGTCTATAATGTTGCACCGTATTTAAACAAATGTCTTGACAGTATTCTGGGGCAGACCTATAAAGAACTCGAAGTGATCGTCGTGGATGATGGTTCAAAAGATGAGGGCTTGCGTATATGCAGAGAATACGAAAGCCGTGACGAGAGAGTAAAAGTACTGCATCAGGAAAATGCAGGAGTAAGTGCGGCCAGAAATTTCGGCATGAGTATTATGACCGGAAGTTATGTCCTGTTTGTAGATGCAGATGACTGGATCGAACCGAATATGGTTGAAATCCTTGTGCATGAGATGGAACAGAAGGAGTCTGTAGATGCAGTTTTCTGTGGCTATCAGGAAATCGAGGATGGCACGAATAAACTTCTGCAGACGGTTACGCCGAATCAGCGTGGACAGGTCCGCAGAGATGAGGGTGTAGAGGGATTGTTTGGAGAGTATTCTACGATGCTGTGGAACAAACTGTTTCGAACAAGTCTGATTGATCAGACAAATATCTTCAATACATCATTAAAAATCGGAGAAGATGAACTGTGGATGATTGAGGTGCTCAAAAAAGCGAGAAATATTGTACTGCTTGGTGCACCGTTATATAATTATCGGTATCGTTCAGCAGGCGCATCAAAGGATGTCTGGATTTCCGATGCAAGAATGACGGATTATGAGTCCCAGAAAATGGTACTGGAAAGTATCGGAGATTATCATTCAGACGAGCTGACACTGTGCGCACAGAAGAGACTGTATTATGTAGGACAGAGGATCATGAAGGCTGCATATTACAGTGGGCGTTATGATATTTATGAAATGATCGACCGTGAGATCGATGATGTGCGGACCGTCTGGTATAAGCATCATTCAAATAAACTGGGAAAGATCAGACGCAGGCTTGTTGAGAAGATGATGAGAAAAAGATTCCCATGTGCGATAATTAAAATTTTTGACAAATAAGGAAATTATAAAAACATGAGTAAAATAGCAATCGTCACTTTGGCAGATTTTAATAATTATGGAAACAGACTGCAGAATTATGCACTCGAAAAGGTACTTACAGATATGGGGAATACGGCTGTATCCCTTGTGCCATATCGTCCCAATCTGATAAAAACAACAATAAAGACTGTGATAAAAAAAGACAGGAATTCTTTGAGTACGAAATTGCTTAATATGAAAAGATTAAGAAATTTTCTTTCTTTTGATGAGCAATATGTCAATACGCTTGCTGTCAATGACAACAGTTTTCAAAATGTTCCCGAAAAAGATTACGATTGCTTTATATCCGGAAGTGATCAGGTATGGAATCCGGACTGGGCAAAGTATACATATGACAAGATGTTTCTGCGATTTTCACCGACAGACAAACGTATTTCCTATGCGGCAAGCTTTGGGGTAGATACTGTACCGGAAGAATGGACAGAAAAATACAGAACCGGACTTTCTGAGTTTCGTGCGGTATCGGTCAGAGAAGACCGCGCAGTTGAGATTGTCAGAGAACTTACCGGGAACTCCTGCGAGAAAGTCCTGGATCCTACGATGCTGCTGAACAGAAGCGACTGGGATAAGGTAAAAAAAGTCCCGGAGAAAGTACAGAATGAAAATTACATTCTTACCTATTTTCTGGGAGGAAGAACAGAAGAGTTAAACAAAACAATAGACAGTTATGCAAAAAAATATCATTGCACGGTCATTCATCTGCTGGATCTGGAAGATGCCAGTTATACAGCCGGACCAGATGGATTCGTAGGACTGATCAGCAAGGCGAAACTTGTACTGACAGATTCCTTTCATGCTACAGTTTTTTCAATTTTGTATGAACGCCCCTTTGTTGTATATGGCCGCCAGGGTATAGGCAGCAAGATGGGTTCCAGATTATCCTCTCTGCTCGAGATGTGTGGATTGTCTGAAAGAAAAAAAGAGTATATGGATGAAGAGCATCTGTTAAACTGTAATTTTGAAACTGCAAAAAAAGCGATAGAACAAGAAAAGGCACACAGTATGGAATTTCTGCATAAAGCGATTGCCGACTGTGTAGATTGTGTGGATTGAGATGAAGATTGAACGTACAAAAAATGCGAGTCGGAATATTGTATTTGGAGGTATCCTGAAAATTTATCAGATTACCATTCCATTTCTGATGCGAACCGCAATGATCTACTTTATGGGGGTACAGTACCTGGGACTGAACAGTTTGTTTACGTCTATCCTGCAGGTGCTGAATCTTGCGGAGCTTGGCGTAGGAAGCGCGATGGTCTACAGCATGTACCGCCCGATTGCGGAAGATGATTCAAAGACGATCTGTGCGCTGGTTCGTCTGTATCGTACTTATTACAGGGCAATCGGTGCAGTGATCGCGGTTCTGGGAATTATGCTGACACCGTTTATCCCCAAACTGATCAAGAGTGATCTGCCGCCGGAATTAAATATTTATGTATTGTATCTTCTGAACCTGGCGGCAACCGTACTGTCTTATTGGCTGTTTGCCTATAAGAATTCTCTGTTTCAGGCACATCAGCGTGTTGACGTGACGAGCAAGATCACACTGATCACCAACACGATTCAGTATGCGGTACAGCTGGCGGTTATCTTCTGGCTGAAAGATTACTATATCTATGTAATTGCGGCATTACTTACACAGATTCTGACAAATGTTACAACTGCGATCGCAGCAAATAAAAAATATCCGGATTATAAGCCGGAAGGAAAACTTGACAAACAGACAGTAAAAGATATCAATCAGAGGATCAAAGACCTTTTTACCTCCAAACTAGGTATGGTCATCATCAACTCTGCTGACACCGTGATCATTTCGGCCTTTCTGGGTCTGACAGTACTGGCAGTTTATCAGAATTACTATTTTATCCTGTCCTCTATTATTGGATTTGTAACGATCATTTTTCAGGCATGTACAGCCGGAATCGGAAACAGTGTCATTGTAGAATCAAAAGAAAAGAATTTCAATGATCTTAAGAAATTCACATTTCTGATCGCATGGCTGGCTGGCTTCTGTACCTGCTGTTTCCTTTGCTTATATCAGCCATTTATGAAAATCTGGGTAGGAGATAAGCTGATGCTCGGCTTTTCCGCAGTTATCTGTTTCTGTGTTTACTATTTTGTATATGAGATCAATCAGGTTCTGACAACATACAAAGATGCAGCTGGAATCTGGCATGAGGATCGTTTCAGACCATTGATCACGGCACTTGCAAATCTGGGAATGAACCTTATCATGGTTCAGTTCTGGGGAATTTATGGAGTTCTTTTATCTACCGTATTGTCTACGCTGTTTATTGGAATGCCATGGCTTCTGCACAATCTGTTTACTGTTCTCTTTGAGAAAAGCCAGCTGAAGGAATATCTGATGTGCCTGCTGAGTTATGTGTCTGTTGTGTTGATCAGCTGTCTGGTATGCTGGCTGTGCTGTAGCTTTATTGATTTTGGAAAATGGGCTACACTGATCGTGCGTGCAGTCCTGTGCTGTATCATTCCGAATGTGATCTATTTCGTTACTTACAGAAAACGACCGGAATTTAAGCAGTGTCTGCAGCTGGCAGATAAAATGACCAAGAATAAACTCAACTTAGAGAAAAAGTTATCATAAGAAAGGAAACACTTATGATCTGTATCAATAAAAAATCGGACTGCTGTGGCTGTGGAGCCTGTGTACAGAAATGTCCGAAGAACTGTATTTCCATGAAAAAAGATGTGGAGGGATTTCTGTATCCGGAAGTGGATAAAGAAGCCTGTGTAGAATGTGGTCTGTGTGAGAAAGTCTGTCCGGTCATCCATAAGGAGAAGATGGAAAAGACATCTCCGAAGGCCTATGCAGCATATGCAAAAGACACTGGCATGAGAGAAGAGAGTTCTTCCGGAGGTCTGTTTACGCTACTTGCCGAGCAGACCCTGCAAAAGGGCGGGATGGTCTTTGGAGCTGCATTTGATGGAAACTGGCAGGTAAAGCATACGGGAGTTTCCGATACAGAGGAACTGGCACTGCTCAGAGGAAGTAAGTATGTGCAGAGCGACACAAAGAACACGTTTGCAGAGGCAAAGCAGGCATTGCAGCAGGGAAGGGAAGTGCTTTTTTCCGGAACCGGATGTCAGATTGAGGGCCTGCAGAGATATCTTGGCAAAAAATATGAGAATCTGATCACCATAGATATTCTCTGTCATGGGGTGCCAAGTCCGGATGTCTGGGAAAAATATCTCAGGTTTCAGGAGAAGAATTTTGGTTCAGAAGCAGAATATGTTACGTTCAGAAGCAAACGACAGGGCTGGAGAGATTTCTCTATGGAGATCCGATTCAAAAATGGTGCACTGTATTCGGAGACTCTGGCAAAGGACCTGTATATGCAGCTGTTCCTTAAGAATATCTGCCTGCGGCCATCCTGCTATGACTGCAGATTCAAGAGCCTCAATCGAACGAGTGATCTTACGATTGGAGATTTCTGGGGAGTTGAGAATGTTGCGCCTGCGATTGATGACGACCGTGGAACCTCACTGGTACTCGTCCATTCTCAAAAAGGAATGGACATGATGCAAGCACTTCAGAAAGCAGTAGCATTTCAGGAAGTGGATGCGGAAGCAGCACTCCCGCCGAGTGCGGAATCCAGACATTCCGTAGCACTTCATCGCAACAGAGAACGATTTTTCAGAGATCTTCATCATAAAGAAATCGACAAACTCGGAGGACTTCTTAAGGATCCTCTGAAAACCAGAGTAAAGCGTAAAATTAAAAATTTTATAAAAAAATAAGGCATGCATAGGAGGGATTGTCATGGCAAACAAAAAGGTAGCACTTTTGGTGGCTGCTGCATTGATCATCGGAGCTCTTGCAGGTGGTGCAATTTCTGGTAATCTCAGAAATGACCAGAACAGCGAGGAAACTGAAACAACGAAATCTGATGAAGAAACGCAGGAAACAGAAGAAAAAGAAACAGAAGAAACAGAGACGGAAGAAGCGGCGACGCAGGATTCTGAAACACAGGAAGCGGATGCTCAGGAAGAAGATGCAGCAGATGATGAAGCCGAAAAAGAAGTAAAAAAAGAAAAGAAAGACCGTTCAGGACTGGAAAAACTGGAAGTGGATAAGCCTTATACCGTGAAGACGGATGAAGGAAGCTATACATTTACGATCCACAGCGTGTACAGAACAGACTGGATGAGCGATGATAAAAACGAAGTTCTTGTTTTATCTTATGAAGTAGAGAATATTGACTATGATCCGGATAATGGAAGCCTTCTGATGCTGAATGCAAATACTTTCCATATGGAAGATGCAGACGGCAATGAGTTTGAAGCGTGGGATTCTACAATGTCAGAAAATGGTTTCCCTGATTTTGTAGAGGCAGGAGAAAAGAAGGAACAGGAACAGCCATATGTGGCACTGAAGGGCACAAAGGAAGTAGATATTATCTATCAGGAGCAGGGTGAAGAAAAAGCAGTGCTTACGCTGGAGGTACAGGATTCAAAAGAAGAAAAATAAATAAAAGGGGGATAAAGGGATGAAAAGGAAAGTGTTAAAAAGTCTGATGCTTACTCTGGTAAGTACCAGCATGGTTGCATCAGGAACCGGTGTTACAA
This sequence comes from Blautia sp. MSJ-19, assembly GCF_018918125.1. GTDB lineage: Bacteria > Bacillota > Clostridia > Lachnospirales > Lachnospiraceae > Blautia_A. The sequence goes on from NZ_JAHLQA010000005.1 coordinate 86,455, forward strand.
CATTTGCAGCAGAGATTGAGGAGTTCAGCGACAGCATCGATCTTACGGCAGAGGAAGCAGATGTCGGCGAAGAGATTTCAGACAGTGCAGAAGAAGCAGATGTGACGCAGGAAGCAGAACCCGCAGAGGAACCGGAGATTGAAGTACAGGATCCGGAAGAAGAGAGCGACACTGCAGAAGCCGGTGATGGCTTTGACCTGGATGTGTTTTCCGATGGAGAAACTGCCACGGAAGAGGAGCTTCCGGAGAGTGGTGAGGCAAATTCCTTTACTATTGAAGGAACAGTCTTAAAGAAATATACCGGAACTGGCGGAAATGTAACGATTCCGGAAGGAATCACCGAGATTGAAAGCTATGCTTTTGAATACTGCACAGGAGTACAGACGGTGGTGATTCCAAGTAGTGTAACCAAAATCGGTTATCGTGCCTTTTGGCAGTGTAAAGGACTTAGAACCGTGACACTCAATCAGGGATTAAAAACAATTGGAGAGTCTGCATTTTATGGCTGCACCGCAATCAAAAATATGACGATTCCAAAATCTGTAACTTCGATTGATGGTTACGCGTTTTATGGCTGCTCTGCACTGGGAAATGTGACATTGCAGAATGGTCTTCTGGAAATAGGCCATTATGCATTTTCGGACTGTGGACTGACAACACTTACGATTCCGGGAACGGTTACTTCTGTTGGAGCCGGTGCGTTCCAGAGATGTAAAAGTCTGGTATCGGCAAGCGTTCCGGGAAGTGTCGGACAGGTTGGAGAGTCTTATTTTTCGGAGTGTACAAATCTGACAAGCGTTACGCTGGGAAGCGGAATCACTGAGATTGGATATGAAACTTTTAAAAATTGTGTTTCACTGGGAACCGTTACGATTCCTGCAAGTGTAACAAAAATTGGAAGTTATGCATTTTATGGTTGCCAGAATCTGAAAACAAATATTCCGGCCAAGATTGAAACGATTGGAACTTCCGCGTTCAAAGGCTGCGCAGCACTGACGACGGTATCTCTTCCAAATACGCTTACAGATATTGGACACAATGCATTTGCAGGAACAGGTACGACCAGCGTTACAATTCCGGCATCTGTTACGGGAATAGGTTCGAGTATATTTGAAGGTTGCACAGATCTGACCAGCGCGACCGTGTATGGGTCGACTGTTCCCGACAGTTGTTTTGAAGGGTGCAGTTCTCTGAAGACAGTTACTGTAGCATCAGGAGTAATATCCATACAGTATGAAGCCTTTTATAAATGTACTTCATTAACGAATATTTCCATTGCAAATACAGTAACTTCTATAGGAAGTTATGCGTTCCAGAACTGCACCGCACTGTCTGAAATCTATCTTCCGGACAGTGTGACCACGATTTCCGGCAACGCGATGCAGGGATGCAAGAGTCTGACAAAAGCAGTGATACCGGAGAGTGTAACAGTATTTGGAAGATCTATTTTCTGGGATTGTCCAAACGTAACAATCTATGGAGTGGCAGGATCATTTGCAGAAGATTATGCAAATGAATATGACATACCTTTTGTAGACAGTACACCGGTACAGCCGATCACAGCTACTTTTTACAAGAACAAAGGAAATACAGTATCATCCGGAGATGCAGTACGTCTGTGGGTACAGGCATCCGGTGGAAGTGGAGCCTTACAGTACAAGTTCCTGATCTGTGACGAAAAAGGCAACTGGTATCTGCTCCGCAACTATTCTTCAGATGCAGCGATCACATGGACACCGGGAGCAACCGGAAATAAGACACTGTACTGTGACATTAAAGATGAAAAAGGCACGACTGTCAGAAAGTCAATGAACATAAAGATCACAGAAGCCCTGGGTGGAAGAATGGCACTCAGCACCGGCACTTCGGTATATGCAGGTGACAGCGTAACGATCTGGGGAGCCGGAACCGGCGGAACCGGAAGTTACCAGTATAAGTTCCTTCTCCTTGATGAAGCATCAGGAAAATGGTTTAAGATCAAAGACTATGGAACACAGAGAAACGTAACATGGACACCGGGTGCGTCAGGCAAAAAGACTTTGTATGTAGATATCAAAGACGGTTCCGGAAAAGTCTGCAGAAAAGCGACAGGAGTAACGGTATATTCCAAAGTAAATGCCACATTTGTTTCCAGTGCGGGAAGCAGCTGCACCAAAGGCTCCAAAGTTGCGCTTACTGCACAGGGAAGCGGCGGAGCAGGCGGCTATCAGTACAAATTCCTGATCTGTGATGCAAAAGGAAACTGGTACAAGATTCAGGACTTCTCTTCAAACAGAAGCATTACATGGACTGCAACCACGACAGGCACAAAGACACTGTATGTGGATGTAAAAGACAGACTGGGCAGAGTAGTCCGCAAGTCAAAAACGATTACAGTAACAGCGAATACTCCGTTAAAAGTTTCCTATCTTAAGACCGATTCCTATCCGGGATATGTGGGAAGCACACTGACTCTTTCCGCAGGTGCATCCGGCGGCTCAGGAACCTATTATTACAAATTCCTTGTGCAGGATCTGAGAACAGGAAGCTGGTATAAGATTCAGGATTTCAGCACAAAATCTACTGCAAAATGGAAACCGGGTTCCGCAGGTGAGAAGAAACTGTATGTAGACGTAAAAGATGGCAAAGGTACAACCGTACGTTCTGAAATCAGATTTTACTGCTACTGATACGGCAGACAGGGATTCGGCGTGAAGCAGAATTTAAGAAAATGAGAAAAACAAAATGAAATATGATTATTTAGTAGTTGGTTCAGGATTATATGGTGCAGTTTTTGCACACGAAGCAAAAAAGTCCGGGAAATCTGTTCTGGTCGTTGACAAACGGCCGAACATTGCCGGAAATGTCTATACAGAAAAAACTGAAGGCATTCATGTTCACAAATATGGTGCACATATTTTTCATACAAACAACAAAAAAGTATGGGAATATATCACACAGTTTGCAGAGTTCAACAGGTTTACAAACAGTCCGGTTGCAAATTACAGAGGCGAACTGTACAGTCTTCCGTTCAATATGTACACATTCAACAAAATGTGGGGTGTCGTGACGCCGGAAGAAGCGGAAGCAAAAATTGAAGAACAGCGAAAAGAAGCCGGAATCACAACACCGAAGAATCTGGAAGAGCAGGCAATCTCTCTGGTGGGTCGCGATATTTATGAGAAGCTGATCAGGGGATATACGGAAAAACAGTGGGGACGTGACTGCAAAGATCTGCCGGCATTCATCATCAAACGCCTTCCGGTGCGTCTGACGTTTGACAACAACTATTTCAATGCACTGTATCAGGGAATTCCGGTCGGGGGCTACACAAAGATGGTGGCAAATCTTCTGGACGGCATAGAAGTACGTCTGAATACCGATTATCTGGAACAAAAAACAGAACTGGATGCTCTGGCAGACAAAGTGGTGTACACCGGACCAATTGATGCGTATTTTGCTTATAAACTGGGAACACTGGAATATCGTTCTGTCCGTTTTGAGACTGAGACACTGGACAAGCCAAACTTTCAGGGAAATGCGGCAGTCAATTACACGGATCGAGAGACTCCGTGGACGAGGATCATTGAACACAAATGGTTTGAATTCGGCAAAGATGAAAACGGCAATGATCTGCCCAAAACAGTCATCAGCCGTGAGTACAGTTCCGAATGGAAACCGGGCGATGAGCCATATTATCCGGTAAACGATGAAAAGAACGGTGCTCTTTACGCAGAGTACAAAAAGCTTGCCGATGCAGAAACAAAGGTGATCTTTGGAGGTCGTCTCGGCGAATACAAATATTACGATATGGATGCAGTGATCGCATCAGCACTGGAAATGTGTGAGCGGGAACTGTAGATCAGAGAAAGAGGAAAAACTGTCCTGTATGCTTGCATGCAGGGCAGTTTTCTTTTATAATGAAGCCATACATTATTACAAAGGAGGTTTGATGTATGAAAAGAAAGCGTCTGGCGTTATTACTGGCTGGAGTAATGATGGTCACAAGTCTGGACAGCGCAGCTGTAGTGGCCAGTGGGGCAGACTTTTCTTCAGATCCTGTGCAGACAGAACAAACAGTGCAGCAGGATGCAGAGGCAAGTGTGCAGTCTGAGGACGGAGCTTCTCAGGAATCAGCAGATGCCGATTTTACAGACAGTGTAACCTATGAGGCAGAAGATGAAGAGCCTTCCGCAGCAGAAGCAGAGGTGATTTCTGATGAGGAAGAAAATGCTCCGGAGGTACAGACAGAAGGAGAGGATGAAGAACCGGACTTTACTTCGGAGGAGTCGGAGATTGACCTGCAGAGTGCTTCGGATTCTATTGTCCCGACAGAAGGAATAACAGAACTGACTCCGAATATGGAGTACCAGGTGGATATTGATACCCCTGGAAAAGCAGTATGGTTCTCCTATACACCGGATAAGGATGCAGAGTACAGACTCGTTTCCACCAGTGAAGAAGGGGTGGATCCTCGCGCGTTTCTGTACGATCGTGCCGATGTTTCTAACTGGTATGATTATGCGGCTACGGATGACGATGGCAAGGGAAGCAGCAATGATTTCCTGCTTTCCTATGAATTAAAAGCCGGAACAACCTATTACTATAGCGTACAGTTGTATAACAGTAGTGATACAGGATCTTTTTCCGTAGCATTCAGAGAAAAATCTGCAGTTTCTTCTATTGAAGTGTCAAATACGACAGCACGTCTGGCAGCAGGATTTGACAAAGCAGGCAAGATCTTAAAAGATGCCACAGTTACTGTGAACTATGCAGATGGGTCAGCACCTTATGTGCACGAGTATAATGGCACTGATTATTGTGATGTCTTCAGTGATGAAGAGGGAAATCAGATTACAGCTTACTGGCTGAACAATGGAGAAGCACAGACATTTGATTCCTATAGCACGCTGACAATGGGAACGCATACACTGATGCTTCGCTGTGGAGATGTGTCGAGTAACGAAATATCTGCACAGGCAGTATTGCCGACAGAGATCGGAGACCGTTACAAGGGAGAATTCCGTGAGGGAGACAATGAGCCTTATGTGACGCGGGATGATATCTTTACCTTCACTCCGTCTGAATCAGGAAAATATGGATTTCGCATGAGTGTTTCAGATACATCTGCCTGGATAAATCTGAAATACAATGATAATGGTGAGTTTAAAGACGCATCTGCAGAAGACAGGATGTATGTGCTGGAAGCGGGCACTACCTACTATGGACAGCCGAGCAATTATGATGGTACGGTTCGGATTCAAAAATGTGTACCGGTAGAATCTGTAGATATAGATCTGAGCGGCGTAAGAACCGAATTCGTAGAGAAACTGGATTATACATATCTTTTGGGAATGAAGCTGACTGTGAACTATACAGATGGCAGAGATTCGGAAGAACTTACTTATCATAAATGGGAAAACAGCAAGCTGGATTCCTATGGAAACATCATTACCTATTATTTCACAAGGGAGACCGAGAATGGTCTGGAAAGTGATATGGGTGGCGGAAATCGTGATGCAGGTGTGTATTCTCTGAGAGTTGACTGTAACAATACAGAGATGGCTACGTTAGCTGACTGTATTACCGTGCAGGGACTGGATACACTGGATACACTGTCTGTTGGCAGCAACCATATCGAAAGTCCGGATGACTGGACAAAATGGTATCGCATTACAGTACCTGAAGAAGGAAGATACCAGTTTTCTCCGGTCGGCATTCTGGAAGCCCGGAGAGACTATGGTTATGGTATGTTCGATGTGACTGTTTCAGAGGGAACGTGCTATTTTGATCCGACTGACCAGAATTATGTAGGGTTCAGTGGCGGCAGAGAGGCAGAGAACGGAGAGGACATAAATGAGTGGAATGTCGAGATAAAAAAATGCCCGAAACTGACATCTATGAAGTACTCAGAAAGTACGATCGCACTGTCAGAAGCCGTTGATGCGTTGTCATATGATAGTATGATTCCAAAAGGGGAGCTTACGCTGGAATATGACGACGGAACAACCGATACGATTCATCCGAAATATGCGGTAGGTATTGAGGATTCGTATGGAAACCGCATCGAAACAACCATGATCGATCAGTCGACCGGCAAGGCCTATGATTGGGGAAGTGACTGGTATTCGATCGCAAAAGGAACCTATACCCTTACCTTCTCAAGTGGTTCTGTTGCGTCTGCTTCTGTAGAACTCAAGGTGCAGGCGATTGATTTTGATAAATATGAAAAACTGAGCCTGGGCAGCAACACCATTCAGATCGGTGAAGAAATGGATGATCTTTCTCTTTCTGCACAGACCTGGTATGGATTTGAACCGGAAAAAACCGGTGAATACAAAATTTCCATGGCGACCGGTTATGAGCGCGACTGGAGCTGGATCTGGAGATGTATTGACAAAGATGGCAATGTTTCAAGCGAGTATCCGGAATGGGGACAGTATGGTTATCAGTTACAAAAAGGAGTGCGTTATCTGGTTTGCTGGCAGAGTCTGGCCGGTGCATATACAGATGAGGTGATCATTAAAAAAGTTCCTGAGATTGTATCTGCGAAAGTAACTGGTCATGATCCTGAAAATCTGACCTTCATCAAAGGCATGGAGACCGTTCATCTGAATAATCTCTATGCAGAAATTGTATATGATGATGGAACAACAGAAAAAGTAGATATGGATGGCTGGGATGATGAATATGACAGATCTCTTGAGTGCGTGCTGACCGGCTGCAAGGACGCAGACGGAAAGTATCCGGATATCTGGGATGGAGTAGAGGATATAAAAGATCTTCCGGCCGGCGACTATGTGTACAGAGTCTCCTATGGAGATTATCATATTGAAGATATTCCGGTGAAAATAGTCGATCCATCAGATGTGGCGGATGCGGAGATCAAGGGAGATACAGACCTTGTCAATAAAGACAAGATGATTCTCAAATATACACCGGCAGAAACCGCACGTTATGAGATTCGTTTTAATGTTCCAGTTACGACGGTCAAAGTAATAACAGAAGATGGTCAGGGGCTGGAAAGCAGTTCCGTAGAGGAATTCCGGGCTTATGCCAATATGGAAAAGGGCACTACCTATTATCTGTATGTAAAGGCAAATGAATATTGTCCGGAACTTAACGTTAAGGTTTCTCCTGTTACCAGACCGTCAAATCTGGAAACAAAAGCACTGAAAAAGACATATATTGCAGGAATTGATCATTTCGACAGTGCATATATGCAGACAAAAGTATCTTATGAAGGAAGCGACAAAGGCAGCTACACGACAAATGGCAATGCGGCAGTTGGTGGTTATTATCTCCAGTATGAAGTTTCAAACAAAGAAACAAATCAGGTTCTGGAATCCTATGAGCCAATGACAGTGGGTACATGGGTAGTAAAACCTTATCTGAGTGCCAGCATCCAGACAGGAAGCGCAGTGGCAGCAGAGATGGCAGACATTCCGGTTGTAACAGATGAAGTTACGGCAGAAAAACTGGATCTTACACAGCTTCCGGCGTTTACCTTAAATGAGTGGAAGACACTGGAAAACAGTTCTTTTGAACGGAAATTTTATTCCTTTACTGCCGAGGAAGCCGGAACATATATCAGAGAGTTTGAGAACCAGGGAACGGTTTCCAGCATGGTCTTTTACCGTGACGGTGAAGATGGTTATGAATTTGAAGGCAGCACTATTGAACTTGAGAAGGGCGAGAGCTGCCTGATAGAAGTTCTGACAACGGATGCAATGCAGGGAAGAGTGGTCAAAGAGTCAGCAGTAGATCCGGTAGATCCGGTTAAGCCGGATGAGATTTCCGAACTTACACTGGAGCCGGGAATGAAGAAAGCAGTATCCCTGTCTGCAGGAAAACAGATCACCTGTACCTTCACACCGGAAGAAGATGGCGATTACGTACTGGAATCTTCTGAATATGATGACTGGGTAGATACCTTCGCATCACTGGAATGGGAGGAAAACGAAGATACTTATTATGAAGACGATGATGACGGCGGCAGGGATAATCATTTCCGACTGAAATATCACCTTAAAAAAGGAATCACATATACTTATACAGTTCGTTTTTATAGTAACAAAACATCTGGTTCCTTCTATCTGAATTTTTACAAAGCAGAATCAAGGAAAATTGCAAAAGTTGAACTGGTTGTCAACGAGGAATACGAAGGCAAAGAGCTGAGTGTACTGGATGCACCGGATCAGGCATATGAGATTCTGGTTACTTACGAGGATGGCACAACCGCGTCCTTTGGGGTAAATAGCGGTCGATACAGTGACGAGAATGACAATGTACTGGATATTGCATTTGCCTCAACAAATTCTGTACTGGATAAAGAAGTAAACTTTACAATTACAGTAAAATATCATGCCAAAGATGAACAAGAATGGAAAAAGACCGAGAAACAGTTTAAGACAAAAGGTCTTGGTGCTTTTACCTTCCTTGAACTGGACAAAGAATATGCAATAAAAGCCAATGCTCTGGACAGACTGTTTAAGGCACCGGAGACAGGCGAGTATATGATTACCGTAAACGAGGCAGTCGCAGGACAGAATGGAATCGGCATAAAAGGTCTGTCATATGCTTCGGATACATTTAATGAATACGGAGTTGAGTTTGGAAACGGCAAGACTCTCAGTTATGAGGGAGAAAGTACCTATTCTGTACATCTGGTAAAAGATGAGATCTACAGAGTGGAGAACTATGCTTCTCTTACAAGCACTGATACATTCAAGATCTACAAAGCAGCCAAAACCTTAAAAGGACTGAAACTGCTGACACCGCCGGAGCAGACAACCTGCGTGGCAGATGGCGTAAATGTGGTTTCTCTTAAGGGACTGAAAGTACAGGCATCCTACACAGATGGTTCTACAGAGACCATTACCTATGGAGAAGCAGATTCTTCAGGAAGACATCTGTACCATGATGGCGTAGAGTGGCTGAATGCAACAGAATGCAGAGCGTATGCACGTCTTGGTAAATATCGGGTAAGCTTTGAACTGAAAGCCGCACCGCGGACAGCAGTTCAGATTACGGAAAATCAGGAATACAAGGCAAAGGCAGAAAAAGGTGATACCTTTGTTCTGAAGATTATTCCACAGAAGGACTACAGTTACTGGATCAACATAACGAACGGACGTCTGCTCTATATCAAAGGTGAGAATGCAGCAGATGATGTACGTGTCAGAGAATGGCAGGAATCTTATTATCTGCATGCCGGTAAGACGTATTACCTGTATGTCCATGCAGATGCGGCAAATCCGGTAGTGAATGTGTCCACAGAGTCCGGCTGTGTATGGCAGGAAACACTCAGAATTCCGGCAACCTGCACAACAGATGGAAAAGTAGTTGAAATCTGCAGCAGACATGGAGAGGACAGAGAGACAATTCTGCCGGCACTTGGTCATAGCTGGAATGCGGGACAGGTTACGGTTACTCCGACTACGACGAGAGAAGGAGAAATCGTTTATACCTGTACGAGATGCGGAGAAGTAAAGAAAGAAAAACTCAACAAATTGATCGCAGCATCACTCAGCGTAGATAAAAAGAATGCAGTATCCGGCGAAACAGTAACCCTGACTGCAAAGGCAGAGGGAGGAAGCGGAAGTTATACTTACAAATTCCTGATCTGCGATGCAAGTGGAAACTGGTACAAACTGAGAGATTTTGAAAGCAGCAATACCTTAAAGTGGAAAACAGGCTCAATTGGTAAGAAAACCCTGTATGTGGATGTCAAAGACAGTACAGGAACCGTGAAGAGGGCAGAACTTGCGTATGAAGTTGTGGAAGCAAATGCGCTGACAGCAGAACTGAGCGCAAGCCCGTCCGGAAGTGCGGTAAGCGGAACAGAAGTTAAACTGAGTGCCAAAGCATCCGGCGGTAAAGGAAATTATACTTATAAATTCCTTGTATGCGACGCAAGCGGCAACTGGTATAAGCTGAGAGACTTCGGAAGCAGCAGTGAACTGACCTGGAAAACAGGTTCTGTCGGCAAAAAGACCCTGTATGTGGATGTCAAAGATGCGGCAGGAACTGTGAAGAGAGCAGAACTTGCATACGAAGTTAAGAGTCAGGAACTGACAGCAACATTGAGTGCAAGCCCGTCCGGAAGCGTAGTAAGCGGAAATCAGGTAACTCTGAGTGCCAAAGCAAACGGAGGAAGCGGAAGCTACACGTATAAATTCCTTGTATGCGATGCAAGCGGAAACTGGTACAAGCTGAGAGACTTCGCAGGAAGCAGCACTTTCACCTGGAAGACAGGAAGTGCAGGAAAGAAAACTCTGTATGTGGATGTCAAAGACAGCGAAGGAACTGTAAAGAGAGCAGAACTTGCATATGAAGTCAAGAGTCAGGAACTGACAGCAACACTGAGCGCAAGTCCGTCCGGAAGTGCAGTAAGCGGAACAGAAGTCAAACTGAGCGCGAAGGCAAGCGGAGGAAGCGGAAGCTATACCTACAAATTCCTTGTATGCGATGCAAGTGGAAACTGGTACAAACTGAGAGACTTCGGAAGCAGCAGTGAACTGACCTGGAAGACAGGAAGTGCAGGAAAGAAGATGCTGTATGTGGATGTCAAAGATGCAGCAGGAACTGTGAAGAGAGCAGAACTCGTATACGAAGTCAAGAGTCAGGAACTGACAGCAGAACTGAGTGCAAGTCCGTCCGGAAGCGTAGTAAGCGGAGAACAGGTAACTCTGAGTGCCAAAGCAAACGGAGGAAGCGGAAGCTATACCTATAAGTTCCTTGTATGCGATGCAAGCGGAAACTGGTACAAACTGAGAGACTTCGGAAGCAGCAGTACCTTTACCTGGAAGACAGGAACAGCAGGAAAGAAGACTCTCTATGTGGATGTCAAAGATGCAGCAGGAACCGTGAAGAGAGCAGAGCTTACCTATGAGGTTAAGTCCAACGAGCTGACAGCAACACTGAGTGCAAGCCCGTCCGGAAGTGCAGTAAGCGGAACAGAAGTCAAACTGAGTGCAAAAGCATCTGGAGGAAGTGGAAGCTATACTTACAAATTCCTTGTATGCGATGCAAGCGGAAACTGGTACAAACTGAGAGATTTCGGAAGCAGCAGTACCCTGACCTGGAAGACAGGAGCAACAGGAAAGAAAATGCTGTATGTAGATGTCAAAGACGCAGCAGGAACCGTGAAGAGAGCTCAGATCAATTATGAAGTAAAATAAAGAATAAATAATAAAAAGGCAGGGTGGAAAAACCATCCTGTCTTTTTTGACTAAAAACAAAAAAACAAAAAGAAAAATGACGAAAAAAGTAGAGAAAGTTGTTTTGAAATGTCAGAAATTGTAGTAAAATATTCCTGTAACAACCAGTTAGACTGGCATTTCAGGAGGAAGATATGAAGAAAAAGAAAGTACAGATACTGTCTATGCTGCTGGCATCCTGTATGGCAGCTGCACTTCCGGTCGAAGCTGCAGAATTTTCATCAGAGGCATTTGTGCTGGATGAAGCAGGAACGGAAGAAACGAATCTGCAGGAGGCACAGGATGAGGCTGCCGATTTTGAGATGGAGCCGGAAGATGATCCTGCAACAGATGCAGATATCAGCATAGAAGCGGACGAAGAAGAAACAGATGGTGTGGAGGCAGGAGATACGCAGGAAGAAGACCTGTTTTCAGATGCAGAACAGGACGAGTTTATATCTGCAGAAGAAGCGTCTACGGAAGAAAATCTCGGCGGTATTCTGGATGCAGGAGGAAGCTCTTCCAGATCGGCAAAAGCAGTGGTAGAGGCAAATATTCCGGCATCAGATTCTGTAACAACGACGTGCACCGTATACTCCGGAAGCAATCTGGAATATCAGAACTATTCTGTGTGGTCTTCACCGGCGTATTCCTATATCACACGGACATCAGATGGGCTGATCATGCGTGTGCAGTCCGGAGCAATAGAAGGAGCTCTTCTGATTGAATATTATGATACAAACTATAATCTGAAAAAAACTCTGACACTGGAACTGACACTTCCGCTTTTTGGAGCATTTTATGAAAGCGGAGACAACTATTATATTCTCACAGGTGACAAGAATACAGAACACAGCGATTCCAAAGAGGTTTATCGTCTGAGTAAATATTCCAAGTCCTGGACTTCACAGGGATCCTGCAGCCTGTATGGAGCGAATACGGCGATTCCGTTTGATGCCGGTTCTGCACGGATGGTCATGAATGGAAAATACATTTATGTAAGAACCTGCCATGAGATGTACAATGGACATCAGGCAAATGTAACATTTTCAGTAGATACTTCCAACATGTCTGTGGTGGACAAATTTACAGGAGTATGGAATACCGATAACGGATATGTCAGCCATTCATTCAATCAGTTTATTCAGGTGGATAATGGTGTTCTTCTCGGAGCAGACCACGGAGATGCATACCCACGTTCTATCGTAGCCCTGAAATATCCGACGGATATCAGCAATGGTGCATTTCTCCCGTCTTACGGTGCGAAATGTGAAAAATATACGATGTTTACTTATTCCGGTGGAGGCGGCAATTATACGGGAGCTTCACAGGGCGGATTTGAATATTCAGATTCATCATATCTGGTGGCAGGAAACTACGATGCAGATGATGAAGGCTCATGCAGAAATGTTTTTGTTTCATCTGTGCCAAAAGACGGTGGAACAGCCACGATCAGATATTTTTCTGATTATGCGGGAACCGGTGACAGTGCATCCACCCCGCATCTGGTCAAGACCGGTGCCAACAGTTTTGTGCTCCTCTGGTCCAGCCAGGGCTATGTGTATTACTGTGCACTGGACGGAAACGGAGAACGTGCAGGAAATACCTACAAAATGGCAGGAAATCTTTCCGACTGTGTGCCGTCTGTGATCAACGGAAAACTGATCTGGTACACATGGAAAAACAACAGAAATACATTCTATGAGATCAACCTGTCCAATCTTTCTGCAAACAAGGCTGTACGAATTGAAAACGGACATAAATTTACTTATGCAGACAAAGCAGAAAACGGTTATGTGACAAAGACCTGTAAAATATGCGGAGCAACCCAGAAGGCAGTTGTTCCGACGGCAGTGTATCCTCGTATCAAAACAGAAAAACATGGATGGCAGCTGATGGGAGATGCCAGATCTGTAGAGAATGGAAAAACCTATCAGATGTATTGCGGATTTGATACTGTGGATGATGACGATGCGGAAAGTGCCGTGGATTTTGAGTTCACAAGTTCGGATGAGAGTATCTTTACGGTAAAAAAGACTGCTGTTACAACGCTGGAACTGACACCGGTTCGCTCCGGTGTGGCAACACTCACGATAAAAGCAACCTATAATCCGGAAGTTGAGAAAAAAATTGATATTTATGTGGACCGCCTCAGTGATGCAGTCTTTGATGTGACATTGATCAATAATCTGCCTTATTATAACGCAAAAGAACACAAACCGTCTGCGTACATATCCAATTCCGAACAGTCTCTGCAGGAGGGAACAGATTTTGCGGTCAGCTACAGAGGAGATCTGGTCAATGCGGGAACAGCCACGGTTATTTTTACAGGAATCGGAAGATATACAGGAACGATCGAAAGAGACTTTACGATTCGTGCAACTTCTATTTACAGCGGCATGACAACGGTTGAATTGACCCCGTCTGTCGGCTATTACAATGGAAAACCGCAGACTCCGCAGGTAATCATCAAGTACAATGATGTGCCGCTTGTTCTGAACAAAGATTATACTGTAGAATATGCAAATAACATAGAAATCGGTACTGCACGGGTAGGTGTCACAGGAATCGGAAACTTTTACGGATACTTCACCAGATCCTTCTATATCCGACAGGCCAGACCGGAACTGACAGCCACACTGGAAGCTGACCGTAAGCAGGTTGTAAGCGGCGGACAGGTGAAACTGACTGCGAAGGCAAGTGGAGGAAGCGGAATCTACACGTACAAATTCATTGTGTGCGATGACAGGGGAAACTGGTATAAGCTGAGAGATTTTGAAAGCAGCAGTGCGTTTACCTGGACAACAGGAGCAAGCGGGAAAAAGACGGTGTATGTAGATGTCAAAGACAGTGACGGATATGTCAAGAGAGCAGAGCTTGCGTGTGAAGTAACACCAAAGACAGTAACGAACATAACTGCCAGTCTGAGCGCAAGCCCGTCTGCAAAGGCCGTGAGCGGAAGCCAGGTAAAACTGACCGCGAAAGCAAGTGGAGGAAGCGGAAGTTACACTTACAAGTTCATCGTGTGTGATGACAAAGGAAACTGGTATCGTCTGAGAGATTTTGGAAGCAGCAGTGCGTTTACCTGGACTCCGGGAGCGGCCGGAAAGAAAACCCTGTATGTAGATGTAAAAGACAGCAAGGGAACGGTCAAGAGAGCTGCACTCGGATATGAGATAACCAATAAAGAACTGACAGCCAGCCTGAACGTAAGTCCGTCTGGAAGTGCGGTAAGTGGAACAAAAGTAAAACTGAGTGCAAAAGCGAACGGAGGAAGCGGAAGTTATACTTACAAATTCATCGTGTGTGATGACAAAGGAAACTGGTATCGCCTGAGAGACTTCGGAAGCAGCAGCGAGTTTACCTGGACGACAGGACCGGCCGGAAAGAAGAATCTGTATGTAGATGTCAAAGACAGTACAGGAACAGTCCGGAGAGCATCTGTTGTATATCAGATAAAACAGAAATAAAAGGAAATAAAAAACATTAAATGAAAAGTAAATCAAAATGGTTTCGCGGAGATCTGTTGCCGTTACTGTTGTTGGTAACATTGCAGCCACTGATCTCCGTGGGCTGCAAAGTAGCAGTCAGTCTGGGACAGTATTCCTGGTTTCCGGACGGCGAGTTTCAATATGATTTCTTTATGTATGGAAAAAGTATCGCCTTTTTGGCACTGGTACTCTGGATGTTGGTAATGCTGACTGACAGGGTACTGATCCGCGGCAAAAAGCTTCATCACGGGAAATATTTTATTCCATTATATATCTATGCAATACTGGTGGTGCTGTCTACGGTCCTGTCCGCGGATAAGACACTGTCGTTGAAGGGAATGTGGCAGCAATATGAATCTGTCTGGGTTTTGCTGGGGTATGTGGTGACTGTGTTCTACAGTGTGCAGGTGATAGAGAGCATGGAGGATGTCAAAGTCATTCTGTATGCACTGCTCTGCGGGGCGGCATGCCAGGGAATGATTGGTCTCAGCCAGTTTGCCGGCAAAGATTTTTTTGCCAGTGCTTTGGGTAAAGTGCTGATGACGCTGGGGCTCGGCTCTTATGCAAAAGACAATCTTCAGTTTCTGTATGCAGGGAATGGGAGCTCCACAGTGTACATGGCAGCATATACACCGAACTATGCGGGCGTTTATCTGGCGATGGTTCTTCCGGTGGTGTTCCTGTTTGCCATAAAAGAAAAAAACAGAATTCGAAAAATTACAGAAATTGTTCTGTGTGTGATACTGGCGGTCTGCCTGTATGGAAGCGGATCCAAAACAGGAATTCTGGTGTGCGGGATCCTGCTTCTGGCAGCAGCATTTATGTTCTGTATCAAAAAAATCAGAGGCAATCAGAAATGGATTTGTGCAGGCATCTGTCTTGTCTTACTCTGTGTAGGAATCAAAGGCTATGATATGGCACAGAATCAGGCTTTGTCTGATGGTCTGAAAAGTATGACAGAAAAAGAACAATACGATCTGCAGGCAATGGAACCAGGAGATACAGGTGTGACTCTGCAGTACAAAGGACATGAACTGGAACTGGTTCCGGAGCTGACAGAATGGGGTCAGATGCTGCAGGGAATCGAAGATGGAAAAACAACGCTGACGGCGAACTGGGATGATACAACAGAGAGCTTTCGATTCCAGGATACCCTATACAGTGAACTTGCCTTTGATACTTATACACAGGGAAATGTACAGTACATAACGGTACAGTATCTGGATGTGGACTGGATCTTTTATAAAGAAGATTATGCGGAAAAGTATGTGTTTCTCAATCAGTATCAGAAAGCGGATGAGATAAAGAACGCACCGGCGGTACTCAAAGGTCATGAGAAAATGTTGTCCGGGCGAGGATATATCTGGGGAAGAACGATCCCGCTGTTAAAAAAATGTATCCTCTGGGGTAGCGGGCCGGATACTTTTGCAGCGGTATTCCCGCAGTCGGATTATGTTATGAAAGCAAATACCGGTCTTGGCATGTATCAGCAGCTTCCGACAAAGGCACACAGTATGTATCTGCAGACCGCGCTCCAGACAGGGATTCTTTCACTGATCTGTCTGCTGATCTTCTGGGGACAGTATCTGTTTCTCTGGATCAGAAACCATAAAAAAGAAAAGAAAGGATGGCTGCGGCTGGTCATTCTGGCAGCGGTGGTCAGCTTCTGGCTGATGGGACTGCTGAATGATTCCAACCTTGCTGTTTCGCCAGTGTTCTGGTGCCTGCTCGGAATGGGATACGCGGTTGAAACCGGGCTCTAAATTCGACTTTACGCAAAAATAGTTTCATGCTATCATTATTTTATGAATGATGGCGTGGAACTTTTTTACGTTATAGGAAATTGCTCCGTAATATTCCGATAACTTGGTCTGTTGGAGGTGCAGGAATGACAGAGAGAAAAAAACTGCCAATTGGAATCGACATTTTTGAAAAAATGGACAGGGAAGAATTTTACTATGTAGATAAAACGGAAATGATTGAAGAACTGTTGAAGAATCGGAGTGAAGTGAATCTGTTCACCCGTCCAAGACGTTTTGGCAAATCCTTAAATATGAGTATGCTGAAGGCATTCTTTGAAATCGATGGCAATCCTGCATTGTTTGACGGATTAAAGATTTCGGAAAAGAAAGAACTTTGTGAGAAGTATATGGGACAGTTTCCTGTGATTTCTATCAGTTTAAAGAGCGTAGAGGGATTGACTTTTGCGGCAACTTGTGCTGCATTAAAAACGGTTATAGGAACAGAAGCATTGAGATTTTATTTTTTGGAAGGAAGTACTGTTTTATCAGAAAATGATAAGAAAATGTACAGGCAGCTTACAACGGTAGGAACTTCAGAAACCGGACTTTTTGATATGTCAATAGAAGTGCTTACATCAAGTCTTAAGATATTGTCATCACTGCTTCGTAAACATTATGGGAAACCGGTCATACTTCTGATTGATGAATACGATGTGCCATTGGATAAGGCATTTCAGTATGGATATTATGATGAAATGGTATTGTTGATCAGAAATATATTTGGCAATGCATTAAAGACGAATCCGAATCTGTATTTTGCTGTGTTGACAGGCTGTCTGAGAATTTCGAAAGAAAGTATTTTTACGGGTCTTAATAATCTGAAAGTGCTGACACTTACGGACGTGAGATTTGACGAGTATTTTGGATTTACGGATACAGAAGTGAAGGATATGCTGAAATATTATGGCTTATCTGGACATTATGGAGAAGTGAAAGAGTGGTATGACGGATATCGTTTTGGAAATGTGGAAGTGTATTGTCCGTGGGATGTGATTAATTACTGTGATCTTTTAAAGGCAGATCCAAATGCACTGCCACAGGATTACTGGTCTAATACGAGTGGTAATGCAATGGTACGCAGGTTTATTGATAAGGCAGACACTCAGACACGTGATGAGATAGAGCGTCTGATCGCTGGCGAGGAGATTGTAAAAGAAATTCACCAGGAATTGACATATAATGAACTGGATAGCAGCATCGAAAATCTGTGGAGCGTTCTTTTTACGACCGGATACCTGACACAGCGTGGCCAGGAGGGGAAAAAATATCGTTTAACAATTCCAAACAATGAAATAAGAGAATTATTTATTTTACAGATCCGGGAATGGTTCCGTGATGTATCCAGAAAAGATGGAGAGACACTGAATCAGTTTTGTGAGGCATTTCCAGAGCAGAATCCAGAGAAAATAGAAGAAATCTTCAGCGATTACCTGTGGAATACGATCAGCATTCGGGATACTGCGTCTGCAAAAAAAGAGAACTTTTACCATGGAATCCTTTTGGGACTTCTGGGATATAAGTCAAATTGGCTGGTCAGGTCAAATGCCGAATCAGGAACCGGGTACAGCGATATTCTTGTGGAAGTACCAAAGAACCGCACAGGTATTGTCATTGAACTGAAATACGCAGAAGATGGTAATATGGATGCAGCCTGTGAGAAAGCCCTGCAACAGATTGAAGAACGAGATTATGCTGCCAGACTGAAAGAGGACGGTATGCGGAATATCATTAAGTATGGAATTGCCTGCTATAAAAAGAACTGTAAAGTAGTGTTGAGATGAAAACAGTTTTTAGAGGTGAATGGTGAATGAAATTGAGTGGTTATTGAAACCAAAACATGTGAGAGGGTAAAGAATGTATTGTATTTATTCGGGAAAAGAAATAGGTGAGCAGGATATAGCAGGAATGACAGAGAGAAAAAAACTGCCAATTGGAATCGACATTTTTGAAAAAATGGACAGGGAAGAATTTTACTATGTAGATAAAACGGAAATGATTGAAGAACTGTTGAAGAATCGGAGTGAAGTAAACCTTTTCACCCGTCCAAGACGTTTTGGCAAATCTTTAAATATGAGTATGCTGAAGGCATTCTTTGAAATCGATGGCAATCCTGCATTGTTTGACGGATTAAAGATTTCGAAAAAGAAAGAACTTTGTAAGAAGTATATGGGACAGTTTCCGGTGATTTCTATCAGTTTAAAGAGCGTAGAGGGATTGACTTTTGAAAATGCAAAAAAATCTTTGAAGGATATTCTGGGAGAAGAGGCGGGCAGATTTTATTTTCTGACACAGAGCAGTAATCTTACAGATGAAGAGAAAAAATCTTACAGAGCATTGATTGGTGTAGATGAGACGGGAGATTTTCGAATGTCTGATACAGCATTGGAAAAATCTTTGCTGCGTTTGTCATCATTGCTCTGCAAACATTATGGGAAGCCGGTCATACTTCTGATTGATGAATACGATGTGCCATTGGATAAGGCATTTCAGTATGGATATTATGATGAAATGGTATTGTTGATCAGAAATATATTTGGCAATGCATTAAAAACGAATCCGAATCTGTATTTTGCTGTATTGACAGGCTGTCTGAGAATTTCGAAAGAAAGTATTTTTACTGGTCTTAATAATCTGAAAGTGCTGACGCTTACGGACGTGAGATTTGACGAGTATTTTGGATTTACGGATACAGAAGTGAAGGATATGCTGAAATATTATGGCTTATCTGAGCATTATGGAGAAGTGAAAGAGTGGTATGATGGATATCGTTTTGGAAATGTGGAAGTGTATTGTCCGTGGGATGTGATTAATTACTGCGATCTTTTGAAAGCAGATCCAAATGCACTGCCACAGGATTACTGGTCTAATACGAGTGGTAATGCAATGGTACGCAGGTTTATTGATAAGGCAGACACTCAGACACGCGATGAGATTGAACGTCTGATTGCTGGCGAGGAAATCGTAAAAGAAATTCACCAGGAATTGACATATAATGAGTTAGATAGCAGCATCGAAAATCTGTGGAGCGTTCTTTTTACGACCGGATACCTGACACAGCATGGCCAGGAGGGGAAAAAATATCGCTTAACTATTCCAAACAATGAAATAAGAGAATTATTTATTTTACAGATTCGGGAATGGTTCCGCGATGTATCCAGAAAAGATGGAGAGACACTGAATCAGTTTTGTGAGGCATTTCCAGAGCAGAATCCAGAGAAAATAGAAGAAATCTTCAGCGATTACCTGTGGAATACGATCAGCATTCGGGATACTGCGTCTGCAAAAAAAGAGAACTTTTACCATGGAATCCTTTTGGGACTTCTGGGATATAAGTCAAACTGGCTTGTCAGGTCAAATGCCGAATCAGGAACCGGGTACAGCGATATTCTTGTGGAAGTACCAAAGAACCGCACAGGTATTGTCATTGAACTGAAATATGCAGAAGATGGTAATATGGATGCAGCCTGTGAGAAAGCCCTGCAACAGATTGAAGAACGAGATTATGCTGCCAGACTGAAAGAGGACGGCATGCGGAATATCATTAAGTATGGAATTGCCTGCTATAAAAAGAACTGTAAAGTAGTGTTGGCAAAATAATCTAATAAAAAATAAGCAGGAAACGTATACGGTAAACTTCCGTACTATTTTAACTTTAAGCCGCCGTTTCCACGGCAAGGAGGAAGAGGGCATGAATCTGTCAGTTGACTGGAAAGTATTTGAATATAAGTTTTCCGCGAATACGCGAGCTGCGTTTGAAGAGCTCGCGTATATTCTTTTTTGTTATGAATTTAAGCAGAACTATGGAATTTTTCGATACCGCAATCAACCGTATATTGAAACACAGCCGGTGGACACCGGTGATGGACATAAGGTTGGATTTCAGGCGAAATATTATGATGCGGGTACTTCTGTGGCATCAAAAGAGGCAGAGCTTGAAGCCGCAATTGAGGGTGCATGGAGAAAATATGAAGGACTTGACCGTTTGATTTTTTATATAAATAAAGAATTCTCTGCGAGCAGCAGTAAAGAAAAAGAAAAACCGGAATATCAGGTGCGTATTGAAAAATACGGAAGGGATCGCGGTATTGAAATCGAATGGAGAGTGCAGAGTCATCTGGAAAAGATGCTGCTTCTTGAAGAATTCAGCTATGTGAGAGACCGGTATTTTAATCCGGAGCCAGGACTTGACCGGTTTTATGAAGATATTATGAGTCGCAAAAACTCTGTCTTGCGACATATTCATTCTGCGATAAGATATGGGGATAAAGAGGTGAAAGTCCCTCAGAATTACCAGAAACTTATGGATTTTCAGGAATCAGACGAGCAGGTACTGATTCTGTATGGGGATGCCGGTACCGGAAAATCTGCGGTAATAAAAGAATTCCTCATGGAAAAGGATGAACATGCAAAAGACGAAATAGCGTTGGTGTTTTCGGCAGGAGATCTGGATGTAAAAGACGAAACTTTGTTTCTGAAAGATCCGAATTACCGTCTGAAAGATCTGTTTGGATTATACAAAAATGAAAAATACAGATTATGTGTCATAGATTCTGCAGAGAAATACAGCACCGCAAGATATCCTCAGGTGTTTGAGTCTATTTTGCATCAGTTTTTAGATCATGGCTGGAAAGTGATTCTGACCATCCGGACATTTTATAAAGACAGTTTCTGCCATCTGCTTCTGGAAAATTATACATACAGTGAACACGAGATTTTGAAGTTGGAGAAGAACGTACTGTCTGAATTGAGTACGCAGTATCAGTTTCTATTGCCGGCGGATGCAAAACTGCAGGAATTGTTGTGTAAGTTGTTTTATTTGAATTTGTACTTGAATCTGAGACCTAAGGCCAAAGATGCGGAGATGAATGTGACACTGTTCCGAGAGGAAATCTGGAGTCAGGTTATTCGCAGGAATTCTGAACAATATGACAATCTGCCGGCCAAAAGAGAGGCATTTATTGAGCATATGGTCCGCGATATGCTTTTACATGAAAGATATACCTATTTGATTAAGGCTACAGACGATGCAAAAGCAGTTGAAGCATTGGAAGCCAGTGGGATTATCGCACCATATCAGGAAAACAGGGAAGCCTGGATGATGGGGCATGATGTATACGAAGAAATTGTATCCAATCACATGTTTACGAGACGGCTCAAATATGAAGAATGTTCCGGCAAGATGTTTTTTGATGGTCTGGGAGATTCGCTGAGAGGAAGAAAAATGTACCGGACCTGGCTGGAAATGCAGCTGGCGGACAGCGACAACGACATGCTGGAATTTCTGACAGATATTTTGCAGGATGAGGATCTGGGACAGGAGTGGAAGGATGAAACGCTGATCGCACTGATGAATTCCGAAAGTGATGAGGCAGAGTCTGTCTTGCATATATTGTTAAGCCAGCCGGAAGACAGATTTTTTACCAGAATCCTTTTTATGTTAAACACGGCATGTAAAGGCGGAATCAATCCCGGACTTCTGGAACTGCTTCATAAACAGGAAGAAACAGGAATCAGCCGGTACAGGTTTACACGTCCGAGTGGACCGGCATGGAAAACGCTTTTGCGATATATTTATGAAAATCGGAACTGGATTCCCTGGTCGGAAGAAAATATACCGGTGGTGACGGAGGCTTTAGATGTATGGACACAGGCAGAACGAAGAGGAGAAACAACGAGGGCAGCCGGTTTGACGGCATTGTATCTGAGAAAGAAAATATATGAAGAAACTTCACGCAAATATCAACTGGAAAACAATGCTGCCTATAAAAAACTGGATCAGATCATTCTGAATGCGGCAATGGAGATAAAAGAAGAACTGAAAGAAATTTTTGAGGAAGTACTCAGAGAAGAGGCATTTGATCACAGAACAGAATATGCTTCCCTGATTGAAAAGGCGGCATCAAACGTAGTGGAATGTGGAATGATAGGCACTGCCCTTCCGGAACTGCTGGCAGAACTGCTGAGTGGTTATTGGAAGGAGCAGAATCCGGAAAATATGTGGGAAACGACAGGGCTTGAATCGCATTTTGGGCTCAAAGCACATCTTAACTATTATCCGGATAGTGCATTACAGACACCTGTATATTCTCTGCTGCATGCCGCACCAGAAACAGGCCTTCAGTTTATTGTAGATCTGTTAAATTATGCATCGGAGTGTTATCGGGATTCTTCGCGGGCAAAGCGAGACGGTGATTGTCAGGAGATTGAAATTATCTTTTCTGAAACGGAAAAAGTAAAACAGATCTGCAGTGAGAGACTCTGGAAAATGTATCGGGGAACTATGCCAAATCCGAATGTGCTGGAATGCGTGTTGATGGCATTAGAAAAAAGATTGCTGGAAGTTGCAAAAAATTTCCCGGAAATAGTTATAAAACAGCATTGTATGTTTTTGCTGAAAAACAGTAATAATGTGGCGGTCACAGCGACAGTGCTGAGCATTGTAGAAGCTTATCCGGAAAAATTGTTTGATATAAGCTGTATTTTGCTTAAGACAAAAGAAATTTTTCATTATGATATTAAGCGGCAGGTATACGATCAAAGTATGAAGCCAATGAGGGGCTGGCTGCCGGGAACAGAGGTATTTAAGGAAGAACGAAGGACAAGCGATAAGCTGGAGTTTCGAAAAATAAGCTTTGAACAGGTAATCATGGGATATCAGATAAAAAGTGACGGGCTGTCAAAAAGTGAATTTAACTGCCGCATGGATACGTTGTATGAGGCGATTGATCAGACAACGAAAGATAGTGAAAACTGGAATCCGGATTACAGATATGCATATTATCGGATGGACCTCAGACAGTATCACGGGGAACCGGAGATTATTGAAAGAGAAAACCAGAAATATCTGGGTTTGAAAGTCTGTATGCCTGATGAACTGGTAGAATTAAGTAAAAATGTGGAGAAAAAAAGAGAACAGATATATGGACATATGGAATTAAATCTCTGGTCCTGGGCACGATATGAAAAGAAAACGGAGAATTACCAAAAATATACAAAATATGAAGACCATCCTGAGAATGCATATGTAGAGATGCAGGAAATTTTGAAAAATGAAAACCACATATCTGATTTCATGGATCTGTCAGCGGCAATTTATACCTGTGTGGTGCTTTTACGTGATTTTAATGAAAATCTTTCAACAGAAGAACTTACTTACTGTAAGGCAGTTATACAGGTGGTAAGCACAGAGACCCTCGTATCTGAAAAGGAATATGCATTTGGGGATGCAGCAAAAATGGTAGTTCCGGAGCTGACAAAAATGATTTCCTGTGAAGATTTGTCAGCAGACTGGGAGAACCCTATGTTTCTGCTGCTGGGAACATTGCTGGGGCATGGAGGAGACTGGAAAATCCTTCCATCCTGTGTTGCGGAAATCCTGTGGGTGCAGGATCGACAGGCAGCATGGAAAATTCTGTTTACTTATGTCCATCTATATCCGATATACCGAAAAAATTATCAGAAGTATGAGAGAAAGGATCGGTTGGAGACATTTCTTGAAGAAAATAAGAACCTCATAGAAAAGGACTTTGCGGAAGAAATAGAAGCGATTGATCAGATAAATACAGACACCCTCTCATTTAACCAGTTGTTGTTTTTTCATGAATTATTGAATAAAGAGGATGAGGGTAACTTCGCATTTGTAATAAGAACAGGGCAGAAAATCTGGGGAAGAATATTTGATAAAGATACAAAAGAAACAGGAGTACGCAGAAATTATCAACAAGAACGTGCGTATGTGGGATGGCTGGCGGACTATGCATTAGATTTGTCGCCTGACAACCAGAGTAAACTTGTCCGGAACCTGATGCCATGTATTTGTATGAAAGACACATTTGCCAGCTGGATCTGGGAGATGACTGACTGTGAAGTGCAGAGACCGAGATATGCGGCATTCTGGAATATGTGGAAGTTGCTTCAGCCGTATATCTTCAGAGCACAGGACACAAAAGTCATAAAAAATTATCTTATGGCAAATGGTATACGGGCGGAGAAGAGTACCTCTTGGGATTCCCTGAAACATGAAAGGGCAAACTTTTACAGAATGGCAGCAGTTAAAATCGGTGCTCATCCGGCAACCTTATATTCGGTTTCTTATGTGTTGAATTCAATAGGAAAAGACATGTTTTCGAAAGAGGGACTGGAATGGCTGTATACCATCATAAGTTCCAATTCGCATCTGGGCAAGGCAGTGTTGCCCAATAATACACAGTATTATATAGAAGAATACATGAATGACCTGATCAAAAGAGAAAAGTTTACATTGCGGACAGATGAACGCAGACGCAAAAAGGTAATGGCTGTTCTGAATTTTCTTGTAAGCAGAGGATCCACAATGGGTTTTCTGATGCGGGAAGAAATCATATAAAACGCAAGGGGCACTTCCATCATGGAATGCCCCTCAAATTTTCTATATGATCAGCAGATTCTCAAACCGAAAGATCTCTGCCTCATCCATCAGCCGCTCCATCTCATTCAGGTTCGGATCCGAATGCTCCAGCTCACGGGAGAAGCGGTAACAGATGGAAACCATCTCCTCAAATGAAAACTTCCGGTCATTTCGCAGAAAAGTGCCAACTGCAAGTTCGTGGATTATAAAAGTACAGATCACCGCCATTTTGACTTTGGCAAAGATCCGGTCATCATAAACGGCACCGCAGAAGTATGTATAGATCCAGTAAAGCAAAAGCTGCTCCTCCTGAATCGACCAGGCGGGATAAGCTGCTTCGAATTCCCTGTAAACCGCCAGCAGATCTGCATCATTTTTGCAGGAAGTATAAAGAGGAGTCAGTGTATCCTGGAGATATGCATGCCAGCCCGGACGCAGAACCTCCATCTGAGGAATGACCGTCTTCCAGATATGCTTATACAGAACAAGAAGAATACGGTCGTTACGATCAGCAGTTTCTGCATTGCCTGTGCTCCATGCAGAAATCTTTTCCTGAAAACGATCTCCAAATCCGGAATTCAGATGGCGCTGTCGGATATCCTCCCACTGAAACAGTTCATTTTTATCCAGACTCAGCTGGAAGTCATGTGTGCAGGCCAGGAGTTTCTGGCGTCGCAGCTTTACAGGGACAGACCGGTTCTGAAGGATTGTGAAAAGATACTCTCTGGTGTCCATAAGTGCAGTGAACAGCAGATAATCGAAATCATCATATGTTTCTTCTGGAGCCGGAACTTCTCTGGTCACGAAGGTGAGTTTTTCGTTGTGAGAAAGAAAGATCCTTGCAGCTTCCGGGCAGGAAAGTGACAGGGAATACTCGCGAAGCCCCTCAAACTCTTCAATATGTCTTGGATATTTGCGGCAGGTATCACAGAGCATGTCCTGTCCGGCCTCGCTGTACATGTCACAGAGATTTTCCTCGTTTAAAAAGGCACAGCGGTGGTCATACTGTCTGAAAGACTGTTCTTTCCAGTCAATGTCGTTGTGCAGGCGGTTGCGGAACACACCTTTGTATCTGTGGTATTTTTTCAGGCTTCTGTCATCGATCATGATCTGCCATCCGGCACAGCAGGTATCCGGACAGGCTCCTGCAATGCAGGAAAATTCTTTATAAAAAACAGGTTTTGTAATCTGCATGTCTTGTTCTCCTTGTTATAATGTGCGATAATGCTCAGCAGAAAGTATAACATTTTGAAGAACAAACTACAACAACAGGAGGCTTTATGGAAAAATTTGTAAACAACGCACCGTTCGTACTGGTTCTGGTATTTCTGCTCATTGGATTTGTATTTCTGATCAAAGGCGCAGATTTTTTTGTGGAGGGAAGCTCCAGCATCGCAAAAAGACTGAAAGTTCCATCGATCATCATCGGACTGACGATCGTGGCAATGGGAACGTCCCTTCCGGAAACGGCAGTCAGTGTGACTGCGTCGCTCGTGCATAACAACGAACTGGCAGTCAGCAATGTCGTTGGCTCCAATATTTTTAATCTGATGTTTGTGATCGGGACCTGTGCTATTCTGACACCGATCCTGGTACAGCGTGCTACGATCGTGAGGGATATTCCACTTTCTCTGCTCTGTGCATTGCTTCTCCTTGGCCTTGGCTATCTGGCATTTGGGGATGCAATGGGAATGACACTGGGGCATCTGGACGGAATCATTTTTCTGTTCTTATTTGCAGTCTATATTTTTACAATGGTCCGGGCAGCGATGAAGGCGAGGGCAGAAGGTGAAAAAGTAGAACTTGAGGCAGTAGAGGAAACAGAAGAGCTTCCGGTTATGCCATATTCCAGGAGTATTGTGTGTATCATCGGCGGAGCAGCAGCTATTGCTTTTGGCGGAGATCTGACTGTCGATGCAGCCAGCCGGATCGCACTGGACCTCGGAATGAGTCAGACATTAGTCGGACTGACGATCGTTTCTATCGGAACGTCTCTTCCGGAACTGGTGACATCTGTAGTGGCGGCACGCAAAAACGAAGTGGATATGGCAGTAGGAAATGCGGTAGGTTCCAATATCTTTAATATTCTGATGGTCCTTGGCATAGCATCTGCCATCAGCCCGATTTCGCTGATCCGTGAAAACGTGATCGATATTGCGGTACTCATGGCATTTACCGTGGTCGTATGGATACTGGCGACAACAAAAAGAAAAATTACCCGTGCAGGTGGAATCACGATGGTTGCAATGTATCTGTTTTACAGTGCCTATATCATCCTGCGCTGAGGTGAAAAGGGAGGCACGGGCGATTAACCGGTTGAACTCTCAGAAATTTTGTGCTATGATAGACGAAAAATTGTTATTTATATAATCATGCTTATTTTTTACATTATAGTATTTGACTGCATATAGTAAGCAAAAGAGAAGAGGAGAAAATTTATGTGTGGAATTGTAGGTTTTACAGGAAATCATCAGGCAGCACCGATCCTGTTAGATGGACTTTCCAAACTTGAATACCGTGGATATGACTCTGCAGGTATTGCTGTCCGTGACGGGGAAGCAGAGACAACTGTGATCAAGGCAAAAGGCCGACTGAAAGGTCTTTCCGAAAAAACAAACAACGGGGAGGCTGTTCCGGGAACCTGTGGTATCGGACATACCAGATGGGCCACTCACGGAGAACCATCTGAAAACAATGCACATCCGCATGTGAGCGATGACGGAAATGTCGTAGCTGTTCACAATGGTATTATCGAGAACTATCAGGAACTCAAAGACAAACTTCTGCGCAAGGGATATTCTTTCTATTCTGAGACGGATACAGAAGTAGCTGTCAAACTGGTTGACTACTATTACAAGAAATACGAAGGAACACCGGTAGATGCAATCAATCATGCAATGGTACGTATCCGTGGTTCCTATGCAATGGAGCTTATGTTCAAAGATTATCCGGAAGAGCTCTATGTGGCACGTAAAGACAGCCCGATGATCCTTGGTGTGGCTGACGGAGAGTCCTATGTGGCATCCGATGTACCGGCTATCCTCAAATATACCAGAAATGTATATTATATCGGAAACCTTGAGATGGCACGCGTCCGCAAGGGCGAAATCACTTTCTACAACCTTGACGGTGAAGAAATCCAGAAAGAAATGAAAGTGATCGACTGGGATGCAGAGGCAGCCGAAAAAGCCGGCTTCGAGCATTTCATGATGAAAGAGATCCATGAACAGCCGAAGGCAGTCAGAGATACACTCAACTCTGTAGTCAAAGAAGGTAAGATTGATTTTTCTGAAATGAACCTTACAGATGACGATATCCGTGAGATCAGCCAGATCTACATCATTGCATGTGGTTCCGCATACCATGTAGGAATGGCGGCACAGTATGTGATTGAAAATATGGCAAGAATCCCGGTTCGTGTTGAACTTGCTTCCGAATTCCGTTATCGTAACCCGATTTTGGATTCCAAAGCATTTGCAATCGTGATCAGCCAGTCCGGAGAGACCGCAGACAGCCTTGCAGCATTGCGCCTCTGCAAAAAAGAGGGAATCCGTACACTCGGTATCGTAAACGTAGTCGGATCTTCCATTGCCCGTGAAGCTGACAATGTATTCTATACACTGGCTGGTCCGGAAATTTCCGTTGCCACAACAAAGGCATACAGCACACAGCTGATCGCTTCCTATACGATTGCCATCCAGTTTGCAAAAGTCCGAGAGCAGATCACAGAGGAACAGTATACGGCCTATATTCAGGAACTGGAAACACTGCCGGATAAGATTCAGCGTATCATCGACGACAAAGAACGACTTCAGTGGTTTGCATCCAAACAGGCAAATGCAAGAGACGTGTTCTTTATCGGTCGTGGTATCGACTATGCAATCTGCATGGAGGGTAGCCTCAAGATGAAGGAGATCAGCTATATCCATTCTGAAGCATATGCAGCAGGCGAGCTGAAACACGGAACCATTTCCCTGGTAGAGGACGGTACTCTGGTCATCGGCGTGCTTACCCAGCCGGATCTCTACGAAAAGACCGTCAGCAATATGGTAGAATGCAAGAGCCGTGGCGCATACCTGATGGGCCTGACCACATTCGGCAACTATAATATAGAAGATACAGCAGACTTTACCGTCTACATTCCAAAAACAGACCCGCACTTTGCAACTTCCCTGGCAGTGATCCCACTCCAGCTCCTTGGCTATTATGTCAGCGTTGCAAAAGGCCTCGATGTCGACAAACCGAGAAACCTTGCAAAGAGCGTAACCGTAGAATAAAAGAAAACACAAATGACGAAGCATCACCTGTTCTGGTTCGGAGAGAAGCAGAGGGTGATGCTTTTTGTTTAAAAAGATGGCAGAACAGAGCGGTGTGTGGTAAACTATCAATAAAGGCACTATGGACAGGAAGGATGAAGAACGCAGAGTGGCAGTAGAACGAAAAGAGGTGTGCATATAATGGGAAATTATCTGAACCCGGGAAGCCAGGCATTTCAAATGATTCTGGATTCTCAGATTTTTGTTGATAAGAGTGGACTGATTGCTGTTGCAAACAGATATATTCGGACTATGCAGCGTTATATGTGCGTAAGCCGTCCCCGGAGATTTGGAAAATCAACAGCCGCAGATATGCTGGCAGCATATTATGGAAGAGAACAGGATGCAGCGTATTTATTTGATAAATTAAAAATCAGTCAGGAGCAGTCATATAGGAAACATTTGAATCAGTATGATGTGATAAAAATTAATATGCAGGAATTTCTGAGTATGAGCGAAAGTGTTGAGGAAATGTTGCATATTCTTCAGAATCGCCTGCTCAAAGAACTAAAAAAAGCATATCCGGAGTATATGGACAGTGATCGCCTTGTATTTGCGATGCAGGATATTTATGCAGAAACAAAATGTCAGTTTGTTATATTGATTGACGAATGGGACTGCCTGTTTCGTGAATACAAACAGGATAAAGAATCACAGAGAAAATATCTTGATTTTCTCAGAATGTGGTTAAAAGATAAGGATTATGTTGCACTTGCCTATATGACCGGAATTTTGCCAATCAAAAAATACGGTTCTCATTCTGCGTTGAATATGTTCTCTGAATATTCTATGCTTAATCCAAGAGAAATGGCTGAGTTTTTTGGATTTACGGAAGAAGAAGTGCGTGAGCTTTGCAGCAAGTATAACCGGAGTTTTGAGGAAGCAAAGGCATGGTATAATGGTTATGAACTGACTGTGACGCAGGGACAGTGTGAAAAAACTTATGCGATGTATAATCCGAAATCCGTAGTGGATGCAATGATCAGCGGCATTTTTGACAATTACTGGAACCAGACAGAAACATATGAAGCTCTGAAGGCTTATATTTGCATGAACTACGATGGATTAAAAGAGGCTGTTATAAAAATGCTGGCAGGTGAGAAAATCCATATCAATACAGGGACTTTTTCAAATGATATGACATCCTTTCAGGGAAGGGATGATGTACTGACACTGTTGGTTCATCTGGGATATCTGAGCTATCACTGGCCGGACAAAACGGTTGGGATTCCCAATAAAGAAGTTTCGCAGGAGTACGTAAATGCGATTAGCACGATGAACTGGAGTGAAGTGATTCAGTCCGTAGAAGCATCAAAAAAACTGCTGCAGGCATTATGGGATATGGATGCAGCTGCGGTAGCTGAGGGAATAGACCGTGCACATCGGGAAATTTCAATACTGCAGTATAATGACGAAAATTTTCTGAGTTGCACGATTAATCTGGCATTCTACTTTGCACGAGAATACTATACGATTATCAGAGAATTGCCTTCGGGTAAAGGATTTGCAGATATCTGCTTTATTCCGAGAAAATTATATGGAGAAAAACCTGCGGCAGTAATCGAATTGAAGTGGGATAAATGTGTGGAAGGAGCAATCGACCAGATTAAGAAAAAGCAATACGTAGATGCGTTGAGAGATTATCATGGTAACCTGCTTCTTGCCGGAATTAATTATGACAGAAAAACAAAAAAACATAGCTGTGTAATAGAAAGATATGAGATGGAGTAATTGGGAGTACTGTTAGTCTTGATAGCGTAAAGAGAACTGTGGTAGAATAAAACAAAAGGATTTCATAACTTATATCTCCAATTATGTCGCTTTTATGTCAGATATGAACAAAATGTGTCGAGCATTCGAGAAATATGTCGAAAACGGTTGCACATTTTGGACGGATTATTTATAATATTGGTTGTTGACATAAAAGAACAGGTAAAATCTGTATTTTCATAACATTTTATGGAAAAAATATCTTATGAAAAACAGCAAGAGAAGAATGAAAAGTAATAGGAGATTGGTATGGAAGAAAAACAAAAGACGACCAAATTGTTTGCACATGATATTCCTCTGCGTATTGTCAAAGTGCTGAATATTATCTGTATAACGATACCATTTGCATGCTGCTGGTATGGGTATTATCTGAAACAGATGGAGAACAGCTTCTATAATAAGGGAAATATTCTGATGATTGCCCTTTTTATGATTGTATATTTCATTTTTGCACGAATTTACAATGCCTTTCTGGTTTCTATAAACCGTATTTCAGAAATGGTCTACAGTCAGGTACTGGCTGCATTAGTTACCGATGGTATCAGTTATCTGGTAATCGCACTGCTTGTAAAAGGGTTTCCGAATCTGATCCCGGGAATTCTGGCAATTGCGGGACAGATTGTACTTTCCTTTGTATGGAGCTTTTTGGCACATCACTGGTACTTCAGAACATTTCCGCCACGAAAGACTATGATTGTGTATGATGTGCGCGAAGGAATGGAGAAGCTCATCAACCAGTATGATATGGAGCAGAAATTTGAAGTAAAAGAGATTGTACAGGTAAAAGATTGTCTCCAGAATCTTGAGAAACTGGATGAGATGGAGACCGTATTTCTCAGTGGTATTCACAGCCATGAGAGAAATGTGATTCTGAAATACTGTGTGGAGCACCAGATCCGTGTGTATGTTATCCCACGAGTAGGAGATGTTTTGATGAGTGGAGCAAAGCAGATGCATATGTTCCATTTGCCGATGCTTCAGATCGGAAGATACAGTCCACAGCCGGAATACCTGTTTTTTAAAAGACTGGCAGATCTGATCATTGCCGGAGCTGCAACGATTATTTTGTCACCGATTATGATCATTACAGCAATTGCCATCAAAGCATATGACAGGGGGCCTGTTTTTTATTCACAGGTTCGACTGACAAAAGATGGCAAAGAGTTCGGAGTTCTGAAATTCCGTTCTATGAAGGTTAATGCAGAAAAAGATGGTGTGGCACGTCTTTCCAGTGGAGAAAATGATCCGAGAATTACACCGGTTGGACATATTATCAGAAAATGTCGAATTGATGAGCTGCCGCAGTTGCTGAATATCTTAAAAGGTGATATGACAATTGTTGGTCCGAGACCGGAGCGCCCATCTATTGCGGCAGAATATGAAAAAGTTATGCCGGAATTCCGACTTCGTCTGCAGGCAAAAGCCGGACTGACCGGATATGCGCAGGTTTATGGTAAATATAACACAACACCATATGATAAACTTCTGATGGATCTGACATATATCAGTCATCCCAATCTTCTGGATGATATCATGATTATGTTTGCAACTGTAAAAATTTTATTTATGCCGGAAAGCACAGAAGGAGTAGCGGAAGGACAGACGACAGCAATGCAGGAAACAACAGGCTGTGATGAGGAAGAAAAGTAAATTATTAGGAAAGTAAGAAAGGGGAACTATGCCGAAAATATCAATTATTACCCCGGCTTACAACTGTGAAAAATATCTTGAAGAAGCAGTAAACAGTGTCCTTGCCCAGACTTGGGAAGACTGGGAACTATTGATCATTGATGACTGCTCGAAAGATAAAACTTACTTCTGCATGCAACGACTTGCAAAAAAAGATAAAAGAATTCGGATTTTCCAGAATCCACAGAATTCCGGAGCTGCTGCCACACGTAATTATGGGATTCGACAGGCAGAAGGAGAGTGGGTCGCTTTTCTTGACAGCGATGATCTCTGGAGAGAAGATAAACTGGAAAAACAGATGAAAGTATTGCAGAAACAGCCAGATGCGGCGTTTTTGTTTGCCGGATCTGCTTTTATTGAAGATGATGGGATGACGATCGCACATGTGCTTCATGTTCCCGAAAAGATTGGCCGTCGTAAATTGTTGGGACAGAATGTGATTTCCTGCTCTTCTGTACTGATTCGGAGAGAACTCATGTTGAAGTTCCCTATGCCGGAAGAGGATGGAATTCATGAAGATTTTGCTACGTGGCTTGCTATTCTGGAAAAAGTTCCATGTGCCTATGGCGTGGATGAACCGTTGCTGATCTACCGTCGTGCACTGGCTTCAAAATCCGGGCAAAAAGGCAAGTCTGCCCATATGAACTGGCAGACTTATATCAAAGTAGGTGTACCAACGTCCCAGAGAATCTTTTATATGGCCAGTTATACATTCCATGGGCTGAGCAAGTATTCTATGCTCTGGTGGCGAAGCTATCGTTTAATGATGCGTAAAGAGCGCTTCAAGAAGTTGTTCCTTATGGTAATGACCGCAATACTGCTTGCTTCCTGGACTTATGTATTTGCACATGTATGGTTTCAGAACTATAACTTTAAGAGAATCATTGGAAGAAGGTATTCGTTCTGGGGCTATGTGGCATTGTTTGTGCTGTATGCAGCTCTGAACCTGCTGATTGGAAAAACTTTTTCGGCATTCCGCGTTATTCATCAGCAATATATGGAAGTGATTTTGTCGCATGCGTATACAGTGATTCTGGTGAATGCGGCAACTTATATTGAACTGGCACTGATTGGTCGATGGAAATTTATGATGCATGCGACTCCTATGTTTTGGGTGACTGGAATAAATTTTACTATCGGTTTATGGTGGTCAGTAATTGTGCGTTGGCTTTATGCCAATATTTATCCGGCACATGAAGTACTTTTGATTTATGACAAACAGAATACGGCCCCTTTGGAACAGGAACTGAATAAACAGGGGGAGCGTTATCACCTGAAGACAAAACTTTCATTGAAAGAGGGCAGAGAAGCACTAAAAAGAGAAATCCTTAAACATGAATCAGTTATGCTCGGTGACATGCCGGAGGAAGAGCGTTCTTTTTATATTCGTTACTGTTATGAGCAGAAAAAGAGATGCTATTGTCAGACTTCTATGTCTGATATTCTGCTTATGAGTTCAGAGAAAATTTCTCTGTCAGATATGACTTTACAGTTGTTTAGAAATTGTGGTCTTACGGTAGAACAGCGAGTAGCAAAGAGAGTATTTGATATTCTCTTTTCTGTAATAGTACTTGTGGTATTGTCTTGGCTGTATTTGTTGATTGCACTGTATATTAAAATTGTTGACGGGGGTTCGATTTTTACCAAAAGAGAATGTCTGACCAGAAACGGAGAACATTTCCAGCAACTTAAGTTTCGGACGATAAAAATTGGAAAAACAATTGAAGATCCTGCACCGTGGATCAGGGGTGGATATTTCCTGATGGCATCACATCTTGATGAACTGCCGCAGTTTTTCAATGTACTGCGTGGAGACATGGCAGTAGTAGGACCATATCCCGAACTTGTTGAATCAGCAGAAAGAATCACGGATAGGTTGCCAGAATTCAGCTATCGTTTGGCGGTAAAAGCTGGATTAACAGGTTATGCAAAAGTACACGGTAAGTATAGCAGCTCAAAGAAAAATCAGCTGAAGATGGATTTTTACTATATCCAGAACTATTCGTTTGCGATGGATTTAAGTGTGATTGCAGCAACATTGAAAGTGCTGTTGGAACCATCGGGAAAGAAAAAATGTAAAAATGGCTAATTTGGAAAGTGAAGATTTTATGCTTTTCACATAATCGGAAACATGATATAATAAATCCGATTTTGAGTTAACATCTTTATAAGAGTTTTATGAGATAAAGAAATGGCTCGGACTTTTTGAAACGTGTCTGGGCTGTTTGGTTAAATAGATTTGAGGGAGAGAAACAGATGAGGAAGATACTTTTGGTGACATTCTCTGACAATGCGGATCATCAGGATACGTTGTTTGGAATGTATGAGGAGATAAAAATGCAAAGCGGTTGGGATCCTTACCTGCTATGTATTAAAACACCAAAGGTTGAACTTAAGCAATCAGATCACACATGGTTGGTTGATTGCCCGGAACGCCCTGGTGTAACCAAGAAGACTTTTAATCTTCTACTGCTGGTTTCGATTATTCATCGTATTCACAGAGAGCATTTTGAGGCTATTTATTTTGAGAGTCTGCATACGTGGAATCTTCCGATTATGATGATGGCTGGAAAAGCCAAGACCTACCAAGTAATTCACGAAGTCATTCCACATGAAGGTGACAGCCAGGTCAAGATGGTTGATTTGATGAATAAGGCTGTAGTCAAATTTGCAGATACGATTGTGTTACGTAATAAGACATATATTCAGGATATGATTGATCGATATGGCATCAGTGCTAATCGAGTGAAATATCTGGAATTGTGGCGCAGATATCCTGCTTACACAGCGCCGGTACATAGCGGGCGAGTATTGTTTTTTGGAAGAATCAATCCTTATAAGGGTGCTGATAACCTGTTAGAGATTGTCCGACTGTGCCCGGATATTCAATTTGATGTGATAGGACGAGTTGATCCGCAGATGCAGGGAATTGTTGAACAGCTTGCGAAAGAGAAAAATGTGAAGCTGAATAATGATTACGTAACAGATGAAGAAATGCGTGATGCGTTTATTAATTGTGATTGGACAATCGTTCCATATAATTCGGCTTCGCAGTCTGGCATCATTATTGATGCCTATAAGTATAGTCGTCCTGTTATCGCTTTTGCTGTTGGTGCAATTCCGGAGCAGGTAGATGCGGGGAAGAGCGGTTATCTTGTAGAAGCAGGAGATAATAAGAAGTTTGCAGAAAAGCTGAAAGAAGTTGTGAAGTTAAATAGAGAAAAGTATGATGCGATGAGCAGATATGCTTATCAGTACGGCTGCAAGAAGTATGCAACAAGTGGTGCTGTAGAGCGGTTTGTTAGTCTGTTGGAAGAATAAAGGGAGTACATCATGTGGAATAGATTGCAAAGATATTTGATGATGATACGAATATTTTTATTAGGGGGGGGATATTCGAGGGCTGAGTATCTGAAAAAAAGACACTATTTTAAAGCCATTGGTGAACATGTTTATTTGCAACCGTGGAACTTTGGAACAGAGCCATATTTGATTTCATTTGGTGATAATGTTCATGTGGCAAGTGGAGTTACATTTATCAATCACGATATAACTTGTATGATGTTTAATCATATGGACAAAAAATATCATTACAAATTGCGTCAAGGAAGTATTACAATAGGGAACAATGTCTTTATTGGAGCCAAAAGTACGGTTCTCTATGACGTGAAAATTGGAAATAATGTTATTATTGGAGCTGGAAGTTTAGTGAATAAGGACATTCCAGATGGAGTTGTTGCGGCCGGTGTGCCATGTAGAGTAATTGGTAGTTTTGAAGAATATCAACATAAACTGGTAAAGGAAGAATCAGAATGAGTTTTAGAGAACAGAATCCTCTTGTTGTGGCCTTATATTTGCCACAGTTTTATGAAACAGATTACAATAATAAATGGTGGGAGAAGGGATATACAGAATGGGTTGCATGTAAAAGAGCAAAACCTCTTTATAAAGGGCATAATCAGCCGCGCGTTCCGCTTAATAAAAACTATTATGATTTATCGATTAAAGAGAATATTCGTTGGCAGATGAATCTTGCAAAAGAATATGGAATTGATGGATTTGCTATTTATCAGTATTACTCTTGTGGAAGCAAATTGTTGGATGTTCCAGTTGAAATGATTCGCGATGATCCGACACTGGATTTGCCGTTTTATCTTTATTGGGCGAATGAGTCATGGCGAAAAGCTTGGTTTGGTCAGGACAATACAGTGGTATGGGAACAAAAGTACGGAACGGAAAAAGACTGGAAAATACAGTTTGAATATTGTCTTCAGTATTTTAAAGATAAACGTTACATAAAAATTGACGGAAAACCAGTGTACGCTATTTACAATGCATGGGCAATTCCAGAACAAGATAGGTTCCTTTCCTTGTGGGATAAATGGGCAAGGGAAGCTGGATTGCCAGGTATTTACTTTGTAAAGACCATTGGGCGTCACGATGCAGATACGAAAGGAAGTTTTTCTGCTACAGTGACAAGAGAACCTAATTATACGTTTGCTCATGACGAAAAGCTATTAGAAAAAGTTAAAAGAGTGTCGAAGTCTCGCATGATTGATTTTGTCAATCGAAAATTTCTACTTCCGAGACGAAAGGGAATTGTTATGACGAAGGCGTCTTATGATCTTCTGTGGCAAAGAATTTTGAACCGTGAAAATCAGGACGATAGTACTATTTTGGGATGTTTCTGTGATTGGGATAATTCTCCACGAAAGAGCTACAATTCTATCATTATGCAGGGAACAACGGCACAGAAATTTAATATCTATTTTAAACGTCTTCTTCGCAAAGCGGAAACCATTGGTTCGCCAATGATTGTCATTAATGCGTGGAACG
The DNA here is from genome assembly GCF_018918125.1 of Blautia sp. MSJ-19. Lineage (GTDB taxonomy): Bacteria > Bacillota > Clostridia > Lachnospirales > Lachnospiraceae > Blautia_A. The sequence goes on from NZ_JAHLQA010000005.1 coordinate 123,925, forward strand.
AATGGGCGGAAGGTGCATATCTTGAGCCAGATGAAAAAAATGGTTATGCATTTCTTGAAGCTATCAAAGCAGCAAAAGAAAGCAGAGGAAGCGAAAAATGATTATTACAAAAACACCATTTCGCATGTCATTCTTTGGCGGCGGGACAGATATGGAGAGCTTTTTTAAGGAAAATGGAGGTGCGATACTTTCTACTACTTTTGATAAATACTGTTATGTTAACGTTAGACACTTACCACGGTTCTTTGATTACTCTACAGAACTTTCCTACTCGAGGACTGAGCGCGTGACGAATATTGATGATATTCAGCATCCTGCCATTCGTAATGCAATGAAGATGTTGGATATGCATGAAATTCGTCTTACATATGAGGCTGATTTGCCAGCAAGATCGGGGCTGGGGACATCTAGTTCTTTTGCAGTTGGAATGCTCAACGCTTTCTATGCACTTAAGGGAAAATATGCAGACAAGAAAAAACTGGCGGATGAGGCCATTTATCTGGAACGCAATCTATGCAAAGAAGTTGGTGGTTGGCAGGATCAGATTGCCGCATCTTTTGGCGGCTTTAATCGTATTAACTTTAAGGAAGATGGTTATGAAGTATTGCCTGTTATTATCTCGCCAGAGCGAAAAAAGCAACTAAACCAGAATTTGATGATGTTTTTCACAGGCTTTACTCGCTTCTCATCTGATGTTCAAAAAGCAAATGCCGCTGGAAAGCAGGATAAAACTGCACAGCTCAAAGAAATGCTAAAATTGGTGGATGATGCAGAGCGTGTGTTGACTGATAAGTATGCTGATCTCGATGATTTTGGCCGTATGCTCGACCATACATGGAAGCTGAAGCGTCAGACAGGTGCTGCCGTTTCAACTAATAGTATTGATGAGTTGTATATGAAGGGAATGGCTGCTGGTGCGTTGGGAGGAAAACTGCTTGGTGCTGGTGGTGGTGGATTTCTTGTGTTTTATGTACAACCGGATCGACAAGATTCTGTCCGTTGGGCGATGCGTGACCTGATGTACATTCCGTTTGAATTTGAGGACGGTGGTACGAGAGTAATCCACTATTCACCAGAAACATATGAACCAAAGAATTGAGGCAGTGTGATGGATAAAAATGTTATTTTAAGCATTTTTTATAGCAATCTATAACAGAAAAGAAATTGTTGTCAATAAAATTAAATAGCTTTTGAAAATTCATTCATGCCAGTACCATATTTGAGAGCACACCCAATCGGTATAATTTTTAATATGGATGACTATAGATTACTTGGGAATAGAGAAATCAATTTACCAAGGCGGCACCTTATATTCATCCATATGATTAGTTACTTGGCGGACTAGTACACAATATAGGAATATGTTTTAAGAGGGAGCCTGGCTGCAACAGATTCTTTTTCCAAGGATAAGAGCTTCTTAGATAGATAATGAGGGAACTGTTGATAATACATGGTTCTTACCAAAGGTAAGAATGCAGGAATTTGGATTAGTTGTTACTGATATTGCACAAGCTTTTTCGATAAAAAACTTAAATCTTCTAAGTTAAATCAGATTGCAAAGAGGTATTTGCTCTATTATAAACTGGACTATGCATTTTTTTCAGTGGTGTTGGTTAGACGGCACATTATGGAATTGAATTCATGAAACTGACAAGAAAACAACTTTCTGCGATAATCCAGAAAGTTGTTAATGAGATATATTATTGCGGAAAAACGAATTAAGTGGTGAGACGGGAAAGTATAAAGTAATGTTGACATTCTATTTCTGGGAGGGGTACTGCGGAAAAGCTGCATGAGATAAGATGAAGAAATTTAGAAAATAATTAACTAAAAATAGTATGGGGGATTCTCACGAAAATGGTCATAGAAAAAAGAAAACTAAGGTACATATGTATTTTACTATATGTTTTTCTGGTACTTTCATTACCAGATGGAATAAAAAATATGACGGCATTATATAAGATGTCTACTCGTGGAATAAATGTAACCTATACATATAATTACTATTTTTCAATTTTAGAGTTACCCATTATTATTTGGGGATTGTATAAATATAGACATAGTAATGTTGTAAGGTTTTTGAAAATTTATGTTTTATTAATCATATTGAATTTAGCATATTGGTTCTTGAGTCTTGATAATGTGATTGTATTAAATTCTTATGAAATGTTTCTTATTTTGATTACGGGATTTTCAGCTGCCGCTATCATTATGGATGATGAGAATTCTTTTGAAGATATTGAGACAATCATGGACTGGTTTACAATCTTTCAATTTGTGTTAGTGATGGTTAGTATGGTATCTGGTGCGTCTGGAGTAAATGGCAGATATGCAGCAATCGGAATGGGAAGTGGGCAAACAGCTAATATTGCCGCTCATTATTTGGTTTGGAACTTTTTTGCCAGAACAGGTAAGACGAGGATTGTACCAGCTTTGACTGCGTTAGTTACGATTATTCTAACTGGATCAAGAACAAATCTTCTTGCAGTGCTACTAATAGTTGTTGTTTTTGTGGGAAAATTTTTAAAGAAACAGGTAGATGATGGAAATGGCAAGAAAATATTATTGCTGACAATTATGGGGATGGCTTTAATGATTTTGATGCTAGTTTCCAATAAAGGAATTAAAATAGAGTCTTTAAATCGAGTAATGGATTTAACTCACGGGAATATTTTACAAAATATTACAACAGATGATTCGTACTTGGGAAGGCTTCGGAGTGTTGAGGGAAGCATTAGTATTCTAAAGAAAAATCCGCACGGCTTACCATTCTCTCTGTATGCAATAGAGAGAGAGTCAGCGAGGGCGTTCAGTATGGAGTATCCACATTCCGTATTACTTAGTTATTTGCTTCTTTGGTCACCAGTTATTGCGGTAGGATGTTTGATTTATCTAGTTAGAATTTTAATAAGAGCTATTAAATTACATGATAGTGTCGCAATTTATATGGGGTTTATGGTGGTGATGTTTATTTTATATGGAGCCCCAATATTATATAGTAAAACATATTTGGCTTTTTTTGTTTTTGTATCTTATGCAAAAGCAAAATTGAATTATATAACGGAAAATCAAGTTAAAATATTTGAACGAGGATATAAGGAATGAAAATAATAGCATTTTATTTGCCACAATTTCATACTTTCCCAGAAAATGATAAGTGGTGGGGAAAAGGATTTACAGAATGGACTAATACTAAAAAGGGAAAATCAAATTTTAGGGGACATTATCAACCGCATATACCATTGAATAAAAATTATTATGACCTTGTAAAAGATAAAAATGTTTTTCCAGAGCAGATTAAAATGGCAAAAGAGTATGGTGTAGATGGTTTTTGTTTTTATCACTATTGGTTTGCACATGGAAAGAAATTGATGGAAAAACCTATTGAACGTTTTTTATCTGATAAGTCTTTAAATATTCCGTTTTGTTTATGTTGGGCGAATGAAAACTGGTCAAGGCGTTGGGATGGAAGTGAACAATCAGTTTTAATTGCTCAAGATTATGGTGACGAACAAGATAGAAAAAACCATATTCAGTATTTGATGGAGTTCTTTTTGGATAAACGATATTTGAAAGATGAAAATGGAAGCCCCATTTTACTAATCTATAAGCCCCAGCTCATCAATAATTTAGATACTCTATTGACAGAGTGGAGAGAGGCTGCTATAGCAGCCGGTTTTCCAGGAATTTGTTTTGTTTGTCAATATCCACAAAATGATCGGCGAATAAGAGACATGTTTGATCATTGGATTGATTTTGAGCCAGCAGCAACAACAGCTATACCAGGTGATAATTTCTTGAGAGCGTTTAGAATATGTCCTAAATATGCGATAGAAGTTGGATTTGCTAAAGTGTTACAGCTTTTGAAAATTAGAACGTACAAAAAATATTCTTATGAAGATGCCGCTAAAGCTTCGTCAAAGCGCCCTATTGAGGATGAAAAAGAATGGGTTGGTGCATTTACAGGCTGGGACAATACGGCGCGAAGAGGAAGAAATTCTATTGTATATGACGGATCAACCCCTGAGAGGTTTGAAAAATATTTGACTACACAGATTAAGAAGTCTATCTGTGCTGGACAGGAAGGTATTGTCTTTATTAACGCATGGAATGAATGGGCTGAAGGTGCACATTTGGAGCCGGATGAACGGCATGGCCTAAAATATCTAGAAGCATTGAAGAAATCGAAAGAGTTATGCAAAAAGTAATTTCTATTATGTGGATAATTGACTTTGGAGAGGTGTGAAATGAAAAGAGTTATGAAAAGATTGCATAATCTTGTAAAGAATTTCTTTGTAGGATTGGCTAGTATTTTTATAGGTAAAAATGAGCGTACAGTTTTGATTGGGGCGTGGATGGGTGATAAATTTGCGGATAATTCAAGATTTCTTTTTCAATATTTAGACAATCGAAAGAACGAGTTGAATATAGAACACGTTGTTTGGGCAACACGGTCCAAACAGGTATTGGATCTACTGGAAACTTATGGCTATGAATGTGTCTTAATTGGAACCTCAAAATCATTTTATTGGCATTGTAAATCAGGAATTCATGTTATATGCAATGTCTATGGAGATGAAGGAAAGTATACTGCAGATATTGATACCTCTTTGTCTGCTTTCAGTAAAAAAGTTCAATTGTGGCATGGAAATGGGATAAAGTGTGTTGAGGGAACAAATAGGATGAGAACTCATGAAAGGAAATTCCATAAAATTATTCGTTGTGCAACAGCGAGTGGCGGATGGACGTCTGGTAATTATTACCTTCTGTGTAAGAGCGACTTGGATGCTGAATTTTTTGAGATAAAGTTTGGTGCAAACAAAACTTATTGTATAGATGCGGCTTATCCGAGAACGTGTCGCTGTGAGCAATATTTGCCAGAAGAAGAAACAGTGTTGAATAGATTAAATGGTTTTGATGGAGTTATCTTGTACTTGCCAACATTTAGAGAAAGTTATGAAGAGTTTGTTCATCCACTTGACATCGAGGAGGTGCGGGCATATATTGAAAGGTCAAATTATTTGTGGATTGAAAAGCCACACTCAGCCGATGAAAATGGAAGCTCTGTTGAGAAGCATGAAGGGCGGAATTATCTGTTGCTTCACAGTGAGTTTGATATTAATATTCTTTTTCCATACATCGATCTGCTGGTTACTGATTACTCATCTGCAATGCTAGATGCGTTGTATTTTAGGAAAAAAATACTGTATTATGTTCCGGATTATGATTATTATGTTTCCAAGGATAGGGGATTTTTAATGGATTATGATTCAATATGCATAACAAAAAAAGTGGAAAAACCAGTTGATTTGTTGGAACGATTAAAAACATTAATGAGTAGTACAGTTGAATACAACGAAAATGCTGAAAGAATAAGAAAGCTCTTCTGGAAATACGATAATTGGACATGTCAAGAAATTTGGAAGGCAATATTGAATAAAATTCAGTAATATTAGGTTAAGTATTAAAGCGGAAAGTACTATTTGGGGAGGTGGCATTGAAGGTTTTGCGTTACTGAACGTGCAATTTATGGTGATATGTGTGGCTATTTAGTGGAAATCTACAATGAAAAAGATATGAAAGAAGCTACTTATAGATATTAAATGAATTTTAACATGAATATATCATTTTAAGCAATGTTTGTGTATTATGGAGGAAAGAGGTTTTTTTATGAAAAAAGTAATTGGATATACGACAGGTGTGTACGATATGTTTCATATTGGACACTTAAATGTAATTCACCGAGCTAAAGAGCAGTGCGATTATCTAATTGTAGGTGTTAGTACAGATGAATTAGTAAAAAGGGAAAAGAATAAAACACCGGTTATACCATATGAAGAAAGAGTTGCAATTGTTGCAGCATTACGAGATGTTGACGAGGTTGTACCCCAAGAAGATAAAAATAAGCTTGGAGCATGGGAAAAATATCATTTTGATAAGATGTTTGTTGGTTCTGATTGGAAGGGAACTCAGCAATGGAAAAAGTACGAACAACAGCTTAAACCGCGTGGAGTCGAAATTGTTTATATTTCTCATACAGATGGAATTTCAAGTACAAAGTTAACTGGTGTTATAAAGAAAATCTTGGATGAACAGCCATGATGAGATTTTGATTAGGGGAAATATGAATAGTAAAAGTAGCGATAAAAAATATATTAAAGCAGGAATAGGATATACTTTTGCAAATTATTTTATAAAAGGTTTATCTTTCATTACACTTCCGATCTATGTTAGGCTGATGTCAACGACTGATTATGGAAATTTTAATACATATGTGGCATATGAGGCGATGCTGTCAGTTGTACTTGGCTTGGCATTGCATGCAAGCCTAAAAAATGCAAAAATTCGATATAATTCAAAGAGTGAATTCGGTAACTATATGGCGGCATGTATTCAAATGGGGATTTTATCGACTGCCGTAATTGTTGTACTTGCCAATATGCTATATCCAATGTTGGCGGATTTGCTAGATTTAACAAGGTTTGTCTTTAATATACTTTTAATTCAAAGCTATGCCGCTGCATTGTTAACTTTGTATAATTCGTATGTGAGTTTAGAGTATAAATATAAAAGTTATTTTGCTGTTTCGTTAATTAATGCAGTGTCTACAACAGGAATATCTATATTTCTTATCATAACATGGTTTTCGGGTAACCGATATATTGGACGTGTTATAGGAAATGCTGTCCCAGCGATTATTATAGGAATATGTATTGCTATATATTTCCTGTGCGAGTCAAAAAATGGATTAAAATTTGACGGTGAAAAATGGCGGTTTGGGCTAACATTTAGTCTCCCTTTGATATTTCATGGAGTTTCGCAGGTGGTTTTGAATCAGTTTGACCGCATTATGATAAAGTCTATGACCGGAGCTGCAAATGCTGGTGTGTACAGCTTTGCGTATAATATTTATAATTTGGTTTTTGTTACATCGGCTTCGCTTCAAAATGTATGGGGACCTTGGTTTTATGAAAAGATGATTGAAAGGAAACATGACCTAATTCGTAAGAAAGGAAATTCTTTTGCTTTTGGGATGATGCTTTTTATTGCAGAGGTTCTTTTGATGAGTCCGGAACTAGTTGGAGTTTTGGGTACAGAAGACTATGCTTCATCTGTTTTTTATATTGCACCATTGGTTGTAAGTGGCTATTTTGCTTTTTTATACAACCTGCCTGCACAGATTGAGTATTATTATGAAAAAACAAATTATATCGCTGGCGGGACATGTGTTGCAGCAATTCTAAATATAATTATGAACTATTTTGGCATTAAACAGTTTGGAAGTATAGCAGCAGCATATACAACTTTGATTATATATTTAGTGTATTTTTTGATTCATTATTGCTTGTCTGTTAAAATCCATGGGCAGCAAGTGTTTGACTTGATGAAGTTAATGATTTATTCTGGCGAGCTCATTATCATTGCAGCACTATCACTTTTTCTGAGAGAACAGATTATTATTAGATGGTGTGCCATGCTTATCTTGTTTGTGTTTGGCATTTTGTGGGGTGTTAAAGAGTTTAAAGTGTTCTCTGCATTTAAGAGAAGCACTAAATAAAAAATAGAGGATAATCGGAGATGAAAACAGTAATAATGGCAGGTGGTAGAGGAACCCGGATTTCTTCTGTAGCCAGTGACATACCAAAACCAATGATAAAAATTGAAGGAAAACCTGTTCTGGAACATGAGTTAGAATGTTTGTGCGATCAGGGATTTACAGATATTATTATGACGGTTTCTCATCTTGGGAACATCATTATGGACTATTTTGGAGATGGTACAGGAATTTCTCCGGTAACGGGAAAGCCTTTTGGGGTTCATATTGAATATTACTTTGAGAAGGAACCGCTGGGAAATGCTGGTGCACTTTTCAAAATCAAGGACAAGTTAGATTCAGATTTCCTTTTGTTGAATGCGGATGCTGTGTTTGATGTGGATTTTAATCGTTTTGTGGCATTTCATAAGCAGCATGGGGGATTGGTTACACTTTTCACTCATCCGAACAGCCATCCTTATGACAGTGGTTTGATTATTGCTGACAAAAATGCAGCTGTTGAACAGTGGTTGGCAAAGGAAGATGATCGCCCAGAGTATTATCGTAATCGTGTCAATGCGGGACTTCATGTGATTAATCCGCATGTTTTGGAACAGTCTGGAATTGATGTGGGCAAAGTTGGCACTATGGGAAAAAACGGGAAGCCCATTAAGGTTGATCTGGACCGCCAGTTATTGAAACCGCTGGCGGGCACTGAAAAGATGTTCTGCTATGACAGTCCTGAATATGTAAAAGACATGGGGACACCAGATCGATACTATTCTGTTTGTGAGGATTACAAGGCTGGGCGTGTTTCAGGAAAAAATCTAAAGAATAAGCAGAAAGCGATATTCCTTGATCGGGACGGAACTATCAATAAGTATGTGGGCTTCCTGCAGAATATTGATGAATTTGAGCTATTGGATGGTGTAGCGGATGCAATTAAGAAAATCAATGCCTTAGGGTATTTGGCAGTTGTCGTTACGAATCAGCCTGTGATTGCCCGTGGGGAGGTGTCCTTTGATGAACTGGAAGTGATTCACAATAAGATGGAGACACTTTTGGGGAAAGATGGAGCTTATTTAGATGCTATTTACTTCTGTCCGCATCATCCGCACAAGGGATACGAAGGAGAACGTCCGGAATTGAAGTTTGCCTGTGACTGCCGCAAGCCAAAGCCGGGAATGATACTGAAAGCAGCACAGGACTTCAATATTGATTTAGCACAGTCATGGATGATTGGCGATGGGGAAAATGATATCAAAGCGGGAAAAAATGCTGGTTGTCAGACTGCTTTGATTGGGACTGATGATTTTGGGCAGACAGCAACTGTATCGTCTTTGAAAAATTTTGTAGAACAATATTTGAAATAAGAGGAAAATAGTAAAATGGGTGAATTGGAAAACCGATTGTTGAAGCATGTTGATTTATTGGTAGAACGATATCCTTCTTTGAAATCAGCGAAAAAGGATATCATTGAAGCCTACCTTTTGCTGGAGGAGTGCTATGAAAATGAGGGTAAGCTGCTTGTTGCGGGCAATGGTGGCTCTGCTGCAGATGCAGAACATATCGTTGGTGAGCTGATGAAGGGTTTTAAAATGCCTCGTAAGCCGGAAGCCTCTTTTGTAGAAAAACTTGTGGCTGAGAATCAAGAGCTGGGTTGTGTTCTTGCTGAGAACCTGCAGGGAGCACTTCCTGCAATTGCACTGGATGGACATCTGGCACTGTCCACGGCATACATGAACGATTGTGAGCCACTTCTTTGCTTTGCACAGCAGGTCAATGGCTATGGAAAGACTGGTGACGTTTTTCTTGGTATTTCAACCAGTGGTAACAGTAAAAATGTTTTGTTTGCTGCAATTACTGCTCATGCAAAAGGAATGAAGGTTATCGGACTGACTGGCGCAAAAGACAGTAAGATAAGGGATATAAGTGATGTGTGCATTAAGGCTCCACAAATTGAGACTTATATGATTCAGGAATTGCATCTGCCTATTTATCACTGCCTGTGCCTGATGTTGGAAGACAAGTTTTTTGCCTAAATGATGATATAATGACTTCTTTAAGAGAGACGCCTGAGAAGATGAATTTTGACGAAACAATGCGTTATTTGAAATATATCAATTTATTGAGGATTAGTGTATGTATTAGAGAGTAAAAAATGAGAGAGGTATATTTATGAAAGGAATTATTCTCGCCGGAGGAGCCGGCACAAGACTTTACCCGCTTACGATGGTTACAAGTAAGCAGTTACTTCCGGTTTATGATAAACCGATGATTTATTATCCATTATCAACATTAATGTTGGCAGGAATAAAGGATATTCTTATTATTTCTACGCCTACAGATACACCGAGGTTTGAGGCACTTCTTGGTGATGGTGCTCAGTTTGGTGTAAACCTTTCATATAAGGTACAGCCTAGTCCGGATGGACTTGCACAGGCATTTATTCTTGGGGAAGAATTTATCGGAAATGATGCATGTGCAATGGTTTTGGGGGACAATATCTTCTATGGAAATGGATTTGGAAAAACACTTAGAGCGGCTAAGGAAGATGCAGAAGTAAATAGCAGAGCAACGGTATTTGGTTATTATGTAAATGATCCGGAACGTTTTGGTGTTGTAGCGTTTGATGAGAATGGAAAGGCTACTTCTATTGAAGAAAAACCTGTACAGCCCAAGAGTAATTACGCTGTCACAGGATTATATTTCTATCCGGCGGGTGTTTCAGCAATGGCAAATCAGGTGAAACCAAGTGCAAGAGGTGAACTTGAGATTACAACATTGAATGAAATGTATCTTCATAATGATGAACTTGATGTCCAGCTTTTAGGGCGTGGATTTGCATGGCTTGATACAGGTACTATGGATAGTCTTGTTGAGGCTGCTGATTTTGTCCAGACGATTGAAAAACGTCAGGGAATCACAATCTCTGCTCCGGAAGAAATTGCCTTTATTAATAAGTGGATTGATAAAGAGAAATTGTTGGAATCAGCGGAACGATATGGGAAATCTCCATACGGTGCACATTTAAAAGCGGTTGCAGAAGGAAAAGTACATTATTAATTGAAAGAGGAAAAGAGAATGAAAAAATATTTAATTACCGGTTGTGCTGGATTTATTGGATCAAATTTCGTTTATTATATGCTGAAAAAGTATGAGGATATTCTTCTTGTAAATCTTGATAAGCTTACATATGCGGGAAATCTTGAGAATTTAAAAGGCGTAGAAGGGGACTCTCGCCATGTATTCGTGCAGGGAGATATTTGTGATAAGGAGTTGGTTGCTTCTCTTTTTGAAAAATATGATTTTGATTATGTAATTAATTTTGCTGCAGAATCTCATGTTGACCGTTCTATTGCAAATCCGGAAATTTTTGTTCAGACTAACGTTATGGGGACTGTTAATCTTCTTCAGAGAGCAAAGGAAGCATGGTATAACGCTGAGGATAAAACCTGGAAAGAAGGAAAGAAGTATCTTCAGGTAAGTACTGATGAAGTGTATGGCGCACTTGGGGCAGATGGTTTTTTTATGGAAACAACACCAATCACACCTCATTCACCATACAGTTCCTCTAAAGCATCAGCAGATCACTTTGTGCAGGCATTTCATGATACCTATGGTATGCCGATTAATATTACAAGATGTTCAAATAACTATGGCCCTTATCAGTTCCCGGAGAAACTGATTCCTCTTATGATTAACAATGTAAAACATCATAAGCAGCTTCCGGTTTATGGAGATGGTATGCAGATTCGTGACTGGCTGTATGTAGAAGATCACTGCAAGGCAATTGATATGGTTTGTAATAATGGTAAGATTGGAGAAGTTTATAATGTTGGCGGACATAATGAGCGTCCAAATATCTTTATTGTAAAGACTATTATTGAGCAGCTTCATGACAGACTTCAGGATGATGGTATCTCAGAAGAGCTTATTAAACATGTGGAAGACCGTCTTGGACATGACCGAAGATATGGTATTGATCCTACTAAGATTAAAGAAGATCTTGGATGGTATCCAGAGACTCCTTTTGAGAAGGGTATCGTTCTTACTATTGACTGGTATCTGGAAAATGAAGAGTGGATGAATAATGTTACTTCTGGCAATTATCAGAAATATTATGAAGATATGTATAAAGCCAAGGCTGAGCTTTAAATAACTGGAAGGATAAAGGGGAATGAAATTTTTTGTAACAGGTGTCAATGGGCAGCTTGGTCATGATGTAATGAATGAATTAAGCAAAAGAGGTCATGAAGGTGTAGGTTCTGATATTGCAGAAAAATACGCAGGTATTGCAGATGGAAGTGCTGTAACGGAAATGCCTTATGTTGGATTGGATATTACGGATAAAGATGCAGTAGGGAAGGTTATCTCTGAAATTAAGCCTGACGCAGTAATTCATTGTGCAGCATGGACAGCTGTTGATATGGCAGAAGATGACGACAAAGTTGAAAAGGTACGAGCAGTTAATGCAGGCGGAACACAGAATATTGCTGATGCATGCAAGCTGATTGATTGTAAGATGCTGTATTTGAGTACGGATTACGTGTTTGATGGTCAGGGAATGGAACCGTGGGTGCCTGATTGCAGGGATTATAAACCGCTTAATGTTTATGGACAGACAAAGCTGGAAGGTGAACTTGCTGTAGCAAATACTTTAGAAAAGTATTTTATTGTTCGCATTGCCTGGGTATTTGGTCTTAATGGTAAAAACTTTATTAAGACGATGATTAATGTTGGAAAGACGCACGATGAGGTCAGGGTTGTAAATGATCAGATTGGTACACCCACATATACCTTTGATCTTGCAAGACTTCTCGTAGATATGTGCGAAACGGAAAAATATGGATATTATCATGCAACAAATGAAGGTGGCTATATTTCATGGTATGATTTCTGTGTCGAATTTTATAAACAGTATGGTCTGGACACAAAAGTTATTCCGGTAACTACAGAAGAATATGGGTTAAGTAAAGCTGCAAGACCTGTAAATAGCAGACTTGATAAGAGTAAGCTTGTAGAGGCGGGTTTTAAACCACTTCCAACATGGCAGGACGCAGTAAGCAGATACTTGAAGGAGGCTCAGTTATAATGGGACAGATAACAGTTGAAAAGAATGTGGCAGGAATTGAGGGACTTTGCGTTATAACTCCTGCGGTTCATGGGGATAGCCGTGGATATTTTATGGAGACATATAGCCAGAGAGATATGGAAGAGGCAGGTCTTGATATTAAATTTGTACAGGATAATCAGTCTATGAGCACCAAAGGGGTCCTTCGAGGACTGCATTTTCAGAAAAATTTCCCGCAGACTAAACTTGTAAGAGTAATTAAAGGATCTGTATTTGATGTAGCTGTGGATTTAAGAAAAGATTCGAAGACATACGGTAAGTGGTATGGTATTGAATTGACTGAGGAGAATAAGAAGCAGTTTTTGATTCCAAAAGGATTTGCACATGGATTTCTGGTGTTGAGTGATATTGCTGAGTTCTGTTATAAGTGTGATGATTTCTATCATGCAAATGATGAAGGCGGTATGGCCTGGAATGATCCTGAAATTGGTATTGAATGGCCAAAACTGGAGGGAAAATATAATGGAACGGCATCTGCTGAAGGATATATAGTTGATGGCGCAAAGTTGAATTTGAGTGAAAAAGATCAGAAATGGCTTGGGATTAAGGATACATTTTCATTTTGACAATTTGCTTCGAGGATATAAGAGGAATGCTGGCATCTCAGGGTGCCAGTAAAAAAATATAAGAGCACTTTAATACGTTAATTTGAAAAAATATTCGATATTGTGTATACTGTAAAATAAATTGGATTAAAGCTTTAATTTGGAAGAGTGTTGGAGTTTTTTATATACAGAAGAATTGATAATGGTACACTCCGATGTCTATAATTTACTGATAGAGTGGCGTTATAGTAGCATTATAGATTTAAAGATATATGGAATATGAAAGGTACAAAAAGCATCTATGAAAAGATATATTAAAAATAGAAAGGCAGGAAGAAAATATTATTTAAATATAGAGGGAAAATATAAAATTTTATGGGCAATCCTTGTTTTATTTATGATTTTTTCAGTTTATTTTCTTGATTCTGGAAAAGCTGTGAATCATGACCAAGGAGCGGTGTCAGCCGATTTGACACAGATGAATAATCCGGGCTGAGATCCATCACCTGTCCGGTGGATGGAAATCACCTTTCCGCTTTACTGGAAATCGCGATTCCGTTAAAAAGGAAATCGTTTTATCCTCAAATCTTTATAATGA
>NZ_JAHLQA010000027.1 GCF_018918125.1 Blautia sp. MSJ-19
GCATGAGCGGTATTCACTAGAACAAAAACTCAATATAAGTAAAAAAGATAAAACAGCACTATCGCATTGTAAAAAGCAGTTACGCTTGATTGCTATTGAACAACAAAAAATGCTTGCGGCGTAATACTTTTTATACCTAAAGGGAATTTACACACAAAAAAGGACTTGACCGATTATCTTAACTTTTGGACATCGGATTTAGTATGCAGCAGATTTTCCGATGCAGAAAGTTATTAAAAGAGGAGGGCAGTCGGGAAATAAAATCTATTTCTCAAAATAAAACTATCCTGAACAAATCACAAAGCAAAAAACTTTGTATTTGTCAGGATAGTTTTGTTTTGGGCTGACGGTACTAAAAATCATTCTTTTCCGACAGACCCTTTTTTTCTGATTTTTAAAAAATTTGATTTTTTTGTTACCATCCGGACTTTTTTACGATATATAGTATGAGTAGGAAATTTCCTTCTAAAAGGAACCTTAGGAAAAACAGCAATCAAAAGCGCGCCTGTATTTGCTGATAAAACACAAAACTTTGGAGGACAACTTATAAATGAGAGACAATGAGATCATATCTCTGTTTGAGAAGAGAGATGAGCATGCGATCGAAGTATTAAGCGATAAATACCATCCTTACTGTTACAAGATCGCCTGGAATCTGCTTGCAAACAGAGAAGATTCGGAGGAATGTCTGAACGATACCTGGTTTTCAGTCTGGTCACTGATCCCGCCAAAAAAGCCGTCCGTATTGTCGCATTTTTGTGGCAGGATCACGAGGAATTTGAGCATTGATCGTCTGCGAAAAAAATATGCCGACAGGCGTCCGGATGTACATATGGCAGATATTCTGGGCGAAATGGATCAGTTAAGTGTTACCTATACCATTGAAGATCAGCTGGCAGAAAAAGAACTGCTGGAAATCATCAATGATTTTCTTGGAAAAATGGATGCCGGGGACAGAGATATTTTCGTGAGAAGATATTGGTTTTTTGACTCTGTTTCGTCGATTGCCAAAAGACATGCTCTGTCTGTTGGAAGCGTGAAAATGAATCTGTACCGGAACAGAAAGAAGCTGCTAAAAGTGTTAGAAAAGGAAGGGAAACACTTATGAAGAAATTTGATTTTTCAAAAAGATTTGGTGATATTGATCCGAAATATATCAGCGAAGCAGAAGGAGAATGGAGAGGAAAGAAAAATGCCTGGGCACCATCATTTTGGCGCAGACTGGCGGCAGCCTGTGTGATATTGGCGTTGATCTCAACTGTTTTATCGAACCCTAAAGTGCAGGCTGCGATCAGAGAGGTTGTTTTATCAATAGGAGAAACCCTGGGATTTCAAAGAGGAATCGACTCTTATACGGAAGTTCTAAACACATCGAAAACAGATCACGGGATTACTGCAAACTTAAAAGAAGTCGTTTTGGATGAAGGAGTTCTGCTGTTTGAGGTGCACGCGGAGATTGATGATTCCGAAGATGTTCAGCAGGGAAAATCAGCAAGTATTTCATCTTTTGCTAATACAGGAATCTCACTTGATCTGGAAAGAACCACAATAAATGGTCAAAAATTGGATGAATATATGAGTGGAAATTATACTCCTTATTCTGCAGAAGATTTATTCGATACAGATACCGACATAAATGTAACTGAATATGACCAAGTGCAGGAGTACCGTTTTCATGCTCCCAGAGATCTTGGAGAAAACCCGGAGATACATCTTGTGCTCCAGGCGTCTGATCTCGATGACTGGCAGAAATCAGTAGCGGAATTTACCTTTGATTTTACCGTATCGCGAGAGAAGCTTCTGAAACAGACAACTCATAAAGAAGTTGAAAATATTTCTGTTCAAACTGAAGAAGGACCAGTGGTATTGAAAGATATTTTTCTGAACAAGTTACAAAGCAGTATTTCAGCAGACATACCAGAAAAACTGTACCAAAACTACGAAGTTGAACTGCGTGGAACAGACAGCAAAGGAAATAAAGTGCGATATAATCTGACAGATGATGCAAAAACAGAAGATATCAATCGTGATTGGAAATTTAAGACAGAATTCTGGACTTTCAATGACGATGAAAGACCGGAACTGCCTGATCCTGACAGCGAATATCTGGAATTGCAGCTTTATCTGAAATCCGAGAACTCGTCCGAAAACGTAACTGAAAGCAGCACTACAAAAGAGTATATTTCGGACGACGATGATGACGTTTATATCGAAGAAGAAAGTAATGTCTACGATGTGGAAGATGATTATGATTTTGGATGGAAAGCTGTGGGAGAAAAGATACGGATTGATATCAGATAAATAAATCAAATGCCAGAGAATCAGCTTAAAGATAAAGTCTGATATATAAATAAGTTGATGTTTCGGATTAGAAGAGATATTATCAGTATTGGTAGAAATCAAAAATTTTTATTGGCACACACTTTCTGCTGAAGGAAAAGGGCTTGCATATTATGGTGTTACACTTATTCCACCATACTCGTTAAAAGCATTTATTGATGCCATTGCGGATATTCCTGAATTGAATGAATTAAAGAAATTATTAAAGCAGGCGTTGGATCAAAATAAATGGATGATTCATTATGGAATCTGATCGAAAAACAATCTGGGGGGTGATAAAATGATTAAAGAATTAATGTATATTGAACTCAAAACGGGATATTCGGATGATGGTCCGGCGTGGATTGGATATGTACAAACTTCAAAAACCAGGAAAACGATTTATTTCAATGACCATGCTTTCCAGAAGAATATTGGTAACTATGCAAACTATATGGATATTGAAAATGGTGAAGAATACTGGATTTCCGGATTAAAAAAGAAAGAGAGCAACCGGCATTGGGCTGGCCATGGCAAAATTATGATTGACCGTAGAGCTGTTGATGACTATCTTGATCTGATTGGAGAAAAAGAATTACCGTTAAATTTGTTTGAAGTAATTGATATTGAAGATGTTTTTCCAGTTGAGAGAGTAAATAAACGATTGAATGCGAAGCATTAAAACATTCATTATGGAGGAACAGAGCAATGAGGAAAATATTGATTGCATTAATTGTGTCAGGAGTATTGCTGGTACTTGGTGGAGTGATACTGTAAAAAAACAGTAGCAGGTAGAGGAAAAATGGATGAAAAAAATAGTTATATTTGCCATGGCAATGGCGATATCAGTAATGGTGCCAATTCCGGTAATGGCAGAAAATATTTCACAGACTGATGTGGAAATGAAGCCATCTGAACAGAATATTGAGCAGACCATCGATGAGATTGCTTCTGAGCCGCATCCGATAAATTCTGATGCAATTCAGAATGTAAAGGAATACATTATCAAATACTTCAGTGATCTGGGATATGATAATATCGAATGTCAAAAGTTCGAATATAACGACGAAAATAATGAGAATGCGATACGGCGTTCATCCCAGACGGATGTGTTTCTGGCACCAACAGCTGAGAATACAACAGTTGACGGCACTGGAGAAAACATTATCGTAACGAAGAAATCATCCATGGATACTGCAAAAAATCTGATCATAAGTGCCCATTATGACAGTGCAGAGGATTCTGCAGGTGCTAATGACAATGGTTCAGGAGTGGTTGCAGTGCTGGAATTAGCACGCATTTTAAAAGATACAGAAATGCCATACGATATAAAATTTATCCTGTTTTCAGGTGAAGAAAAATACATGCTTGGTTCAAGATGGTATGCCGGAAATCTGACTGAGGACGAACAGAAGCAGATTATCGGAGTGATAAATATCGATACTATCGCAGAAAAAAGTGATCTGGGTTATATGGCTATGATCGAGGGAAACAAACGGCCAGATGATATAGAATATGACGATGAAGGATTGAAAAAACTGGCCGAGTTAAACCAAAACAGCATGTCCGAGTTATTCACATCCAGTGACCGATTTTATCTGACGATGGCTTCTAACAGCGATCATTATCCGTTTGCATTATTGGATATCCCGGCAGTTTCCATTGTTCAGGACTGGCAGGATGGGCTGAATGTGAATGACAGTTCTGATGTAAAAGAAAATCTGGACATGGAGAGAATTGTAGAAGTGGTTGACCAGATTGTGGATGTGCTTCCCACAATAATGAATTAAACAGAGAATCTGAACCAAAATACAACATTGATGAGAAGGGCTGTCTGTTCCGACAGTCCCTTTTTATGTGGAAAATCTGACAGCGGGTATACAACAAAGAAAAGAAACATAAATTTTATAAAATCCTGAAAGATGATTATCAAGTATGATCTCACTTACTCTTTGTATGATCGTAAAAAATGAGGAAGCTGTGCTGGAGAGAATCTTAAAACCTGTTTCGGAGATCGTTGATGAGATTCTGATTACAGATACGGGTTCTTCAGACAGAACGAAAGAGATTGCAGGACAGTATGCATCCCAGGTATTTGATTTTCCCTGGTGCGATGATTTTTCTGCGGCAAGGAATTTTCTTGTGGAAAAAGTTTGCACGGATTACTGGATGTGGCTGGATGCGGACGATGTTCTGGATGAAAAAAATCTGGAGAAACTGAAACTTCTGAAAGCATCATTGGATAAAAAAATAGATGTGGTGATGATGGAATATGCCACTGGCTTTGATCCTGATGGGAAAGTGATATTCTCCTATTACAGAGAAAGGATCCTTAAAACTTCTGGAGATTTCCGGTGGAGCGGAAGAGTTCATGAGGCGATAACGCCAAGGGGGAATATTTTTTATTCAGATATACAAATCCAGCATCGGAAGTGTGGGCAGGGAGACCCGGACAGGAATCTTCGGATTTATGAAAAAATGCTGGCAGAAGATGAAAAGCTGGAACCAAGACATCAGCTGTATTATGGGCGGGAGCTGTTTTATCATCAGAGATACCGGGAAGCAGCAGAGGCACTGGAAACTTTTCTGGAAGAGCCGGATGGATGGACAGAGAATCGCATAGATGCCTGCATGGTTCTTGGACAATGTTATGAGAAAATGGGAAAAAAGAAAGCTGCACTGGAGGCTTTTCTGTACAGCCTGACATTGGATGTCCCCAGAGCTGAAATCTGCTGTGAGATCGGGAAAAATTTTCTGGAGAGAAAGTGGTACAGGCAGGCTGCTTACTGGTATGGTCAGGCACTTACCGTTCCCGAACAAAAAAAGAATGGTGGATTTTTTATGGCAGAATGTCATGGATTTGCGGCATATATGCAGCTTTGCGTCTGCTATGACAGAATGGGGTGTCATGAGCAGGCATTCTTTTTTCATAAGAAAGCGAAGGAAGAGAAACCGGATGATCCGAGGGTGAAATATAATGCGGATTATTTCAGAGAAAAATATGGATGGGAGTGAAAAAAGGTATAATATCATCGTATGTGCACAGGTGGATTCTGCCGGTCATATACTGTATGGAAGGATATTTGCAGTATGAGGTGAGCGCAGTATGTTATTGAGACATCGGAAGCAGAAAGAGCTGGAGATGCAGCAGGACAGACATGATGATGTATCCTGTACCTCCTGCTTTGGAAATAATAATCGCTGTGAATGTAACAGAGGCTGTCCAGGTCCTACAGGACCGACTGGTCCGAGAGGCTGCCCGGGAGTACCAGGCCCTATAGGACCGCAAGGCCCGCAGGGAGAACCTGGAATCCAGGGATATACAGGAGCAACCGGTCCAGCGGGAGAGCAGGGAGCCACAGGAGCAACCGGTCCGACCGGGGTAACAGGTCCAACCGGAGCTACTGGTCCAGCCGGCGAGCAAGGCACCACAGGAGCAACTGGCCCCACTGGCCCGGCAGGCACAGTAACCCCTGCAGCCGCAGTAGGTGACGCCAGCAATCTGGATGACATCGTGGAAGATTTTAATGCGCTGCTTGCCAATCTAAGAGACGCAGGGATACTGGAACGTTGAGGTTCCTTTTCAACCGAAAAGTCAGGCCACCCATTTAGCGGGTGGCTTGTTCTGCCCCTGCAATGCGAAGATTACCATAGACATGCAAAAACAGAAAAGGTATAATAAAAAAGATTGATTGCAAAAACGAAAAACACAATGCTGCAAGCAGGGCGAGAAGATTCAATGAAGGAAAATGAAAAAGATGCGGAAATAGAAAATGAAGAACTGAAAAATATTATTTCTGCTGTTGATGAGGTTATGGAAAATACAGCGCTTCTGGATAATATCAAAAGCGAAACAGAATTGGAGCAGGTCATGCCGGTATTGCTGGCTTCATTAGGAAAATATGCCGGAGCAGACCGCTCATATATTTTCGAATTGAAACCTGATTCCACAAAAATATTACATATGACACATGTATGGTGCGCAGATGGGATTTCTCCGACATTCAGAGAAATGCAGGATCTGCCACTGTCCACGGTCCCTAACTGGTTTTCCATTCTGAATACGGATGGTGCTGTTGTAATCTATGACTGGGATGCTGATGAAGAAAAATGGCCGGAGGAATATCAGCTGTTTTCCGGGCAGGGAATAAAATCGATCATAATCATTCCTCTTGTTTCAGGTGGCAGTGTTACAGGCTACATGGGAGTTGATAACCCAGAACGCAACAGAATGGAATTGTCAGTAAGCCTGCTTAGAGGAATCAGCGGTCATATCAGCGGGTTAAAAGAAAATCTGTACATGATGAAAAGATTAGAAGAAAATCAACTTTCTCTGCAAAAGAGCCTGGATGAACTCAATAAAGAAAAAGTTATATTGAATGCACTCAGTGTAGACTATACATCCATCTATTACTGTGATCTCATAAATGATACGTTAATTCCGGTAAAATGTGAAGCATACAATAATACAGCCGCCATAGTAAAAAAGAAAGCAAGAGAAAATGGTTCCTATTCATCCATCATACAGGATTATTTTGGGCATTTTGTTATCAAAGAATCAGCACCTGATTTTCTGGAAAAAATGGACACAAAATACCTGAGAGAATATCTGAGCAGACACAAAAGATTTGCTTATAAATACCGTGTCCATCCGAATAAGGCGGGACAGCAGTACTTCGAAGTGCAGATCGTTCGCCTGGCAGAAGAAGACGGTTTTAAAGTAATCATGGGATACCGTTATATTGATGATCTTGTTGCAGCACAGGAAAAAATGCAGACCCAGCTGGAAAATGCACTTGCCGAGGCAACTCTCAATAGTGAGATCATTGGCTCAATCAGCAAACTATACTGGCTGATCTATCGAGTTGATCTGGTCCAAAAAACATACGAAGAAGTATCTGCGACACAGGAAACCCACAAGCTCACAGGAAAAAAAGGGTACATTGCAGATATTTTGCAGGGAATATACAATACGATCGTGTCAGAAGAATATCAGCCAATGATGCAGGAATTTCTGGATATGTCTACATTGCCAGACCGTTTAAAAGATACGGACAGTGTGGTTGCTGAGTATAAAACCCGGACCGGTTCCTGGAATATGGCGAGGATCATTGCCAAAAAACGTGACAATGAAGGAAATGTACTGAACGCATTGTACGTTGTGCGTAAGATCGATCAGGAAAAACGAAAGGAAATTGCATACAAACAGAAGCTGTTGGAAACGGCAGAAGAGGCCCGGCGTGCAAATATGGCGAAAACAGATTTCCTCCGCCGGATGAGCCATGATATCCGTACACCGATCAATGGCATCCGGGGAATGATAGCGATTGCGGAACATTTTCCAGATGATTTTGCAAAACAAAACGAATGTCGTGAGAAAGTAAAAGAAGCATCAGGTTTTTTGCTTGAGCTGGTAAATAATATTCTGGATATGAATAAGCTGGAATCGGGCAAGATCGTCCTGGAACACAGACCGTTTGATCTGCTGGAAGTTTTGCAGGAAATAAATAATATCGCAAGGATCAATGCTGATCTGCATGGTATACAGGTGTCTGTTGATCATACCAAAATAAAACATTCTCATCTGATCGGAAGTCCGATTCATTTGAAGCAGATTTTGCAGAACATTGACAGTAATGCAGTGAAATATAACCGGAAAGGCGGCTCTGTTTCATTTTCAGCTACTGAAATTGCCTGTGCAGGCGGCATGGTCACTTATCAATTTGTTTGTACAGATACCGGTTGTGGCATGAGTCAGGAGTTCCTTTCTCATGCTTTCGAACCATTTTCACAGGAAGATACCAGTGCCCGGACTACTTATATGGGAACTGGCCTGGGGCTATCGATCGTGAAACAGCTTGTCGAAATGATGGGTGGAACGATCGCAGTGCAAAGTGAACAGAATGTCGGAACGACGTTCACAATAACGATTCCTTTTGAGATTGATACAGAATATAGAAACAGTGCTGTTATTGAACAGTCAGTTTCTGAGAAAGATTTATCCGGTACCCGTGTCCTTCTGGTGGAGGATAATGAACTCAATATGGAAATCGCTAAATTCATTCTTGAGAATGCAGGCATGGAAGTTATGACAGCTTTTAATGGAAAAGAAGCCGTGGATATTTTTACCTCATCTGAAAAAGGTCAATTTGACCTGATTCTTATGGACATTATGATGCCGGTCATGGACGGATTGACAGCCACCAGAACGATCCGTGCAATGGAACGAAAGGACGCCAGGGAAATACCTATTTTTGCAATGACTGCAAATGCCTTCCTGGATGATATAGAGGAAAGTCATAAGGCAGGTATGAATGAACATCTGTCAAAGCCATTGGACGAAAAACAGATGATGAATGTCATAAAGCGTTATGTTGCGGCAAATTAATAGAAATTTTTTACCTGTGTCTTTTTTATATAATTTTCTTTTGTGTTTATTATATAACATGTGTTGACAAGTAACCGATAGGTAACTATAATGAAAGTGACCGAAAGGTAACTTTCTAATAACATCAATTTAGGAGAGAAATATGGAAAGCAAAGAAAAGAACACAAAGGAAAAAATTCTCGAAGAAGCATTGAAATTGTTTGCACAGAGTGGCTACATGGGAACGTCTATGAACGAAATCGCTTCAAGATTAGGCGTTACCAAGGCTGCCTTGTATAAACACTATTCCAGTAAACAGGAAATATTGGACAGTATTGTAGAAAGAATGAACCAGATGGATGCGGAAAGAGCAAAGGAATATGAGATGCCGCATGGTGATATGGAGGAAGTGATTACAGGATATAAAAATACTGCTTTGGAGAAGATCAGACAGTTTACAAAAGTGCAGTTCCTGCACTGGACAGAAGATGAATTTTCCTGCTGTTTCCGAAAAATGCTGACATTGGAACAATACAGAGATCCGGAAATGGCTAAGCTCTATCAGAACTATCTTGCAGAAGGCCCCCTCCGGTACATGAAAGCAATTTTTTCCGGAATAGCAGAAAGCAGTGAAGATGCAAAGCTGCTTGCGGTGGATTTCTACGGACCTATTTTTCTTTTGTACAGTATTTATGATGGAGCAGAGAATAAACAGGAAGTAGTGAAGCTGGTAGATAAGCATGTAGAGAGATTTTCAAAAAGATTTCAGAAGATATCGATTTGAGTAGGGGAATGGAGGAAAGACAGATGAAACTTTATTTCGGAGACAGAACGACTACGGTAACAACCATTATGATAATTGCTTTAATTGGCTTTATCGGATATTCCGTATGGAATCGTGACGCAATCAGTTTCTGGGGCCGCAGGAATTTGTTTTTGCTGATTTATGGTCTTGTTATTTGCTGCTTCGCGGCAGCCAGGGATGGATTGGATAAGACTATTCAGGCCGCAATTGATGGAAGCTGTGCGCCAGGAATCTTTCCTTTGGTAAGTATTCCTACTATCGTTGGCTGTATTGGAACAGCAATGATCATTGTTGCAGCAGTAGCAACCCCAATCGCAAGATCACAGCGAATGCGGGAAATATGGTTTTATGTGATGTCCAGTGGAGTAATGCTAAAAATTGTAGTTATGGAAATCGCAAGAATGATACAGCTCATCTAGGCATTTTCAAAAAAGCTGTGGAAACTGATCATTTCATTTGTTCTGGTATCAGATTACTGTAATACTCGATTTTTCCGGATAGAACATCATCATAGAAATTCTGCTTCCAGTCTATATATGCAACGGCTTCCTGCAGCCGTGCAATGGACTGGAGCAGAGCTTCTTTTTTGTCTGCAAGGATGACCTTGCGCTTGGGAATGGAACATTCCCCTTTTAAGCAAAGAGCAAGATACTCTTTCATTTCGGTGATACTCATTCCGCAGTTTTTCAGACAGTTCAGGCTTTGGATCCACTTGATGTCATGCTCATCAAATACGCGATAGTTTCGAGCGTTGCGTTTAACATTGGGAACCAGGCCTTCATTACAATAAAATTTTAGATTTTCATAGGACATATTGGTCAGCTCACAGGCTTCTTTCATCGAATACATAATATCCCTCCTGGATTGCGAATATCCACTTTACTTTTACATTTTATAAAAAGTTCTTGACCGGTAGTTACTACCGGCTGATAAGATTGTATCATAACAGAAAAACAGAATCAAGAAGGAGGACATTTATATGGAATACATTACTTTAAGCAATGGAGTCAGGATGCCGCAGCTTGGCTATGGTGTGTATCAGGTTACAAAGGATGAATGTGAACAGTGTGTACTGGATGCATTGGATGCAGGGTATCGAAGCATAGATACCGCGCAAAGCTATTTCAATGAAGAAGAAGTTGGTCAGGCAATTGAAAGATCAGGAATTGACCGGAAAGAGATCTTCCTTACATCAAAGGTGTGGATCGAACATTTTGGACACGAAGAATGCAGGAAATCTGTGCTGGAATCTATGGAAAAGTTACGTACAGATTATCTGGATCTTATGTTATTGCATCAGCCATTTGGTGATACCTATGGAGCGTGGAGGGCGCTGGAAGAACTTTATGATGAGGGAAAACTGCGGGCGATCGGTATTTCCAATCACTATGTGGATCGAATGGTAGAGTTTGCCAATTTTACAAGGATCAGACCAATGGTGAATCAGATGGAAACACATCCACTCAATCAGCAGAAAAATCTGAAAGAATGGGCAGACAAATATGATATCCGTTTAGAAGCCTGGGCGCCATTTGGAGAAGGAAGAAATGGACTTTTCGAAAATGAAACATTGCAGAAAATCGGTCAGAAATACGGAAAAACAACAGCGCAGGTAATGCTTCGCTGGCATATTCAAAGAGGCGTGATCGTAATTCCAAAGTCTGTCCATAAAGAGCGTATGATCGAGAATCTGAACATATTTGATTTCTCACTGAGCGAGGTAGACATGAAGCAGATTGCACAGATGGATACCGCCACAAGTGCATTTTTCTCCCATCAGGATCCAGCGATGGTAGAATGGTTTGTAAAGATGGTAGAAGAACGCAAATCACAGCATGACAGCAGTAAGGAAAAAAAGAACTGGTAAGGCAGAGCCTATAAGTTTTTGAGGATAAATTGTCTTGTCAATGATTTTTACGATACTCCCGTGGTGTTACCTGATAAGCATCCTTAAAAGCAGAAGTAAATTTACTCTGGCTGTCATATCCGACAGCATTTGCAATGTCTGCAATCGATGTATCTGTTTCCAATAACATTCTGGCTGCATGTTCCATACGGTGTTCTTTTACATGGGCTGCGATGGAAGTACCGTAGACTGCTTTGAAAACATTCTTTAAGGTAGTCGTATTGATCAGGTATTCTTTTGATAATTCCTCAATCGTAATGCGCCGATTAAGATTAGAAAGAAGCAGCTCATGGATCTGGCGGATCAGAGCCACCTGCTCAGTCTGGTATTCGTCAAGATGTTTTTCTGCCGCAGGTTCTGCTTTGGCAAGATACAGAAAGAGTTCCAGGGCCTTTAAGTTTTGGTAAGCTGAGAGTAAGTTTTCCGGCTGTCCATAGAATCCCTCAAAAATAGCATTTGTTTCTTCATTTCCTACAAAAGAAGAAAAGCAGTCTTTCAGACAATATTTTTTCAATAACAGTTCCCCGGTGATGCCAGTATCTTTTAGAAGAGCAGGCGGCTCTTTGGTGAGCAGATCAAGATCAACACATAAGGTAAACCCTTCATAATACTTATTTGGGAGTGAGAGTTTTGAGTCGGCACAGACTTCCATTGTATGGATCGAGTAATCACCAGGACCAAGATAAACAGAAGTACCATTTTTCATTTTCCAGCCGATTCGTCCTGCATGGCAGTAATTAATCTCCATTACGTGAGAAAGTGGCCGGTGATGCAAAGATAAATTGTCTTCGTATACAGTGTAATAAGAAAGTTCCATGCCCGGTGCAAGTGTCACGGTCTGCATGGAATTTTTTCTATTTGATTTCATATGATTACCCCTTTTGGAAACTGAAATTTCTTTTATACTATGGTGCGTCAACAAAATTGATGAATATTGGAGCAAGGATTTCACCAAGAAGTATATCAAGAAAATTTGCAGGAAAAATCAATGGGTAAAATGAAAAAATTAACGGTTATTTTTATATTGCTGAGCTTCCAGCGGAAATGATAAAAGAATAAACTTATGGAGTAGATGCTATGTCAATGTCTCTTCTTATTTAGGTAACACTACTTTATTCGAATTATTTTCAATGAGTCAATAATATCTCAACAAAAAGTATCTTGTAAAGGAATCTTATTAATGCTAAGATAAAACCAAGTAAAGGTATTTTCACAACACTCATCAAAATTAAAACGGAGGTGACAGCGAACGTGGCAAATGAAAAAATCATGCCAGACAGCGAACTGGAAGCACGTTACGAAAGATACAAAGGCGTTATTAAAAATTTTACGCTTATGAGTGATATATTTATGAGAAATGTCTTCAAACAAAGAGAATGCCTGGAATACGTCCTGCAGGTAATCATGGCAGGATCTGCGAGTAATTGACCAAGTCATCCAGAAGGATTATAAGAATCTTCAGGGACGGTCCGCGATTATGGACTGTGTTGCCAGAGATTCCAAAGGAAAACAGTTTGACGTGGAAATCCAGCAGGACAATGAAGGTGCGTCACCCAAGAGGGCACGTTACCACGGCGGGCTGATGGACATGAACACTTTAAATCCGGGACAGGATTTCGATGAATTACCGGAAAGTTATGTAATCTTTATTACCAGAGATGATGTCTTTGGATATGGACTTCCAATCTACCATATTGATAAGCAGATTAAAGAAGTTGGTGAAAGTTTTCAGGACGAAGCGCATATCATATATGTGAATTCCAGGAAACAGGAAGATACAGAACTTGGAAGACTCATGCATGATCTGCATTGTAAGAATGCGGATGAAATGCACAGTTCTGTTCTTGCGAAACGAGTACATGAATTGAAAGACACACAGAAAGGGGTTGAACTTATGTGCCATGAAATGGAAAAAATTTATAGTAAGGGAATGGAAAGCGGCGAAAAACGCGGCATAGAGAAAGGTGAACTCAAGAAAGCAAAAGAAACAGCCCTTTCTATGGCAGAAGAGGGCATGGATGTAAAAATGATTGCCCGTTTGGTTAAAGTGAGCGAAAAAGATGTCCAGAAGTGGATCGATGAAAATTTATGTACAATGAAATAAATAAAAATATTGTAAATGGGCAGGTCTGTTTTGGACCTGTCCTTTTGTAATATTTTTTTAATGCTCATCATTACGGATCAAGTTACTGTAGTATTTGGTTTTCCCTGCCAGGACATCATCATAGAAACCTTGTTTCAAATCAATATAATTAATGGCATCTTGTATTTGCTGTTGTTGTGCCAGTAGCGAATTACGTTTTTGCTCAAGAATAAGTTTTCGTTCTGGAATCGTTGCTTCACCCTGAAGACAGAGGGCAAGATATTTTTTCATTTCGCTAATACTCATGCCAC
Organism: Blautia sp. MSJ-19; assembly: GCF_018918125.1. Taxonomy (GTDB): domain Bacteria; phylum Bacillota; class Clostridia; order Lachnospirales; family Lachnospiraceae; genus Blautia_A. The sequence goes on from NZ_JAHLQA010000027.1 coordinate 13,792, forward strand.
AGTTGTTTTAGCAGGTTAAGCTATTGATCCATGCGATATCTTTTTCATCAAAAATGCGGCGGTTGTTTTTATCGCGTTTTACATTGGGGACTAATCCCTGATTACAGTAAAATTTCAATGTTTCATATGATAATTGTGTTTGCTCACAGGTCTGTTTCATTGTAAACATAATTAAATACTCCCCAAATATAAGACTAAAATCGTCAGGCACGAATTTAACCTTAACCAAATCAACTGCAAAGCAGTAATTTGGTTATGAGCAAGTAGTTAAACGGATTGCGAATACCCACTCTACTATTACATTTTACTCAAAAGTTTCAAAATGTACTTGACCGGTAGTAACAACCGATTGCTATACTTACATCATAACAGTAAAAAGTGTTTTTATCAAGGAGGTAATGAATGATGAGAAAAGATTTAGGTGTACAGCCAGCCGTATTTCCAATGCCGGTTCTGATGATTGCAGCTTATGATGAAAATGGCGTGGCAGATGTTATGAATGCAGCATGGGGAATGATCAGCGACCATGATAAAATTGCCCTGTTTATTGATGAAGATCATAAGACAACCAAAAACATCCGTAAAGTAAAAGCATTTACGGTAAGCATTGCGGACAGAGACCATATGGATGTGGCAGATTTTTATGGAATCGCTTCCGGTAATACCATGCCGGATAAATTTGAAAAGTCCGGATATCATGTAGAAAAGAGTACACATGTGAATGCACCGATCGTTACAGAATTTCCTGTTACATTAGAATGTGAACTTGCAGAAATCGTAGAAACAGAAAATCTTCATGCGGTAGTGGGAACAATCGTCAATGTAAGTGCAGATGAGAAAGTCCTTTCCGAAAATGGAAAGGTTGATCCTCTGAAATTGAATGCACTGATCTTTGACCAGTTCCAGAGCGGATATTATGTTGCAACAGAGAAAGCTGGTCAGGCATGGAATGCCGGAAAAGAACTTATGAAAGCAGTGCAAGGGACAGAAGCATGATTACGGAGAAGATATAGAAAAATAGAAATGAACTACAGGATTTATGCAGACCTTAATGGCGGTGGAAATCGTTTCCTTTTGAAACCGGCTGCAGCTGTTGTGTCAGCAAGAAGAGCAGGTACTAGTGCAATCTGGAATCAGATGAATAAATATTTCGGTCTGATGTTTGGAGCCTCCCCTGATTTTTTATATAATATTATCGTGCGAAAGGGTAAATTCCCTGTTATAATAGAATTATCCTGTGTTAGAGTTGTAAGGGCATCAGCCATAAATATATCGTAGTAGAAAAGAGGTATATCAAATGAAAATGCAAGATGAAATGTTTATGAAAAAGGCCATTGAACTGTCAAAATTGGCAGTTCAACATGGTAACGAGCCGTTCGGCGCTGTGCTTGTCAAGAATGACGAAATTGTATTTAGCAATGAGAATCAAATTTATACAAAACACGATCCAACATTTCATGGAGAAGCAGGACTGATCCGAGAGTTTTGTGCACAGACTGGAATTACTGATCTGCATGAATATACTCTTTATTCCAGCTGCGAACCATGTTTTATGTGCAGTGGCGCAATGGTTTGGGTGAAGTTAGGACGGTTGGTCTATGGTGCAAGCAATATTGATTTGGAGCATATTCTCGGAAACACCGGATGTAATTGCTCCAAAATTGTATTTGATAATTCTTTCTGGCAACCGCAGGTTTCGGAAGGTGTTTTGCGTGAAGAAAGTCTTTCGATTCTGAAAGAGTATTTTTGTAATCATGCAAAGGGGTAAGATTAAGTTTTAAAATAAGATATGAAAAGGAACACTTGCACTTCTTAAATAATCTGTTTATAATAAGAAACATTGTTAACAGTCATTATTATAATGTATTAAAATGGTCTCACATATCCCTGAAACAGTGAGGTTATTTTTTTGCTTCAAAAAGTGAAAGGAAAACTATGAGAAAACTAGCATTACGCGATGAAATACTCCTGCAGATCGACAAAGCCGCACGTTACATCGGCGGGGAAGTCAATGCAGTTATGAAGAACAAAGAGGATGTGGATATCCGGTTTGCGATGGCGTTCCCGGATGCCTATGAAATTCTTTTCCTATTCGATACCAAAACACAATATATAGTGTCTGGCAATGCCGCTTAATAACGATATTTTGATATCAGCAAGTGCTGTTTGATACCAAATGACACTAAATGATACAATGACAAGTCTCCATTTTTGACCATATTTTCTCATGATTTTTCACCCTATTTTTTACACTTTATGCCCCTTTCATTTACAAATCTTATTTCACTCATATAAAAAGCAAATAGATCGTGACTTATTACATTCTGTAAATAACAAAACGAATAATGATGTCAAAAACTAACATAACAAATCAGGAATTCCAAACAATAACCACTGCCAGAAAATTTTCTTACAACTCCAATATGTAGGATATTTCCGTCAGTGGTTGTTTCTGATAAGAAAGCTTTTTCTAAGGAGTTTCAATTATCTCCACCAAGCCAATAGGGCTCGCCAAAAAGCATCTTGTAAAGGTACCCCATTAATGTTAAGATAAAATCAATAAAAGAGACTTTGACAACACTCATCAAAAATTAAAACGGAGGTGACAGCGAACGTGGCAAATGAAAAAATCATGCCAGACAGTGAACTGGAAGCACGTTACGAAAGATACAAAGACGTTATTAAAAATTTTACGCTTATGAGTGATATATTTATGAGAAATGTTTTCAAACAGAGAGAATGTTTGGAATATGTCCTGCAGGTCATTATGGAAAAACAGGATCTGCAAGTAATTGATCAGATTGTCCAGAAGGATTATAAAAATCTTCAGGGCAGATCCGCAATCATGGACTGTGTTGCCAGAGATTCCGAAGGGAAACAGTTTGATGTAGAAATCCAGCAGGATAATGAAGGCGCATCGCCTAAGAGAGCACGTTACCACAGCGGATTGATGGACATGAATACTTTAAATCCGGGACAGGATTTTGATGAATTACCGGAAAGCTATGTAATCTTTATTACCAGGGATGATATCCTTGGATATGGTCTTCCAATCTACCATATCAATAAAAAGATTGAAGAAGTCAATGAAAATTTTCAGGACGAAGCGCATATCATATATGTGAATTCCAGAAAACAGGAAGATACAGAACTGGGAAGGCTTATGCATGATCTGCATTGCAAAAACGCGGACGAAATGCACAGTCCAGTTCTGGCGAAAAGGGTACATGAATTAAAAGACACACAGAAAGGGGTTGAGCTTATGTGCCATGAAATGGAGAAAATTTACAGTGAAGGAATGGAAAGCGGCGAAAAGCGCGGCATAGAAAAAGGTGAGCTCAAAGCTAAAAAAGAGACGGTTCTTTCTATGGCAGAAGAGGGCATGGATGTAAAGACCATGGCCCGTTTGGTTAAGGTAAGCGAAAAAGATGTCCAGAGATGGATTGATGAAAATTTATGTACAATGAAATAAATAAAAATATTATAGATGGGCAGGTCTGTTTGGGCTTGCCCATTTATAATAATGTCAGGAATAGAATACATTATGGAAATATCAAAAAAAGATTGGAAACTTTATCAAGTAAAACTCGCTAAGTGGCAGGAAAATTATATAGAACATCTTAATCAGGAATACATCACATTATTGAGTGATAAGGAAAAAATACCGTCAGAAAAATTCTGGAAATTGGAGAAGAGAATAAAAAAGGACAGACGGCATCCGGGTGTTATTATTGATGTTCAAAAATCAACAGCAATATGGACTATCACCAATCTTCTCAAGATGCAGGTTATCTCACAAGATGATCTGGAAGGCTTTAGCAGTGATCTAATAGATACTGTGAATTCTTTTTGAAATAATCCTCAGAAGATATTACTATGGACAACAATGCAACAGAAAGTATCCTGCGCAGTTTTTGCATCTGTAAGCATACATAGAAATTGATAGACAGGCTGGATGTTGCAAATGCCAATACCATCCATCTACAGCATCACTAAAACTGCAAAGGCTAATAATCTAAATCCTTTCCAGTATCTTAAACATGTCCGGACTGTCTTGAAAGACCATCAGAATGACAGGGAATGGAGCTTTATAGATGACATCCTGCCATAGTCCGAAAACCTTCCAGAAATATGCTGGTGTAAAACAAAAGCAACTCTGCTAAAAAACAAATTTTGTATTTCAGAAAAAACTGTATGGATGTTCTGAATAAATAGAAAAAATAATACATTTCTTAAGTTTACACTGTCTTTATATTGGGTGGATAAGTTTATATATATTCGGATAGTGAAGATAATCATAAAAAGTATATAGCTTCTTGTATAATTTAAATATAAGAGAATTCCAAGAAAGCTTGTTCAGACTTCTTTTTCAAATAAATAAAGGATAAAATTAAAAATATAGATAAGGAAAAACAAATTCATGGAACAGGAAAATAAAATGGGGACTGCTCCGGTGGGAAATTTCTTGCATATCTGGTAGCGGATTTTGTTGCGGCATTGATTGGCCTGACAATGGTTTGGCATTATTATAAAAAAGATATCAAAAGGATGTCTTTATAAAAATACAAAGAGTTACGATATAAAAGTAATTTTCGTAACTCTTTGCGTTTTATATACTAGAATTGAGAAGTAGTTTTAATTAAATCTCTATACCAGTAAAAAGATTTTTTTCGATATCGTTTTCCACTTCCGGAACCATCATCATTTTTGTCAACATAAATAAATCCATATCGTTTTCGATATTCTCCGGTAGTAAAAGAAACAAGGTCAATACATCCCCATGGAGTATAACCAATTAAATCAACACCATCGAGATCCATGGCTTTTTCCATTTCTTTGATATGCGCCGAAAGATAGGTGATTCTGTCAGAGTCATCACAGGTACCATCGGATTTTAATTCGTCAAAGGCTCCAAAACCATTTTCTACAACAAAAAGTGGCTTTTCATATCTTTCATACAGTTGAACCAGAGCGTAACGCAGCCCTGTCGGGTCAATAGTCCATCCCCAGTCAGTAGTTTTAGCATAAGGATTCTCGACAGTATATGGACTACTGGCATTTAATGCTTCTGAAACATCGGTATGTGCCTGTGAATTTACAACATTAGACATATAATAAGAAAGTCCAATATAATCCACTGTTCCTTCAGAAAGGATTTTTTCATCTTCTGGTTTCATATGAATATGATATCCTTTTCTTTTCAGAAATTTCTTTGCATATGCAGGATAGTGACCTCTGCAGTGAATATCTGAGAAGAAATATCTCATATGCATTTCTTCAGCTGCCAGCATTATATCGTCTGGTCTACAGGAATATGGATAGATAGGAACCATGGCAATCATACATCCGATCTTATAATCTGGATTGATTTCATGTCCGGCTTTAACTGCAAGGGCAGAAGCAACCAGTTCATTGTGTGCACATTGATACATCACTTCTTCAGCATTATTAAAATCAGAAAATATCACACCGGAGTTTGTCCAGCCGAAAATATCATTGGTATAATTCATCTGATTATTGATTTCATTAAAGGTCATCCAGTATTCAACTTTGTTTTGATAACGCTCAAAACAGATTTTCGCAAATTTTACAAAACAGTCAACAACTTTTCGACTACGAAAACCACCATATGTTTTTGCAAGATGAAGCGGCATTTCGAAATGACTGAGAGTAACTACGGGTTTGATATTGTATTTTAGTAACTCATCAAAAAGATTGTCATAAAAAATGAGACCTTCTTCATTTGGCTCTTCTTCGTCACCATTTGGGAAAATACGTGTCCAAGCAATACTGGTACGAAAACACTTGAATCCCATTTCACCCAGAAGTGCGATATCTTCTTTAAAATGATGATAAAAATCGACAGCTTCATGGTTAGGATAATATTCGGCAGGATCAACGGTAGCAGTGATTCGTCTTGGGACTCCGTTTGCCCCTCCAGTCATAACATCACAGATACTCAATCCTTTGCCACCTTCCTGCCAGCCACCTTCTATCTGGTGTGCTGCCACAGCTCCACCCCATAAAAAATCTTTTGGAAACATAAAAGTAACCTCCCTGGAAATGTTGTTTTTAATAAACTATTCTGTGACGTTATAATTACATAAACAAATAGTTTTGTCATCAGTAAAATAAAAAAGAGAAACATATTTCTTCCTAAAAAATATGTTTCTCTAAAAAACAGGTTGTTTTTATTGATCATTATCAGAAGTAATATAATCTAACTGATGATATCCGAGCTGCTCTATTATATAAAGAATTGGTACCTGTGTGGTGAAATCCAGAGGTCCCTTTTTATTAAGAGAAATATAACAGCTGAGATTGTAGTCTGATATGCGGGCAAGGGTACAATTCTGACTCATTGTGATACTGATAAGAGGACATCCATTTACCTTAAAGCGATTTGCCAGAGTAAGAACTTCTTCCGTTTCTCCAGATACAGAAATTGCGACGGCAATCGGATTTAACAGTTCATCTGGTCTGACCGGATGAAAAGGATCTGTCACGCAAAGACTGAATTTTCCAGCATTTGAAAAATAACGTGCTGCATATTGGGCAGTACAGCCGGAATTTCCAATTCCCAGGAAAATAATGCAATTATGACGACTGATGATTTCTGCGATGTGTTCAACTTTAAGCTGGAATTCTTCATTAAAAGCATGATGAAAAAAGTTTCCGATTTCGCTGGCATCATAATTCATATGTGGTTTAGATAATGACTGCAGATAGTGTTTAAATTCAATCTTGAATTCCGAATATCCCTCACAGCCCATTTTTTTACAGAAGCGAAGTATGGTAGAAGTGGAGACATGTGCCGCCAGGGAAAGTTCACGTATCGTCATATATTGAACTACATTCTGGTTTGAAGCAATGTAATTGTAAACAGAAAGTTCAAGTTCATTTAAATCTTTGATCTCTGCACTTGTAAACATAACGATTCCTCCAAATATATCCTTTGTTACATATTATCATAGCACGCCCTGAGCAGAAAAAACAAGTTGTTTCACTTAAGGAACGAATTTCTTTTCATATGATCTGTTTTATTAGATATGTATATTCTTGAAGACTTTTTTCTTTGCTTCTAAACTTATATTGGTTTTGTAAAATCAATTTAGAAAAAGAAAGCAGGGATACAAAATGAATGAGATACAAAATGAATTTTTTAAAAGTCAGAAGTTAAGTGATCACATAACAAGAATTACCGGTATATTTGGAGAAATGATGTATCTTGTAGAGGGTACAAAAAAAGTAGTACTTCTGGACACCGGAATGGGAATTGGAAATCTTCGAAGTTTTATTGAAGAACTGACAGATAAACCTGTAACGGTGCTTCTGACCCATGGGCATCTGGATCATGCTATGGCTGCATGGATGTTTGACGAAGTATATATGAACAGAGAAGATTTTATCATATATCAAAAACAGAAAACATGGGAAGTACGCGCTTCTTTTGCAGGAGCTAAAAATATCCGACTGCTGGATGATATGTTGCCTGTAGGAAAGGTGAATATGAAATCACTGACAGATAAACAGAAGTTTGATATCGGAAATATAACAATTTCTGCGTTTTCTGTTCCGGGACATACTCCGGGCTCTATGGTTTTTCTTATTGAAGAAGAGGATATTCTTCTCATGGGGGATGCCTGTAACAGTAATACTCTTGTTTATGACTGGTATTCAACTTCTATTGAAACTTATCGGGACAGCCTTATCCATTTGCAGAAAAATTTGGGCGAAAAAGGAAAGATATCTATTTTTTCGCATGAAGAAAAAGAACGCAATACACAAATGATTTTTGAAGAAGGTATTGTTCTCTGTAATAAAATCCTGTCCGGAGAGGCAGAGGCTATACCTGCTATATTTGCCGGAACCAGTGGCTGGATGGCAAAAAAGAAAGGGAAAGACAGACTGCCAGCAGATGGGAGTTATGTCAATATTATGTATCATAAAGACAGGATATGGAGAAACAGGATGTTTTATTAATGTGACAGATTTCCTTTTGTCAAACAAATGTCGGAATGCCCGTAGAATATTGCAAAATCCCGGAGTAATACTTAAAATAAACTCAGCACTAAAAAGTAATTCCGGAATTACCTGAAAGTCTGAAATCAAACTAAAAGCAGGAGGAGATGGCTATGGCAAAAGACTATACAGAACTGGCCAGAAGCATTGTAAAAAATGTAGGTGGGAAATCCAATATTATTTCTGTAACACATTGTTATACCATATTACGTTTCAGGTTAAAAAATGAATCAACAGCGGATACAAAAACATTAGAGAACACAGAAGGAGTAATTTCTGTTCTTCAGGCAGGAGGACAATATCAGATTGTTATAGGAAATACCGTTTCAGATGTATATAAGGCTGTCTGCCAGGTTGCTGGTATTGGCGAAGAGACACCAAAAGAAGCTCAGACAGAAGAAAAGCAGTCTCTCATAAATTCTCTGATCAGTATTGTAACAAAGGTATTTATTCCTGTATTGGGAGTAATGGCTGCCCTTGGTATGTTAAAAGGCTTTCTGTCAATTTTGACATTTGCCGGAGTTCTGGCGTCAGACAGCAGTACTTATACAATCTTATGGGCATTATCAGATTCACTGTTTTATTTCTTCCCGATTATTCTCGGATATACTGCATCTAAAAGATTTGGACTTGATGAAATTACAGGACTTGTTCTTGGTTCCTCTATGCTGTATCCGACACTGCTTGGCAGCAGCGAGGCACTTCACAACAGTTTCTTAGGCATACCGGTCGTTATGCCAGGCTCTGGGGATTACAGTTCTTCTGTTTTTCCTGTTATCATTGCTGTATGGTTTGCATCAAAAATTCATAAATTCATAAAACCAAAACTTGGAAATGCAATCAGAAGCTTTATGACACCGCTGATCGTACTGATCATAACCCTTCCAGTAACATTGATTGTAATTGGACCTGTAACAACAACGCTATCTGATTGGATCGGTACAGGTATTCTTGCAATTTACAATATCAGTCCGGTACTTATGGGATTTATTGTAGGCGGTATCTGGCAGATACTGATCATGTTTGGACTGCACTGGGGATTAGTTCCGCTGGCAGTCAATAATGTAGTAACACTTGGATATGATGTACTTTCTCCTGCAACTATGGGTGGATTCAGCTCACAGGCAGGTATGACATTGGGAATCATGTTAAAAACAAAAGACAAAAAACTGAAAGGTCTTTGTGCACCAGCGGTTATTTCTGGTATCTTCGGAATTACAGAACCGGCAATCTATGGAATCACACTTCCAAGGAAAAAGCCATACATAGCAACTTGTATTGTCAGTGCAGTGGTTGGAGCACTTGCCTGCATGATGAATGCTAAAACTTACAGCATGGGAGCCAGTGGAATCTTTATCTGGCCAACGTTTGTGGATCCCAATGGCGGTACTCTGACTGTTATGTTCGGAGTTATTGCATTAACGATAGGAAGTTTTATAGTATCTATGTTTATTGGAATGTTTCTTACAAAAAATACAGAAAATGAAGAAAATATTCCTGAAGCAACAGAAAAAATCAATGGTGCCGTATATGCACCGGTTTCTGGAAAACTGATTTCTCTGAAAGAGGTCAACGATGGTGTTTTTTCAGAAGAAGTCCTTGGCAAAGGCTGTGCAGTTATTCCTGATGGAAATGTTATAGAGGCCCCTTTTGACGGAACAGTAGTAAGTATTGCAGATACCTGTCATGCAATCGGCCTGACATCAGAAGATGGAACAGAAATTCTGATACATGTTGGACTTGAAACTGTAGAAATGCAGGGAAAGGGATTTCAGCTCCTGGTAAAAGAAGGAGAACAGGTAAAATGTGGGCAGGAACTTCTGCGTTTTGACCGTGACGCTATTAAAAAGGCAGGAGCTTTGGATACTGTGATTCTGGTAGTTACGAATACAGATGACTATGAAGATATATCCACTGCGACCACAGGTCAAAAGATTCAGACTTCTGATATTGTACTCAGTGTAAAATAGAAGGGAGTATATATGACAGAGGAAAAACTGACAGAACTGCTTAAATCCATGACCCGAAAAGAAAAAATCGGACAGATGATCCAGCTGGATGGAGGATGCTTTAAACAGAATCCTTCCGAAGAAAATGTAACAGGTCCACTGGAACGTCTGGGGTTGTCAAAGGAAACGGTTCAGCTTTGTGGAAGCGTCCTGAATGTTATGGGCGCAGAACAGGTTGTAAAGATCCAGAAAGAATATATGCAAAAAAGCCGCTTGAAGATTCCGCTTTTATTTATGGCAGATATTATCTACGGATATAAAACTGTATTTCCGATTCCGCTCGGAATGGGGGCAACATGGAACCCAGAACTGGTATGTGATGCTTATCGTATGATTGCTGCTGAATCTGCTGCAGATGGGGATATGGTAACTTTTAGTCCACCGGCTGACCTGATCCGAGATGCAAGATGGGGCAGATGTCTTGAAATGGCATCAGAAGATCCCTTTCTTTTATCGAAATTTTCTGCAGCAATGGTGAAAGGATTACAGAATGATGGAAAACCAGGAAAAAGTGTTGCTTCCTGTGTAAAACATTTTGCCGGTTACAGTGCTGTTCAGGCGGGACGTGAATATAACACTGTAGATATGAGTGAACGTAATCTCAGACAAAATTTCTTTCCGGCATATAAAGCAGCAGTAGATGCAGGCTGTGAGCTGGTTATGACTTCTTTTAATACGATTGACGGCGTTCCGGCAACAGGGAATCAGTGGCTTCTCAAAAAGGTACTTCGTGAAGAATGGGGATTTCAGGGTGTGGTGATTACAGATTATGCTGCGATCAATGAACTGATGACCCATGGAGTAGCGGAAAATGAGTATGAAGCTGCACATCTTGCCATAAATGCAACAGTAGATATAGATATGAGAACAGCATGTTATGGAAATCAGTTAGAATCTTTGATCCAAAATGGTGAAATCAGTGATGAACAGATTGATCAGGCATGTATGCGCATATTACAACTGAAAAATAAGCTGGGTCTGTTTGAGAATCCTTATTACGGATGTATGATAAAAAAAGAAACCTTGACTCAGAGTGCCTTTCAGGAAGCTGCACTTGCCAGAATTGTAGCAAATCGTTCCTGCGTATTATTAAAGAATAACAATGTGCTTCCAATCAAAAATCATCCTAAGATTGCATTGATCGGACCATATGCTGACAGCAAGGATATTACCGGATTATGGGCGGTTTTTGCAGACAGAGAAAAGACGGTTACATTGCGCCAGGCAATGGAAGAACATTTTGGGAAAGAAAATATATCCTGTGATAAAGGATGCGATTTCCTGTACGATTATGAAAGCCTTGGTGATTTCGGAAATATAAAAGTCAGCGAACTCTCTGCAATGACAGAGGTTGAAAGGAAACAGCAGGAACAAAAAGCTCTTGAAAATGCACAAAGGGCGGATATTATTGTTATGGCACTTGGCGAGCATATTCTCCAAAGTGGTGAAGCCGGATCAAGAACAGATATTACACTTCCTCGTCCTCAAAAAGAACTTCTGAAAAAAATACATGCGCTTGGAAAGAAAACAGTAGTTGTTTTGTTCAACGGAAGACCATTGGCACTTAAAGACATAGAACCATATTGTGATGCAATCCTCGAAGCATGGTTCCCCGGAACAGAAGGTGGACATTCCATCTGTGATATTCTGTCCGGTGATTATAACCCATCAGGTCGGCTTGCGGTAAGCTTTCCTTATGATGTCGGCCAGGAGCCGCTATTTTATTCGCAGTTTTCTACAGGTCGTCCTGCTTCAAAAAATGTGGACAGGTTCACGTCACGTTATATTGATTGTCCAAATGAAGCAATGTATCCTTTTGGATTTGGCTTATCTTATCATTCCTGTGCATATTCAGCACCGGTGATAAGTCAAAAGAATATGATGCCAGATGAGGAACTGACTGTCCAGGTTGATATACAGAATATTTCAGATTGTGAGGGAACAGAGACTGTACAGATGTATCTGCGGGATAAAGTTGGAAGTGTTGTACGTCCGATTTTAGAACTTAAAGATTTCAGACAGATTTCTTTAAAGCCCGGAGAGAAGCAGACGGTGATTTTTAAAATTTCTGAGGAAATGCTTCGCTTTTACCGACAGGACATGACTTGGGGAAGCGAAGCCGGAACTTTCGAAGTGCTGACTGGACCAAACAGTCATGAGCTGCAAAAAAGTGAATTCCAGTTATGTAAAAAATAATATTTTAAAGGCGGATGGTCTGTACAGGACGGTTCGTCTTTTTTATATTGATACAAAAACAAAATAAAAAACCTCGTATTGAATGACTCTCCCTTGAAATCCCCCACTATTCTGTATATAATAGGAATATTGTGGGGGATTTTTTCCTGCTTAACACGATGTTATACAATAATTTCTGAAAGGAATACTATGAGAACTCTAGCTTTAAGTGATGAAATTTTAATGAAGGTTGACAAGGCAGCCCGCTATATTGGTGGCGAAGTCAACTCTGTCATGAAAGATAAGAACAAGGTAGATATCCGGTTTGCGATGGCGTTTCCGGATGTGTATGAGATCGGTATGTCAAATCTCGGTATGATGATCTTATATGATATGTTTAACAAAAGAGACGATGTATGGTGTGAGCGTCTTTTTTCTCCGTGGACGGATCTGGACAAGATCATGCGCGAGGAGAAGATTCCGCTTTTTACTCTGGAATCCCAGGATCCGGTGAAGGAGTTTGATTTCCTTGGGATCACTCTCGGATATGAGATGTGTTATACAAACGTGCTCCAGCTTCTGGATCTCAGTGGAATTCCGTTCCGGGCAGCAGAACGTGCCGAAGATGATCCGCTCGTGATCGGTGGTGGTGCATGTGCTTATAATCCAGAACCACTGGCAGAGTTTTTTGACCTCTTTTATATCGGAGAGGGCGAGACCGTCTATGACGCTCTGTTTGACGCATACAAGGCAAATAAGAAAGCCGGTGGCAGCAGGCAGGATTTCCTTCTGAAAGCCGCACAGATTCCGGGAATCTATGTGCCGTCTCTCTATGAAGTTACCTACAAAGAAGACAGTACGATCGAATCTTTCCGTCCAAAGCATGCAGATGTGCCGGAAAAAGTAGAGAAACAGCTCATTATCGACATGGACAGAGATTACAACAAGCTGGAAGCACCGGTCGTTCCACATATCAAGGCGACACAGGATCGTGTCACTCTGGAGATTCAGCGTGGCTGTATCCGAGGCTGCCGTTTCTGTCAGGCAGGTATGATCTATCGTCCGACAAGGGAGCGCGACGTGGAAACGCTCAAGGAATCTGCAAGGATCATGCTCAAAAATACCGGCCATGAGGAGATTTCCTTAAGTTCTCTGAGCTCCAGTGATTATAGTCAGCTCAAAGAAATTGTAAATTTCCTGATCGATGAATTCCGTGATGAGGCGGTCAATATTTCCCTGCCGTCTCTTCGAATCGATGCGTTTGCGCTGGATGTCATGAGCAAGGTACAGGATGTCAAAAAAAGCAGCCTGACTTTTGCACCGGAGGCTGGATCTCAGCGTCTTCGTAACGTTATCAACAAGGGACTTACCGAAGAAGATATCCTGCACGGTGCCGGTGAGGCATTCAAGGGCGGCTGGAATCAGGTAAAACTTTATTTCATGCTCGGACTTCCGACGGAAACAGAGGATGACATGAAGGGAATCGCACATCTGGCACAGAAGATCGCAGAAACCTATTATGAAGTCGTTCCGAAGGAACAGCGAAAAGGAAAAGTCCAGATCAATGTCAGTACTTCCTTCTTTGTACCGAAGCCGTTCACTCCATTCCAGTGGGCTCCGATGTTCCGCGAAGAGGATTTCATTGAGAAAGCCAAAGTTGTCAAAAACGAGATTCGTGCACAGTTAAATCAGAGAAGCATCCGCTACAACTGGCATGAGCCGGATGTCACTGTTCTGGAAGGTTTCCTTGCAAGAGGTGACAGACGCTGCTCCAAAGTCATTCTCAAAGCGTATGAAAAAGGTGCCCTTTACGATGCCTGGTCCGAAACTTTCCATTATGATATCTGGAAAGAAGCTTTCAAAGAAACAGGTGTGGATATCGAATTCTATACCCTTCGTGAGCGCAGCACCGATGAGATCCTTCCATGGGATTTCATTGACGCAGGCGTGACCAAGAAATTCCTGATCCGCGAGTGGGAGCAGGCAAAAGCAGAGACTGTAACACCGAACTGCCGTCAGAAATGTTCCGGCTGTGGTGTTCTCAAATACAAAGGAGGTGTGTGCTGTGAAGGTAAGAATTAAGTTTGCAAAAACTGGTCATATGAAATTTGTAGGACATCTGGATACCATGCGTTATTTCCAGAAAGCAATCCGCCGTGCAGGACTGCCGGTTGCTTTTTCCGGTGGATACAGCCCGCACATGATCATGTCCTTTGCAGCACCTCTCGGCGTAGGAACCACAAGCCTCGGGGAATATTTTGACATGGAACTGACAGATACCGTTCCGACAAAGGAAATCGAGGAACGGCTGAATGCAGTTATGGTGGATGGTGTTTCTGTATGTTCTGCCCGCCAGGTAGAAGATGGCAAGGCAAGTACAGCCATGGCTCTGGTTGCAGCAGCCGATTATTTTGTACAGTTCCGTAAAGGAAAAGAACCTGCCGCATCCTGGAGAGAAAAACTGGACGAATTCCTTTCTCAGAAAGAGATCATCGTGACCAAGAAGACAAAGCGCAGCGAAAAAACCATAGACATCCGTCCGTATATTTATGAAATGCATCTCGACGGCGAGGGCGTTTTCATGCAGCTTGCTTCTGCAAGTTCCAACTATACCAAACCGGAACTCGTCATGGACACTTTCCTTCGATGGATGGGAGAAGAGCCGCTTCCGTTCGCATACATGATCGAACGCCGCGAGATCTATGCCAACAAAGGCGATGAAGAACACCGGAAACTCATTTCTATGGAAGCATTAGGTGAAGAAGTTGAATAAGCTGATCATTACAGAAATGGTTCTCAACGAAGTCCTCTGTACTGTCTGTGCAGTCGTCAGAGATCAGAAGGTCGTAGAACTTCGCCTGGAGCCATCCGGAAAGAAAAATACTCTTAACAACATTTATGTAGGACAAGTCGAAAACATTGCCGCCAACATCCAGGCGGCTTTTGTCCGTTTAAGTGATTCCGTAAACGGCTATCTCCCGCTGAACCAGTGCACAAACGCCATTTACGCAGACGGACGTAAGTCGGACCAGCCCCTGCGCCCGGGCGACCAGCTCCTGGTCCAGATCAATCGCGAAGCTATGAAAGGAAAACTTCCCGCCCTGACCGCAAATCTGAATTTTTCCGGCAAATATCTTGTCCTCACCACTGGAAACCGCAAAATAGGCTTCTCCAACAAACTTTCCAAAGAAGAAAGCAGTCTCCTGAACAAATGGCTGGAAGAAGAACGCAACCTTCCGGACCGAGGCTACGGTCTCATCGCCCGCACCAACGCCGCCGAAGCCTCAAAAGAAGAATTCCTCCATGAACTGGAATTTCTCAAAAAACAGTATAAAAAAGTAGCCATCCATGGCCGAAACCGCACCTGCTACAGCCTCCTGTATGAATCAGAAGCCTTCTATCTGGCATCAGTCCGAGACATCTACACCCGCGACCTGGATGAAATCACCACAGATATCCCGGAAATACACGACAAAATTTTCTCCTACCTGAGCGAATTCCAGCCCGACAAACTACAAATCCTAAAACTATACCAGGACAAACTCCTTCCATTATATAAACTATACAGCCTGGAATCCGCGATCGACGAAGTCCGCCGCGAAAAAATCTGGCTCAAAAGCGGCGGCTTCCTGGTCATCCAACAAACCGAAGCCTTCGTCTCCATAGACGTAAACAGCGGTAAATACACCGCCAGGAAAAAAGCCGAAGAAACCTACCGCAAAATCAACCTGGAAGCCTCCGCAGAAATTGCCCGCCAAATCCGCCTCCGCAACCTCTCCGGCATCATCCTAGTTGATTTCATCAACATGCAAAACCCGGATCATCAGGATGAACTGTTGCATGTTCTTCAGAAACATTTACGAAAAGATCCGATAAAATGTAAAGCAGTTGACATCACGCCACTTCATATTCTTGAGATGACCCGCCAAAAAGTCCGCCGCCCACTAATAGAAGACCTAAGAGACCTACATCAACAGCAGCAGTGACATTAAGCAATTAATAATAATATAGAAGCAATCCGTGCTGCAGTTAAAAAATCTATTAACATAATCATATTTATGTAAACTTACCAACTCCCAGCGGAACAGCGCAGCGCCTTCCGCGTCCCTCAGACGACGGTTTTAATTTTTTTCAAAAAAATACAAAAACCCCTTGACTCACAAAATAAACTATGCTAGTATACAGAAGATGCCGCACAGAGAGGTTTAAGTGCATGAGATTTTATAAAAATCCTCATTCCACCATATCTGGCGAGTAAAGATTATAGGAGGTGCCACGGATGTACGCAATTATTGCAACAGGTGGTAAACAGTACAAAGTTGCCGAGGGCGACGTAATCAGAGTTGAAAAGCTCGGTGTTGAAGCTGGTGAAACCGTTACTTTTGATAACGTTCTTGCAGTTAGCAACGAAGGTTTAAAAGTTGGAGCTGATGTAGCTAATGCCAGTGTTACCGCTTCTGTAGTTGAAAACGGAAAAGCTAAAAAAGTTATCGTTTACAAATACAAAAGAAAAACTGGATATCACAAGAAAAACGGTCACAGACAGCAGTTCACTAAAGTTAAAATCGAAAAGATCAACGCTTAATCTGGTGTTTGCATGATTACAGTGACAGTCAGTAAGAAGAACAATTCTTATGTCAGTTTTACGTCCAAAGGACATGCCGGATACGCAGAAGAAGGATACGACATCATATGTGCCGCTGTCTCCGCTCTCGTGATCAATACGGTAAATTCTCTGGATCAGCTGACAGGAGATCATATAGATGCAGAGGAGAGTGACGGCTTCGTATCCTTCACTTTTGCCGAACCAATTTCAGAAGGGGGAACTCTTCTGATGGATTCCCTTGTTCTCGGACTGACAGAAATTGAACATAGTTATTCAAAACGTTATTTAAAAGTAAAAGTCAGGGAGGTGTAACGACATGATGAAAATGAACCTTCAGTTATTCGCACATAAAAAAGGTGTTGGTTCTACAAAGAACGGCCGTGACTCCGAATCCAAGAGATTAGGTGCCAAAAGAGCAGACGGACAGTTTGTTAAAGCTGGAAACATCCTTTACAGACAGCGTGGAACAAAGATTCATCCAGGTGAAAATGTAGGATGCGGTAAAGATTATACATTATTCGCACTGACAGATGGTGTAGTAAGATTCACCAGAAAAGGACGCGATAAGAAACAGGTTTCTATCGTTCCGGTAGAAGCAGAATAATCAAGTTCAGCGTGAGGCTTCAAATCGTTCAGGTTTGGAGCCTTTCTTTGGATTCAAAACAAAAAGGAGCGACATATGTTTGCAGACAGAGCAAAAATTTATATCCGTTCAGGAAAAGGCGGAGACGGACATGTGAGCTTTCGCCGGGAGCTGTATGTACCGAATGGCGGTCCTGACGGCGGAGACGGCGGAAGAGGCGGAGATGTGATCTTTGAAGTAGATGAAGGTCAGAACACGCTTGGAGAATATCGTCATAAAAGAAAATTCAAAGCCCAGGATGGACAGGAGGGCGGCAAAAAGCGCTGCCATGGTGCTGATGGAGAAGATATCATTCTGAAAGTTCCGGAAGGAACCGTTATTATGGAAGCAGAATCTCGCAAAGTAATTGCAGATATGTCCGGTGAAAACCGTCGGCAGATCATTTTAAAAGGTGGTAGAGGCGGAAAAGGAAACCAGCATTATGCAACTCCGACCATGCAGGTTCCCAAATTTGCACAGCCGGGACAGCCAGCTCAGGAACTTGAGGTACTCCTGGAATTAAAAGTCATTGCTGACGTAGGTCTTGTCGGATTTCCAAATGTAGGAAAGTCTACTTTTCTTTCCAGAGTTACCAATGCACAGCCAAAGATTGCCAATTATCACTTCACAACACTGAGTCCAAATCTTGGTGTGGTAGATACTGAGAATGGCGGATTCGTTATCGCGGATATCCCTGGGCTGATCGAGGGAGCATCAGAGGGAGTAGGTCTCGGTCATGAATTCCTGAGACACATTGAGCGTACGCGTGTCCTTGTGCATATCGTAGATGCAGCATCCACAGAAGGACGTGATCCTGTGGATGATATCCATAAGATCAATAAAGAACTTGAAGCATACAACCCTGAAATTGCAGCACGACCACAGCTCATTGCTGCAAACAAGATTGACTGTATTTTCGATGATGGTGAGGAAAATCCGATTGATCGTCTCAAAGCAGAATTCGAACCACAGGGAATTAAAGTTTATCCAATCTCAGCCGTAACAGGACAGGGCCTTAAAGAACTCATTTATGGAATTAAAGAACTTCTGAACAGTGCACCGGCAGAACGAATCGTATTCGAACAGGAATTTTTCCCTGAAGATGAACTGTTCACAGAAAATCTTCCATTTACTGTTGAAAGACATCCGGACGATCCTGATATCTTTGTTGTCGAAGGGCCAAAGATTGAAAAAATGCTCGGATATACCAACCTTGATTCCGAAAAAGGATTCGCTTTCTTCCAGCATTTTCTCAAAGAAGGCGGAATTCTGGAAGAACTGGAAAAAGCCGGCATTGAAGAAGGAAACACAGTCCGTATGTACGGCTTTGACTTTGATTATTATAAATAGAAAGGTCTGAAACTATGACAAGTAAACAGAGAGCATACCTCAAAGGTCTTGCTATGAAAATGGAACCGATCATGCAGCTTGGAAAAGGTTCTGTCACACCGGAAAACACAGCCGCCGTTGACGAAGCACTTGCAGCAAGAGAACTGATCAAAATCAGCGTACTTCAGAACTGCCTGGATGATCCGCGTCAGATGGCAGAGGTTCTCGCCGAAAGAACACATTCTCAGGTTGTACAGGTGATTGGAAGAAAAATTGTTCTTTATCGTGAAGGCAAAGACAATAAGAAAAAAATCATTCTTCCGTAAGTACAGGAGGAACACAGAGAGTCATGGAAGCAAAACGAAAAAAAATCGGAATCATGGGTGGCACTTTTGATCCAATTCATGTAGGACATCTGATTCTTGGAGAAAAAACCTATGAACAGCTTGGTCTGGACAAAGTATGGTTTATGCCGGCAGGAAATCCTCCTCACAAACGCAATCGGGCCGGTCGGGCAAATGATGCGCAAAGAGTAGCTATGGTAGAAAAAGCCATTGCCGGAAATCCCCACTTTGAGCTTTCCCTGATTGAAATGAACGACAGGGGATTCACATATACCTACCATACTCTGGAAACACTAAAAAAACAAAATCCTGACACCGATTATTATTTTATTATCGGTGCCGATTCTCTGTACAATTTTTCCACATGGATGAAACCAGCCCGGATCTGCGGTGCCTGCACAGTTGTTGTAGCCACCCGTGATCATATTCCCCTTCAGAATCTCAACGAACAAATGACCTATCTGTCACAGTTATATCATGGGCATTTTATCCGTCTGGATACTATGAATATCGATATTTCCAGCCAGTTGCTGCGTCAGTGGCATCAGGAGGGCAAGAGTCTCCGTTACTATGTTCCCGATGCAGTAGTTGACTATATCGACCAGAATCATAT
This sequence comes from Blautia sp. MSJ-19, assembly GCF_018918125.1. Lineage (GTDB taxonomy): Bacteria > Bacillota > Clostridia > Lachnospirales > Lachnospiraceae > Blautia_A. The sequence goes on from NZ_JAHLQA010000027.1 coordinate 33,512, forward strand.
TTACCATACAACAGAAGGAGCTGAATCAAATCATGTCTGAGTACGATTTCATAAAAATGGAGAAAAAACTCGCCAAATATCTTGATGAAAACCGCTATGCACATACTTTGGGAGTCATGTTTACCTGTGCTTCTCTTGCCATGGTTCACGGATATGACCTGAAAGATGCCCAGGCGGCAGGTCTCCTTCACGACAGTGCCAAATGTATTCCAAACAAGAAAAAATTGAAAATATGTGCAGAGCATCACATTCCGGTAAGTGACTTTGAAAAAGAACATCCATTTCTTCTTCATGCAAAACTTGGTGCCTATATTGCCAAGGCAAAATATAATATTTCTGACAAAGAAATACTTTCTGCAATCACCTACCACACTACTGGAAAGCCCGCTATGACTATGCTTGAAAAGATCGTATATATTGCCGACTATATCGAGCCGGCACGCAATAAAGCCCCGCGTCTTACCGAAATCCGTAAACTTGCTTTTGAGGATCTGGATGAATGCATGTATCAGATTCTCAAAGATACTCTGTCTTATCTTGATGAAAACCCTGATGACGTGGATGTTGCAACTAAGGATGCTTACGCATATTATACACGCATACATAAGGACAGGCACAACATAGAGCATGCCTGATCCGGAAAGGACACAGTTTCTATGAATAACGAACAGGAAATGGTACGCATTGCCTGCAAGGCGATCGACGACAAAAAAGCAATCGATATCAAAGTAATTGATATTCATGAAGTTTCTGTAATTGCAGATTATTTTATCATAGCAAGCGGAAGCAATCTGAATCAGGTACAGGCTATCGTAGATAACGTAGAAGAGCAGCTCGGAAGAGCCGGTTTTGAGCCCAAACAGATTGAAGGTACCAGAAGTTCCAATTGGATTCTTATGGACTACGGTGATCTTATTATTCATGTATTTGATGAAGAAAATCGTCTTTTCTATGATCTTGAAAGAATCTGGAGAGATGGAAAAGAACTTGATACCACAGAATTTCTCAAATAAATGATTTACGATAATTATTTTATGTAAATCATTTTCTTTAAAAAAGAAGTCATTTCGCAAATCTAATGCTGAATGACTTCTTTTTAATTTCTTATTCGTATAAACGGAAAACTCCAAATACTTTTCCTAAAATCTGAAGATTATCTTCTACCAGAATCGGCTCCATAGTGTCATTTTCCGGCTGAAGACGATAATAACCATCCTCTTTATAAAAAGTTTTTACCGTAGCCGCATCTTCTACCAACGCAACAACAATATCTCCATTGACTGCAGAAGTCTGCTGTTTCACAAGGACCTGATCCCCGTCAAAGATTCCCGCATTAATCATGCTGTCACCCTTTACTTTAAGCATAAAACTCTGTGCATTCGGCATATATTCTGCCGGAACCGGGAAATATCCCTCAATATTCTCAACTGCAAGAATCGGCTGACCTGCTGCCACAGTTCCGATCAACGGCACATTGACCACTTCACGGCGCACCAGATTGAAATTATCATCAATAATCTCAATCGCTCTTGGTTTTGTAGCATCTCTGCGAATATATCCGTTTTTTTCAAGTGCCTCCAGATGAGAGTGCACAGAAGAAGTAGATTTTAAATGCACTGCCTCACAGATTTCTCTGACCGCCGGAGGAAATCCCCTGTTCAGAATCTCATTTTTAATATAATCCAGAATCTCCTGTTGTTTTTTGCTGATCCTGCCGTATGCCATATATGTACCTCCTGATTCACGCTCGTCCTTTATATATAAAAAAGTATAACATACCTTTTTCAGAATGGCAAACAGATATTCGGAAAATATGTTCGTAACAAATTGTTTTTTCCTTTTTCTTGTCATCCGGACCATAAAATGATACAATAGCGGTATTGTATTTTAGTGGTATAAATAAGAGTTTGATAAAGGAGGCATCCTTTTGCCTGATAAATATAATAAAAGAAAATATCGCGAAGAACATCCCGGATTTCTTGCAAAAATTAAAAATATTTTCAGTTTGAACATCGGAACCATGTTGTTTGGTGCTTTGTTTATTTATATGGCATTCAGCGTTATTCTGTATCTGACTTCTTCAAACATTGAATCCTATCTGGTGATCGCCGGTCCCCTTTCCCGCAATGAAACCTATACCGGTCTTGCCATCCGCGAGGAATCCGTCCACAAGGCAGAAAGCAGTGGCTATATCAGTTATTACACCCGTGAAGGTACCAAAATCAATGCCAACGGTGTTGTATATGGCATCAGCAGCTCCAAATCGACCAGTGGCTCCTCAGATCTGAGTTCTGAAGAGCTATCCGCGATTCGAAGCCAGATGTTAAGTTTTTCAAGAGGATTTAATTCCAGCAAATTCAATAATACTTATAGTTTCAAATACAATCTGGAAGGTAGTATCCTTCAGTATTCCGGTGTAACGGAAGATGGATCCAGTGTAGTTTCTTACGGTGGTCAGACACTCAGCAAAGCAGAACAGGACGGCATTGTACTTTATTCCACAGATGGATATGAAAACAAAACTGTTGATTCCCTGACATCTGCAGATTTCGAGCAGAATTCCTATCATGAAACAGACCTTAAGACACAGGCATCGGTTTCTGCCGGTGATAATCTTTACACTCTGATCACAGATGAACGGTGGAGCCTTATCATTCCTCTGAGTGAAAAACAGGCAGTAAAACTTGCTGACAGAAGCAGTGTCCGTGTTAAATTTCTCAAAGATGATATGACACAGACAGGAGATTTCAGCATTGTGGAGATTGACGGCTCCAAATACGGAAAAATCGACTTCAATAAGGGAGTTATCCGATATGCGTCAGATCGTTTCCTTGAGATCGAACTTGTAACCAATACCGTAACTGGCCTTAAAATTCCTCTTTCCTCTATCGTTACCAAGGAATTCTATCTGATTCCTTCTAAATATGCGACAACCAGGGAGGATACCCAGGAAATTGGTTTTATGGTAGAAGACAAGAATAAATCCTCTCAGACATTTGTTTCCCCTTCTATCTATGACCAGGTAACGGATAGCAGTGCAGCTGACCAGACTGATGATAAAGAACAGGCATCTATCTATTATGTAGATAAAAAGTCTTTCAAAGAAGGTGATGTGATCATCAGCCCAAAAGATCAGAGCAGATACGTCATCAGTGACATTGGTGTTCTGGAGGGTGTCTACTGTATCAATCAGGGATATGCTGTATTTCGCAGGATTGAAATCCTGGACCAGAACGAAGAATATGCTATTATAGGAAAAGATACTACCTACGGTCTTTCCAGATATGATCATATCGTACGCAATGCTGACAAAGTAAACGAAGAAGAAATTTTATACTAATCACAGGAGGCTTATAAATCATGGTTGCAGAAAATCTTGAACAGGTAAGAAAAAATATTAAAGAATCATGCAGAAAAGTAAACCGCGATCCAGCGGAAGTTACCCTTATCTCTGTAAGCAAGACTAAGCCTGTATCTATGCTCCAGGAAGCATATGATGCCGGTTCCAGAGATTTTGGTGAAAACAAAGTACAGGAGATCATGGACAAATATCCACAGCTTCCATCCGATATCCGCTGGCATATGATCGGACATCTGCAGCGCAATAAAGTAAAATATATTGTCGATAAAGTTGCTCTGATCCACTCTGTAGATTCTCTCAGACTCGCAGAAACAATTGAGCAGGAAGCCGCAAAACACCAGGTGACTGTTTCGGTTCTGATTGAGGTAAATGTTGCACAGGAAGAGAGTAAGTTTGGTCTGAAAACCGAAGAAGTTCTTTCTCTTGTGGAATCTGTTGCTGCATTTCCGCATATACATATAGAAGGATTGATGACCATCGCTCCATATGTAGAAGATCCCGAAGAAAATCGTGCCATTTTCCGCCAATTAAAGAAATTAAGTGTTGACATTGCGGCCAAAAACATTAATAATGTTAGTATGAGCGTCTTGAGTATGGGAATGACCGGCGATTATCAGGTTGCTGTTCAGGAGGGCGCTACAATGGTGCGTGTTGGCACAGGTATCTTTGGCGAAAGGAATTATGCACGCTGACCCCACCGGACAAATAAGATTGGAGAATAAAATGAGTGTTTTGAATAAACTTCTTGATGCAGTAAAACTGAATGATGATTACGATGAGGACGATTATTTAGATGACGATCTTCTGGACGAGGACGACGATGATTTCCTCGATGACGAGCAGGAGGACAAGCCTGTAAAGAAATTCTTCCAGAAATTCGGCAAGAAAAACAATGACGATGAAGAATTTGATGATTTTGATGAAGAAGAGGAGCCGGAACTTAATCTTTCAAAGCAGACACCAAAATCTGTTTCCACTCCTAAGGTAACCGTAAAACAGGAAAAACCTGTTCGCAATACTTCTTCCAAAATCACTCCTATGAGAAGTAGCAGAAAGGGAGGCCAGACAGCAAACATGGAAGTATGTGTAATCAGACCGACATCTATGGAGGATACCCGTGACATCGCAGATACTCTGGTACACAATTCCACGGTCATTCTCAACCTTGAAGGAATTGATATGGAACTGGCACAGAGAATCATTGATTTTACCTCTGGTGCATGTTATTCCCTGAATGGAAGCCTTCAGAAGGTATCCAGTTATATTTTTATTCTTGGACCTTCTAATGTAGATATTACTGGTGATTTACAGAGTATCCTTGGCGGACACAGCAACATTCCTTCTGTCAGAGCAGGATATTAATCACAATGGAAAAAGACGAATTCTTTATTAAGAGAATCCGGGAGCTGGCAAATCTCTCTTACCAGAGAGATATTGTCACTTTTTCGGATTTTCTTAATTTAAACGAACAAAATATCATAAAAGACCGCAAGAATCAAATGCCAGGCGTAATTATGGAATACTTTGGCGGTTATGAACAAGCAGAGCGTCAGATGGTGGCATTTCATCCTGATGCTCTTTTCTTTCCCTGGGAATATCCAATCCGATGTCTGAAGATTGAGCCACTTGCAGCTAAATTCTCAGAAAATCTGACACACCGCGATTTCCTTGGTGCAGTACTAAATCTTGGACTTGACCGGTCAGTCATTGGCGACATCCTGATACAGAATCATACCGCATGGATGTTTTGTCATGAAAAAATCGCACCTTTCATTATAGAAAACCTGACCCGTGTCAGACACACCACTGTGAAAGTTTCTGTGGTTGACAATCCTGAGCTGTATCCACAGCCGGAATTTCAGATCATTACCGGAACCTGTGCCTCCGTACGTTTAGATGCACTGATTGGACTTGCTTTCCAGGCTTCCCGGAGCAGTATGGTTTCTTATATTGAAGGCAGTCAGGTTTTTGTCAACGGAAAACTGATCACTTCCAATGGTTATGAACCCAAAGAAGGAGATATTATCTCTGTACGCGGAAAAGGTCGTTTTCGTTATGAAGGCGTTTCCAGGCAGACAAAAAAAGGACGTAGCAGCGTAAAATTGTTACGTTACCAGTAAAGAGGAGGATAATTATGGATACAAACGTATTACAGGTAAAACGAGACGGAGATTTTTATTACCCTATTTATTTTAAAAATGATTTTGAGGGCCTGGCAGATGCCATTCGTGCAGAGGGACTGAATGGGCGAAATCTCTGCATTGTCTCGGATACAACAGTCGCACCTCTTTATGCAGAACAATTAAAAAGCGTTCTTCTTACGGTTTCTCCATCTGTTTCTCTCTTTGTATTTGAAGCAGGAGAATCCAGCAAAAATCTGAATACAGTCCAGCAACTCTATAAAGCTCTTATTGAAAATAAGCACGACCGCAAAAGTCTGATCGTTGCCCTTGGCGGTGGTGTAGTTGGAGATCTGGCTGGATTTGGAGCAGCCACTTACCTTCGTGGAATTGATTTTATTCAGGTACCAACTACCTTGCTTTCTCAGGTAGACAGCAGTGTGGGCGGTAAAACCGGTGTTGATTTTGATCAGTACAAAAACATGGTCGGTGCTTTTCACCAGCCACGTCTTGTTTATATGAATCTTAATACTCTCCGTACCCTTCCTGCCGAACAGTTTGCCTGTGGTATGGGCGAAGTTTTAAAAACAGGTTTGATCTGTGATAGCGCTTTCTACAATTTCGTATGTGAGAACCAGCAGAAAATTCAGGAGTTGGATATAAGTCTCCTCAGTTCCATGATCCGTCGCTGCTGTGAGATCAAAGCTGGTGTGGTAGAACGTGACCCCAAAGAACAGGGAGAACGTGCACTTCTGAATCTTGGGCATACCATCGGACACGCTATAGAAAAATTAAAAAATTTCCAACTTCTTCACGGACAGTGTGTGGCAATCGGTCTCATCGCTGCTGCCAAGATTTCTCAGAAACGTAATCTCCTCACAGAAGAAGAGTATCAGCAGATCGTACATGGCTGTAGTATCTACCACCTCCCTGTATATGTAACAGATCTGGCTGCTGAAGATGTTCTGGACGCCACAAAAAAGGATAAAAAGATGGAACAGGGCCAGATTAAATTTGTCCTCATGAAAGGAATCGGCACCAGTTTTGTGGACCGTACCGTATCTGACGACGAGCTTCTGTATGGCATTCAGGAGATTCTTCGATGAAAAAACGAGGTACTATAACTTCAGTTTCTGCAGGGCTTTTATGGAGTGCCGGCATTCTTGTTCTCGTGTTTGCCGATCAACTTACTAAATATCTTGCTATTACCAGACTTAAAGGTACTTCCGGAATTCCTCTTATTCCCGGGATTCTTGAACTCCAATACCTTGAGAACAGAGGTATGGCTTTTGGCATGTTACAGGGACGTCAGATCCTTTTTATTGGACTCTGTACACTTTTCCTTATATTTCTTTTCTGGTTCTTTTTTAAAGTACCTAAAACCGCATTTTATTGCCCTCTGATACTGATTGGCGCCATACTCGCAGGTGGCGCTGCCGGAAACTTTATTGACCGGATATTCCGCGGCTATGTTGTTGACTTTATTTATATCGCTCTTATTGATTTTCCGGTTTTTAATCTGGCTGATATTTACGTTGTATGTGGCGGTATTGTGTTGGTTTTTCTGGTTCTTTTCCGTTACAGAGACGAAGATTTTGATTTCATTAAAGTAAATAAAGGATAATTTATGGATATTTTAGAATTTCATGTAGACCATTCCGTCAACAGCACACGAATAGACCGTTATCTTGCAGACTGCTGTCCGGATTTCTCACGTTCTTACCTGCAGAAGCTTCTCAAAGAAGGGGCAGTTTCTGTCAATGACAAAACAATCAAAGCCAACTATAAGGTTCAGCCTGACGACCGTATTCTTCTGACTGTACCAGATCCACAGGTTCTGGATATCCAACCGGAAAATATTCCACTTGATATCCTGTATGAGGATCAGTGGCTGCTTGTAGTAAACAAACCCAAAGATATGGTTGTACATCCAAGTGCCGGGCATCTGGAGGGAACTCTCGTCAATGCGATCATGGCACATTGCGGAGAAAATCTTTCCGGAATCAACGGTGTTCTGCGTCCCGGTATCGTGCACCGTATCGACAAAGACACAACCGGAGCTTTATTGATCTGCAAAGATGATGCCGTACACCGTGATCTTGCTGAACAGCTGAAAGAACACAGTATTAAACGGCGTTACAGAGCGATCGTACAGGGAAACATTAAAGAAGATGAGGGAACAGTAGATGCCCCGATCGGCCGTCATCCAGTTGATCGCAAAAAAATGGCGATCAATCACAAAAATGGCAAAAATGCAGTTACACATTACAAGGTCCTGGAACGTTTCGGACAAACTACTTACATTGAGTGCCGCCTGGAAACAGGTCGCACACATCAGATCCGTGTCCATATGGCAAGTCTGGGGCATCCTCTTCTTGGTGATGCTGTATACGGTTCTTCCAAGAATCCATATCACCTCCAGGGACAGGTGCTTCATGCAATGATTCTTGGATTTGTGCATCCGATCACAGGCGAATATTTGGAATTTGAAGCTCCAATTCCAGAATATTTTTCAAAACTTTTGGATAAATTGCGGAAATAGTTGGATTTTTTTCCAAAATATTGTATAATAGTGACATGATTTTTGCAGAAGGGAGTGTATCTTATGAACAGTACAAGCTCAATTATTACAATCGGACGTGAATACGGCAGTGGCGGTCGCCAGATTGGTCAGGAAGTTGCCAAATATTTCGGTATTAAATGTTATGATAAAGAACTTCTGGAACACGCTGCCAATGACAGTGGTATCTGCAAAGAGCTGTTTGAACATCATGATGAAAAGCCAACCAACAGTTTTCTGTATTCTCTTGTAATGGATACATATTCTTTTGGATATTCCTCATCCGGATTCTCAGATATGCCTATGAACCACAAAATCTTTCTGGCACAGTTTGATGCAATCAAAAAACTGGCAGGAGAGGGTCCATGTGTTATGGTTGGTCGCTGTGCGGATTACGCACTGGCTGACTGGAATGACTGCTTCAGCATTTTTGTACATGCAGACCTTGACTGGAGGATCAACCGCATTTCTTCCAAACATGGCAAGACTCCAAAAGAAGCCAAAGACATGATCACAAAAACAGATAAAAGTCGTGCAAGCTACTATAATTATTACACAAACAAAAAATGGGGGGCTGCAAAGAGCTATAATCTCTGCGTCGACAGCAGCAAACTCGGAATCGATCATGCAATAGAGATGGTCATTGATTCCATCAAAATTTTTGACAGTATCAAAAAATAATATGACCTGTACTATGGCCTGAGAGTCAAAAAGCCCTGACAGGAACCGATATGCCCTGAGACCTGATGTGTGTATCCTTCCTGGAACAGGGCTTTTCTTATGGCTCCCGACATGCTATAATACAGTTTATATTTTAATACAAAAAATTCTGGAGGATACAGCCATATGCGACTCGTAATACAGCGTGTACTTCAGGCTGAAGTGCAGGTAGATGGAAATTCAGTCGGTAAAATCAACAAAGGACTTCTGGTCCTGATTGGGGCCGGCAGAGAGGATTCCAGAGAAACAGCAGATAAATATCTCAAAAAACTTCTGGGACTGCGCATTTTTGAAGATGCCGATGGAAAGACCAATCTGTCATTAAAAGATGTCAATGGAGAACTTCTTATGGTTTCTCAGTTCACTTTATATGCAAATTGTAAAAAAGGCAACCGTCCAAGCTTCATTGAAGCCGGAGAGCCGAAGATGGCAGAGGAGCTGTACGAATACATGATCTCAGAAGCCCAAAAATCAGTTCCCGTCGTGGAACATGGCATTTTCGGTGCCGATATGAAGGTTTCCCTAATCAACGATGGACCATTTACCATTATATTGGATGAAAAGATCCTGTAAGCAACACTCAAAAGAAAGAAGAATCATGAAACATGCGTCAGGAAAAGTTTAAAATGGAACGCCAGGGACTGATCAAAATCGGTGATGAAATTGAAATCTCCGAATTTCAGTCTTATATGAATTACAGTTATATCATTGAACCAGCCGTTGCCATGTCCGGTTGTTATAAAAACTCAGAACGTATTAAATCTACACATGGCATCATACGAAACATTGAACACACACCACGGGGATTTATTGTAACAGCTGAATTCGAGGAATAACAATAATAATGCAAATCCCCAAACCGTTAAATGCCAGCCACATGACAGGAAAAATTCCTGAAGTGTGGTTGTTATGACTGATCTATATCTATACGACAAACCCGAGTTTTTCATATAGATGGACATAGCTCTTTCCCCAGAGGCTGTATTTTTGCCTTTTTGGAGGCTTGACCCGGATTTTAAGGAGTTACTTATGAATGACAAAAAAACAACTTATCGCGAACATACAGACATGGAAAATACTCTGAAACTACGTCAGGTTCTTGCAACGCTGCCTCCTTTTTGCAGAGATTATTTCCGCGCGATCGATACGACCACAACTGCCAAGACAAGAATTTCATATGCCTATGATATCCGAATCTTTTTTCAATTTCTTCTGGATGAAAATCCGGCATTCAAAGATCATTCCATGACAGACTTCACTGTGGATGTCCTGGACCAGATCAAAGCCGTGGATCTTGAAGAATATCAGGAATATCTCAAACTATACCAGTCCGGTGACAAAACAGAAACCAACGGCGAACGTGGTCTGAAACGAAAAATCTCCGCTCTAAGAAGCTTTTATGCCTATTTTTACAAAAGGGAAATGATCCAGACCAATCCAACGGTCCTGATTGATGTACCCAAAATCCACGAAAAAAGTATTATCCGTCTGGATACCGATGAGGTTGCCATGTTGCTTGACTATATCGAACATTGCGGCGATACGCTGACCGGTCAGAAACGGGTGTTCTACGAAAAAACCAAAGAACGAGATCTGGCGATTGTTACTTTGCTCCTTGGTACCGGAATCCGTGTTTCAGAATGTGTCGGACTGGATATCGAAGATGTCGATTTCAAAAACAACGGTATCAAAGTTACCCGAAAAGGCGGCAATGAAATGGTTGTTTATTTTGGGCCGGAAGTAGAAAAGGCTCTCCGTCGTTATCTGGAGGTCCGCGATGGAATCACACCTCTCGCCGGTCACGAGCATGCTCTCTTCTATTCTGCTCAAAGAAAACGAATGGGTGTTCAGGCTGTCGAAAATATGGTCAAAAAATATTCCCGGCAGATTACCACTACCAAAAAAATTACGCCTCATAAACTGCGTAGTACTTATGGTACTGCACTGTACCAGGAAACGGGCGATATTTACCTTGTAGCAGACGTTCTGGGGCACAAGGATGTCAATACTACCAAGAAGCATTATGCGGCTTTAGACGACGCGAGACGGCGTCAGGCAGCAACTGCTGTAAAACTACGTGAAGATTAACAAAAAACACAGACACAATGTTTCCCATGAATTTCACAGGATATACATTGTGTCTGTGTTTCTATATAATAATATTTTATATTTGTCAGCCCGCCAGATGAAGAATCTGAATCAGAAGAATCCAACTCAGCCCATAATAGGAAATAACTGCAACAAGGTCATTGACGGTTGTGATCAACGGTCCGGAAGCAACTGCCGGATCCACATGGATCTTCTTAAAAAACAATGGTATACAGGTTCCAACTGCACTGGAAATCAACATTGCCAGCAAAAGAGAGATTCCGATACATCCGGATACTGCATACGCAAACAACAGTGTTTTTCCTTTAATAAGCCAGATATAAACACCGATCAAAGCAAAAGACAAGGTACCAAGAACGCCACCATTACACAGTCCGATTCGCATTTCTTTCCATACCAGTTCCAGTTTCTGCTTTCCTGTAAGACTTTCATCCATCAGAACACGAATCGTAACCGCAAGTGACTGTGTACCAACATTTCCTGCCATGTCCAGGATCAAGGACTGGAAACACATGATGATCGGCAGATGTGTGACCACTTTTTCAAATATTCCAACAACAGATGATACAACCATTCCCAGGCCAAGCAAAATAACCAACCACGGCATTCTTTTCTTGACGCTTTCTTTAAGTGGTTCTCTGAGATCCTCTTCTGCTGTCAAACCGGCCAGTTTCGCATAATCCTCTCCCATTTCATCATCTACAAGATCTACGATGTTGGCTGATGTGATCACTCCCAGAAGGCGATTATCATTATCCAGAACCGGAATGGAATCTTCAGAATAATCTTTCAGATCTTCAATACAATCATCGATCAGTTCTGTACCATATACATATGGATAAGACGTAACAATCAATTCCTCGAGTGCATGATCCTGTCTGGCAATGATCAGATCTTTCAGGTCAATCGCCCCATAAAACTCATCAGAATTACTTACTACAAATATTGTAGATATATTATCATTTCTGGCAGCCTGTTCAACCAGCTCATTCATAGCTTCTTTTACGGTGATATTTTCATGGATCACAATATAGTTTGTCGTCATGCGGCTTCCAATTTCATCCTCGTCAAAAGACATGACGATCTCAATATCATGACGTACATCATCATCCAGCAGTTCTACCAGTATTTTTCTTTTAGAGCGGTCAAATTGCTGCAAAACATCGGATAACACGTTTGTTTCCATTTTAGATAATATGGCAGCCGCTTTTTTTACATCCATCTCTTCAAGATATTTTACAACATCCTCTTCTTCCGTGTATTCAAAGATATCTGACAAAGTATCCATATCCAGAATACGATACAACTTACAGCGTTCTGTCACAGAAAGCAGTTCCAGTACATCTGCAATGTCATTTTCATGGAAATCCTGCAGTCGTTTACAAAGCATTGCAGGAGAAGTATTGCTTTTCACAATATCCAGAATTTCTTTGGAATAATCCTGTACTCTTTTTTCCATCCTGATTTCTCCTTTTCTTCTGTATATCTGCAAAACTGCACACCAAAAAAAGGCATGCCTTTTTACAGAACATGTCAAATATTTGATTGTAAATAAATTGTGTTCAGGGATACTTGTACAGGACAAAAGAGTAATCAGATCAGTTTATAGAAAAACAGACAATTAAAAACAGAATGTGAAACTATGCTCACAGACCGTTCTGATCTTCCATCCTGTATTACAACTTCGCCCGTGAGAATCACAATTATCCATTCTGTTCACCTGCCTTTACGAAAATAATAATCTTTTTGACGTTCACATTATAACTTTAGTCTGTTTAAAAGTCAACGTAATTTTCAGGAAATCCTCATTTGTGCAATATAGAAGTCTTATTTCACAAAAAATGGGATTCTGTCCCCCAACAGAATCCCATTGAATTTCCCCATCATATGTAAGTCGTCTAAAAAGACTGATCCCGAAATTCTTTTTTACTTATAAAGCAGTAATGATCTTAGCCTGTAATGCTTCTGGAATTTCTTCTTTGTCCAGAGACATGCTGACTACAAATTTCACTCCAAATTTTTCGCCAACCGCATCTAACTGTTCAAGTGCATTCGTCACATCCTGGCCTTCCAGTTTTGCTGTTGTCAGGAAACTGTCCAGATAAACCTGCTCAAGGTCATGATCCTGAGAAATAATACCGCAAACAAAACCAACAAATTCATCTGCATTCTTGATTGGATATCCAGATACATCAATCAGACGAACCTTGTTATTTAATTCATACATGTGTTTTGTGCTCTTGTCTAAGTAAACAATGCTGCCATTTGCTTCTTTAATTGCGCCGTTCACTTTGTCTAACAGTACTTTTGTCTTGCCTTTGCCTTTCTTTCCTACGATCAGTTCAACCATCCTGTTTTCCTCCTTAGACACAATATAATATTAATTTTGAACAAAAACGATAATTAATATGTTTGTATTATAGTGCATTTTACTATAAAATTCAAGTGAAATTCTGAATTTTTGTAAAAATTTCCATATATCCCGTAAAGCAATAAAAAAGATCTTCAAGAAACAGTTCCCCGCTTTTGAAGATCTTTTTATTGATTCGTTGTTCTTTTTGCTTACGACTCTGTGCCAGTATTGATATGATTTAACAAAGAAGTCATCTGCTGATACAAAAGTTCTTTGCTGGACGCCCCCATGACAATAGAAATATACGGGGAACCATACGAATTCTGACTGAGCAGTGCCAGACAGTTTCCTGCACTGCTGGTAGTTCCTGTTTTACCACCAAGAATTGTCACACCTTTCGGTGTATTAGCCTCTCCAGTCAGATAATGATCCGTTGCTGTCAGTGCTACACTTTCTTCAGAACCGTCACTGTGCTTGAATGTGACTGTATAACTCGGAAGCTGCGTAATCTCCGTAAATTCCGGATAATTCAGAGCTTCCTTCAGCATCAGATAAATGTCGTAAGGAGTCGTGTAATGATTTTCGTCCTGCAGACCATGCGGATTAGTAAAATGTGTACCTGTACATCCCAACTGTGCCGCATATTCATTCATCATTGCTACAAAATTTTCTGTCGACCCACCTACATGTGTTGCAATTGCAGAAGCCGCATCATTCCCGGAATAAACAAGAAGACAATGTACCAGCTGATCCATTGTAACCTGATCTCCCTCCTGAAAGCCTACCACCTGAGAACCCTCTTCCAATGTGATATTTTCCTGTGAGATCGTTACAACATCGTCCATATTACTGTTTTTGAAAGCAAGAAGTGCCGTTATAATCTTTGTAATACTTGCCGGATATACTCTGTCATATGCACCCTTTGCATATAAAACAGACTGATCTTTCAGATCTAAAAGCACCCCTTCCTGACCCTGTTCCAGGGAAACCGTATCCAATTCCTGATCACCGGATACCACACACAGATCTGCGGCAAAAGCCTTTGCTCTCTGCCCGTTTCCTGTCAGATTCTGATGCTGAAATTCTCTGCTGATACTGTATGCCTGCACCGGTTCAGATCCAAGTCCGCCACGCAGCACATAAAAGAGACCGCCAGCTCCAGCTGTCAAAAGCACTAACAGCCCCAGCAGAAGGATTGTTGCCTTTACACGTTTTTGCCGCATTCTGCGCATTTTTGCAGATTGTTTCCGCCGTTTTGCACTTTGTCGTTTTGTCATAAGTAATCCTCTTTCTTATCAATTGCCCGCTTACGTATTTCTTTATTATATGCACTGCTTTGCAATCCAACATTCAGCACAAGACCCATTCCTATGTAAAGACTGATCAGTGAAGTCAGTCCATAACTGACAAAAGGAAGCGGTGTACCGGTATTCGGCGCAATTCCTGTCGCTACGCAGATATTCAGAAAACTCTGCAACGATATGACACTGGCCATTCCACAACAGATAATCTTTCCAGAAAGGTCTTTGGCCCGCAGGCTCATCCGCATGCATTCAATCGAGATTGCCAGTAGCAGTAATACTATGGTACAGCAGCCCATAAAACCATATTCCTCTCCGGCAACTGCAAAAATAAAGTCTGTCTGATTTTCAGATACAAAATTACCATCATTTACAGATGCAACTTCTTTGTTCCCCGAAAGTTTTTTGCCCGTCAGCTCACCTGATGCAATCGCTGTTTTGGAATTATTCTGCTGTTCAATATCCTCACTGTATTCATCATTTTCCGGATACAGGAATGCCATAATACGTTTTCGCTGGTAATCTTTAATAAGTTTCTGATCCGGCTGCACAACGATGGATACAAAAATAATTACTAACGGTACAATGATCAAAAACATACCACCTATGATCTTATAGCTCAGTCCTGCTATATAGATCAAAATACAAAATACCGCAAGCAACATAAGTGTATTCTTCATATCCGGCTGTTGATAGATCAAAAACAACGGAATCGCAAGAAGCACTACAGATTTTGCCAGCGTACGGAATGTATTCAGATCTTCTTCATGATCCATAAAAAATCTGGCAAAAAACAATATAATAATAATTTTTGAAAGCTCTGTAGGCTGAAAACGAATAAAACCAAAATCAATCCAACGCGCAGCACCATTTGCAGAATCACCAAACAGGCGCACGATCAGGAGCAATACAATATTGGCCCCATACATGATCCACTGAAAATTTGATATCCATGAGTAATCCATCAGTGACAGAATTACCATAATGATCAGTCCGACGATCACACCAGCCAGCTGCTTGGATCTCAGATCTTCTCTTGCACTTCCGACCAGCATAATACCGATCACACTGATTGCAAGAAGAAAAATCACCAGTCTGAAATTGTAAAATCGTAATTTATACTGTTTAATCATTTTATCCTTTGTTCCTTTTTGGGGCATACGGGAATATCTGCATGAATCACCGGCGGTTCCTGCGTGATCCGCATTGTTACCTGCGATTCATTTACTGAAATATATTTTCGCACCGTATGGATCAAATCATTTTTTAGCATATTTATCATTTGCGGAGAGCAGTCGATCCGTTCAGAGATCAGCAGCAGTTTCATCCTCTTGCTTGCATACTCTGCGGACCGGCCTTTGATCTGTCTGAAAGCTTTCACAGGAATACCCTCCTTTTAAAGAGATTCAGCACCTTTTTTACTTACGAAACAGCTCGCCCAATCTCTTTAACATACCTTTTTTTTGCTGTAATTTCATAAATGGTACCTCTTCGCCAAGAAGTCTTCGGCAAATATTTCGATACTCTTCTTCTGCCTGAGATTTCTGCCCTGAAAGAGGTTCACCCTGATTTGCGGCAATAACGATCTGTTCATCATCCAAAATTGTTCCCAGAAGATCTACCGCCAGAATTTCTGTCACATCATCTACCGACATCATATCACCTCTGGCGATCATTTCCGGGCGCAGCCGATTGATAATCAGATGGATATCTCTTAATTCCGCAGCTTCCAGAAGTCCAATGATACGATCTGCATCACGGATAGCAGAAACTTCCGGCGTAGTCACAACGATTGCTTTATCTGCACCTGCAATTGCATTTCGAAATCCCTGCTCAATACCCGCCGGACAATCAAGGAGGATATAATCAAATTCTTCTCTAAGTTCGTCTGTAAGCTTGATCATCTGTTCCGGAGAAACTGCAGACTTGTCCTTTGTCTGTGCAGATGGTAAAAGAAACAGATCCGGGTATCTCCGGTCCTTGATCAATGCCTGTTTCATTCTGCATCCACCATTGATCACATCGACCAGATTATAGACAATTCTGTTTTCCAATCCGAGGATCACATCAAGATTACGAAGGCCTATATCTGTATCCACAACAACTGTTTTTTTGTTGAGCATCGCCAGCCCTGTTCCGATATTAGCAACTGTGGTCGTTTTTCCCACACCGCCCTTTCCGGATGTTACTACAATGACTTCTCCCATTTTTCTTTCCTCCTCAAAGATATTTCCAGGCTTCTGGTATTCTCTTAGGTATTTCTGTGTACCGTGCCGGAAGGCACAGCACACTTTAGTCGTTAGACGTATTACTGGTATCACTTGAGGCATAGCCGGTCAGAATGGTATCTTCATCTGCCAGATTGTAGATGTATTTCAGAATATCATTTGCTGTCAGGCAGGCATTTCCTGAAGAATATCCATTTGCAATTCTGACTGCAATCGAATATTCCGGCTCAGACGTTTCAGAAGACGTGGTGTATCCAATAAAAAGTCCGTGGTTCGGATGGTATATATCCAGCTCGGCTGTACCGGTCTTACCGGAAAGAGTCACTCCAAGTCCGTTGAACTGTTCATGTGTCTCAACTACCCGGCGCATACCGTCGTGAATATCATTCCATACATTATCAGGAACATCACTCATCTCATTCGCCACAGAAGAACCATATTCCTTCAGTGTCTGACCCTGTGAATCTGTTACTTTATCCAGAAGAGACAGATTATAAACTGTCCCGGAAGTAGCAAGTGCTGTCGCATAACGTGCCAGCTGACTGGTAGTAAACAAATGATTACCCTGTCCGATGTAAGACGGAACCGCCTTACTGTCAGATACATGCGGTGTTGCCTCTGAAATTTCTATTCCTGTTTTCTGATCCAGATAAAATTCAGAAGCATATTTCTGCAGTTTTGTCAGACTGAGATTTTCTGAAAAGTCACCATTTTCGTTCTTGCCTGTAAGAAAACCAACCATATTAAAGAAATAGTTACAGGACTGCTCGATCGCACCTGTAATTTCCAGAGAGCCATGTCCCTGTCTGTTCCAGCACCAGATTGATGGCGTAACGAGATCAAATTCACCTGTACAGTCAAAATAAGTCCCATCATCAATCACCCCTTCCATCATACCAGTAACCGCCGACAGAAGTTTCAGGGTAGATCCGGGTGCTGTTGTCTGTTGTGTCGCCTTATTAAAGAACGGACTGGATTTGTCCAGTGCAAGCTTTGTATAATAACTGGTATCCATATTATTACTGAGTCTGTTATTGTCATATCCAGGATACGATACACAGGCAAGCACTTTACCTGTCTTGACGTCTGTAATCACTGCTGAAGCAGAACACGGTGCCAGAGCAAGCTGTGCCGGCTCAATCTCCAGATTTGCAATCTTATTGATCATAAAATCATATGCAGACATTGATCCTGAAGCAAGATTTGCATATGAGTCATCTTCTTTTGACAGAACCCCCTGTTCATACAGGACCAGACAGATTTCCTGTCCTGATATCTGATCATTCATAAGAAGATATTTATAAAGAAGTTTTGAAAATCCTGTATCTGTTTTGAGATAATCAATAATATACTCCGTCAGTGCCTGATAGATCTCTGCAGAATCAAGATACTCTCCTTTTGGCGAGATCACAGAAATATCAATCCAGTTCTGACTCGCCGCATAATTCAGATAATCTTTCAGACTGATACTCTGGTCATTTGCCCATGCCTGATAAGTGGCATCCGAAGTATCTACCGCATTTTTATTGATTACACCAAGTGTATCACGAAGTACGGTATCACAGATATAAGTCAGATATTCCTGAACCTCTGTACTTTCGTCTTTATAGGCAGCAGGATCTGAGCCTGTCAGTCTGTTAGTAATTGTATCAAAAACTTCCTGCTGCTTTTGTTGAAATTTGGCATAAAGTTTTTTTTCTGTATCTGACGCGTTATCTTCACTGAATTTCTCGATATCTATTACACTGTTGGAGATCAGAGCATTGTATACATCGTAGATTGGAACGATAATCCTACTTGCATCGTTTTCTCCCTTGTAATCATATTCCTTCACAGCTTCGATTTTATTCAGCAGAATACCGGCAACCCTCTGTTTAAGAATCTGATAGATCGCACTCTGCCAGTCAGAATCTATAGACAGATATACATCATCTCCGGCAACCGGCTCTACCGTAGTATCTTCATCAATCTTCAGAACTTTTCCGAGGTTATCAACCGTTACGGTCTCCTGACCATCCGTTCCCTGAAGCTGCAGCTCCATATACTGTTCAATACCGGCTTTACCTACGATTGCATCATTGGAGTAATCTGGATTTTCTTTTTTGAGACTTTCCAGTTCTTCTGCGGAAGCACGTCCCGTATAACCCAGAAGCGGTCCCATACTTTCGTCGTCCACATACTGACGGACAGAATCCTCCAATACATCGATTCCCTGCAGTTCATTCTGATTCTCCATGATGGCTGCAACGGTACTTTCACTTACATTTGTTGCAATCGTCACCGCCATATACTTCTGGAAACTGTTAGTGCTCAGTTCATAGCGCATGATTGCGATACTCAGAACCTCCTGCCGGGTCAGCTCCTTTGGAAGTCCATATTTTTCCAGTTCCGCATCTGTATAGGCATCATCTCCATACAAAACAATGGAAAAGCCCTTATTTCCGCTGAGATATTCCATCATATCTGCAGCAGTCGCAGCTTTTTCATCATCAGTCAGATCATCGATCAGTGCATGACCATAAATATCAGCCTTAAAACGATTCAGTGTAAAGCCCGGATCCACATCAAACGTGTAATCACCATTTTTGTCAAGTTTAATATGGAAAGAATCCGATAAAGTATCTCCATTGTCTGACAGAATCTTTAAAACCTTGTATGCAACTCCATTCAATGTCAGATTCTTCTGTCTGGTCGTCTCATATGTTCCATTATCCTCAAAAGTAAGAGAATACGATAACACATTGGAAGCGATCAGTTTATTATTTTTGTCATAAATATTTCCTCTGGTACTTTTCAGTACACGTGTTTTCGTTGTTCTTGTCTGAAACTCGTCAATATAATTTTCTCCCTGAATGATCTGCAGATCAAACAACTGACGTATCAGCACAAATGCCATAAGAATAAAAACAAGCAGCAGTACTGTTGTTCTCTTTAACTGAATTTTTTTGAATATTCTTTTTATTTTAGTACCCAAATAGACTCACTTTCTTTCCTGGTTGGACTCATGAAATGATAATTGATATAACGGAAGACTCTGTATACAAACATAGTCAGAAATACTGTATAAACTACTTCCGGTATGATGATCCGTGTAAAATAAGTCGTCAGCCCCAGCCTTCCCCGCAAAAGGAACTGAAGTCCGTAGACCGCCAGATTGTAAAGAAGATCCGCAGCTGCAACAAGCGCCATTGGAACTTTGATATCATCATCATAATAGATTCGAAATGCATAGCCGCTGCAAAAACCAGCATACATATAGATCAACGCATAAAATCCGAATAATGAACCATAGAACAGGTCCACCAGAAGGCCACAGAAAAATCCCGTCCATAATCCACTTTTGCGCCCCCGCATCAATCCCATGGAAACACAAAGAATCAGCAGGAGATTCGGCGTAATGGATCCAATTGAAATAAAATGCAGTACAGTCGACTGCATCAGAAAACAGACAACGATCGTAAAAAACAGAACGATCTTACTCTTCATTATTCTGCCCCTTCCTCTATGGAATCCTGTTTATTCACTGTGATCACAAAAACATCCTTCAGATGCTGAAAATCTACAGGTGTAACAAGTGTCCCTGATTTCGTCAGATTGTTTGTATCCAGCTGGATTTCACTGACATAACCGATAAACAGCCCTTCCACATATTTTTCACTGATGTTGGATGTTACGATCCGCTCACCTGCTGTTACTTTATCTTCTTTATCATACAGCTGTGTAAAACGGAGTTTCCCCTCATCAATCAGTTCCAGATCACCCTCGACAATACAGTTATCATCTGTTCCGACAGTCATGGCACTTACATTACTGCTGTCATCAATGATAGAACGCACTGTAGCCCAGTTGCTGCCTACCTCCGTAACAATACCTACAAGTCCCTTACCTGCAATGACATTATTATCTACACGGATTCCATCCTTACTTCCCTTGTTGATCATAAACGTATCATACCAATTGCCCGGATCTTTGGAAATAATCCTTGCGGCAACCTTCGGATAATCCGAATATTCTTCATCCAGATCATACAGCTCCTGCAGACGGGTCAGCTCAGACTGATTCTGGATCAGAATATTATTCTGCTCTGTCAACGTATCCACAGTGTTATGTAATTCCTCATTTTCTGCAATCAGATCCTGTTTATCTGCAAATGACTTATGTACATCTGTCAGCCAGAGACCGATCGTTGTGACACTTTTTTCAAACGGTACAACGATCATTCCGGCAGCCTCCTGAAATGGTGCAGAAGTAATGCCCGAAGCCAGTGTAGCAACAATTGTGCTGCCACAGAAAAACGTCATGATCACAAGAAGATGTTTACTTTTTAAATGTATACGAAATCGAAACTTTTTTTTCAGGTTTTTCATGTATCATACCCCTAAAAAATCATAATTTACGTTGCTTAACGGGCTGTGCCCATTTCATCAGATCACGGTCACGGATGATTTTCTCCAGTCCCGTAACTGTCGCCTTCTCATAAAGCGGCGAAAGGTTAAAAGAAAATCCTGTATAACTTGCAAGATAATTATCCATATACGGGATTTTGGTACTTCCCCCGGTCAGATAAATTCCCTCTCTGGAAATATGATAGGATATCTGCGGCGGAATTCGTTCAAGAAAAGTTTTCATTTCTGCTGCAATATCATTCACACAGTTCATAATGCCTGCGTTTACCACATAACCAGAAACGATTTCTTCACGCGGAAGACCTGAGACACTGTCAATTCCCACAACCTTACGTGCATCTTTTCTCTGATCGTTCAGACGTCCCATGGCAATCTTCAGGCGTTTACCGGTCCTGGTTCCGATCTGAAGGTTATACCGCTTTCGTATTTCACTGCAGATCGACTCATTCATCTGTCGCCCTCCAATCGGAATCTTCTTGGAAATGATGATCTTGCCATCGGTGATTACAGAAAACTGTGTGCTCTGTGCTCCGATATTTACAATCATGCTCCCGGCATTTCGGTTGAGGTCCACACCCATGGCAATCGCATCTGCGATTGGAGCCTCTACCATATAAACACGATTCTGCCGCATCCAGTGCCCATTGACCACATGATAGTAGGCTCGCTTCTCAATTGCAGTCATATCCAATGGTACAGAAAAAAACAGATCAGAACCCATTCCAAGAAAATGATCTATCTTTTTCATCATACTGTACAGAGTGATCTCCTGCAGTTCCAGGTTTGCAATCATCCCAAATGTCATCGGTGATGTAACTGTTATATCTACAGGAGCCTTTTCAAACATCTCATACGCTTCATTGCCAACTGCAATGATCCTCCGGCCTTTGGAAGCGATCATATTCTTTTCTATATAACTTTTGTTTTTAAAAAACGAATAGATCTTGATGCTGCTGCTTCCTAAATCTACTCCATATGTTTTTCTTAAAAGCATAAATATTTCCCTTCATTCCGGGCATTCTTCCGGTTCTTTTTCCAGCAGTCCCTCTTCGCGGAAACTGATATATCGATGATCCCCGATAATAATATGATCCAACAGACAGATGCCAAGCATCTCACCCGCCTGGCGGACCCGTTCAGTAATCTCCGTATCGCATCTGCTCGGTGCAGGATTGCCTCCCGGATGATTGTGTATCAGTATCAGATTAACTGCATGATAGCGGAGTGCCTCCAGATATACCTCTCGAGGTGTGATCAGCGTTGCATTGACTGTTCCTTTGGAAATTACCGAATCTCCTAATAAGTGATTCTGGTTATCCAGCATCATACAGATCATCAGCTCCTGCTCCTGATGCCGAAGTCTTTCCATATAATATGCAGCAATAGAATCCGGGCTGTGAAAGTCAAGTGATGCTTTTGCCGCCGTACCGGCAATCCTTTTGGAAAGTTCTCCGATGCACTTCAGCTGAACAGCCTTGACTGTCCCGATCCCATGGATTTTTTTCAGTTCTGATACTGAACTGTGAAGCAGTCCCAAAAGTCCCGGATAAGAGGTCTGCTCCATATAATTCAGAATCTCATTTGCCAGCGCCAGTGAATTTGCACCTCTGGTACCGCACCGTAATATTACAGCAAGAAGCTCGCCGTCACTCAGAACCGACTCTCCCTCCCTGACACATTTTTCATACGGTCTCTGTGATTCTGGTATTTCTTTCATAGTATAATTCATTTTGTTTACCTGCCTGCTCTCTGTGACAGTTCCCAAAAGAATCAGAAATTATTTTAGCATAAAAAGAGGGAGATGTATACTCCCTCCTAGAAATTTCTATATTTTTCACAAATGAACTCCGCTGTTTTTATCCCATCCATAGCCGCTGAAGTAATGCCTCCCGCATAACCGGCACCTTCTCCAGATGGGTAAATTCCCGCAACATTTGAATATCCTTCACGACTTCTTACGATTCTTACCGGAGAAGAAGTCCGACTCTCGATTCCACTTAGTAAGGCATCTTCCCGATCAAATCCCCGTATTTTTTTTCCAAAAGCAAGCACACCTTCCTCTATCGAATCCCCAATCGCTTCCGGCAGTATAGAACGCACATCTGCAAGTACATAAGCTCCTTTCATCTGCGGTTCGATTTCTCCAAATGCAGTACTTGGCCGGTGTGCCTTAAAATCGCCAAACAACTGAACCGGAATCTTTCCTTTTCCAAGTTCCCAGGCTGCTTTTTCCAGATTTCTCTGAAATGCGATACCACCAAGAGCACCTTCCTCCGGAAAATCATCCGGCGTAACTGTTACAATCAATGCGCTGTTGGCATTTTTACTGTCACGGGCCTGATAACTCATTCCATTGACTGCCAGCATCCCCGGTTCCGAAGAAGCATTGACCACATAACCACCTGGACACATGCAGAATGAATAAACCCCTCTGCCATTTTCACAGGTATGTGTTACCTTATAACTTGCGGCACCAAGAAATTCATTTTCCTCTTCTCCATAAAGATCATAATTGATCATACTTTGCGGATGCTCCATACGAAGACCGACTGCAAAAGATTTCGGTTCCATATAAATACCACGTTCATGAAGCATAGCAAAAGTATCTCTTGCACTGTGCCCCAGGGCAAGGACACAAATATCTGCCGGGATTTTTTCTTTTCCATTAACTTCCACAGCTGTCAGATGTCCATTTTCGATACAAATATCCGTCAGCTTTGTTTCAAAACGAAAAGAACCTCCCATTTCTTCAATCTGATGACGCATTGTCTCCACTATACCGATCAGCACATCTGTACCAAGATGCGGTTTTTGCTGATAAACGATCTCTTTTGGTGCCCCGGCATCTACAAAACGTTTTAATACTTCATGATTGCGTCCATTCGGGTCTTTTACCAACGTATTGAGTTTTCCATCAGAAAATGTGCCTGCTCCGCCTTCTCCGAACTGTACATTAGAATCCGGATCCAGTACTCCGTCTTTCCAGAACCGATCCACCGTCTCTTTTCGCTTCTGTGCTTCCTGTCCGCGTTCCAGGACAAGAGGACGATAACCGGCTCTTGCCAGATACCATGCACAAAAAAGTCCCGCCGGTCCGCTTCCAACAATCACCGGTGGATGCTGTAGCTTTTCATTTCCTGGCTGTGGAAACTGATACGGCCTTTTATTGATTGACATAATATTATTATCGTGAACTTTTCGCAGGATTTTCTGTTCTGCAGCTGTTTTTACATCTACTGTATATACAAATTTTTTATCTTCTTTATGTCTTGCATCCAACGACTGACGAATAATTTCATAAGTGAATGTATCTTCTCCACATTTGAGTGTTTTTGCAATTTTTTTTCCAAGCTGTTCCGACTTGTGTCCCACCGGAAGCTTTAACTGTGTAATTCGTATCATAACTTCTCCTTTGCACTATGGCAACCCGCCACAGCGCCACTTGACCATGCCCACTGCAGATTGTATCCTCCACATGGTCCATCTATGTCCAGTAACTCTCCGGCAAAATAAAGCCCTTTATGCAGCTTTGACTCCAATGTTTCCGGGCTGACCTGCGAAGTATCCACTCCGCCAGAACAAACCTGTGCCTGTTCAAATCCAGAACTGCCTTTTACGACAAGAGAATACGCTGTGATCGTCTGACACAGATCTCCCTTCTGTTTTCGAAACATTTTGATCAGCTTATCCGGCAGCAGGCCCAACAGTAGTTCTGCCTCTGACTGATATGGGCAAAGTTCCTGTCTCTTTTTCATATATTCCTGCAACGTATCTTTTGTATATTCCGGAAGGAAATTCACAGACAATGTCACCTTTTTCCCCCCATCCAGTGCCCGAATCGCATATCGACTCAATTGAAATATCGGTATTCCGGAAATTCCATAATCTGTCAGCTGTACTTCACCGCTCTCTTTGACTGTTTCTGTTTCGTCGAGTAACAGTGTTACTTCTGCATCCGTACGGACACCTGCCCATGCAGAAAATGCATTTCCCTTGCAGCGTAAACCGGTAAGTGCCGGCAACGGTTTGATAATCCGGTGTCCCAGCTGCGACGCAATCTCATATCCACTTCCATCCGATCCCGGAACCTGTGAAGCACTGGAGCCATTGGCAAGAATTACTTTATTCCCTTCATAAGTCCATCCGGAAGTCTGTACCTTCCAGCATCCATTCTCATAAAAGACAGATTCCACACTTTCTCTGGTCTTGATTTTGACTTTCAGCGATCTGGCTTTTAACAGCAATAACTCCGGGATACATTTTGCCTGATTACTTCTTGGATACAGCCACCCTTTACGATCTGTCAATGCCACACCCAGCTTCTCAAAAAAGGTAAGGGTATCCTGCAGTGAAAATTGCTGTAAAATTCCGGCTGCAAATTCCGGCTGCCGTCCTCTGAAGATTTCCGCACGCATATCTCTGTTTGTAAGATTGCATCTCCCATTTCCCGTCACACAGATCTTGCGCCCCGGAGTTTCATTCTGTTCCAGAACCGTAACTGCCGCACCATTTTCTGCTGCCTGAATCGCCGCCATCAGTCCGGAAGCCCCTCCGCCAACAACGATCACCTGTGTCTTTTCACTCATGTCGTCTCCTTTATCGACTGTTTCATCCAGTCTCACTATACCCGTGGAAGAGTTATGATGTTTGCATCCACCAGTTTCTGCAGAGACATCAGTACACCAAGTTTCGCATGTTCCCAGGTAAGACCTCCCTGAAAATATACTGCATACGGAGGTTTCACCGGCCCATCTGCCGAAAGTTCAATAGAAGATCCCTGCACAAATGCGCCCGCTGCCATGATAACCTGGCTGTCATATCCCGGCATATCCCATGGCTCTGGTTCCACATAGCTGTCTACCGGTGCAGCAGCCTGGATTCCTTTGCAGAATGCGATCAGTCCCTCTGGTGTTCCAAGTGTCACTGCCTGGATGATATCCTGTCGAGGTTCACTTCCGTTCGGAACAACCGGGAAACCAAGTTTTTCATAAACATTCGCAGCAAACACAGCACCTTTTAATGCACCTTTTGTCACCATCGGTGCAAGGAAAAATCCCTGATAGAAAGAACGGTTCACTCCAAGAGAAGCACCAACCTCCATGCCAAGCCCCGGGCATGTCATACGTGTTGCTGCATTTTCTACACATTCTTTTGTACCAGCAATATAGCCACCGATTGGTGCCAGTCCGCCACCCGGATTTTTGATCAGTGAGCCAACGATCATATCTGCTCCGACATCACTCGGCTCTATAGTGTCTACAAATTCGCCATAACAGTTATCAACCATACATATCACATCTGGTTTTATACTCTTGACAAACGCAATCAGCTCTCCAATCTGTTTCACAGAATAAGAAGGTCTGGTCTGGTAGCCTTTGGAACGCTGAATCTCCACAAGTTTTGTTTTTTCATTGATTGCCGCACGGATTGCGTCATAATCAAACGTGCCGTCTTCTTTGAGGTCTACCTGTCTGTATGTCACGCCATATTCTGCCAGAGAACCTCTGGACGGTCTAATACCAATCACTTCTTCAAGTGTATCATATGGCTTGCCTGCCGGAGCCAGCATTTCATCTCCAGGACGAAGATTTCCAAATAAAGCGATTGCCAGTGCATGTGTTCCACAGGTGATCTGTGAACGAATCAGGCATGCTTCTGTGTGAAAAGTATCTGCATATACTTTTTCCAGTGTGTCACGTCCAAAGTCATCATAACCATATCCGGAAGAAGACTGAAAACATTCTGCGCTCACTTTATTTTTCTGCATCGCCATCAGTACTTTAAGCTGATTATATTCAGCAGTCTTATCAAACTGTTCAAATCTTTCTTTCAGAGATGCTTCGATCTCTGCTCCAAAATCATATACCTGAGAAGAAATCCCAAGCTGTTCGTAAAGTTCTTTCATGATCAATCCGTAGTCCTTTCCATATTATATCTATCCCAATTTCCGGTGTTTCTTTATACAAGAATTTTCCGTTCTTTAATAATATTCGTCATGTACTCCAGAATTTCTTTTTCATTCCAGTGAAATTTTTCTTTATCCAGCCAGATCACATCTGACTCCCGGCGAAACCAGGTAAGCTGACGTTTTGCAAAATGTCTGGTATCTCTCTTCAAAATGCGCACAGCCTCTTCCAGCGGATATTCTCCATCCAGATAGGCCAGGATTTCTTTGTACCCCAGTCCCTGCATAGATACCATCCCTCGATGACATCCATTTTTTCTCAAATCCACCACTTCTTTTACAAGGCCTTCCTCCAGCATCTGATCCACACGTTTGTCGATCCGGTCATATAGAATATCTCTTGGCGCATTTAATACAAAATATGCCAGATTATATGGGCTCACCTGTTTTTTCTGTTCTTCATTATGTGCAGAGATTGGTGTCCCATTCTGATGATAAAATTCCAGGGCACGGATCACCCGTTTGACATTATTTGCATGGATTGCCTCTGCACTTGCCGGGTCTACTTTTTTCAACATTTCATGAAGATACTCTGCACCCTTTTCTTTTGCCAGCTTTTCCAGGTCCGTACGATATGTGTTTTCCTGCTGTGCTTCTGTAAAATCAATATCTCTGGTCACCGCCTGAATATAAAATCCGGTCCCTCCAACCAGAATCGGAATTTTTCCTTTTGCATAGATTTCTTCCATGGCTGCTTTGGCCATCTGCTGAAATTTTACGATATGAAATTCTTCTTCCGGCTCCAGCACATCCACCAGGTAATGCTTCACTCCCTGCATTTCTTCTGGTCGGATCTTTGCAGAACCAATATCCATTTTTTTGTATACCTGCATCGAATCTGCAGAAATAATCTCACCGTTTATTGCCTTTGCAAGCGAAATAGAAAGGCTGGTTTTTCCAACTGCTGTCGGACCGGTAAGCACGATCAAAGGTTTTTTCATAGCCGCTCCTGTATGTTCCTGAACGGTCATTTCATCTGACCGTCCTGTAGATTTTTACTATACGATTCGTTTGAATTTCTTTTCCAGTTCTGTCCGGGTCATCGAAATGATCGTTGGTCGACCATGTGGACAATGATACGGATTTTCCAGTGTCAGAAGTTCATCGATCAGTTTCTCAGCCTCCTGCGGTGACATGGCATGATTTCCTTTAACTGCTGCCTTGCAGGCCATTGTTGCCAGTCTTGCCGCAAAAATATCCAATGTATCTTTACTATTATTGGATGCCAGATTATCGAGCATTTCCAGAAACAGTTCTTCTTCTGTCAGTCCATATAGATTGGACGGTACTGCACTGATCCGATATTCTCTGCCACCAAAATTCTCAATCTCAAAACCAAACTGTTCAAAATAATTCAGATTAGATTTGAGAATTTCCTCTTCCTGCATACTTAATGTTACAATCAGCGGAGGATTCAGATACTGAGAATCAATCGAATGTTCCCGGAACTGTTTCACCATACGCTCATAATATACTTTTTCGTGAGCAGCATGCTGATCAATAATATAAAAATTATCTTCAAACTGTACCAGCCAGTAAGTATCAAAAATCTGTCCAATCAGTTCAATACGACTTCTGGATTCCGGTACAAGCAGTTTTTCCTCAAAGAGTTCAAGCTGCTGTGGAGGGGCCTGTTCCTCTTTTACCGGTATCTCCTCCGGCTGTTCCGCTTTTTCTTCAAGCATTTCCGGTATTTCCGGTTGAACAGCCTTTTTCTCCGACTGTCCGGTTTCTCTCAGTACTGTTTCCTCTATCTTCTGTACTGATACCGTCTGTTCTTCAGACTTTGATTTATCCTGTTGCTCTGCTTTTTCGCCTTCGGTATTTACTTTTTCTTTTACTTTTTCCAGGAAATTCTCCGGCAACTTTGGCACAGTCTGTCTTTCTGCCAGTTTCTTCTCTTCATCTAATTTCTGATTTTCACGCAGTGTCCCGCTGAACATTTTTTCTTCATCTTTCGAAAAAGTTGAACGATAGGGAGCTGTCGGTTCTTTAACAACTGGCTTCCTCTCTGCAGATAACGCTGGCTTTTGTACTCCATACAGTTCCGCGCGGCGCTTCTGCTCAAATGGTTCCGGTACCTCGGCACGCGATACCTTTTCCGCCTTTTCTTCTTTCGCAGAAGAACTGTCTACAGATACTTTCGGAATCATTTCTCTTTTTGTTAATGCCGCCCGTACTGTATCATAAACCGCATCATAAACTTCCTGCTCTCTGGCAAAACGGACTTCCCTCTTTGCCGGATGCACATTAACATCCAGATCATTCCCCTCCATTTCCATTCGAAGGGATACAAACGGAAATTTATGCTGCATCAGAAATCCTCTGTAGGCATTTTCGATTGCTTTTGTAATGATATTATTTTTGACGTATCTTCCATTAATATAATAATTTTCAAAGGAACGATTACCTCTTGCAATCTCCGGTTTTCCAACAAAGCCTTCAATCTTCATAAAGGAATTTTCCTGAGAAACTTCCAGAAGTGCTCTGGCAATTTCTCTTCCGTAAACACTGTAAATAACATCCTTCACACTATAGTTCCCGGATGTATGCAGTTTCACCTGTTTATTCTGAATATATTTAAAAGAGATCTCCGGATGGGACAATGCAAGCTGTTCCATCAGTGTGTGGATGTAATTTGCCTCCGTCATATCAGACTTCAGGAACTTGCTTCTTGCCGGTGTATTATAAAAAAGATTACGAACCAGAAAGGTTGTTCCCTCCGGTGCACCCAGTTCTTCCAGAGAATGTTCCTGACCACCTTCGATCACATAGCGGGAACCGCTGACAGACGAAGGTGTTTTTGTAATCAGTTCTACCTGTGAAACTGCTGCAATACTGGAAAGTGCCTCGCCGCGAAAACCCAGCGATGCGATATGCTCCAGGTCCTCTACTTTTTCAATCTTACTGGTCGCATGCCGCAGAAATGCAAGAGGAATCTGCTCTGCCTCCATTCCTGATCCGTTGTCTGTAATACGGATCAATTTCTTACCGCCATCGGCAATCTCTACGGTTACTGCCGTTGCTCCTGCATCTATCGCATTCTCTACAAGCTCTTTTACAACAGAGGAAGGGCGTTCTACCACCTCTCCTGCTGCAATCTTATCAATTGTGTTCTGGTCTAAAACTGCAATTTTTCTCAAAGCAACCTCCATTTATCGGAATGATACCTACGAAAAATAACATTCCCGAAGTACTCCTGTTCCTGATCGTTACCAGCGATTTTTGATCTTGTTCTGTAAGTTATATAAAATATTCATAGCTTCCATTGGTGTCAGATGTGTCATATCCAGATCTCGAATCTCATCCACGATATCATTATCCTGTACCGTATCAAACAATGACATCTGTGCCATATCTACCTGATCATACACAATCTTCTGTTTCTTCTTTGGTGCAGTCAGATCCTTGACTGCTGCAGTAATGTCCGCATCGCTGAGCTCATCTACCAGTTCTTTGGCACGGTTAATGACTGAATCCGGCACACCCGCAAGCTTGGCTACCTGAATGCCGTAGCTCTTGTCCGCACCGCCCTTGACAATCTTACGAAGGAACACAATATCATCGCCCTTTTCCTTGACTGCAATACAATAATTATTGACTCCCGGAATCTTGCCTTCCAGTTCTGTCAATTCATGATAATGTGTTGCAAATAAAGTCTTGGCACCACAGAGCTTTGTATTGCTGATATGCTCGATCACCGACCATGCGATTGCCAGACCGTCAAACGTACTTGTGCCTCGTCCGATCTCATCCAGAATCAGTAAACTTTTGGATGTGGCGTTTCGAAGGATGTTCGCCACCTCAGTCATCTCTACCATAAAAGTACTCTGCCCGCTTGCAAGGTCATCCGATGCGCCAACACGAGTAAAGATACGGTCTACGATGCCAATATTTGCTTTTTCTGCCGGGACAAAGCTTCCGATCTGTGCCATCAGAACGATCAGAGCCGTCTGGCGCATATAGGTTGATTTACCTGCCATATTCGGCCCAGTGATAATGGAAACTCGTTTTTTCTGATTATCCAGATATGTATCATTGGCAATAAACATATCATTTTCGATCATCTGCTCTACAACCGGATGACGACCATTTTTGATATCCAGGACACCATTTTCATTAATCTTTGGTTTTACGAAATTATTTCTTTCTGCTACCAGTGCAAGTGAAGCAAAAACATCCAGTGCTGCAATCGCTTTGGCAGTTTTCTGTATACGGACAACTTCCTGTCCGACTTTATCACGCACATCTGCAAACAATTCATACTCCAGTGCATACAGACGATCTTCTGCGCCCAGAATCAGATCTTCCAGATCTTTGAGTTCCTGCGTGATATAACGCTCTGCATTCGTAAGTGTCTGTTTGCGGACATAATTATCCGGCACCTGATCTTTAAAAGAATTCGTTACTTCCAGTGCATATCCGAATACACGACTGTATTTGATCTTCAGCGTTTTAATGCCTGTACGCTCTTTTTCCCTGGCTTCCAGTTCTGCCAGCCACTTCTTGCCATCGGTTCTTGATCGACGGTATTTATCTACATCTGCATTGTATCCTTCACGGATAATGCCGCCATCTTTCTGCGCCAGAGGCGGTTCATCTGTAATCGCACGCTTGATCAGATCGGTTACATCCTCCAATGGATCCATATCTTCAAAGATCTGTTTCAGAATCGGAGCTTCAAACTCCTTTAGCACCTGGCGGATATACGGAATCATTTCCAGCGAAGACGCAAACGCAACCATGTCTCTCGGATTCGCAGACTGATAACTGATGTGGCTGATCAGACGTTCCAGGTCATAGATCGGATTCAGATACTCACGTATTTCATCACGTAGCATCGGTTTCTGTGTCAATTCTTCAACTGCTGCCAGTCTGCGGTTAATCTCTTCTGCATCAATCAGCGGCTGTTCTACATACCCACGAAGAGTACGTGCTCCCATGGCCGTCCTGGTCTTATCCAGTACCCAGAGAAGGGATCCCCGTTTCTGTTTTTCACGAAGTGTCTCAACCAGCTCCAGATTACGACGGCTGGAGCTGTCAATCAGCATAAATTTATCAGCAGTATATGGATGAATCGTTGCCATATGCGACAGAGCTGTCTTCTGTGTTTCATTTAAGTACTGGAAAAGTGCACCCGCTGCAATCACACCGCTGTCGTAATCCTGCAGTCCAAGTCCTTCCAGTGTATTTACATGAAAATGTTCTTTTAGAGTACGCTGACAAAGACTGTCATCAAAATACCAGTTGTCTAATGGAAAAATACAGATTCGAAGACGGTCTTTCAAATCTTCTGTATCAACTCCGCTCATAAAAAAAGCGTCATTACAGATAATTTCCGCAGGAACAAATTTGTTGATCTCATCAAGAAGTTTCTGAGGTTTGTCCACTTCTGTGAGGAAACAGTCTCCTGTGGTGATATCTGCAATGGCACATCCGAAATGATCTTCCATGGAAACAATTGACATCAGGTAATTGTTTCTGGATTCATCCAGTGATGTAGCATCCAGAGTTGTTCCCGGTGTGACTACACGGATAACTTCTCTTTTAACAAGCCCCTTTGCTTTCTTCGGGTCTTCTACCTGCTCGCAGATTGCCACTTTATGTCCTTTTTCAATCAGGCGCTTGATGTACGTTTCCGCTGCGTGAAACGGAATTCCACACATTGGTGCCCGCTCTTCCAGACCGCAGTCCTTGCCTGTCAGAGTCAGTTCCAGCTCCTTCGAGACAAGAAGCGCATCATCAAAAAACATCTCATAAAAATCACCAAGGCGATAAAAAAGGATACAGTCCTTATAACTCTCTTTTGTTTTGCAGTACTCTCTCATCATCGGTGACATGTTCTTACTACTCATAAAACTCCTTATTTATGCGGCTTTACGCCGCCTTTATCTTAAATCTGACCATGTTTTTGACACAGTAAAATTTGTTTTTTATGACTGTGTATAAACATGGCCAGGCAGTGGTTAGTTACATTTTTGAAACTTATTAAGTTTAACATAAATAAACAATGGGTTCAAGATGTCGTGATGAGAAAATTTTCGATTTCAACGCTTAATATATATTAAACCTTTACTTTTAACTGACACCAATCATAAATTTAATGATTTTTTATTCCACTAAGTTTGCAATAGATCTTTTGCTTGAAATGATTGTATCAGGATTTTTCAATTAAGACAATACTTCTGCTCTTCATATGTTATGCATTGATAACTGATACTTTTTCCCATCGTCTCTTGTAATTTTCGCGAACCTACATATGAAAAAAGCCTGTCATCACCCTCAAATTTTTCTATGGTCAACAGCAAGCTTCCTACTATTGCATCAACTCATTCCCTTTTCTCTGCACTGCCCCATAATCATCCCCCGCAACCTGTCCATCTCTGATATTTTTCTCCAGATTTCTCAGCCCCTTGTAAATATCCCTCTGAAATTTAATCCTGCAATAAAAAATGGCGAGATGCATATTGTAACACCCCGCCAATTATCTGATTTGCACAAAATTCGCATAATCAAATCAATTCTTACATTTTATGCTGACAATGACTCAGCATTTTTTATAATATCTTGAATCTGCTTTTCATCTACTCCAGCCACGTCCGCGATCTGAGCAGCTGTATAACCTTTATTGTACATTTTCATGATCATTTCCCGTTTGCCCATTTCAATTCCTGTTTCAATTCCAGTTTCTTTAATTTTCTGGCTCAAATTACACATAATACTCACATTCTCTCTGAAATCCTTTTCTATTGGAATCGCATATTCATTTCCAACAACATTTATATCGTTTTTCTTATTCCTTTAAAAAGTTTTAAGTAATTGAATATACTTCGTCTGATCTTTTTCTGAATATCTTTCTCCGAATATTCTAAAACGGTTTATATCATTTTGGTAAAACTTCAAAAGCTGCGGTTTTTCTTCGCATTCAAGATATACAACTCCTCCACCAATCTGATGCTGTACATTCTCTAAAACTTCAAAAGCCGCATCCATCAACTGAACTCCAGTAATAGTTGCTATATCTGTATATTGATAGTTCTTCCCAAATTGACCAATCAGAAATGCAGATAATGTTAATTCGCCCGTTTCTTCATCTGCCTGTGCATATCTCTGCAATTTCTTCCTTACAGTACCAGACAATTCTTGTCCCATAACCTGCAGTGCTTTATGTGTTACTGCAAAAATACCATGTATTCTACATTCATCATCTACTAAAAGATATGTAATTGAGGTTTTCCTTTTGGCAAATTCAATTGCATTTTTTCGCATAAACTCTTCTATTTCCAGATTTTTCGGACATGAAAACTCAGAGAGGACAACCTTCAAATTGTCCTCTCCAATCACATCCATAAAATCCAAAATATTCATGACTGCATAATTGCTCACTATTTCTGCCCTTTCTGTGCAAAAAATCTTCTAACAGCGTTCACATCTGTAAGTACCGGAATCGTTGGTGCAGAAGGCTTACGTTTCGGATCACGACTGGATGCTTCCAGTGCATTTGCAAGTACTTCTGCTTTTTTTGAATCCTTAATAACAACATTAGTTAAAATACTTGATGTAGCCATAACAACACCTCCTCTTTGCTGGCTATAGATTTATAATCTCTTTTTCTTTATTATATACAAATGCCGTGTAATAATCAACCGGCGAAATTTATTTAATAGTTTATATAAAAATAGATAATTGCAAATTCGTTTCTCAGTGCCATGCAATCATCAGAAAAAAATGTCTAGGTTGTTTTATGACCACATTTTTACCCAGTTTTTGTTACTACTTGAGCATATTCCCTACCACTGAGTACCATTTACCGATAGAAGTTCATGAGTCGTTAACCCGCATATTTCCTGTATTTATGCGGGTTAACGTAGATACCGAAATTTCACTGCCACATTTTCAGTATATATTTTTAACATATCTCTCATTTTAGTATTTATTTTTATATCCCATCGCCATGGACGCCATATATCTGCAATAGCCGGAAATATGCATCTAGAAATAACATCAATAAATTTCAACAACTCTTTTCCAGATTCCTCAGCCCTTTGTAAATATTTCTCTGAAATTTAATCCTGTAATAAAAATGGCGAGATGCTTATCGTAACACCCCGCCGAACATCCGATTTGCATAAGATCCGCATAATCAGGTCAATTTTTACATTTTATACTGGCAATAACTCAGCATTTTTTATAATCTCTTTTATCTGCTTTTCGTCCATTTCAGCCACATCCGCGATCTGAGCAGCTGTATAACCCTTTTTGTACATACTTATAACAAATTTTAATGTTGTTGCTTTTGTTGCAGCTTCAGTTGCATCTTCTCTAATTCCCAAGCTTAAATTACACATAATACTCACATCCTCTCTGAAATCTTTTTCCATTGGAATCGCATATTCATTTCCAATGATATCCAGTTTTTCGTTTACTGTTAAATCCTGAGATAATAATGCCCCCAGTAATCTATGTAACTCGTATTTCTCCTCATGCTTCGGAAGTTCTTCAGCAAGTCCAATCATTACGATATTAATTAAGTCCAGTTTACCTTTCCATGCATGGGAATTTACAATACTGTCTTTCATCAGGTGAATATGTTCCAGACTATTTTCCGGCATATTCATACAGACCCAAATGGAATAGACTCGCTTGATATCATTATAATTTGAATTTGAAAAATCTCTTTCCTTTTGTGATGAAATCATACGGCTTACATAAAAGATTGCCCGATTCAATATATCGTACCCATTTGGTTCGTCCTTTTGAGCTTCTACATTGATAATAATCTGCGACAATCCATCCTTCATCCTGACATAGAATATAATGTCAAATCGTATCATTCCCTCATGAAGTTCCGGGTTTTCAGAATTAAGACCAACCACACGAGATTCATCATTTTTAATAACAGTATTAGTAAGACCAGTTTCTATCGGGACAGTGTTAATAAATGGTTCGCCTTCAATGTAAGAAACCACATCTTTCGGATCCATCCCTGCAAATTCATCAACGGTCTTTACTAATATATGGGCCAGTATACTTTTCTGACCAAGTAATCGTTTCGCACTTTCATCATATTGTGCGTCTTTATCTGTCGTAAGAATCGTATTTTTGATTTCTGTATTCAAAAGTCTTTCTCCTTTTCTACAGCACTTCTAAAACTATTCTTCGGCTATATATTTATTATACTCTAAATCTGTATTTTCAACAACATCCAATTGTCTATAGATTTTCTGCCCTAAATTTTTTATTTAAATTCCACCGCCAGCTTATGCAGTGGAATTTAAATAAAAAATTTAGGGCTTTTGTTCTGGTAGATTTTTCTTTACAAAACTCTCCAAATTCATGTTATACTGATAGAAAATAATCATTACACATAAAAGAGGGAGTATTTATGAGATACAGAGATGAAGTTCATATCGCGATCATGACACTTTTGTTCTGCTGTGCCATGTTTGCTGTCTATGCGATTGTTCCAAAAGATGCTGCGGTTGCTGCCAGGGCCAGGGCAACAATAACAGAAGCACCTGAAACAGCTGCCGAAGCAGAGGCGATCCGTTCTTCGCAGGAGGAAGATGCCGGATTTACAATCTATACCGAAGAAAGCAATTATGACTATAATGATTCGGATTCTTCCGATAATACCACTTCAGATTCTTCTGATCAGACTTATTATGATCCGGGAACAGATACTTCTGACAGTGATGTTGTGGATGAAGATGCCTCTACCCCAGGAAGTACTGATCCGGCAGATCAGATTGATTATCCGTCAGACGACACCACAAACGATACTACAGACACTATTGATTCTTCGGATGATACCTGGGAGTATTTTCCATCTGACACAACAGATACCTCCGACAGCGATGTTGCAGATGAAGATAATGCATTTTAAAAACAGAAAAGGAAAGGTCAGGAGCTGTGTATTATTGCTCTGAACCTTTCCTTTTTATTTCTGTATTCTTACTGTTTCTGTACACCGGTATAACGGCAGTTGGCAAACAATTCGTTCACCGCACTTTCGTATACTGCACATTTCTCGCTCTTTTTGATCTTCTTTGCATACTTCTTACTGTCTTCAAACATCGGTGCCAGATAAAACCAAAGCTCTTTCATCTTAAACAGCACATTCCTGTCTCCTGACACTTCTTCACGATATGTATGATACAAAAGATCATGAAACTTACGGATATCTGTCTTTTCCGCCGCCTTTCCTCCTTTGATTTCCAGGGCCAGAGACGGATCAGCAAGTACCCCACGTCCCATCATAAAGCACTCCACCTCTGGAAAACGATCTTTAATCCTGCGAAAAGCATCTGGTGAAAAAATATCCCCATTATAGCAAATCGGATTCTGACTGCATACCAGAGCCTCACCAAACATCTCCAGATCAGGCGTGTTCTTATAAAAATCTTTCTGAACTCTCGGATGAATGATCAGTTCTTCCATAGGAAAACGATTATAGATTTTCATCAGACGAGAAAATCCTTTTGCATCTTCCATTCCAAGACGTGTTTTCACAGAAATCTTCATCTCTGTTCCACTAAAGATCTTATCCAGAAAACGCTCCAGTTCCTCTGGTCTCTCAAGGAATCCTGCACCACATCCCTTTGTGACTACCGTTTTTGACGGACAGCCAAGATTCAGATTTACTTCCTGATAGCCATATTCCTGCAGCTGACTCGCCGTGCGAAGAAAATCCTCTGCATTTCTAGTCAATATCTGTGGCACTGTATACATTCCTGCATTGTTTTCCGGTGAAATATCCTTTTTTTCTCTTCCACTGAAATTCAGATTCTGCTTTGCTCTGATAAACGGAATAAAATATTTGTCAAAACCATCAAAGCACTGAAACAGTGCTCTGCGGTAAATATAATTTGTAATTCCCTCCAGTGGTGCAAGATATAACCTCATAGATTATAAATTTCCAAGGTCTACCTTGTATTCGTCAGAACCTTCCTGATTTACAGTATAATATGCTGCTCTTCTTTCTGCATTGATGTAAATGCAGATATCTCCTGTCAGACCTTTGTCTGCTACTGCTTTTTTAACTGCCT
Organism: Blautia sp. MSJ-19; assembly: GCF_018918125.1. Taxonomy (GTDB): domain Bacteria; phylum Bacillota; class Clostridia; order Lachnospirales; family Lachnospiraceae; genus Blautia_A. The sequence continues at coordinate 71,683 of NZ_JAHLQA010000027.1, forward strand.
TTTCTACATCTTTCAGAGATACATTTGTCTCAAAGATTTCAAGAGATACCTCTTTTACTTTTGCGCCTGCTGCTTTGCGAACAGCCTTTGTAGCTGTCTTAGCTGCAGTTTTAGTTGCAGTCTTTACAGTTTTTTCTGCTTTCTGAACTGCTTCCGGAGCTTTGGCAGCAACTTCTTTTACTACTTCTGCTGTCTTCTCAGCCGGTGCAGCCTCTTCTACTTTTTTTGCTGCTGCTTTTACAGTTTCTTTAACCTTTGCTGCTGTCTCTGTGATTGCTTCTGTTGATTTTGCTGTGGTTCTTACACTTTTTTTTCTCATAATATTTTCCTCCTGTAAACAATTACAACTGTTTGTTGTATCGCTTCTTCGTAACAGTACCACAAAACATCGTGACCTGTCAAATTTATCCATTTTTTTATTCAATTATTCTTCCACGAGCGATCCCATATAATAGAATCCGTGGCATTCGTCCAGATTTACTTTGACATACCTGCCAAGAAGATCTGCGCTTCCCGGGAAATGTACAAGAAGATTGTATTCCGTTCTTCCTGTAAATATTCCTTTTTCTTTGCTTTCTTCTTCTACCAGAACTTCCTGTACAGTACCTTCAAATCTTGACGAACGTCTGCGTCCCTCCTGCTGTACCAGTGCAAGCAGACGATTAAAACGTTCTTTTGCCACATCCTGAGGAACCTGATTATCCATCTTGGCAGCAGGTGTATCACTTCTCTTCGAATACAGGAATGTGAATGCTGTATCATAGCCGCATTTTGCAACCACATCCAGTGTTTCCTGGAAATCTTCTTCTGTTTCTCCCGGAAAACCGACAATGATATCCGTTGTCAGAGAAATATCCGGAATCGCTGTGCGAATTCTGTTTACCAGATCCAGATATTTTTCTTTGTCATACCGTCTGTTCATGATCTTAAGAATGCGACTGCTTCCTGACTGTAACGGAAGATGCAGATGATGACAGATTTTTTTGCTCTTTGCCATTACTGCGATCAGTTCGTCTGACAGATCCTTCGGATGAGAAGTCATAAAACGGATACGTTTCAGTCCTTCTACGTCTTCCAGCATTTCCAGAAGCTGGGCAAATGTCACCGGGTGTTCCAGTGTCTTGCCATAAGAGTTTACATTCTGCCCCAGCAGCATAACCTCAGATACACCGTCTGATACCAGTCGCTTTACCTCTTTGACGATTGCTTCCGGCTCACGACTGCGTTCACGTCCTCTTACATACGGAACGATACAATAACTACAGAAGTTATTGCAGCCAAACATAATATTAACCCCTGACTTAAAAGTATAATTTCTCTCCGTCGGAAGGTCTTCTACAATCTGGTCTGTTCCCTCCCAGATATCTACAATCTGCTGTTCTGACTGCAGCATATCGTAAAACAGTTCTGCATACTTAAAAATATTATGTGTACCAAATACCAGATTGACAAATGGATAGGACTTTTTAATCTTATCCACCACATGCTGCTCCTGCATCATACATCCAAAAAGGATGATCTTCATATCCGGATTGCGGTCTTTCAGGCTGTGCAGATGTCCCAGTCTGCCATATACCTTGAGGTTTGCGTTTTCACGAACTGTACAGGTATTATAGATGACTACATCCGCATCTTCCTTATCCTGTCTGTGGTAGCCGATCTCATCCATGATTCCTGCTACTGCTTCAGACTGCTTTTCGTTCATCTGACATCCAAATGTAGTCAGACAATATGTCAGCGGTCGTCCAAGCGTATTGGATTTCTGGGCAGTCAGAGCCTGCGCAAGTTCTATAAAAGAACGCTGACGCAGAGTCTCCTCTGCACTTGTATTCTGTCCTTTTGAGGATTCGTTTATCATTTCGTATGACTCCTTCATTCTATAAACATACTGATTCTTGACAAATCGCTTTGAACTGTACAGTTTTTCTGCATTCAAAGCACTATTATTTAATATACAGGAATTTATCTGTCAGTGCAAGCATTTCTGCACTGTCAAGGGAATATTCTTGACAATGTGTTACAGAGAAAAAAGATATTCTAACGGCAAAGTATGTATTTCTCTGTATTCTGTCTGCTCCTGTGTCGAAAACTCCTGCCGTTCTCCTGAAGGAATCTCAATCCGAAAAGATGGCTGACGGCAAATTTCTGCATAAAACTGCTCAGGAGATCCATATCCCCTTCTCCCTGCCGGGTCCACATCATCCAGATGATATTTCTTTTTGTCTGTTTTCAAGCCTGCTTCTTTCTGCAGATGCCGCGCCAGACGATAATTCTTCTGATTTGTGGCAAACGACTGAGATTGTCGAAAATATACAATACATCTTTCAGCATATCCAAAAGACAGAAGACCTCTGCCCGGACATTCCTGAAACACCCTGATCAGTGCTTTCGTCTCATTCTCACTTGCCGGCTGTCGATGAATCTGCTTTCTTCGATAATAATGTGTTGGAAAATTTTTTCGAAGATCAATGCCCCTGCCATTGCAGGCAAATTCTTTGCACGGAATCTCCTGCATCCGGAGCATCTGTCGATAAATCGGATTGCGAATCGCAAAAAAATCTTTTTCATAAATTTCATATCCATCCGGATTCAAAAGTGGAATAAAATAAATCGACCATTTTTCCAGCAATTCTCTAAGATCATAAAGTTCTTCTAACTTCCATTTGTTTTCCCATGCTCTGGCATATTCTTTGAGCATCCCAAGTAAATAGAATGGCATCTGCCTGTCCAGACCATGTAAGCCTGCAAGACAGAAAATGCCTGTGGCTCCATGTCCCAGTTTTACCATCGGAATCATCCGGTCATCGTGACTTTTTCCAATCACCTGAAACTGCGCTACTTCTGTATAGCGTCCTGCCGTTTCCCACATTTCATAATAAAGATTCTCATAAGTACAGAATGTTGTAGCTGTATTGATCATATCTCTTCCCTCTGTGCGTATAGACAAATACATTTACAGGTTCCTGTACTATTATATGAAAAGAGACAGGCCAAAAGACCTGTCTCTGATAAATTCCTGTATTTAATTACAGTTCCTCTTTTTTGCGTTTGCGAACAAGAATATATCCACCCGCAAGTAAGGAAAGTGCTGCCAGCGCAGACATTGTTCCGATCGGAGACTCATCTGCAGTAGATACTGCGGATTTAGATGTGGAACCTGCATCTTTTTCGGATGCGGCTGCTGTTGCAGTTAATTCTGCCTCTGTAGCATCTCCATCTCCGGATCCGGAACCACTGCCGCCATTTCCGCTATTTGGTATCGGGGTTCCGGAAAGCTCGGCAATATATGCATTCCATTCTTCATCAGAAATCGTAGCCGGCGTAAAGGTCAGTGATTTTCCATCACTGGTTGTGATATAGTCGAGAACCTGTGGTTCCGTATCCTGCCACTCAGTGCCGTTATATACCTGTTTCTTAAGATAAATATAAATCGGATATGTTTTTCCTTCTTTGTTCTGCATACCCTTGGTAACGCCAATTCTCCATGTAGTATTCTGTGCAGCATTTGATTTCTTACTTGTAGTCCAGTATACCGGTACCCATCTGACATCGCCCTGAACCGGATTTTCATTATCCATACCGGCACCTTTTACTGAAAATTCATAGAATTTGCCAGGGAAGAATTTCAGCTCACCACTCAGTCCGGAAACCTCACTTTGAGAAGCTGTGTATTCTTTTGGTGCACGGGTAGTCACTGTCGCAGAAACCTTCGCCGGACGTTTTTTCTTAAAGCTGCTTCCGTTCAGCTTCACTACACTCATCTTTGCAGTTGCACCGGAATTTGGTTTTGCACAAACCACGAGCCAGGAATCTTCTTCCGGTACCTTGGCTGCAGTGATGTTGATCTCACCACTGGAATCCATTGCATTTGTTGCGTCTTTGGCAATATACATATTCTGGATTGTTTTTGTGTCGGTTCCTGCATCTACATAGAAATAATACCATTTGCAGGCACCATCTACTGTCATGGTCAATGTTACCGTATTGTGATCTTTCCATTTCAGTGTCTTAGCTTTGTAGGACATCTTCAGTGGAACCGGTGTAGGTGTCGCTGTCGGTGCCTCTGTTGGTGTAACACTGCTGTTTACCTTCAATGCCACAGACAGACCATCCTCTGCCAGGGTCAGTGTATAATCTTCAGTCGCATATGCTATCTGTGCAACAGCTGCCTTGAAATTATCTGCTGTTAAAGCAGTACCGGCTTCATTGCTTCCGGCTCTCACAACCGTCAGTGCATCTGCAGCACTTTCATGTGTCAGAGTAAGATTAGAAGCAGTCAGGACATCTGTCACAACAACTGCCGCTGTGCCTGTCAGCCCGATCGTAACGGATTCGTTCTCTTTTCCAACGATCGTACCCTGCACATAAATGTCTGAATCACTGTAAACAGCCCCTTTGGCTCCACTGTTTCCTGTGATCGTACCACCTTTCAGTACAACCTTGCCACCAACACTTGTAATTGCCGCACCATCTGCTGCAGAGTTATTATCCTGCAGTGTTACCGTACTGTCCATTCCAAATGCTGCTCCTGTGCCAACACTGACAATAGAACCGTCTACTGTATCAGCCTCTTCATCACTGATCTTTCCTGAAACCGTCAGAGAGGCTTCCTCTCCGGATGTAAACTGTAATTCTCCGTTTTCACCTGTAACAGCAAACATGTCTCCTTTGAAATCAGCATTTCTTGTAATTGTTGCAGCCTTTGAATCGCCTTTTGCAGCTGCCTTAATGCAGATCTTTTTGCCATTAATATTTACTGTACTGGAAATCTCATAGGTATCGTTTACGTTAATAACTGTAGCCTTTGTCGCAGTCTCTGCATTGTATGCCGGTGCATACTGAGAATCAATCGCATCCTGAAGGCTTGAGAAATAATGATTTTTTGCCTCTGTTGTATCCGTTGCTTCTTCAGTAATATAGATTCCGGTTTCCTCAGCAGATTCTTTTGGATCTGTCGTTGTTTCTTCGCTTTTATCTTCCGTTGTATCTTCTGTCTGAGTTTCAGCTGCAGGTGTCTGCTCTGTGCCGGCATCTTCGGCCGGAGTCTCAGTCGCAGGTGTTTCCTCTGCCGACGTTGTGTTTTCTGCCGGTGCTTCCGTTACAGGTGTTTCCTCTGCAGGTGTTTCTGCGTCTCCATCAGATAAATCTCCCTCAGTCGGTGTTTCTTCAGATGTCTCTGCTGTAGCTGCCACATCTCCTTCGGCGGCAAATACAGCTGCAGGTGTACCACTTGCTGCAAGTGCTCCTGCAAGAATAATTGCATATAACTGTTTTCGTCTCAACTTGAATCCTCCCATGGTGAGTCTTAAATATATCATGGCATGTCCTTCAAACTTCAAAAGTTTGCATGTCTAAACTGTAACTCATTATACACACGCAGCCTGTAATTGTCAAATCACAGGTCTTCCCTTTCTGTGTGTCTTATCCTCGGATCTGTCCGTTTCCATAAATAATATACTTCGTTGTTGTCAGGGCAAGCAGTCCCATCGGTCCTCTGGCGTGGAGCTTCTGGGTGCTGATGCCAATCTCAGCTCCGTATCCAAACTCAAATCCATCTGTAAATCGTGTGGAAGCATTGACATATACCGCCGCTGCATCTACCTCATCCAGGAATTTCTGAGCATTGGCATAGTTATTGGTGATGATTGCTTCGGAATGTCCTGTGTTATAACGGTTGATATGTGCAATCGCCTCGTCAACAGAATACACCACTTTGATCGACAGTATGTAATCCAGATATTCCGTTCCCCAGTCTTCCTCTGTTGCCGCAACAGCACCAGGCATCAGCGGCATTGCTTCCTGATCTGCACGCATCTGAACCTGCTTTTCTTTGAGTCGTTTTGCAAGAACCGGAAGAAGAGCGTCTTTGACATCTGCATGAACAAGCAGTGACTCACAGGCATTGCAGACCCCCACACGCTGTGTCTTTGCATTCAGAATAATATTTACTGCCATGTCCAGATCTGCACTTTTATCTACATAAATGTGACAGTTTCCTGTACCAGTCTCAATGACCGGAATGGTACTCTGATTTACCACCGCCCTGATCAGTCCCTTACCACCACGTGGAATCAGCACATCTACATATTCATTCATTTTCATGAATTCCGCAGCGGTCTCTCTGGAAGTATCCTGAATCAACTGAATGGCATTTTCTGTTACACCGTTTGCCTTAAGTGTCTCACGGATACATGCGACAATAGCCTCATTAGAATGAAGCGCATCACTGCCGCCTTTAAGGATCACAACATTTCCCGTCTTAAAACAAAGGCCAAAAGCATCTGCCGTTACATTCGGGCGTGCCTCATAGATAATACCGATCACACCGAGCGGTACTCTTTTCTGACCGATCAAAAGCCCGTTCGGACGTTTCTTCATACCGGTCACTTCACCGATCGGATCTTCCAGTGCCACAAGCTGCTGCAGTCCTTCTGCCATTCCCTGAATCCTCTCCGGAGTCAGAAGCAGTCTGTCCACCAGCCCTTCCGGCATATCATTCGCTCTGCCATTCTCTACATCTATGGCATTCGCTCTGATCAATTCTTCCGTGCATTCCACCAAATGCTCTGCTACTGCTGCAAGCACCTGATTCTTTTTGTCTGTGGTTATGGTACGCAGAGAATTTTCTGCTTCTTTTGCATTTTGTCCAAGCTGTAACAGCATTTCGTTCATAACACAACCTCCCCGGGGCAACGCTGCCCGTTTTATTTAAGATGATAAACTGATTTTTCGGTAACAATGAATTCCGGTGAAATGTCTGTAGGTTCTACCGGCACTTCCGGCAGCATCTGAAATTCAAATGCCACAGCCACACGTTTTACCTGTGGATGTTTTTCCAGAAAACGGTCATAAAAACCACCGCCATAACCAACTCTGTGGTTTGCCCGGTCAAAAGCAACTCCCGGCATGATCATCAGGGCATCCTCCCACTGAACGATTTCCCCTGTTGCCGGCTCCGGAATTCCAAAATACCCTTTTTCAAGCTGAGCAAAATCTGTCAGCTTATAAAAAAGCATATCCTGACCTACTACTTTGGGAACAGCAACTTCTTTGCCATCTTTCCACGCTGCCTCTATGATGTACTTTGTCATAACTTCATGGTTATAATCTGCATAGGCAAGCATTCGCCGACAGTCCCTGTATTCCGGAAGTGCTGTCACTGCTTCAGCAATCTCTCTGCTCCAGTCAGCGATCTGCTGATCCGTATGTGCCTTTCTTGCTGCAAAAATCTGTTTTCTAATTTGCTTTTTTTCTTCCATATTTTTCACCCAGATTTACAACTGAACCGTCTTTTTCTTTTACATCGATATTGTTTAACTGTGCTTTGAGGTTCTTGCGCACCGCAGCCAGATATTCCTGACGCAGCTCCGCCTGTTCCTTTTTTTCTTCCTCAGTCAGACCCACACTTTTGGCTTTATGTGCCAGCGCGTTGATGCGGTCGATCTTTATATTATCCATCATGATTATTTCCTCCTAGAGAAGTTTTTCTATATAGTCGATCAGGAAAAATTCTTCTTTTTTGTCTCCTGCAAACAAAGTACCATACTTTCTTCCTTCCATGATCTTGTGGATCACATGAAAATCCCTGCCATTGGCAATGATCATATCCGCACCTGCTGCCGTCGCGATCTCTGCCGCCGTAAGTTTGGTTGCCATGCCTCCGGTACCCACTTTGCTCTTCGGTCCCTTACCCATGCTCAGCAGTTTCTCATCCAGCTTCTCAACCGTATCAATAAACTCCGCATCCGGATTCGTATTCGGGTCATCTGTAAAGAGTCCGTCAATGTCTGAAAGCAAAATCAGAAGATCTGCTCCGATCAATCCTGCAATAACGGCTGACAGAGTATCATTATCTCCAAAAGATTCCAACATCTCCAGCTCATAGCTTGAAATGGAGTCATTTTCATTGACGACCGGAATCGCTCCGAGTTCGAGCAGCTCTTCAAAAGTATTTCTCGCATTTCGACGGTTCAGATTATTGACCATGGTATTCTTGGTCATCAGAATCTGTGCCGCCATCTGATTGTACTCTGAAAAAAGCTTCTGATAGATCATCATCAGACGTGCCTGTCCAACTGCAGAACATGCCTGTTTCTTTTTGAGTTCTGTCGGCTTCTCATGCATGCCAAATGCAGATGCTCCGACTGCCACCGCACCGGAAGTGACCAGAACCACATCCTTGCCCTGGTTATGAAGATCACTTAACTCTCTAACCAGCACTTCCAGTTTACGAAGATCCAGTTTATTAGTTTCCTTATGAATCAGGGAAGATGATCCTACCTTGATCACGATTCGCTTTTTGTCTTTGAGTAATTCACGATAATTCATGGTATTTATTCTCCAGTTATCTGTATTCTGTCCGTTTTTTATCTGGTAATCCCCAGATCTTCCAGTGCTTTTGCCTGTTTTGCTTCCATTACTGCCGCTTCATCCGGTTCCATATGGTCATATCCCAGAAGGTGCAGCATGCTGTGCGCAAACAGGAAACTGAATTCTCTTTCTGTACTGTGGCCGTATTCTTCTGCCTGCGCATAAACCTTATCTACAGAAATCATCACATCTCCAAGGATCAGTTCCTCCGTATCCAGATCAAAATAACTGTCATCCCCTTCTATCACGGAATAATCTGCCGGTGTCTCAAACGGGATCATCGGGAAAGAAAGTACATCTGTCGGTGCTCCGATCGAACGAAATTCCGCATTTACTCTCTTAATTTCTTCATTATCCGTAATCACAAGGTTCACACAGACATCATACGGACAGTGTTCTGTTTCCAGAATGTGTGCTGCCACCTTTGCTGCCAGTTTTTCATAATCAATATCCAGTTTTCGTTCTGCTTCATAATCAATCTGAATAGTCATTCTTTTTTCCTCCGAGCGGTCCTTGTACCACTGGTACTCCTGGACGGTTTCTGTTTCTTTTCATAATCATCATATGCCTGTACGATCTGCTGTACCAGCGGATGACGTACAACATCCTTGCTGGTAAGCTGACAGAATCCGATATCATCAATCTTCTTAAGTACTTTTGCTGCCACATCCAGACCGGAAACCGCGTCACGTGGAAGGTCTTTCTGGGAAGCATCTCCGGTGACAACTACTTTTGATCCGAATCCGATACGGGTCAGGAACATCTTCATCTGTGCCGGTGTCGTGTTCTGTGCTTCATCCAGGATAATAAATGCATTATCCAGTGTACGCCCTCTCATATATGCCAGCGGAGCTACTTCAATCAGTCCACGCTCCATATTCTTGGCAAAACTGTCTGCTCCCATGATCTGATACAGTGCATCATACAATGGCCGCAGATACGGATCCACTTTGCTCTGGAGATCTCCCGGAAGAAATCCCAGCTTTTCACCTGCTTCAATCGCCGGTCTTGTCAGAATGATACGACTGACCTCCTCGTTTCGGAATGCCGTCACCGCCATTGCCATCGCAAGATATGTTTTTCCTGTTCCTGCCGGTCCAATGCCGAACACGATCATCTTTTTGCGGATCTGGTCGACATATTCCTGCTGTCCCAGTGTCTTGGGCTTGATCGGTCTGCCCTGTATAGTATTGCAGATAAAATCTTTATCTATCTCGGTAAGTACCTGGTTTCGTTCTTCCATGGCAAGTGACAGTGCATAACTGACATTCTGTCTGGTTATGGTATTGCCTCTTCCCGCAAGAACCACCAGCTCCTCTATAAGTTTCTTTGCCTGAGTGGCACTCTGCTCTGTACCCAGGATCTTCAGCATGCCGTCTCTGGATATCAGTGTAACATTTAATGTACGTTCAATCAGTTTCAGATGTTCGTCAAACTGACCGAACACATTTCCCTCCAGATCTGCAGGCACCTGCGTGTACAGCTCAATAATACTGTTAGCCATCCTCTGTTGTCCTTTCTGCAGGCTGCTCCGATATTTCTACAGGAGTCTCCTCTCCGATTTTTTCTATAATTTCCAAAAAACCTTTGCTGATACAGGTCTTGTGGTCAACCTCTATTTTAACATTATTTGCAGATATTTGAACCCCTTTTTGTATTAATTTTTCTTCATAAATCTGCAAAATCCCCCACGCACGCGCCCGAACCTCTTTCTCTGTATACTCTTTTTTTACAGACTGATACTGTTTTTTACTGATTTTCCCCACTGAAACCGGAAGTCGAAAACTTTCTGTAAGAAAAAGCGGATGCTCCTCTACCACATTTTGCCAGTGCTTCTGTTTCTGATCGCCAAACCCCAGATATAAGGTTCCCACTCGTATGTAAACGCCCTTTTTCTCCTCCCCTGTAGGTATTTCTGTCTCATACTGCAGTGGAATTTCCCGATAATAGGCTTTTTTTCGTTTGATATAAATATCCGCATCCGCATGCACCGCTTCGTATCGCACAATCTCCTGACTGTCATTTTTCAGCTCCAGAAGACCGGAAACCAAAATCTCTCCTCTGCCGCAGGTTTCACCCGGCTTTTTCTGTGGAACTCCCTCACGCGTAATGATCTTCACAATCTCTCCCTCTACGTCCGCGGTAATATTGCATGGTGCACGTTCTTCGTTCTCCTTTTCCTGTACAAAGATTCCTTCTTTTACAGTCAGGAGAAGTTTTGTTCCCTCCAATTCCGCAGATACCCATGTAATATTCTGATATTTTTCCCGCACCGCCGCCGCAATTGCGCTGCAGTGGATCCGACGGCATGCCATGCCATGTACAATTCCCTGTTCCTCCAGAAAATGCAGGATCTCCGGTGTACTGTTCTTTACATTTCCCGTAATCTCAATATTCCATAACCTTCCGGACAAAAACATAAGAAGGACTGCACACAAAATGATTCCAAGAAAAAAAGCCTTTCTCTTTTTACTTCGGTAAAAAAAGAAGGGCAGTCCATGTTTTTCCAGAATATGTATTTTTACTTTTGTTTTTCTGCGAACAGGTGCAAGGCGAAAAAAATCTTTCACAGAAAACTCACACGTCAGGCTCTCGTCCTGTTCTCTGACGAGCCGGCTGATCCGAATTCCTCTTGCCCTGCACAAATTAAGGAAGCGCTCCGTCTGCGCGCCTCTGATCTGCAGGCACACCTGTCCTTCCCGAAATCCCCTCTGTCTGTTCATCCGCTCCCTCCTATCGTTCCAATACTACTTCTGAAATCCTGCCTTCTATATGCATTTCCTCCGGAGTATAGCTTGGAATCGTCAGTCGTTTTCCCCGGATACGCAGTTTTCCACAAAAAGTCAGCAACAGGATCTCCTCACTCTGATAGCACAAAATGCTACGGTAATTGCATACCACCGCCTGCTGTAACCCGGTGATCGTGACCACCGTTTCTTTCATTGCCAGGTCCCTCGGAACTTCCAGAGAGGTTACCAGTTCTTCTTTCCACTGCTCCATTTTTTTCATTGCAAAAACCTCTCCGGTACTTATCACTATTGTACGCCGGAGAGGTCTCATTTATGTTCTTCTGTTTTACTGAAAAAGAACCATGGAAAACCAGAGAATCGTATTTCCTCCAAGATTATATTCCATCTGTTCTTTTTCTACAATTTCACTGACAACTACACCATGACTTTCCAGACATGGATGCATCCTGTCCGGATGCCGGCATGGCTGTCCGTGAAGATATGCACATTCCTCGCAGATATCACAGGATTCCGTTGAAAGCGTAAAAGTCTCAAATCCCTGTTCCTTCAGAAAGGCGGCAACCGCTGTCGTCAGTTCCTCATGCGCATCTCTTGTTTCGAGCATTTCCTGCATATTCATAATATCCGAAACTTCTGCCACACTGGAAAAGAACACTGCCTGACCGTATTTCCGTATCCTGTCTTCACATTCTTTGAGAGTTCCTACTGCCGGCGGACAGGCCCAGGTCGATCCATAACGTTCGCATTCCTGCTGACAGACAATCCTTACTCTGTCCTCAACCGTCAGATCTGAAGTGTTCAATATACGGTATTCGAAGATTGGATACTGTGCAATAAAGTCTTCAAATCGTTCAATATTCAGCTTATCCGCCATCAGACAATCCTCCGATCAGTCCAGAATAATCAGTGCCATAAAGACCAGATCTTCATCTCCACTGTTTGTAAGTCCGTGTCCTTTGCCGTCCGGTGTGAATGTCACATCCCCTGCCTGTACCATGCGGAGTGTTCCATTGTCACTGTAAATCCCTTTTCCTGAAAGAATATAATACGTTTCACTTTCATTGTGATGTTCATGATATCCCAGAGAACATCCTGGTTCAAGCGTTACCTGCGCATACAGTCTGCATTTCCCGTTTAACTGTTTTTCATCAAGAAGGCGTTTGATCAGTGTATGTCCCTGTCCGCCTGCCATGTGTTCTACTCTTTCTGTTGTCATATCACATATCCTCCTTTTGTGGAAATTATTTATTACAAGCCGGAACTGCTCCGGTCTGCTGCCGTGTTATTTATGATAGGGCTCATGATTCAGGATCCTGTAACCGCGGTAGATCTGTTCCAGAAGAATCATCTGCATCAGCTGATGCGGAAATGTCATTCTGGAAAAGCTCAGTTTATAATCTGCTCTTTTGAGCACCTCATTACCCAGTCCCAGAGAACCTCCGATCACAAATGCGATCGAGCTTTTGCCCTCCACACCCAGCCTTCCAATCTTCTCAGAAAGTTCTACGGAGTCCAGCATTTTGCCATCGATAGCAAGTGCAATCACATAATCCTGCTCCCGGATGTGTTTCATCAAACGTTCTGCTTCTGTGTTTTTAATCTGCTCATTTAATGCCTCTGATGCTTTGTCTGGCGTTTTTTCATCCGGAACCTGGAAAAATGTCAGCTTACAGTAACGGCTCAGTCGTTTTGCATATTCCGCAATACCGTCATTAAGATACTTTTCTTTGATTTTTCCTACAGTTACGATCTTAATTTCCATTTTTTCTACTCCTGCTAATACTCACAGACTGTTTCGTGTTGATCCGGCTTTTTATCACCGGTATTACAGATATTCCTCTATATAATTTTCAAATTCCTCAGCCGACATCAACACTTTACGAGGTTTCGTTCCCTCTTCCGGGCCAACCACACCCGCATCGCAGAGCTGATCCATGATCCTTGCAGCTCTGTTGAACCCAATCTTGAACATTCTCTGCAACATACCGATCGAAGCCTTTTCTTTTTCGATGATAAATTTACCTGCATCTACAAAATAAACATCTCTGTCATCTCCGGAAGAAGCTCCGCCGCCTGCAGCAGACGCCGTATTTACCTGCTGCTCAATCTGTGAGTTATACTGTGTTCCAGGATTCTTTTCCGCCAGAAAATCAACAATACTGCTGACTTCTTCATCTGATACAAATGCACCCTGTAATCTGGCCGGTTTCTGGTATCCCTGCGGATAAAACAGCATATCTCCCTTACCAAGAAGCTTCTCAGCTCCATTCATATCCAGGATAGTTCTGGAATCCACACCCGATGATACTGAAAATGCGATTCGGGACGGCATGTTTGCTTTGATCAGACCGGTAATGACATTTACAGACGGACGCTGTGTCGCAATGATCAGATGGATGCCTGCTGCACGAGCCAGCTGTGCAAGACGACAGATCGCATCCTCCACTTCTCCCGGTGCAACCATCATAAGGTCTGCCAGCTCATCTACAATAATAATGATCTGCGGCATTTTTTCCGGTCGCTCTTCCCCTTCCGGAATGCGCATTCCCTCAACTTTGCGATTATATTCCTGCAGATTACGTACACTGTATTCTGCAAATGTATTATAACGACTCATCATCTCTGTCACTGCCCAGTTCAGTGCTCCCGCTGCTTTTTTCGGATCTGTAACAACCGGAATAAACAGGTGCGGAATACCGTTATAAACGCTCAGTTCTACGACCTTCGGATCGATCATGATCAGTTTGACATCCTCCGGTGATGCTTTGTAGAGAATGCTGATGATCAGTGTGTTGATACATACAGATTTACCAGAACCGGTAGCACCTGCGATCAGCAGATGCGGCATCTTTGCAATATCCGTAACAACCGGTTTTCCGGCAATATCCTTACCTACTGCAAAAGACAGTTTGGATTTGGCTGTCTGAAATTCCTGAGACTGCAAAATCTCTCTCAGCATAACCGCATGATTTTCTTTATTTGGCACTTCAATACCTACCGCCGCTTTGCCTGGTATCGGTGCCTCAATACGGATATCCGGTGTCGCAAGATTCAGCTTGATATCATCCGCAAGATTAACGATCTTGCTTACCTTGACTCCCATCTCCGGCTGCAACTCATAACGCGTAACCGTCGGTCCACAGCTTACATTCGTTACCGTGACATTTACACCAAAATTATGCAGCGTATCCTGCAGCTTCTTCGCCGTTTTGCGAAGATGCTCATCCGAATCTCCCTGCGATTTGCCATCTCCCCGCTTGAGCAGCTTCAACGGTGGATAATGATATTCTTTTTTGATCACTTCATTCTGCTGAGTGATCTCTTTTTGGATATTCTGGATTCCGCTCTCAATCTCTTTCTGTGAAGATTTCGGGTTCCGAACCGGCTGTGAGGAAGCTTTTGACTCCGGCTGCGGTACCTCTTCCGGAACTGTTTCTGAAACAGGATCTGTGTAGGTTTCCTGCATTTCCTGCGCTGATAATTCCGGATAATCTTCCTGCATCTCCGGTTCCACAATCGCTTCCTGATATATATCCTGTTCCGGCACCGCCGACTCTTCTGATTCTTCCGCCTCCACATATGCTTCCTGTGGTTCTGCACGATGAATCTCAAATTCGTCTGCCTGCGGAACAAGCTCTGTTATCGGCTCTTTCTCTAATGCCGGAAGCTCCGTCTGCATGCTTTCCTGTGGGGCAGCTTGCTCCGCCAGATTCCATCCTGCATCCTGTCCTTCTGATTCCACTACTGCCTGTTCTGTAATCTCAGTTTTTTCCTGTACAGGATTCTCAGGAGTTCTCTGTATTCTGCGTTTCTTTTTCTTTTTATCAATCGGAGGACTGAGCAGGGTTCCATCCAGAAATCCCGTATGTAAATCCTGCTCTTCTTCATTAACTCCATCTTTTGTCTTATCTTCTGCAAGTGCAGCTTCCAGTTCACGCATTTTCTGCGCATGACGTTCTTCTCTTTTCTGGCGGCGTTCCTGTTCGCGTATCTCTTTTTTGAGATCACGCTCCGGCTGGCCTTCCATATACATGTCACGTCCATCTTTTGCAAGTGCGCAAATAGCATCCCAGATACGGAACACAAACCCAAAGAAGGATTTCTGCGTGATCAGAATCAGCGTGATCAGAAGCACAAGAACAACGATCACATATCCTCCAGCCGTTCCAAAAGCAGAGGTTGTGGAAATACAGATAGCCCCTCCGATCACGCCACCACCGGTGTGATATGTAGAGCTTTCGGCATAATATTCTGCCATGGTCGTACTCGACATATAACCTTCTGTCAGAAGCTGTGCAAGTCCGCATAAAAACACAAGAAAAACAAGTGCTGCAAGTGCCTTTTTGTATGCCAGCATATTTCCGCGGTTCGAAACAAGAAAAGCCGCCCCTCCAAATATAACTATCGGAAAAATATAGGCAACAAGTCCCATAATTCCAAAAGATGCCTTACTGATCGCAGCACCAACCACACCACCCATGCCAAGATTGCTGATGATCAGTATAATAGAAGCTGCCAGAACACTAAGCAGTATGATCTCTGTCTGAAATCCGGTTGTCACCCCTTGTTTCTGTGCCTGTTTTTTTCTGGTATTTTTTCTCCCGGAAGTGCTTCTGCCGCTTCCTTTTCGCTTATTCGATTTTTTTGCTGCTGCCATTCAGGCACCCCTCCTACTGTTGTCATATCGCAAAAAGTCTGCCGGAACCTCCGGTAACTTCGTCTGTCCTTCCTGTTCACCTTTACATGGTATAATTCACGATCAGAGAAACAATTCCCGCTGCAAAACAATAATATGCAAAATAGCGAAGTTTTCCCTTGTGCACCAGTTTCAGGCAGGAACGGATCACCAGAGATCCTGCCAATGCTGCCACAGACATACCAAGGACATAGGTAAATCCAAGACCGACCGTCATATCTGCTGAGCCAAACTGTCCAAGCTCCATACATAATGCACCAATGATTGCCGGAATGGATAAAATGTATGAATATTTCACTGCAAATGTACGGCTGAAACCACTCATCAGCCCTGCACTGATCGTCATACCGCTTCTGGATAATCCCGGAAATACAGAAAGTCCCTGACAGATTCCTATCCACATGGCATTCGAAAAGCTGGCATCTTTGGCCGCTTTGGTTCCACCAAGCTGGCTCAGATCCACTACAAGCAGCAGGATTCCGGTGATCAGAATCCCTGCAACAGGAATCAATTTGGACACAGAAGCCATTTCTACAAGCCGTCTTGCCGTATATCCCAGAAACATCGTCGGAATCATGGACAGCATAAGTAATACTGCAAACTTACGATATATGTTGCAGATCAGTTTTGCATAGTGAAGATGCGCCCCGGTTCTTTTATTGTGGATATACAGACTGATATTCCCGATCAGGTCCATAAACATCTCCAGTGTCTCCAGTGCAAGACGACGGATATCCTTCTGAAATGTCATAAAAATTGCTGCCAGCGTGCCCACATGAAGCATTGCCTCCAGGAGCACTCCCGCACCATGTTCCATTCCAAGAATATTCTGCACAAAACAAAGATGACCAAAGCTGCTGACTGGAAGAAACTCTGTAATCCCCTGCACAATGGCCAGTAAAATAACAAATAAGACTGTCATATTTTTATCCTTTTCTTTCGCTTAACCCATGCCTCATCCTATATCGTGGCACATAAATCCATGACAGTATAACATATTTAGCCCAAACTGACAAGTCAGCAAACCTTGCTTCGGACTATCGACAAAAAGCCTCCTGCACGCATCATCCATAATGCACACAGAAGGCTTTTTCTTAAATCAGATCTTATTTATTTTTCAGATATTCATCGATACCTTTTGCACCAGCCTTACCTGCACCCATAGCAAGGATTACAGTAGCTGCACCTGTAACAGCATCTCCACCGGCGTATACGCCGTCTTTGGATGTCTTACCGGTTTCTTCCTCAGCAACGATACATCTTCTCTTGTTGATCTCAAGTCCCTTGGTTGTAGAAGAGATCAGCGGGTTCGGGGAAGTACCAAGTGACATGATAACTGTATCCACATCCATGTCATACTCAGATCCCGGAATCTCTACAGGACGACGTCTTCCGGAAGCATCCGGCTCGCCAAGTTCCATCTTGACAACCTTCATGCCATTTACATGTCCGTTTTCATCAACAAGGATTTCCTTCGGATTGGTAAGAAGGTCAAAGATGATTCCCTCTTCTTTTGCGTGATGAACTTCTTCTGCTCGTGCAGGAAGCTCTGCTTCACTTCTTCTGTACACGATATGTACTTCTGCACCAAGTCTGAGAGCTGTTCTTGCAGCATCCATAGCTACGTTACCGCCGCCAACAACAGCCACTTTCTTGCCTGCAGCGATCGGTGTATCATAAGAATCATCAAAAGCTTTCATCAGGTTGCTTCTTGTCAGATATTCATTTGCAGAGAATACACCACTTGCGTTCTCTCCCGGGATTCCCATGAACATCGGAAGACCTGCACCGGAACCGATGAATACAGCTTCAAATCCTTCGTCTTCAATCAGCTGATCGATGGTTGTGGATTTGCCGATGACAACGTTTGTTTCAAATTTAACGCCAAGTTCTTTGACTTTTTCGATTTCTTTCTTAACAACTTTCTGTTTTGGAAGACGGAATTCCGGAATACCATAAACAAGAACTCCACCCAGCTCATGAAGAGCTTCGAATACTGTTACATCATAACCTGCTTTTGCAAGGTCACCTGCACAGGTAAGTCCGGAAGGACCAGAACCGATAACAGCAACTTTATGTCCGTTCTTAACTTCTGCTCCGGCTGGTTTGATGTCATGTTCCAGAGCATAGTCAGCAACGAATCTCTCCAGTTTACCGATAGAAACAGCTTCACCCTTCTTACCGCGGATACACTGTCCCTCACACTGAGACTCCTGAGGACATACACGTCCGCAGATAGCCGGAAGTGCAGAAGATAATCCGATCACTTTGTATGCTTCTTCCATGTTGCCTTCTTTGATCTGTTCAATGAATCCAGGAATATTGATGGATACCGGACATCCCTCTACGCATTTTGGTTTCTTGCAGCCCAGACATCTCTGTGCTTCTTCCATTGCTTCTTCCTGATTATATCCGAGACAAACCTCTTCAAAGTTTGTTGCACGTACCTTCGGATCCTGTTCTCTTACAGGTACTTTTTTTAACATTTTTGCATCTGCCATTACTTGTCACCTCCGCACTGTCCGCATCCACCGTGGTGGGTATCGCCTTCCTGAAGCTTCAGTAATGCACGACCTTCTTCAGT
Source organism: Blautia sp. MSJ-19 (assembly GCF_018918125.1). Lineage (GTDB taxonomy): Bacteria > Bacillota > Clostridia > Lachnospirales > Lachnospiraceae > Blautia_A. The sequence goes on from NZ_JAHLQA010000027.1 coordinate 90,083, forward strand.
CTTGTACATCTGGCTTCTCTTCATAGCCTGATCGAAATCTACGAGATGTCCGTCAAATTCCGGTCCGTCTACACAGGCAAATTTGATCTCATCGCCAACCTGAAGACGACAGGCACCACACATACCTGTTCCGTCAACCATGATCGGGTTCATGCTGACAATTGTATGGATACCAAGCTTTTTGGTAAGAAGACAGACAAATTTCATCATGATCATCGGTCCGATCGCAACGCAGACATCATAGCTCTTTCCTTCATTTGTAACAAGGTCTTCCAGAGTCTTTGTTACCATACCGGAACGTCCATAAGATCCGTCATCTGTTGTAACATAAAGGTTGGAAACAGCTGCAAGTTCTTTTTCAAGAATAACCATATCCTTTGTTTTGGAACCAAGGATTACGTCTGCAGTAATGCCATGCTCATGAAGCCATTTTACCTGTGGATAAACAGGTGCAGTACCAACACCTCCGGCGATAAATACCATTTTCTTTTTCTTCAGTTCTTCGATGTCTTCATGAACGAATTCAGAAGGACATCCCAGAGGTCCTACAAAATCGCGGAAAGCATCTCCTGCTTTTAATTCGGACATCTTGATCGTAGATGCTCCGACTTCCTGGAATACGATTGTTACAGTTCCTTCTTCACGATCATAATCACAGATCGTAAGTGGGATTCTCTCACCCTTCTCATCCATTTTTACGATGATGAATTGTCCTGGCTGACAATGGCTTGCAACACGCGGTGCGTGTACGACCATAAGATGAATCTTAGCTGCCAGTGTCTCAGCTTTTAAAATCTTATACATTGTTTCCCTCCTAGCATATTTTCATTCAATCCTCTAATAATAATACGCTAAAATCCGCTATATGACAAGGGAAACATTTATAAAGATGCATAAATTTGATTATTTTTTCACAATTATTTATATTTTATCTTTTTTTCGTCAATCATCTGATGCAGTTTCGACAGTGCTTCCCGGATTCCTCCCACCTCATCGATCAGGCCTTCCCGGACAGCTTCTTTTCCTTCCAGAAGCGTTCCCACATCTTTGACCAGCTGGCTGGTATCCAGCATCAGTTCCTCCAGACGCTCCTGAGACGCTCCCGAATGTTCCGCAATAAAGCCCGTGATACGGTCCTGAATCTTTTCCATATTACGGTAAGTCTGTGCAACTCCGATAAACATACCGCTTGAACGCACCGGATGAATCACCATCGTAGCGCTTGGCACCACAAAAGAATAATCCGCGGATACTGCCATCGGCACACCGATGGAATGTCCTCCTCCAAGTACCAGCGATACAGTCGGAATACTCAAAGACGCAATCATTTCCGCAATCGCGAGACCGGCCTCTACATCTCCACCCACAGTATTCAACAAAATCAGCAGTCCTTCTATCTTTTCATCGTCCTCAATCATCGCAAGCTTCGGAAGAACATGTTCATATTTGGTCGTTTTACTCTGAGACGGCGCCGCATCATGTCCCTCCACTTCACCGATGATCGTCAGAAGTTCAATATGATGCCTCTTCGGATTCTGGTCAAGTGTCAGCTCTCCCATCTCCCTGATCTGTTCATTCTGTTTTTCTTCCTTATTTAATTCCTGTTGTTTTTTATCTTCGTTTTCGGACATAAAAATACCTCCATGAAATGTAAAACTTCATGAAGGTATTCTGTGTAAAATCACTGATTGTTATACATCATTCGTTCCAGTTTGTCCAGACATCTGTGACATCATCATCCTCATCGAGAAGATCCAGTGTTCTCTGCAGGTTCTTGACATCCTTTTCATCTGTAAGATCTACATAAGTCTGCGGAACCATGGCAACCTGAGCTTCTACCATCGGGATGCCCGCCTTTTCCAGTGCTTCACGTACAGCACTGAAATCATCCGGAGCGGTAAGCACTTCAAAGCTGTCTTCTTCTTCGTTGAAATCCTCAGCGCCTGCATCCAGAGCTGTCATCATAAGCTCATCTGCATCCATCTCGCCGCACTCGTCTTCCAGTTCTTCTTTGTCAATGATGATCTGACCTTTCTGATCGAACATGAAAGATACACATCCCTGTGTTCCAATGCTTCCGTAGCCTTTTGTGAATGCATTTCTTACATTACTTGCAGTACGGTTCTTGTTGTCAGTCAGAGTCTCAACGATGATCGCAACACCATTCGGTCCATATCCTTCGTATGTAGCACGCTCATAACTGTCAGCAGAATCTGCACCGGCAGCTTTCTTGATGCCACGCTCGATCGTATCATTCGGCATGTTGTTTGCTTTTGCTTTTGCAATTACATCGCGAAGCTTGCTGTTGTTGTTCGGGTCCGGGCCGCCTGCTTTGACAGCCATAACGATCTCACGTCCGATAACGGTAAATACTTTACCTTTTTTGGCATCATTTTTTTCCTTTTTGTGCTTTATGTTTGCGAATTTTGAATGTCCTGACATTTCTCACTCTCTCCTTTTGTTTCTTTGTCATTTATTTTTTCGGCTCTTACTCTTCCTATTGTTCTGTTTCCAAGAGAAAGAATCTTAAATCTGTAGCCGTTTGCAACGATTTCTCTGTCCAGATCTTCGCTGGTCGGAATATGCCCCAGAAATGCGATCAGATACCCGTTCAGCGTCTCTACCGGCACATCGCCAAAATCAATGTCCAGTTCCTGTGCAACATCCTCCAGGCTCGCAAGCCCGTCTATGATAATGCTGTTGTCAACCTGCGTGCGGAATGTATCTCTGCTCTCATCGTATTCATCAAAAATATCTCCGACGATCTCTTCCAGGATGTCTTCCATGGTAACAATCCCGGCAGTCTGCCCATACTCGTCAACCACCACCGCCATATGTACCTGTCTTGCCTGCATCGTACGGAATAACTGTCCGATATTTCGTGTCTCCGGAACAAACGTTGCCTCCCGGATCAGGCCTGGAAGTTCTTTTAATGGTTTGAATTTTGCCCACGGATTCTGCGTATAAAATTTCAGTGCATCTTTGTAATGGATCAGCCCACGGATATCATCCATGTCCTCTCCACAGACCGGATAGCGCGAATTTCCTTCTTCTATCATATGGTCCACAACATATTTGAGCAGATCCTCCAGCGAAAAAGCAGCCACGCTGCTTCTGTGCGTCATCACCGCTCCGACTTCTTTGTCCTCGAAGTCAAAAATATTCTGGATCATCTCCGCCTCATCTTTCTGAAGCACACCCTTTTCATGCGCCTCATCAACCATGGAAATGATCTCTTTTTCTGTCACGGCATCCCGCTGCTTTCCTGTAAGAGCATGTAGGATACCGGATAATATTTCTGTGATCCAGTCGGCAATTCCCGCCAGCCCCCTGCGGGGCAATCGACTGCCATCGTCCATTCTTTCCTGTCCTTCCGTAATCTGTTATACTGCTAAAATATAGCACTTTGCCTTCTGTTCGTCAAGGATAACCGCCTAAAAAGTAAGCTCAAGGCTGATTTCAAGGGCATGATTGACCCGATCCAGCATTGCCTGGTCCAGATGACACACCTTATCTTTCAACCTTTTTTTATCGATCGTACGCAACTGCTCGAGCAAGATCACCGAGTCCTTTTCTATTCCATACGAAGAGGCATCGATTTCTATATGTGTCGGCAGTTTCGCTTTATTCATCTTAGACGTAATCGCAGCACAGATGACCGTTGGACTGTGTCGGTTCCCGACATCATTCTGAATGATCAGAACGGGACGGACACCTCCCTGCTCGCTTCCCACGACCGGTCTTAAATCTGCATAAAAAATATCCCCTCTTTTAATTACCACACAATCACACTCCGATACTTTTGCAGTTATACATTCATGATCTGAAATAGCTGCATACTTTTTTCTCTGGAATCAGTATTTCCACTTTTTCTTCTGTGTATACATGCGTGGTATTTCTGCTGCTGTCTTTTTTTAGACAGCCCTTTCTTCCGGTCCCGCCGGTCAGTTCTGTTTATTCAAAGAAGGTCAGATCTCCCCATTCTCTGCCGTCTTTTATATAGACTCTCGGTACACGTTTACTGATATCACAGGCAAACTCATAAGAGAAACGCCCTGACAGATCGCCAAACGTCTCCATACTGATGCATTCTTCCCCGTCATTTCCAATCAGTGTAACCTCATCCCCGTGTTTCACATCCGGAATGTGAGTCACATCTACCATAAACTGATCCATACAGACTCTTCCGAGAATCGGTGCCTTCTGTCCATGGATCAGCACCCAGCCCTTATTGGAAAGGCTTCTCGGATATCCATCTGCATAGCCGACCGGGATCGTTGCAACACGGAGATCTTTTTCTGAAGCAAATGTTCCGCCATAGCTGACCGGTGTTCCCGCCGGCAGGTCTTTCACGTAAGAAATATGACTCTTAAGCTCCATAGCCGGAATCAGTTTCACAATGTCTCTCTCCACCTCATCAGACGGATAAAGACCATAGATCGTAATTCCTGCACGCACTGCATTCAGATTTGCTTCCGGCATACGAATGATTCCCGCACTGTTCGAGCAGTGTTTCATCGGAATCTGCACACCTGCTTTTTCCAGCAGTTTCACAAACTCCTGATAACGATCAAGCTGTTCTACAGCCGGCGCCTTGTCAGTCTCGTCTGCTCTTGCAAAATGCGTAAACAATCCCTCGATCTCCACATTTGGAAGTGCCGCGATCTTTTTGATCACTTCAACGCTCTCCGGTTTATCTGCAAATCCAATACGGCTCATTCCCGTATCCAGACCAATATGGATATGTACCTGTCTGCCCTGACGGACTGCCTCCTGTGACAGTGCAGCTGCCATTTCATATTCACAGACCGCCATGCGTACTTCTCTTTTGATCAGATCTCTGAAATACTCCTCAAACACCAGGCCCAGAATCAGTACCGGTTTCTGAATGCCGGCATCTTTGAGCTGAATTGCTTCCTCTGCAGTTGCAGTTGCAAATCCCCAGATATACTTGTAACCTTCTACCAGCCGTGCAATTGCTTCTGCACCATGTCCATAGCCGTCCGCTTTGATAACTGCCACGATCTGCGTCCCATCCGCAATGTTTTTTTTCATTTCTTCAAAATTGTGTGCTATGGCATCCAGTGAAACTACTGCTTTTACTCGTTCAAATTTTTTCATAATACGCTCCTCTTCCTATCTGCCATCTGCAGATATTTCCGTATTCTGTTTATTTTTTAAAACTTCTGCTGCTCCTCGTATGATATCGCCGGCTTTCATTCCCGCCATTCCGGTTTTTCCTGCTGCCAGATCTCCTGCCACTCCATGTAGAAGAACGCCCAGAGCTGCTTTTTCTCCATGTGAGATTTCTCCCGTGCTATGTAGAAACATAGCTTCCACTCCCGCCAGAATCCCGGATAATACATCGCCGCTTCCGGCAGTCGCCATTCCCGGATTTCCTGCCGGGCTGATCCAGACTGTACCTCCCGGTGCACTGATCACTGTACAGGCATCCTTCAATACACATATTGTTCCCAGTTCAGACGCAAGCTCCCTGGCCGCGCCAATCCGGTCACTCTGTATCTCAGAAACTGTCTTTCCTGTCAGTCTGCTCATCTCACCGATATGCGGTGTCAAAATCACATGCGTTCCCAGATATTTTTTCCATTTAGGATGCTGTGCAAGCAGATTCAGTCCATCCGCATCCAATACTACCGGTTTTCCGGAATGATGTGCCGCCTCTAAAAACCAGTGTACTTTTGCCGCAGCCTCCTCCGTTGTTCCGATGCCCGGACCGATAACCAGTATATCTCCCCAGTCAAATGCCTTCTGAAAATCGCTGTCGCACGTCAGCATCGCTTCCGGAAGCATCGTCTGCAACGGAATCCGATTTGCCTCCGCTGTCACGATCCGCACCATTCCCGCCCCGGATGCAAACGCTCCGGATGCACTCAGAAATGCCGCTCCGCACATCCCGGGACTGCCTGCCACCACCAGCACTTTTCCGAATGTCCCTTTATTTCCATCCGGTTCCTTTGCAGGAAACTGCCGGATATCACTTTCTTCCAACAGCCACTGCCGAACCTGCTCGTCCTGCATTCCGTAAATACCAACATCTGCGACAACAACCTGGCCTGCCAGTTTCTTTCCCGGATACATCCAGAGTCCTGCTTTTGGAAAAGCAAACGTCACTGTCAGATCTGCCCGGAATGCCGTGCCCAGTTCCGCACCCGTATTTCCATCTACTCCGGAAGGAATATCCACAGCCACTTTCCATGCTCTTTTTTGATTCAGGACATCGATCACTTCTCTGTAGATGCCTTGTACCGGTCTCGTCAGACCAACGCCGAAAATGGCATCTACTATAGTAGTATATTCCTCTGCTTCCAGGTTATTCACAACAGGTACCTGATAATTAGCCGCAATCATAAGCTGGCGTTTCAGTTCCTCTGTCCTGTGATCCGGATTGCCGAGGAGATAAATTGCCGTATCATATCCATGCAAGTGCAAGATACGGGCAATCGCCACGCCATCACCGCCATTATTGCCACTGCCACAGACACAGAGGATTTTTTCTACCTGTTTTGAAGAACAAAATCGAGTTTCCATCTGTTCCACGACCTTCAGTGCAGCCCTCTCCATCAATACGCATGAAGGAACCCCCATCTGTTCGATCGTATTTCCATCCAGTGCCTTCATCTCTCTGCACATCACCATCTGCTTCATTCTCTTCGCACCTCACCCGTTCCATGCACAAAAGGCCATTACGCAGCCTCCCTTTATAAGGAGACGGTAACAGCCTGTCCTGCGTAATTATTCACTTTATAATAAGTGCTGCTTATTTCTCATCGTTCAGATGTTCCTGACGATACTGACTCAGATTGTAGGATAATGTCATAAGACTCTCCGAAAGATGTACGTTCTCTACGATCACATCATCCGGTGTATCCAGATCAATATGTGCAAAATTCCAGATTGCCTTGATTCCATTTTCAATCAGAATCTCTGCCATATCCCGTGCCTTGTTCTTAGGCAATGTCAGAATTGCAATCTCGATGTTATTTTCTTTCATAAAAAATGGAAGATCACTGATCATCTGAATCTCAATTCCTCTGACAGCAATACCCTCAAGCACTGGATTGACATCAAAAATACCAGCAAGCTTGAAGCCTCTTTTTTCGAATTCTACATAGTTGGCAAGTGCCTGTCCCAGATTACCGGCACCGACAATGATCATCGGATGTACTGTATCCAGCCCAAGGATCTTACCAATCTCTGTATAAAGATATTTTACATTATATCCGTATCCCTGCTGCCCGAATCCGCCGAAATTATTCAGGTCCTGACGGATCTGTGACGCCGTGACACGCATTTTCTTACTAAGATCGTTGGAAGAAATTCTTTCTACATTGTCTTCCAGAAGCTCGCCAAGGTATCTATAGTAACGCGGCAGTCTCTTAATTACAGCTTTTGAAATCTGTTTTGTTTCCACCGTTGTCCCTCCCTTATACTTTCCTGTTAATTATAACGAAATGTTATTTTCTTGTCAATCAATGTTGTGAAATATATACAATTTTCAATGTTTTTCCTTTACAAAGGGGCTTTTTACTTTTATAATCATACCGTATATTTACTTTGGAGGAATAGATATGATCTTATCATGCCAGGGTATCTCCAAATCCTTTGGTGAAAAAGTGATTCTGGAAGATGCCTCTTTTCATATAGAAGAACGCGAAAAAGCCGCTCTGATCGGTAACAACGGTGCCGGCAAGACCACCCTGCTGCGCATTATAATGGAAGAAATCCATGCGGATGCCGGACAGGTCGTACTTGCCAGAGACAAGCGGATCGGATATCTTGCACAGTATCAGGATGTGCAGGGGCACCGCAGCGTATACGAAGAACTTCTCAGCACCAAGCAGTATATCCTTGATATGGAGGACCGTCTCCGCGCTATGGAAGTTCAGATGAAAAACGCCTCCGGCGAAGAGCTGGAGCGTCTGATGAATTCTTATACACGCCTGACACATGAATTCGAACTGGAAAACGGATATGCTTACAAAAGTGAACTGATGGGAGTCCTGAACGGTCTCGGATTTACGGAAGAAGATTTTAACAAACAGGTTGCCACACTTTCCGGCGGGCAGAAGACCCGTGTTGCTCTCGGCAAACTGCTGATCTCCAAACCAGATATTCTTCTTCTCGATGAGCCTACCAACCATCTGGACATGGAAAGTATCGCGTGGCTGGAAACTTACCTGCTCAACTATCCGGGAGCTGTTTTTATTGTATCTCATGACCGCTATTTTCTGGATAAAGTCGTCACAAAAGTCATCGAGATCGAAGCCGGGCAGGTTCGCATGTACAGTGGCAATTATTCTGCCTACGCAGAGAAAAAAGCCCAGCTCCGTGATGCACAGTACAAGGCATATCTCAACCAGCAGCGCGAGATCAAGCATCAGGAAGCCGTCATCGTCAAGCTGAAATCATTTAACAGAGAGAAATCCATCAAACGTGCAGAAAGCCGCGAAAAAATGCTTGGTAAGATCCAGCGTATTGACAAGCCAGTTGAAGTGCAAAGCCAGATGCGTCTTTCTCTGGAACCTCGTGTCGTCAGTGGCAACGACGTTCTGACCGTAGAAGAGCTTGCAAAAAGCTTCCCACAGCAGAAACTCTTTTCCGGTATTTCCTTCCAGATCAAGCGCGGCGAACGCGTTGCTCTGATCGGAAACAACGGAACCGGCAAAACCACCATGTTAAAGATTCTCAATGGTCTTCTTGATGCAGATGCCGGAAGTTTTTCTCTCGGTGCTAAAGTCCAGATCGGCTACTATGATCAGGAACATCATGTACTCCATGCAGAAAAGACGATTTTCCAGGAAATTTCTGATACGTACCCGACTCTCACAGAAACAGAAATCCGCAACATGCTTGCAGCTTTTCTCTTTACCGGTGATGATGTATTCAAAGAGATCTCCTCTCTCTCCGGTGGGGAACGTGGACGTGTCTCTCTCGCAAAACTGATGCTCTCAGAAGCAAACTTTCTGATTCTCGATGAGCCTACCAACCATCTGGATATTGCCTCCAAAGAAATTCTGGAGGAAGCACTCAACAGCTATACCGGAACGGTGCTGTATGTATCGCATGACCGATATTTCATCAACCAGACAGCAACCCGTATCCTGGATCTGACCAACCAGTCCGTTGTCAATTATATCGGTGATTACGATTATTACCTGGAGAAAAAAGAAGAACTTACTGAAAAGTATGCACCAACCGTACAGGAAAGCGCAGCTGAAATCAAAGAAGAAGCTCCTTCCGAAGGCAAGCTCACCTGGCAGCAGCAAAAAGAAGAGCAGGCTCGAAAGCGCAAACAGGAAAACGAGCTCAAAAAAGTCGAGAAACGCATTGAAGAACTTGAGACCCGCGACAAAGAAATCGATGATACGCTTGTCCTTCCGGATGTCTGCACCAATGTCGGACGCTGTGCCGAACTGAGCCGCGAAAAAGACAAAATCCAGCAGGAACTGGAAGAACTGTATGAAAAATGGGAGGAACTTGCCTGAGTGCAGCCCTCCCACAATATATGAGCCACTGTATCACCTCATCGCAGCGAAGATACAGTGGCTCTTTCTTTTATATTTAATTACAGCATTTTTTCCAGTGCTTCTCTGATCGCAAGGATAAAGTCACGGCTGTTCAGAACCGTCGGGTTCTCAATGCTGGTGATCAGTGCAAGGTCTTTTGTCATCTTTCCGCTTTCAATCGTAGAAAGTGTTGCTTCTTCCAGTTTGTCAGCAAACTGTGCAAGTGCCTGATTTCCATCCAGTTCTCCACGTTTGCGGAGTGCACCGGTCCATGCAAAGATCGTTGCAACGGAGTTGGTGGAAGTTTCTTTGCCCTCCAGGTGACGGTAATAATGTCTCTGTACAGTTCCATGGGCAGCTTCATACTCATAGTATCCCTGAGGAGAAACCAGAACAGAAGTCATCATTGCAAGAGAACCAAATGCAGAAGAAACCATATCGCTCATAACATCTCCATCATAGTTCTTGCATGCCCAGATAAATCCGCCCTCTGCTTTCATAACACGAGCTACGATATCGTCGATCAGGCTGTAGAAATAAGTAAGTCCTGCTTCTTCAAATTTTTCTTTGAATTCTGCATCAAATACTTTCTGGAAAATCTCTTTGAATTTGGCATCATATGTCTTGGAAATCGTATCTTTGGCTCCAAACCATACATCCTGCTTTGTATCCAGTGCATAATTGAAACAGCTTCTTGCAAAGCTTTCAATAGATGCTGTCATGTTGTGCATACCCATTGCCACACCCGGTGCTTTGAACTCCTGCACCAGAGCACGTTTTTCCTCTCCATCTTCGGAAGTATACACCAGTTCTACTTTTCCCGGTTTGTCAATGTACATCTCTGTATTTTTGTAAATATCTCCATATGCATGACGGGCAAGTGTGATCGGTTTTTTCCAGTTGCGCACACATGGTTCGATTCCCTTTACCACGATCGGTGCACGAAATACAGTACCGTCCAGAATCGCACGAATCGTACCGTTCGGGCTCTTGTACATTTTTTTCAGATCATATTCATCCATACGTGCATGGTTCGGTGTGATAGTTGCACATTTTACTGCTACGCCATATTTCTTGGTTGCCTCTGCCGCATCAATCGTAACCTGATCATCTGTTTCATTACGATAATTCAGACCAAGGTCATAATACTCTGTATTCAGGTCAATAAATGGAAGAAGGAGTTCTTCTTTGATCATTTTCCAGAGAATTCTTGTCATCTCATCTCCGTCCATCTCTACCAGCGGTGTCGTCATTTGAATTTTTTCCATAATACTTCTCCCTTGCTTGATATCCGATTTCCTCCTATTGTAGCCGAAAAAAAGATTTCCGTCAATACTTTCAGCCTTTACTATGGTAAATTCATGCATTTTTGTTTATACAATACTGTATTTTCCCTATATCTTCCTTAAAATTCTACTACAATGTCAAAAGCTTTTGGCAGTTCAACTTTCCCCACCCCTGCTGATTCCGGGGCAGTCCCAAATCGTCACAACTTTCCTTCAACATCATTTTGATTTCCATATTGGTCAGCAACGGATCTTTTTCCAACGCAAGCGCTACCGCCCCGGAAACTAACGGTGTCGACATAGACGTACCGCTTTTCATGGCATACTGATTCCCGGCTCCCGGCGCACATGCCATAATCTGACGTCCCGGTGCTACCAGATCCGGTTTGCATACACACTCAAATGTAGGTCCACGTCCGGAAACTGCCTTTTTGCCGGTCAGCATGTCGCTGGAGCCCACGGTGATCACTTTTTTACTGCATCCGGGTGCCGTCACACTTCCCGCTTCCGGCCCCTGATTTCCCGCCGCCGCTACTACAACCAGACCTTCATCCCACAGTTTCTCCACACCCTGTATCAGAACGTCCTGTTCACTCCGTGTCCTGTAGGTCGTTCCAACCGAAATATTCACGATCCGTATCTGATACTGCTTCCGTTTCTGCAGAATCCATCGAAACGCCTGTAATACGTCTTCTTTCTTTCCGTTTCCAAAGCGGTCCAGGACTTTCAGAGACACAAGTGATACTCCGGGTGCCACTCCTTTGTATCTTCCCATGGATGCAATTCCACTTCCTGCCAGAATTCCTGCCACGCAGGTACCATGTCCATTGTCATCATATGGTATTCTTTTATGTGCAATAAAATCCTCAAAAGCACAGATTCTGCTGTCAAAATCTATATGAGAAAAGATTCCTGTGTCAAGAATTGCCACCCCGATTCCTTTTCCTGTATAAAACGACTGATTCATGCATATACTCCAAAAAGAGGGATCTATATTGCTATTATATTCCAGTCACAGATAAAGGGGGTGTACTTTTTGCTCATTATCGGCCTTATCGCATTTTTCTGTCTTCAGACCTTTGTGCTGTTCTGCTGCCTCGCTGCCGGAAACGATCCCGGCTCCCAGGAAATTTCTGACCAGGAACAGTTGGAGTATATACAGATGTGGTTAAAAAAACACCGGAAACATCCGGTGAATTAAATAAAAAAAGGGGGAAAGCCTGACGACTTTCCTCCAATCTTACTGTTTCTCTGTATCCTGTGCAGAAGATTTCTCTGAATCAGATGACTCACTCTTATCTTCTTTTGCACTGTCCTTCGTTGCTTCGCTGTCTTCATCTGCATTTGCATCATTGTTTCTGACAGCCGCATCCTCAGGTGCATCCGTAGGTTTTGTAATGGTAATGCCGCCAAGATCTTCTACTGTCTCCTGTTTGGAAAGACTTTCTTTGTAGGCATCCCGCTCAGCTCTCTTGCTGCGATTATCCTTCACCAACAGTGCCAGACAAACAATCAGAAGCACCACGACCACATAATAACCAAAGGAAGACCAAAAATTCTTTCTATGTCTGTGTGAACTCTGTGCCATTTAGATATCCCTTTTCTTTATTCAGTAACGCTTGTTTTTTCAAGAAGTGTAACTGCTCCAAGGAACGGAAGAGTAACTTCGATCTCACCTGTCTCCGGATCGATTCCGTCGATTGTGATAAAGCATACTTCTCCTGTTTCCGGATTAACCAGCATCAGGATCAGATCTTCTGCTTTTTTGTCTTTTGCAGTTTCCATTGTAAGTTTTGCTGTGATCTTGCCTTCATCATCAATTGTATATGTGAGCTGATCACCGATCTGCGCTGCCAGGTCAACGAATTCTGTAGTAAATTTGTAGTCTGCCAGGTCAATTTTTTCACCGGATTCTGTCTCTACATTGTGAACGTCTGCAACACCCAGTGTTGTAGCAGCTTCTTCAACAGAAATCACCTGGTTCTCATCGTTTACTGCTTCCAGAACAGTCTTTACTTCCTGAATTGTAGTATAGGTGTCCAGATCTTTGACATCAATTGTTTTTACTACAAGTTTTGCATCTGTAGGAAGACCAGAAACAACCTGCGGAGCTTCCGGCATGATCTGTCCGATACTTGTTGCAGCAAAGGCAGGCACGGACATGCTTACTACCATTGCAGCGATTACACCTAACATGATTTTTCTCTTCATATTAGTAATACCTCCTTAGTTTTGCTTGATTATTGATTATTTATAACAAGGCACCAAATGTACCCGTCATACTTTTTCATAGAACAGGTCGAGAATCAGTTTCTGCAAGGCATCCTGATCTGCGTAAAATTCATCATGGAGCTCGCCCTCCTTATCCTGTCCCTGTAACTGAATAAAACTATCGTCTGTGAGCTGTGATGATTTGATCAGCTTCACAAGACTAATATACTGACTTCTGGTAATGCTGGTCTGCAGATAATCCTTCATAGAATCCATGGAATCCCACATTTTTTCCAGCTGGCTCTGATTCATGGACTGCACTTTATTCATATATGCCGTCGCATATGCCCTCTGGCGTTCCATTCGACCATCGTTACTGAATGCTTCTTCTGTATCTCTTGAGCGAAGAAATGGTGTAATTGTCGTATCATCCAGCGTCACCTGCGCACCTTCATACATATCGGGATATTCTTCTTCCAGATCACTGTTTGGCACGGTAACTGTAACGCCACCTACCAAATTGTTGATATAAGGCATCGAATCCAGATTCGTCACCACATAACGATTGATCGGTATTCCGCCAAACAGAAGAGAAACCGCTTCGCAGAGATTCTGACAACTTACTTCGCCGCCATCCCCATAAGTATACGCATAACCGATATGTGTTTTGTAAAGTCCCAGATCCGTACCATCCAGAGCATACTTCCGGATATCCGTAATCGTATCTCTGTTAACCGAAACCACAGACATTCTGGCATTTTTTTCATCCATGACCACAAGCTGAATGCTGTCAGCACGTGCCTTGTTTCCATACTGAACCTTGGCTTCCATCTTGCCCTCGGAATCCACACCGGCATACAAAATAGTAGTAACACGGTTATTATACCGATATTTTTCTCCATTGTAAACAATATCTCTGTATCCGCTTCCAACATTATGGGAATTTCCGGCGGTCACCTGCATACTCTTCTGAGACTGCAACTGTCGATATATTCCAAATGCAGCCACGGCAAGCACACAGACACAGATCAAAATGCTTCCTACCATCTGCTGACGACGGTTTTTATGCCTGCGATGGTGGTGATGATGCCGTCTCCTGTTATTTCTTTGACTTTGCATCTTTCTTCTTCCTGTTTCCGGATGAACCCTTTCTGTCTCCTGAATCACTTCGCTCGCCATATCCATAGCCATAACCGTAGCCATATCCATAGCCATAACCGTAGCCATATCCATAGCCATAACCGTAACGACGTTCAGAAAGCATTACTTTATTGACAACTGCCCCAAGCATATTGATTCCGGCGTATTCCATCTGTCGTCTCGCTTTATCTGCCTGTGCACGGTCTGTCATACCACTCTCGATCACAAGAACGGTACCATCACACTGTTTCGCGATCAGAAGACCATCAATAACCAGATTCAGCGGCGGTGTATCTACAATTACATAGTCATAAATACTCTTTAAGAACTGCATCAGTTCCTGAAACAGCGGACCGGAAACAAGTGCACTCGGATTCGGAGCTTTTGCCCCGGTAAAAATAATATCCATCCATGGGTCATCCGTATGATAAATGATTTTTTCCTTTGAAAGTTCTCCGCAAAGATATTCGCTGAGACCTTTTTTGTCACCCATAATATCATAGCGTACCTGAATCGTAGAGTTTCGGATGTCTCCATCCAGATAAAGAACTCTCTTCTCCAGATCCGCCAGACTCTTGGCAAGACGGAATGCTATGGAAGATTTGCCCTCATGTGCCAGCGAACTGGTAATCGCAACTGCTTTGATGTTATTTCCACTAAGCTGAATATTACCACGAAGAACGTTAATCGCCTCATTCACACCAAAAGGTACTTTACTGATCTTTGGTTTGATCACCTCTGTCTGCTGTCCCATCGGACGATTCTCCCTAATGAGATCGTCAAACAGAGCTTTCATTCTATCGTCTCTCTCCATACTTAATCTTTTTTCTCCTCAAAATATGGTACAACTGCAAGAACCGGCATACGCAGATTCTTACGTACATCGTCCTCTGTCTTTAATGTATTGTCTGTCATGAACTTCACGCAGATCAGGCCACATGCGAGCACAATACCAAGAAGTGCGCCCATAGCCACATCCTTTGACAATCCGGATGTCACTTCCTCAACAGCCTCAGCCTCTGAATAATCAATAACCGTAGGTTCACTGTTTCCGATTACCTGATAGATACGGTCAATTCCGATATTCATAAGGGAATTGGCAATATCCCGGCAAAGTTCGATATCGCCACAGGTCACTGTGATCGTGATAATATGTGAATCCTGCGGATTGCTGACAGAAACCAGTTTGCTCAGCTGTTTATAATCCAGATCCAGATCCAGATCCTTGATTACCTGCTTTAATACATTACGACTCTTGATGATGTTTGCATAGTCTTCTGTAAGTTCTGAACTGATCTGCAGATCTGAAACAGAAATCACAGATTCATTACTGGTAATGAAAATAGAAGCATCTGCCTGATAAGACGGCTGCTTCAAAAATGTATGATAGACTCCCATCAGTAATGCTCCAATCAGCATCGCCATCAGAATCACCTTCCAGCGGTCTACCATCACCCAGAACAGTTCCTGCAGATCGATCACATCTCCCTGCTGCATACGATTGCCTGATGACAGCGTTGCCGCCTGTGCACTCGCGGCAGTCGTTTTGGCCTGGAACTCTCTTTCCTTTTTATCCATAACTCTCCTCTCACACCTTTTCTGTTATATTCATCGCGTCTTTTCGACATTTTGTGATTATTATAGCACACCATTTCTGATATGTCAGCATTAAAAACATGAAATTTATGTACAAAAAAAGCAAAAATCCCCGTCGTTTCCAGTTATTTTTGCTTTTCCTATCGTTTTTTTATTTTCCCGAAGCATGTTCTTCACAGAACAATTTCAGCATTTTAAGGTACATTTCCAGATGCTCTTTCTGTGTCCGGGAGCACTTTCTGTATAAAAGAAGAAGTTCTTTTTCTTTCTTATTCAGATCTCCCGTGTTCTCCAGTACCATATTCTCTCCCAGAATTTCCATCATGGAAACATCCAGCGCATTGCATAATTTGTAAACTGTATAAAGGTATGGTTTGGTTTTGCCCGATAACAGCTCATGAAGCGTTGAGGGTGATACCTCTGCATCTTTTGCCAGCGCATAATACGACATTCCCCGGTCATCGCATAACTTTTTGATATGCCGGATCAGCTCCTCACACTTCTCCTCCGGATGATACCGGCAGTTTTCCCAGTTTTTCTCTTTCTTTCTCTTTTCCTCCTGCATTTTGCATACCTCTTCCGTAATTATTGATGCAAATACGTGTCGAATATATGCACCTATAACTATATACGTAAGAAATCGGAAAAAATCACTCTGAAAAATGAAATTTTTTCTTTACAGCAAACTATCCGCCAAGGTTTTCATAGCCCTGCAATAATTTTTTAACAAAAAAACTATCTTCTATTCCCTGATTCAGTGCCCCTTTTTATCGCGAAGAAAAATACAGTTTTCCTGGCTTCCAACTGATAAAAAGTATCTGGTCGGTCCATATCTGCACTGCAGTGGTTTTACATCATTAATACTGCACAGATTGTCAGCATCCAGGAAACAACATTTTTGCCCTATTTCCATATAATAAATTTTTAAGCGAATGGTGTCACTCTGTAAAACTCTTTCATGGCAGTATTCCTTCAGGAATTTCTTTGTCGATACATTTAAATATCCGGCAATGTTCACCACATCTTCCGGATAGATCATCACAATGCCCTGGTTTTTACAGCATTCCCCACATTTTTTACAAACAAAATCTTCCATCCTTGTCTTCCTGCTTAACATACCTTTCTGCACTTGAATAATCCGCAAAAACTTTCTTCCCAAAAGACAACTTCATTTTCTGCCATATATTTAATCTGTCAAATTTATATAATACCATTGACTTTGTCAACATTCTTTTTTTATCGTAGAATTCCCGATGTTCATATGCCATATTATTCATCTGATAATAGGCGCCGCTGAGACAATTATATACAGAATCTGATCTTTTCACCTGAAAAAGGAGACTTCCCACCACAGAGGAATACTGATTATCAATCGTATAATAACAGGCAATTTCGGATTCCCGAATAGCCCCTTCTCCTCTCAGGACAGAAACCGGGTTGCTGCTATTGCTGCTGTAGTGTTGAATATTAAGAAATAATCTGGTCTTTTTCTGTTTGATCCTGTACAGCTCTATCACGGTGTCTTTGCCTGAATAAGACTTAAAAACCGTCAGCCAGTATCCATCAACACTACAGTTATACTTCTGATAATGATGGTTTTTGACCTTGTCCACACCATACTTTATTATTCCGCTGCATATCGCAATAATAAGGGTACTTACAACACCCTGCCAGAACCCCATATCCCGGAAATAATCTTTCAACATAGTAACAACCCATGTAACCATCGTTTCTTATCACTTATCCTCTTTTTCTTCTCGTTCTTTTTTGTCTACTTCTTCTGCAACTTTTACTATTCTGTCCATAAAAATTTCAACCTTTCCCGGTCCCTCGCCCATTTCTTCACCCCCTCTTCTTAAAAATAACTGTTAAGCATATTGAAAATATATAATCATATTATAACAGTTCTACGTTTTGTCCTGGCCAAACGCCTCTTTATGTAATAAGAAGTAATACAGATTTTGCATATTGATATTTTCCAGACCTCTAAATGTATAAATCTTTTTATCTGTCGTTTCATCCGGACTATAATTTTCATTTGAAGT
This sequence comes from Blautia sp. MSJ-19, assembly GCF_018918125.1. GTDB lineage: Bacteria > Bacillota > Clostridia > Lachnospirales > Lachnospiraceae > Blautia_A. The sequence goes on from NZ_JAHLQA010000027.1 coordinate 107,888, forward strand.
TGTTGAAATCGATTGATGCATTGGATATTTCTTCCCTTTGATCTTTCCAACTTCAAACAATTGCACATATATTTTCTCCAGTTTTTCCGGAAATGAAATCGCAAATTCAAGCTTTTTGATTTTAGCACCAAAATTCCATGGAAAAAAGTAAATAACCTCTTTACTTGAAAAATCAAAGGACTCCTTCGTTGACATTAATAATTCTATTTTATCAATCTTATTTCCACTTTTCACAGCCTCTTTTGGTATATTCCAATGACAAAGGTATACTCCATTCCCACTATAAAATACATTATCTGTCAGCAACGGTATCGTATGTTTTTCATTATTTACATACACGATCAATTGCTGGTTTTTGATTTTCCCTCTGTCAATTCCTGTATAAAAATAGAAATCATTTTCTTTAACATTTTCTATTCCTTCCAGTCTCCATGTCATATCACAGTCAATTTTATTGCCATCATTTTTTAAATCATACAGCACCGACACTTTTTCAATATAAAATGCATTCCCCTTTTTCATCAAATCATAATATAGTAGTAATTTGGGAGCTATATTAAATTTATTTTCATATAATTCCAGAAAAAGATAACGTACAAATTTATACCTGCGTTCTATCGGATAACTCTTTATCCAATAATACCCTGATATCAAACTTGAAATTACCACGATTGCTATGCACACATATAATACAAACGACTCATGGTCCAATAAAAGAGCCAGAAGCCCCACTATTGCAGAAATGCCACTTGCAACAGTTCCTATTTTATTCCAATTCTTTTCCATATTGTTCGTAACTCACCAGCCTTTCGCAAACATCAGAAAATTCCATTCTTTAAATCCTGAAATTATTTCTTTTTATATTTTACCATATCTCCCCTGCTTCCACTCATTCGTTATACCGAATCACTCGTTCTTTCTTTCGACATATTTCGCCATTTATCCATCACATAAAAAATCGCAACTCCAGCAGCCACCCCAAGCACCCCACCAAGGGTATTACCAAACAGGTCATCCAGTTCTGCAATCCCCAATCCAGTAAAGTACTGTATCGATTCAATCGCACCTGACAGTGCCAGCGCAGTGAGCCACACCTTTTTCTTCCCAAAGATTGCATAAAGTCCTGTTCCAAACGGAATAAACAACCAGACATTATTGAGCACGTCTACCCGAATCTTCCAACTGGTCAGGAATGTGTCCGCATAGGAAAAGAGGACCAGATTTGCACGGACATCACCAATTTCTCGAAACATCAGTGTTTCATAAAAAATAAATAACACATAAAACAGCAAACCAGCAATTCGCAGCTTTTGTGGAATCAGGCAAAAAAGAATGCACAGTACAATACCAACTATAACTACCATAACCGGATAAGCATTGAGAAGGTTATCTATACACAGCTTAACCTGTCCATTCTTATTTAAATAAAGCGAGATTTCCCCGACACGTTGTATTCCATATTGGCCTTTATTCAGGGCCACCGGATTGCCGGATGCATCAAAATACATGTTTGTTTTTTCGTTTCCATCACGATAATAAGTTTTTTTCAAAATCACATAACCATCCTTTGTTGCCGCAGGCTCTCCATCCTGATTTAAAAAAGTCACCTGAATAATGCGGTTATATTCATCATAAGTATACGCCTCTCCAGCCTGTCCCGCTTGCAGACGAACAGCTTTGCCCTTTATATCATAATAAAACTTCTGCGCAATACGATTTTCTTCATCCAGAATACGTTTTTCCTGAGCAAAGCCACTGAGATTAACGGTCGGAAGTCCATTCATATCCAAGTAAATTATTCCGGTAGTACGACCCTCTTTGTCATATATTCTGTGCAATCCATAATATCCCCCTGTACACATCACCGCATTCATATCTGTATCATAATACATATCATCCACTGCATGCCACAAATCATCAAAAGACCGGACAATCACTGCATAACCAGATCCCGTTTTCATTGGATTTCCTTCTGCATCCAGATACGTAAGAATATCTGTCTTCCCTCTGTGCTTATAAGAGATTCCGAAATATCCCCAACAATCTGTCGGTTCTCCATTTTCATCCAGATACCGTTCTTCCAACAGCCTTCCTTCTGTATCTTTCGTCCGGACCAGGGTCGCATAATGTCTGTCAATTGCATAAGTAATCTTTCCTTCACCATCCACATAACTTGTTCTGGTAACATTTCCTTCCGTTGTCTCTACCTGTGTCAATCCGGCTGATACCGCTCCTTTGTCATGATTCACAGTTTTTCCCGAATCAAGAAAATAAACTGAAAAAATCACAAACAGAACAAGTATTGCCCATAAAATTTTATATTTTCCTTTCATATTTAAATAATATCTTTTCCCTGCTTTTCTATTCTTAATACATCTTCTCATAGATACTTCTTGTGCCTTTCATACTTCAGCTATTTCAAATTTGTAATGCTATTATAATACATTTTTCTCCGATACACCTATACACAATTTCATGTAATGTCATCTTATATGTTTTTTCATTTTAAATAACATTTTTATCTCTTTTTATCATTTTTCTTTTTTATTTGCTATTATTATTGACATTTCAAGATATATCTGCTACGATAAGCCTGTTTAAGGCAGAAACAACTCAGACTAGAATCGCATACAAAATTCATAAACAATAAGATTTGGAGAAAACACATGAAAAAATTATCTGTTACCAAAATGGCTGATACAATCGTCGCCAAAAGAAAAGCACAAAAACTCACGCAGGCACAGCTTGCAGAAATGACTAATATCAACAGAGGTATGATCAGCCGTCTGGAAAGCTGCGACTATACCCCGTCCATCGATCAGCTTCAGGCTATTGCAGAAGTGCTTGGTTTCGAAGTCACTGACTTATTTGAAGATGATAAACCGGCAGTAAATACCTACACTCTTGACAAAAAATACAATATCGCAGTTGCCGGTACCGGTTATGTAGGTCTCTCTATCGCCACTCTTCTTTCACAGCACAACCACGTAACAGCTGTCGATATCATTCCTGAAAAAGTTGATCTCATCAACAACAGAAAATCTCCAATCCAGGATGACTATATCGAAATGTATCTTGCAGAAAAGGATCTCGACCTCACCGCTACACTGGATGGTGAAGAAGCATACAAAAATGCTGATTTCGTTGTAATCGCAGCACCAACAAACTATGACAGCAAAAAGAACTTCTTTGACTGCTCTGCAGTAGAAGCTGTTATCGAACTCGTATTAAAAGTAAATCCTGATGCAACCATGATCATCAAATCCACCATCCCGGTTGGCTATACTGCTTCTGTAAGAGAAAAATACAACACCAAAAATATCATCTTCAGCCCGGAATTCCTTCGTGAATCGAAAGCACTGTATGATAACCTCTATCCATCACGAATCATTGTATCCTGTGATGAAGATTCCGCAGAAAAAGCACATACTTTTGCAGCCCTTCTCCAGCAGGGAGCTATCAAAGAAAACATTGATACCCTGTTCATGGGCTTCACAGAAGCAGAGGCTGTTAAACTTTTTGCAAACACTTACCTTGCTCTCCGTGTATCCTATTTCAATGAGCTTGATACTTATGCAGAAACAAAGGGATTAAACACACAACAGATCATTGATGGTGTCTGCCTGGATTCTCGTATCGGATCTCATTACAACAACCCAAGCTTTGGATATGGCGGATACTGCCTGCCAAAAGATACCAAACAGTTACTCGCAAACTTTGATAATGTTCCACAGAATATGATCTCCGCGATTGTGGAAAGTAACAGAACAAGAAAAGACTACATCGCTGAACAAGTGCTTGAGATGGCCGGTGCATATGAAGCAAACAGCTCCTGGGATCCAAGCAAAGAGGGCGAAAAAGTCATCGGTGTATATCGTCTGACCATGAAGAGCAATTCCGATAACTTCCGCCAGTCTTCTATCCAGGGTGTTATGAAGAGAATCAAAGCAAAAGGTGCTACTGTTATCATTTATGAGCCAACACTGAAAGATGGCGAAACATTCTATGGTTCTGAAGTAGTAAACGATCTTAAGAAATTCAAAAAGAAAAGCCAGGCAATCATCGCCAACAGATATGATTCCTGTCTGGACGATGTGAAAGAAAAAGTATATACAAGAGATATCTTTAAGAGAGATTAATTTTTTACTGCCAGCAGAGGCTATCTGCTGGCAGTTTTCATGTAATCACACCTATCTTTTTTAGATTCTGTCCTTGTTCGTATTATAATTTTTTAAAAACTTCTAATTCGTGCCACTCGGTTTAACTTGTCCAGCAAATATATCTTATCCTTTTCTGATGCAGTACCTTGTTCCAGTTTTTTTATAATATATTTTTCACCGATTCCCATATCCTGTGCTATCTGGTATAAGAGGCCCACGACAGAAACTCCAGTTCCAATACCCGGAATGAAACCGCCTGCTGAAAGAATATAATTCCAGGCAGTACCCGCATCCATCTTTTCCAATCCTGCCTCTGCAATTGCATTATTGTATTCTTTTACCTTTTCTGTGCGCTTTGCCGGATCAAGAGAAGTCAGATCTTCCAATATTCTTTTCAGCGTATGCGAAGTATGATATTTTTTCTCATATGCCAGAATATGCTTCATATCTACAGAATTTTCTGGTTTCAGCAAATAGATACTCTGTTTCTCTTCGTCAACTTTCTTACTGTATTCCTCCATATTTTCCAATTGACCTTTTCCCAGGTAATTGTACATATTCAGGATATTGCCAAGTATTGTTGCAACTCCTGTATCTGAGTAGCTGCCACTTTCATTCTCTACATAAAACGGGAAATAGGTAGCCTGGAGTGCAGTGGCAATGTGTATGGACGGAGCATTCACTGTCAGTTCAAACTCTATATTTTTGCGGTCCCTCTCCGGAAGACGTACCAGCTTATTTGCCCCTATACTAGACAATGCAAACGGACCATAACTTGTCAGCATTTCAAAACTCTCTGTTTTGGTTCTTATCGGCCATAAAAGCATATCTGAAAACATCTTTATCTGTGGATTTTGAGTTTTTATGCTCATTTTACAGAGTCCCTGCAGAAACTCTTCTTTTCCTTTCCAGATTTCCATGTATTGTTTTTCAAGTTCGCAATAATACATCGCCAGCAGGGCATTTATTCCTCTTTTTGAAACAACACAATTCGAATCTATACCATATAAATCTTCCAGAATTTTCCTGTTATATCTATTCTCTGTGTTTGGCAGCAAAAGCACCAGCTTTTTCTGTTCTACCAATTCATATAAATCCTGTATCGTTAAATGCTGCTGTTCAAGAAATTTGTCAAAATTCATATCCAGCGGAAAGGCTATGTAAACTTTGTCGTACAGCAATACCGCACTTCGAATATTAATATTTTTATTTTGCCATACTCCAAAATCCATATAGCATTTTGTCTGGTCCGAATCAAAAAAACGCAGAGATTCTCTGGTCATATCACCAGAATATATTTTATTTACATTATCAAACCAGAATTCAGAATCTTCCACAGAAAATTTGTAGTGGCTATCTGTACATGCCAGATTGACCTCATTCACATATAAAGGATCCTGCGGACTCTGATCTACATATATTTCCACATCCGAAAAACCAATCTGCATATTCAGCACAAAATCTTTTATCTCCGTTTCCTTTTCCGGTGGTATCTGTTTTCCCAGACATATTTCCAGTCTTATGCCATCTTCATGGTGCACTTCTACCTTCCGAAAATCAGTATCTGTAAAACGGCTTATGAGCAAACTTTCCAGCATCCTAAGCGTAAGAAAAAATCCCTCATTATCTGTAACATTCGCTAATGGGGAAATTTCTCTGATACTATTCTCAGGTTTCTCACTCACCACTTCTACCCAGTCACCCACATTACGAATATTGCTGTCAAAATTTTGTTTTATTTCTTTGTACAATTCTTTGTAATTCAGAAGCTGTATACTGTACTGTCCTGATTCCAGTAAATATATTCTGGTCTCCAGACCATAATACTCCATTCTCAACCTTAAGTCCGCACGTTTTATACGTCCACAATGACGAAGTGCGGTCTGCATCTCTTCGGTAATTCCGTTACTCATTTTCTTCACCTGATTTATTTCTACCCACGTTTGACTATCGCATTCTTCCCTCGAAATGCAATACCAATTTTAATAATAGGATCAACACCTGCATGTTTTTTACTTTGATTCTTTATCATCAAAAAACTTGATTAATCCCCATTTTTCTCACATAATCAATCCATTCATAAATATCCTCAATATCATATAAAGAATTCATATCATCATCTGTTGCCTTCTTTAGTGCCAAAGTCATCAAAGCATATTCGTTTTCCAACAATGTATCAAATACCCCTTGATCATCTGTGTTTATTGAAACGCAGATATTTTCACCTGGGTTTGTTTCTTTCAACTTTCTAGAATTAAATCTTAAAATCGGATGTTCTTCATACTTCTTTATTGTGCCAATTAAGTAATTTGAAGATGGATTTGTTTCAATGCCAATTCCCTGACAAGCAAGTTCTGAAATCATTTTATCCTGCACAGCACGGACTAATTTAATATATTCCTTCGTTATTTTAAATTCAGTTATTTCATCTCCTTTTTCCCGAACCTTTTTATTAAAATGATAATAATAATACAAATCCCTATACCGCTTATTTCTTCGAAGATCATTATCTACACGTGGGTTAAAACGAAATCTATCGAAATAGACCAATTCCGTTTTGCTCAAAGCTGTATTAAATTCTTTTTCTTCTAATCTATAGCTCTGAGGATTGTCTCCTCTTAACTTCCAGCTTTGATAATATTCATGTATTGATGGACAGGTACCATTTCTAATATTGTTCTCATAAATTTCTTTATACAATGATGTATACTTTTCAATCATTTTCGTTTTTAACTTTTCTTCTAATGAACAGCCTAATTCGCCAGACTTACAATACAACCAGACAATATCATCCAAAAGAATTTGTTTTGAAAGAACAACCTTATATCCCTTCATTTCATAATATTTTTCAGGAGAGATTCCAAGAGCTAAAGCATGTCCCAACCTGCTGCCCCTCCGAAAATTACAAAACAGCAATACTTCATCAATTGCCCGTAAACCATCCGGAATATCAAAGAAATCCTCACCAACATGATATGTCATTTGAAGGTTTTGTACATCATCACAATTATGAAAGCAAGAGCCATTTTCAGTCTTCACTCTTTTCGCAGTTAAATAACGATATACCTGTCCAAATACTTCTGGGCGACACGCAATTTCACTGGAGCATGCATCAATCCCTTTAATATGTCGATTAATCTCTCCATTTTTGTCTAACATCGCCACTATACTTCTTGCCTGGCGCGCTGCCATTTTGCGTACGTTATTATTTCGCGGCACTCCATCCTTAAATGATTCATCAAACAATTTCGGAAAATGTAAAACATATATCAACTTGCCATATCCATCATTTACAGGTTCTGATTTTACAATGTGCTCATATTTTTTCAAACTTTTAATCAATTTTGCAGAAGTATTTTTCGGACAAATTCTTGCTTCTAATGAAAGCACATTTTTCTTTGACAAAGATTCATTCAATGCCAAACGCACTAATTCATCCTCATATGGCTTATGCCCTTCAATAAAATACTCTTTTCGATCCTGATAATCTGAAAAATTGGCAAATCCAATTTTTTTATTGTTCTGAATCAATTCCCCCCTGAAATCTGTTCGCATAATTAAATAAGCATAAAATACATTTTTTTGATATCTATCAAAATGTCCTGTTAAAACACTTCTATAACAGCAATATAAAAACTTACGCTCTCCAGCCAATAACCGACACACATCTTCGTTGTACTTCATCATTTCATTTTCCAACGCATAATCTAAAACCACCCCATTAATTTCAGCTCCATAAAGATTCCCAGCCATAACAATCAGATTTTGAATATCACTTGTTATTTCCCGTAATGATATTCCTTTTTCAACTTTTTTCACCAATACTTCTGCATTTTCAAACATATATGTATTTTCTTTCAGCAAGAAAAATAAATATACTCTGTACAAAGCAGCTCTCAGACACTCCGTATAAAAATCCTCTTTTTCACCTCTTTTATCAAAACTGTCATTACGCTGTATCTGCATAGTTTTTGTTATTTTCTTAAACTCAGTGTTTCTTCCTGAAATATGATTCATCAAGCATAACCAGTTTAATTCAAAAATTTTTGTGGAACCATTAAGATGAAAATGATTTTCCGCCACTCCCTGATTCAAAATATTATGTAATCTGACATTATCACTTCTAATAATTGGAAGCCAAGCAAAGTACTGGGTATTATATCCTTTTTTCCAGTCATCATACGCTAGGTATGCACAGGTAAAAAAATCCTGGCCAATCAGCAATGAAATTTCTCGCCAACGCAACAATTGATCAAATTTACATTTTATCTCCTTTCCATCCAAATGCAGCATCTGATTCGCCAGAGAAAACACCAACTGAAATACTCCTATATTATTATTCAGATTATTTTTCCAACTATCAGTCTCTGTTTTCATTTGATTACACATAAACAAATAATTATTTTTACGCTCATCATCTGTTGCACACGAAAACACGTCAGCCGAATATCGCATGTAAATGTCTTGGGCAATCTTACTATAGGAGCAGTAATCAACCAGTTCATTCTGACTTTTTACCACATACATATATGGAATTTTCTGAAATGCAATTTCTATATTTCCACGTTCTATATCCATTATTTACCCTCGTTGTATTTGCTATAAAGTTTCGCTATATTTTTATATTCCTCATTCAGTTCTTTTGTTATATCTAATTTAGGATTTTCTACTTCGTATTCCGCAACTCTTCGATAATAATCAAGCAAATAATTGCGTGTCTTTATAAAATCAGCATGCTCCTCAATTTTTTCATCTTCATGTTTTAACTGATAACATTTCATATTATGAAGCATATTTCTAACATTTTTCATAACATTATCAGAAGATTTATTTATCAAATAAGTTGATACACTTTGTAGTGGCTCATTCGGAAGAATTTCAAACTTCAAAGAATCCATCATCTTTTTTACTTTATTTTGTTTTTGATTTTCCTCATATGATATAGATTCTTCTATACTTCGTTGTAATAATTCTGCATATAGTTCGCTAATACTAATTACAACCTCTTCTCCATCTGAATCTCTCAATACTAAATTATTAAGTTTCTCTCTAAAATCCTCATTAATATATTCTCTGTAAAAGCGTTCTATATTTCTAAAAAATTGATCCACAACGGCTCTTGTCTTCCCACGCTCATCTTTGCTACCACCTTCTTTAGACTGTCTGTTTTTCCAACAGTATTCGTGGAATCTCATTATTAAATCTATATTAGAAAAAATTGTTCTAAAAGCTTGAATTTTGTTAAAATTATCATTCTCAATCTTATCAGCAACTTTTTGAAATTCCACTTTACTAACTCCTAATATCTCTATATTTAACTTTTTGTATAAGCTTTCCAGGCTACAAATCCCAACAATATAATTTTCCAAACATATTTGTACTGTATTATTTAATCTATAATTTGAAAAAATTATACATGTGTTGTATATATATCTAGGCATTGGTGGATTTTCTCCATTTGCCGGAACCCATACACAAATATTAGAGAAAAGTCCCAGTAACATCCAATTAATAATCTTATATTCTTTCTCCTTATAATTTTCAGTTAATTTTGATATATAATCTTTGTTAGAATCTAACAGTTCATTATTTATATTAAATGCATTTCCTATTTTTCTTGAAATAATATTATATACACTAATTGTTGAAAAGGCGAATCTGGATCTTACACTTTGATTTTCATCAGCTGGAAGCATATCATCAAATGAAGGTCCCCATATGTAACCACCTATGAATTTCCCAAAGGCTTCATTGCTTTTGCTTCTTTGCAACTTATTTAGTCTAATTGTATACAATATTTCGAACATATAAACAAATTTGTCTGCTTTTTTGTCAAACATGCTATTCTTATATGTATTAAACCAATTCAATATCCAGAAAAAACAGTTTCCTGTTTCCATCTGAAAAGTTGCTGATGGAAGCTCATTTTTTTTATCAGTTTTTTTATAATGTTTATCCAACCAATACCAAACCTCTGAGTTTAACTGTAAATATGGCAACCTAATCGAATTCTGCACTTCTTTATAATTCTCCAACTGACAATTCTGTGGAATCCATTCTTTTTCATAGTACTCCGTAAATTTCTCAATATTTTCCAGAAATTCACTATCGTTTTCCGGAACTTTCATATCTCCAAGAAGAATAATCAAATTCACAGTGTCTCGTAAATTATCTGGTTGCAACCAGTTCATTTTTTCTTCATTCAATAAAAATCGCATTCCGGTTTTCATATATATCAAATCCAATAAAGAGGCATTCAATGAATTCGTCATCTTATCCTCATAAATAATTTCCTCATTTTTCTTCTGGTAGCTAATTTTCGCATTTTCTATATATCTTACATTTGGCAGATAAATCCTTCTCGACTTTGGAATCAATTTTGCAATATAACGCTCAGCCATATCTTTAACATCAATACTTGTGCCTGCAATCTTTCCTTGATTTTTCAAAACATTACTATAATTTTTGAAGTTCTCTTCCTGCACACAAAGCTGCAATTGTTCCACTTTAAGTGCCATTACAATAACAATATCCGGAATAATCAAGTACTTTCGTATCTGTTCAGCCATTTTATATGCATTAGCATTGCACATGTCTAAATCATCGATCGCAATGAGAAGTTTTTTGGAAGTGTATCCTGTATGTGTTTCGTCTTTTAGCATATAATCCAAATATAGCTTTACTAATTTACTCAAATCCCGTCTTAACCGCAGGCTTTCTCCCATTTTCGATATTTTTTCTATACTTCCCTCATAATCATATTCCTCTTCTAACATTTTTACAGGATCATTGAGAAGAGAAATATCCTTATATACTTTTTGGAATTCCTGTAATAATTGTTCTCTCTTATACTTATCAAATTGTTCCGGAAAGGCATCATACTTATCATAAAATTTACGGTAAAGTGAAGCAATAATAATATCTAAGACATTATGTACATTATCAAAAGCTGAGGGATCAATAACAATAGGTTCTGAGAAAATAGTATTTTTCACACTCTCGCACTGCTCAAATATAGCAACATTTTTTCGCCCCTTCCCCTCGTATACTTCTTTATCATATACTGCTTTAATAAAAGTAAACATTGCGCTGCTTTTACCTTCTCCTCTTTCTCCACAAAAAGCGATAATATTATTCTCAGTCTCTGCCTTCATCCAATCTGCCAGGTTCTCCTTCTCATTATTTGCTACAATATCATCTAGCATGGCAGCAGCTTCCAGATATTGATTATAAAAAATGTCTTTTTCTTCAATCTTATCTTTAAGACTTAATTTGAATTCCTGTCCTTTAATTACAGTTAATACTTTTTCCATACTGTATCTTCTCCTTCTTATTTAGTATATTCATAAAAATTTTATCTTTATAATTCTAATTTATAATATCCATTTTCCCCTACTCTCACCTCCTTTTCCGAATATTCTTTTCTTAAGTGTTCTAATTTTTTATTACAATCATAGTTAAATATCATTCTCTTACATTTCTCTGACCTGGCAAATTCCAAAAGTACATCCAAGTTTGGATGATCGTGTTTTTGCCCATCCGTTGAAAACAAAACATTGTCCACATTTAATGCCTTTATTGTTTCTGTAGTTATGTTTTTATCAGATCCATGATGTGGCAATTTCACGCAATCAAATTTAATCCTATCCCATTGCGGAATTCTTTCAAGACACTGCTCGGCTACCGCATCTCCCAAAAACAATAAACGATATTTTTTGCTTTTTTTACTGGTATATTCTAAGTATAACGCAATTGAAGATTTATTCGTGACACTAGGATCATTCGTTCCAGAAGCGAATCTCTTTGCTTTTTCGCTACTGCAAAAACGCTCAAAGGCTGTTCCATAACGCAGCGAATCTCCTTTTTCTTCCGGTAGATATTTTATATCTAAAAACTGATTCCACTTCTTTTCCAAATTTTCCAATTCACATTTTCCTGGATTCAATACACGTGCCGACAAATATGGGTCAGATAGCAAAACTGCATCTGCACTACTGTGCACCGCATTTCCCCCATAATGGCAATTCCATTTTTGTTTCCATCTCTTCTCCAGCAATTCTGTTAATGTTTGCCCTTGAGAATATCCAATGTCCATTCCTCTAACATTAGTTTCACAAACTACATTTAATTTACAGACTTCATTAAATACACTTTCCTCATCATTACGTGAAATCTGCTTTTTCTGCCCTGTAAATAAATGTTCGTAACCGTTATACCAGATTTCGCCTATTTCAATCTGAAGGTTTCCTCTCTCTAAAGCCTGAAGCAATGCAATAATTCCCATAATATGGTCATTATCAATATGTGTTACTACCAGTAAATCAATTTTTTTCCCTTGGGCTCCCAGCTTTTTCAAGCTGGAAGCTAAGGAATTCTCAAATGTGTCTTTAAATCCTCCATCTATAAGGATCCGATAATCAATCTCTTGAAAGGTAATTAATACACAATCTCCTGCTTTTGCCGGAAACAGTTCAATCTCTACTTCACTCATCTTCCCCTCTTCGCTGTACAATTTTGCAAAAATCTTCACAGTACTCAATTCCAAACCTTCTTACTGTTTCCCGAACGGGAATTTCTGTATCCGTTACTAAAGAAAGCGGGAGACTGTTTTCACTTAACAGCTGATTCCATATATTTATCAAAATTCTAGTCTCCGATTTTTCCAACTTATCCTTGGCTGTATGGCTTCCTGCTCCTGGAGTTAAAATACGTCCCATTATAGAAAGAGCTTTCATTATATGACTTTTTCCAAGGATCTGTACATGAAATTTTTCACAATCATCCCAACATCCACAACTCAAAAGAATACATTCTACAACCACTTGCAGGTCTCTGTTACAAGCTGTATGCATTTTAAGACCTTTGCACGTAATCTTAAGATTTTCTATCTGCTGGGGTGACAACTGACCACTAAATGCCTCATTCTCTTCTCCAAGATTGTTTTCTCCACGCATCGACAGCTGATTTAACCGAAGCCAAAGGCCGTCTTTTTCTTTAGACGATAGCAACCACTCTTTTAACAGAATTTCCTGGTAGATAGAACTTCCACACCCAATCCCAAGCATTCTTGTCAGATGAACAGAAAGTGGTTTTGCTATATTTCCTAAAACATCATTTCCAGCTTTTCCCTCAATCACATCCAACAGTAAAATTGCAGAAATAACTGTAACTACATCCATTTGTTTTACACAATTCTTTTCTTCTGCTTTAAAACCAGACGCAAGGAATTTTCCTTCATTTTCAAGCCATGCGCCTAAAGTAAGCCGAATAAATTCATACAGTTCAGAAAAATTTAACTCGCTATGTATTTTCTTGGATGAAATACTGTATAAATATACCAATTGTTCTGAAGTACGATTTGAATCCCGTAATAACTCATAATTCAATATTCCTTCATCTGCATCTTTTTCCGCCTGATCTTTCATACAGCGATAACGCTCAAAACATAGTGGAACTTCCTTTTTAAACCTGAACAGATTTAATTTTCGAAATCTGCCCATGTCATCTTCGAGCGAAATATTTCCTATAGCATGGTATACCCAAGGTGTAAGGTGCAGAGACATTCTTCTCTCTCCATATGAAAAAGCAATAACACAATCCGCCTGTTTTTTACTGATTTCAATTGGAAGTACTATTTCCCTTTTACAGTCATACTCTATTTCTGAATATAAATAAATCAAGTCACCTTTTGGATATAATTCAGCTAAATAACAATATCTTCCAGTTTCATCAGTTTCCACCATTGCAACAGGAATTGCACGATATCTTGTTCCGTCTGTTTTCAAAACAGCGTACTTTTGTTCATTTTGCCATGTTCCAGTCAAAGATAGAAAACCGCTGCTGAGACATTTAGCAAATCTGTTTTTGCGTCTGGATAACCCTTCCCAAAGAGCTTCCAAAGAAACAAGTTTTGCCCTTGATGCCTTGGAAGCTGGAAGCCAGCGTAAAGCCAGATTATCCTTTGTCCTGCATAAAATACCATCTGCTGCTTTTATGCAAAACAACATCTGAACCTCCACTCTGTCTTTTTCCAGAACCTCTTGCAGACCACTATGCCAGCCATCCTCTTCTTTGTGAATCCAGAAACTTATTTTTTCTTCTTTCAGCTTGTTTACGACTACTGATGTTTTTTCGCCTTCAATTCCAGGCAAAATATTCTGTGCCGGTATTCTGAAAATCGCTTTTCCTGCTCGTACTACAATTTCTTGTAAAGAGTTTCTCGCATTTCTCACGCCAACACATATACAACAAACTTTGGTTCCACATGGCAATTCATCCATATTCGGCTGCTGATAATATACCCACGCCTCCAACATACCTTTTTGTACACGTACATTATTTACTGTCATTGGCAACGTCAAACTGCTTTTCTGCATCCATTTCTTATTTACACTGTCAAACAAATCCTCGCACAACCATTCTGCATTCTTCCACAGTTCTTTATGTGCAGGCTTGATTCGCACTGAATTCCATCCTGGAGCAGTCATAAACTTATTAGCAAAATTGACAAATAATACGTTACCACTTCGGATTTCCTTTCCTTCTTTCAGAAAGAATACGCCATTATCAGCAGTAATACAGGATAACTCCGAGTCTCTTAAATCCTCTTTTACTTTTATCGGCAGAACAACTGGCCACAAATCATCCCCTAATACAACTCCATCACCATCTATGCTCTTTACAGGCAGAAAAGTCTCCTTAACGCCCATTCCAGCTCTGCCGCCAAATTTTATGTCTTTCAGGATTAATTTTTTCTGATTTCCAGAAAAGCCTTCATCTTGACATAACTGTAATCTATCACCAGGCGACAGCATATCTGTCCATAAACCAGACAAAAGAACCTTTTTCTCACCTGCAAAGAGATATACAACAGGAATTTCTATTAATTTTCCAGGAAAGACTTCGATCCAGACAGTATTTTCTGTTATACCTGCAATTGGATATTCCCCATTTTCTTCAGGAAAGCCATTTTCAATAATGGATCTTACAGGAAAACCATACTTCAGGAATTCCTCCCTCTGATATCGCAGTTTTCCTCGTTTATCTGGGAAAAGAACGATTTCATCATATTTTTTCCCATCTGGCAATGGCCATGCTTCCAGATAATTTCTAGTTTCATTATAAAAAGCCGTTTTTCTGTCATGGTAATACCAGCGCCCTTTTTTCACGCGCTTAACAAGTTCTGAAATTTTTCCATCCCAGAAAGAAATCCGCTCCCAACCCACATTTTCTATTTTTTCACTTTGATTAAAATAACGCAGTTCTGGCTTCTCTCCATCTTTCAGACCTAGTCTTGCCGAAGAAAATTTCCAATTGTCTTTTCTATGTATCTCTGTATTTTCATTTTTTTCTTCTTTTACCAGATACTCTACTCTCGGAATCGGTTCTAAAATTTTCTTTTCAAACAATGCTCTGTCGGATATCAAAATCTGAGGTAATCCAGCAACTGTGAATTGATTTTTATCTAATCTTTTATTTAGTTCCTCCCATTCTCCACTTTGCAAATCAGCAGAATTTCTCTCTATGCTACAAAGCTGCCTATATGCTTTTGCAGCACCATCCATAATCAAAAGTTCTGCCGGACGTCCTTTTTCAGATAAATATCTTCCATCACCAGGAAGAATCACCTTTCCTTTCAGATTCTCGTCTTCCATCCATAAATAGGCTAAAGTTCCCTGACTAAAATTGCCTCCAACCACGTCATTTGCCAAACGAATGAGAATTCCCGGTGCAACTTCTGCTATTATCTGTTTATTCTCATTCCCTAATGTAACCAGACACTCTTCCTGACTGTTTGATACCCATTTTTTCAGACTTTCCACAGCTCGTTTTGGAGTAGAGATAACATTTCCATCCCACACACTCATACTCGCATTTGCTTCATTTAATTTTTTAAGACGTACAAGCATTTTACATCCATAATACTTGCGCTTATTTTCACGATATAGAATCCTTAATTTACTTTCGTCCACAGAAAATTGTCTTCTTAAAACATTTACCTGCATTTGAGGATTTTCTTTTTCATCCGGTAACTCATTTGGCAGGAAAAGAGAAATCATATAATCATTATTTAGCTTATTTTTCTGTACCCCATTATCTGATCCAGCAACTTTGATTTCTCCTGCAGCCATACAAACTGTTTTACCTTCTAAGAATGTTATTCCACCATTCTTTCCATTTAGAGGTAAATATGTAAAAATCAGACTTGTAACACGATTCCTTTCACCAGTATCTTTTAACAGTGCAAAAATAAGCTTGGTATTTTCCTCATAGCCCTCTTCTTCCAACAACGTCTGAATGCTCTCTTCCTCAAGAAACGCGCTACTGGTTTTATAAAATTCCCATCCTGTTCCTGATTGAAAATCAGTTTCTGTTACTGAAACTCTTTCTATGGAAATTTTTCTCAGTTCCAAATCCCGTCGAATTTCCAGTAACTGAATAACTCCTCCATTTTCACCAAAACTGTCATCCCAAATCCTGCTTTCAACCTGGCGTTCAATAGCACTATATTCTATCTGGATTCTCCAACCATGCCTGCCCTCGCCTTTTATCATAGAGAAATATTTTATTTTGTCCCCATAGAACAATATAGTATTAATTTTATTTCCATCTATATCTAAAATATCGTCTTCTTCCACCAGAAGACAGTATCCATATCCCCATTCAAATCTTAAGCGATTTTGTTCATCCAATCCAGCATAATACAGATTTGTATGAATTTTATCACCACTTATAATGTTAAACTCTCCTGCCAGTTTATCGTCTACATAAAATGGTGTGGCTTCATGACAGGAAGCAATCCACTCACCATTTTTCTGCAAAAGCAGTGCCCGAACACGATTTTTGGAATAGTATCTTCCAAGTATCCATGGTCTATCCTCTTTAACAAAAGAAACTTTATCCGTCCATCTATCCCTGAGCGTTCCTTTTTCTATATCGCATGGAACCTTCAAGCCATGGAGCCGAAGTTTTCGCTTCCCATTTTCATTAACCTCAGTTCCGATTACATGATAATCGCCTCCATTTATCCACTCTTGATATGTTTCACTTATCAGCGCATTCGCCTTCTCCAAGTACTCCTTTTTATTCTTTTCCAAACTGATACTACGGCTGTAAAATCCGCGGCGCATGTCATAAAATTTCGTATTTCCTTCTGTAGTGAATAAGTAGACATCCGCATATACTGCCCAGTTTTTTCCCTTCTCTACGTCATCGAACTCTCCCCAGCGGCAATCTCCATAATACTCTTTTCCGTCCAAAGACAGTCTTACAAGATTCTTATGCTTCGCATACGGAAATACTTCCCATGAATAATTTCTTTTTCGTACATTGGTAACAAAGCCTTTTCCTGTTCTGACTCCGCAAATTGAATTTTCTTCATATTTCTGTACCCTATCCGTATTCCATACATATAAAAATGGACGCTCCCTGTCCTGTGTAACCATACACGGTCCATATCCCGGGACATTCATATTCCTACTTACATAAATTCCCTGAACCTCTGCCCTTTTATCAGCTCTATGATCTTCAATCTGCCAGAGCGCCCTGACCTGTATTTTTCTGAAAACGCTTTTAAATATCCATTTTCCATCCTTCTGTCTGCTTGCGGTTACCGGTGTTCCTAGTGATTTTGGTCTGCTCGCAAACGCAGACACTGGAGCCTTGATCTCTTTTATTTCATTTCCAGTTTTCAGCCATAATGCCAATTCAAGTTTACTTACATCCACATCTGAAGTATTTACTTTATCTGAAAACAGAGATACAATTCCATCAAGATCACCTTCATACTGGCTTAATGCAGGAATATCTATTCCCTCATATTCAGCTTCCTGATCAATCGGTTTTAATTCCACACATTCTACCACACATAAGCGTTTCGATATCATTTCTACCGCCAGATTGTTTGCAGCTTCCATAGATAACGACTCTGATGCACAGTCCACTCTCAGCCCACAATCAGTAAACAACGTATAATATCCATACCTTTGTTTCCGAATCTGATTATTTTCCAGATATAAAATGTCTCCCTCCTTTATGTGATACAATTTATTAAAGCCATCCAGGGTGTACAGACTTTTATTAATATATCTTGGCTGAATCTGCTCAACTCTTACTGTTCCCAAGCGCTGCTGTGCAAGACTCCATCCATCAGTACCTAACTGCACATTATATGCATTTTTTCCTATTTTTTTGTAAAATCCCCCAAATTCTACCTTTACTCTTTCAGGCATACCTTTTACATTAACATCTATATACCATTCCTCTTTTGTTGTTCCCTCACTCCTTTTTGCAAGAAAAAAATCTTCCTCAGAAAATAGTTTTGCCCATTCCCAGTTTCTGCTATCAAATGCGTCCTCATCTTTCAAAGCCAAAACAATTTTATCATTTTCGACCTTTCCATATATATTTATAATTAATCCCTGCAAATAATTTTCTTCTTCCAGTTTTTCATCCAACTTTTTCAAACTATCTAAATCCCAGTCTTCTTCCCACAAAAGATAATTCACACCAAGCTCTTTGCTAAATAAGAACCCTCTTTTTCCATTTCTTACAACTTCCTGAATAAATACCATTGACAGTGCTTTTTCACATTCTTCTGCCTGTGTATAAAAGCATTCGATTATGAAACGAGAAAAATCACGCTCTATAGGAACATAAAAGCCTTTTTCACTGAGAAAAACTGCTTCTCTCATAATTCTCTCTGTTCTTTCATCTCCACCCTGCTCCCTTAGCAGACATGATACATCTGGTTGCCATAAACTCAAAATCTGATGAAATTTTTCTTTCGTGCGGCTATCATCTATACTGAATTTTTCTCTATTTGGAAGCGAGAGTGTCAATATGGAAGCAGAAATTTTTATCACCTCTACATTTAGTGGTCTGGCATCATCCTTCCATGACAGCTTACTGATTCTTTTAATTCCCCCTTTTAAATCCCTCTGAATACCAACAAGCTCTCCTTTATTGAAAAATGCATTTGATTTACAGAATCCTTTTTCAGGCCCATATCCAATATAGTATTCTTTTTCTGCAATACTATGGCCGTTACGATTCACGCGCTTAATGTCATTTGTTACAATGCCTACATACCAATTTCCAGCAGAGTCATCTATTACTTTGAAAAGATTTTTGGTATTCTTCCCAAAAGCATGACTTTCATCCAGCATTGGTCTTATTACATTCCACTGTCCCTGATTTTTTTGAAGTCCAAAATCAGTTAAAGAATTCCACTCTTCTGGTTTGGAAAATTTTGAAAAACTATAATGTTTCTCCGGCGCGCATTCATCTTCACAATATTTCTTTAACATACTTGCAATATTTCCAAGTACACGATTTACTGCTTCATTTTTCTCTTCTGAGTAAAGCAGTACAAGAAAATATTCCAACAGTTTCTTTTCTTTTTCCGAATCCCTTTTTGCATAGAGTTCCTTTATATTCTCCCATACAATATTTTTTCCAGTCACAGTGCCATATCTTTTCCATGCATCTTTTAAAGCCAGAATCATATAATACTGGTAAAAAATTGTTTTATCATTTGTAAAGCCATGGATTGTTCCAATAACCATCTTTACCGTTTCAAAATATATTCCTGCTGTACTGTCATCCGGGAAATCCAGTTTCAAAACTTCACATAAATAATAGAACAATACTCCTTCCGCATCCTCATCCGATACATAAGCAGCAAGCTGATCTCTCCACTCCTTATACCATTCTTCATGTTCACCTATTTTTCTGTTCCTTAAGCCAGTCTGAAACCTCATTGTGAGCACAACCAGCCACACATCTTTGGAAAACCTCTCCCGTGTAAGCATACCGATCTCATCCCATTGGTCTTCCGTCAGCTCCCTTGAGAACATCACATCACAAAAAGTAATAGTTTCCAGACTTTCATCATATTTTTCCATCCACTGTCTTACACTAAGAGTATCTAGAATTCTTTTGTATTCATCTGTAAACGCCTGAAAAAATAATACAACTGGCTCCCGGTAATCATACTTTTCCTGATTAATTCCATCCTCGAAAAACCATTTACAAAGCCGTTTTGCGCAAGATTCATCTCCAACAAACCACGGACTCTCTATTCCCTCATTTGCTTTAAGCACCGAGGCTCTTAAACTTTCAACAGCCCAATGTGCACACACCTGAACTCCGATAAAATCATATTGCATATTTAACTGGGGATTTTTTGTTGCTTTCTTTCTGCCTTTTGAAATCAGCTCAATCATCCTGCTAGGCACTAATTCATTTAGTTCCCCTCTTCCGATCATACCAATGCTTTGTGATGCAAAATATCCCAGTATTTTAATTGGATTTTTCCATGCATTTTTCTTTCCGTACAATTCTTTTCTGACATCTTCGCACTGAAATACATCCCCCATATTCAAAAGAATACGGCAATACTCAATCGGAAACTCCTGCATCGATTCCATCATTTTTCGCATCAAAATTACAGCTGCAAATAACTTAAATGCAGACTCATTATGGAACATATCTGGAAATTTCTGAAACATTTTCCTATTCCCAATACTCGTGGTTTTGGGGTTCGTTCTTTTCTGCCATGGTGTACAGAAAAAGTAACTGTAACATTCTTCCAGATCATCGACTTTTGCACTATATGGAATTAAAAATTCACGCC
The DNA here is from genome assembly GCF_018918125.1 of Blautia sp. MSJ-19. GTDB lineage: Bacteria > Bacillota > Clostridia > Lachnospirales > Lachnospiraceae > Blautia_A. Next base: position 128,684 of record NZ_JAHLQA010000027.1, read on the forward strand.
ATCTTTTGTTTCTTCTTTCTTTTTTCACCTTTGTATATAATGGTGCATTCCAATATTCCTTAAATTTTTTTATAAAAACTTCTGCATTATACTCAAAAGCTGTATTCCACAATATATTTTGCCAAAGTACACTACAAATTTTTATTTTTTTATAACGATCATCCTGTTCATTAATCCATAATATATCTTTTGGCAGCTGTTTGTCTCTCTTTTCCAAGAAATCAAGCTGACAAGACTCCCTTATCAAAACATTTATAATCTCTTCTGGTGATTTTTCAAGTTTCTTTTCCCTCTCCAAGATAAAAAGCGCTGCCAACTCAAGACACTCTGGAAAAGCAATCCATTTGTCAGGAAATAATTCTTCTGCTTCCCGAAATGTCGTTCCGCATAAACATTTCAACAACATTGTCAGTTTCCAGGGAAGAAATCCCAGTTTCTTTTCCATAGCCATATTGAACAATCTGGTATTACTTTCTCCAATACACATAGAAACCATTTGGATATCTTGCCTTGCAGCTTCATATAAAATGGATAATAAAACAATCACATAAGCACATTCATCGGATTCCAGATAATCAAACTCATATATATGCTCTGCCTCAACATATGGAAGTGCTATTACCTGGTCTACTAAATCTTTCAATTCTATCTCTTCTATGTTTTGCAATAAATTCAGGCAACCTCCTATTGTTACTGCCTTCTCTGAATTTTCCAATATATTTATTATTATCTTTTTGCTTTTTTGCAGATAAATCATCCATTGCCGCTCATCATATTCCTGGGATGCATTTTTCCGCAATATTCCCCTAATCAATTGGGGGATGGCATAGGCATGCAGTAATGATTCTTCCTGCTTTTCCAGCCAATCTAATGCCTTAATTTTTTCATTTAAAGGTCCTCTCGCTTTTTCCAGCGTAAATAAGCACTCTAAATAATTATTTGCATCTGCTAATGACATCTTCAAAGTGTTACAAAAATACCAGTCTGAAAAAAACATCCCGTCTCCTCCTTTGTATTATGGTCTTATTTTATATCGTATATCCTCAGCCACTTCGTACTGCTGATAATCTGAATAATCCTCTTTATTTCTATTCAATATAAGCTCAACTAGTTTTTGTGTTTCCAAACAGCAGCTTTCTTCTAACACATCTTTTACACAATATGGGTTAGATATAACGATTACCCAATACAAAACCTCATTTTCCTCTTTCTTCAAAAAATTAAGAATTCGATGGCAATCTTCTGCTTTTATTCCTGAAAACCAACATTTTACAGCCACAGGTTCAATACCGTCCAGTTCCCCAAACTGATCTTCTCTATGCTCTAATCCATTTAAAGTAACAACTGAGTCTGAGCATCTTTCATATATAGTATTCCATCCATTTTTTAGGTCAGACCTTTGGGGAAAGTTCTGTAAAAAACATTCTGCTAAAACATCAACTTCTTCCTCATCTAATTTTGATAAAAAAGAATTTGCTTCTTTTTCTTTCCACGCTTCGCTCCTGACCCACATATTTGCAGTTTCACGCACTCTAAATGGATGATTATTATTTTTCCATGAAGAAAAAATAGTAAGAACCTCAACTTCATTTTGGGAAAAATACTGTTCTCCCATTTCCACAGCCTGGTCAATTGCTGCTTCCGGATTTTCTGACCAAATATTCCAGATTACCAAAATATTTTCATTGGTAGCTTTTCGCCCTTCCATGATGCCCAATTCCATCAGCTGCCTATATTCCTCAGCTTTTATATAAATTATCACCCCTGAATTGTTTTCTAAACCTCGCCAATCAGAAATATCCTGTCCAAAATTGTACCACTGTCTTCCTTTCCATTTTGGAATCAGCTCCCTATAGTGGCATGTTTCGCTTTCCAACCAGTCTTTTAGTCCATCTTTCCATGAGCTTGCAAGAATAATATCTCCCTTTCCCTGTATGCCAAGTAATAATGTTGCTAATGTAATAAAATAACGGTCTGAAATCGTTATCTCATTCGTTCCCTCTGCTTTCATTAGCCACCAGGCTTTTTTATTCAAAGCTCCTATATTTAATGAGCCTTTCTGTTGGATTCTTACTTGATTCAAAGGTAACTTTTCCTCCCAAAAAGTTTTCTTCATTTTTGAAAAATCCATAGCAGAAAGAATATAGGCTTCGGCGTGATCGTTATCCTGTTTCATAGCAATTCCTATGATAGTCTCCTTATAAATTATAGGACTACCTGATAAGAGTTCATACGTATCAAGCCCCCCTTCCATATTTTTCACATAAAAATGTAAGGTAGGTCTTTTTTCATCTGAAGAAATATTAGAAATGGTAAATTCCTTAGAATATCCAGAAGGCTCTCTCGCCGGATATCCATAAATATACACAGAGATACCAGCACTTAACTCTTCACAATACCCCAGAGGTAGTAATATTTCATCTAATTTCACCAATGTATCTAACTTTATAAATGCAATCATTCCCAAACGCTTGTAAAATTTTCCCTTAACCGTTAATTCATTATTTCGACCATACTGAATTGCAAAGTTCTCGACTTCTTCTACAACCACTTCTTTTTCTATCTTTTTAGTACAATGAGCTGCAGTAATCACCAGGCTCTCATTTACAAAAAAACCAGTTCCTAGCACAGTAGTCTCTTGTTCTGTACAAACTTTAACAGTCTGCATTCTAATTATTTTCTTACTTTTTTCTATTTCCATTGAGTTTACAGTATTTTTAAATTCACCTTTCATTTTAAGCTTTATCGATTATATATCACTCATATTTTATTGATTATTGTTATTGATTGATTATTCTGGCAATTTGTTTTAAAAAAATATTTACAATCATGACTTGCACGGGATCTGATTATCTCCTGCTGTCAAAAATGGAATAGTCATTCTATAGTAACTGCTCCTACCAAACTTTACTATCATCATTATAAATTGAATAATGTAGGTAATAAAGCTCACCTTTAATCACTTATCATAATATAATTCCACATATATCATTTTACCACACTTTCCACACTCTCTATCATTCGTTATACCGAATCACTCATTCTTTCTTTCGACATATTTCGCCATTTACCCAACACATAAAAAATCGCAACTCCAGCGGCTACACCAATCACACCGCCAAGTGTATTGCCAAACAGATCGTCCAGTTCTGCAATTCCCAATCCAGTAAAATACTGTATCGATTCAATCACTCCTGACAGCACCAATGCAGTGATCCACACCTTTTTCTTCCGAAAAATTGCATAAAGTCCTGTTCCAAACGGAATAAACAGCCAGACATTATTGATTACATCTACCCGGATCTTCCAACTTCTCAAAAATGTATTCGCATATGAAAAAAGAACCAGGTTCGCGCGGATATTGCCGATTTCTCGAAACATCAGTGTCTCATAAAAAATGAACAACATATAAAACAGAAAAATAACCACTTTCAACTTTTGTGGAACTATACAAAAAAGAATGCACAGTACAATCCCAATTACAACCACCATAACCGGATAAGCATTGAGAAGGTTATCTATACACAGCTTAACCTGTCCATTCTTATTTAAATAAAGCGAAATCTCTCCAACACGTTGAATTCCATATTGGCCTTTATTCAAAGGCACCGGATTTCCGGATGCATCAAAATACATGTTTGTTTTTTCGTTTCCGTCACGATAATAAGTTTTTTTCAAAATCCCATAGCCATCCTTTATTGCCGCAGGCTCTCCATCCTGATTTAAAAAAGTCACCTGAATAATGCGGTTATATTCATCATAAAAATATGCCTCACCTGCCTGTCCCGCTTGCAGACAAACAACTTTACCATTTATATCACAGTAAAACTTCTGTGCAATACGGTTTTCTTCATCCAGAATGCGTTTTTCCTGAACAAAGCCACTGAGATTAACGGTCGGAAGTCCATTCATATCCAAGTAGATCATTCCGGTAGTACCTCCCTCTTTATCGTAAACGGTGCAACCCGAGTACCTTTACAAATTAGATGCCGTTTTTACGGCATGCTTATTTCTGAGTTTCTGTTTTTACTGGTTTCCGTATGTGTGTTGGCAGTTCTGGTGACCATGGC
>NZ_JAHLQA010000039.1 GCF_018918125.1 Blautia sp. MSJ-19
ACCGGACCATGCAGTCCTGTGCGCTTATGCGGTATTAGCAACCATTTCTGGTTGTTATCCCCCTGTATAGGGCAGGTTACCCACGCGTTACTCACCCGTCCGCCACTAGAAACCAGCTAGATCTGCCGAAGCTTCAATAAAAGGTTTCCCGTTCGACTTGCATGTGTTAAGCACGCCGCCAGCGTTCATCCTGAGCCAGGATCAAACTCTCTGATAAAATGTTTGATTCACTCAAGATAACAACTAGCTATCTCTCGTTTTTACTGTTTATAAAAAGTTCATTCTATTGAATGATGATTCTTAAAGAATTTTCGAGAATCGTATGTGTTTCACTGTTTAGTTATCAAGGTTCTTTGTTTTGCTCTCTTGCGACAGCTCATTTAGTTTATCACGTTCGTTTTTGTTTGTCAAGAACTTTTTTAAGTTTTTTCAAAACTTTTTTCGAACTCTTTTGTGATCTCGTTGCTCATCAGCAACTCGTTTACTTTATCACATTCATTTCTGAATGTCAAGTACTTTTTTGAAGTTTTTTAATTTCTTTTTCAGAAGTTATTAACTCCAAACGGAGAAGGAGGGATTTGAACCCTCGCGCCGGTTACCCGACCTATACCCTTAGCAGGGGCACCTCTTCGGCCTCTTGAGTACTTCTCCTGACTCCGAATTCATAATACTTTATGCAATTTGAAGTACATTTCTTTTCGAAACGCATGGTTAATTATACATAACTCACTTTACATTGTCAACACTTTTTTTTGCATTTCTTTTAATATTTTTTTATATGCCTTTTACATGCCCGACGGAAGCAGTATTTTGAGCTCAAACCAGTTGTTTTCCTGTGCCGCTACAACAGAGCCGTGATACTTCTCTACCGTACTCTTTATACTCTTCATTCCATATCCATGGATTCGTCTGTCTTTTTTTGTTGTCACCGGCATGCCGTTCTTGAACTGAATCTTTTCATCGCAGTAATTCTCTGTACGGATACGGACAAACTGTTTTTCTTTTGTTACGTAGAGCCAGATTAGTCGTTTCTGCTTCTCCTGCTGCTTTTCAGCACTCTCAATTGCATTATCCAGCATATTGCCAAATAATGCACTTACATCCATATCTTCCATAAAAGACAAAGCTTCCCCATCCACAATAAATTTCAGCTCGATTTCTTTATTTTGACAGAGCATTGCCTTATTTGTCAGTACCGCATCCAGAATCTGGTTTCCGGTCTTGTTCTGTGTCTCATATACTCTGATCTCACGTTCCATCTTCTCCAGATAGCTCGTAGACTTTCCGGTATAAGACTGTGTTTTGAGAAGATTGATCTGGTGTTTCAGATCATGATACTTCTGATTCACCATATCAATATTTTCTTTGGACAACTGATAATTTTTGTACTGCATCTCCATGATATTCCGCAGGGTGTCCTTCTCGAAACGGATCTGGATCTCCTTCACCTGAATATGATATGCATACAGCACAGCGATCCCGCTTAAATCCACAAGCGTCCGTATTATAAAAATATCCGTGACAAAGCTGCCACTGAACAGACCATTCTGATCAAGATAACTTAAATTGCTCATGGCAAATACAGATGCTGCTATGATAATGACTACCAGTAATTCTCTTCTTGTAATATGAAGTTCTTCAAGGTCTTTCTTAAGGTTCAGCTCGATCAATGTAAGTACAGCAAAAATCACTGTATAAGCAATTGCCAGTTCTGTCCATCTCCAGACTTTTCCATGCATGCCCCTTGTATATGTCAGATAATAATAAATCTGCCAGCACAGAGACGCAGCAAACTCTCCATTGATAAAAGCCTTTACACAGTAAAAGCCAGCCTCCCTGAGTGAAAAATCATTACAGATATAAATATATCCCAGAAGAAGTCCCACGATCACGACCATCGACGGAATAAACAGTTCCTGCCTTACTCCATCTGTCACTGTCATAAAAAACAAAAGGAGGGCAAACTGAGCACAGCTTACTGCTGCCAGCTTCCATCCTCTGATTTTTCTCTCATTCGTACCTGTAATTGCAAATACGGATAAAGCATAAGCTATGGCATAGTAATACCCTGGTGTATTTAGCACCTCTGCTGTGTTCATTTGCCCACCTCATTCAAATATTCATTTAATGCGTCCAGGAACGGTTTGCGCCTGCTCCTGCTTACCTGAATCGTATCTCCGTTGACGCTGACATCACTTCCCATGTAATTATCTACATATTCCAGATTTACCAGATAGCATCTGTTACACCGGAAAAAGCGCTTTGCATCCAGCTGACCTTCCGCATCCCGGATCGTCCCCTTGGTCACAAAGCTTCCCTCTGTTGTATGATAGATCAGGAGATGGTCCTGTACTTCCACATAACAGATCTGTGCAATATCCAGTTTCTTTTTGCCACCTTTCAGTGCTATGGTAATAAATTCTTTTTCCTGCACTTTTACTCTGTGAAGTGCCCTTCCCATACTCTCCGAAAAAGAAAAATACGAAATAGGCTTCAACATGTAATCCAGAGCATTTACCTTATAACCCTGAATTGCATACTGAGGCATATTTGTTATAAATATAATGACGACATCCTTGTCCAGTTCGCGGATTTTTTCTGCTGCTTTCATTCCATTCAGAAAAGCCATCTCAATATCCATAAGAATAAGGTCATAGTCCGCGGTATAATCCGTCACGATATCTTCGCCATCCCGAAACTCTGTGATCAGAAATTTCAGCCCGTTTTCTTTCTCGTATCGTCTCAGGTGAGTTCGTAACGCTTCCAGGTCGTTCGCATCATCTTCCACTGTTGCAATACGAAGCATCGTTCATCCCCCGTGCCTTTTCCATGTCACTGTTCATTCCGTTCACAGTGACATATACATAATAATACCTGTAGTATAACAAGAAAAAGCACAGGAAACAATGCATTTTTTATTCCAGCTTTTTATTTCAAAGCTTTATTCCAAAGTTTTATTTCAAAGTGAAGGAAATAAAGTCAAAACTTCCTTTTCCTTCAAAGGTAAAGAACAGCGCCTCTCTGTTGCCAGAAGCCTGAAGCGGAGCTTTGAATGCTTTCAGTTCCCTAACTGAATTGATTGAAATCTTGGCTACAGCTTCTCCGTTTTCACTGGTACGAACATACAGCGTACCCTCTGCACGTCCCTTTACGTTCACACTGACCTCTTTTGTTTCGCTGAGATCAAAATATTTAAAGCCTGCCAGTGCACCGTCGCACATATTTGCAATGTACTGATCCGGTCCGGACTCTCTGTCTTTTCCGTCCTGAGTCAGGTAAGGACATCCTTTTTTCGGATGCTTGATCATACTTAAGAAACGAGTGCCTTTTTTTCCATAAAGGTTGCAGGTAATATAGGACGGGTAAGTTCCTTTTCCTTCCAGCGGTCCGCCATTTAAACCACAGGAAGTCATCTCTGCCTGATAAAATTTACCATCTTCAAAACGGATTTCCTCTGCCATTGCCTGACGGGAAGACTGTTTACGGTTACTGTGTCTGTGATAGAAAACAAAATATTTTCCATTCAGTTCAATGATGCTGCCGTGTGTATTTCCAGTATCAAATCTCGCATGTTTCACATCCGGTACGCCTTCAAGACCTATATCGCCGTTGCTTACCAGAATGCCGCCGTACTGGAATCCCTTTACCGGGCTGTCGCTTGTCGCATAGCAGAGCTCATGGCTGTTCATTGTACTGTAAATAAAATAATATGTACCATTAAATTTACGCATAGAACTTGCTTCAAGGAAAGAATGACCCTCATAAGGAGTTCCGATGGATTCCTTTTCGCCTGCGATTCCGATATAGGACGGTCCATCCAGTACAGTCAGCATATCTGACGGATCGAGTTCGAAGCACATCGGGCCATGTTCGGTCGGTTTGGAACCATCCAGAAGGATCGGGTTTCCTGCCAGTGCAAAGCCAGTATACAGATACAGTCTTCCATCGTCATCCATAAAGATGCCCGGATCAAACTGGAACGGTTCGTTCTTCTTTCCAATTGCAATGCCATCGCTGTATTTTACATATCCGTAGAATTCGTATTTTCCTGCCGGCTCATCACAGACAGCTACGGAAATCATCTTTGTGCCACCCATAAAATAATAGAGATAAAATCTTCCATCCGGTCCCTGTACCATATCCGGTGCTGCAAGGCCGTTCGTCAGACGGATTCTCGGTGCCGCCGGGTCCTGTTCTCTTTTGTAAATGCATCCTTCGTAACGCCAGTTGCCCAGATCGTCCACCGGTGCGGACCAGCATACATAATCCCCCAGACAGAAATTCAGTCCGTTGAAGATATCATGGGAACCGTAAACGTACACACGGTCTCCTACAACATGTGGTTCTGCATCCGGGACATATTCCCAGCTTGGCATGTATGGATTTACAGCCTGTTTTGTTTTCATGTTTTCCCTCCAAATTTCACATTTTCAATTTCGCAGTTCTGATTTTATAGCTCAAAATTTATAGTCTCACTTTTATCATGTCTGCATTGTAGCATGATTTTCTGCGTCAGATTTCTTTTTAGCGTGGTCGGTTTATTTTTCTGCGTGATCTGTGCTTTCCCGGATCTGTCCGGCATACGCCGACCAGAAATAATTTCGTTTATAACTGTCTGATGACATCGGTGGCACAACGATTTCTGCACTGGTGCCATCCAGAAGGTGCTGACCCACGATACACTTCGAAGGATCTTTCTGTTCAAGTACGATCATCTTAAGACCTGTACAGCCCGAAAAGGCATGATCTTCAATCTGCGTCACATTCTCCGGAATCACGATCATTTCTTCGCCCTGATATGCCTCGCTGTCCTTTGCAGTCCAGATTCTGGTCTCTGTGGATGTATTTTCCCACGTTCTGTGTGGTTTCTCCGGAAGTTCCACACTTACAGTCCGTTCATCACCAAGCATCGCTTTGATATCACGGATCAGCTGTACCGTATTTACTTCTTTCCCCGCCTGATTCAGATGAAAATTCGTATCAAAAAACCACTCCGCTTCCATGAGACTGTTCTCTGGATTTCCTGCAACCGGGAAATCCAGTTCCTGCCGCAAAAACGCATCATATGATGTCAGATCATCTGCATCTTCCACTGCCAGCTTGTTTACCGGACAATATCGGTACCAGACGGCTGCGCCTTTTTTCTCAAGACGCTCTGCCCAGGCGTTCATATACTCCAGAAATTCCGGCTGCACCACATCTTCTGTAAATCTTACCTTCTGGTTCACATCATAGCCGCCCGGAAGTATATTCTCCCTGCACGCATCCAGATCGATATCTCCATAGGTATTAAAGGATTTTTTCTGATATACACTGTCTGTCGGAGGATTTTTCCCCTTCCATGCATAGTTCAGTTTTTCCAGTGCAAATCCCAGAAAATTTCCCAGCATCGCCTCAAAGTTTTCGCTTTTTATATGACGCAGCATCCCAAAAGCTCCGTCAGCTGCCTGCCACATATATTCTCCATTAAAATAATCCGAGAGTGTCTGCTCACTCTGTTCCGGAGAAAGAATCACAATATCTCCCTCATGAATATACGCTTCGGAGAGATCCATGACCGCCTTTGTCCCAAGCCCTGCATACATGCCAAAGTTGACAACCTCATACGAAGGAAAAAATTCGTCGATCATCTCGCTGTCACAATCAAAAGCAACACCGCTGCCTCCAACAAGTACGATTCTCTGTCCCGGAGTTTCCTTTAATCTTTCATATTTACTTTTCAGTTCTCCCATAAACGTATCTCCATACTGTGCAGGCAGCCCAAAACCACAGATCAGAAAAAAAATCTGCTCTGCCAGAAACACTGCCAGCGCAATTATGACAACACGTCTTACTGTTTTTTTATCCATATTTAAAACCTGAAATAAATAAATGCATTTTCACCGCCCGATGCCATCATGCCAAGCCATGAAAATTCAATTACAGTCACCATCACAACAAAACCTGCTGCCACCAGGCAAAGTCCCTTCCTGGTCTGACAGCACTTATCAATTTCCTCGGGAATCTGTTCCAGAATCAGCCAGGTAATTCCTGTCGCAAGAAGCCGCAGAATCGCCAGTCCCTGAATTCCCAGGAAACTCATCGTCTCCGTGATTCCGCTGCCCAGAGGATTCACAAACGGCTGCAACAAAATCTGCCACGCATCGATAAGCGAAGATGCCCGAAAAAACACCCATGCAATATCCACAAGAAGCATCGTGAGAATCCATCCGGCCGCCGGAGGAAGAATCCTCTTTTTATCTTTCCTCAGCAGTGAGAAACACATAGCTCCGACCATATAGATTCCGTGGATCAGTCCCCACACAACGAAATTCCAGGATGCCCCATGCCAGAATCCACTTAAAAGGAAAACAATCAGCACATTCCGGCATCTCTTCGCAAATCCTCTGCGGTTTCCTCCAAGTGGAATATATACATAATCCGTAAACCAGCGCGTCAGGCTGATATGCCACCTTTTCCAGAAATCCTGTATGCTTACTGCACGGTAAGGATGCCTGAAATTTTCCATAAGCCGTATTCCCATCATATGTGCCGCACCTCTTGCAATATCTGTATATCCGGAAAAATCACAATAAATCTGAATGGCAAAAAACACGGTTCCCAGAACCGCACCAATCCCACCGGCATCCTGCGGTGCAGCATACACTCTGTCAACATACACAGCCAGATAATCTGCCACGACGACTTTTTTGTAAAATCCCCGAAGCATCAGCCAGAAACCATTCAGCAGATCTGTCCGGCTCTTTGTATGGTTTTCTTTCAGTTGTCCGAGAAGGTTCCCCGCCCTCTCGATCGGGCCTGCGACCAGCTGTGGGAAGAACGAAACAAACAGGGCATAACTTGCAGGATTTTTTTCTGCTGAAATCTCACCCCGATATACATCGATCACATATGCCATTGTCTGGAAAGTATAAAATGAGATTCCCACCGGCGGGACCGAATATTTCAGGCCGATCAGAAGTCCCAGACACACAGCCACCGCAAAAATCAGCCAGGATCTTCTGTGTCTGCCTTTCTCAATAGCAATTCCTGCCAGATAAGTAACCGCCGTTGTAAGCAGAAGCAGACCTCCCGCCCAGGAACTTTCCCGTATATAGAAGAAGTAACTCACTGCCAGCAGAAAGAGTTCTCTGTGTTTCCACGGAATCTTCCAGTACAGAAACACCACAACTGGAAAAAGGAAAACAAATGTCAGTGATATAAAGTTCATTTCTTCTCCTCCTTCGCAAGCTGTTCTTTCAGATCCCGGATCACTTTTTCGGTCCGGATCTGTGCCCCTTCTGTAGATAAATGATTATCGGTTCCATACAGATAGATTCCTGTATACAAAGAATCCTCAAGTTCAGAAATAACAGGAACATGTAACTGACTCTTAAAATATTCATGCAGGCGGGCTCTTTCCTCCTGCGTGCTGTCTTCTGAAAGTGCATATTTATTTCTGGGTGAATAGGTAAAATAAACTTTTATTCCCTGATCCAAGAATTTCTGAAACTCTGCATTCACAGAATCGATATACGTTTCTTTTGGAAATGCGTTTACTGTATAATTTACCGGAAGTCCATAAATCGGTTGTTCACTCGTGGAATTTGGACGATATACGACATAATCCCCATACTCATTGTAGCTTGGTTCCTCCACTTCATTCCCATCCTCATCATAATCTGAAGCCCGGACATCGTAATTTTTTCGTTCCATATCCTGTCTTGCCGTCTGGTATGCAGAGAAAGCAGTAAAAACCTGCGTATATTCCCGGAGGTCCAGTTCAGCAAATGCATCATAATTGGATTCCATCATGGCAAACATCGCATAATCCAGTTCCTTCTGATAACAGAACTGTCTGTTTGCCGCATCAAATTCCGGAGAGTCCAGAAGAATATCTCCCTCCTTCATGCAGGATCGGATCAGTTCAAGCTGTGGAAGTGCCGGTGAGTAGGCAAAAACTCCCATATTGACCACCTCATAATCAGGAAAAGCCTGATCCATCATCGCACTGTCATATCCAAATCTTGTCGAAGAACCGGAAAACAGAACAATCTTCTTTTTATCCTTCAACGCCAGCAGACGATCATATTTATCCTGAAAGGTATCAAAATAATTTCCACTGTAAGCCGGAGCCTCGATCGCATTGATATGCAGGGTACGAAGCATATCGCAGTCCTGAAATGCATAGTCGCTGATCTTCTCCATATCATCGTAAATATACAGCTGTTCCAGTCGGCTGTTCCTGAATGCCCATTTTTCGACTTCGTGAATCCCCGGTGAGAGAACGACTGTTTTGCACTCTGTATCTGCAAAAGCCTGTTCCCGGATCGTTCGCACCGGGAGCCCTCCAAGACTGGACGGAATGCAGATCTGCTGTGCCTTTCCGGTGTAGCCGGTTATGACTGCAAAGCCTGACACTTTTTTGTACACAAACTCTGCCTCGTCAGTCCATGGGACCCACTGTGCATACAAAACAAGTCCTTCTTTCCATGCGATCCGACTTCCGAGACCCACAGACTGTCCGGTTCCATCGGCTCTGGTATTCCACCCAAGTAACGTGTAACCATCTCTGGAAAAAAGCTCTGTTCCGGTCGAAGTATTGATTCTCTGGTGCGTACCACGATAACAGATACTTACTCTGTCTGAATCCCCTGAAATGTTTTTTCCACCATTGGCATCATATGTAATCTCATATTTTCCTTTTTCAGCCTGAATACAGATACTCTCCGAATAATTTACTTCATGCAAAACAAGATTTACTGTTTTCCCATCATCCTGTTTTGTTATTTCGGTCTCACCATGATAATCTGTGCCCATAAACTGCCAGTTATCATCCAACGTAACCGTGAAGCTCACATCACTTCCAGATTCTATTGTTCTGGCAGGATCTGTTACATGATAGCCTTCTCCGGCTTCCAGAACGATATGACAGAGATTTTCTTTCTCCGCGTTATTCTGACCGCATCCGGTCATTCCTGCTGTCAGCAGAAGAAGGAATATCCCAGATGCCATTTTCCATGTTCTTTTGTACATAAATCAAATTCCTCCTTCCATTTTTTATCGTATAAATGCACAGCGGCCTTCCGGTAGACTTAAGGCACAGCTTTAATGCTTACTAACCTTAGTTATACCAGAAGACCGCCTGATACTGCCAGTCTTTTAAGACTCTTTATTTATTGTTTTTTCTTGCCGCGATCGCTTTCTGTTCTTCCGGCAGATCCTTCTCTATCGTGAAGAAGAAGATCAGAACTGCACAGATCACATAAGCAATTGTCTCTACCCAGATATATCCGACAGAGATTGCTGTCTGTGCTGCTGCTGTCTGTGCCGCAGTACCAAGTGCGATATCTGCTGCCTGGTCATATCCACTGGCATTTAAGATCGCACTGAAGATAGAGTTACATACAGGAGTCGCAGCTACCATAATGGAACTGTAAATAGACATTGTCAGTCCATCTGTACGGATTCCGGATTTGTATTCGATATGATCGATGACATCTGCAAGCATTGCAAGGATCATGTAGCATGCCGGAGCAGAGCCAAGGCATTTCAGTGCCACACCGATCGCTACAGGAACGATCTGTCCGTTTCCCATGATTGCGATCACACCGCCGACAGCTCCCAGAAGCATACCAATCATACACACGATACGTTTTCCAAATTTGTTACAGAGAAGTACGATCGCCACTGCTGCCACAGCCATCGGAACCGCACCCATAATGCTTAAGAGTGACTGTGAAGCACCCCAGGCATCTGCTGTTCCAAAGAAGGTGTTGTCCATTACCCATTTACAGAAATAAGTCATGGAACCATTTTTCATTGCGCCGCTCCACTGGAATCCCATGTAGAACAGCATAACGATCCACCACATTTTTTCACTGGTAACCGCAGAAAGCTGTTCTTTCAGAGAAGCAGTTTTGACAGTTTTCTCCTCTGCTGTTCCCTCGGACATCTGTTCTTCTGTTACACGCTCACGTGTGAACTTAAACTGTAAGAAGATCGTCAGTGCAGAGAAAATGGCAATCGCTGTCATAGCTACCAGCCAAAGATGCTGATTCTCTTTCAGTGCAAAAGAAACCAGGATCGGGAACACCATAGAACCTGCACCCATAACAGCAAGTCCTGCCACATTGGTAAAGGAAGCCAGTGCTCCTCGCTGCTTACTGTCTCTCGTAGATACAGGTATCAGTGTGGAGTTTGCTGTATTGTAGATCGGATAAGCGACTGCGTAAAACAGGTTGTACGCAATTGCGATCCATACCATCTTGGCAGTTCCCTCAAAAGGAACCACAAACATCAATACAGAAGCAATGGACAGCGTCAGGGCTGACAGAAGAATCCACGGTCTCGCCTTTCCTGCCATTGTTCTTGTGCGTTCAATAAGCTGACCTACGATCAGGTTTGCTGCCACGATCAGGATGGTTGAAAACAGCTGTAAGGTTGTCAGAAATGTCAGGTTCAGTTTCAGGACATCTGTAAAGTAGTTCTGAAGGATACTGGTAAAAATACCGGAAGCCAGAAGTGCTCCGAACGGTCCGATAAAATATCCGATCAACATCTCCGGAAGTTTTACATCATCTGATTTGATTCTGGAACCGGTCAGTGGACCGTTCCAGAAATCTTTCTTTGTATTGCTCATAAAATCAATCCTTTACTACTTTGAAGAAGGAGGAAATAATCGTACAGATCAGAGCGACCGCACATACGATCATTCCAATGATTGCACCTTTTAAATCCGCCATATTCTGGGCGTTGTTCTCAAAAGTCATGATTGATCCGATTGCAGCGATTCTGCTGCCAACGAACTGGATCAGTGCATATGCAGTCAGCACACCACACGCTACCGGAAGTATATCCAGTACCGGTTTTGCTCCCATTTTCATAGAAGCCACAATCATAACTATCTCAAAGATAGCAGCCACAGCCAGGCAGGCCACGATTGCATTATCAACGCCACTGTTTATAAAATAATTTGTTTTGCAGTTTTTCATATACAGAACCAGTCCTGCTACAGTTACAATGGCAGTAATTACGCTTAAGACCAGGCCTGCACCCATTTTTTTCTTTTCAGCCATAGTTATTCCTCCTTACTGCTCTTTCTTTTTCAGTCCAAGCAGATACATTGCTGCACAGAGTACAGTCAGCACACCGAATCCGACGCGAAGACCTGTGATCAGATTGTCGTACCATGTGTTCAGTTTTTCAATATGTGTAGTAGTTGCCATGCCATCCATTGCATTTGAATTTGCAAGTGCATAGTTCTGATACAGCATTGCCTGTTTCAGATCTGTCAGAAGTTCCTCACTCTGGCTTGCATTTTCTACACTCCAGTATGGCCATACTTCTTCTACAGCTGCCATTGTATTGTCACCTGTGTTACATGTCATGGTTACACCGTTATGTACTGCCATGCGGATCTTTGTATAGGTAGGATCCTGGATGAAGTCCTCAGACATCAGACCTTTGAATCCCCATTCTTTACGAAGGATGTTCAGGAGCAGCCCGGTATGTGCATTACTTGTCACACAGCCGACACGGTTGTATGTAGTCATTACAGCAAGTGCATTTGCATCTTCTATACAGGACTGTGTACCACGCAGTTCATTTTCACGGGCAGCCTGTTCTGTCATAAACTCGGCAATACCTGTACGGTTGATCTCAGTATCATTGAATGCCAGATGTTTCGGTGCGATCAGTACACCGTATTCATGTCCGGCCTCGATGATGGAAGCACCCTGACCTGCTGTCAGAACTGCATCTTCTGAGAAGTATTCATGGTTACGTGCGTTATATGGTGTACGATGAAGGTTTGTTCCAACGCCCCACCAGATTGCTGTATTTGCCCACAGAGAATAGTTACCTACTGCTTTGCCCCATTCTGCTGCCAACTGTTTGCTGAATGTCTGACCGATAACAGTTTCATTTGCCATAACACCCATCTTGTAATCACGGTTCGGATCATCTTCCGCGATCACACAAGGATCTCCTGTGGACTCGTCGGAGTTTGCATACTGTCCAAGAGGATAGGAGTTGAATCCGTTCGGTCCGTCATTCTGGATTGCTTCCGGAGAAGTGATGGATTCAATTGTTTTTGTACTGGTTCCACCAAGTCCTGTACGGATCAGGCATTCTTCCAGAGTGATCTGATCCATCAGAGTACTCCATCTTTCATCTGTGATGTCATCTACACCTTTCAGGTTAGCCAGTGTCATTCCGTTATCTGCACCAAAGGTTACAGAAGACGGATCTCCGTTTGCTTCGATATCACTGTAGTCATCAGCCATAGCACTGATCATCTCGTCTGTAGCTGTCAGGTCTTTGTATGTTTCCGGCCAGGTTCCTTCCCAGTCGTTTCTGCTTAAGTAAGTAACGGTGTCTTCCATCCAGTTGTTCAGATCTGCATCCTGAAGCTGATTTTCTACCGGTGTGCCATTTAAGGTTACAGCGAAAGAAGAAGAATCAAAATCTCCAAGTTCCCATGTCTGTACATTGTCTTTGTTTCCGTCAACCTTCTGGTCCTGGGCAGCAAGTACATTGTTTACAGCCTCGTGTGCACCATTTCCGACAGTGAAATAATATGTTCCGTTGTCCAGGATCCAGTTACCGGTTGTACCTGCTTCATTATCACAGGTGCTGTCCCAGCTTGCCATATCCTGTGCATCTGCTGTGATCGTAACAGTCTGGCTTTCGCCTGGCTCGATCATATCTGTTTTTTCATAGTCCAGAAGCTGAACTGCTGATTTTTCTACTTTGTTCTCTACATCATAGTCTGTATAAGGAACAGAAGTATAAAGCTGTACAACATCTTTTCCTGCAACATCTCCGGTATTCTTAACCTCTACCTCAGCAGTTACAGTTCTGTTGTCAAGATCTACATCTACACTCTTAAGAGTCTGTTCGAAAGTTGTATAGGAAAGGCCATATCCAAATGGATAAGATACTTCATCATCATAGTTCCATGCTTTTCCTGTGGAGCTTCCTACTATTGCATCTGCATTTCCCTGTCCAAGTACAGTATCTGCATATCTTGTTTCGTAGTATTTATATCCTGTATAAATGCCCTCTGCTTCAACTTCTTCTGCATTGATGTTTACAGACGGATCTGCGTTTGTCCACTCATAGTCTCCGAAGTTCTGTGCTGCCGGTGAATTGGCATTTGTCACTGCATAAGTATCTGTCAGATGACCGGATGGGTTTGCCTCTCCGGAAAGGATATCTGCCACACCATAGAAACCGTATCCACCCGGGAAACCAATTTCCATGATCGCATCTACGCCATCATTATTTTTGATCTCGTCGATCTCCATTGCATTGGCATTGTTCAGCATAACGATGACTTTACCGCCGTTGCTTTCTTTTGCTTCAACAGCAGCATTGATCAGGTCACGCTCATCATCACTTAATCCAAGCGGATCGGTCTGGTTCAGATCCTGTGATGCATCTACGCCATCTACACCCGGAAGATAAGTTCCGTTCTCTGTAGAAGAACGACCGATCGTTACCAGCATGACATTATAATCATCCATGGAATCTTTCCACTGGCTGTCTACACTTTCCATTGTTTCCTGTGAAGGCTCTTTGCTTGCAAATACGCCATCTGTTGAAGGTGCTGTAATGTGGTAATATTCCACGATGCTTCCCCACATATTGACTTCTGTCTTGAATTCGGATTCCAGGCTCTTGTACAGATCATGAAGATCTTCATTAATGCTGAATCCTTTTGCAGCTAATGCCTCAACAAAGTCTACAGTGTCTGCATCTGTTCCCTCGTTCTCATTCAGGGAACTTCCCATGTCACCACCCTGTACCGGATAGTAGCTGGAAAATCCGAGAAGGGACAGCTTCTGTGTCTCATCCTTTGTCAGCGGAAGTGCATTATTCTCATTCTTTAACAGAACAGTTCCTTCCTCACTCATACGTTCTCCAAGATCCTCAATGGAATCCAGAAGTTCTGTCGTACTGGAATAATCAGACTTGTATGTGTACAGATCCTCGTCTGTACTGTCTGTTACCATCGCACTGCTCTTGGTTCCAAGAAATTTGTCGATGTCTGTACGATAGCTGTCTACCACAGGTCCTGCCGCAACAGAAACGGTCAGAAGAGACGCTGTAAGAGTAGTCATACCACGCCAGAGATTTCTTTTTCTGCTCATGATTATATCTCCTTTCTTTCCCGAAATATAGGCAAGCCTCATCGCTCAGGTGCTTCCATAATTTCTATGTACATAAGATTATCACATTTAAAAAAATGCTCACATTTTTTTCGCAGACTGCACTTTTTCAGCCGTAAATGGGAGCATTTTTTTATTGAATTTTCACAAACAAAATTTTTTAGGAAATCTTGCACAAATTGTGATATTTGTTTTTGTCTATATTGCCTATAGATGATTTATTTTTGTGTTGTAACCGGAATCTCACATGTATATGTTTTTTCTTCATCGGAGACAGTGATCTTTACCGGTCCGGTTTCTCCGGCACGGACTACAGCCATTGCTTCACCATAATAAGTATCAACTGTATCCTGTGCATAGTTACCTTCTACATAGGAGCAGGCACTTCCCAGACCTTCAAGAGTCGCATTCTCTACTATAACTTTCAGGTGATGTTTCTCCATCGGTTTCCAGGTTCCGTTAAGATCTCCGTACTGTAATGGAACAAACAGTAATCTTCCCGCTTCCACAGTTTCCTGTTCCGGTTTGATATGAAGGATTGTTTCCTCATTCGCTGTCACCAGTGTCTGACGGTTGATCTCACGACCGTTCTTATCATAAGAAACTGCTGTGATCTCGCCATCCTCATATGGAATATGGAATTTTGTCCTACATTTCTTTACTTTGCCGCGGGCAGCTTTCTTTCCATTAACCAGAAGTTCGACCTCTGCTGCCCTTGCAAAAACTTCAACCTCTGCTTTTTCTCCGGCACAGCCTCCCCAGGACCAGCTCTCCAGAGCTTTGGTCAGAGCCCAGCCGGTCAATTGCAGATTCTCCTTCTGATAAACAGGTTTTACAGCAATAAACGGTCCTGTTTCCCGCTCAAAAGCAACTCTTGTGTAAGCAGCTTCTGCACGTGGCTTTCCAAGAAGGTCGATTCTTCCGTTGTTTCCCGTCATTCTGGTGTGCGGCATCTTGCCTTTGTAGTCTTCGTATTCAGCCGCACCATCACCGGTTTCTCCGATATATTCCCATCCTGACCAGACAAAATCTCCCAGGATTCGTTTATTCTTTTTGGCAATTTCCCAGAAACTGTACGCATCCTTGCAGAAAGTCTCCGTTCCCAGGATCAGACGCTGCGGATATTTCTTAAGGTCATGTTTATAGCGGAAAAGCCCGTAGTTGTATCCTGCAATATCCATGTTTGCATAGGCATCCTTTGTTTTCCAGTCGCATGGCGGAAGAGTCGCGCCGATCTTCATGAAATAATCTCCGACCAGACAGGCAAGGGTATTATAAAATTCACTTCCTACCGGTTTTTTCTTTTCTTTTTCCGGTTTCTTTGCCTCCTGTGCTGCAATCTCCGCACTTTTTTCTGCTTTGTCATCGCTGTAAACGCCCATTCCCATAGAACTTAAAAAGTTAAAGAAAATGTTGATTCCGCAGGTTACCGGTCTGTGCGGATCCAGTTTATGAAGGTAAGAAGTCATTCTGCCGGTGAGTTCGATTCCCTTTTTCTGTGCAGTCTCCGCAACTTCATTTCCTGTAGAATACATGATAACAGACGGATGGTTATAATCTTTCTCAACCATGTCCTTGAGATCCTGCTGCCACCATTTCTCAAGATAATTCACGTAGTCATATTTTGTCTTGTGGATATACCAGACATCTACATATTCATCCATCACCAGCATTCCCAGGCAGTCGCAGGCATCCAGCATATCTTTAGAGCATGGATAGTGGGATGAACGGATCGCATTATAGCCATTCTCTTTGA
The DNA here is from genome assembly GCF_018918125.1 of Blautia sp. MSJ-19. Classification (GTDB taxonomy): domain Bacteria; phylum Bacillota; class Clostridia; order Lachnospirales; family Lachnospiraceae; genus Blautia_A. Next base: position 15,910 of record NZ_JAHLQA010000039.1, read on the forward strand.
GGATGCGGACTCTTCGCTCCTCCGCTTCCGGATAAGTGCAGGCTCCAAGAACACCGTTATCGTGATGCACACAGGCACCACGGAGGATTTCTCTCCTACCATTGATCGTAAGGCCTTTTTCCGGGCTCCATTCAAGAAGTCGAATTCCAAACGTTTCCTCTACGACATCTTCTCCAAATGTCGCACGCAGAGTGTAAAGATTCGGATGATTGCAGTCCCAGAGTTTTGCATTCGGAATCTCCATGCGGAAAACCGACGGGTGTCCTGTACTTTCTGTTTCTTTTGTAAGCACATTTTGCTCTCCATCCAGGATTTCTACTTTCACCTTGCCCGGACAGGAAGTTTTGATCTCAACCTCGATCACTGCCGGAGCATAGCTTACTGTATGGATCTTGATCCCATTTACCGGAATGTATTTCTCAGCACCTGTCCAGAGATATACCGGACGATAGATTCCTGTTCCGGAATACCAGCGGCTGTTTGGCTGATCAGAATTTCGTGCGATCACGCGGATCTCATTCTGTGCCTCATATTTCAGAAGCCCTTCTGTATCTACATAAAAATTTGTATAGCCATACGGTCTGTACGCTGCTTTTGTTCCATTAATATAAACTTCCGCATTGTGGTAAACACTCTCAAATTCAATAAGAACCTTTTTGCCGCTGTACTCTGACGGCACAAAAACATGTTTCGTATATTCGTAATCACCGCCCAGATACCAGCCGGAGTTTCCCTCGCTGACGCTTTCTGCAGTACGTGGCTCGCTCCGCATCGCATCATGTGGAAGTGTCACGGAATATGGTTCTTCATCTCTGGTAAGGCATTTACATGTCCAGTTTCTGTTAAAATCTATTTTTTTCATATCAAATCTTTACCCTTCTTGTTTCTCCTCTGACCAGAGAAAGTTTTTGTTCACCAAGTTCCAGAACTCCACCGTCTGCATCTGGAATTACTTCCAGATATTCTCCATCCCAGGTCAGTCGGACAGTCCCGTGACTTCCCACCGGAAGTGTGCAGTCCAGATCTGTGAAGTACTGCATCTGTGGTCTTAATACATAAGCAGTATCCTCTTTGTTCACAAGATCCAGGCCGGCAAAATATTTTGCCAGGAAATAGATCGGACTTGCCGCCCATGCATGACAGAGGCTCTTGCCAAAATGATCGCCGTACATGTCGTACTGCTCTTCCTTTGGCACAGACGGATCATATTCTTCCCAGAATGTGACTGCTCCGAGATCCAGCATACCGCCCCAGTAGGAACGGATCTTGTCCAGAACTTCCGTCAGTTTTCCCATCTGGCACAGCACATCCAGTTCAAAGAAATTGAAGTATGGCGTTGTGATCGCCGGGATTTCATCATTTTCAAGTACGTTTGTGAGGATTTTTCCCTGCTTATCCTTATCTGCGATAGAAAATAAAACAGCAAAAATATTCGCATGTCTTGTTACATTACGTTTGCCGGAAGTGAAGGAATCAATGTACGCACCTTTTTCTTCATCCCAGAAAAACTGTTCAATGGCAGCAGTCAGTTTTTCATATTCCTGCCTGTAAGCACTTCCGTCCTTACCAAGCTGTTCACTGATCTCTGCCATCACACGGAAGCATGCTGCATAAAGCATCTGTTCTGCACAGAGCGGACCATCTTTGTCCATATCTGCCCAGTCAATATAAATCCAGTCTTTTTCTTTTCCGATCAGGAAACCGTGTTCATCACGTCTGCCGTTGCAGAATTCCATAAGAGAAACCATCTTCGGATAAACCAATTCCAGGAAATCTCTGTCACCATATCCTTCATTATGATAATCCACGCCCAGAAGCCACAGAAGGGAATAGTCTACGATCGTATTGATATGTCTCGTCATCGGATCATTTCCGCGCAGTGCCAGAATTGTTCTCTGGTCGATATCTGCATCTGCCATCAGATAACGGTTCACAAAAAAGCTCTGGTACGCATCACCGGACCAGATCCATTTATCGCGTTTTACACCATCAATAAAAAAGATACCGCTGCAGAGTCGGAATGTATGCTCTGCCACAGACCAGATCTGGTTCAGGCGTTCCTCTCCGCAGTGAAAAGCAGCTTTTACCGGAATGTCTACATACTGATGATTTGCCTTCAATGTGATCTCTCCCGGCTTGCAGTCCGGAATATATGCAAAACGTACTGCGCAGCACGGGCACTTGCCGGTTTCTTTGTCCGGCTTCCAGCTATAGTAACAGTTTACCGGATCAATTGCCTCTTCTCTGGATTCGCCACAGCAGATCAATACCGGCTGATATCCGTTTTTGAACTCTGCTTCCAGAACTGCATTCAACTCTGTCTCAAATTCATAGAGGGTTCCACCATTGTATTCTGTTACGCTGACTGGTTCATATACTTTCTCGCTGTATTCCCAGACAGTCGGATTCTGTTCCGGTCTGGTGAAGTATTTACTTCTTCCTGCCGGCTGTGAATCCTGGTCATAGTCTTCTGCTATCCAGCCTTTGTCTGAGCAGATCACATCGCCTTCCACATAAATACAGGGAAAAGCCTCAATACATCCTGCATGAACAGCAATTGTAACTTCTCCCGGTCCGCAGGTGATTTTTTTTCCAAATGGATATTTCTTTTCTCCTGCCAGCACGTGTCCAATCGCATTGGAATATACGGTGAAAGAAGTTTCTTCTTCCAGATGATAAGTGCGGCGAAAAGCTACGCGGTTGCGGAAGCCTTCGCTTTTCCAGAACGCCGGCCAGCCGAAACCTCTCTCCACACGGCTGAAGTTCTGCTTCATCCCATGATATAATTCAAAATCCCCCGGATACCAGATCCAATAACTTTTGCCCATTTCAATTCCTCCATAAATCCTGTTTTTCTATATTTTCCGGTTGCCCGGATCATCTGCCATTTTCCAATCCTATGCAAACTTTTATACTTTAACTATACGGGCAGTAGCTGTGCAAAGTCAAACACAGTTGACGCTCAAAAAGTACCCGTTCACGCTGTGATCTGCAAACGACTTTTTCCGACATTTATTTCAACAAAAAAACAGCCGGGATTTTGCTCCCAGCTGCTCTTGTTCATGTTTCAAACATTTCAGATATTCAATTAATCCCATCCACCATACTCTTTGATAGTTGCTTCCACTCTTCTTTTTACTTCTGCTGCAATTTCTGTGGTTTTCATATCTTTGTATTCTTCATAATACATTGGTGTCAGGAAATGTACCTGTACGGTCAATGGTTCGACCGATCCTGTATCAAATGCCTTGTAGGTATCGATCAGGGCAACCGGTACGATTGGACATCTGGCCTTTGTGGCAGCTTTGAAACTGCCACCTTTAAATTCCAGTGGATGATTTCCATTCTTACTACGGGTCCCCTCTGCAAAGATCAGATAATTTCGTCCTGCTTTGACTTCTTTCGTCACATTGAGAATCACCTGCATGGACTGCCGGATATCTTCTCTGTCCATAATGTAGGCTTTCATGCAGGCAAAAACCTGCTTCAGAAATGGAACATTTCCCACTTCTTTTTTGGCCACTACAGAAAAAGGCGTCGGGCATGCATCCAGAATCGCTAACACATCATACAGTCCCTGATGATTTGGATAAAACATAAATCCATTTTCATTTGGGATATTTTCCACCCCATAAGACTGTACCGTAATATTACCACCGCGGTTCGCACGCTGATCAATTTTTTTCAGGAGTGCATAACGCTCTCCCTCTGTATAATCATCTACGTGAGAAGCATATCTGTTCAGCATGAACCATCCCCATGGTACAAACAGAATATTCTTTAACACCATCATAATGATTCTTTTCATACTGCCGTCACCGTCCCTTCAAGGATCTCTATTTCAGCTTTGCAGCTATCTTTTCCTCATATCCAGGATTCTTCTTAATGAATTTGTCATAAGCAGTCGTGTAATCCTTATAAACCTGTGTATTCATAAAGTCTGCGTATTTTGTCGCAGCCTGCTTACTCAGATCATCTGTAATCTCAGACGGTGTCATTACATAGTACTTGCCATCGTCTTTCTTCTGTACCATATAAGTGCTGATACACGGATAACTCTGACCATTCTTCAGCACAAGATTGTAGGTGATATACATATAAGTATTTTTGCCATCCTCATAGATCTTATCACACTGCGTAACCTCTGTTTTTTCAGCTTCAAATGCCTGAAAATATTTCACTGTCGCATCAATTTCCTGTTGTAATGTATCATCCGCCTTAGACACACCGTAACACTTTTGGACTTTGCTTTCACTGCCACTCGTATATGCTTCAATCAGATTTTTCACTACTCTTTCCGGTGTTTTATGACTGACACCACCACATCCTCTGGCAGCAAAAACAATAATAATGATCAATACGAGCAGGGCAGCAGCCCCTGCCAGAACCGATTTGGGCAGTCTGGCAATAACTTCTCTTATATCAGACCCTATACCGGAACTTTTTCTGACAGAATGTCTTGCTTTTGCACGTCGTGCTTTTTTGACTGATGAGGCTCTGGACTTTCTTGCTCCAGCAGAACCAGAGCTTCTTCTGACATTTGTTGTGTCTTTTCCCTTATCCATGATGATCTATTTCCCCTTTATTCCTCTGTGCTCTCCGTTTCAGACTCCGCAGGATTTTCCTCTGAAGCATCTTCCTCACGGTCTTCTGTGCCTTCTTTTGCATCTTTTTCTTCATCTTTCTCGCGTACTTTGGCAAAACTTGCTACTGTTACGCCATCGGAAAGATTAATCAGTTTTACTCCTGAAGTAATTCTTCCAAGAATAGAGATATCTGAGCACTGCAAGCGGATAATGATACCTTCTGTAGTGATCATCATAATTTCATTTTCTTCATTTACTGCTTTTGCACCAATTACATTTCCGGTCTTTTCAGTGATCTTGTAGCATTTTACACCTTTACCGCCTCTGTTCTGGCAGGTAAATTCGCTGATGGAAGTTCTCTTGCCCATACCCTTCTCGGACACTACAAGCAGATAATATCCCTGTGTATTTAACTGCATGGCAACTACTTCATCGCCATCAAGCAGATTAATACCACGAACTCCCATAGAAACACGACCTGTACTTCTGACATCTTTTTCTTTGAAACGGATACACTGTCCATACTTGGTAACCAGAAGAACATCTTTTTTGTCATCCGTTGCCTTGACTTCGATCAGTTCATCATCATCTCGAAGAGCGATTGCTGCAAGCCCAATCTTACGTACATTTGCATAATCCTGGATCGGTGTTTTCTTTACAAGACCTTTTCTGGTCGCCATCATCAGATAATGACCTTCTTCAAACTTACTGATTGGAATAACTGCGGTAATTCTCTCACCAGGCATCAGCTGAAGAAGATTAATGATCGCGGTTCCTCTTGCAGTTCTTCCTGCTTCCGGAATCTCATATGCCTTCAGTCTGTATACACGACCAGTATTGGTAAAGAACATGACATAATGATGCGTTGTAGTCATCATCAACTCTTCAATATAATCATCCTCCAGAGTCTGCATACCCTTGATACCTCTGCCGCCTCTGTTCTGACTGCGGAAGTTGTCTACAGTCATACGTTTGATATATCCAAGTTTTGTCATTGTAATAACTGTATTTTCTCTCGGAATCATGTCCTCCATGGATATGTCGTATGCGTCAAAACCGATTGCAGTTCTTCTGTCATCTCCGTATTTCTCAGAAATTGCAAGAATTTCTTCACGGATTACACGAAGAAGTGTATTTCTGTCTGCAAGAATTGCTTTTAACTTACGGATTTTTTCCATCAGTTCCGCATACTCCGCTTCCAGTTTTTCTCTTTCCAATCCGGTAAGAGCTCGCAGACGCATATCTACGATTGCCTGTGCCTGTACATCAGTCAGTTCAAATCTGTCCATTAATTCCTGTTTGGCAATCTGGACACTTCTTGAACCACGGATGATGCGGATTACCTCGTCAATATTATCCAGTGCTTTGAGCAGACCTTCCAGGATATGGGCACGTTCCTGTGCTTTATTCAGGTCATATTTTGTTCTTCTTGTGACAACATCTTCCTGATGTGTCAGATAATACTTCAGCATTTCAGAGAGATTCAGTACCTTCGGCTGAAGACTTCCATTGACTGCCACCAGGCAAAGCATAATGACACCAAATGTATCCTGAAGCTGTGTATGTTTGTATAACTGGTTCAGAACCACATTGGCATTGGCATCTTTACGGAGATCAATGCAGATACGCATTCCCTCGCGACTGGAATGATCATTCAGATCTGTAATTCCATCAATCTTTTTCTCTCTGACAAGCTCTGCAATCTTTTCAATCAGTCGTGCCTTGTTTACCAGATACGGAAGTTCCGTAACAATGATACGGGATTTGCCGTTTGGCAAAGTTTCAATATTTGTCACCGCACGGACACGGATTTTTCCACGTCCAGTACGATATGCCTCTTCGATTCCTCTTGTTCCAAGGATAGTTGCTCCTGTCGGGAAATCCGGTCCCTTGACAATCTCAAGAAGTTCTTCAATCGTAGTGTCTCTGTCTTCTTCAATAATATTGTCAATGATCTTAACCACTGCCCCGATCACCTCTCTGAGGTTATGAGGCGGGATGTTTGTTGCCATACCTACGGCAATACCGGAAGTACCATTTACAAGAAGGTTCGGATAACGCGCCGGAAGTACAACCGGTTCACGTTCAGTCTCATCAAAGTTTGGCTGAAAATCAACAGTGTCTTTGTTGATATCCGCCAGCATTTCCATGGAGATTTTACTCAGACGTGCCTCTGTGTATCGCATCGCAGCCGCACCATCACCATCCACAGAACCAAAGTTTCCATGACCATCCACCAGCGGATATCTGGTAGACCAGTCCTGTGCCATATTTACCAGTGCGCCATAGATGGAACTGTCACCATGAGGGTGATATTTACCCATGGTATCACCAACGATACGGGCACATTTACGATGCGGCTTATCCGGACCGTTGTTCAGCTCGATCATGGAATACAGTACCCTTCTCTGTACCGGCTTCAGGCCATCCCTGACGTCCGGAAGTGCACGGGAGGCAATAACACTCATGGCATAATCTATATAAGATTTTTCCATGGTCTTCTGCAGATCCACCTCATGGATTTTATCAAAAATATTGTCTTCCATTTTTTATTCTCCTAGATATCCAGATTTTCTACAAAGCGTGCATTCTCTTCGATAAATTCACGTCTTGGCTCAACCTTGTCACCCATCAGAGTGGTAAACGTCAGGTCGATCTCAGATGTTGCAGATTCATCCATAGTCACACGAAGAAGTACTCGTTTCTCCGGATCCATGGTTGTTTCCCAGAGCTGTTCCGCATCCATTTCTCCAAGACCTTTGTAACGCTGGATCTTATTATTATTGTCACGTCCGATCTGCTCCAGGATGCTGTTTAATTCTGCATCATCATAAGCGTACCAGACTTTTTTGTTCTTTTCGACTTTGTACAGTGGCGGCTGTGCCAGGTATACATAGCCCTGCTTGATCAGCTCCGGCATAAACCTGTAAAGGAACGTCAAAAGCAAAGTTGCAATATGCGCACCGTCAACATCGGCATCTGTCATGATAATGATCTTGTGATAACGCAGCTTGCTGATATCAAAATCCTCATGAATGCCTGTACCAAATGCTGTGATCATTGCTTTGATCTCGGCATTTCCATAGATTCTGTCCAGACGAGCCTTCTCTACGTTGAGAATCTTTCCACGCAGCGGCAGGATTGCCTGTGTTGCACGGTTTCTGGCTGTCTTTGCAGATCCACCCGCGGAATCCCCCTCTACAATGTAGATCTCACAGTTCTTAGGATCCTTGTCAGAACAATCTGCCAGTTTGCCTGGAAGCGACATTCCGTCAAGAGCAGATTTTCTTCTGGTAAGATCACGGGCCTTACGTGCTGCCTCCCTCGCTCTCTGTGCAAGAACAGATTTCTCAACAGTTGCCTTGGCTACAGATGGGTTCTGTTCCAGAAAGATCTCAAGCTGTCTGCTGACTACAAAGTCAACGGCACCACGTGCTTCACTGTTGCCGAGTTTCTGCTTGGTCTGACCTTCAAACTGCGGCTCTTCGATCTTGACACTCACGATTGCTGTCAGTCCCTCTCGGATATCATCACCACTTAAATTCGGCTCACTGTCTTTGAGCAGCTTATTCTTTCTTGCATAATCGTTAAATGTTTTGGTCAATGCATTACGAAAACCGACAATATGTGTACCACCTTCCGGTGTATTAATGTTATTTACAAATCCATAGCTGTTCTCTGTATAAGAGTCATTATGCTGCATGGCAACTTCTACTGAAACACCGTCTTTTTCTCCCTCGCAGTAGATTACTTCCGGATACAGTGCTTCCTTGCTTCTGTTGAGGTACGTAACAAACTCACGGATTCCGCCTTCATAGTGGAATACCTTTTCTTTTTCCTGATCTTCTCTGGTATCTTTCAGAATAATGCGAAGTCCCTTGGTCAGGAATGCCATTTCACGAAGACGCTGCTTCAGTATGTCATAATCATAAACCGTCTCTTCGAAGATTTCTTTGTCCGGAAGGAATGTAACAGTTGTTCCACTCTTGCCTTCCTCACAATCTCCCACTGTCTTCAGAGGATACATGGTATGTCCTCTCTCATAACGCTGCTGGTATTCTTTTCCTTCGTGATAAATGGTAACTTCCAGCCACTCGGACAGTGCATTTACAACCGATGCCCCTACACCGTGAAGACCACCGGATACTTTGTACCCTCCGCCACCAAATTTACCACCTGCATGAAGAATGGTAAAAACAACCTCTACCGCAGGGATTCCTGCTTTGTGGTTGATTCCTACCGGGATACCTCTTCCGTTATCTACAACTGTAATGGAGTTATCCGGATTGATCGTTACCTGAATTTCTGTACAAAATCCTGCCAACGCCTCATCTACAGCATTATCCACGATTTCATACACAAGATGATGCAGGCCTCGACTGGATGTGCTTCCAATATACATACCCGGTCTTTTACGAACAGCTTCCAGTCCTTCCAGAATCTGAATCTGGTCCGCTCCATACTCTGTATTCTCTCCGCCCATGTCTTTCCTCCTGTCATTCTATATTTGATACAGACTCTCGCCTGTTTTTTGCGTATAATTAGGCACAATAATACTAATTTAGTATAGCACAAAACTGCTTTATTTTCCAATAAAATTAAGGGAAACCTTCAAATAAAAGAACTCCCGGAAAGCATATTTCAGGTACTTTCCGGAAGTCCTTTATTTTAATAAATACTGATAAATATCTCTTTTGGAAACGCCACGATCCTTTGCCACCTGTTTCATGGCATCCTTATGGGACATTCCCTGTTTTTCGTATAGCTCCATATGTGCCTCTATCGTGATCTCTTCCCAGGAAGCAACGGCTTCTTTCTTTATTTCCTGCCGGCTTTTTCCCTCGATCACCAACACACATTCTCCAAGTGGTTTTTCTTTTTCGTAATGAGCGAGCAGTTCATCAATCGTAGAATGAAATGCCGTTTCATGTTTCTTTGTCAGCTCTCTGCAAAGAGTGATCCTCCGATTTCCAAGTGTCTCCTGAAGATCCCTCAACGTTCGTACCAGCTTATGCGGGGCTTCATAGATAATGATGGTACGAGTCTCACTGACCAGTTCATCCAGCACTTCCCGTCGTTCCTTTTTTTCCATTGGCAAAAAAGCTTCAAATGCAAACCGTCTGGTAGGCAGACCAGACAGGGTAAGTGCCGTAATGCAGGCAGCAGGTCCCGGAAGAGATGTCACTTCGATTCCTGCCTCATAACACATTGCCGCCAGCTCTTCTCCCGGATCCGAGATTCCCGGAGTTCCGGCATCTGTGATCAATGCAATATTCATACCATTTTGCATTTTTTCGATCAGTGTATATGCTTTCTCGATCTTATTATATTCATGATAGCTGGTCATCGGAGTTTTTATCTCAAAATGATTCAGCAGTTTGATACTGTTTCTTGTATCTTCTGCCGCAATCAGATCCACTTCCTTCAGCGTTCGAAGGACCCTGAGCGTAATATCCTCCAGATTTCCGATTGGCGTAGCACAAAGATATAATTTTCCGCTCATTGAGAAATCTCCTTTCTTTTAGACCATTTCATATATTTCCAGAATCTCTCTGGTATATACACCTGGTTTTTCATAAACGATCAGTGGTTTTTCTACAGTAATTCTGGAATTCCCACCTTTTCTTGCTTCAATCAGTACCATGTTCGGTTCCCTGTCTATGTATGGATAAACCAGCTGCATTCTCTTTGGTTCTAACCGATACTTCATCAGTATCTGAAAGATTTCTGCCAGACGAAATGGCCGATGTACCATGTAGAAACGGCCCCTCTCTTCAAGAACGGATGCTGCCTGACTGACAACATCTTCCAGCGTACAAAGCACTTCATGTCTGGCAATCGCTTTTGCCATATGCGGATTCTGCAGACCATGCTGACCGATCATATATGGCGGATTACTGGTCACAACATGAAAAGAAGCTGCCCCAAATAACGCAGCAGCCTCTTTAATATCTCCGCATACAATATCAATATCTGATTCCAGATGATTGTACAAAACACTTCGTTTTGCCATGTCTGCACATTCTTCCTGTATTTCAAGTCCGGTCAGATGCCCTCCCTTGCCTCTTGATTTCAAAAGGATCGGAATGATTCCTGTACCGGTTCCCATATCCAGAACCTTCTCATTCTGTCGGATTCCGGCAAAACCGGACAGCAATACAGCATCCATACCAAAACAGAACTTTTCAGGATTCTGAATCACATAAAAACCATTTTGAAGATCATCCAACCGTTCTCCGGGATGGATCAGATCACTCTGCGGATTTCTTTCCATGAGATTTGGAATCTCCTTCTTTTTCTTCCAGTTTTTCCAGTTCCTTCATTTCTTTATCAGAAACTTTTACTTTTTTCTTACGCGGCCGGAATTTCAGTTCGCTTACCGGAAATTCCTGAATTTCTTTCTCGTCATTTACTTCTACGATTACTTTGACACGTTGTCTGAGAACATTCACACTGTGCACCGTTCCCTGAAGTCCATCCGGAAGTGTAACTGTATCACCGGTTCCCGGAAGTTTCTTGTTCAGTTCTTCGTAAGTCTCCTGTTCATTTTTAAGACAGCACATCAGTCTTCCGCATACACCGGAAATCTTTGTCTGATTCAAAGACAGATTCTGCTCTTTTGCCATTTTGATAGAAACCGGTGCGAATTCAGAAAGATAAGTATGGCAGCAAAGCTGTCTGCCACAAATTCCGATACCGCCAAGAATCTTTGTCTCATCTCTTACACCAATCTGGCGAAGTTCAATCCTTGTCTTAAAAATAGCTGCCAGGTCTTTGACCAGCTGGCGAAAATCAATTCTGCCATCCGCTGTAAAATAAAACAATACTTTATTATTGTCAAACGTATATTCTGCGTCTATCAGTTTCATTTCCAGACCATGTTCACGGATCTTTTTCTGACAGATCTTAAACGCATCTTTTTCCCTGATGCGGTTTTGTTTTTCCCGTTCTTCATCTGCCGGCGTTGCCACCCGAAGAACTTCTTTCAGAGGATGTACAACTTCATTCTCTCCAACTTCCTTCGGTCCAAGTACAACCCTTCCGAATTCTACTCCACGGGCAGTTTCTACGATCACATGATCACCGATCTGCATCTTATAGTTCTTAGGATCGAAATAATAAATCTTTCCTACATTTCTGAATCTGATACCAACAATTTTTGTCATTCTATCTCTCCCTGATCGTCAGGAACAGAAGTTCAAGCGCAAGCTCGAAATTTACGTTTGCACGAAGTCTTACTTTTGTTTTTTCCAGTGCTTCCAGGATTTTTTCGAGATTCTCATATGAACGCTGGCTCGCCTGTTCCTTTATATAATTAATTTCCTGTTTAAATACCAGGTTGTCAATTTCCTGAGTTGCCTTAAACATGAGAACATCCCTGAACCAGAACTGAAAAATATCCAGATAATCACCAATATTCTGCTTTTCAGCAGAAAGAGCCTTAATCTCGTCTGCAAGTTCATATACTTCCATAGTATTGGCATATTTCAGAATCTTCAATGCATTCTCTGTCATTCTGGAAAATTCTTCGGAGGTCGCAGCCTCTTTTGCTTTGCCAATACTTCCCTGTGCAAAGGAAGCATCTATCTCTGCCTGATAATCCGGCACATGAAGCCGCTCCATCAGGTATCTTTTGACAAGACTGTCATCTACTACCTTCAGATCCAGACGCACACATCTGGACTGAATCGTCGGAAGAAGTGCATCTGCATTGCTGGTAAGCAACATGATCACAGCATATTCCGGCGGCTCCTCTATTGTCTTCAAAAGTGCATTCTGTGCCTGTACGGTCATCATCTCCGCATCAGGAACAATATAGATCTTGTGTGGGCTGCAATATGGTTTGACAGCAACATCATGAATTACCTGTTCACGAATCTCATCAATAGAAATTGTCCCCGGCTTCTCATGATTTACTGTAATAATATCCGGATGATTCTTACCCAGTGCCTTCTTACAGGAATCACACTTCTGACATGGCTCGGTTCCACCGGCTTCACATTGAAGCGTCATTGCATAGGTTGTCGCAAGAAGCTTCTTGCCGGATCCGGGTCTGCCTGTAAAGATGTAAGAATGGGATACCTTTCCTGTCTTCATGGCATTCTGCAGGTGCCGGATAATTTCCTCGTGTCCGATAATGTTATTGAAACTGACCATTCAGAATCACCTCTCTTGTTTATAATGTTTCTATATACGAATCTTTGTTCGCTATATTTTCATTATAGCATACTTTAATAACCAATCAAAACTATTTTTCTCTATAATACGGAATTTATATATTTTATAATATTTTTGACACATAAATCCAAATTATCATTAACAAAACGTATTTCAATCTCTGCTTCTTTTATTTTTTCTTCTGAGAAATCGTCCTGATCTGCCAGAAAACGTCTGCACAGTTCTCTGTATTTTGGTTCTTCCTGTTCCTGCTCTCTCTTCACCGCACGAATCAGTCGTTCTCCATCCTCCACCTCGATATAGATCGGTACTACACATTCTCTGCCGTAATACTTTTTCATTTTCTGGTAGGATTCCAGTGTTCCAATTCCCAGATAACTGCCTTCTGTCAAATTGATCTGTCCGTCATCCGCTGTAAAATATGTCCATACTCCATATACTGTATCATAAGAACGGGCCTCTATGACTTTGCCGGACTTTTTTAATTCCTCGAAATGACTGTCATCCGTAAAATAATATTGCTTTCCGTTTTCTTCGCCCTCTCTCGCCGGTCTGGTCGTATACAAAATCAGTTTTTTCAGATGCAGTGTCTCATTTCCTGCCAGTTTTGAATAAATTCTATCCTTACCGGAAGCGCTTTTTCCCATTATATAAAAAATCTTACCCATCGGTTTCTTCAAATTGCTCCTTTGCTGCCTGGGGCACGACCACACGAATGGATTTATTGGAATAATCATCCAGTCCCTGCAGGTACAGTCCCTTTTCCATATATATTCTCATATTCCGGATAAACTGTCCAGTAATCTGTTCTCCCGGTGTAAGAAGTGGAATTCCCGGCGGATAAAGATAGGCAAATTCTGCTGATATTCTGCCGACACTTTCTTCCAGCGGACAGCTCTCGGACTCCGTTTCCATTGCATCTGCCATAGACATCATCTGCGTCAGTACACAATGCATAGATCTGGCATCCAGCAGTTCTTCACCTTTTTCTTCCCTGTCTTTAGTCAGAGTAATCTGCTCCTGATTCAGTTCTTCAATCGCCTGGCACAATCTTTCAAATCCCTCTTCGCTGTCACCAACTGCTGCAATCGCAAGTACATAATTTTCAGATTCCATTTCCATCTGGATATGATATCGTTCCAATAAAACATGATACAAGCCGGTGCCGGATAAAGACGAATATCTGGTAGAAAAGATCAGCTTTGACCTGTCATAATCAAATACTCCGTTTTCTCCGATCTGTGGTTCTACCAGTCTGATATATTTACATTTGGAAAGCCTCTTTCTCGTCTGTTCCAGCATCATTGTAAAATTTCGAAACATCTGGTGCCCTTCTGTATTCATTGTATCCATGCAGGCATCCATACTTGCCATCAGAATATAAGAAGGACTGCTCGTCTGGTAGATTCCCATAAATCTTCTGATCAGTCTGCTGTCCACACGTTCACTGCAGTTATGAAGTACAGCAGTCTGAGTCATCGCCGGCAGTGTTTTGTGAAAACTCTGTATCACCAGATCTGCGCCAAGTTCTGCTGCCGAAGTCGGAAAATAATTTGAAAAATGAAAATGAGCACCATGTGCTTCATCTATGATCAGTGGAATCTCATATCTGTGTACAATCTCTGCAATCTCTCTGATATCAGAAACAACGCCATCATACGTAGGCGAAGTCAGCAACACTGCTTTGATCTCCGGATTAGCAGCAAGACATCTTTCCACCTTATCAGGAAAAATTCCACCGTTTATCCACCACTCATTGTCCATCTGTGGATAAATATAAGTCGGTTTCAGATTTCTAAGATAGATACCATGATAAACCGCCTTGTGACAATTTCGGGCAACAAGAATTTCCCCATTGCGGGGAACTGCTGCTGAAATAGCAGCCAGAAGGGCAGCAGTGCTTCCATTTACACTGTAAAAACTTTCTCTTACCCCATACACTTTCGCCACATTCTGCTGTGCCTCCAGAAGGATATCTTCCGGATGATGCAGATTATCAAAACCTTCGATCTCGGTAATGTCCCTCTCAAACGGAAACTCTCCTCTGACTGATTCCGGGTTACGTTTATGTCCCGGCATATGAAATGGATAATAATCGGATCTGCTGTATTCTTCCAGTTTTCTGTACAATCTCTCCATAATCGTTATACCTTAAAACGATAGCCTACTCCCCATATAGTCTCTATATACTGAGGCTTCGCTGTATTGAACTCAATTTTTTCACGGATTTTCTTAATATGAACCGTGACAGTTGCAATATCACCGACAGATTCCATGTCCCAGATCTGACGAAACAGTTCCGCTTTGGTAAATACACGGTTCGGATTCTCCGCAAGAAAAGTAAGAAGATCAAACTCCTTGGTCGTAAATGTCTTTTCCTCTCCGTTGATCCAGATACGTCTTGCTGTCTTGTCAATCTTGATTCCACGAATTTCAATGATATCATTCTTGACTGCGCCAGAACCCACCAGCCTGTTGTATCGCTCCATATGAGCTTTTACCCTGGCAACCAGTTCACTCGGACTGAACGGTTTGGTCATATAATCGTCTGCTCCAAGTCCTAAGCCACGGATCTTGTCAATATCATCTTTTTTGGCAGAAACCATAATGATGGGAATGTTTTTTTCCTGCCTTACCTGACGACAGATATCAAATCCGTCCACCTCCGGCAGCATAAGATCAAGAATGATAAGATCATATTCCTCATGGAGTGCTTTTTCAAGGCCCTCATCTCCTCTGGAAGCAATTTCCACTTCAAATCCAGACAGTTCCAGGTAATCCTTTTCCAGATCTGCGATTGCCTCTTCGTCTTCAATAATCAATATTTTACTCATTGCATTGGTACCTCCTGGTATTTTCTCAAAACAAAGTACATAATCGTGCCAATTCCCTCTTTACTGGTAGCCCACACTTTACCACCATGGTCCTCCAGAATCTTACGCACGATAGAAAGCCCGATTCCGCTTCCACCTTTGGACGAGTTGCGAGAAACATCGGTTCTGTAAAAACGATCAAAAATATATGGCAGATCCTTGGCAGCAATACCCTTGCCATTATCTTCAATCTCAACCTGCACAAAATCCCCGACATCCTTCACTCGAATCTGAATGATGCCTTTCATTCCATTTTGCTTATCCATGTATTTGATTGCATTACTGATGATATTATGGATTACACGCCGAATCTGTTCCCCATCTGCGATCACAAGCACGTCCTTGTCTACGTAGTTGGCATAGCAGAGCTGAATTCCCCGTGTCTCCAGTTCCAGCCCAACTTCCTCCGCACAATCTGAAAAATAATCTTCTACATTAAGCTTACTGAAAGTATATGGAATACGATTGGTATCAATCTTAGAATAAAAAGTAAGTTCATTGATCAGATGGTCCATTTCATTGGTCTTGTTATAGATCGTGCGGACATAGCGATCCATTTTTTCCGGTGTATCCGCAACACCGTCCATGATTCCCTCGACATATCCCTTCACTGCAGTGATCGGAGTCTTCAGATCATGAGAAATATTACTGATCAATTCCTTATTTTCTTTATCAAGAAGAACTTTTTCTTCTGCTGATTCTTTGAGTCTGCGACGCATCTCCTCAAAATCCCTGCAGAGCTCTGCAAATTCATCAGTTCCCTCCACATCCAGCACAAAATCAAGATTTCCGTCTTTGATATTCTGCGTTGCTTTTCGCAATTTAACCAGCGGAGTAGCAACACTTCGGTAAATCCACAGCCCGACTGATACACTTGTAAAGATAAGAATGATAAAGGCCGTAAAAAAAAGATCTTTCGTCATAATCTGTATACGTGCCTGGCTGCTGCCATTATCTGATATCGTGATATCATAATCATATACAGCTTCCTGCACAGTCTCATTTCCTGACGCATTTCTATGCTGTGCCTCACTGATTCCGAACAATGCTGCTGCAAACAGCAAAAGAGGAACCAGAATGACCATCAGGAATCCTACGATGATCCTGTTTTTTAACTTCATGTTTTTCCCTCACTTCTACAAAAAAATGAACGCATAGTACCGACACATCCGTTCGATATATATGCGTTCATTATATCATATCACTATATTCTTATCTCTTAATTTTCTATAAAATCCGTGAAAAAACCGTGTCTTTCAGAACACAGAGGTATCTTACAGATATTTCTTAAGATCATCTACTTTGTCCAGTTTTTCCCATGGAAGATCTACATCTGTACGTCCAAAATGGCCATAGGCAGCAGTCTGTTTGTAGATTGGTCTTCTCAGATCAAGCATACGGATGATTCCTGCCGGACGAAGGTCAAAGTTTTCACGAATGATCTCAACAAGTCTGGTATTGGAAAGTTTTCCTGTTCCAAATGTCTCTACATTGATGGAAGTCGGTTTTGCCACACCAATTGCATAGGAAAGCTGAATCTCGCATTTGTCAGCCAGTCCTGCTGCAACGATGTTCTTTGCAACATAACGTGCTGCATAAGCTGCAGAACGGTCAACCTTTGTGCAGTCTTTTCCGGAGAAAGCGCCGCCGCCGTGACGTCCGGATCCACCGTAAGTATCAACGATGATCTTACGTCCTGTAAGTCCACTGTCACCGTGAGGTCCACCAATTACGAAACGTCCTGTCGGGTTGATGAAGTACTTGGTATCGTCATCTACCATGTCTGCCGGGATGATCGCATCAAATACATATTTCTTGATATCTTCGTGGATCTGTTCCTGTGTAACTTCCGGATCATGCTGTGTAGAGCATACAACTGCATCGATACGGATCGGTTTTCCCTCTTCACTGTATTCAACAGTTACCTGAGTTTTTCCGTCTGGTCTTAAATATGGCAGAGTTCCGTCTTTACGAACTTTTGTCAGCTGACGAGCCAGCTTGTGTGCCATGTTGATTGCATATGGCATATATTCTTCAGTCTCATTGGAAGCATATCCAAACTGAATACCCTGATCTCCTGCACCGATTGCATCGATCTCATCTTCTCCCATCTTTGCTTCGAGAGCTTTGTCTACACCAAGCGCAATATCTGCTGACTGCTCATCAATTGCAGTGATAACGGCACATGTCTCAGCATCAAAACCATATTTGCCACGAGTATAGCCGATTTCTCTTACAGTATCTCTTACGATCTTCTGGATGTCTACATATGCACTTGTGGTAATCTCACCCATAACAAGTACCAGACCAGTTGTAGTTGCAGTCTCGCAGGCAACACGTCCCATCGGGTCTTTTTCCATAATTGCATCAAGAATAGCATCAGAAATAGCATCACACATTTTGTCCGGATGGCCTTCTGTTACTGATTCAGAAGTAAATAAAATTTTTTCTTTCTCCATGATTTGTCCCTTTCTAAAATTCACTTAATGTTCTACGAATTACTCCATTGCTCCGCAATCCTCGTAATTCTGCATAACAACAAATAAAGACAGCCCCAACAATAGGACTGTCTTGAAATTTATTTCAATCCTCTTATTGTTCGATGACTCGCTCAGGTTGGCACCTTCCTCATATAAAAGGGGTTGCCGTGGCTTCACAGATCCTTTGTACCTCCACCACTCTGAATAAAAGGCCGTTTTATTTAGTTATTGTGTATTTATTGCAGTACATACAATATACTTATTTACTATAATTGTCAAGTATAATATCTGACATTTTTTATCAAAAATCTATCATCCTACACGAAGACGGAATTTCTGGATTTCTTTCTCACTGGAAACCTTTTCAATCTCAGCACCAAGACTTCTCAGCTTCTCCTCGAAATTCTCATATCCACGCTGAATATAAACAATGTCATCAACAACTGTGATTCCATCTGCTGCCAGGCCTGCAATAACAAGTGCTGCTCCTGCACGAAGATCCGGTGCACTTACTCTTGCTCCTGTCAGTTTCTTGACACCGTCAATGATTGCCGAATTTCCCTCAACCTTGATACAGGCTCCCATTCTTGAAAGCTCGTCCGCATACTTAAAACGGTTTTCAAAAATACTCTCTGTAACAATGCTGGTTCCCTCTGCAAGTGCAAGCGTAACAGCAATCTGCGGCTGCATATCTGTAGGATATCCCGGATACGGAAGAGTCTTTACATGTGTACGGTGAAGACGTTTGCCGGCACGTACACGTACCGCATCATCAAATTCTTCTACCTCACATCCGATTTCCTCAAGTTTCGCTGTAGTTGCTTCCAGGTGTTTCGGAATTACATTTTTTACTGTAACATCACCACCGGTCGCTGCCGCTGCAAACATAAATGTTCCAGCTTCAATCTGATCCGGAATGATAGAATATTCTGTACGATGAAGTTTTTCAACACCTTTGATACGAATAACGTCAGTACCGGCACCTTTGATGTTTGCTCCCATACTGTTCAGGAAGTTTGCGACATCAACAACATGCGGTTCGCGCGCTGCATTTTCGATGATCGTACGTCCTGATGCCATAGATGCTGCCATCATAATATTGATCGTAGCACCGACAGATACCACATCCAGGAAGATATGGCTTCCATGCAGATTCTCTGTTTCTGCAACGATCGCACCATGAAGAATATTCACAGATGCTCCCAGTGCACGGAATCCTTTTAGATGCTGGTCAATCGGTCTGCTTCCGATATTACATCCGCCAGGAAGCGGAACTTCTGCATGTTTATATTTACCAAGTAATGCTCCCAGAAGATAATAAGATGCACGAATTTTCTTTATATATTCATAATCAACACTGATGTCATTGATCGTAGAGCCGTTGATCTTAACTGTAGATCGATCGATACGCTCAACCTGAGCTCCGATTCCGGCTATTGCTTCTAATAAAACGTTGATGTCTCTTACGTCTGGCAAGTTCTCGATAAGGATTGTCTCATCCGTCATAATTGCTGCTGAAAGAATTGCAAGTGCAGCATTTTTGGCGCCACCTATTTCTACTTCTCCCACTAACGGGTTGCCGCCTTTAATTACATACTGTTCCATAAAGCACCTCTATAATTATTTTCACTCCGCAAGCCGAAGCGAATATCAGAAATAAATTTTTATTATATTTTTAACAATTTTCATACTTTTTTAAAAAGCTCAATTTCGTATTATAGCACATATTCGCCATTTGTAAATAAAAATTTCTCTGGTACGCCTCTGCTCCCCTGTTTCTACAATAGTTACTTTGACTTCTTTTTCAGTATCTCCAAAATATCATCCAGACTTGCTTCCAGATCTTTCCCCTCTTCATCTACCACAATGTCCGCATATTTTTCGTATAATGGAGTCCGCTCTTCATACAGATCCTCAAGGGTCTGTCCTTCCTTCAGCAAAACGCCTCTCCCCTTCAGATTTCCAAGACGTTTTGACAAAGAGTCCAAAGATAATTTCAAATACACAACTGTACCAACTGATTTCAGGTGATTCATGGCTTCTTCACAGTAAACTACGCTTCCACCTGTTGCAATTACAGTGTTTTCCGCTTCGATTGAAGCATTCACACGGTTCTCTACTTCCTGAAATCCCTCATATCCTTCTTCTTCAATAATTCTTGACAGTTTTCTTTTTTCCTGTTTCTGAATCAAAAGATCGGAATCAAGGAACTGATAGCCCATTACTTTGGCAAGAACAACTCCGATTGTACTCTTTCCAACTCCAGGCATTCCTATCAATGTTATATTATTCATAGAGTATTTTCTCCCGTTTTTATGAATTGCTTAACGTACATTGTAACATAAATGGAATATTTCCGCAATCCCTATTAAATCAAGGCTTTGCGACCTTTTTTGTACGTTTTTTAACCGTCTTTTTACGCTTTTTTACACTGTATCCAAATGTTCCCAGTTTTTTGCCTGTGCCAAGATATTCTCCATGCGAATACACCAGTGGCTTTGCTGTATTCAGGTCGAATCTGTTATTGTCATCCATGTATGCTTCATCCGCATGCACGGCTACCACATCTGCCAGAAACATATGGTGCGAGCCAAGTTCTTTGATCTCCCTGACCTTACATTCGATTGATACAGGTGCCTCTTTTATCATAGGTGCCTGTACAATATCTGCTTTTTCTCTTGTAAGGCCGGTTTCTTTAAATTTATCTACATCTCTTCCGGAACGTACCCCACAGTAATCTGTTGCTGCTGCAAGTTCTTCCGTTGTAAGATTGATGACAAACTCACCTGTCTCCCTGATCATATGATAAGAAAAGCGTTCCGGTCGGACAGAAATATACGCCATTGGAGGATTTGTACATATAGTTCCGGTCCATGCAACCGTAATAATATCATCCTGCCCTTTCCCATCTGTAACACTCACCATAACAGCTGGGATCGGATAGATCATATTTCCTGGTTTCCAGGTCTGTTTCGCCATTTTTTATCCTCCACTTTTTATACGTAATCTCCACCGATCATCTGTGCTGCTTCCATCAACGGCGGAATCAACTGTTTCTTACGTGACACCACACCCTCAAGATAAATGGTTCCATCCTGTGGCTCGATCTTGAACGCATTGACTGCCATCTCTTCGCTGCCTTCACCATAAAACAGAAGCTCTGTAGACTGTTCAATGATGTTTGTCAGCATAAAGTATACGCGTGAGACACCATGACGACCACATTCACTGACCATAAACGGAAGCAGTCTTTCCTTAATCTCACGAAGCTCATCTGCATCCATGGAACTGATCTGTCCAACGCCAAAGCAGATGTCTCCTTCTCCGATAAATTTCTTGTAATCCTGATAAAAGATTTCTTCCGGAGATTTGTCTTTAAGGTTGCTTCCTGCCTTAAACATCTCTCTTGCAAATTCTTCAATGGAAATATCTGCGATCAGCGCAAGTGCCCCTGCTGCCATTTTGTCCTGCAGTGTACAGGTCGGTGAACGGAACATCAGCGTATCTGAAATGATCGCAGCACAAAGAAGCCCTGCAATTTTAGGTGGAATCTCCAGTTTCTGTTCACCATACATCTGATACATGATCGTGCCAGTACAGCCAACCGGCTGATTACGGAAACTGATCGGCTGCATAGTCTGTAATGTTCCAAGTTTATGATGATCAATGATTTCCATAATCTCTGCCTTATCAATATTATCTACAGCCTGATCTTTTTCATTATGATCTACCAGAACCACTTTTTTCCTGTGCATGTCCAGGAAATTGCGTCTGGAAATTGTTCCAATACATTTTCCCTTTTTATTAATGACCGGGAATGCACGATGACGGTGTTTGATCATAACATCCTGAATATCATCTGTAAAATCTTCTGTGTTGAATGTAACCAGATTTTCCGTTTTCATGATATATTTCACCGGAATACTCTGATTGATCAGTCTTGAGATCGTAAAGGTATCATACGGTGAAGAAATAATGATAATATCTTTTTCATGTGCAAGTTTCAGGACCTTTTCAGTCACTTCGATGCCAAGTCCCACGATGATACAGCTTACATTCTGCTCAATTGCCTGAAGATGATCTTCTTCACGGTTTCCCATGATGATCATATCATTTTCTTCGACGTACTCTTTCATTTTGTCCGGATTTGCAGTTGCAACCATGATCTTGCCCTGAATAAAGTATCCATGACCATTTCCCTCTACAATCTTTCCCCCGATTGTTTCTGCAATCCTCTGATACTGTGTCCGGGCTCTGGACAGGAGATAGCTGTCTGTCGTATCCATGTAAGTCTTTGCAATATCACCGATAGTGATCAGACCTTCCAAAGTACCGTCTTTTTCCCTGATCGGAAGTGAAACAATACTGTTTTCCTGCATCAGGTCCCATGCATTTTTCAACGACATACTTTTATTTGCTTCCGGACTCAGACGGATATCCATGTCCTTCACCTGTGTTCCGATATTACTTAAATATCCCGGCGGCTGTACGCCAAAACGATTAAGGACATACTCTGTTTCTTCATTGATCTGTCCCGCACGCTTTGGAATATATTTGCTGTCTTGTGTAGTTCTGTTTTTGATATCACAGTAAGCGATAGCAGAACAGATAGAATCTGTATCTGGATTTTTATGTCCGATAACAAAAATTTTTTCCTGATTTTTCATAAAAATAGAATCCTCGTATATATTATCTTAATCTAATTTAATATTTGCAAAAAGAGAGCCCAGAGAAGTAGTTGCCTGCTGTCCGGCATCCGGAACTTCATAAACCTCTTCTTCAATTTCCTTTGCCATCATGTCCGATGCCTCTTTAATGCTGAGGCTGATCTTGCCGTCCTTGATCGCAATAACTTTTACCTTTACTTTATCTCCAACAGTCAGAACTTCTGACGGTTTTTTTATTCTTTTCTCACAGATTTGTGAAATGTGTACCAGCCCGGAAAGTCCGTTTCCAAGATCTACAAACGCACCATATGGCTGCAGACTTTCTACGGTTCCCTCTGTCACAAGTCCTATTTCAAGATTGGAAACTTTATTTTTTCTTTCTTCTTCCGCTTTTGCTCTGAGAATTTCTTTTGCGGAAAGAATCAGTTTTTTACTTTCTTTATCTACGTCAAGAACCTGTACCTGAATCGGTTTGTTCAGATATGCCTCTGTGTCCTCCACATATCCCAGTGCCAGTTTAGATGCAGGAATAAAGCCTCTCACTCCTTCTACATATGCGATTACACCGGCATTTGTAATTCCTTTTACGACCACGTCCAGAATTTCACCGGATTCCTTGAGTTCATTCAGTTTATCCCATGCCAGAACGTCTACAGCTTCTACTCTGGAAAGAAGAATATTGCCCTGTCCATCATCTTTTCTTACAACTGTAGCAGAAATCTCATCGCCCTCATGTACCTCATCCTTCAGACTGAATCCCGGCTCTCTGCTGTAATTTTCTACCGGAATCACACCTTCTGCATAATATTTCAGGTCAAGGATTACTTCTTTTTCATCTACACTGATTACCGTTCCTGTCAGAATGTCGCCTTCTTCTATCTTTTTCATTGACGCTTCCAGTTCTTTTTCATAATCTTTCATTGATTCAGCCATGATTTTCCGTTCTCCTTTGCTTCGTTCTTAACATTTGCATTATAACATGCATCACACTTTTGCAATGCATTTCCTTCAATACATTTTATGAAATAATTATAGTATAACCCACAAAATAAAAAAAGCCCCAAAATAAGGGCCTGTAAACGAGGAGTGCCCCGGCAGTGGTTTACCGGGGCGATTATTATGAAAAAATTTATGTGTAATGAAGAACATTACAACGTCTGTTTTGTGTAGCTCTTTCGAACTATATTCATAGTATCAGTTAATTATGAACATAGTATGAACAAGAAATGAATCTTTCGTGTATTTGCACAATTTTTATTTCTATTCTTCAATTTTTTTATAAAAATGCAACATATATTTTATTTCATTTTATTTTTATCGTTGTATATTTTATACACTCCCCATTGCATAGTTTAATTAATAAACCCTCTCACAAGGTCGATTACTTTTCCGAGAATGCCTTTCACATCTTCTTTGGTGATTCCAAGACTATCCAGCTTATCATAAACCTTATTCACCTGTGTTCTCAGCTCCTCTTTGTCCAGATCCATATTTTTAAACTGGTTATACATCTGGATAAGCGTGCTTTTCTCTGAATCAGAAAGAGTGATTCCAATGCTGTCCGCAGCTACATCCAATGCACTTCCGATCTGGTCATCTGTAACATCTACTGTTCCAAGAGTTTCCTGTGCGGTAATGATCAGATCTACCACCTTATCCGGATCAGATAACAGCTCGTCTACACCATTCTGCTCCAGCAGTTCTACTGCCTGATCCACAACTGCATCTGTAGTCTGGTCAGCATAGACCATCGCCGGTGTAGCACAGCTAAGGGCTCCTGCAAGAATCAATGCGCTTAATTTGTTTATTTTCATTTTAATTACCTCCTGAATTCATGATTGATTTACAATACGAACTGCATTATAGCATACTTTTTCGGATTTACTGTAAAATATTCTTCATTCATAGAACTTTCGACAATCGTTCACCGTTTTTTCATAACTTAAACACGATTCCATCATAATTTATAGATATACTAAGACCATAAAAATAATACAGCCAACATTATTTTTATAAAATTTTCTTTTTCATATGTTGATTGCTTAAAAGCTGAACAAGCAATCAACTCTCCTTCCTTTTAAATTTAATATAATAACTATAAAAGGCATCCGACCAGCCACCGGATGCCTTTTATAGTTATAAAAATCTTTTTTAATCTTATTTACTGCTCACAATTTGTTCATATCTGCAAAAATATCTGCCAATGCTGCAAACTGCTCCAGCGTCAGTGCCTCACCTCTGATATTCAAAGGAAGTCCACACGCTGTGATAGCCTGCTCAACCTGTTCTTTTGTAAACTGTAATTCCTGTGAATTCTTCAGACCATTTGCCAGAGTCTTTCTTCTCTGGTTAAATGATGCACGAATAATACGAAACATTAACTTTTCATCCTTAGCCAGCACTGGTGGAACCTGATGTCTGGTCAGGCGAATCACCGCACTTCCAACCTTTGGTCTCGGCATAAAACAATTCGGCGGAACATTGGCAACAATCTCTGGTTTTGCATAATACTGTACCGCCAGAGAAAGAGCGCCGTAATCTTTAGATCCCGGTCCGGTCTGCATGCGGTCGGCAACCTCTTTCTGTACCATAACTGTGATCGAATCTACCGGCACATGACTTTCAAACAGTCCCATAATAATCGGTGTTGTAATATAATAAGGCAGATTTGCAACGACTTTGATCGGTCGTCCCTGATTTTTTTCATCTGCAATTTTTTTGATATCTGTTTTCAGAATATCTCCGTGGATCACAGATACATTGTCCCATTCTTTTAACGTATCCTGAAGAATCGGAATCAGTGCATCGTCAATCTCTACTGCTGTTACTTCTCTGGCAGCATCCGCCAGATACTGTGTCATCGTACCGATTCCAGGTCCGATCTCTAATACAAAATCTTCTTTTGTGATATGTGAAGCTTCAATGATTCTGTCCAGAACTCGTGTATCGATCAAAAAATTTTGACCAAACCTTTTCTGGAACACAAATCCGTACTTTTGAAGAACTTCAATGGTATATTTTGGGTTTCCGAGATAAGGTCTGGTCATAAATTTCCTCCTGATGCATTACGCATGTTCTTTATTTTGTTTTCAACTGAAGTCTTTTTCGTAAAGTACCATGTATCCGTCCGGATTTACTTTTTTCTTTGAGATCAGTTTGCGAAGGCCACCGTTGGATTTTGCAATAGCATTATCCACGATTTCTTTGACAGCTCCGACATTCATCGGCTGATCTTCTTTCTGACTTGTGCTGATCAGATTGTACAATGCAAGCATTCCCATCTGATCGATCGTATATCCGTTTTCTCTTGTATATACCTTTGCAAAGTTTACAAGCTCATCATTAGTAAATACAGGAATATTGATCATAGATGTAAATTTGGATGTGAATTTCGGGAATCTTGCAATAAGCTTACGCATACCGATCTTTTCATCTTCAATGATCACGATCATTCCGTCTGTACGATCTTCCATTGCTTTATTCAACTGGCTGACTGTTTCCTTTGTAAGCTGATTTGCATTTTCAATTACAAGGAATCCACCGGACATCTTCTTTACAATTTCTTTGATATTTTTACCATTGATCTGATCTGCAAATACATAAGCAACTTTTGATGCTTCCAGATTCAGTTCTTTACAGATTGCAGGAATCAGCCCTGAGATCAGTCGGGTCTTTCCTGTTTCGTTACCACCCATGACAATGACGTTACCCGTCTTGGAAGTTCTGTCAGCAGCACAAAGCTGTACATCACAAAGTGCATCCACGATCTGTTCTTTTAACCCCGGAACCTTTGCAAAGTATGTAAACAGCTTTTCTTCTTCTTCTGTCATTTCTTTGTCACGAGGAATAATGTCCTCTCCCGCATCCGGCTGCATGGAGTCAATCAGCTGTTCCAGTTCCTCTTCTTCACTGAGTGGTTTTCTGGATTTTTGATTTGCTCTCGTCTCTTTTATTTCCTCTACCGGAATTCTGATTGTTTCCATCTTCTGAGGAGCTTCCTCGAAGAAGTCCATTCCCTTAAGGAAATCATCTTCATCTTCATCTTCGTATCCGGCTTCCTCTGCAAAATCATCCACTGCATCTTCCGGCTCGTCATCTCTGACTGTTTTGTCCGCCGGCCCATTAAGGAATTCATCTTCTGCACTCTGCAGATCCTCTTCTGACATATATTCTTCGCCGTCATCCTCTGCCGGAAGTTCTTCCCTTTTCGGAGCTGGTATCGGGTCTTTTGGAATTTCGATTCCCTGTGCGGTTGCCGCTGCAAGAATCGTATCCTCCAGATTAAAGTCAAAATCACTCATATCCGGTTCTTCCATTCCCGGAAGAATGATATTTGGTGCCTTTGGAATTTCAATTTTTCCTGTTTCATCCAGGTTTATGTTCTTTAAAGAATCCGGAATTTCAAGCTTCGGCATTTTTATAGCGTTTTCTTCTGCTGCCGGTTCAGCTTCAACTGTTGGTTCCACTTCTTCCGAAACAGTCTCCTCCGGCTCAGTCACAGCCTCAACAGACTCTTCTGTTGTGTCTTCAGAAACTTCTTCTGCAGTTTTATCCTCAGTCTGCACTTCTGTTTCTGCTGCCTGATCCTCTTCTTCTTTGATTTCTTCTTCGGTTACTTCCTCAATCTTCTCTTCCATGCGGTCTGCATTAAAGATAGACTCCCCTGGTCGTTTCGGTTCATGGATAACAGCATCCTCCGGCTCCAGATCCGGAACGTCTTCCTTTTCACTGTCAGAAGAACTGTCTTTGATCATTTCTTCCTGAACTTCCGCTTCTGTTTCATCTTTTTCCTCTGAGAATTCTTCCTTTTCATCTTTCTTTTTGCCACTGAAAATATCTCGGATTCCCTTGGAAATCTTTTCCTGAAGACTCTCTGCACTGTTCACATCACGTTCATCAATCATAACGCTGTCAATCGCAGGACCATCTTCTTCTGCAACCGGTGTTGCTTCCACTTCTTTTTCTTTGTTTTCTGTATCAACAGAGTCGGCCTCTTCAAGCGGAGTGAGGTTCGGAACAAATTCTTTTTCGTATTTTTCCTTTTCTGCTCCTGTGAGCATTCCCATTCGGTTCTTGAGATCCAGTGCTTTTATAACATATTTGCCATCACTGAACCAGATTACCATTTCATTACAGAGATCCAGACACTTTTCAGTCTCTCCATTCTGATAATAGAGTTTCGCCAGTTCATAAGACCATCTCTCTGTAAATTCTTTTTCTTTATATTCCTCCAGAATCTTAATCTGATCTTCCAGTGGAACCTGTTTTTCTTTGCAGATTTTATATTTCAGAATGTACTGTGTATTGTCGTTCGGTGCAATTTCCAGAAATTCTTCATAAAATTCTTCTGCTTCACTGATATCTTTCATCTTGAGAGATATCTCAATTAAACGGTACAAAATATTTTTGCCGATGGGTGCTCTGTGATAAGCGAGAAGAAAAATTTCTCTACTGTCCTCGTACCTCTTATTTGCTGCGTAAATCTCACCTACAACACATAAAGTACGGACATTCTTAACACGTCGCCAGTCAATACTGTCAACCACTTCCATGGCATCCTTGTAGTTCTTATTTTCTACAAGGCGATTTATTTCTTCAAGCTTGATCCGAAATTCCTCTTTGTCCAATGTATTCACCAACTTTCCAATATTAAAAACAGTTTAACATATGCTTATATGCTTGTCAAAACTCTTTCCGGTCCCAAAATCATCTAATTTACCGGGTTAAAAACTTCTCCTCTGACAACACGAAAAACTTTATTGATATGAAACTGATGACTTACAAAATCATCAAGACCTGTACATGTGATCAGTGTCTGAATATCATGAATGCTGTCCAGAAGATAGGTCTGTCTGTTACTGTCCAACTCTGAAAGTACATCATCCAGAAGAAGAACCGGTGTATCTTTGATTTTCTGTTTCACAAGATAGATCTCTGAAAGTTTCAAAGACAGTGCAGCCGTCCTCTGCTGTCCCTGAGAACCATATTTTCGTATATCGATTCCATTTACAACAAAGCTGAGATCATCTCGATGCGGACCTGCTGAAGTCATTTTCATTTTTATATCTCGTTCTCTGTTATGTTTCAAAGTTTCTTCAAAACAGTCTGCATCAGAGCTTGGCTCATAAAGCACTTCAATATGTTCCTCTCCTCCGGTCAGATTCCGGTGGATTCCCTGGATCACTTCGTTGAGGTCTCTTATAAATTCGCTTCTTTTGTCAATAATCTTTTTTCCATACTGTACCATCTGCAGATCCCATATATCCAGGGTTTCTTTCAAAGAAGGATTCATATACAGATCCTTCAGAAGACGGTTCCTCTGGTTCAGGATATGATTATACCCTGACAGATCTGTCAGATAAATATTATCCAGTTGACATAATTCGAGATCTATAAATCTTCTTCTCTCCCCCGGTCCGTTTTTGATAATATTCAAATCTTCCGGTGAAAAAAATACAAGATTTACGATCCCGAATAATTCTCTTGCTTTCTTGATCGGCAATCCATTGATCGCCACACCTTTTGCCTTATTTTTGCGGAGATGCATATCAATTTTGTAAGAAATCCCGTCTTTTTTAAGCATCATCCGGATATGGGATTCATCTTCCCCAAACCGGATGATTTCTTTATCCTTGCTGCCTTTGTGTGATTTGGTCGTTCCGCAGATATAGACAGATTCCAGTATATTGGTCTTTCCCTGCGCATTATCTCCGTAAAAAATATTTGTCCCCTTATCAAGTCCCAGCTGCAGATCCTGATAATTTCTGAAGTTTTTAAGTTCTATAGATTCAATGTACATAATTATCTGATAACTTTGATTTCCTGGTTTTCAAATGTGATCACATCACCTTCATAAACCTTACGGCCTCTTCGCAGGTCCACTTCCCCATTTACCTGAACAAGTCCATCCTGTATTGCATATTTGGCTTCTACTCCATCTTCTACAACTCCGGCAAGTTTCAAAGCCTGTCCAAGTTTAATAAATTCATCTTTTATTGTAATTTCCAAAACAGTTCACCTCGCATTATCTGGAATTCTGACTGATGTTTACCGGAAGAATCAGATATGTGTAGTTTTCTTCATCATCTCTGATAAAACACGGTGCCTTTGGATTCATCAGATACATATGAATCACTTCATCGTCAATAACTTTCAAAGCATCAATCAGGAATTTCGGGTTAAATCCGATCACAATATCCTTACCTGCTTTTTCAATATCGATCTCTTCATTCATAGATCCCATTGCAGAATCAATTTTCAGCTCCATGCTGTTGTCCCTGATCTCAATAACGATTGGTTTTTTGTCACCTTCGCGAACAAGAAGTGTTGCACGGTCAATACAATCCAGAAATTCTTTTTTGTTTACACTGACTTTTGTATCATAATCACTGGAAAGCATCTGATCAATACGGAAATATTCTCCTTCAATCAGTCGAGATACCACCATAGTCTGGTCAAATTCAAAAAGGATATGATTTTTTGTAAAGTAAATGCTGACCTGATCATCAATTTCACCGGATAAAATCTTACTGATCTCACTCAGTGTTTTTCCGGGAACAACGATCTTACGATCAGAATATTCTTTTTTCAGTGGCATCTTGCGAATGGAAATACGATGTCCATCCAGAGATACGATTTTCAAACAGTTATCTTTGATCTCAAACAGTTCTCCTGTCATAAGACGGTTATTTTCGTTTACTGCAATAGAAAAAATAGTCTGGCGGATCATTTCTTTCAAAGTAAACTGTGACAGAGAAAGGGATTCCTCTTTTTCAATAACCGGAAGATATGCAAAATCTTCTCCTGATTTGCCAGGAATTGTAAATTTTGCTTTTTCACAGGTAATAGTTGCCACATAATTGCTGTCGGTACAAATAGTAACATCATTATCCGGAAGTCTTCTTATAATTTCATAAAAAATCTTTGCATCAAGAGCAACCATACCTTTTTCTTCGATATGACCATCCACGATTGTTTCAATACCAAGTTCCATATCATTGGATGTAAACTTGATCTGATTTGTGGTTGCATCCATAAGGATACATTCAAGGATTGGCATGGTTGTTTTGGAAGGAACAGCTTTCAAAGATATGCTGACACTTTTTAAAAGATTGTTTTTGGAACAGATGATTTTCATTGTGTGTATAACTCCCTTCATGTTTCAGAATTGGCTTTATAAATAAAAAGATATTAAGAAATCCGCCGTAGCCGCCTTAGGGGGTGTGAATAATGTGAAAAAGTCTTTCAAAGCTTGAAAAACGGGGATTTCTTAACTGTATAACTCCGTGTATAAGCAACTTTCAAAGCTGAAAATGCATGTGGAAAAGTCACTTAACCCTGTGGATTAATTTTTTTCTTAAGAGTATCAATAGAGTTTCTGAGGTTGTCATTTGTCTTTAATTCGTTCTCAATCTTCTCTATCCCGTGCATAACTGTAGTATGATCACGGTCTCCGAGATTTTTGCCGATAGTCTTGAGCGAAGTATCGATGATATCACGGCAAAGATACATGGCAATCTGTCTTGGCATAACGATTTTTGAACTTCGTTTATTGCCACAGAGGTCTGCAACGGTAACATGATAATGTTCGGCAACCACGGAAATGATGTAATCCGGCGTGATAACTTTCTGCTCATCCGGAGAAATGATATCTTTCAGTGCCTGCTCGGCAAGTTCGAGAGTAACTTCTTTTTTCTCCAGTTTGGAGCTTGCCATTACTTTATTGAAAGCTCCCTCCAGCTCTCGAATGTTGGATTTGATATTTGTTGCAATATAATTGATGACTTCTTCGCTGATATTATAGCCTTCCAGTTCTTCTTTTTTGTGAAGAATAGCCATTCGTGTCTCATAATCTGGAAGTGTGATGTCTGCGATCAGACCCCATTCGAACCTTGAACGGAAGCGTTCTTCCAGGATTTCCATATCTTTTGGTGGCTTATCTGAAGATATGATGATCTGCTTTTTGGCGCTGTGAAGGCTGTTAAATGTGTGGAAAAATTCCTCCTGTGTAGATTCCTTTCCTATAATAAACTGAATATCATCGACGAGAAGAACATCGATGTTTCGGTATTTTTCACGGAATTTGGACATGGCGGAATTGTTTCCGTTACGAATTGTCTCGATCAGCTCATTGGTAAATTCTTCGCTGGTAACGTACAGGACTTTGCTGTTTTCATCGTGTTCGATAATATAGTGAGCGATGGAATGCATAAGATGAGTTTTGCCAAGTCCGGCGCCTCCATATATAAAGAGCGGATTGTAAGTATCTCCCGGAGATTCTGCAACAGCGAGTGCTGCAGCCTGTGCAAATTTATTGTTGTTACCGACGATAAAGGTATCAAAAATATATTTGGGATTGAGGTGAGCTTCTTCACAGCGGCGGTCAATATCCGACATGCTGTTTTCGGATGTTGCATTATCATAAGAAGAAACTTCTTTTTTTGGTGCCTCATCAGGAGATATGAATTTGACTTCGCATTCTTCCATTCCGGTGATTTCGCAGATTGTGACCTGAAGGAGAAGCTTATACTTCTTATTAAGAAGGTTTATCAAAACAACCTGTTCCGAAGGAACAAGAATCGTGATCACTTTATCTCTGACATCATAGACTTTTAGCGGTTTGAGCCAGGTATTAAACGCAACGTCGCCCACATCATAATCTGCTTTGACTGTTTGCAGAATTTCATCCCAATTTTCAATAACTTTATCCATGTTTCTATCTCCTGGTTTCTTTGAAAGTATATTATATAAGTCGTAACTGTTGATAAGACATAAATATCCTTTTATATATTATAATAAATTGTAGGGAATCGCAATGATTATTTGGGGTTTGAATGGGGAAAATTCACAGGGAATGAGGATAGTTTTCCACTTTATCCACATGTGTATAACCCTAAAATGGTGGATAATTTCCCGTAGGTTTACATAAGATTGGAAATAGTGGAAAACAGGCCATGGGGATTGTGTATAACTGTATCCACAGCAAAAATATTGTAAAATACAGGCTTTTTTCCGCATATTGTGTAAAACATAGTCGAAAAATGGGGATAATTTCATAGGGAAAACGTGAGTTATCCACAAGTTATCCACAAAAAGTGGATAACTTTACGTCAACCTGAACTTTCCACATAAATATGTGGGTTAATCCACAATAGGCCAGAATGCTGATTTTTCTTGATTTTTTTAATATTTTTGGCTTGACGAACAGGTACATTATGAATATAATTGAAATGATGTTCTAGGAAAATATTACGAATACGCTATAATAGATAAAGGAGGTGCTTTACCTATGAAAATGACATTTCAGCCAAAGAAAAGATCCAGAGCTAAAGTTCATGGATTCAGAGCTCGTATGAGCACAAAGGGTGGCCGTAAAGTATTAGCTGCCAGAAGATTAAAAGGAAGAAAACAGTTATCAGCCTAAAGATATAAGACCGCAGTTGATGTGGTCTTTTCTTCTATAATGAAAAAAGGAGGATTCGATGAAATATTCAGAGTCCTTAAAGAAAAACAGAGATTTTCAACAGGTTTACAAGCGTGGAACATCAAAAGCAAATCGGTATCTGGTGATGTACGTGCTGCCTAATCAGCACATGAAGAATCGTCTGGGAATATCAGTAAGCAAAAAAGTAGGGAATAGTGTGGTCCGCCACAGACTCACCAGGTTGATCAGAGAAAGTTATCGTTTAAATGAAGAAGCATTTGACAGAAATATTGATATTGTTGTGATCGCCCGTAATTCTGCAAAGGACAGAAGTTATCAGGAGATTGAGAGTGCCTTTATGAATCTGGCACAGAGACATGAGATCACAGGAGCAGAATCAGATGATAAAGAAACTTCTTATTAAAATGATACGTCTCTATCAAAAATATATATCACCGATGAAGAGAACAAAATGTCCTTATATTCCCACATGTTCTCAATATGGTTTGGAAGCAATCGAAAAATATGGTGCGCTTAAGGGAGGATTACTTGCAATATGGAGAATATTACGCTGTAATCCTTTTTCTCATGGAGGATATGATCCCGTACCATAAAGGTAAATGGAGCAGATAACATACTGTTTCATAAGATTATCCAGGAGGAACTAGAAAATTGGAAAGTATGATTTTGGCTACTAAGAGTGGTACCCCGATCATTGGTCAGATCGCAGTCGTAATGGGCTGGATCATGAACGGTATCTACAAAGTACTGGACATGTTCGGAATTCAGAACCTTGGTCTGTGTATTATTATTTTCAGTATTCTGATCTATCTTTTTATGACTCCTCTGCAGATCAAACAGCAGAAATTCTCCAAGCTGAGTGCGATCATGCAGCCGGAGATTCAGAAGATCCAGAAGAAATATCAGGGTAAAAAAGACCAGGATTCTATGATGAAGATGCAGGAAGAGACTCAGGCAGTATACCAGAAATACGGTGTATCTGCGACAGGAAGCTGCGTACAGCTCGCTATTCAGCTGCCGATTCTGTATGCTCTGTATCAGGTAATCCAGAACATTCCTGCATATGTTGGCAGTGTTTATAATGTATTTAATGGTGTCTGCACAAAGATCCTCGCAGTAGACGGATTTACAGATATCATCAATAACTTTATCACAGATAACAAAATGACACGAGTAAGACAGGTTACTGAGAATGCAGATTCTATCGTAGATTTCCTGTACGCCTTGTCTCCGTCTCAGTGGGAATCTTTACAGAATATCAGTCAGTTCTCAGGATTCTCTGATCAGATCAGCAAAACTGCTTCTGAAATCCAGAAGATGCAGACATTTGGTGTACTGAACATTGCTGACCAGCCACTGAGCTATATTAAGACAGGATCCCTGATCCTTATCATTGCAGCTCTTGCAATTCCGCTTCTTTCATGGGCAACACAGATGCTGAATCTTAAGCTTATGCCGCAGGCAGCAACACAGAATGGCAACGATGATAACAATGCCATGGCAAGTTCCATGAAGACGATGAATACAGTAATGCCGCTTATGTCCGCATTTTTCTGTTTTACATTCCCGGTAGGTCTTGGTATTTACTGGATCGCCAGTGCAGTTGTAAGAAGTATTCAGCAGGTACTTATTAACCGTCATCTGAATAAGATGGATATTGATGATCTTGTAAATGAAAATATGAGAAAAATGGAAGCCAAGAGAGCAAAAGAAGGACTTCCACCTCAGAAGATCACAAACCAGGCTCATCAGAGTGCCAGAAATATCAACAAAGTAGAAAAAGGCATGAGCGGAACAGATGAAGCAAGCCGTGCGAAAAAGGTAGAAGATGCTTATAAGAATGCGTCTCATGCAAAAGCAGGCAGCATCACAGCCAAAGCAAATCTGGTAAGAGATTTCGAAGAACGTAATAAGAAGAAATAAAGAGAAACAGGAAAGGAAGGTCGGGGTTTTATCATGGATGAATATATGCAGTTTTCCGCCAAAACAAAAAGCGAAGCAATCACCAAGGCATGTATTGAACTTGGTGTATCCAGTGACCAGCTTGATATTCAGGTAATCAGCGAGGGAAGTTCCGGATTCTTTGGAATCGGAAGCAAACCGGCAATCATCAAAGCTCGTAAGGTAGAAAATAATTTCGAAGAAAACGAGATCGAAAAGATCGTTGATTCTGTTAAACTTGATGCTTTTAAAGAAGAAACCGTAAAAGAAACAAAGAAATCTGCACCGAAATCCGTTTCCAGACAGAACGATGTGAAACCGGAAATCAAGACAGAAACCGCAAAAGCATCAAAAGAAGAAAAACAGCCGAGACCTGTAAAGGAAAAACAGTTCCGCGAAAAACCGGCAAAAGAGAAGCCGGCGAGAGAACCAAAAGAAAGACCGGCGAAGGAAAAAACAGTAAAGGCGTCAAAACCGATCGAAATCATTACAGATCCTGAGGAGATCAAAGATATCGAAGAGAGAGCACTTGTATTCCTTCGTGATGTATTTGGTTCCATGGATCTTGGCGAAGTACAGATTACTTCCAAATACAACACAACAGACGGATGTCTGGAAGTTGATTTTGAAGGCGAAGATATGGGAATCCTCATCGGTAAGAGAGGACAGACACTGGATTCTCTTCAGTATCTGACAAGTCTTGTTGTAAACAAAGGCAAATCAGATTATATTCGTGTCAAACTGGATACAGAGGATTACAGAAGACGTCGTAAAGAAACTCTGGAAAACCTGGCAAGAGGAATTGCCTACAAAGTAAAGAAGACCAGAAAACCTGTTGTACTTGAGCCGATGAATCCTTATGAGAGAAGAATCATCCACTCCGCATTGCAGGGCAACAAATTTGTTGAAACAGTCAGTGAGGGCGAAGAACCTTACCGTCATGTAGTTGTTAAATTAAAAAGATACTAAATCGGTAGTGAAAACAGTTCACAACTGAAATATAAAATGTTATTCTAGGTGAAAGCGTGAATAACACGTAATGAACGTGTGCTTTCTTCTGGGGTAACATTTTTTTTGTACGATTAAGGGAATGTCAAAGACATGGAGTAATTGTACTTTATAAAAAATAAAGATATCTGCGTCAGCAGGTGGTTCATTTATAAGGAGGAAATATGGACGCAACAATTGCAGCAATCTCTACAGCAATGAGCGCTTCAGGCATCGGTATCGTCCGCATCAGTGGCGAAGAAGCCATGAATGTGATCGCGAAGATCTACCGTTCCAAAAACGGCAGGAAAGATATCCGTGAAGTCAGCAGCCATACCATCCATTATGGATTTATCTATGATGGTGAAGAAGTTGTAGATGAAGTACTGGTTATGATCATGAAAGGACCTCACACTTATACTGGTGAGGATACTGTAGAAATAGATTGTCATGGTGGAGTATACGCCATGAAACGTGTTCTGGAAACTGTATTGAAAAACGGTGCAGTTATCGCAGAACCAGGAGAATTTACAAAACGGGCCTTTCTGAACGGCAGGCTGGATCTGTCTCAGGCGGAGGCTGTTATGGATGTTATCCAGGCAAAAAATTCTATGGCACTAAAGAGTTCTGTAGAGCAGTTAAAAGGATCTGTGCAGAGAGCAGTTAGGGAAATCCGTGCAAAACTGCTTCATCAGATTGCATATATTGAGACGGCACTGGATGATCCGGAGCATTTTGACCTCACAGGCTATCCACAGGAGCTACAGGGAATTGTGGAAAAAGAGTGCGAAAACATCAGCGAGCTGTTGAAAACGGCTGATGACGGAAGAATGATTCAGGAAGGAATAAAGACAGTTATCCTTGGAAAACCGAATGCCGGAAAATCTTCTCTTCTGAATTTTCTGGTTGGAGAAGACCGTGCGATCGTTACAGAGATTGCCGGAACCACAAGAGATATTCTGGAGGAATATATTTCCCTGAATGGGATCACGCTTCGCGTGATCGATACTGCCGGAATCCGGGAGACAGAAGATGTTGTCGAAAAGATTGGTGTAGGCAAGGCAAAACAGATGGCGGAGGACGCAGATCTGATTCTTTATGTAGTGGATTCGTCACTTCCGCTGGATGACAATGATCGTGAGATCATGGAACTTCTTGCCGGGCGAAAGAGTATTGTCATCTATAATAAAACAGACCTTACGGCAGCTGTTGATATTGAAGAACTTAGAACAAAAACAGGCAGTCCGGTAATTTCGGTATCTGTTGTAGAAGAAACCGGAATCAGCCAGTTGGAAGATGAGATCAAGAGAATGTTTTTCCATGGAGAGCTTTCTTTTAATGATGAGGTTTATATAACCAATGCACGTCATAGAGCTGCACTTGAAGAGGCGAAAGAGAGTCTGAAACTTGTATTGGGCAGTATTGAGATGGGAATGCCGGAGGATTTCTTTTCCATCGATCTGATGAACGCATACGAGAGTCTTGGACGCATTGTAGGTGAGTCCGTGGGAGAAGATCTTGTAAACGAGATATTCAGTAAATTCTGTGTTGGAAAATAATATAAGAGTGCGTAGCATGTAACAATCCGTAAGTATCATAACAGATAGATAATAAAGTAAGAAGGGAAGAAAAACAATGGAGAACAGAACTCTGGAAAAGACCTGCGATATTGTTGTAGTAGGCGCAGGACATGCAGGCTGTGAAGCTGCACTTGCCGGTGCACGTCTGGGGCTGGACACCGTAATGTTTACTGTAAGCGTAGACAGTATTGCACTGATGCCATGTAATCCGAATGTAGGCGGAAGTTCCAAGGGACATCTGGTCAAAGAACTGGATGCACTTGGCGGAGAGATGGGTAAAAATATCGATAAAACTTTTATTCAGTCCAAGATGCTGAATAAGTCAAAGGGTCCGGCGGTGCATTCACTGCGGGCACAGGCAGACAAACAGGCATATAGTACCGAAATGAGAAAAACGCTGGAGAATCAGGAAAATCTGACGATCAAACAGGGTGAAGTCACGAAACTTCTGGTGGAAGATGGTAAGATTACCGGAGTACAGCTTTATTCAGGTGCTGTTTATCATTGCCAGGCGGTCGTACTCTGTACAGGAACTTACCTCAAAGCAAGATGCATCTATGGAGATGTAAGTAATTATACTGGTCCGAACGGATTACAGGCGGCAAATTATCTGACGGATTCCCTTAAGGAACTTGGAATCGAAATGTTCCGTTTCAAGACAGGAACTCCGGCACGAATCGCAGGAAATACCATTGATTATTCCAAGATGGAAGAGCAGTTTGGGGATGAGAGAGTTGTTCCGTTCTCATTTTCCACAGATCCGGAGTCTGTACAGATTCCACAGAAATCCTGCTGGTTGACTTATACCAATGAAAAAACACATGAGATCATCCGCAACAACCTGGATCGTTCTCCGTTGTATTCCGGTATGATCGAGGGAACCGGACCGAGATATTGTCCATCCATTGAAGATAAAGTAGTTCGTTTTGCAGATAAAAACCGTCATCAGGTATTTATTGAACCGGAAGGGCTGTATACGAATGAGATGTATATCGGAGGAATGTCCAGTTCGCTTCCTGAGGATGTTCAGGATGCCATGTATCATTCTGTTCCGGGACTGGAACACGCAAAAATCGTCAAGAATGCTTATGCGATCGAATATGACTGCATTAATCCACGTCAGCTTTACCCGACGCTGGAATTCAAAAAGATCAAGGG
Source organism: Blautia sp. MSJ-19 (assembly GCF_018918125.1). Taxonomy (GTDB): domain Bacteria; phylum Bacillota; class Clostridia; order Lachnospirales; family Lachnospiraceae; genus Blautia_A. The sequence goes on from NZ_JAHLQA010000039.1 coordinate 54,804, forward strand.
GCTTTTTAGCGGCGGCCAGTTCAATGGAAGCTCCGGATATGAAGAAGCAGCAGCACAGGGACTGATTGCCGGAATCAATGCGGCAATGGAAGTCAAGGGACAGGAACAGCTGGTACTGGACCGTTCAGAAGCTTATATTGGTGTGTTGATCGATGACCTGGTTACCAAAGAGAATCATGAGCCATATCGAATGATGACCAGTCGTGCGGAATACCGTCTGCTTCTGAGACAGGATAATGCAGATCTTCGTCTCCGCAAGAAAGGTTATCAGGTTGGATTGATCGATGAGGAAACTTATCAGGCAGTCCTCAGGAAAGAAGAGGCTATCCAGAAAGAAATCGACCGTACGGAGCATGCAACGATCGGAGGAAATCCGGAAGTGCAGAAACTGCTGGAAGAAAAAGGAAGCACTCTTCTGAAATCAGGTACAACGATTGCAGAACTGATCCGCAGACCGGAACTGAATTATGAAGATCTGGCACCAATCGATCCGGAGAGACCAGAACTCCCATGGGATGTAAAACAGCAGGTAGAAATAAATCTGAAGTACGAAGGCTATATCAAGAGACAGCTCAAACAGGTAGAGCAGTTCAAGAAACTGGAAGCCAAGAAGATTCCGGAAGATCTGGATTATGAAAAAGTCGGCAGTCTTCGCATTGAGGCAAGACAGAAACTGGAAGAGTACCGTCCGATCTCCATTGGACAGGCGTCTCGTATTTCCGGCGTATCACCGGCAGATATCTCTGTATTGCTGGTATATCTGGAACAATACAGAAGAAATTCATGAGAAAACAAATTTTCAAGAACAGGAGGACCGAAGAGTGTCTTATGATCTGAAAGTACTGGAGCAGGGTTGTGAAGAACTTGGAATTGCCCTGAATGATGTGCAAAAAGAGCAGTTTATTACATTTTATGAATATCTGGTAGAAAAAAACAAAGTCATGAATCTGACTGGAATTACAGAATTTCAGGAAGTGTTGGTAAAGCATTTTCTGGACAGCCTTGCCTGTGTGAAGGCTGTAGATATGACAAAAGTTGAAAAAATCATGGATATTGGAACAGGAGCCGGATTTCCGGGAGTGCCACTTAAGATCGCATTTCCACATCTGGAGGCATGCCTTCTCGATTCTCTGAAAAAGAGAGTAAATTTCCTTGAAGAAACATTTGCTCTGCTGAAGCTGGAAAACATCACAGCCATCCATGGAAGAGCCGAAGAATTTGCCAAAAACAAAGCATACCGGGAACAGTATGATCTGTGCGTGTCCCGCGCAGTATCCAATCTGGCTACGCTGTCTGAGTACTGCCTTCCGTATGTAAAAGTTGGCGGACATTTTATTTCTTATAAGTCCGGGACAGTTCAGGAAGAACTGCAGCAGGCAGAAAAAGCAGTTAAAATTCTCGGTGGAAAGATTCAGGATGTCGTTTATTTTAACCTTCCGGATTCCGAGATTCAGCGTTCTCTTGTCGTGATCGAGAAAATGAAAGCAACACCGGGACGTTATCCGCGTAAAGCAGGAACACCGTTGAAAGAGCCACTTTCATAGAAAAGAAGCTTTTTCACAAAACTTTTCTGCAAAAGCTTTTTACAAGTGCACTGTATTTTCACAGAAACATCACAGATTTATCCTATTTTTATCACAACTTCCTCATAGAATATTTCCAGAGCGGACAAAAAGTCCGGCTCATGATGGAAGATGCTTCCAGGTACCCCCTATCTCTGTTTCACCTGGAGGCATCTTTTGTTTTGGGTTTTATTCTTAAAAATTGCAGAATAAAAAAGTTCTGTTAATAGAAAAAGGAGGAGAGACTTGTGATTGAAGTAAACAATCTGGTCAAACGTTATGGAGACCATACTGCGGTTGACCACCTTTCTTTTAAGATTGAGAAAGGCAAAATCTACGGCTTTCTGGGGCCAAACGGAGCTGGTAAATCTACGACCATGAATATGATTACCGGTTATATAGCATCTACGGAGGGGACGGTAACTATCGACGGTCATGATATACTGGATGAACCAGAGCAGGCCAAAAAATGTATCGGCTATCTGCCGGAAATGCCGCCTCTTTATTTCGATATGACAGTGGGCGAATATATGAATTTCGTTGCTGATCTCAAAAAAATTCCAAAAGATCAAAAGAAATCCATGGTAGAAGAAGTCATGGAGATGGTAAAAATCACAGACATGAAAAATCGTCTGATAAAGAATCTTTCCAAAGGTTACAGACAGAGGGTCGGTCTTGCACAGGCAATTCTGGGTTATCCGGAAGTGATTATTCTGGATGAGCCGACAGTAGGACTGGATCCGAAACAGATCATTGAGATTCGTGATCTGATCAAGAGTCTTAAAAAGAAACATACCGTTATTCTGAGTTCTCATATTCTTTCTGAAGTAAGTGCGGTCTGTGATTACGTACTGATCATTTCTCACGGAAAGCTGGTTGCCAGTGATACGCCGGAGAATCTCGGTAAACTTGCAGAAGGTTCCAATACCCTGAATCTGCTTGTAAAAGGCGAGAAAGATCGTATCCGTACGGCTCTTGGACAGATTGAAGGTGTCAAAGACGTTACAGTGGCTTCTGCTAAAGAAGAACATGTATGGAATGTAACGCTTTCTACCAAAGAAGACACAGATATCCGCGAAGATGTTTTCTTCAAGATGGCAGATGTACATTGCCCGATTCTGGAAATGCAGTCTAAGAAAGTATCTCTGGAGGAAATCTTCCTTGAACTGACCGAGGATGATAAAAAGAAACCTTCCGAAAAGAAAGAAGAAAAGAAACCGGAGATCAACAGTGCCAGTGAAGCGGAAGAATTTCTGAAGGCACAGGAAACAGACAAAAAGGAGGGGGAAGATAAATGATCGCAGTATATAAAAGAGAGCTGAGAAGTTATCTTACTTCCATGATCGGCTATTTATTTATATTTTTTATTCTGTTACTGACAGGTATTTATTTTTCAGCATATCAGCTTGGAGCGGCATATCCGCGTTTTGAGTATACTTTGAGTGCGCTGACTTTTGTATTTCTGATCAGTGTACCGATTCTTACTATGAGAGTTCTTGCCGAGGAACGGAAACAGAAAACAGACCAGCTGCTTCTCACAGCACCGGTATCTGTAGAAAAAATTGTACTTGGAAAATATTTTGCACTGGTTACTATTTTTGCAATCCCGATGCTGATCATGTGTCTGTATCCGCTGCTTATGACAAAATTCGGAACAGTGTCTCTGGGAGCAGCATATACCGCAGTACTTGGATTTTTCCTTCTTGGCTGTGCAAACCTTGCAATTGGTGTGTTTATTTCATCCCTGACTGAAAGCCAGGTAATTGCAGCAGTGCTGACTTTTGTCATTCTGTTTGCTTTTTATATGATGAATGGAATTTCCTCTTTCTTCTCAGAAGGAGCGCTTTCCACCTGCATTACATTTGGGCTTCTGATCCTGGCAGCAGCAATCGTGATCTATACGATGATCAAGAACTTTTTTATCTCTGCAGTGATCTGCATAGTCGGAGAGATTGCCCTGGCAATTGTTTACGTTGTAAATTCCAGCTTCTTTTCAGGTGGGATCCAGAAAGTACTGGATATCTTTAATCTGAGCAGTCACTTTGACAATTTTGCAAATGCAATCTTTGATGTCAAAGGGATCATTTATTTTGTGTCTGTGATTGCAGTCTGCCTGTTCCTGACTGTACAGTCGATTGCCAAGAGACGTTGGAATTAAGGAGGTGGGAAACAATGAAATTTACGGAAAAACTGAAAACAAAAAAGGCAGATAAGATAGAAAATCCGTCAAAAGAGACAGAAAAGAAACCACTGAAACAGAAAATAAAGGATTCCATGAATAAGAAATATCTTAAAAATGGTTCCTACAGTGTTGTCATCAGTGCTGTTTTTGTAGTCATCGTTCTTGTGATCAATATGATCGTTGGTTCCCTTCCATCAAAATATACAGAAGTGGATGTCAGCGATCAGAAGTTGTACAGTATCGGGGATGATACAAAGAAATTCCTGAAAGATCTGGACAAAGATGTAACGATCTATCAGGTTGTACAGAGTGGATCTGAAGATGAGACTATCAAAAAACTTCTGGAAAAATACGATGAGGAATCGGATCATATCACCGTAGAGCAGAAGGACCCGGTCGTAAATCCGAAATTTACTTCTGAATATACGAGTGATGATGTTTCTGCAAACAGTCTGATCGTTGTATGTGGTGACAGAAGTAAAGTTGTAGATTATAACAGCATTTATGAATCTTCTATGGATTATAATACTTACAGTTACACTACCACAGGATTTGATGGAGAAGGTCAGATTGACAGTGCAATCTCTTATGTGACATCGGAAGATCTTCCTGTTCTTTATACACTGGACGGACATGGAGAGAAAGATCTGGATTCCACAATCCAGGAGGATATCCAGAAGGCCAATATTGATATCCAGTCACTGAATCTGATTACAGAAGAGAGCGTACCGGATGATGCAGCGTGCCTGCTTATCAATGCACCGACTTCTGATATTTCTGAATCAGAAAGAGATGCAATTATTGATTACCTTGAAAATGGTGGTAAAGCCCTGATTTTCTCTGATTATACAGAAGAATCTATGGATAATTTTGATGCAGTTCTTGCAAACTATGGCGTGGAAAGAACCGATGGCATCGTGATCGAAGGCGATACACAGCATTATGCACAGATGCCATATTATCTGGTACCGACTGTTAACAGCACAGATGCAATTTCTGATTTTGCATCCAAAGGCTATTATGTGCTGATGCCATATGCCCAGGGAATCAAACAGTCAGACAGTGTGAGAGATACTGTTACGATCAACAGCCTTCTGACAACTTCTGACAGTGCATATTCCAAGGTAGACGTCAACAGTGGAAGTATTGAAAAGACTTCTGATGATATTGAGGGACCATTTGACCTTGGGGTGAGCATCACAGAAACCCTGGATGATGACAAAGAAACGCAGATTGTTTACTATTCAACTTCCAATCTGATGGACAGCCAGATCAACCAGATGGTATCCGGCGGAAATGAACAGATGATCATGAGCTCTCTGAACTGGATGTGCAGTAATGATGAGACTTCTACGATTTCTGTTCCATCCAAGAACCTGCAGATTTCTTATCTGACCCTGACTGCTTATGATGTAAGTTTCTGGAAGATCATGGTAATGGGAATCGTTCCGGTAGTATTTCTTGTAATCGGATTTATGGTATGGCTGAAAAGGAGAAAGGCATAAATGAAGAAAAAAACAGTCAAACTGGTTTCAGCAGTCGCTGTGCTGGGTGTGTTATGTGCTGCTTATGAAGGTGTCAACTTTTATGTCACCTCGCAGGAAGAAAAAGAAACGGAAGAGAGTGATACGAGTGTAGATCTGGTCAGTCTGGAAGCCGATGATATAACAGCCGTTTCTTTTACCGCAGACCAGGACAACGTGGAATTTGATAAAAAAGATGATACCTGGACGGAAAAATTGGATGCTGATTTTCCGGTGAATCAGGATACAGTTGACAGTGCAGTCAGGGGAGTTGCTTCCCTGACTGCGGATCAGGAGATTTCTGATGTGGAGGACTTGAGCGAATATGATCTGGATACTCCGCAGAATACCATCACGCTGACAACAGCAGATGGAGATACGACTCTTGAAGTTGGGATGGAATCTTCAAACAGTCAGTATTATGTGAAAACGGCAGATGATGATAAAAATGTTTATCTGGTATCCAGTACATCTATAGAGCCATTTATGGGAACTTTATATGATTTTGCGGAAAGTGGTACTTTTCCGGCTGTGACGACTGCTACGATCACAGATGTGAATGTAGAAAAAGAAGATGGATATGAACTTACACAGGATGCAGAGAATCTGTTCTGGAATGTGTCTGACGGCAGGACTACAGAGAAAGCAGATACGACAGCGGCAGGAAATGTGACTTCTGCGATTGGTTCTCTGGCATATGATAAATTTGTGGATTATAATTGTACCGATGATTCTAAATATGGATTCGATGATCCGTATGCAGTGATTACTGTGAACTATACCGAAGAAGAAGCGGTGGAGAGCGATGAGGAGTCAGAGCAGTCCACAGATGCTGACACAGAAGAAAGCACGACAGATGCTTCTGAGGAAAATGCAGAGGCAGATGAGAACGACAGTGAAACTGCAGATGAAGAGGCTGCAGATACTTCAGAAGCTGCAGATGCATCAGATGAAGACGACTCTGAGGATGAACAGGAAACACAGACTGTGGAGAAAACTCTTACGATCTATGTGGGAGATGAAACAGATGGTGACCGTTATGTCAAAGTAGATGACAGTAAAGAAGTGTATACGATTACTAACGATTCTCTGACAGAAATCCTTGACAGCACAATGTCTGATTTCTACAGCATGACAGTAAGCTATGTTTCTGTCAATGATCTGGACTCCCTGGAAATTCAGACAGCAGACGGAGACCATACTGTAAGTGTTGTAACGGAAACAGTGAAAGCTGAGGATGAAGAGTCAACAGAAGACACAGATACAGACAGCACAGATGAAAGTAGTGAAGATGCATCTGATGAAAACTCCACAGATACAGATTCCGCTGACGAAAGTTCTTCTGATGACGAGGAAGAGACTACAACAACTTCTTACAAATTAGATGGTAATGATCTTGATGAATCTACATTCACGACCTTTTACAATAAACTTGTCAACATGACTGCACAGGAACGCCTCACTGAAGAATATACACCGGAAGGTGATACGGCATATACCTTCATCTTCAAGGATACAAACGGAACCGAAACAACTGTGAAGTATTATGAATATGATACGAACTTCTATGCAGCAGTTGTTGAGGATAAAGTTTATCTTGTAAATAAGATGAATGTGAAAGATCTGGATGAAGCTTATCAGAAGATGGTAAATCCGGATACGGAAGATGAGGCAAGTTGAAAATCTTAGGAGTGTATATTGCAAAGTAAAAATGCATATGCTATAATGCCAGTAGGCAAAAAGTTGTAAAGTGTCCGTATGGACAGCAAAATCCCCACGAGCTGGAACCTCGTGGGGATTTTTATTCCGTGCCGATCTAGGAGTGGCAACAAATATATATTACTACAAAATGGACTAATGCACAATAAAAATAAGCGAGGAACCAGAGATGTTATATTTTTTAAATGATTATTCCGAAGGTGCACATGAAAAAGTGCTTCAGCACCTGATCGATACCAATATGGAGCAGCTTCCGGGCTATGGAACCGACCATTACTGTGAAGAAGCAAAAGAAAAGATTAAGAAGGCATGTGGCTGTGAGGACGCAGAAGTCTTTTTGCTGATCGGTGGCACGCAGACCAATCAGATTGTCATTGACACAATGTTACAGCCATATGAGGGTGTTGTAGCGGCTCAGACAGGGCATGTGAGTACGCATGAGGCCGGTGCGATTGAATTTACCGGACATAAAGTGCTGACACTTCCGGAAAAGAATGGAAAAATCTGTGCGGCAGACCTGAAGAATCTGGTTGAGACATTCTATGGGGATGAGAATCATGAACATATGGTATTTCCGGGAATGGTATATATCTCTCATCCGACAGAGTATGGAACTCTGTATACAAAAGAAGAACTGACAGCTCTCTCAGTCGTATGCAGAGAATATAAACTTCCTCTTTTCATGGACGGAGCAAGACTGATCTATGGCCTTGTCAGCAAAGAGACAGATGTAACATTGCAGGATATTGCAAAACTTTGTGATGTGTTTTATATCGGAGGAACCAAGGCTGGGGCACTGTGCGGTGAAGCTGTTGTATTTACAGGAGACAGTATGCCGAAACATTTTCTTACAAGAGTCAAACAACATGGCGCGCTCCTGGCAAAAGGCAGACTTGTAGGCGTGCAGTTTGATGCTCTTTTTACAGATGATCTTTATCTGGAAGTTGGACGAAATGCGATTGAGACGGCAGCAGTTCTCAAGGAGGGACTTAAGGAAAAAGACTATCAGTTTTACATCGATTCCCCTACTAATCAGCAGTTTGTAGTCCTGGAGAACAGCCGTATGGAAGAGCTGAAAAAAGAGGTTCAGTTCAGCTTCTGGGAAAAAGCGGATGATACACATACCGTAGTCAGATTTGCAACAAGCTGGGCAACCAGAATGGAAGATGTGGAGAAACTTCTTTCACTGTTATAGATTGTAAAAACACTTTTTTTATCGTATAATAAAACTATTCAGGTGATGAAAAAAGGGAGGTAGAACATGAAGAAACACAGCAAACGTCTGCTGACTATAGCAGCACTGGTTACGACAACAACTGCCACTATCCATATTATAAATAAAGTGATCGCAGCATCCGCCTGTCTGAAGGAAATGCTGGATACTGATGTGAGAAATTATTATCACTGGCGATTTGGTGATATCTATTATACAAAAAAAGGCAAAGGCAGCCCGATCCTTCTGATCCATGACATGCTTCCGGGTGGATCCGGATTTGAATGGAGCCGTATTGAGGATGATCTTGCACTGGAACATACCGTGTATAACATTGATCTTCCTGGATGTGGACGTTCTGAGAAGCCAGGTATGACCTATACAAACTTTGTTTATGTACAGGCAATCTGTGATTTCATCAAGAATGTGATCGGAGAGAAAACAGACGTGATCGTGAATGGCTATGCAGGTTCATTTGTTGTAATGGCATGCCATAATGAAAAACAGCTTTTTAATAAGATCATGATGGTGAATCCGGTAAGTCTTTCCAGCCTGAAACAAATGCCTGGAAAGAAAGAAAAACTGCTTCGCAAATGCCTGGAAATTCCTGTATTTGGAACGTTGGTTTACCATATGGTCGTATCAAGAGATGCAATCAATAACGAATTCATCGAGAATTATGCATTCGATCCATTCCATCCGGACAGAGATCTGCAGGATGCTTATTATGAAGCAGCACACAGAGGTGGATGCTATGCGAAGAATGTTTATGCAAACAAGGCTTCTAAGTACATGAATATTGACATTACCCGTGCACTCAAAGAGATTGATAACAGCCTTTATATTGTAGAAGGTGAAGCTGAGAACAACGGTGAGGCTATTATAGAAGCGTACCAGAATGTAAATCCTTCTGTAGAAGCAGTAATACTTAAGGAAACTAAGCATTTTCCACATGTGGAAGTTCCGGAACAGTTTCTGGAGCAGGTTGGAATCTTCTTTTAAAGAATGAAAAAGCTAATTAAATAAACACAAATAAAGAGAACTCATATCCGAGCGGCAGCCTCTTGAAAATTGATTTTGAGGCAGTATAGTTACGGATATGAGTTCTTTTTTATGAAAATATTTTCAAAATCAGCGCTGACGCTTATATTTTGAGACGGCCAGGATTATGGTAAGGAATGCCAGTGTGAACATAACTTCAATTCCCATAGACTTCCAGATATCAACAGCGATATCAACGGAAACTGTGCGATATTGGGAAAGTGTTTCATTGATGCTTTCATACCAGTAAACCGGCAGGAACTGTGCAATCTTCAGAACTTTTTTGTCCATAATACTCATGGGCACGAAAACACCGGATAAAAAGCACATGCCAAGAGAAACAATATTGGAAATTCCGCTGAGCATGTTGCTGTTTTTTATGAAAAGGCCGAGCAGGTAGGACAGCGACAGTGCGACTGTCATCATCAGGAATGTGTTCAGAAGATAGTAGAGCAGAACACGGGAAGCCAGAAAATCTTTCTGATACATGATAACTGCACCGATGATAGCAATCAGCCATAATCCGAAACCGAGTGTAAACATGGCGAGGAGTCCTTCCAGATTCTGACGGCGTATGGATATGGCAGAAGCCTGCATACGTTTTTGGATGTCTTCTTTCTGGAAGGCAAGCAGAAGATATCCCATGGAGTAACAAAGTACAGCCAGAAACAGATAAGGGACATAGCGGAAATAATAGGTATATCCCGGAGTTTCGGTTATGGTCGTCGCATCCTGATACATGGAAACTTCGGCTGTGGGCTGGACAAGAGCCGCCTTTGATGCTTCTTCCTGAGAAAAGCCGGCTGAGATGTAAGTGCGTATATTGTTCAGCCATGCGTTAATCTGCTGGTCTACATAGAAGGAAGTGTAAGAACCTGGAACCTTTGTGACAGAGATTGGGGTGCCTTGTACAATGCAGGTTTCATAAAAATTTTTCGGAATTTGTACAATATATTCTGTGTTTCGGTAGTAAAGTTCTTCCTGCATCACAGCAGGATCGCTGGAAATTTCGGATACGTTATGTATGGTTCCGAGATAATCGGTGAGTGCATGAGAAAGGATGCTGTCATCCTGATCAGCAACTGCAACGTTTACGCTGGTTTTCTGGAAGTCTTCGAGACGGTCTTTACGGGCGGCAGCCTGAAGAGCCATGGCAACGGAGAAAAAGATAACCAGATAGATGCTTACCAGGCCAAGATTCTTTTTTAATATTTTCATATAGCCTTTAAATACTGTCATAGCGATTCCTCCTGATCAGTAAAAATGAAGCAAGTACAAAAATGATGCTCATGCCAGCCAGTGTAATGAGATTCCGGTAATAGCGAGCGGGATCATCGTAAACATTGATACAGTAAAAAGCATCTGAGATCAGAGCTGCGGGATTGATCCGGTTGATGATCGGGGCATGTTTTTCCACAAGATCTTTCATGGAGCTGTTCATAAGCCCGGAAAGGAAACTGCATACCATGGAAAGCGCAAGGATAATGGCAACTTTAATGCCTTCGCTTATTTTTCCGAGACTGCCGACAAAAATTCCCATTGAAACACCGATCAGACTTCCAAACAGGGAGATGATAAGCATTTTTCCCATCTGCCCCTGGAAATCAAGCTTTAAAATATTGCGGAGATAGATAAGCAGGATGATTACATCAATGTAACCAAGCAGGAAAGATGCAATCTGTTCCGACAGGATCAGTTTGAGCTTATGGGTAGGAGTAACACAACGCCTTGCCGCCAGAGCCGTTAAATTGGCCTGTAACGTGATTGCAGATCCAAAGCCGATAAAGCATCCATACAGACATGCCATGGCGATTAGAGCGTAGAAAAACTGCGAATTACCATCAATTGTTTTTCCACCCAGAGAAATCTCCTGTACCAGTTCACGGGTATCTGCCATCTGTGAAAGACCATCCAGAATTCCGGAAGGGTGGTTTTTCATGATACTTTGGATGGTGTGCAGGCTGTTGCTGTAGCTTTCCAGAACAGACTGCAGGATACTTTCCGGTATGCCGTGTGCATTAACCATCAGGGACGGTGTCATTTTATTGTAATAAATACCGGATATTTTCTTAGCTTTTAAGGCAGCAAGAGCTGTATCTTCGTCCATTTCCCGGATATTTAACAGATCGGGATCACTTTTTTCAATCTGTTCAATGTAGAAACTGAACAGGGGATTGCTGTCAGTTTCCTGTACCATAGCGACCTGAACAGTTTCGAAATCTGCGTCATTCAGATTTCCAAAGGCGAAAAAGAAGAATGTTCCGAGAATCAGAGGAAAGACAAGCGGCCAGAAGGTCATGTTAAAATTCCGGAATTTGACCAGAATATTATATTTTATTAAATGGAACATAAAAAATCCTTTCTGCTAGTTTTTATACACGTTTTTGCATAATTATACAAAATGCTTTCTGGAGTATATTGTATGAAAATGTCAAAAAGTATTAATCGCGAAGCTGTTTTCCTGTAATCTCCAGAAAAACATCATTCAAAGTCGGAAGCTCAGAAAAAACTCTTCCGAAAGTAATGTCCTGACTCTGGAGATAATTCAGGAGTCGTATCAGATTATGTTGAGCACCGGTACAGCGGAGCGTGAGAATCTGGTTTTCATAATGAATATCAAATACATGTGGAAGGTTGCGGATATTCTGCAAATGTTTTTCTTCCAGAGGAATTGCCTCCACAGTGATAGTTTCACCGGTTTTGATCATTTTTTTCAATTCTTCGGTGGTTCCGGAAGCAATCACGCGTCCATGGTCCATAATAGCAATGCGTGTACAGATCTGTTCGACTTCTTCCATGTAATGGGAAGTATAAATAATCGTGGAACCCTGCTCGTTCAGTTTCTGGATACCCTCAAGAATCTTATTGCGGCTTTGCGGGTCAACTGCTACAGTAGGTTCGTCCAGAATGATGAGGCGTGGCTTGTGGGCGATTCCACAGGCGATATTCAGTCTTCGTAAAAGGCCACCGGAAAGTTTTTTTGGACGCATTTTGCAGTAATCTTCAAGTCCGACAAACTGAATGGCCTCATCTACCAGTTCTTTCCTTTTTTTCTTATCCGATATGTATAATCCGCAAAAATAATCAATGTTTTCATATACAGTCAGTTCGTCAAAAACAGCGACATTTTGCAGAACGATACCAATCTGTTTCTTGGCTTCGTAATTATCAGGGCTCATGGACTGTCCGAAGACTTCAATCGTGCCTTTATCATATTTTAAAAGAGAGAGCAGGCAATTGATCGCGGTGGTCTTTCCGGAGCCGTTAGGACCGAGCAATCCAAAAATCTCACCTTCGTGGATATCCAGGTTCAGATGATTTAAGGCAACCAGATCGCCATATCGTTTTACCAGATTTTCTATATGAATCATAATAATTCCTCCCGGTAGTAAGTGATTTGATTGACATGCAGACATTTGTATGCGTTTGCATGATTATACTATAAAATAAATTGTACAAAATACCAAGTGCATGATGTCATGGAAAAGATATGACATTTGTCACTTTGAGGCGCTCGGAATGTGTTATATTATTATATTATAGTGAAAAACAGGACGAAGTATAAAAGCTTTTTGCATGGATATTAAAAAACTTTATAAAAAGTTATGAGATAGGAGAGATATGGGATATTTTCAAGACACAGGTGTAGTATTTCTGTATGGCCTGGCGGCATTGCTATGGATTGATCTGGACAGAGCGTTTATTTTTGCATTTCTCTGGACTTTGATTCTGATATGCGAAATCTATTTTCTACAAAGAAAAGAGATAAAGATCATTACCTGTGCAATGTTTTTGGTATCAGCAGCATTTGTGCCGGAGGTGAGCCTTTTTTATCCTGTGCTGATCTATATATTGCTGAAAGAAGGAAACTGGCAGATCGCTTTTACGGGAATCATGGCTGGTATATATTTTTTATTGAATTATAAAAGTCCGCAGAAAGGTTTAATGGCAGATTTTTTACTCGGAAGTCTGACAGCGGCGATATTAGAGAAAAAAACGCGTAAGTACAATAAAAAGGACAATGAAATACGCCGAATTATGGACACGGGAGAAGAAAAAACGATTCTTCTGTCGGAAAAAAACAGGGCATTGGCAGAGAAGCAAAATTCTGAAATTTATGCGGCAACACTTCGCGAAAGAAACCGAATTGCAAGAGAAATACATGATAATGTAGGCCATGTATTATCGAGAACAATTCTTTTGACAGGTGCTATAAGGGCCATAAATAAGGATCCAAATCTGGATAATCTGTTGACAGGATTGGACGGTTCACTTAATTCTGCGATGAACAGTATTCGTTCCAGTGTACACGATCTTCATGATGATGCGATTAATCTTGAAGAAACAATAAAGAACATTATTTCGGACTTTAAAAGAGAAAATGTAGAAATGGAATATGATATGTCCGAAATAATACCCAGTAATATAAAATACTGCTTTATTAGCATTACAAAGGAAGCACTGTCGAATGCTGATAAATATAGCAATGCGACACGAATAAAAATTACAATGAGAGAGCATCCGGCGATGTATCAGCTTTGCATTAAAGATAACGGAAAAGGGTGCCGGGATTATGCTGAAAATTCAACGGGAATAGGACTGAAAAATATGCAGGAACGTGTTACAGCATTAAATGGAACGTTACAGATCGATGGAGAAAAAGGATTTCAGATTTTTATTATAATCCCTAAACAGACTAAATGGAATCTCAGGGAAAATGAGGGTTTATAAAACATGAAAATTGTAATAGTGGATGATGATTGCCTGGTTACAGAGGCTTTGAAAACAATCCTGGGTATTAATGAAGATATACAGGTGGTTGCAACTGGAACAGATGGCAGGGAAGCGGTAGAGCTGTTTGAAATACATAAACCAGATGTGTTGTTGATGGATATTCGAATGAAAAATATGAATGGCCTGGAAGCTTCCGGGAAAATATTAAAAGAAAATCCAGAGGCAAATATATTACTTCTTACTACATTTCTGGATGACGAGTATATTGTAAAAGCGCTTCGGCTTGGAGCAAAAGGTTATTTACTTAAGCAGGATTATGCAAATATTCTACCGGCTATTCGTGCGGTATATTCGGGACAGACAGTATTTGGGCAGGAAATAATGTCCAAAATACCGGACTTAATACAAGAAAAAGCAGGATTTGACTATAATTCCTGCGAAATTAATGAAAGAGAGAAAGAGATTATCTGCCTGATTGCAAATGGGTACAGCAACAAAGAAATCGCAGCGAAAATGTATTTGAGCGAAGGAACAGTTCGGAACTATTTGAGTGCGATTTTGGATAAATTGCAGCTCCGCGATAGAACACAGGTGGCGATTTTTTACTATAAGCACGGTGATATGCACGAATAATATACAACTCGAGAATGTATATTTATAAATGAAATATGCATTCTCAAGAAGGACAAGAATAAGAAAACAGAGTAAAAAGAGACGATAAAAGGGTACGAAAACAAACGATGATGGATGCGAATATGCACAGATGCACAAGAAAGACGGATGATATGAAGATATTTTGAAGACAATATACTATAGTTGAGTAAATAAATGAATTAAAAATGAGAGGATAAAAAGACATTTGTACTTGAAAGAAAGACACTCCGACTTATGCCTTTTTGAAAATAAATAAAACAGAAAATTCAAATGAAACAATGGAATATTCAGAAAACATTATAAAAAGTGTATAAATTACGAGGGCGTGATATTAGAATAGCTGGCTGATTCCTAAAATGTTTATGCAAAATGTTTTTTGGCATTGGCAATTTACGATGATTAAATGCCAGATATTATGAATTATTGGTTATACTTTTCGACTATTGCTTGTTCTATGGCATTGGCAATTTAATGTGCTTGAAATGTCTAATGTTGTGGATCTGCGTGCGTAGCCATGACTTTTACACAGATAATCTATGAGATGTTTACGCAAATATCCTGAGTTGTTACAATTTGCCATGAGTAAAATGCTTGTTTGTATAGACATACTTTTCGAATTGTTGATTTCCGTAATGCTCGATGTTTGATGTAATATATCCCATATCATTAAAAGGTTGTTTGCTATGCCTGATAGATGATTTCATGATTTGCGTAGCTATGGAGCTGTTAAGTACTGATTATTGTAATGCTTTAAGTGAAATATCTTACGGTATTGGGCACTTTACTATGCACAAAAGCTGGATATTGTGATTGCCTGGTTATGGCTTTTGACTACTAATTTTTGCAATGTTTCACGTGAAACATTTACCAGAGGTGGCTCGTTGTCTGAAAAAAGCGATTCCTTCTGGCCACCGCGATTCTCCTTAGATACGGGTATAAACAGCAATGAAAAAGAACTGTGCTGCAACATTCTGCAGGAGTTCATGGGAGTTCTTAGAGATGTTCTGACTGCGTAATACATAATAATTACACTGTGTGAGCGAAGCGAGTTTGTGATTATTATGTATGTTCCTGGCAGACAGGTTATCTCATAGAACTTCCGAACGACGAAGCCGTTGCAATCACAGTTCTTTATACATTGCGTGAATAATACCCGAGTAAGTCTGATTTTTTGTTTTTGAGTCTATAATATTTCACGTAAATATCCTGAGTTGTTGGAACTTGCCATGAGTAAAGTGCTTGTTTGCATAGACATACCTTTCGAATTGCCGACTTCCGTAATGCTCGATGTTGAATGTGAAATACCCCATATTATTAGAAGATTGTTTGTTATGCCTGATAAATGCTTTCATGATTTGCGTAGTTATAGGGTTCGTTAAGTGCTAATCATTGTAATACTTTAAATGAAATGCCTTACGATATTGGGCGCTTTATTATGCGCAAAAGCTGGATATTGTGATTGCCTGGTTATGGCTTTTGACTACTAATTTTTGCAATGTTTCACGTAAAACATTTACCAGCGGTGGCTCGTTATCTGAAAAAAGCGATTCCTTCTGGCCACCGCGATTCTCCTTAGATACGGGTATAAACAGCAATGAAAAAGAACTGTGCTGCAACATTCTGCAGGAGTTCATGGGAGTTCTTAGAGATGTTCTGACTGCGTAATACATAATAATTACACTGTGTGAGCGAAGCGAGTTTGTGATTATTATGTATGTTCCTGGCAGACAGGTTATCTCATAGAACTTCCGAACGACGAAGCCGTTGCAATCACAGTTCTTTATACATTGCGTGAATAATACCCGAGTAAGTCTGATTTTTTGTTTTTGAGTCTATAGTATTTCACGTAAATATCCTGAGTTATTACAATTTGCTATGAGTAAAATGCTTGTTTGTACAGATACATTTTTCGGATTGCTGATTTCCGCAATGTTCGATGTTGAATGTGAAATACCCTATATTATTAGAAGTTTGTTTGTTATGCCTGATAAATCTTTCATGATTTACGTAGCTATGGGTTCGTTAAGTGCTGATCATTGTAATGCTTTAAGTGAAATATCTTACGGTATTGGGCACTTTACTATGCACAAAAGCTGGATATTGTGATTGCCTGGTTATGACTTTTGGCTACTAATTTTTGCAATGTTTCACGTGAAACATTTACCAGCGGTGGCTCGTTATCTGAAAAAAGCGATTCCTTCTGACCACCGCGATTCCCCTTAGATACGGGTATAAACAGCAATAAAAAAGAACTGTGCTGCAACATTCTGCAGGAGTTCATGGAAGTTCTTAGAGATGTTCTGACTGCGTAATACATAATAATCACACTGTGTGAGCGAAGCGAGTTTGTGATTATTATGTATGCTCCTGGCAGACAGGTTATCTCATAGAACTTTCGAACGACGAAGCCGTTACAGAGACAGTTCTTTATACATTGCGTGAACAATACCCGAGTCCTTCTATTCACTCTTTGTCAAATATAAACAATAATCCACCGAAAACTTTCTCCTTTTTTAATGTTTCACGTGAAACATTTTGTGGAACAATAATATTAAAAGTGTTATAATATCAACAGTACGCTATACTTCAAACAATCTATGTATAGTTTTGATATCCCGAAGGGAGGATGAATCTTGGGAAGAGTAATAGCAGTAGCAAATCAGAAAGGTGGAGTTGGTAAATCAACTACCGCAATTAATCTTTCTGCTTGTCTTGCCGAAAAAGGTAAAAAAGTTCTTGCGATAGATATTGATCCGCAGGGGAATACTACAAGTGGACTGGGAGTAGATAAAAATAATGTTGAGAATACATTATATGAGTTACTCCTTGGGGAAGCAGAAGCAAAAAACACCATTGTCAAAGATGTGGTTGAAAATGTGGATCTGATTCCTTCTAATGTAAATTTATCTGGAGCAGAGATTGAACTGATTGGTGTGGATGATAAGGAATACATCATGAAACGAATCATAGACAAGGTTCGTAGAAAATATGATTATATTATCATGGACTGCCCGCCGTCTTTGAATATGCTTACAATCAATGCTCTGACAGCTGCCAATTCTGTATTGGTTCCGATTCAGTGCGAGTACTATGCACTGGAAGGTCTGTCCCAGCTGATACATACAATTGATCTGGTAAAGGAACGTTTGAATAAGAAACTTGTCATGGAAGGCGTTGTCTTTACTATGTATGATGCAAGAACTAATCTTTCTCTGCAGGTTGTAGAAAATGTAAAAGATAATCTTCAGCAGAATATCTACAAAACAATCATTCCGAGAAATGTCAGACTGGCAGAGGCACCAAGTTATGGTCAGCCAATTACCTTGTATGACAGCAGATCATCAGGAGCAGAGGCATATCGTCTGCTTGCAGAAGAAGTAATCAACAGGGAGGGCGAATAATGGCTGGAAAGAAATCAGGACTTGGTAGAGGCCTGGATGCATTGTTTCCGGAAAAAACAGTGCAAAATAAACCGAAAACAGTAAAAACTGTAAAGCCGACCAAACCAGTTATAAGTGAAGAAAGCAAATCCAGTCAACAGGAAAACGGAACGGGTGAGAGAATGATGAAAATATCCATGATTGAACCGAACCGTGAACAGCCACGCAAGAAATTTGATGAAGATGCACTTTTGGAATTATCTGAGTCCATTAAACAGTATGGAATTTTGCAACCACTTCTCGTGTCCGATAAGAAGGACTACTATGAAATAGTTGCAGGAGAGAGACGCTGGCGTGCAGCCAAGATGGCAGGACTCAAAGAAGTGCCGGTAGTTGTCAAAGAGTTTTCATCACAGGAAATAGTGGAAATTTCTCTTATTGAAAATATTCAGAGAGAAGATCTGAATCCGGTTGAAGAAGCGATGGCATATAAACGTCTGATTGATGAATTTCATTTAAAACAGGATGAAATTGCAGAGAGAGTTTCAAAGAGCCGTACGGCGGTTACAAATTCTATGAGACTTTTGAAACTTGATTCTCGTGTACAGCAGATGATGGTGGATGAAATGATTTCAGCAGGACATGCGCGTGCAATTCTTGCGATTTCAGATCCGGAAAAACAGTTTAATGCAGCTATGAAAGTGTTTGATGAGAAACTGAGTGTACGCGAGACAGAAAAGTTGGTAAAAAACATTCTTGCACCGGCTAAGAAGAAAAAAGTTACTTCTGATCCAACAGAAGATGCAATTTATGAAAGCCTGGAAGAAAAAATGAAAGGTATTACGGGAACCAGAGTCTTTATTCACAGAAAGAAAAACAACAAGGGAAAGATTGAAATAGAATATTATTCCAGAGATGATTTGGAGAGAATTATTGATTTATTTGATTCCATTGGTTAAAAGGGGTATGATATGAGTACAATTTTTGATAGTATTGGTATTGATCCTGGAATAATCATTATCATATTACTTGTCGTTGTTGTCATATTGATTGGAGTGCTGATCAGTAATGGAATGCGATTAACACGACTGGAACGTAAATATAAAATGTTTATGAAGGGAAGCGATGCCCAGTCGCTGGAAAAGACTTTTGTTCGTAAATTTGCGCAGATTGACAAACTATACGAAGCAAAAGAAGACCATGAGCATGCGATAAAAGCATTGGAACAGCATTTTAATGTGATCTTCAGCAAATATGGTGTGGAAAAATATGATGCATTTGATGATGTTGGAGGAAAGCTGAGTTTTACTCTGGCATTACTGGACAAAGAAAACACAGGTATCATTCTTAATGCCGTTCACAGCAGAGATAACTGTTTCCTTTATCTGAAGGAAATTGTAAAAGGTGAATCCTATGTAATGCTCAGCCAGGAAGAAGTGGAAGCACTTCGTAAGGCTGTGAATTTCGGATTGGCAGATATAAGTGAAGAAGAAAAAAATATAGAAAAATAAAGAAGACAGACAAACATCTGTCAGGAGGAGAATCATGTTAGACATTAAATTTGTAAGAGAAAATCCAGAAGTTGTAAAACAGAATATCAGAAACAAATTCCAGGACAGCAAACTGGAACTGGTAGACAAAGTTATTGAGCTGGACAAAGAGAACCGTGAGATCAAACAGGAAGTAGAAGCTCTCAGAGCAGAAAGAAACAAAATCTCCAAACAGATTGGTGCTCTGATGGGACAGGGAAAACGCGAAGAAGCAGAAGAGGTTAAAAAACAGGTTGCTGCATCCGGAGCAAGAATTGATGAGCTTTCTGCAAGAGAAAAAGAAGTAGAGGAAGAACTTCTTAAAAATATGATGGTTATCCCGAATATCATCGATCCTTCTGTACCGATTGGTAAAGATGACAGTGAAAACGTAGAAATCGAAAAATTTGGTGAGCCGGTTGTTCCGGATTATGAAATCCCATATCATACAGATATTATGGAAAGCTTTGATGGAATTGATCTGGACAGTGCAAGACGTGTTGCTGGTAACGGATTCTATTATCTTATGGGTGACATTGCAAGACTTCACTCTGCAGTTATCGCATATGCACGTGACTTTATGATTAATCGTGGATTTACCTACTGTGTACCACCTTTCATGATCAGAAGCAATGTTGTAACAGGAGTTATGAGTTTTGCAGAAATGGATGCCATGATGTACAAAATCGAAGGTGAAGATCTGTACCTGATCGGAACAAGTGAACATTCTATGATTGGTAAATTCATCGATCAGATCGTTCCGGAAGAAGAACTTCCGAAGACTCTGACAAGCTACTCTCCATGTTTCCGTAAAGAAAAAGGAGCGCATGGACTGGAGGAGAGAGGCGTTTATCGTATTCATCAGTTCGAAAAACAGGAAATGATCGTTGTCTGCAAACCAGAAGAAAGCCCGATGTGGTTTGATAAACTGTGGCAGAACACTGTAGATCTGTTCCGCTCTCTGGATATTCCGGTTCGTACACTGGAATGCTGCTCCGGTGACCTGGCAGACCTCAAAGTAAAATCTCTGGACGTAGAAGCATGGTCTCCAAGACAGAAGAAATACTTCGAAGTAGGAAGCTGCTCTAATCTGGGAGATGCACAGGCTCGTCGTCTGAGAATCCGTGTAAATGGAAAAGACGGTAAAAAATACCTTGCTCATACCTTAAACAATACTGTAGTAGCACCTCCGAGAATGCTGATCGCATTCCTGGAAAATAACCTGAATGCTGATGGATCCGTAAATATTCCGGAAGCTCTGCAGCCATACATGGGCGGCATGAAGAAGATTGAGAAAAAGACCCGCGCATAAGGGCATGGAGGTGTACTTTTGCACAGCTTTTTAAAAGCAGTTGGCTTTTCTAAAGTGAACAGACGGGAAGAGATGAAAGAGATCATTCTGGATGTTATCAAAAACTACGATGAGAAAAAAATCGTAGAAGATCATCCAGATGGTGTCTTTGCTGAATTTTCCAGATGTTATGGAAGCGACTGTGGAATTACTGTCTGTGGTCAGTATGATGATGACAACAGGTTTCACGTGGAATATTATTATCCTTTTTTCAGAGGATCCGGGGTAACGACCCAGGAGCCGGTGACAGTAGAGAGGCATGCAGACAAAGATGCTTTTTCTGGCGCCTGTGATGATCTGAGAATTGGAATTACTTTGATTTTTTACCTTCAAAATGCTGCTGAGTATATGAAGGAACGAAAAAAACAGGAAATAGGAAATCAGGCATTGACGTTATCTGGATTAGCAGGGGAAGGAAAAATTCTTTTCCCTGTTTTAAAGGATAAAGAGGCTGTCAAGGTTGAAAAAGAAAGTACCAAAAACAGAAGTTCGCTGATTGCAGCTGCCAGAAATGGTGATGAGGAAGCAATGGAGAGCCTTACTATGGAAGAAATGGATACGTACTCTATGTTGTCAAACAGAATTGTACATGAAGACATTTTATCTATAGTAGATTCCTATTTTATGCCATATGGTATTCAATGCGATCAATATAGTATCCTGGGAGAAATTGTGGATCTTCATTTTGTACAGAATGATATTACAGATGAAGAACTCATCCAGATGACGTTGGAGAGCAACAATATGCAGTTTGATGTTTGCATTAACCGGGCAGACCTTCTGGGTGATCCGGCAATAGGAAGACGGTTCAAAGGAACGATATGGCTTCAGGGCAGACTGCATTTTTAGAATAGAGGATTGGAAAGTGTTTATAAAACTGGATAATAGTAAAGGCAGGCAGAGATGGACAAATTATTTCTGCCTGTTCATTTCGTTACTGCTTCTTTTATTTGTTTTTTGCAATCGGACAACGATTTTGGAAAATGATACAGAATTCAGTGCGAAATTTAAAATAGCAAGTATTGCAGCATTCTGGGTGATTGGGATTGCGCTTATTTTTATCAGATTAGATTTCGGTGAAAAATGGAATCGAATTTTAAATATTTTATACATATTTTTGGCACCATGCTACATATTTATAAATATGGAGATTGCGATTTTCAGTAAAGAGAGCAGTTTTCGAGGCCTGGAGATCCCGTTGCTGCTATTTAACCTGGTACTGATTTTTGTAATCGAACTTGTATTTATTGTTCTTACAAATCATGTACGTCTTGGTGCGGATATCTGTGCATTTATCTGTGTTGGATTTGATGTTGTAAATCATTTTGTATATGAGTTCAGGGGAACACCGGTTATGGCTTCAGACATTGCAACTGTTGGAACTGCAATGGAAGTCGCTGATGGCTATCAGATATCATTTAATTTTTACACAACACTCGCAGTTATTTTGATGTTTGATTTTATGTTGATCGGACGAACCCTGAAATGCGAGCGCTTTTTCAAAAAAGGAGTTCAGCGTCTTTGTGGCATTGCAGTAATGGCAGTTGTTTGTGTACTGGGAACAACAAAGGTTGTTATGACAGACTATGTAACAAATCTTGGCCTTTATCTGAGCCTGTTTCAGCCATTGACCAGTTATGAGAAATATGGAAGCATTGCATGCTTTTCAAGAAGTATTAAGCTGTCTGTGCCGGAAAAACCAGAGGGATACAGCCTGGAGAAGGTAGAAGAAATTACTTCTCGCTATACTTCCGATACAGTAGACAGCAGTAAAAAGAACCCCAATATTATTGTGGTAATCAATGAGGCCTTTTCTGATCCGCAGGTGCTTGGGAAAATTGAAACGAATGAAGATTATATGCCATTTATTCATGGATTGATGGAGAGTGGCAATACAGTAAGTGGAACTACGTATGCTTCGGTTGCCGGCGGTCAGACTGCAAATACCGAGTATGAATTTCTGACCGGAAACTCTATGGCATTTCTTCCAAAAGGTGCAGTAGCTTTTCAGCTGTTTGTAAAACATGAAATGCCATCAATTGTTACAGAACTGAAAAGCGAAGGTTACACGGGAAACACAGCAATTCATTTGCAGAAGCCACGAAATTATAATCGTGATAAGGTGTATCCAATGCTGGGATTTGATAAGTTCTATGATTATCTGAATATTGAAGTTCCTTTTGTAAAGATGCGAAATAACGGAACGGACCAGTGTACGTACGATAATATGACGCATGATTATGAAAAATTCAGAGAGAATTCAGATGCTCCGTATTTTGGATATACCATGACGATACAGAATCACAGCTCTTATGATGTGCCATTTGATAATTTTGATGATAAGAGAATTACGGTAGATAATGTAGAAGCACCAGATGTTGGTTATTATCTGAGTCTGATCAAATACTCGGATGATGCATTCAAAAATCTGGTTGAGTATTATGAGAACGTAGATGAGCCGACGGTCATTCTTCTTACCGGTGATCACCAGCCCAGAATTAAAGATGCTTCAATGGCTGCAATCACAAATGGGGAGTATGAAAACTGGAACGATGAAGAAATGATGAAGCGTTATGCGGTGCCATTTGTTATCTGGTCCAATTATGGACTGGAAAAGAAAACGGTTGAAAAAACAAGCATGAACTACCTGCAGACGATCCTTATGGATTCGATAGGAAGTGAGCTGACCGGTTTCCAGAAGTTCCAGCAGGATATTCAGAAAGAGATTCCGGTACTGACAGGTAATGGCTACTGGGGTGCGGATGGTAAGTTCTATAGTGCCGATGACAAAACATCTCCATATTATGAATGGATCAAAGATTATGCGATTCTGCAGTATAATGATCTTACAGATTATAAAAATCGTGCAGAAGATTTTTTTGAACTGAAGAAGTAGAAAATGAAACAGTAAAAAGCAATCAGGATGTTAAGTTCTGGTTGCTTTTTTACTGCTGTTTAAGAAATAAATATACAGGTGTATCCTGCGGACATTTATGGTAAAATATTCTTTATAAAATCGCAGGAGGTATTGACATGAGTAAGGTGGTAGATATTATGGGCGTTTCCACAAAGGAAGATAAATTGGAAAGTGTGACGGCTTCTCTGGAAGAACTGAAGGATGCACTCGCAGAGGTGATTGACCAGTATGAAACAGAGGATGAGAACAGTGATAAACTGGATCTTCTGACAGAGGCACTGGACGCGCTGGAAGACGCGTATGATGCACTGAATGATGCAGCGGAATAAATTATTGCATGAAGTATATTGAAATGGAAAACAGGGGCAATTATGGCGTCAGAGAGAGCAGATGAACTTTACAAAGCTTTAATAGAAAAAGGCTATCCTAAGGAGTTGTGTTCAGAGATCGCATACAAGTATCTGAACACAGATTATACAGCAACGCGTATGTTGGGGTATCTGTATCGGATGACAGAAATACCAAAGGTAGAAGTGATTGTTGATGAAATGATTGCAATTTTGAGTGACAGGGATCAGCTTATAAAGAAAAAAGAATCGGAGCATGCGCAGGCCACGATCAGTGAAGTGTATCGGAACGGCCTTTAGAGAATGGGGGAATTGATATGGTTAAGATAATTTCAGACAGCACATGTGATCTTTCGCCGGAATTGGTAAAAAGATACGATATTGATATATTGCCGCTTCATATTCTTCTTGGTGAAAAGGAATACGAAGATGGTAAAAATATAACTCCTGAAGAAATTTTTGCATGGTCAGATGAACATAAGACTACGCCAAAAACATCTGCACCGTCTCTGGCAGATGCAGTGGAGATAATGCGTCCTTATGTTGAAGAAAAAAGAGAAGTTATCTGTTTTTCAATATCATCAAGTATGTCAACTTCCGGGAATGTTATGCGTCTCGCTGCAGAAGACCTGGAGGCAGCAGATTTCGTAACAGTCATTGATTCTGCAAATCTTTCTACGGGTATTGGCCTTCTGGTTATCGAAGCCGCAGTAATGGCACAGGAAGGCAAAAGTGTCGCAGAAATTACAGCAGTGATTGAACATCTGAAACCAAAGGTACGTGCAAGTTTTATTGTAGATACACTATTATATCTGTATCGCGGCGGACGATGCAATGCTGTCTCTGCAATGGCAGGAAGCGTGTTGAAATTGCACCCGAAAATTGTCGTAGAAAACGGAGCTATGAATGCGGCTAAGAAGTATCGTGGAAAATTGAAATCAGTTATTATCTCCTATGTTAAAGATATGGAGACAGACCTTAAAAATGCATGCCCGGAGCGTGTATTTATCACACATTCCGGATGTGACAGAGAAGTTGTCGAAGAGGTACGTGCATATCTGCAGGGACTGGGGATTTTTCAGGAGATCCTTGAGACCCGTGCCGGTGGCGTAATTTCCAGTCACTGCGGCCCGGGGACGCTGGGAGTGCTGTTTATTGCGAAATAGTGTACGAATGAAAAGAGGAATTGCCATATGTTAAATATAAATGCAATTCCTCTTTTTACAAATTCTTTTGAGGAGAAATAAGAATTATGGGGAAAATGTGGGAGGAAGAGATAGAAACTATCAATGTGGAAAATACATTTGGATATGAGATAAAATTTTATCCGAATGTAGAATATGTGAAAAAGAATGATCAGGCTTTATATTTGCAGATCATTGTGCCAAAACCTTTTGGACAGGATGAAGAACAGTTTCGGAGACCTCTGATCGTATTCGTGCAGGGATCGGGCTGGAGAAAACAGCCCATTTATTTTAATTTGCCGAAAATGATTCGCATGTGCCAGAAGGGATATACGGTAGCAATCGTAGAATACCGTTCAAGTGATATTGCACCTTTTCCGGCACAGATTAAGGATGTAAAAGACGCAATACGTTTTATGAAAAAACATGCACATACGTATGATGTAGATGTTGACAGAATTGCATTGTGGGGAGACTCAAGTGGCGGACATACGGCGGTAATGGCCGGAATTACCGGGGAAAGAGAACTGCAGGGTGAGGAGAATAAAGAAATCAGTTCAGAAGTTAACTGCATTATTGACTGGTTTGGGCCTGTAAATATCATTGAAATGGTAAAAGAATCTGGTAATCCTTATTACGATGAACCGAACAGTCCGTTAGGTGATTTTATCGGACATAAAAAAATAAGTGAAAATACAGAGACTGCACAAAAAACAAATATATTAAAATATATTCACGAAGAATATAAAATTCCACCAATGCTGATCATGCATGGGGATAAGGATCAGATTGTACCATTTACGCAATCGCTTAAGTTGTATAAAAAAATGAAAGAGAAAAATAAAGACGTAAGATTTATTTGTGTAAAAAATGCAGGCCATGGAAATGGTGGATTTTCCAATGAAAAAATTCTTCAGATAGTAGATCAGTTTATAAGAGAAAAATTTCAAATCTAGGAACTTTCAAAATAACGGGCAGAGACTGTGCGATTAACAGTGCTAAAATTGGTAAAAAGATCAGATAAAAAGTTGATATTTGCTTTTATACATGCTAATATCAGAGATAGTAAATATCTTTTTTCAGTGTACTTTTGTTGTATGTTTTAACGTTTCCTTAATATGACAAAAGGAGAAAATCTATGGAGTTAAAAAAATATCGGAGATATTCAGAGATTACACGTGGATTGAAAAAAGCTGAACTGGTTTTAAAAAATGCAAAGATTGTGAATGTCTTTACCGGAGAGCTTGTAAATGGCGATATAGCAATCGAGGATGGAATGATCGTAGGAATTGGTTCTTATGAAGGGGAGACAGAACGGGATGTGACCGGAAAGTATATTTGTCCGGGATTTATAGACAGTCATCTTCATCTGGAATCAACATTGGTAACACCGGGTGAGCTGATAACTGTTGCATCCCAGCATGGTACAACTACATTTATTGTAGATCCTCATGAATCGGCAAATGTTTCTGGTCTTGCGGGAATTGATTATATTATAGATCAGACAGAAAATGTCAGTGCAAATGTGTTTGTCATGATGCCTTCCTGCGTTCCGGCAACTTCTATTGATGACAATGGCTGTACGCTGACTGCAGAAGATATGGCACCATATCTGGAAAAGCAACGGGTGCTGGGGCTTGGAGAAGTCATGGACTATATTTCTGTGGTAAATGGTGATATTGATATGCATCAGAAATTAACATTGTTTGAGAGCAGAGTTCGTGATGGACATGCACCGTTTTTGGCAGAGCAGGATTTACAGGCATATGCGATGGCTGGAATAAAGACGGATCATGAATGTTCTGATTTTGAATATGCTATGAGTGAACGGAGAAATGGTATGACAATACTGATTCGTGAAGGAAGTGCGGCCAGAAATATAGATGCCATTGTTTCCGGACTGGTCCAAAACCATATGAATGGGGAAGGATTCTGCTTTTGCACAGATGATAAGCATATTGAGGATATTGAACGAGAGGGGCATATTGACCATAATGTGCGGAGAGCTATAGAACTGGGAATGAATCCGATTGATGCTATCAAAATGGCAACGATTCATTCAGCAGAGTGCTATGGCCTGCATAATATGGGTGCAGTGGCGCCTGGATATCAGGCTGACCTGCTTGTGCTTGATGATCTGGAAAAGGTATCCATAAATGATGTTTATTATAAGGGAAAAGTAATAAAAAAAGATAAAGAGATTGCCCTCAGAAGCTGTCCGTCAGAATTGAAAAATACAGTTCATGTAGGCAGATTTTCTGAGGATGATCTGAAACTGGAATCACCAGATGGATGTTTTACAGTAATAAAAATGCAAGATGGGCAAATCACTACGAAAAAGCAGAAAAAAATTTTTTCTGATAAACCGTGTTCCTTTAAAGCTGACAAAGAATTCCAGAAAATTGCTGTGATCGAGAGACATCGGGCGACTGGAAAAACAGGAGTAGGTATTGTCAGTGGATTTGGTATCCAGGGAGGGGCAATTGCTTCCAGTGTATCTCATGATTCTCATAATATCATTGTAATTGGAGATAATGATGAGGATATGAAACTGGCTGTAGAAGAACTTATCCGCGTGCAGGGAGGATATACGATCATATCAGACCATAAGGTTTTTGATACACTTGAACTGCCGGTGATGGGGCTTATGAGCGATGCCGGGTACCGGTACAGTAATCATAAACTGAAAATTATGATAGACAAAGCTCATAAAATGGGTGTTAGAAAGGGAATTGACCCTTTCATAACGTTATCCTTTATGGCGCTTCCTGTAATACCGGAAATCCGTATTACTCCAAGAGGAATTTATGATGTTTTGAGTGGTGATTTTTACCAGAATTAAAAACACAGAAGGTTAAAGAAGGAGAAGCATGAATGAAGCCAACTGTAAGAAATATTGCCGAAAAAGCGAATGTTTCTACTGCCAGTGTATCTCTGGTATTGAATGATAAACCTTCAAGAATAACAGAAGCAACCAGAGAGAGAATACTGGAAGCAGCAAGGGAACTTGGCTATAATTTTGAAGAGAAAAAGAAAAAAGAAAAACAGATAAAAGAAAACCGGGAAGAAATTATAAAAAGCTCTGCGGTAATAGGTGTCATACGTCCGCGTTATTACAATGAATTTCTGGATGCCTGTCAGAAGGGAATTGATCAGTATAGTCGGGTGTACGGATATCATACGGTAATCTGTGCGGGAAATGATACTACAAAACAGACTCTGGACAGTATACAGTTTCTGAAAAGTTTAAAAGTAGCAGGACTCATCGTTATTCCGCCTATGGATATGAACATAGAAAAGAATAATGAAAAATTAGGTCGTGCACTGAAAGACGCTGGGATTCCGTTTCTGCTTCTGAATCAGGCGATTGACAGAGTATATTGTGATTTTATCACTGCGGACAACAAAAGCGGTGGTTATATGGCGACAGAATATCTGATCCATAATGGCTATGATAAGATTGGCATGATAGTAGGAAACAGAGAAGTATATACCTGTCGTAAAAGAATTGAAGGATATAAAGAAGCGCTGGCATTTTATAATATTTCCATTAAAGAGGAATACATTTATTATGGTCAGTATAAGCGGCAGACTGGTTATGAAGGAATGAAATATCTGTATGATCTTGGCGTGAAGGCTGTTTTTGCTTATGATGATGAAATTGCACTGGGGGTTTATCAGTATGCAGGGGAAAATGGACTCACGATTGGAAAAGATATTTCAGTTGTAGGTTTTGATGATGTTTATGTATCGGCTGTTCTGACTCCGCCACTGACTACGATAGCACAACCGGGAGAGCAGATGGGAAAAAAGGCCTGCGAGACAATCATTAACCGTATTACGGGCAAAGACAAGGAAGCTGTAAGAAATACATATTTTTCTCCGATTCTGGTAGAAAGAAATTCTGTTAAAATGGAAAAATGATCAGATCGTTGTGAATGAAAAAACAGTAATGTTTGAAAAGTTAATATAATATAAAAATTACTCCGCAAAATGATAAAGCGGAGTAATTTTTTTGCCTAATATTTGTATTTTAAATTTAGATATAATGCATAAAAAACAAAAACATATAGAATATTAATCAATGTTAACCAGTAAAAATTAGGGATATAATAGAATAAAATTCTGACAATATATAAAATATGCAAATATGAATAAAAAATATAAAGAAAATAAAGGCCATACAAACAAAATGTGATTAACAAATTAGATTGACAAACCTGATAAATTGGTTATAATTAGGTTAACAAAGGGAAACGTGTGAAACAAACAAAAGACTACAAAAAATGTTAATCACAATTTTACCAAAAGGAGGAAACTAAATGAAAAGAAAAGCATTAGCAGCAATTATGGCAACAGCAGTTGTCGTAAGCTCACTGGCAGGTTGCGGGGTTTCGACAGGAAGTGATACCTCAAAGGAAGAAACGAAGGAAGAAGCAAAAGAGGAGACAAGTGATACGACAACGGATGCAGCGGCAACAGAAGACACAGCGGAAGATACAGAAGAAGTTGCAAAAGCATCTGATGATTCCATGAAAGACAGAGAAGAGATCAACCTCTGGTTCTGGGGTGCAGAGCCTTATGCACAGGAAGCCATGAAGGAATATCTGGTTGATGCATACAACAATTCTCAGGACAAATATCAGCTGGTTGTTGAATTCAGACCGTCTGTAGATTCTGATATGACGACAGCACTTGCTGCTAATCAGGGGCCGGATATTGTCTATGGCTCAGGTCCTGCTTTTGTAATGCCACTGGTAGAAGCAGGAAAACTTGAACCAATGGATGATTATTCTGAAGAATATGGATGGGAAGACAGAATCCTGCAGCCATATTATGAGTCCGGAACAGTTGATGGTAAACTTTACAGTCTGACAAACGGAATCAGTACAATGGGTGTTTTCTATAATAAGAAAGTACTTGAAGATAATGGATGGGAAGTTCCGACAACAATCGAAGAAATGGAAAAGATCATGGACGAAGCTATGGAAAAAGGCTTATATGCTTCCGTTACAGGAAATAAAGGATGGCAGCCTGTAAATGAGAACTATGGTTCACTTTTCCTGACTCATGTGGCAACACCGGATACGGTTTATAAATGTCTTACCGGTGAAGAAAGCTGGAATAACGATGACGTAAAAGCTGCAATTGAAAAATCCAAAGAATGGTGGGACAAAGGATATCTTGCAGGCGACGATTACGTGAACCTGAACTTCAGCGAGTCCTTACAACTTCTGGCGGATGAAAAAGCCCCGTTCTTTATTGGACCATCTATCGCATTTCAGTGGGCAGCTTCCTTCTTTACAGATGATAAGACCGAGAATATTGCATTTATCCCATTCCCGGCAACAGAAGAAGTTCCGGATGAGACGTATACACTTGGTGCAGCCTGCACGTTATCTATTAATGCAAATGTGAGCCAGGAACACAAAGATGAAGCAGCCAAGATCATTGACATTATGATGTCACCTGAGTTTACGCAGGAGATGACAACTGCATGGCCAGGATATTGGGGAACTCCACTGAAAGATCTGTCTTCAGTTGACACATCTGATATGGGATACCTTTCAAAATCTTTTATGGATGTAGTTCAGAACGTGTCTGCAGCAGTAGAAAAAGGCAACTTTGGATACTATGACAATGTATTCTTCCCGGCTGATACACAGCAGAGAATCGTAAATATTGATGAAGTATGGTTTGGCACATCGACTGTTGATGAGTATGTAGATTCTCTTGAAAATGCATTTAAGGCAGAGTTTGACAAGGGACTTGTTCCTCCGATTCCGAAACCGGCAGGAATTGAATAAGAAAAGGTGATTTAAAGAAATACTAACAGAAAACCGGCAGATGGTTTTGGGTGTTCCCAGATGCCATCTGCCACTTTTGTAAATAAGGGAGGCTGGTTGCTCAATGAGCAAGAAGAAAAAAATCAACTGGAACTATCTGCTGATTGCTCCGGCACTGCTTATAAGTGTGTGCGTTATTCTGGTTCCTGGAATTATGACAGTAGTCTATTCTTTTACAGATTGGAATGGTCTGTCACCAGACATTAACTTTATCGGATTGCAAAACTATCAGGAACTATTTCATGACAATATTTTTTTTACAGCAATCAAAAATAATTTTATCTGGGCAATTATGTTCCTTACTATTCCTGTTTTTCTGGGAATGTTATCAGCAATGCTGCTTCTCAGCAGAAAGAAAACAAGAAGCATTTATCAGGTTGCATTTCTGATTCCCTATGTATTAGCACCGTCAGTTAATGCAATGCTCTGGCTGAATATCATGTTCAGTCCGGTAGTTGGCGTAGTGGCGTTTCTTAGAAATACATTTGGCTGGGACATCAGTTCGCCGCTTGCAAATATGAAAACAGCAATCTATGCCTGTGCCGGTGTTGATATCTGGCATTACTGGAGTTACCTGACAGTTATCTATCTGGCAGCACTGAGACAGGTTCCTACAGATCAGGTGGAAGCTGCGAGAGTAGAAGGATGCAATGGATGGCAGTTATTCAGATACGTGTATCTTCCGAATATCATGCCTACAATAAAACTTATGTTTATTATGATTACCATCGGTTCCTTCCTGTCCTTTGATTATGTCAAATTACTTACAGGTGGCGGTCCGGCTCATTCAACAGAAGTGCTTGGTACCTATGCATATTCTTTTGCATTTGGCTCAATGAAAGTCGGCAAAGCGGCAGCAGTTGGAATGTTTATCAGCATTTTTGGTCTGATCGCATCAATCATTTATGCACGTATGACGCAAAAGGAATCTATGGAATAGGAGGAACGGTCAGTTATGGGAGCTTCATCATTAAGAAAGAAGATAACAGTAAATACGATCATTCATCTGATTTTGATATTGCTGGCTGTTATCTGTCTCTTTCCTATAGTTTTGGTATTTATTAACAGTTTTAAAGAAAATTCGGAGATTGTAAGAAACCCTTTAAGTCTGCCGGATATTCTCCATTTGGAAAATTACATTCAGGCATGGACAACAGGTAAATTTGCAAAAGGTTTTCTGAACAGTATAAAGCTTACCGGTTGTACCGTGATCATAGTATTGTTTTGTTCAACTCTGGCCGGCTATGTACTTTCCGGTAAAAGAATTAAAGGAAGTGGAGCAATCTTAATGTATTTTATGGTAGCCATGACAGTTCCAATCCAGTTGTTCCTTTTTCCATTGTACTATGCTTATGCCAAAATGAATCTGATCGGAAATATTCCTGCAACAAGTGTAATTCTGGCGGCAACTTATATGCCACTTGCAATCTTTCTTATGAGAACTTTTTTCCTGAATGTTCCAAAAGAACTGGAGGAAGCGGCAAGAATTGATGGTGCAAACACAAGGCAGGTCATCTGGTCTGTAATGAGACCTGTAGTTTCTCCGGGAATGATCACAGTGGCGATCCTGATTGGACTTCAGTCATGGAATGAATATCTGATCACGTCTACTTTCCTGCAGGGAGAGAAAAACTTTACAGCAACACTGGGATTCCTTTCCATGAGCGGAAGCTATGGCTCCAACATGTCGATATTGATGGCATCTGCCATGATATTGATCGGACCGATCATCATTTTCTTCCTGCTGACACAGAAACATTTTATTGACGGTATGGTAAGCGGGGCTGTCAAAGGTTAAAGAAAGGAAATAAGAAAAATGGGATTACAGAAATATAGAAATGACGTATATGCAGGCGTTCTTGGAAAAATCCTTGGTGTTTATCTGGGACGTCCTGTAGAGGGATGGACATTTGAAAAGATTAAAGATACTTTTGGAAAAGTTGCTTATTACAAAAACCATAAAACAGGAGCACCGCTGATTGTTCCGGATGATGATATATCAGGAACATTTGCATTTTTCAGAGCGTTGGAGGATTCCGGATATAAGGCTGACATTACAGCAGAGGAGATTGGCAATGCATGGCTGAATTATATTGTTGAAAACGAGACGATTCTCTGGTGGGGAGGACTGTGCAGAAGCACAGAACATACGGCGTATCTGAGACTGAAAAATGGCATTAAAGCACCGGAAAGCGGCTCCATAAAGTTAAATGGACAAAGTATGGCAGAGCAGATCGGTGCTGAGATTTTTATCGATACCTGGGCAATGGTAAATCCGGTAAATCCGGAAAGGGCTGCAAAGATGGCAAGAGAAGCGGCCAGTGTAAGCCATGATGGAGTAGCCGTTGATGCTGCAGTATATCTGGCAGTTATGGAGGCAATGGCTTTTGAAGAAAAAGATATCAATAAGCTTCTGGATGAGGGGCTGAAATATATTGATAATGATGATTTTAAGAAACTGATCGCTGAACTGAGAGAGAGATGTGCAAAAGCAGCAGACTGGTATGAAGTAAGACAGTGGATCGCAGAGGAACATGGATATGATAAATATCCTGGAAACTGCCCGATGATCACAAATCATCTGACACTTCTTATGGCGTTTATCATGGGAGGAGACGATTTCCAGAAATCCTGCATGATCGCATGCTCAGCCGGCTGGGACACAGACTGCAACAGTGGAAATGTAGGATGCCTGAACGGAATCAGACTTGGCCTTGATGGTTTTAACAGAGGAGCAGATTTGCGAAAACCGGTGGCAGACAGGCTTTATGTAGTTACAAGTGACGGTGGGTCCTGTATTTCTGATGCAGTCATAGAGACTCGTAAGATTCTCAGAGCTGCGGCAGCATTAAATGGTGAAACGATTGATCTTCCGGAAGAGAGATTTGCATTTGAGTACCCTGGTTCTGTTCAGGGAATCATTCCTTATGAAGGCGATAAAGAAGAACAGGTACTTACAAAAATTGAGAATTCATATGAAACGACAGGAGAATACGGATGCAGAATTTCTTATGAAGGTCTTGCAAGTGGGGTTCATGCTTCGGCAGCAGTAGATACGTTTATCGATCTGAAGCCAAAGGGAAAAGAAGGAACCAGTTATTTTGATGTTCTGTGCTGCCCGACTCTTTACAGTGGACAGGATATTAAAATGGTAGTTCATGCACCGGCAGAAAAGAATCCTGAACTGGAATTATTTCTTGAATATTTTGATGGGAATGATGAACTGCAGAATTTGTACTGTGGAAAAAATCAACTGAAGCAGGGAATGAATACAATCACTATGAGAGTACCTGATACAGAAGGCCATCCGATTTTCAGACTTGGTATTCGGCTTACAAGTGAGGAGAGACTGGATGGAAGCATTATCCTTAAATCTCTTGACTGGTCCAATGCACCGGCACTTTACAGAATGGGAAAATCCATGGAGATGACGCCTTCGCTGACACCGTGGACAACAACAACTTCCTGGTTGAAAACTTTTGTTTCATCGGCAGATCACTTCAATCCGGATTATACAGTTACATTCTCTGTCTGCCATGCAGTAAAGAACGGAGTTGTAACAACCGGAACTGCAGACTGGGCAGATTATTCTGTAAAAAGCACGATTACTTTTTCTCAGCAGGATGCAGCAGGACTTGTTGCAAGGGCAAAGGGACACAGAAGATATTATGGGGCTGTACTTACAGAAGGATGTGCACTGATCTATCGCCAGCAGGATGAAAAAAGAACTGAAATTGCCAGAAAACCTTATGATTATAAAATCGACCATACGTATGATGTTGAATTCAAAGTAAAAGGTGACACCCTGACAATGCTTATTGATGGTGAGGCAGCTGTAGAGGGAAAAGATGCTGCTTATGACAGAGGGCAGGCAGGATTTGTGGTTGACAGTGGAGCAATACTTGGAGATGGATTTGAAATTCGCAGACTGTAGGAAGTGAATCCGGAGGGAAGGACAGATGATAAAACAGTTTGAAGATAAAATTTATGCAGGTGTCCTTGGAAAGATACTGGGAGTGTATCTGGGACGTCCGGTAGAGGGATGGAGTTACCAGAAAATCCAGGATACTTTTGATGAAGTAAAATATTATGTACATGATAAAGTGGGGGTTCCGCTTATTGTGGCAGATGATGATATTTCCGGGACTTTTGGCTTTTTCAGAGCAATCGAAGATAATGGATATGACAGAAATCTGCCGGCGAGAGCATTTGGTGACACCTGGTTAAACTATATTATCGAGAACAGAACGATTCTCTGGTGGGGCGGTCTTGGCCGTTCTACGGAGCATACGGCATTTCTGAATCTGAAAAATGGAATGGATGCACCAGAGAGCGGATCCATGAAAGTGAATGGAAAAACTCTTTCCGAGCAGATTGGTGCACAGATTTTTATTGATGCGATTGCAATGGCGTGTCCGGATGATCCGGATCTGGCAGTAGACCTTGTGAGAAAAGCGGCGAGTGTAAGTCATGACGGAATCGCAGTTCAGGCAGCCTGCCATCTGGCAGCACTGGAAGCGATGGCATTTACAGAGAAGAATGTAGATATACTTCTGGACAGAGCTGCAAAATATGTGACAGATCCGCTTCTTACGGAGATTATTGCTGACGTAAGAGATATCTGCAGTAAGGAAAAGGACTGGAGAAAAGTAAGAGCTTATCTTGATCCTAAATATGGTTATGGCGTATGGCCAGGATGCTGTCATATGGTTCCGAACCATGCGATGGTGATTGCATCTATTTTGCTTGGCGGAGATGATTTTCAGAAGTCTATCAGTATCGCTGCTTCAGCGGCATGGGATACAGACTGTAATGCAGGTAATGTGGGGGCATTTAATGGAATCCGACTTGGAATTGATGGAATCAATGCGGGAGCAGATTTTCGGACACCAGTTGCAGACCTTATGTATGTGGTAACTGCAGATGGCGGTTCTGTTGTGACAGATGCTGTACTGGAAACAAAAAGGATTGTAAATACAGCAGCTCATCTTGCAGGAGAAAAAGTTGAGATATCTGATGAAAGATATACTTTTGAATATCCGGGGGCTGTACAGGGATTTACCCCCTGTGAGTTTGATCATGGATGCATGAGTGCGGTATCTGTACATAATAAGAATGAAAACAGCCGGGAGAATGCACTGGTAATTGACTGTGACTGTGTTGCAGACGGTGTGACTGCAAATGTCTCCACACAGACATTTATAGATTTTTCGAAAGTTGCACTGAATTTCTCTACGGTAGCTTCGCCTACACTTTATTCTTCTCAGACAGTGAAGACAAAGGCGAGTGTGGGAAAAGATCAGGAAGTATTTCTGACACCATATATTCTTTATTATGATCTTGATAATAACAGTCAGGTTATTTATGGAGAACCGTGGAAACTTACTCAGGAAGTACAGGAATTTTCCTGGAAAGTGCCGGATACAAAGGGTATGGCCATTTACAAGCTGGGTTACCAGGTTTCTTCAGTTAAGAGATTTTGTGGAAACGTATTTATTTACGGTATTGACTGGAAGGGGGCACCGACTGACTTTGCACAGAGAGGTATGCTGATGACTTCTATCTGGAATACAAATCCTCTGTGGCTGGCAAGTTTTGCAAGTTCGGCGGCGCAGTTTGCAGCTGATTTTAACCAGACTTACTGTGTGTCTCATCAGGAGAACGACGGACTGGTAACGATTGGAACAAGAGACTGGAAAGATTATAAGATAGGATCTACGGTTTATTACAATCTGCATAAGGCGGGTGGAATGGTGATCAGAAGCGTCGGACATAAGAGATATTATGGTGCTGTACTTACCGGCTATAATAAAGCACAGATCTTTGTTCAGAAAGATAAAGAGCGCAGAATACTCGCAGAAAAGGAATTTAAATATGAGGAAGACAAGCCTTATAAACTGGAGTTTGCTGCATATGGAGATCAGTTAAGTTTCATGGTAAATGGGGAAAAGATTTTAACAGCAAATGATGAAACTTATTCATGTGGCGGTGCAGGCTTTACCATTTCCAGAGGAACTATGACTTGTGACAGCTTTATCGTACAGGGAGAATGAGATGAAATACATAATTGCTTCAACAGCAGTAACAGATGAGATTCATTTTGCAGATGGAAAAAGAGTGGAAACTGTAGCAGGCGGGGCAGGAATCTATGCATTATGTGGGATAAAGCTCTGGTGCGATGATGTAATGCTGGCGACCGGCGTCGGGGCAGATTTTCAGGAAATTTATGGAAAATGGTATGAAGAAAACAACATATCGATGGACGGTCTGCTCATAAAGGATGAAAAAACACCGCATACAGTAATTAATTATTTCGAGGACGGTGAACGCGAGGAAATACCTCTTTATGGTCCGGATCATTACAAAAAGATTGAGACAGTGCCGGAAGATCTGGAGCCATATTTTGAGACTGCAAAGGGAATTTATATATTTAAGAACAGTAGCCCTGAATACTGGAAAAAGATTATTGAATATAAAAAGACTTCCAGTGTAAAGGTGATGTGGGAAATAGGATGCGATGCAACTTACCCGGAGAATTATCAGAAGGTTAAAGAAATTGCAAGGTATATGGATATCTTTTCTATCAATCTTACAGAGTCTAAAAATATGATGGGGAAAGATGATCTTGAAGAAATCATAAAGGAGTATCAGAGTTTTGGCATTCCGTTGGTTTTTCTGAGAAGAGGAGCTGAAGGAGCGGTGATGATCACACCGGATGAAGTAACTTACGTCCCTTCCCAGAAAAATGTAAATGTGGTAGATCCTACAGGAGGTGGGAACAGTTCATCAGGAGCGGTACTTTATGGATTTTGTGAAGGTTTTTCACCGGAAACCTGCGGTATTATGGGAAGTATTTCTGCAGCAATGTGTCTGGGACAGTATGGTGTACCGGAAAGAATAACCGAAGAGATGCGGCGGGAGGCAATGCGACGTGTTGAGTAACAGGATCAGACAGAAGGAATCGATAAAAGAGATTCATAAAATAATGTCCATGAGATACAAAATTATGAAATAGAGAAATGAGGAAAATGATAATGAGTAAATATGATAATGCTATGAGTCGTCAGGTAGAAAGTCTTCCGGATCTTATTGAGCAGCAGTATGAGGATCTGGAACCAAAAACAAGGACGGTGCTTTCTTTTCAGGAAATTTTTAATATTCAGAGAATTGTTCTTACAGGATGTGGAGATTCCTACGCAGCGGCAATGGCGACAAAACATGCATTTGAAATGCTGACTTCTATTCCGACGGAAGTTGTACCTGCCATTGAACTGAGTCGTTTTTATTGTGAAAAACATATGGGAATTGACTGCCGTAATCCATTGGTTATTTCTGTAAGTAATTCAGGAACCGGTGCAAGAGTTTCTGAAGCGGTGCAGAGGGCGAGAAAATATGGATGTTATGTACTTGGAGTAACAGGAAATCTGGACTCTCCATTGGCAGAGTATTCGGATAAGGTTCTGAAACTTGATATTCCGGGATTTGAAAGTGCACCTGGAACCAGAAGCTATCTTGTAAGTGTCATGTCTCTTCTTCTGCTGGCAATTCGTTGGGCAGAAGTGCGCGGTAAACTGACACAGGATCAGGCAATGGATTATCGTATGGATATCAGAAATCAGGGAGAACTTCTGAGGAAACTTCTTCCGGAAATGGAAACAAAATGCGAAAAACTTGCAGAAGAATGGAAAGATTTTCCTTGCTATGATTTTATTGGAGCAGGATTTGACTATGCAACAGCATGGTTTGGACAGGCGAAAATTCTTGAGGCAACCGGAAAATTTGCAATGCATATCAACTCTGAAGAGTGGTTCCATCTGAACTTTTTTGCAAGAGATGCAAAACATATGGGAACCGTTATAGTTGCAAACACTACAAACCCGGCGATGAGCAGAAACCGTGAATTGCTGAAATATGCAAATGAGCTTCACAGACCGCTTGCGGTTATCACAGATGGAAGTGCAGAAGACTTTAACAATGAACCAGCGGAGTATATAAAAGTTCCTGCAGCTAAATATCCGATCACGATGCCGTTGACACATTTTGCACCTGTATGCCTGTTGGCCAGCTATATTTCCGTGCTGATCGGAGAGAAATATGGAAGAGGATGTGAAGGAGACTGGTCATTCTGTGATGGTGGATACTGTGTAAAAAACAGTGAGATCATTGTGAAATAAGAAAAAGGAGAATATTACATAATGGCAGTTTTAAAAAATATAAAAATTTCAACAACCTATAATGAAGTACATGATATTACAGCAGATGTAAAAAAAGTAGTAGAGGAAAGTAGAATTCAGGAAGGAATCTGCATTGTTCATAACATGCATTCTACTGCGGGTCTGGCCGTATTTTCACCATGGGATCCGGATGGATTTGTGGATCTGGATGAGGAAATCAGAAGGCTTGTTCCTACAAGAATTGATTTTAAACATCAGCATGATACACCGCAGGACGCAGCAGGCCATATTAAATGTGCATTACTGGGAGTAACAGAGACATTTATCGTACATAATGGAAAGTTACTTCTGGGCGGTTCACAGGGGATTTATTTCCTGGAATTTGACGGACCAAGAAATCGTGAATTCTATGTAAAAGTAGTGGAAGACAAATAATAAAGAGAATAAAAAGGAGGCTGTTAATATGAAGAAAATAATTCTTGACTGTGATCCGGGTATGGATGACTCTATGGCGATCATTATGGCTGCAAAATCTCCGGAACTTAATCTGCTTGCGGTAACAGCAGTAAACGGAAATTATCCGGTTGATGTGACAA
Source organism: Blautia sp. MSJ-19 (assembly GCF_018918125.1). Lineage (GTDB taxonomy): Bacteria > Bacillota > Clostridia > Lachnospirales > Lachnospiraceae > Blautia_A. The sequence goes on from NZ_JAHLQA010000039.1 coordinate 94,756, forward strand.
GTACGAATGCCAGAAAAATCATGGAGCTTCTTGATATAACAAATATTCCGGTAGCAAGAGGAATGGAAAAACCAATAGTAAGAGAAGCACCGAAAGATCCGTTCACACATGGAGCAGATGGACAGGCAGAGAATTTTCTTCCAGATCCAAAACTTCCTTTAAGTGAAAAACATGCGGTTGATCTTATCATTGATCTGGTAAAAGAAAACCCGGGTGAAATCACACTGGTTTCCACCGGTCCCATGAGTAATATTGCGATGGCGATTACAAAAGCTCCGGAAATTAAACCTATGATTAAAGAAATCGTTGCCATTTCAGGGGCATTTGGCTTAAATAAGTATGCATTTTTTAATGCAACAGGTGATACACCACAGAGTGAATGGAATGTCTATGTAGATCCGGAAGCGGCAAAGCTTGTTTATGAATCCGGAATTCCGCTTGTGGCACTGGGGCTTGATGTAGCAACATATTTTGATGTTAATTTTACAGATGATGATATCAGACTTCTGGATGAGAGTGATAAAAAAGAAGCCAAATTCCTCCGTCAGGCAATTCGTTATAATGGAAACAGAGGGTTTGATGCATACTGTACCGTTATTGACTGTATGGCAGTTGCATATGCAATTGATCCGACGCTGGTAGAGACAATGAAAGTCAGAGTTGGTGTAGAGACAAAGGATGGACTGACTCTTGGAATGACGGTTGTAGACAGAAGACATCATTTTGTATGGGAAAATCTGCCGTTAATTGAAATTGGCTGTAATGCAGATTATGGACGGTTCTTGAAATTACTTCTGGGACTGGTTTTGAAATAAGGAGAGAGAAATATAAATGTACAGATATCAGCATGATTTATTTAAGAAAGAAGCAATTTATATTGCAGGACCGGAATGTTTTTATACTTACGGATATGATGCGCTCGGAGCAATGAAGGCACGTGCCCATGCACTGGGATTCGGTGTTACCCTGCCGAATGATCACCCGCTGGATATGGAAAATCCTGATAAACAGAAAAGAGCTGACAGTATTTTTGCAGATCTTGATAAAGTAATGAAAGAAACAACGGTTATTATTGCAGATCTGGAAGCATATCGTGGAGCGGAACCTGACAGCGGAACTGTATATGAACTGGGAATGGCATATGCAAAAGGCGCCAGATGTTATGGATATACAAGAGATAAGAGAAGCCTTGCCACTAAGAATCAGAAGTCCTATCTGAAAGCCGGGAAGGTATATGACGAACGTGGAAATGTGATGCCGTATGCGGAACTGCCTTTTTCTCCCACGATCATAGGATCTACAAAGATCGTAGAAGGTGATTTTGATGATTGTCTGCATATGCTCATGACTGATATTGAAGAAGAATATAAATTTAAAGCAGGACGTGCAATTCAGGTAGATTATTCCTGCCATGTAACAGAAAATGAAAAGAAACGGCCACTGATTTATCTTGCCGGATTTGAAAGATATGATGCAGATGGAATGGAAGTTTTTGAAAAGATGAAAGAAATCTGTGCCAAACATGGATATGAAGCAATTTCCCCACTGGACCGGGCACCGGGAGTTGAGAATACGGATTCTGATAATCCATATATGAAAGCAATGAACTTATTTGACAGATTTCAGCAGCATGTCAGAAACTGCGACATTATTATAGCAAATCTGAACGATTATCGAGGATATGAGATTAATAATGATGTTGCCTTTGAATGTGGCATGGGGTATGAACTGGGAAAGAAACTGTACGGTTATATGGACAATACAGATAAATTGATTAATCGAATTCCAAGCCTGGGCGAGGACAGAGAATACCGTGACCAGACAGGAAGCAATGTAGAAGATTTTGATTATCCTGCAAATCTTATGTTCGGAAGCTCTATGACAATATTTGAAGGCAAGTTTGAAAGTATCATTGAAAAAATTATCAGTGACTTTGAAAGTAAAAACAAATAGAGATTTCAAAAAGGAGAAGATTGTATGGGCACACCACATAATAATGCCAGCGTAGGAGATATTGCTGAGAAAGTATTACTTCCAGGAGATCCGATGAGAGCAAAATTTATTGCAGAGAATTTTCTTGAAAATGCTGTCTGCTACAATGAAGTACGTGGAATGTATGGATTTACAGGAATTTATCATGGCGAAAAAGTTTCCGTTCAGGGAACCGGAATGGGAATGCCATCTATGCATATTTATGCAAATGAACTCATGCAGGTATATGGTGCAAAGAAACTGATTCGTATTGGAACCTGCGGAAGCTTTAAAGAAGGAATTAATCTGAAAGATGTAATCATTGCAATGGCTTCTACTACAGACTCCGGTATGAATAAGGACCGTTTTGGAAATATCTCTTTTGCGCCTACTGCAAGTTTTGAACTTTTAAAAGCTGCTTATGACAAGGCCAAAGAATTAAATGTAAAGGCAGTTGTAAGCAATATTTTTACCAGTGATAAATTTTATGATGACCGTGGAAAAGAGAAAAACAGTCTCCTGGCATCCTATGGAATTGCGGCTGTTGATATGGAAACCTGTGAACTTTATACATTGGCTGCGAAGAATGGTGCAGATGCGTTGACAATGCTAACAGTCAGTGACAATCTTTTGACGGGAGAGAAATGCTCCGCAGAAGAACGTCAGACAACTTTTAATGAGATGATACGTGTAGCGTTGGAAATTTAATGTAGTGCAAGTAGAGGGAGAGACTTATGAAACGCCGTGTTTCTAGTTGTTTTGGATAGCTTTGGTATTGGATATGAGCCCGATGCTGCTGATTTTGGAGATGGTGGGAGTAATACCCTGGCATCTGTTATAAAATCTGAATTTTATCATACACCAAATATGAAGAAGCTTGGTTTTTTTAATATTGATGGTGTAGAAGTTGGGGAAAAAGAAAAGAATGTGGCAGGGGCCTATGGCAGAATGCGTGAAAAGTCCAGAGGAAAAGATACAACTGTAGGACACTGGGAAATAGCGGGAGTTGTGTCGGAAAAACCATTACCAACATATCCGGACGGATTTCCGAAGGAAGTACTGGATAAATTTTCTGCACAGACAGGACGAAAGATTTTGTGTAATAAACCCTATTCTGGTACAGAAGTCATCAAGGATTATGGAAAAGAACAGGTGGAGACAGGTGCTCTGATTGTTTATACGTCAGCAGACAGTGTATTTCAGATTGCTGCGCATGAAGATGTGGTGCCGTTGGAAGAATTATATAACTATTGTAGGATTGCAAGAAAGATTCTTGTTGGAGAACATGGTGTTGGCAGAGTCATTGCCAGACCATTTATCGGAGAGTATCCGAATTATGTGAGAACAGCAAACCGTCATGATTTCTCCCTCACTCCGCCGAAAGATACGATGCTTGATGTGCTTGACAAAAATGGTTTTGACACAATCAGTATCGGTAAGATTTATGATATTTTTGCAGGCAGGGGAATTAAAAAGAGCATATCAACCAAGGGCAATACAGATGGTATTGGGCGTTGGTTTGAAGAACAGAAAGAAGATTTCAATGGAATTTGTTTCTTGAATCTTGTTGATTTTGATATGCTGTATGGACACAGAAATAATGTTGACGGATATGCAAAAGCAGCTACAGAATTTGATGAAGCTCTAGGCAAATTTATGAGCCAGATGCGGAGCGAAGACATTTTGATTATTACAGCAGACCATGGATGTGATCCGGGATTTAAAGGAACAGATCACACGCGAGAGTATACACCGATGCTGATGTATGGCAAAGATGTAAAATCAGGTGTAAATCTTGGAACAAGATTATGTTTTGGCGATATTGGTCAGACGATCCTTGATATATTTGGAATCGATGAAAATGTTCAAGGGGAAAGTTTTTGGAATGAAGTAAAACAAGAGAAGTGAATACAGATATGAATAACGAAGAGGAATTACATCTGTCTATGTACAAATGTAATTCCTTTTTCTAGTTATGATTTGTTTTCGTTGTTATCAGGATTTTGTGTTTCTGCTACATTTTCTATCATGTCAACGACTACGGTATTAAGTTGTGTGGCATTCTGCGATGTAATGACTGGACGGCCGGTATCTTTTTCAATATCCTGTCGAACCTGCCCGGCATAGCTGCCGCCACGTCGGGCAATCTTCTGATTTTCAGAAAAGCCTTCCGGCTGATGTGCTTTTGACAGTTCTGTTGTTGTTGCCTCTGCTAACATATTCAGCACAATTTCCATCGTGCTCATATTATCGCGGAGATTTTCTTTTTTCAGACCTTTCAAATTTTTATATTGTTGAGTAGTCATGCCGGACCATGCTTTTGTGATTTCATCGGTGAGAATGGCGTACTCTTTGCCTTGCCGTACGCCCCGTTCCTGCCATTCGGTGGGTAAGTTCATGTTCATTACGGACACGGATGGAGAGGAGCCGCTGGTGAATCCAGTCGGTATCATAGCCTTTTTTCTGATAAGTTTCTAATGCTCGGTCGATTGTCTGTTCCGGGTCAATAGTTTCTTCAATACGCTCCCGGCCGACCTGAGCCAACCACAGCTTGAATGGTTCGGCCTTTGGTGATGGAATGGACTGAATGATACGTAAAAGCTGTTCAGCCGTGGCCGCCAATACTTTACGTTTTTTTCCGGTTGCACCAATCATTGCTACCTGGGGACAATTTGTCCCCAGGTAGCTTGCAAACTGTTCATCACGTTTGCGCATTTTTTTGAGGTAGTCTGTTGGATTGGAGCTATCCGTCAGGACAGCGATAACATCCACAACAGAGAAATACCATTCTTCCTCTTCTTCGTTCCATGCGGTGCGTATTTTCCTATTTTCAAAAAGCTGGATGGAATTATTTTCGCTCATGTGTTTCAACCTCCTTGGAGTATGGATTTTAATCAACAAGTTATAAATGGCCGAATGAATACCTTGAAAAAACAAAAGCGGAAATCATATTAGAAATTTCTAAGGGAATTGCATCTGTTTGAGTACGGATACAATTCCTTTCAATTATTAAAAAGCTATAATTACGCTTTCTTTTTCATATACATTGTTTTGCGTCCTGCTCCAGTTCGTATTATAGCGCCTTCATCGACCAGTTTTTTTAGTGCAGATTCTACTGAGGAACTTCCAAGACTAGGGCAGGCAATCAGTGCATCTCGTTTTGAAAACTTTCCAAGTGTATTTTCTGTATACGTTTTTACAATGTCATATGCATTGCTCTTTTTTCCAATTTTTTCAGCCAGCATGATTCTTGATTCAAACTCTCTATAGCATGCCAGGATAATTCCCAACATATATTTAATAAATGGCTTAGAATTATTTTCTCCCTCATACCAATTTTGATCAGCTTTCTGCAGAACTTCATAATATGTTTCCTTTGTATCTGCGATAGCTTTTTCTATACTGATGTACTGACCAACAATATATCCGCTTCGATATAAGAGTAACAAGGTTAATAATCTGCTCATTCGTCCATTTCCGTCATTGAATGGATGAATGCATAGAAAATCTAATATAAAGTTTGGTATCAGGATGAGTGGATCTACAATACCATCGCCTATCGCTTTATTATATTCACTGCAAAGCCGTTCTACTGCGTCTGGAGTCTCATACGGTTCTAATGGTTTAAACAAAACCATCTTTTCACCATTTTCAAGCATCATATCAATCTCATTTGGAGTGGTCTTATATTTACCTCCATAAGAAAATGCAGTATGTTTTAACATTTCACCATGAAGCTGTAAAATGTAATTACTTCTCACCGGAATTGATTCATAAGCTTCATGGACGATATTCAGAACATTACGATAACCAAGTATTTCTTCTTCAGCTCTATTCTTAGGTGTCGTTTTATTATCCACCAGTTGTTTTAATCTTGCGTTTGTCGTCACAATGCCTTCTATCTGGTTTGAACTTTCCGTACTTTGTATTTTTGCAATCTCAATTAAGCGACTAAGCTCAACAGGCTTTTGCCTTAAATACAAATCTTGTTTTCCTTTATATTCATGGATTTGTGCAACATATGCTAAAATTTCGTTATCCCAAGTTCTTTCTTTGAGTTTAGAATAATCAAATGTTCTCATTTAGGATTCCTTTCTCCCAGAATCTTTTTTATTCTCCCAATAATAACGCTACTTTGGGAGAAAAACAAGCGCTAGGGATAATATTATTGTTGTTCTAATTTCATAGTTAATATCTTGAAAAAACAAAAAGCGGAAATCATATTAGAAACTTCTAATACATTCCGCTTTTGTAGTACCGTCCCGTGCGGGAATCGAACCCACATCAGACGCTTAGGAGGCGCCCGTTCTATCCATTAAACTAACAGGACATAACTTATATATGAACCAGTGCATCAGCATCAGTCCACGTAGAATTGTACTATATCTTTATAAAAAAAACAAGACCTTAACGGCAGAATAAAAACTATAGAATTTATATAAACATAAGTACTCTTTATGGCATGAATATGGTATGATTCAGTTATAATAAATGGGGATATTTCCAGGAAGCTACAAGGCGGAAATGGAGGGATTTACATGAAGAACTATTCAGAAGATGCAAATAAGCAGTACCATATTCAGGTAGGCAAAGGAGAAGTAGGACGTTATGTGATCTTACCGGGAGATCCAAAGCGTTGCAAGAAAATCGCACAGTATTTTGATGATCCCGTGTTGATAGCAGATAACAGAGAATTTGTAACATATACCGGAACATTGGATGGGGTAAAAGTAAGTGTCACTTCAACCGGTATTGGCGGACCGTCTGCATCAATTGCATTGGAAGAACTTTACCGCTGCGGGGCAGACACCTTTGTTCGCATCGGAACCTGCGGTGGCATGCAGCCAGAAGTCAAAAGTGGTGACATTGTAGTCGCAACAGGTGCTATCCGCATGGAGGGAACAAGCAGGGAATATGCACCGATCGAGTTTCCGGCAGTTGCAACATTAGATGTGATTAATGCTCTTGTAGAAGGAGCAAAGAAAGAAGGCTGTGCATTTCATACAGGTGTTGTACAGAGTAAGGATTCTTTTTACGGACAGCATGAGCCGGAAGTGAAGCCGGTCAGCTATGAGTTGATGAATAAATGGGAAGCATGGAAACGAATGGGATGCCTTGCTTCAGAGATGGAATCAGCAGCACTGTTTGTTGTGGGAAACTATTTAAGAGTGCGTGTAGGGGCATGCTTTCTGGTACTTGCAAATCAGGAAAGAGAAAAACTTGGGCTGGAAAATCCTGTCGTGCATGATACAGATAAAGCTGTTCAAGTGGCGATACAGGCAATTCGTGAGCTGATTCAGAAAGATCAGAATAAGTAACCATAACCGGTGTGTAGAAAGAACAATAGTACATGACTTGGAAAGGCAGGCAGAATCATGGACAAGAAACAGATTGAAGAAATGATTGATCTGGCAATCAAACAGATGGATTATTCTTATGTACCGTATTCTCATTTTCATGTGGGGGCGGCACTTCTGGCAAAAAATGGTAAATATTATACTGGATGCAACATTGAAAATGCTGCTTATACACCGACAAACTGTGCCGAGAGAACTGCTTTTTTTAAGGCAGTCAGTGAAGGTGTGAAGGAATTTAAGGCAATCTGTATCGTAGGTGGTAAAGATGGTGTTCTGACGGAGTATGCGGCACCGTGCGGCGTGTGCAGACAGGTCATGATGGAGTTCTGTGATCCGGAAACATTCCAGATCATTCTGGCAGTCAGCAAAGATAAATACGATGTCTTTACTTTAAAAGAACTTCTTCCACTTGGATTTGGACCGGCAAATCTGGCATAATCTAATAGAATATCCGCCTGATGTGAACAGGTAGAAAGGAAGGCTTATGGAAACGTATAAGAGAGTATTTGTGATCGTTCTGGATTCCCTTGGAATCGGTGCAATGCCGGATTCTGAGAAATTTGGTGACAAGGGTGTAGACACATTTGGACATATCCTGGATAAGATGGGAACTTTGGATATTCCCAATCTTCAGAAGCTTGGAATGCTGAATCTGCACAAAGGTGGCAATATGGAAGGTGTAGAGAATCCGATTGGCCGTTATATGAGAATCGGTGAAACCAGCAATGGTAAAGATACAATGACCGGACACTGGGAAATGATGGGAATCTACACACAGAAACCGTTTATTACATTTACAGAAACAGGATTTCCAAAAGAATTGATCGATGAACTGGAGAAGAGATGTGGTAAGCGTGTCATTGGTAATAAGAGTGCCAGTGGTACAGAAATCATCGAAGAACTTGGCGAAGAAGAAATCAATACAGGTGCGATGATTGTTTACACTTCTGCGGATTCAGTTATGCAGATCTGTGGAAATGAAGAGACGTTTGATCTTGCAAATCTGTATCGTTGTTGTGAGATTGCCAGAGAGTTGACAATGAAAGACGAGTGGAGAGTTGGGCGAGTCATTGCGAGACCTTATGTCGGAAAGAAAAAAGGCGAGTTCAAGAGAACCAGCAACCGTCATGACTATGCACTTAAACCAACCGGCAGAACAGCCTTGAATGCGTTAAAAGACGCAGGACTTGATGTAATTGGCGTTGGCAAGATCAATGATATTTTCTGTGGGGAAGGAATTACACAGACCTATCATTCCGACAGTTCTGTGCATGGTATGCAGCAAACGATTGAAATCTGTAAAGAAGACTTTCACGGCCTCTGTTTTGTCAATCTGGTGGATTTTGATGCACTGTGGGGACACAGAAGAAATCCGGAAGGATATGGACATGAGATTGAGAAATTTGACAAAGGTCTTGGGACTCTTATGAATGAGCTGAGAGAGGATGATCTTCTGATTCTGACAGCGGATCACGGAAATGACCCGACTTACACTGGAACGGATCATACGAGAGAATATGTGCCATTTATTGCATATTCAAAGAAAATGAAAGAGACCGGAGCAATCGAGAATCAGGATACATTTGCTGTGATCGGTGCATCAATTGCAGAAAATTTTGGTGTAGAGATGCCGGAAGACACAATTGGAAAATCAATTTTGAAAGATTTAATGTAAGTAAAAAAGTCAGGGGCTGTGACTTTCTTCCACGCCCCTGACTTTTTATGCTTTATGATGGAAATGAGTGAGTACCGGAGTACAGATTCGAGAGGCTGATGGTAACGATCGCCCGTATCTGCTTTTGCGTTTGATTCCAGTAGAATATATGCAGCGTGCATGGATCTGTCGAAAGAAGACATTGATTTGAGTGCACTTCAGCCGGAAGCATGCGGATGAGGCGGCAAATGCATTTGTTGAACAGTGTGTGTGAGTCTGCTGGAAGCAGTGTGCAGGAGTTTTTGTTGAAAAGCATACAGTTTGATGATATACTTTTAACAAAGCGTTGCATTTTGAGGCGTTAAATAAATATTGGGCAAAGCAGTCGAAAGGCTGTGACGCAAAGCTATAGGGCCTGTAAGATGGTAGCCAGTTGCAGAAACAGGAATTGACCGAGCTGACAGCGAGGGATAACTTCTTGTCCGAAAGGCAGGAAGGTAGAACTGAGAAAGACTAGAACAACTTGAAGTTACAGGGAAACACCAGAGGTATCTATATCCTATGGTGCTTCCCTTTTTTCGTCTTAAGACAGAATTTACAGATGCAGTCCCTATGAAACAAAACAGGAGAGATAACAGGAGCATGAAAGAAAAAAATATCTATTTGGATCCTTCTGATCTGAATGCACCGGAAGTTGAACAAAGTTTGTTCAGAACTATTTTTCGGGCACTGGGAAGGGATTATGTAAATATCTGTCTGATCAATATAGCAGGCAGAACAGTAAAAATATTAAAAGAAAAGACATATCTCAAAAACAGACCGGCAGTGTCGACATTACAGAGCTATTCATACGATGATGTGTGCAGACATTCTGTTTTAGACAAGGTTCCGGCAGAGAAGCGGGAAAAAATAATGAAAAAAATCCGCTTTGAACGAGTGTTGGAGATCCTTTCCTATAAGCAGGAATACAGCTTTACGTTTGAAATGCTGGAAGGAAAGAAAAAACATGTCTGCCAGATGAAATATTTTCGCCTGGATGATGAGAAACATATTCTCATGGGTTTTCGTCTGGTAGATGATATCGTTGCGAGTGAAAAAGAACATCAGAAATCACTGGCAAAAGCGGTTGCAGTGGCAGAGCAGGCATATATGGCAGCCGAGAATGCAAACAGAGCAAAAACAACGTTCCTGAGTAATATGTCACACGACATTCGCACTCCAATGAACGGAATCATTGGCATGACAACGATTGCAGAGGCGCACCTTGATGACAGGGAGAGAGTACGTGAATGTCTGGAAAAAATTATGGGAGCCAGCAGTCATCTGCTTTCTCTGATCAATGATGTTTTGGATGTGTCACGGATTGAATCAGGACGAATACTTCTGGCAGAAGAAGCATTCAGCATTCCGGATATCTTTGAAAATATGATCAATATGATTTCACCGCAGATTATGAATAAAAATCATGAACTTTATATTAATATCTGTGATGTGGTTCATGAAGCTGTGGTAGGAGATTCCCTGCGTCTGCAGCAGGTATTTATGAATATTGTGGGAAATGCGATCAAGTATACCCCGGATGGAGGAAAGATTACAGTGGGGCTGCAGGAAATTCCTTCAGATACAGTATTCTATTCAGAATATGTTTTTTCCTGTGAAGATAATGGATACGGAATGCATCCGGATTTTGTAAATAAGATGTTTATTCCATTTGAAAGAGCAGATGATGAGCGCTTAAAGGGGATTCAGGGAACCGGACTTGGTATGGTGATAACCAAGAATATTCTGGAGATGATGGATGGAAATATCAATGTTGAGAGTGAGTATGGAAAAGGTACTCGTTTTACGGCACATTTCCGAATTAAGAATCAAAATAAACTGCTTGAAAATGATAAGCTGCCAGAAAATATGTCGGTTCTGATCGTTGACGATGATGAGGCAACAGGAGAAAGTACTTCACTGACACTGGAAAGCCTTGGAATTCGTAATAAATATGCTGCAACAGGAATGGAAGCAATAGAAATGGTTAAAAATACAGTGAAAAACGGTAAGCCATTTCGTGTATGCCTGATTGACTGGAAAATGCCGGATATGGATTGTATGGAAATCGTTCGGCAGGTGCGACGATATGGTGGGGCGGAAATGTCGATCGTGATTATTTCTGCTTATGACTGGTCGGAGATTGAAATGAATGCAAGAGCTGCAGGTGCGGACAGTTTTATGACAAAGCCGTTGTTTCGGTCAAAACTGATTGGAAAATTAAAAGAGGTCACAGACTCTATTCCGGAAGAGCAAAAAGAAAATATTCTTGAAAAATATACAGAAAAGAATTATGAAGACAAGAGAATTCTTCTGGTAGATGATAATGATCTGAATCGTGAGATTGCCCGGGAAATTCTTGAAATGACACATGTCATGGTAGAAGAGGCAGAAGATGGCAAACAGGCAGTGGAGATGTTTGAAAAGAGTGAGGAAAAACACTACGATATGATTTTGATGGATATCCAGATGCCGGTTATGAACGGACATGAGGCAACAAAAATAATCCGCCGGATGAATCGTCCCGATGCAGTATCGGTTCCGATCATTGCAATGAGTGCAAATGCCTTTGTCGAAGATGTGGAAAATTCACGTCTTGCAGGTATGAACAGCCATATTTCAAAGCCGGTGAATATTGCAAAATTGCTTGGAATCATGGAGGACTATCTGGGAAGCCGCGTCAAGAGATCGGTCCTCAGACTTGTAGATGATAATGCAAATCTGCAGGTGACTCCGGCAAGATATTATGAGGAGTTGTATTTTGCAAATGGCTCTGTTAATATGTCAGAAGAGAACGAGCGTGTCTGCATTAATGTTCTGGACAAAAACGGTGCGGTTGGTATCTTTGGCCTGTTGGAGCAGAAGGATTTTCCAATCTATTGTGTATCCGGATTTGCTCTTACTGCACTTGGCTATTCTTTTGAAGAACTGATGGATGCATCGGAAGGATTTTTTATTGATCTTATCCATGAGGATGACCGTCAGAGATTTATAGAAGAATTCTACGACAAAGGAAAGAAACGTCAGTATCGAATGAGGAGAAAGAACGGAGATATAGTTCTCGCAACTACATATTCAGCAGACACAGAGCTGGTGGATGGTGGAAAAGCAAAGATGCTTTCACTGCGAGTAGAATAAATGTGGGGCGACGGAGTTCACCGATGCAAAACTCCGTCGCTATGATTCAGGGTAACAGTTTATTCTGCTGACGATATTGTCTTGGAGACATTCCGTAGATATTACGGAAAGCTCTGGAGAAATGGAGCTGATTCGGATAACCGACCTGAACGCTGATATCCCCGATAGACAGACTGGTACTGACGAGCAGAGATGTTGCTTTGCTCATTCGATAGCGGATCAGGAAATCCTGTGGAGACTGCCCGATCATATCTTTGAAAACTTTACCAAAATAACTGCGATCAAGATTGCAGCGGTTAGCCATATCTTCGACAGTAATCGGCAATGTATAATTCTGTTCAATAAAAGAAAGTGCTTCCTGTGCGTAAAACCTTGAAAGTTTTCCGCCCTGAAGCCTTTTTTTATTGGCAGAACCCTGGATAAGGGCATCCATAATGAGATACAGTTGCCCGATGATGCCAAGTGGACGGGAATTATCCGGATACTGTGTCAGACGCAGCATTGCGTCACGAAGCTGGTCAGCGGCAGCAACAGAAGTTGGATGGAAGACCGGATGATCGTTGGAGAGCCCGGCCTCTTCCATAAGCTCCCTGGCACGAAGTCCATCGAACTCTACCCAGACATATTCCCAGGGGAATTTCTGGTCAGCACTGTAAAGGTTGATACGTCCCGGTTCAATGAGAAAACCGGAATGTGCCTCCATATGGTAAACAGCACTGCCATCTTCTTCTGTAACACTCAGCATTCCTTTACCGGAAATGATATAATGAAAAAGATAATGATTACGTACAAATGGACCATAAGAATGCAGGGGTTCACATTTCTCGTAACCGTACTGGTATACGGTCAGGTCAAGAAAACGTTCATCTGAAAATATATGAAAAATAGAATCTGACATGGTTTTTATCATTCCTTTCCATAAAATATAGTAAAATATGCATAAAAACGAGATATGAAAATCGTGCAAATTTAACGAAATATGGCTATTTAAGACTATTATATATCATAATGCGTAGTAACATCAACATTATTCTTGAAATAACGCATTATGGTATATTTTGATGTTATACATCTATGTACGAAGCTTTTATTTTAGTGCTAAAATCAGATCAAACAGAGATGACCGGTCTGAATCTGAACTGCTGGATGGCAGTGAATAGCTGTAAAGAAGGGAGAAACAAATGGGAAAGCATAAAGTGGGTGCTGTTTTTATTGCAGGGGTACTGACAATGGGAACAGTTATGACAGGATGCTCCGGAAAGGACGAAACAGAGGGCAAAACTGTAATTGAAATGGTACAGTATAAACCGGAAGCAGTAGATATTTTTGAACAGTTTCAGGATGAGTTCAATGCAACACATGATGATATTTATTTAAAGATTGACTCTCCGAACGATGCAATGACGATTCTGAAAACAAGATTTATCCGTGAGGATAATCCGGATATCATCGGAATTGGAGGAGATATCAATTATTCCAATTTTCTGGATGCAGATATGCTGATGGATATTTCGGATTTTGAAGGACTGAATGATATTAAAGAAAAATATCTGGAGATGAATAAAGATCTCGAATATATACCGAAGGATGGTGTGTATGCTGTTCCGTATATGGCAAACGCATCCGGAATTCTTTTTAACAGAGATATGTTTGAGGAACATGGATGGCAGGTTCCGACTACATGGACAGAATTTACTGACCTGTGCGACCAGATTCAGTCTGAAGGAATTCGACCGTTATATTTTGGTTTTAAAGATACATGGACGACACTGGCACCGTGGAATGCAATTGCAGTAAGTCTGTGTGATTCTGACCTGACTTATCAGGTAAACAGTGGAAAGACAACATTTGCAGAGAACTACAGAGAAGTGGCGGAAAAGGAAAAGGCGCTTCTTGCATACGGACAGAAAGATCCGGTAGCGCAGGGATACAATGATGCCTGCACCGCATTTGCAAGAGGGGAATCTGCAATGTTTACAATTGGAAGTTATGCAATCTCTCAGATTAAATCAGTAAATCCGGATATGAATATTGGCTCTTTTGTATTTCCGGCAAATGATGAAGCAGATAAAAATGTGCTGAATTCAGGAAATGACCTGATGTTCTGTGTAATGAAGGACTGCGAAAATAAAGAAGCAGCTTATGAAGTGCTCAGTTATATGCTCAAAGATGAAAGTATTAAAAAATATCTGGGTTCACAGAGTGCGGTTCCATGTAAAAAGGGCAATTTTGAGATTACTCCGGAGTTGGAAGAGATGCGTGATTATATCGAAAACGGCATTGTGGCAGATTATCAGGATCATCATTATCCGAGTGAGATGTCGGTAGATGCAATGATCCAGACATATCTGATAGACGACAGTGCTGATGCGACAGACACATTTATGAAGCGATTTGATAAAGAATGGATCCGCTATAACAGAGATGTCGTGGCAAAAGTAAAAGCATATGAGGAGGGCAGTGATCATGAATAAAAAGCATGGTGCGTGGAGCAAAAATGAAAAGATATTTCTTGGCCTTCTGGCGCCGATTCTGGTTCTTTTCTTCTGCTTTAATACATTACCGCTGATAAAAGGCTTCTATTACGGACTTACAAACTTCCGTGGATATGGAAGTTATGATTTTGTAGGACTTCGGAACTTTGCAGAAATTTTCCAGGATTCCCGTGTAGGCCACTCATACCTGTTTACATTTAAATATGCACTGGTTATGACAATCGTGGTCAATCTTCTCAGCCTGATCCTGGCACTGGGCCTGAACAGTAAGATCAGGGGAAAAAATGCACTCAGGGGAATCTATTTTGTACCGAATATTCTGGGTGGTCTGGTTGTCGGTTATATTTTCAGCTTCATTTTTACCTATATTCTGCCGACCATCGGAGAAGTAACAGGAATTGGCTTTTTAAAAACAAGTCTCCTTGGAAGCACCAAATGGGCATGGCTTGCAATTGTGATCGTCGGAGCATGGCAGGGAATTGCAATGAATACGATTATCTATATTTCCGGGCTGCAGACAGTACCGGAGGAAGTTTATGAGGCATGTATGTTGGATGGGGCATCCGGATGGAAAAAATTTAAGAGCATTACACTTCCATTGATCATGCCATTTGTAACAATCAATCTTGTTCTTTGCATGAAAAATGCACTGATGGTATTTGACCAGATCATGTCTCTGACAAAGGGCGGCCCGTCACAGAGCACAGAGTCCATTTCCTACCTGATCTATAACAATGGTATGAGTGGTGGACAGTTTGGATTCCAGAGTGCGAATGCATTTGTATTCTTTATTGTGATCGTTGCGATATCACTGTTTCAGATGAAATTCCTGGGAAGTAAGGAGGAGCAGTTATAATGAGCAGAACAAAGAAAAAAGAAGGCACTGTTCGTGGTAAGACTACAAACAGGATCATTAATATTTTACTGGTACTTGGCTGTCTGACGGTCTTATTTCCACTGTATATGACGGTGATCATTGCATTTAAGAAGCCGTCGGAAATGACAAACGATGTAGCAGGAGCACTGGCATTTCCACAGAAATGGAGCTTTGAAAATTTTGCAGAAGCAATGCGGGTAACAGATTTCTGGCATTCACTCGGAAACAGTCTTCTTATTACCGGGGTAACTGTGGTATTATGTATATTAATACATTCGCTTGCCGGTTATCTGATCGGAAGAAAAATGAAACAGCGTAAGGCATTTAAAGTTGCTTATTATTATATTGTAAGTGGTATGTTTGTACCATTTGCGGTCCTGATGATGCCACTGGTAAAGGAAACTGCACAGTTGGGAATTGCGAACCGCTTTGGTGTTATCGTATTGTATGTTGTATTTTTTATGCCGATGAATGTACTGCTTTATTCCGGCTATCTGAACAATATCCCGATGGCACTGGAGGAAGCTGCCTGTGTGGATGGGGCCGGAGTATGGCAGACATACTGGAAGATCATTTTTCCAAATATGAAACCGATGCATGCAACAGTAGCAGTTCTCACAGCAATGAGTACCTGGAATGATGTAATGACTCCACTGGTTATCATGTCCGGTACAGATCAGAACACACTGCCGCTGGCACAGCTGAATTTCCAGACACAGTTCGGAACGAATTATAACCTGGCATTTGCATCATACCTTCTGGCATTACTTCCAATTTTAATTTTTTATATCATCTGCCAGAAACAGATTATCAATGGCGTTGTAAACGGAGCAGTAAAATAATTGTGAAAACATGCATTATAAAATGATTTGTAAAATTATATAAAGACAGAAAGGGAAAATCACAATGGCTATCAATATAAAGAATCAGATTTTTACTCTTCATACAAAAAACAGTACTTATCAGATGAAAGTGGACGAGCAGAATATGCTCATCCACACTTATTACGGAAACCGTACAGATGATACGGACTGTTCCTATCTGATTCGTATGGCAGACCGTGGATTCAGCGGAAATATCCCGGGAACCGACAGAGAGCGTGTATATTCTCTGGATTTCCTGCCGCAGGAGTTTCCGGTATATGGTGATGGAGATTATCGTGTAGACTGTCTGAAGGCAGATCTTGGGAGTGGTGTACAGGATGGAATGTTTTTCTTTGACAGTTATCAGGTAAGAGAAGGAAAATATAACATTCCGGGGCTTCCGGCATTCTTTTCTTCTGAGAAATCAGAAGGGGAGACGCTGGAGATTGTTCTGAAAGATACTGTTGAAGAAGTCTATGTACATCTTTTTTATGGAGTCTTCGAAGAGTTGGATATCATTACAAGAGCAGCAGTAGTTGAAAACCGTGGTGAGAGTGATATTCAGATTTCCAGAATTATGAGTGCGTGTCTGGATCTTGGAATGGGAAAATATGATCTGATTCATTTTTACGGAAAACATGCCGGTGAGCGTCAGATGGAAAGAAGCAGTCTGCCACACGGTATCACGGAGCTTCGAAGTACCCGTGGAACCTCCAGCCACCAGCATAATCCGTTTGTGATTCTTGCGGATAAAGATACTACAGAGAGCACAGGTGAGTGCTACAGTGCATCTTTTCTGTACAGTGGCGGTTTTCATGCACAGGCAGAAGTAGATCAGTTTAATCAGACAAGACTGGTCATTGGAATTGATGACTATGATTTTTCCTGGAAGCTTAAAAAGGGTGAAAGCTTCAGCACACCTGAGGTATGTCTGACATACAGTGCAGATGGATTTTCAAAGCTTTCACAGACATTGCATCAGGCGATCGTGTCGAATCTGATCCGCAGCTGCTGGAAAGACCGTGTGCGTCCGATTCTGGTAAATAACTGGGAAGCAACCTATTTTGATTTTAACAAAGACAATCTGATCGCAATTGCAAAAGAAGCGGCAGAACTGAATCTGGATATGCTGGTACTGGATGATGGATGGTTTGGAAAAAGGGATGATGATTTCTCCGGCCTTGGTGACTGGTTTGTAAATGAGAAAAAACTGTGTGGCACCCTTTCTGAGCTGGTGAAAGAAGTGCATGATATGGGACTTTCTTTCGGGCTTTGGTTTGAGCCGGAGATGATTTCTGAGGACAGTGACCTGTACCGTGAACATCCGGACTGGGCTCTGGTCGTGCCGGGAAGACAGCCGATCAGAAGTCGTTCACAGCTGATCCTGGATATGTCGAGAGAAGATGTGACTGATTATCTGACAGAGAGAATCTGTGATATCGTGGAGAAAGCGGATATCCAGTACATCAAATGGGATATGAACCGCTCCCTTATGGCTGCGTACAGTGCAAAATTTCCACGTGACCGTCAGGGTGAACTGAGACATCGCTATGTGCTTGGTCTTTATAAAGTACTGGAGGCTGTAACACAGAGATTTCCGGAACTTCTGATGGAAGGATGCAGCGGCGGCGGCGGACGCTTTGATGCCGGCATGCTGTATTACTGTCCGCAGATCTGGTGCAGTGATAATACGGATGCGATCGAGAGACTTCGTATCCAGTATGGCACCTCCTTTGGTTACCCGATGTCTTCTGTTTCCGCACATGTATCTGTGTGTCCGAACCATCAGAATCATCGTGTGACACCGTTCAAGACAAGAGGAATCTGTGCAATGCAGGGAACCTTCGGGTATGAACTGGATCTCAGTAAGATGACAGATGAAGAAAAGAAGATGGCAGGAGAACAGATTGCGTTCTTCAAAGAACATGGAAGACTGTTCCAGTTTGGAGATTATTACAGACTGACTTCTCCATTTGAGAACAGAGATTATACCGTATGGGAATATGCAGCACAGGATGGCAGCGAAGCCTGCATGTCAGTGGTTTATACAGATATGTATGCCAATGCGGCATCTGATATCGTGAAGTGGAAAGGCCTGGATCTGAAGAAGGTTTATCAGATGCAGATAGATGGAGAATATGTTGGAAACTTTTCCGGTGCAGCACTGATGCATGCAGGAACTCTCCTTCCATTACCACAGCAAAATTATGATGCATTCCAGATTTATCTGAAAGCGGAATGAGAAAATTAAAGACAAAGGGTCCGAAAAGACAGAGAAAGTTCTGTTTTTCGGATCCTTTTTTTGGTGCAAATCCAGGAAATATCTAAAAGATAACGTTTTCGCGGAAACTGAAAAATTGAGAAAAAACTATCTGTATAATAAGGAAAAACAATGCAAAAATCGAAGCATCAGACAACGATTTCAGAGAACAGGATATAAAAATACAAAATCACGTGGTATTGTTCTGGTCAAAGAAAAGTGATCACATCTTACGAAGTAGAAGATAAAAAGATATGAGATAAAGGAGCAGAATATTATGGGAAAATTTTTTACATCAGAATCAGTAACAGAAGGACATCCGGACAAAATAGCAGATCAGATTTCAGATGCAATTCTGGATGCACTGATCAAAGAAGATCCTAATGCAAGAGTGGCAGCAGAAACGACGGTAGCGACAGGGCTTGCACTTATCGTTGGAGAGATTTCAACAAAAGCATATGTAGATATTTCTAAAATCGCACGAGATACGATCAGGGAAATTGGTTACACCGGAGATGCAGGCGGATTTGATGCGGACAATATCGCAGTGCTGACATCTATTGATGAACAGTCGCCGGACATTGCACAGGGTGTAGATCAGGCACTTGAAGTAAGAGAAAATAAAGAAACGGGGGATGATGAAACAGGAGCCGGTGATCAGGGAATCATATTTGGATATGCAACAAATGAGACTCCGGAATATTTGCCTCCGGCAATCACTTTTGCACACAGATTAACAAAACAGCTGACAAAAGTAAGAAAAGACGGCACATTAAAATATCTGAGACCAGATGGTAAATCACAGGTTACGGTAGAGTTTGGTGAAGATGGAAAAGTCAGACGAATTGATACGATTGTTATATCTACACAGCACAGTGAAGAGGTCACACAGGAACAGATTCGTGCGGATCTTATCAGATATGTGATCCAGCCGGTTATACCGGAAGAATTACTGGATGAGGCAACAAAATATCTGATCAATCCGACGGGAAGATTTGTAATCGGAGGTCCGCAGGGGGATGCCGGACTTACCGGAAGAAAAATAATTGTAGATACCTATGGTGGCGCCGGACATCATGGCGGCGGTGCTTTTTCAGGAAAAGATCCGACAAAGGTAGACCGTTCCGCAGCATATGCGGCCAGATGGGTAGCAAAAAACCTTGTTGCAGCAGGTGTGGCAGATAAAGTAGAAATTGAACTGGGATATGCGATTGGCGTGGCAGAACCGGTATCCATCAGCGTAGATACATTTGGAACAGGAAAATATACAGAAGAAAAGATTGAGGAAACAGTCAAAGCAATTTTCAATCTCAGACCACGTGCAATCATCAGAGAACTGGATCTTCTGAGACCAATTTACAAGCAGACAGCGGCCTACGGACATTTTGGAAGAACAGAACTGGATCTTCCATGGGAGCGTCTTGATAAAGCAGATGAGATTAAAAAATACCTGCAGGAACATTAGAAATGGAGCAGCGGATATGGTAAGTGTAAGAAATCCTCATTGGAGAGAAGAAGAACTGAGCCTGAAAGAGGTACAGAAAAAATATACAGATGTTCCAAAAAGCTGGATTCTGAAAGCAGATATGCAGAGAAGAGGAATCACTTTTTCACAGGCGGCAAGTGCACTGGCTGATCCAGAGATACATTTGCTGAATTCCGAGGGAGCAAACCGATTCAGACAGAATACAGATCAGGTTCCAAATGGACTGATCATGAGAGATGGCTCTTATCTGGTCATTGGAAATTTTGATTATGCATCGTCTCAGGCTGAAAGAACACCTTATCTTATTGATGTAGTGGATGGTAAACTGGTGGTCACAGATCAGGATGAAGTTCTGGATGAGATTGCAGGCTATTGGGAAAAACCGGATTTTTTTAACAAAAAAGCATCAAATGGAGAACCGTTAAGTAAATATATTGCATGCCGTCCGCAGAGGCTTGAAATCACATTGAATAATTATTGTCATTTCTGGGACAAGCCGGGGGAAGGATGTAAATATTGCCCGATGTCGCCAAACTTTAAGAAAAGCGGCAAAACACAGGAGTGTAATGAACTGAAATATATCGATGAAGCCTTTGCGGAAGCTCTGAAACAGGAGGGCAGAAACGAAATCGTGATACTGACCGGTGGTTCTATTCTGTCCGGTGAGCATCCGTTTGATGATGAAGTGGAGCTTTATATAAAAGTACTAAAACTTCTTGGCGAATATTTTGAAGGAAGACGTTTTCCGAGCCAGCTGATCAGCACGGCATTTGATGAAAGGCAGCAGGAGCGTCTTTATGAAGAGACGAAGCTGATGCAGTTTACACCGGATATTGAAGTACTGAACAAAGAGAAATTTGAGTGGATCTGTCCGGGAAAAGCAGCACATGTAGGATATGAAGAATGGAAACGACGTCTGTATCATGCCGTTGATGTGTTTGGAAGGGGCAATGTTACAACAGGTGTGGTTCTTGGCGTGGAACAGGCTGTACCAAAAGGCTTTTCATCAGAGGAAGAAGCTTTTCAGGCGGTAACCGAGGAAGCTGAGGATATTATTTCACATGGAATCGGAATTGCGGCA
This sequence comes from Blautia sp. MSJ-19, assembly GCF_018918125.1. Classification (GTDB taxonomy): domain Bacteria; phylum Bacillota; class Clostridia; order Lachnospirales; family Lachnospiraceae; genus Blautia_A. Next base: position 115,977 of record NZ_JAHLQA010000039.1, read on the forward strand.
AACATCTGGAGAGCGACTCCAGGATCGGTATTTCAGCATCATAATACGCCATCATTGGAGTATTATGTAAGGACGCTGCGGGAATTTGACCGGCTTCAGCAGAAATATCAGGTAGATCCATTTACGGACAATTATCGCAGGTGTGGTGCACACATAGGATTGGATTTAATGCGAACTTATCAGGAGGATGCAGCATGGCAGTATTAACTTCAGAGATTATAAAACTGGCAGAGCGAAAAGATACATTAAAAGCAATCGCGACAACGAATCATGATGGTGTTCCGCATATTACCTATAAAGATTCGCTTCATATCAAAGATGGTTATATTGTTTTTTATGACCTGATTCAGAGTTCACAGACAAATAAAAATCTTGTAGATGCAATCTGGTATGAAAAATCAGTAGCGGTGAGTCTTCTTGGTGTGAATGAAGAAAGCTATCAGATTATAGGAAAGCCGGTGAAATGTGTTACTGCGGGTGCGGAATTTGAAAAACTTTACAGAGAATTGCGGGAAGACGGAGAGGCAGATCTGAATGCAATCTGGTATATCCGACCGGAGAAATCCAGAGATAATTCATATTTTACCCGCGTAGAGTATGAAAGAAAAAATCATCCGCTCATTCGAAGACTGGATATGATCCAGAAGCAATAACAGAATAAAAAAAACATAAAAACGGAGGCGAAATATTATGAGAACAGGAGAAGATAAATTCAGAAAGCGATTAAAGAAGGCAGGAGTTTTTGCAGCAGTAACAGCTCTTCTGGTAAGCAGTAGTCTGACGGTTCAGGCAAAAGAGCAGGATACGGCAGGCGAAGAGAAGACAACGATTCATGTTGCAGTTCAGAAATCAACGTACAGTCCATATCTGACAAAAGCACTTGGATATTTTGATGACGCTTTCTCAACAGAGGGAACAACGGTGGAACTTACAGAATTCAGTCAGGGAGCGCCAATGGTAGAGGCTGTAAACAGCGGAGATATTGATGTGGCATTTCTGGGAGATGTACCAACTTTTGCAGGGCTGATCAATGGTGGAGAGTATACGATCATCGGAAAATATTCAGAAGATACCGCAAAGGCGCTTCTTGTCAGAAAAGATGCAGATATCAAATCTTTTGAAGATCTGAAAGGACATACCTATGCGACTGCATTTGGAAGTAATGTTCAGCCGCTTGCAGAAATTTATCTTGAAAAAGGAGGACTTACAGATGCGGATGTACAGTATACAAATCTTTCGTTTGGAGATATCAACACAAGCATTGTAAATGGAGACATTGATGCGGCAGTTACAAATGAACCGAATATTTCCAAGATTCTTTCAACGACGGATGATGTGGAAGTTCTAGCAACTGCAGACGGATATAAAACTTTTGTCGGACCGATCATTGCAGGAAATGATTTCCTGAAAAATTATCCGGAGACAACATCTGAATTTCTCTCAGCGATTCAGAAAGCAGCTGACTGGTCAAAAGAGAACAAGGAGGAGGCAGTAGAAAAAATTGCAGGAGAAGCAGGCCTGGAAACGACAGATGTAAAGACTTTATTTGAACAGCAGGATAACAATACTTATCTGACAGATGAACAGATTCAGGGATTGCAGCAGGGAGCAGATGATGCATATAAATATGGTCTTCTGAAATCTGAGATCAGTGTAAAAGACTATATTGATACGTCTTATCTGGAAGCGGCAGGAATTACTGCTGAATAAAAAGATGGAGCAATAGCGGATATGAAAAAATACGGCGTGTTAAATCGACTGGAAACAATTTCATCAGCAATGTTTATTCCTGTGATCATTATCGTTTGGTGGTGGTATGGGGCAAAGAACGGCACTCTTAATACCAATCTGATTGCCGGTCCGGATGAACTGAAAAAATGTTTTACAGATATGTGGCAGGATGGAAGTCTGCAGCGTTATCTGCTGGCAAGTACAGGAAGAGTTCTGAAAGGATTTGCAATAGGTTCTTCACTTGGATTTATTGTAGGAACGTTGGATGGTCTGCTTCCGCCGGTCAGAAAGTTACTGGCAGCGGTTATTGGAATCCTTCGCCCGATTCCGCCGATATCATTGATTCCGTTTCTGATACTCTGGATGGGAATCGGTGAGAGTTCAAAACTTACGATCATAGCGATTGGGGCATTCTGGGCGGTTTTATTAAATACGATTCAGGGATTTCAGGAAACAGATCCCAAACTGCTGGAGCTTGCAAAGGCATTTGGAAAAAGTAAAATAGAAATTCTGTTTCGGATTATACTTCCATCTGCGATTCCTTCTGTTTTTACAGGATTACGTCTGGGAATCAGTCATGCATGGACGGCCGTAGTTACGGCAGAAATGATCGCTGCATCGTCAGGGGTCGGATATATGATACAGATTGCAAGAGAACTGGTACGACCGGATATGCTTCTTCTTGGAATTATCTGTATTGCATGTATTGGTTTGATCATTGATTTGGTCATGACACTGATTCTGAAAAAAATTGTGTACTGGAGAGCATAGGAGCAGGAGAAAAATGGGACTTTCTTTAAAAAATGTGCAGAAAAATTTTATCATCGGCGGAAAGAAGCTGGAAGTCTTGCATGATCTGAGCCTGGATATTGAAGCGGGTGAGATCATCAGTATTGTGGGAACAAGCGGATGTGGAAAAAGCACACTTCTGAAACTGATAGCGGGACTTGACCAGGTGAGCAGTGGAGAGATCAGTTTAAATGGGAGTGTAATCAACAAACCGAATTCCAAAGAGACAGGAATCGTTTTTCAGGAATCCAGACTTTTCCCATGGAGCAGTGTTGAGAAGAATATTGCTTTTGGAATTACAGAAAAGCTTTCCAATGAAGAAAAAAAGAAGCGGATCCAGGAACATATAGACATGGTTGGACTTCATGGATTTGAAAAAGCACTGCCGGCTCAGCTCTCCGGGGGAATGCAGCAGAGAGTAAGTATTGCAAGAACACTGATCAATCGTCCGAATGTATTATTACTGGATGAACCATTTGGCGCGCTGGATGCATTTACCAAGATCAATCTTCAGGAGGAAGTACTTAAAATCTGGCAGAAAGAACATATGACGATTATACTGGTAACACATGATATTGATGAGGCCGTTTATCTTGGTGACCGTGTAGTCGTCATGTCTCCGAAACCAGGTGTGATCAAAGATGTAATACCGATTGAGCTGTCAAGAGACCGTGACAGGACCAATGCAGATTTTGCTTTTTACCGCAAGAGAGTGTTTAATGAGTTTTATAGGAGTGAAGAAACAGAAGAAGATTTTGTTATCTGACAGATTTTTTTTAGAATAGATGGACATGCTGTTGGGTATGTTAATAGCAGGGCACTGATAGGTGATATCGGTGCTCTTTTATTTTGTGCTATTATAGAATATAATTATATTTTGGAAATAATAAATCCAATCATGGAAAAGTGTCTTGAGGAGGAAAGTTGTTGAAGAAAAAAAACTGAAATCACTATTCGTTCCAGTGCAGCAGAATACTTAACCTATGTGGCTTCTGTAGGGGGTCAGCAGGACAGTATTGAAATGTGTTATGAGGATGAGAATATTTGGCTGACACAGAAGATGATGGCGGCTCTGTACTTACAACTGAGTACTTTGGAAGTTATAATAGATTAAGCATATTATGAATTTAAAGTTGCTTGCTGAGCTTCATTTTCATTGTTATAATAAAAATCAGAATGTGAGTCCCCAATTATAAAGCAGACTGAAATGAAGGTGATGGTATGGAACAGATCATAAGCATTGGCAAACAGGATTATGAAGAAATCATAAAAGAAAATTACTTTTATATTGATAAAACGGATCTGATCAGAGTGTGGTGGGAGTCAGGGGATGACGTGACTCTTATTACGCGTCCGCGTCGTTTCGGTAAAACTCTGAATATGAGTATGTTAAAGTGTTTTTTTTCCAATCAGTATGCAGGAAAGAGCTATCTGTTCAAAAAACATTCCATATGGAAAGAGAAAAAATATCAGAAACTTCAGGGAACTTTTCCTGTAATTTATCTGAGTTTTGCAGATGTAAAAGCAGATAATTATGAGGAATGCAGAAATGGAATTATTGCAATCATAAATGAATTATATCAGTCACATCGATACTTGTTACAAGGCGATATCATGACAGATGGCGAAAAAGAGCTTTTCAGAGTACTGGATAATTACAGCAATAACCCGTCGCCAGATAAAAAGATTACAAATGAAATAGTCGCGAGATCCATAAAAACGTTGTCGTCCTGTCTGATGAGATATTATGGCAAAAAAGTGATTATTTTACTGGACGAATATGATACTCCCATGCAGGAAGCATATGTATATGGATTTTGGGAGGAACTGACAACATTTATCAGAGCTCTTTTTAATTCAACCTTTAAAACAAATCCATATATGGAAAGAGCAATGCTGACAGGAATTACGGGAGTGTCAAAAGAATCAATATTTTCAGATTTGAATAATTTAAATGTTATTACAGCAGTGTCTGAAAAATATGCTTCGTATTTCGGCTTTACAGAAGAGGAAGTTTTTTATGCGTTGGAGAAATTTGGATTAGGAAATCAGAAGGAAGAAGTAAAAAACTGGTATGATGGTTTCTCTTTTGGAAGGCTCAAAGATATTTATAATCCGTGGTCTATTACAAATTATCTGGATAAAAAACGATTTGATACTTACTGGGCATCGACAAGTTCCAATGGCCTGATCAGTAAGTTACTTAAAATTTCAGCATCCGATATCAAAGAGAAAATGGAAATACTGCTGAGTGGAGAAGAAATCATTGTAAACTTTGATGAGCAGATTGTTTTTGAACAGTTGGAACAGAATGCAAATGCAATCTGGAGCCTTATGGTGGCCAGCGGGTATCTGAAAATAGAACAGATAGAATACAGAGGAACCCTGCGAACTCCATGGTATCATCTGAAAATTACAAATCTGGAAACAATGAGCATGTTCAGCAGCATGTTTCAGAACTGGTTTACTGTATCGTCGAATAGTTATAATGGATTTATAGAGGCTCTTCTAAGTGGAAACAAAAAGGAAATGAATGCCTATATGAATGAAGTTGCACTTGCAACATTCAGCAGTTTCGATGTTGGCAGACATCCTTCTGGAAGAACAGAACCTGAGAGGTTTTATCATGGATTCGTTCTTGGACTGCTTGTGCAGCTGAGAGATCACTATGTGGTAAAATCAAACAGGGAGAGCGGATATGGACGTTATGATGTTCTGTTGCTGCCACTAATAAAAAGAATCGTGCCATGATTCTGGAATTCAAAGTACACGATCCAGATGAAGAAAAGACGCTGGAAGACACTGCAAATGCAGCATTAAAACAGATTGCAGAAAAGAATTACGATAAAGAAATTCTTAAAATGGGAATTCCAGAGGAAAACATTTATCATTACGGTTTTGCGTTTGAAGGAAAAAAAGTTCTGATTTTATAAAATACTGTTTAAGAAAAAAGTGTAAAGCTTTTATGGACAAACACACTTAGAAAAGTGTAAATTTCCATAAAAGCTTTTTTTCGTTTATGCAACATTTTTCCATTTCAAGGTGTTTATATAGTGAAATACAAAATCAGAAGACATAAAGGAGCCTTGAATTATGAAGAAAAAACTTTTAGCAGGTATTCTTGCAGGGATTTTGGCACTGACACCGGTGGAATCAACAGTAGTTATGGCAAATACAAAAGGTGTATCAGAACCTGTCTGTGGAGTACAGAAGAGCAAAAAATTTACAATAAAAGTAACATCTGGAATTAAGGGGTATAAAAGGACAGGGAGCTCCTGGATCAACAAGAAAACATTCCAGATTTGTTATAGACAGAAAAAAGGTAAAAATAAGAATAAGATCGTAATTCGTAAAACAAAAGGAAATGCGTCTGTCAGTGGTGGTGGCAACACAGAAACAGTAATTTCGGACTTTACGGCAAATATTCAGGAAGTGCGATTCAGAGGCAACAGAAAAACAGTCAGTGTTGCAACATGGAAATCAGGTAAGTATACTTATTCCATTACAAGTTCCAAACCGGTACGTTTAAAAACAATGATCAGTCTGGTGAAAAAGATAAAATAGACAGAAAGACGAATGATATATGGAAAGTATCTGGCTGTTGAGTGAAAAAATATATAAAGAAAAAAATGTGCAGCATAAAATTCAGATGATAATATGGAAAATTCTCTGTCGATTTTCCAAAATAACAGACAGGGAAAAGAAGACACTGGCACGAACGGAAACAGTGAATGCTACTGCTGTGCGAGTTCTGAAATTATATGAAAATGATATCCTGAGAATGGCATATTCGTATCTGCATAATATGGAAGATGCCGAGGATATTGTGCAGGAAACGGTAATCCGCTACTGGCAGAAAGCCCCTCAAAATATGGATATGGCGAAGGAAAAAGCATGGCTTCTTACGGTAGCTGCAAATCTCAGCAAAAATAAAATCCGATATAAAAAAATCAGAAAAACCGATGAATTACTGGATACTCTTATTCAGGAGGAGAGGGAAGATCTTTCTTTTGTGTGGGAGGCAGTAAAAGCGCTTCCGGTAAAATACAGAGAAGTTATTCATTTGTTTTATTATGAAGGATATGCAACCCGGGATATAGCGAAGATTCTGAATCGAAATGAGAGCAGTGTGCGTTCCGAACTGAGAAGAGGACGGGAACAGCTGAAAAAAATTCTGAAGGAGGCATATGATTTTGAGTAGATCTTATGATGAAATTATGGAAAGAATTCATATGTCTGAGGAGGCACATGAGCGGATTTTATCCAATGTCATACGAGAGGGTGGAGAAAAAGAACAGGAAAAGATTAGTTCTTTTCATCCTCCGGTCCGTTATCTGGCTGCGGCTGCAGTTGTGCTTGTATGTGTAATTACGGTTCCTGTTGTCTATCATTTACAGAATATATCTGTCGCTCAGGAGGATCGTACAACTATTGGGACAGATGATAATGTTCAGATAGCAAATGGAATCGTGGAATGTGTTTCGGTTGAGGAATTATCTGAAAAGGTTGGCTTCCCAGTATACGATCTGCAAGAAGAAATTTTGCCGTTTAAAGCGGATACAGTTGAATATTATTCTTACTTGGAAGAACTTGCAGAGATTGAATATACAGGAAGTGATGGTGATTATGCTGTCTATCGTAAGGAGAAAGGAACGGAAGATTGTTCCGGTGATTACAATGAGTATTCCTTGCGGGACGTGATTTCTCTAAATGATATACAGATTACTTTAAAAGGTGATGATCAGAGATATAATCTGGCAATCTGGACATATGAAGGTTATTCCTATTCCTTGTACTTATCGGAGGGAATTTCAGAAAACGAGTTTCAGGATATTTTAAATGCAGCTGTGAACTGACTTGAATTTGCTCCCGTTTGATATTATAATCAAAGAGATTGAAACGAATCCTGAAAACAGCGGGAACATCTAATTTTAAGGAGGAATCTTATTATGATTACCTGGAACAACCTGGATACTCTTGAATCATTCAAAGAACTTTCCAATGTAAAAAAAGTAAACCTTGTAGAAGCCATGACCGGAGAAAACGGTGCAGAGCGTGTAAAGAATTACAGCGTACCGATGGCTGCAGGTCTTGCATATAACTATGCTGCAAAGCAGGTAGATGATGAAGTGCTGGAAGCTCTTAAGAAACTGGCAAAAGAAGCTCAGCTTACTGAGAAATATGCAGCACTCTATAATGGAGAAGTGATCAACACAGGTGAAAAACGTCTTGTTCTTCATCAGCTGACACGTGGACAGCTTGGCGATACTGTTACAGCTGACGGTGTTGACAAACGTGCTTTCTATGTAGAACAGCAGCAGAAGATCGCTGATTTTGCAAACAAAGTACATGCAGGTGAGATCACAAACGCAGCAGGAGAGAAATTCACAACTGTTGTTCAGATCGGTATCGGCGGAAGCGACCTTGGTCCTCGTGCTATGTATCTTGCTCTTGAAAACTGGGCAAAGAAAAATGATAAATTCAAAATGGAAGCAAAATTCATCAGCAACGTAGATCCGGACGATGCAGCAGCAGTCCTGAATTCTATCGATGTTGCACATTCCATTTTCGTACTGGTATCCAAATCAGGTACAACCCTTGAAACACTGACAAACGAATCCTTCGTAAAAGATGCCCTGAAGAACGCAGGTCTGGATGCTTCCAAGCATATGATCGCCGTTACAAGTGAGACATCTCCTCTTGCAAAGAGCGATGACTACCTTGCAGCATTCTTCATGGATGATTATATAGGAGGACGTTATTCTTCCACATCTGCAGTTGGTGGTGCTGTATTATCTCTGGCATTTGGACCGGAAGTATTTGCAGAATTCCTTGAAGGTGCAGCAGAAGAAGACAAGCTTGCAAAGAATGAAGATGTTATGCAGAACCCGGCTATGCTGGATGCACTGATCGGTGTATACGAAAGAAATATCCTTGGATATCCAAGCACAGCTGTTCTTCCATATTCACAGGCACTGAGCCGTTTCCCGGCACATTTACAGCAGCTTGATATGGAATCTAACGGAAAATCTGTAAACCGTTTCGGTGAGCCTGTAAACTATGTAACAGGACCGGTAATCTTCGGTGAGCCAGGAACAAACGGACAGCATTCCTTCTATCAGCTCCTTCATCAGGGAACAGACATCGTACCGCTTCAGTTTATCGGATTTAAGAACAACCAGATGGGTACAGATGTAGTGATCCAGGACAGCACAAGCCAGCAGAAACTTTGTGCAAACGTAGCAGCTCAGATCGTTGCATTTGCATGCGGTAAAGCAGATGACAACCGCAATAAAAATTTCGAAGGTGGACGTCCGTCCAGCATCATCATTGGTGAGCAGGTAAATCCGGCAAGCCTTGGTGCACTCCTTGCACATTTCGAAAATAAAGTTATGTTCCAGGGATTCCTGTGGAATGTAAACAGCTTCGACCAGGAAGGCGTTCAGCTTGGTAAAGTCCTTGCAAAACGTGTTCTTGCACATGAGACAGACGGAGCACTGAAAGTATTCAGCGACCTTCTGAATATTTAATCTGCAAATTAAATTAATTATAAAATAATACAAGCCCTTCATTTACAGATGAGATTCTGCAGGTGAGGGGCTTGGTTTTTTATATACCGGGATTTTATTTTTGGAAATTGCTTTTTTGAATGTTTCTTTCTTTTTTAGAAGAAACAAGTTATTATAGAATTATACATATTGAATATATTAAGAGAGAAAAATAATGATAAGATTTATGTGAAAGCGAGGCGATGAGTGTGCTAATGAATACATCGGAATATCTTTCTATTATTGAAAATATCAAGAGTGAAATCAGGTCTGCACAGTACCGCGCAGCAGTTCATGTGAATGCAGATATGCTGCTTCTTTATTATGACATCGGTTGCGTGATTAATGAACATAAATCATGGGGAAATAAGTTTATTGATAATCTTGCCACTGATATTCGGCTTGCTTTTCCAGAGAGTAAGGGATATTCCGTTCGAAATTTGAAGTATATGGCAAAATTTGCCGAGACTTATCCAGATCGGGAATTTGTGCAGACGGTGTCTGCACAAATTCCATGGTCCCATAATATTGCAATTCTGGAAAAAGTTAAAGATCCAGAACAGCGTATATGGTATATTGAAAAAACGGCTGAGAATGGGTGGTCCCACAGTGTTCTGATTCATCAAATTGAAAGTGGATTATATCAGCGGCAGGTTCTGGCAAATAAAGTTACAAATTTTGAACATCGCCTACCATCTCCACAGAGTGAGCTTGCGGTGCAGACTATGAAAGACCCATATGTGTTTGATTTCATTCCTTTTCGGGAAGATATGCTCGAACGGGATATTGAGCAGGCTCTGGTTCGGGATGTCACAAAGCTTCTCTTAGAGCTTGGAACAGGATTTGCGTTTCTGGGAAATCAGTATCACTTGAATGTAGGTGGTGAGGATTTTTACATTGATTTGCTGTTCTATAACCTGAATTTGCGCTGTTATGTGGTTATCGAATTGAAAACCGGTGACTTCAAGCCTGAATATGCCGGTCAGCTAAATTTCTACCTTTCAGCCGTGGACGGCATTTTGAAGAAAGAACAGGATAATCCGTCCATTGGATTGCTTCTGTGTAAAAGTAAGAACAATGTAGTTGCAGAATATTCGCTCAAGGATATTTCAAAGCCTATTGGGGTAAGCGAATACAAAATAACCAGCAGCCTACCGGATGATCTGGAAAAGCAGTTGCCGTCTGTTGAGGATATTCAGAAACGAATTAAGTAAATTTGGTTTCAGAATTTGAAATTGTGTTGCTGCAATTCAGATGACTTTATATTACAGTATTATTTTTTTGAGATATAACTTCCGATAATTTTGGATTATGAGAAGTTTTCATGTAAGACAATACTATGGAAGGAGGATATACAAATGAGTACCGTTATACCAAAGAGTAAAATGTCTGAAGAAGATATTAAATTACAGTATATTACCCCTGCAATTATTGCAAAATGGGACAGGGGAAAGATTGCTATGGAAAAATCGGCACAGATTACAGAGGGTAAAATTAACTTAAAGGGAAATCTGGTATTTCGTGAAAAGCCGAAGCGAGCAGATTATATTTTATATTTAAATGCAAACAATCCGATTGCCATTGTTGAAGCGAAAGACAATAAACATAGTATTTCGTATGGTTTGCAGCAGGCAATGACCTATGCAAAGATGCTTGACCTTCCGTTTGCATACAGTTCAAATGGAGATGGCTTTGCGGAGCATGATTTTCTTACAGGGAAAGAACGTCAGTTTAAATTGGATGAATTTCCGACGGAAGCAGAACTGATTACTCGTTTTAAAGAGGAATCAGGAATGACACCGACACAGGAAGCGGTAATTGAACAGCCTTATTACAGTAGCCAAAATACATATCCACCTCGTTACTATCAGCGCATTGCCATTAACCGAACTGTAGATGCTATTGCAAAGGGACAGAATCGCCTGCTTCTTGTTATGGCCACTGGTACAGGGAAAACTTATACAGCATTCCAGATTGTTTATCGTATGTTGCAAAGTGGATTAAAACGGAAGATTTTGTACCTTGCTGATCGCAATATTCTTGTGGATCAGTCTATTCAGCAGGATTTTGCTCCGTTGGAAAAAGTGATTCACAAGATCAATGTGTCTAAAGATGATAAAAATACCATTACTTCTCATGAAGTATATTTCTCTTTGTATCAGCAGTTAGTTGGTGATGATGATAAGGAACATTTCAGTGAGCTTTTTACACCGGAGTTCTTTGATCTCATCATTGTGGATGAATGTCATCGTGGTTCTGCCAAAGAAGAGAGTCGCTGGCGCAGAATTTTGGAATATTTCAGTTCGGCTACACAGATTGGAATGACTGCTACCCCAAAGGAAACTAAGTATATTTCCAATCTCAGCTATTTTGGCGAACCTGTTTATATGTATAGCCTGAAAGAAGGCATCGAAGATGGTTTCCTTGCACCGTTTAAGGTTATCAATATTATGACGGATATTGGGGAAGGATGGAGACCTCGTAAGGGTCAGAGAGATATCTATGGAAATGAAATAGAAGATCGCATTTATACAAACAGTGATTATGATTATAATATTATTATTGAAGACCGTATTCAACAGGTTGCATCTGAGATTACCAGTTATCTGAAAAGCACGGATAGAATGGCGAAAACGATTGTATTTTGCGCAACAGAAGATGCTGCTGAACGTATGCGTCAGGCATTGGTTAATCTGAACGCTGATATGGTAAAAGAAAATCCGGATTATGTTGTGCGCATTACCGGAAGTGATGATTATGGTAAAAAGAAGTTGAAATATTTTATTTCTGTTTCTGAATCATATCCGGTTATTGCAACTACATCAAAACTTTTATCTACCGGTGCAGACTGTAAGATGACAAAGCTGATTGTTTTGGATGAAATGATTGGTTCCATGACAGAATTTAAGCAAATTATCGGTCGTGGCACCAGACTGCGTGAAAAAGAAGGAAAAACATATTTTGTTGTTATGGATTTCCGCAATGTTACCAGATTATTTGCTGATCCTGACTGGGATGGCCCGATTATGATTGATCCTGGATTCATTCCAGGCAGACAGACAACGCCACCGACTTCGGGATCGGATGATCCACCTGGTCCGATTGATCCACCGGAACTTGGAAATCCAAAGCCTGTTGTCAGCCGTGATGGATGCAAGGTGGAAATTATTCATAAAACGGTATCTGTATATGATGTAAATGGAAAATTACTTCGACAGGAAAGTATTGTAGATTATACAAAGGAAAATATCCGTGGAGAATATGCATCTTTGGATAATTTCATTCGTCACTGGTCAAAGGAAGAAAAGAAAGAAAAAATCAGGGAAATGTTGCTGGAGCGTGGCATTGATCTTGAATTGATGAAATCAGAGCAGAATATGTCAGATGTGGATGATTTTGATTTTATCTGCCATGTAGCGTTTGACAAGAAACCGTTGACCCGTAAAGAGCGAGCCAATAATGTCAAGAAAAAGGATTTTTTCAGCAAATACAGTGGTATTGCAAGAGAAGTGCTGGAAAGTCTTCTTGATAAGTATATGAACACTGGAATTTATGAAATTGAAAAAACAGAAATTTTAAAACTTGATCCGTTTCAGAAACTCGGAAAACCTGCAAAGATTGCCGGATATTTTGGAGGTAAAGCCGGTTATATGCAGGCGGTTAAAGAACTTGAAGAAGCAATTTATGCAGATGAAGCGGTATAAATTGTGGGAAAACAAAAAATTAAGGCGGTATAGAAGATGAGTAATTTATCGGGATTTGTAAAAAGACTTCGTGACATTATGCGAAATGATGCCGGTATCAATGGTGATGCCCAGCGTATTGAGCAGATTGCGTGGATGTTTTTTTTGAAAGTGTATGATGCAAAAGAGCAGGACTGGGATATGGAGGAAAAAGATTATGTTTCTATTATTCCAGAAGAGTGCCGCTGGCAGAACTGGGCTGTTGATGACCATACAGGGACTGCTTTAACAGGTGATAAACTGTTAAACTTTGTGAATAACACACTGTTTCCTGTATTAAAGGGAAATGATATCAAGGATGGGAATGGAAAAATAATCATTCAGGGTGTCAAAGTTGATTCATCAACTCCAATAAAGAAAGCCATTGTACAAACTACTTTTGCTGATGCAAATCAGTATATGAAGGATGGAGTTTTACTTCGTCAGGTTATCAATGTTATAGATAATCTTGATCTTGGAGATTATGAAGAAAGTCATGCTTTTGGCGAGATTTATGAAACCATTTTGAAGGAATTGCAAAGTGCCGGTTCCTCCGGAGAATTTTATACACCTCGTGCTGTGACTGATTTTATGGCAAAAATGATTGAACCTCAGATTGGCGAACAGGTTGCTGATTTTGCATGTGGTACGGGTGGCTTTCTTACGAGCTGGCTAAAAGAACTCTCTAAAAAAGTGGTAACAACCGGAGATCAGAAAGCTTATGATAGTTCTATTTACGGTATTGAGAAAAAACAGTTTCCGTATATGTTGTGTATTACAAATATGTTGTTGCACGGCATTGATGTACCAAAGATTTACCATGATAACTCTCTGCTAAAGGATGTTCTGGATTACACTGTTGATGATCAGTTTGATGTTATTCTGATGAATCCACCTTATGGTGGTAATGAGAAAACGGAAGTGAAAAATCATTTCCCGACTGATCTGGCAAGTAGTGAGACAGCGGATCTGTTTATGTCAGTTATTATGTATCGACTGAAAAAGAATGGTCGTGCAGCAGTTATTTTGCCTGATGGATTTCTGTTTGGTACAGATAATGCCAAGGTTGCTATTAAGAAAAAACTTCTGTTAGAATTTAACTTGCATACTATAATTCGTATGCCGCATAGTGTATTTGCTCCATATACCTCCATTACTACCAACATTTTATTCTTCGATCATACAAAGCCGACAGAAGAAACTTGGTTCTACCGTTTGGATATGCCAGAAGGATACAAGAACTTTTCTAAGACGAAGGCAATGGAACTTAAACATTTTGAACCGGCTATTGAATGGTGGAACAATAGGGAAGAAATTAATGTAGATGGTTTTGATAAAGCAAAGAAGTATACAGTAGAAGAGATTATTGCAAGGAATTATAATATCGATCTTTGTGGGTACCCGCACGAGGAAGAAGAAATTCTGCCACCTAAAGAGCTGATTCAACAGTATCAGGAAAAAAGAGCAAGTCTGAATGCAGATATAGATCGTATTTTGGCTCAGATTACGGAAATATTGGGAATTGATTTGGAGGAAGAGGAATGACTGGACAACAGTTGAAAAATTCAATATTACAGATGGCTGTCCAGGGTAAACTTGTTCCACAAGACCCAAATGATGAACCTGCGTCTGTATTGTTGGAGAGAATAAGAAAAGAAAAAGAACAGCTTATTAAAGATGGAAAAATCAAAAAAGAAAAGAACCCTTCTTATATCTTCCGTGGTGCCGATAACTTGCCTTATGAGAAAGTCGGCAAGAATGAGCCTGTGTGCATAGCGGATGATGTGCCATTTGAGATTCCAGAAAGCTGGGAGTGGGTACGTTGGGGAACATTATCCAAATCAATTCAGTATGGTTATAATGCACCTGCAAAAGAGAATGGTCGCATAAAAATGGTACGAATTAGTGATATTCAAGATAATAGTGTTGTATGGCAAACAGTACCATATTGCGAAATTGATGAGAAAGATATAGACACCTATTTACTAAAACCTAACGATATTCTTTTTGCAAGAACAGGCGGTACTGTTGGTAAATCATATCTTGTAAAAATGGTTCCAGAAGATGCCATATATGCTGGGTACTTAATTAGAACAAGATACAGTGTTCTTTTATGCCCTGAATTTTTAAAATATTTTATGGAAACAGAGTTGTACTGGTCACAACTTAAAAATGGAACCATCGCCACAGCACAACCAAACTGTAACGGAAAAACTCTAGCTCATATGTTAGTTCCATTACCTCCTCAAAATGAGCAAAAACGAATCGTAAAGAAACTGGATAAGATAATTACTTATGTTGTTCAGTATAATAATGCATATAATTACACTGAAAAGCTGAATAGAGAATTTCCTGAACTACTCAAAAAATCTATTTTACAGGAAGCCATCCAGGGAAAACTTGTTCCACAAGATCCGTCAGATGAACCAGCTTCTATCCTTTTGGAACGCATTCGAGCAGAAAAAGAGCGACTGATTCAAGAAGGAAAAATCAAGCGAAATAAGCAAGAATCTATCATTTATAGACGGGATAATTCTTATTATGAAAAGTTGGATGGAATCGAGCGTTG
>NZ_JAHLQA010000015.1 GCF_018918125.1 Blautia sp. MSJ-19
TTATTATACTATTTTTATCAACGTACTACAATTATTTCTCGATAAACTCCTGTTTTTCGGGAATTTACCTTGCAATAGATTAGTTTGCAGCTATCGGGAACTTCACGTAAAACTTAACGTTCGCTGTTTCGTGTTTCGTGTGTAAATTATTATTGGAACTTCCCGTTTAAAAAAGTCGCTAAAGCACAGAGTGATTTTCCATGCCTTAGCGACTTAAATTTATTTTTTCATCTGCACATTATCTGACTTCAAATGAAAGTGCTGCTCGTTTTACTGTTCCGCTGCTGTCTTTTACATCTACATACAGGGTCTTCTTTCCTTTCGCTCCTGTTTTCCATGTGCAGATCGAGGATGTTCCAAAATCGCGGATCTTATACCAGTTTCCTTTATCATCGCAGATGATAAATTTATAAATATAGCTTCCGCTTCCTCCCGTTGCTTTTGCACTCAGTTTTACCTGTATTCCACTTGCTGCACTTCCGGATGGCGATGCGGTCAGGGTCGCACTGATTTCTTTATTCTGTACTGTAAATGGCATTTCTGCTCTTTTTACAGTTCCCGTACCGTCTTTGACATCCACGTACAGAGTCTTCTTTCCGGCTGCCCCCGGTGTCCAGCTACAGGTTGAAGATGCTCCAAAATCGCGGATCTTATACCAGTTCCCCTTATCATCGCAGATGATGAATTTATAAGTATAGCTTCCGCTTCCTCCTGTTGCTTTCGCATTCAGTTTTACCTGTGTTCCACTCACTGCACTTCCAGATGGCGATGCGGTCAGGTTGGCCGTCAATGTCTTGTTTGTTACTTCAAATACCATACCGGCTCTTTTTACCTCTCCATCACTGTCTTTGACATCCACATAGAGAGTTTTTTTGCCTGCCGCCCCAGGTGTCCAAGTATAACTGTTACTCTTTCCAAAATCCTGCAATCTATACCAGTTTCCATTTGCATCGCACACCAGGAACTTATATGTATAGTTTCCGTTTCCTCCGCTCGCCTCTGCCGTTAGTTTTACTTTACTTCCACTCACCGCATTTCCAGTCGGGCTTGCTATCAGCCTTGTCGTTAATGCCTTGTTCTTCACTTCGAAGGTGATTCCGGCTCTTTTTACCATTCCATTACTATCCTTGACATCTACATAAAAATATCGCTTTCCTGTCGTATCTGCTGTCCAAGTATAGGTATTACTATTTTCATAATCCCTCAGAACTTTCCAGTTCTGATTATTCACATCACTAATCCAAAATTTATATACAAAATTTCCACTTCCACCACTTGCACTTGCAATCAGTTTTACCTGATTTCCACTTACTGCACTTTTCGGGGGATTTGCAGTCAAATTTGTTTTAATGTCCAGTGACATTTCTTTTGTAATGTCAATTTCTCCAGTAACATAGTTTGCATGAATTAAAGTTCCCTTTTCATCTACCAAATTTTTACTACTATCATGCGGTGAAACACTAACTTGATATTTTCCAGCCTCTGCATTTTTATTTACAATAAAAGTAAGCCGCATCAGCGTACCATCGCCAATAACATTGCTGGTAGTATGCCAATCTACAACATTCTTATTTACAGAAATCTGCTCTTTTCCTCCCAAAAGCTCACCGGCAGTAACAGATTTCAAAGTCATTGTCATCTGATTGTAATTGATGTTATACGAAAATCCGGCAATGCCTGTGTTTTTCTTAATATTTACATTTACTGTAACTTCCTTTCCAACAGTTCCTTTGCCGTCGGAAACAATGATGCTCAGTTCATTTTGATTTTCAGAAAGTTTCGCAATAGAATTTCCTTTGATAATTAACTGATTACAATCTGTACAATAAATATCTCCAGTATATCCCTCTGTATCTGTTGTTGCTGGTTTTGCATTACGTATTTCTGTATGCTGATGACCTGTTGCTGAAATTTCTTCAATTTTGGTATTCTGACATACACTACAAGTATAGATTTTACTTCCCTTTTCAGTACAAGTTGGGGCTTTTATTTCTACGCTAGAATACGAATGATTTGCACATAGTATTGAAAAATTTACTCGTCTAGTATCTATGCTTCCTGAACCATTATAGACACTAAAATATGCACTATATTTCCCTGCGCCTAATTTCAATGCTTCAATTGTATATGTTGTTTCTGACTCCTGAGTTACTATCCTGCCTTTTCCTTCTTTATCAATACCAATTATCTGGCCTTTTGCACAAACTGGCGAAACAGATATCCTCACTGTGTCAGATAAATTGTACACCTCCTTTAAAGTTTTTACTTCACTATATTCAGGAGCACCAACTACTGAAAAATTAATCCAATTAGTATCTACACTTCCTGTCCTGTTATAGCATGAAAAATATGCACTATATTTTCCTTTTCCATACTTTGCTGCACTCATAACAAATTTCCCATCTTTAACTTCTTCGGCAACAATTTTTTGGTTCTCTTTATACATAGATATATAATAGCTCGTTGCATTATCTGCATATGCTGTTATTTCAACCGTATCTTTTAAATCATACCAATACTGTGACTGAACGATATTAGCATTCACCGGTTGGGAAATATCCTCCTTTATTGTAAAATCAATCCATTCCGTGTCTACACTGCCCGAACCATTATAAATGCTGAAATATGCGCTATACTTTCCCACGCCTAGCCTAGATGCTTCTATCGTAAATATCGAACCTGATTCCTGTGTTATTACCCTTCCTATACCTTCTTTTTCAATGCCAATAACCTGCCCTTTCGCACATATTGGTACCACCGATATATTAACAGTATCAGATAATTTATATTCCGTCTCAGAAACTTGCAATTCCGAATATCCCGGAAGCCCGACAATAGAAAAATCAACCCACGTCGTATCCACACTGCCTTTGCTATTATAACAAGAAAAATATGCACTATATTTCCCTTCCTTTAATTTATCAGCATCCATGCAAAACTTTCCACCCGACACTTGCTGCTCAACAATCTTTTGCTTATCCTTATAAACAGCTACATAATAATCCGTTGCATAATCTGCATATGCCGTTATTTCAACCGTATCTTTTAGATCATACCAATACTGCGATTGTGAAATTCTAGGATTTTCTGGTTTTTGAGTTGGGGTTGGAGTTGGAACTGGATCTGTAAAATTCGGTCTAATCACTCCCCAAAACTTTGAGTATGTATGTGTTACCTGTTTGCAAGAACTGCCTCTCGGCCAATTTTGATCCATTGATACAAAAGAATGCGAATTTGCAGACAAAATAATTGCAACATGCCCTGCACTACTTAATTCCGTCCCCCATACTGCAATATCTCCCGATTCGGGTACGAAATCTGGTGTATTTTTAATTCTCGTCCATCCATCTGGCAATGTATTACTTACATAATCACAACCATTTCCTTTAGCATACCCGGCTACTCCAAAATATGCATAATAGTATTGAATCAAATCTACACATTGTGCTCCATAAGCTCCATCATAATCAAGAAACTTTCCCTCCTGAGCATAAGCCCAGTTCACTGCCTCTTGCCTGGATTTTGAATTCTGCCCAACTGCAGGAACAGATACCTCTTCTATGCTTTCAACTTCATCATCTATTTCTTGCTCTTCATAACTTGAATCTACAAATATCTCCGGTTCTTCTACATTCTCTTCATAACTTAAGTTTGAATTTTCCTCCTCTGTTTTCTCATCAGAAAACTCATCTTCTTCACTGTCTACCGTCACATCCGGTATATCTTCTGTTTCATCCTCCACTGAAATTTCCACTCCATCAGAAAACTCACTGGCAAATACATCTACCGGCAGATTTACTGTAGACATTACCATCGCCGCACTTATCATGCAACTAAGCCACTTTTTCACTTTCTTCTTCATGTGTAAAATACCTCCTTTTTCGTTGAGCAGAGTATCGTTCTCCTCTCCTTTTTTCTACGTATTTCCATTATACCCCCCCCCGAAAAATTTTCGTCAATAGCAACTTCTCTGTTTTGTCTGTAAATTATTATTGAAACTTCCCGTTTAAAAAAGTCGCTAAAGCACAGAGTGATCTTCCATGCCTTAGCGACTTAAGTTTATTTTTTCATTTATACATTATCTGACTTCAAATGAAAGTGCTGCTCGTTTTACGGTTCCCGTACTATCTTTGACATCCACGTATAAGGTTTTCTTTCCGGCTGCACCCGGTGTCCATGTGCAAGTTGCGGATGTTCCAAAATCACGGATCTTATACCAGTTTCCTTTATCATCGCAGATGATAAATTTATAAATATAGCTTCCGCTTCCTCCGGTTGCTTTTGCACTCAGTTTTACCTGTGTTCCACTTGCTACACTTCCGGATGGGGATGCGGTCAGTGTTGCACCGATTTCTTTATTTTGTACTGTAAATGGCATTTCTGCTCTTTTTACAGTTCCCGTACTGTCTTTGACATCCACGTATAAGGTTTTCTTTCCGGCTGCACCCGGTGTCCAGGTGCAAGTTGAGGAAGCTCCAAAATCACGAATCTTATACCAGTTTCCTTTATCATCGCAGATAATGAATTTATACGTATAGCTTCCGCTTCCTCCTGTTGCTTTCGCATTCAGTTTTACCTGCGTTCCACTTATTGCACTTCCGGATGGCGATGCGGTCAGGTTGGCCGTCAATGTCTTGTTTGTTACTTCAAATACCATACCGGCTCGTTTTACGGTTCCTGTGCTGTCTTTGATATCTACATACAGATGTTTCTTTCCAGTTGCTCCCAATGTCCAGCTATAAGTGCTGCTCTTTCCATAATCCCGAAGCAGATACCAGTTTTCATTACTTTCATCACTCACCCAGAACTTATAGATATAGTTTCCACTTCCTCCATTTGCACTAGCTGTCAGTTTTACCTGACTTCCGCTCACCGCGTTTCCGGACGGTAATGCACTCAGACTGGCTGTCAATACCTTATTCTTTATTTCAATCACAATACCAGCCCTCTTTATCGTTCCGGCACTGTCTTTGACATCAGCATACAAATGTATCTTTCCAGATGCATCCGGAGTCCAGGTGTATGCATTGCTCTTTTCGTAATCCCGCAGAACTTTCCAGTTTTCATTATCTTTATCACTGATCCAGAACTTATAGGTATAGTCTCCACTTCCTCCGCCCGCACTGGCTGTCAGTTTCACCTGGCTTCCCACCACCACATTTCCAGATGGTGACGCAGATAAACTGGCTGTGACAGGACTCTTTTTTATTTCAAACTGACGGGTGACTGTTCCTGTATACTTTCCGATTCCTGTAATGGTGACCGTGGCAGTTCCTACATTGACGTTATTGCTGTAAGATACCTTAAAATCAACATCTTTTACCAATTCTATCATTTCTCGCTTTACAGATACGCCAGGAGTCTGTGCTTTTCCATTATAAACATACTGATCATTTGAAATCTGCACGGTTGCTCTCGATAAATCAAGGGGTACAAACGTCCATTTTTGACATGTGTTTCCATTTCCCACCCAAAGATCAACATTTTGTCCTTCATCTGACTTCCCATCATATACATCTAAATATAAACCATTTGACTTACAAATGATATAATATTGACCATTTCCAGCCGACTTCAGAATCCATTTCTGATTATCGCCTCCGTTCCAGCCATATTGCTGGACATTTGTCCCTCGTTTTTTTCCCTGCATTGGATCGCTGCTATAAGCGTCAAGGCTCTTCTGACAACTCGTATTAAGCATCTGATAACATCCATCACCCAGATATGTAATCTTATACGTATTATATTCTGAGCCGATTTCAATGTTTGCTTCATCCTGTACAGAATTTCCAGCTACATTCAAGCTCTTCTGGTTATCCAGTGCCGACTGAATTGTATAAATTCCATCCTCGATTTCCTGTTTTCCATCCAAACACGGAATTAATCGCCATTTCTCACTGGCTCCTCCATGCCCTGAATACACATCGATATTCGCATTATTCTCGGCTTTTCCACCATATACATCAAGATACAGCCCACATTCTCTGGAAATTATATAAAAATATCCATCTCCTGCTTCTTTAACGATCCATTTCTGATTATCGGCATCTGTCCAGTAAAATTGCTGGACATTGGCTCCACTCCCATTTTCATGATTATAAATATCCAGACATTTTCCACTATGGACTGCGGTGATTTTATAATAACCATTTCCCATGTATTCAAAATCAAACATCTGATTTTGATGATTCTCATTCTCATACAGCAGTACATTTGCCTCATCTTCAGCAGATGCATAGGAAACCGAAACAACAGACGAATTATCCAATGCCGTACATATCTGATATCTTCCATTCGAAATAATATCTTCTCCAGTCGGATAATTTACTGTTATCGTTGCAGAATTTTCCATACTGTTTCTATCATTATAGGCCGTTATGAATGCTGTATATCCTCCTTCTTTCAAATTATATAATGTGTATTCCGAATTTCCATCTACGGCTGTTGTAACAATCTGCTCACCCTTATACCAGACCACAAACCAATATCCTGTTGCATGGTCAACACTGTTCCATGAAAATTTTACAGCATCTCCAACAGTGTAACTGTCACTGTTAGTCCATATAGACGGAGTTGTCGTTATCGGATCAACAGGGGTTGGAGTTGGGTCTGAATCTGTAAAATTCGGTCTAATCACTCCCCAAAACTTTGAGTATGTATGTGTTACCTGTTTACAGGAACTGCCTCTCGGCCAATTTTGATCCATTGATACAAAAGAATGCGAATTTGCAGACAAAATAATTGCAACATGCCCTGCACTACTTAATTCCGTCCCCCATACTGCAATATCTCCCGGTTCGGGTACGAAATCTGGTGTATTTTTAATTCTTGTCCATCCATTTGGCAATGTATTACTTACGTAATCACAACCGTTTCCTTTAGCATACCCGGCCACTCCAAAATATGCATAATAGTATTTAATCAAATCTACACATTGTGCCCCATAAGCTCCATCATAATCAAGAAACTTTCCCTCCTGAGCATAAGCCCAGTTCACTGCCTCTTGCCTGGATTTTGAATTCTGCCCAACTGCAGGAACAGATACCTCTTCTATGCTTTCAACTTCATCATCTATTTCTTGCTCTTCATAACTTGAATCTGCAAATATCTCCGGTTCTTCTACATTCTCTTCATAACTTAAGTTTGAATTTTCCTCCTCTGTTTTCTCATCAGAAAACTCATCTTCTTCACTGTCTACCGTCACATCCGGTATATCTTCTGTTTCATCCTCCACTGAAATTTCCTCTTCATCAGAAAACTCACTGGCAAATACATCTACTGGCAGATTTACTGTAGACATTACCATCGCCGCAGCCATCATGCAGCTAAGCCACTTTTTCACTTTCTTCTTCATGTGTAAAATACCTCCTTTTTCGTTGAGCTGAGTATCGTTCTCCTCTCCTTTTTTCTACGTATTTCCATTATACCCCCCCCCGAAAAATTTTCGTCAATAGCAACTTCTTGTAAATTATGTGTAAATTATTATTGGAACTTCCCGTTTAAAAAAGTCGCTAAAGCACAGAGTGTTTTTCCATGCCTTAGCGACTTAAGTTGTACATTATCTGACTTCAAATGAAAGTGCTGCTCGTTTTACTGTTCCTGTACTGTCTTTGACATCCACATACAGGGTCTTCTTTCCTTTCGCTCCTGTTTTCCATGTGTAGGTCGAGGATGTTCCAAAATCGCGGATCTTATACCAGTTTCCCTTATCATCGCAGATGATAAATTTATAAGTATAACTTCCACTTCCTCCCGTTGCTTTTGCACTCAGTTTTACCTGTGTTCCACTTGCTGCACTTCCGGATGGGGATGCAGTCAGTGTTGCACCAATCGCTTTATTCTGAACTGTAAATGGCATTTCTGCTCTTTTTACGGTTCCCGTACTGTCCTTGACATCCACGTATAATGTTTTCTTTCCGGTTGCCCCCGGTGTCCAGGTGCAGGTTGAGGAAGCTCCAAAATCTCGGATCTTATACCAGTTTCCTTTGGCATCGCAGATGATGAATTTATAAGTATAGCTTCCGCTTCCTCCTGTTGCTTTCGCATTCAGTTTTACCTGTGTTCCACTCACTGCACTTCCGGATGGCGATGCTGTCAGGTTGGCCGTCAACGTCTTGTTTGTTACTTCAAACACCATACCGGCTCTTTTTACGGTTCCTGTGCTGTCTTTGATATCTACGTATAAATGTTTTTTTCCTGATACCCTTGTATTCCAGATATAAGTATTACTCTTTCCGTAATCACGAAGCAGATACCAGTTTTCATTATCTTTATCACTGATCCAGAACTTATAGCTATAGTTTCCACTTCCTCCGGTCGCTTTTGCACTCAGTTTTACCTGTGTTCCGCTCGCTGCACTTCCAGATGGTGCTGCTGTCAGGCTGGCTGTGACTGGACTCTTTTTTATCTTAAACTGTCGAGTCACTGTTCCTGTGTACTTTCCGATTCCTGTAATAGTGACTGTGGCAGTTCCTACATTGATGTTATTGCTGTAAGATACTTTAAAATCTGTGTTTTGTGTCAAGTTTACAGAATTTTTCTTTACAGATACAGCTGGTTTTTGCTCTTTTCCGTTGAAAAAGCATTCTATATACCCCAGATTTATCGTTGCATTCCTGATAGTGTCTTTGATGTCATCCAATTTCCATACCTGAAATTTTTGTGCACCTGTTCCATTGTCTTGCCACATGTTGAGATTTGTTCCATCCTGAGCTGCCTCCGGCCCTCCATACATATCAAGTGCATTCTCTCCACATGCTGCTTTCAGTTTGTATGCCCCGGAACTTCCATAGATAAACCATCTTTGTGCTGTATTTCCACTCCAGCTATTCATTTCTACATTTGTTCCATTTGCAGATTCGAAATTATGGACTTCCATACAACGGTCGTCCTCCGCGGATGTGATCTTATAGCTCCCATCACTTTGCAGTTCAAAGTGCCAAATCTGTCGAGGGCTGCCCTCTAATTTTCTGACATTTACATTTCCCCCATCATTTGTGGCATGCAGCCACGTCGCAGTATTGATCAGATATCCATAAAAATCTGATCCCAGATTGTTACTGCAGGTAAAACTTGCCGCTCCACCTTCCTTCCAGGTATTAAATCTGCTGTTTAATGTATATACCTTTACATGATAGGTTCCGCTTTCCAGCTTCGCCAGACAGCTTGTTCCCTGAACATTCCAGAATATCTGTAATACCTCTGTCTCACTCTCATTAAAGATGCGGATATCATATCCAGTTGCATTATTGCAGGCGCTCCATGAGATCTTTACATTATTTCCATCTGCATCACCATATTTTTCGACGGATGCCACCGTTGTTCCAAGATTGGGATCGTCCAGTTTCCATATCTGGAATTTCTGGGCACCGGTCCCATTGTCTTCCCACATATTGAGGTTTGTTCCCTCCTGGGCAGCTTCTGGTCCTCCATACATATCAAGTGCATTGCTTCCGCATGCTGCTTTAAATTTGTATTCTCCGGAACTTCCATAGATAAACCACCTCTGCGCAGAATTCCCATTCCAGTTATTCATCTCCACATTTGTTCCGTTTGCAGATTCAAAGTTGTGCACTTCCATGCAGCGTCCATCTTTGCAGGACGTAATTTTATAGCTTCCATCACCCTGTCGTTCAAAATACCAGATCTGATTTGATGTATCCTGCAATTTTCTGACGCTGACGTTTCCCGAGTCATCATTTGTAGCATGTAGCCATGTCGGTGTATTGATCAGGTATGCATAGAAATTTGTTCCTACGTCCACATAAGATGATGCCGAATCTGAACCAACCTGTCCATATTCTTTCCAATATCTGTTTCGTGCAAGATTTCCTCTGGTCACAGATACTGAACCATAATTCGCCGGTCGTTCAAAATAGTAGCACCAGTAATGTCCCGAATTATATGCTCCATCCGCATTGTTGGAAACACCATTGATGTAATTCCAGGTTGATTTATAATAATTCTGCAATTCCGTATTCAAATACTCCATCTGCATGGTCAAATCCCCAATGCTTCGGCCTGTTGATTTTGCATAAGATAATAACCGCTGCTTACGTCCGCTGGATGTCCACTGGCATAACCCATAACCTGCACTGTCGTTGACAAATCCTGTATAACTGCCGGAATCTACTGCTGAAGTATAGGATGCATCCGTATAGCCTAATGATTTTTCATATGAATTTTGAAGATTATTTGGAATAAAAGCAGATTCGCACTGTATATTTGCCAGAACGCCGCAGGCCGCTGCCGTGTTAAGTCCCATATTATTTCTTAAAAAATTATATACTCGCGTTTCATTTGCATTCCCGGTAACAGATCTGCTTTTTCCTGTCTCCTTTATAAATACGCCTATATATGGAGCCTCTGTGAGCAGATCAATGCTTTCATCCAGAACAAACTCTTCCTCATTCCATTTAGGACTGAATTGAAAATAATAATTGTCAGATGTCTCATAATCTTCTTCGATGCAATACCATGTAACACCCAAGTCAACAGGTTCTGCTTCATCCTCACAATAAACCTCTAATGTTTTTGGCATCTTTTCTATCACTTCATCCAAAGACGGTTTATTTGTTTTTGATACGTAAATATAATGATCTTCTATATCAAAATCAGCAAATCCAACTATCTTATGTATGGAAGAAACAAATTCTGTCTCTTCTTCAGATCCATCTGAAAACTCATCTTCTATCTCATCTGTTACTGTTATCGTTGAATCTTCAGCATTCCCGGCATCTTCATCAGAAAAAGTCTCTGGTGCCTCTTCCTCATTCATTATCACATCCGGTATGTCTTCATTTTCGTCTGCTTCCCAGATGTCTGCCTCATCTATAAGGTCATCGGCAAATACATCCACGGGCAAATTTACTGTAGACATTACCATCGCTGCAGTCATCATGCAGCTAAGCCCCTTTTTTATTTTCTTTCTCATGTGTAAAACAGCTCCTTTTTACTCATCTGCAAATAAATCTTCAAGCACCTCTGGTTCTTCACTTTCTGATTCTTCCGGTTCTACGTTATCCAGAATGTTTTCTTCTGGCTGTCCTGCTGCATCCGTCTCTCCATCAGAGAAGATCTCTACACTGATTGCTTCAAAATTCTCCGTGTTCTCTTCCTGTTTCATGCTCTTTACAGAATCAGTTACTGTAAATGTGATTCCCTGTCTTACGTAACTTCCGGACTTGTCTTTCACATCTACATATAAAGTTTTCTTTCCAGTTGCTCCCGGTTTCCAGACGCATGCATTGTCTGTGCTGTAGTCCTGCAGTTTGTACCAGTTTCCTTTGTCATCATTGATCAGGAATTTGTAAGTATACTGTCCATCTCCGCCACTAGCTTTTGCCATCAGCAATACATTGGAACCACTGGCAGCACTTCCTGTCGGACTGCTTGTAAATGTAACAGATACGCCTTTTGCTTTTACTTCATAAGACATCTGGGCTCTCTTTATGGTTCCTGTACTGTCTTTGACATCCACGTATAACATTTTCTTTCCGACTGCTCCCGGTGTCCATGTGCAGGTGGAAGACGTTCCAAAATCTCGGATTTTATACCAGTTTCCTTTGTCATCACAAACGATAAATTTATAGGTGTAAGTTCCACTTCCTCCGGTTGCTTTGGCACTCAGTTTTACCTGTGTTCCACTCACTGTACTTCCAGATGGGGATGCCGTCAGAGTTGCATTGATTTCTTTGTTCTGTACTGTGAACGCCATTTCTGCTCTTTTTACGGTTCCTGTACTGTCTTTGACATCTACGTATAACATTTTCTTTCCGGCCGCTCCCGGTGTCCACATACAGGTAGCGGATTCTCCAAAATCGCGAATCTTATACCAGTTTCCCTTATCGTCACAGATGATAAATTTGTAAGTATAAGTTCCACTTCCTCCGGCTGCTTTGGCACTCAGTTTTACCTGCGTTCCGCTCACTGCATTTCCAGATGGTTCAGAAGTCAGGGAAGCAGTCAGCTCTGCTCTTTTTATCTCAGTTTCTACACTGTAACCCTTACTTTTATTTCCGCATCCATCCCATGCATAGATACTTGTCGTATATTTGCCGACCTGATTCTCATAATCCTTCGTATTTACGCGATAAACGTATCTTCCATTTTCCAGCTTTCCACTATAGGAAGCCAGTACCTGCCAGTTGTTATTATTCGCATGCGGATTATCCTCTCCATACCAGGTTGGGAACTGTACTCTGTTGATTCCGGAATGATCATCTTTTACAACGCAGGAAACTGTATAACCGCTTTCTGACACATCTGTAACTTTTACATCAGAAATCACAGGCACTACTGCATCGACATAAGGAATTAATTTATCAATATATGCCGCATAATTTCCACACTTATCATATGCATATATGTCTGTTTCATAAATGCAGTTCACTTCTCCTTTATGGTCTGATACATTGATTCTACAGGTCGCTTTATTTCCGGATACGGTTCCTGTATGCCAGATAAGATCGTCCTGGCCATTGTTATGTGTCCATGTCGGGAACTGTACCTTAGAAATTCCACTGTTATCTGTCACTGTACATGTTACTGTATATCCGGTTGCAGAAATATCCGTTACTTTTGCATCCGATATTACCGGTTTTTCTGTTTCAAGATAAATTGGTGCTTCTCCGTCAAAACTATAAACCGTATAATTTCCTGCTGAATCGTATGCATATATATGTGTTCTGTATTTGCAGTTGGTCTGATTACCATGATCTGAGATATTTATCCGGCAGCTTGCCTTATTTCCGGATATCGTACCCTCATGCCAGAACAGATCATCCTGACCTCCATTTTCTGTCCAGGTCGGAAACGCCACTCTTGTTATTTTGCTGGCAATATTACATGTTACCGTATATCCTGTTGATGACATGTCTGATATTTTTACATTGGTAATAACAGAGGTATCCCCTTTGATATAAACAGCCTCAACGCCTTCAAACTTATAAACAGCTGAATTTCCCGCCAGATCATATGCATATATATGCGTTCTGTATTTGCAATTCGTCTGATTTCCATGATCCGAAACATTTATCCGGCAGGTCACTCTATTTCCAGAGATGCTTCCTGTATGCCAGAACAGATCATCCTGACCTCCGTTTTCGGTCCAGGTTGGAAATCGGACTTCGGAAATTCCAATATTGTCCGATACATCACAACTTACCGTATATCCTGTAGATGAAACATCTGAAATTTTTACGTTGGATATAGAAGGCGGTGTTGTGTCTTTTGGAACGGATATTGTCTTGGGGGATGCTCCCAGCATTGTATTCGCACCGGAACCAACATTGATTCCGTATGCCTCAACCTGAATTTCTCCACTTAATCCTGTCGTAAAAGTAGCATCAAATCCATGAAATGCATTCAATGCCGGATACGCACTGCTCACATCTGGTCTGCCCTTGTCTGCAACAGTCGTTCCAAGGCCCTTTCTTTCCCCATTCTGAACTGCATAAAAATGGACCTCTATCGGTTGATTCGGTGCATCCATATCCGCAGCCCATCCATGAACGGTTATCTTTCCGGTTTCCGCTGTTACTGTATCAAAAACTCCAAATGGGTTGTTATTTGTACCTGGATTTGTACCCGGGTTTGTGCCTGGATTTGTACCGGAACTTGAGCCAGTAAATCCCGGAGAAGAAATGATATAGCTAAAAGAATATTTTCCCCATATACTCGCACCTTTTTTTACCGTATTATCCCACTTTATGCCATTACTCCTGACTTTTGTTCCTCCACTATAGTTTCCATTCCCGTTACAATCCACAAATGTAATTGTATCCCCAGAAACATTTGTAACAAAAATAGTATGTCCTGAACCACTGGTGTTTCCATATTGTACCAGATCACCAGCTTTTACGCTGTTGATATCATAAACTTTGCCCCAGGTTGACGGCATTGTTCCAAAAACATTATACCCTACCAGTCTGGCAAATCCAAAACACTGATGTCCTCCATCAAACCAGTCATTCCACACACTGTAATTCGGATACCTATTTCTTAATTCATTAAGTTTATTATTAAAATCAGCTTCCGAAATTCCAACCTCTGTGCTGACTTCTTCATCAGCTCCAATCATAGTCTCTTCTGTTGCAATCTCCGCTTCTCCATCGCCAGAAACACTGGCAAATGCATTCACAGACAGGCTCATCGTTGACATTATCATTGCTGCAGCCATCACACAGCTAAGCCATCCTTTTATTCCCTTTTTCATTCTATACCACCTCTCCTTTTCGGAGTATTTAAAGCTGGCGATTCCATCATGAACCGCCAGCTTCATTTACCGCTTATTTTTCTTTTACTTCAAATGAAATCGCAGCTCTTTTTACGGTTCCCTCGCTGTCTTTGACATCTACATACAGTGTTTTCTTTCCGACACTTCCGGTCTTCCACATGCAGGTTGCTGAACTTTCGAAGTCTCGGATCTTATACCAGTTTCCCTTGTCATCACAGAGAATGAATTTATAGGTATACTTGCCGCTTCCTCCGGTTGCTTTGGCACTCAGTTTTACCTGTGTTCCACTCAACGCACTTCCCGCTGGATCTGAAGTAAGCTCTGCACTGATTTCCTTGTCATCGCGCACTGTAAATGACATTTCTGCTCTCTTTACGGTTCCTTCACTGTCCTTCACATCTACATACAGTGTTTTCTTTCCGACACTTCCGGTCTTCCACATGCAGGTTGCTGAACTTTCGAAGTCTCGGATCTTATACCAGTTTCCTTTGTCATCACAGAGAATGAATTTATAGGTATACTTGCCGCTTCCTCCGGTTGCTTTGGCACTCAGTTTTACCTGTGTTCCACTCAACGCACTTCCCGCTGGATCTGAAGTAAGCTCTGCACTGATTTCTTTGTCATCTCGCACTGTAAATGACATCTCTGCTCTCTTTACAGTTCCTTCGCTGTCCTTTACATCTACATACAGTGTTTTCTTTCCGACACTTCCGGTCTTCCACATGCAGGTTGCTGAACTTTCGAAATCACGGATCTTATACCAGTTTCCTTTGTCATCACAGATAACAAATTTATACGTATACTCTCCACTTCCTCCAGTTGCTTTTACGCTCAGTTTTACCTGTGTTCCACTCACTGCACTTCCGGACGGATCTGAAGTAAGCTCTGCACTGATTTCTTTATTCTTTACTGTAAACAGCATTTCTGCTCTCTTCACGGTTCCCTCGCTGTCTTTGACATCTACATACAATGTTTTCTTTCCGACAGTTCCGGTCTTCCACATACAGGTTGCTGAACTTTCGAAGTCTCGGATCTTGTACCAGTTTCCTTTGTCATCACAGATAACAAATTTATACGTATACTCTCCGCTTCCTCCGGTTGCTTTTGCACTCAGTTTTACCTGTGTTCCACTCACTGCACTTCCGGATGGTTCTAAAGTAAGCTCTGCACTGATTTCTTTATTTTTTACTGTGAACAGCATTTCTGCTCTCTTTACAGTTCCGTCACTGTCCTTCACGTCTACATACAGTGTTTTCTTTCCGACAGTTCCGGTCTTCCACATGCAGGTTGCTGAACTTTCGAAGTCACGGATCTTGTACCAGTTTCCTTTGTCATCACAGATAATAAATTTATACGTATACTCTCCGCTTCCTCCTGCTGCCTCTACAGATAATTTTACATACTCCCCGGATACAGCACTCTGAGTTTCTGTCTTCCATACTACGGAAATCAGTTTGTTTATCTTCTCAGTCTTTGTTTCTCCACAAAGTGTGCATGTATAAGTTTTTTCACCCTCTGTAGTTTCTGTTGGTGCTACTGTAACTTTTCCATTATCCCACAGATGCTCACATTCTTCATCATCTTCGTAGACATTCTCAAAATAGTAACTGCTCTCCGCAATTACATTCCATGTATTGGCAGCAGAATCAAATTCTTCTGCACGCAGTCGGATTTCTGTACGTTTTGGAAGTTTACGAACGAGAACAGGAAGTTCACTGTCATCACTCTTTTCCCATACGCTTTCGTCCAGATCCAGAGAAAATCTGATGTGTTCTCCGTCTGCTTCCACTTTCTGCCACTCTTTGCTGCCATAATCATAACGAAGTATCGTCGGATCATAAGAATTCAGATCAAGTGCTTCACCGACAGCCGGATTTTTATCAATGTCTTTTTCAAAACGAATCTGATCACCATACTGTGCTGTTATATAGAAGTATACCTCTGTTTCCTCACACCACAGTGCATTTCCATCCTGATCGGTTTCCGTAGATTCCGCTTTTAAAATCAATCCTGCATCCTGATCTACATCTGCATTTTCCGCAATCTTTACGGTAACTTTGCCATCTTCTCCTGTCTTTATTTCATCAAACAGGTTTTCCTGTCCTTCGACTGGTGTGTATGTTAATTTGTATTCTACTTTTTCGCTGTTACCTTTTGTTCTGCGATATACCACCGGTGTAAATTCCACAGTATCTCCCGGCATCACTTGATTATCTCTCAGATCATAGTCGATCCAGTAGAGAACATCTTCGACAGAAACATAAAACAGGCCTTCCCGCTGATTTCCATAATAGTCTGTATAGGTAACTTTCAGGGTCGTCTCACCCAGTTCCCGGCCTTTCATCTTCCAGCCGCCGTCTTTGGCATCCACTTTGCAGATTTCCGGATCTTCTGCACTTACATCTGTAACTTCTGCATAAACAGTATCGCCATATGGATGATCTTTGTCCCGTACAAAACCTTCCAGTTCCCGGTCAATCCAGAATGTTTCTCCCGGAAGAACTCTCAGCGTTGCTCCGAAACTCATATAGTACTCTTCTTCATTCTCCCGAACATCTTCCAGGGCAATTCCATCTCCCCCAAAGACACACTCTCCATTGATTTCTACCTGTGCATAGATTTCAAATCTGCTGTTTTCTAAATTTTTGCTTCGAAGCCATTTGTACGCTTCTTTCAGTTTGTCACCATCTATAATCAGTTTGTCCGTGTCATTTTCTGCTGCTTCCCAGAAAACATATTCTTCCGGTATTTGCGTTTCAAACATCTCTTCACTATCTGAAATCGCATAAGTATAACCAATTTCCCAGGCAATTTGGGCACGGTCTTTTACACCTGTGTGCTCCAGATTTTCTGTATTCAGGGACAGTTCATATCTTTCTCCTTCATACACAAAGGTTGAGCCATCCTCCCGCAGATTGTCAAACCATACGGAATAATCAATATTGTCAAAACCGTACTCTCTGCGGCAGATTTCCTCTCCATTTTCATCCCGGGCAATCACATTGATCTGTGTACCCTCGCCCGTCTTTCTTCTCAGGACCGGTAACTGCCCCTCTTCCGCTTCATTTGTCCACTGATTTGTATCAAATTCAACATCATACGTTATATCTTCGCGTTCGTATGGATCTGCGTTTTCTTTTACATGTTCTACTTTCAGATCACACGCATTCAGATCCAGGATATCGCCTGCATTAATGTTCTCTATATTTTCCGGATAAAGCACATCATACTCATCGCATACTTCAATCCAGATATTCTGAAATGTCACATCCTCATTCGTTCCATTTTCACCTGCAAGAACTGCTTTTAAGCAAATATCTGTTCCCCAGGTCTCGTCTTTTGATGATATGGTAAGTTCCTGTCCATCAATTCGTGCATCCAGCAGATTTGTATCATATGCCCAGCCATTTTCATCTTCTGCAAACTCCAATGTCCAGTCACTGATTTCTTCCTCTCCCTGCTCTTCATCATTGTATTTCCATTCATGACGGAGAACAAACGAAATCTTCCTCTCGCTGTTTTTCAACATATTGCTTCCGGATGCCGTCCACTGTGGTTCCAGTGTATATTTGTCTCCATTTACATAAAGATGAAAACTGTACTGCTGCTCATTTCCATAAATGTCTTTATACGTAAGTGTGACTACTGCCGTTCCAAATCTGTTTACATGGATATTCCAACCATTTTCATCCTCGTAACTAATTTCGCAGACAGGAGTTTCATCCTCTTCGCCTTCTTCATTCTCCACCTGGATATCCGTCACATCCAGTAAAAGATCTTCGCCATTGAGATGTTCAGAATCTTCCACATAGCAGTTATAATGTGCATCCACCCAGTAATCCCGGTCTAACAGGAGAACTTCATCTCCCGGAAGCTGATAATTCTCTACATGTCCTCTTGCATTCACACCAGCCTGCGCCTGATATACCGGTTCTTCTTCGCCTTCTGCCTTTACTTCCGCACGTACTTCAAACCAATAGCTGTCCCCAATTTTCTCCCGCAGCCACTGCTCTGCATTCTGTAACTTCTCTCCATTGATTTCAAGTGCGTTGCTGTCTTCCGCTTTTTCTGACCAGAAGATCATTTCCTCCGGAAGATCCATTTCTGTAGTAAAATCATCCGGTCTGCTTCCATTCTGATCGTCTGTCCTGTATCCGACTTTCCATTCCACAGATGCATTTTTACCTTCCAGATTCTCTGTATTTAAACGGAGTTCACCATCTTCATTGTCAAAGAAATAAGTAGAATATTCTTCATCTCTCAGATTTTCAAACCAGACAGAATAGTCCAGACCATCAAACCAGTATTCTCTGCGACAGATTTCATTTTCTTCTTCATCCCGGGCAATCACATTGATCTGTGTGCCATCTGCTGTCTTTCTTCTCAGAACCGGCAACTGTCCCTCTTCCGCTTCATTCGTCCACTGATTTGTATCATACTCAAATTCATACGTTACATCTTCACGTTCATATGGATCTTCGTTTTCTTGTATATGTTCTACTCTCAGGTCACACGCATTCAGATCCAGAACCTCACCTGTATTGATATTTTCTATATTTTCCGGATAAAGTACATCATACTCACTGCGTACTGCCAGCCAGATGTCATAAAACGCAACTTCATTTCGTGTTCCATCTTCTGATAAAGTAGTCGCCTTCAGATAGACATCTGTCCCCCATGGCCCGTCTTTTGCCAATGCTGTAAGCTCATGTCCGTCAATTCGCGCATCCAGCAGATTTGTGTCATACGCCCAGCCATTTTCATCTTCTGCAAACTCCAGAGTCCAGTCGCTGACCTCTTCACTTCCCTGCTCTTCCTCACTGTATCTCCATTCATGACGAAGAACAAACGGAAGCTTCATCTCGCTGTTTTTCAGCATATTGCTTCCAGACACCGGCCATTGTGGTTCCAGTGTAAATTTATCTCCACTTACATAAAGATGAAAACTGTACTGCTGCTCATTTTCATAAAGATCTTTGTATGTGAGTGTAACTACTGCCGTCCCAAATCTCTTTGCCCGGATATTCCATCCATTTCCATCTTCATAAGTAATTTCACAGACCGGAGTTTCGCCCTCCTCTCCTTCTGCATTTTCCACTCGAATATCCGTCACATCCAGTGAAAAATTCTCACCATAAAGATATTCAGAATTTTCCACATAACAATTATAGCGTGCGTTTACCCAGTAATCCCAATCTAACAGAAGGACATCATCTCCCGGAAACTGGTAATCCTCTACATGGTCTCTCGCATTCACGCCAGCCTGCGCCTGATATGCCGGTTCTTCTTCACCTTCAATCATTACATATGCCCGCACTTCAAACCAGTATTCATCTCCTTTATTCTCGTTCAGCCAGAGCTGGGCATTCTTCAGTTTTTCTCCGGAAATCTGCAGACTGCTGTTATCCAGTTCATTTTCTGACCAGAAGATCATTTCCTCTGGAAGCCCCATATCTGAAGTAAAACTGTCATATTCTTCTTGTTCATCCAGTCTGTATCCGACTTTCCATTCCACAGATGCATTTTTGCCTTCCAGATTCTCTGTATTTAAATGAAGTTCGCCATCTTCATTGTCAAAGAAATAGGTGGAATATTCATCATTTCTCAGCCCTTCAAACCAGACTGCATACTCTTCCGGATTCGTTTCCTCTTCTCCATCCGAAAACTCTGTCTCGTCCTGCATTTCCTCCGTTTCTTCAAAAACAGCTTCTGCCTCCTGGCTTTCTTCCGCCTCTGTTTCCTCCTCCGTTTCAAACACCGGCATCTCTGCCTCTTCTGTCTGCTCATTCTGCTGTAACACGCTTTCATCAGTTACCACTTCCTGCGCATCCTGTTCATCATCCAGTATCTGAATATCAGAAAAGTCCACTTCATCTGCCAGAACAGTAAATGAATTTCCACTGAATGTAACTGCCGCCGTCAAAAGCCATGCCATCATTTGTTTTCCTTTTGGTTTCATTCGCCTTCCTCCTTTTTATGTCGTAATTGCGATACAACTACCATTTTTTTACATATTTTCAGTATAAAGAATGGCATAAACAAGAGCAACCTATTTTACTTTATTCGTCCGAATTTTGTGAATTTTATCTAATTTTGTTTTGTATTTTCTGTATAATATTTTGGAAAAAAGCAAAAAAATCTCTTCTATATAGATAGATGACTTATTCTATATAGAAGAGATTTCGTACTGTTTATATTATACTTTCACGATAAACGCTGATTACTTCTCAACAAGAAGGCTCTCACCAGTCATGTCTGCCGGCTGTTCCATTCCCATAAGCTGGATCAGAGTCGGAATGATGTCTGCCAGGCATCCGTTCTCTCTCAGAGTGTATTTCGGATCTGCGTTTACAAGGATAAACGGAACCGGATTTGTTGTATGTGCAGTCCATGGCTCACCGGTCTCATAGTCGATAAGCTGTTCTGCGTTTCCGTGGTCAGCACAGATGAACATCTGTCCGTCTACTTCTTTGAGGGCTTCTACTGCTCTTCCAACGCATCCGTCAACAGTTTCGATTGCCTTAACTGCGGCTGCCTGCACACCGGTATGTCCTACCATGTCAGGGTTTGCAAAGTTGATGATGATCACATCATATTTGTCAGATTTGATCGCATCTACCAGTTTGTCACAAACTTCCGGTGCACTCATTTCCGGCTGAAGGTCATAAGTAGCAACCTTCGGGGATTTTACAAGGATTCTGTCCTCACCCTTGTTCGGCTCCTCAACACCACCGTTGAAGAAGAAGGTAACGTGTGCATATTTCTCAGTCTCAGCGATACGAACCTGTGTCATATCATGAGCTGCAAGATATTCGCCGAATGTATTGTGAAGAAGAACTTTGTGGAAT
The DNA here is from genome assembly GCF_018918125.1 of Blautia sp. MSJ-19. Classification (GTDB taxonomy): domain Bacteria; phylum Bacillota; class Clostridia; order Lachnospirales; family Lachnospiraceae; genus Blautia_A. The sequence goes on from NZ_JAHLQA010000015.1 coordinate 21,085, forward strand.
GCAACCTGTTTATTCTGAATCGTCTCATCATAATCTGTGAAACATACATAAGTAAGATCCAGTTTTTTAGCTCTTTCGAATCCTTTAAATTCGTCATCACAGAATGCTCTGGTAATCTCACGCGCACGGTCAGGACGGAAGTTGAAGAATACTACAGAATCTTTGTCCTGAATCTTTGCAACCGGCTGTCCGTCTTTCTCAATAACAGTCGGAAGTACGAACTCGTCTGTCTTATCGTTGTCGTAGGAAGCCTGAACTGCTGCAGCTGCATCTGTGCCTTTGACACCTTCACCTTCTGTCAGGGCTTTGTATGCAAGCTCTACACGATCCCAACGGTTATCTCTGTCCATTGCATAGTAACGTCCGGAAACAACTCCGATCTGTCCGACACCAATTTCTTTCATCTTGGCTTCGAGCTGTTCGATGAATTCTTTTCCGGATGCCGGAGGTGTGTCACGTCCGTCAAGGAAGCAGTGTACATAAACTTTGCTCAGCCCTTCTCTCTTAGCCATCTCAAGCAGAGCATAAAGATGTGTATTGTGGCTGTGTACACCACCGTCAGAAAGAAGTCCCATAAAGTGGATTGCGGAATCGTTTTCCTTGGCGTTCTTCATTGCTGCAAGGAGTGCTTCGTTCTTGAAGAAGTCGCCGTCGTTGATTTCTTTTGTGATTCTGGTCAGTTCCTGATATACGATGCGGCCTGCACCCATGTTCATATGACCAACTTCAGAGTTACCCATCTGTCCGTCCGGCAGACCTACTGCAAGTCCGCTTGCATTTCCTTTTACAAATGGATATTCTGCCATTAATTTATCCATAACAGGAGTTTTTGCTTCGTAGATTGCATTTCCCTCATGTTTGTCATTCAGTCCATAACCATCCAGGATCATTAATACGGTTGGTTTCTTGCTCATAATCTTCTCCTTTTATTGTATACTTTTTCTGCATTTTACAGCAGTATTTACTGGTATCATTTCCTATTATATAGTACCAAAAATTTAGAATTTTTCAAGGATTTTATCAGAAAAGCTTAGCGGAAGCACGGATAGTTTATCTTTTGTATCCATCTGGAGCTGTTCGAGCCATCCACCGCAGATTGCCACCAGAAGTTCCTGCATCATACCACGGGATTCCGGAGCAAATTTCTCCACACGTTTCACCATCGCAGCAAGGCTTTTCAGACCGCCGGACTGTACTTCGCTTAAGTTTTCGTAACCGGATGCCTGCAGTGTTGCAAACAGATCCTCAATCAGGACTTTTTTCTGCTCCATATCCATTCCGTCGATCCATTTGTGCAGGATTTCTATAAAACGAAGTGCCGTTTTGTTCAGGCTGTCTCTGCTGACCAGTGTCGGACCTTCCACTTCCCAGGAAAAGCCATCATGCTGAAGCAGGCCTTTGCTGGAACTTGCCACAATGATTGGTTCTTTTTCATGTTCCAGAAGCGTCCCGATGATTGAATATTCCGGAATGATACGAATGATCTTTGGCATCATTTTCTCTGTCTCCGGTAATTCCTGAAATTCTTTGGAAAAGCCGGGGCCATCATTGGAATAGATTTCAAGGATTCTGTCATGTGCCTCTTTGCACATTACCGCTCCGTAAATTGCAAGATTTCCACCTTTGGAATGGCCTCCGACCCGCAGCATTCCCTGTGCGTTTTCTGCTACTCTGTGCAAATATTCCACAGCTCTCTTCTGTGCCGGAACAACACCTGTGCTTAAATTAAAATCTTCTTTCCATCCGATGATCGTATCATCTGTTCCGCGGAAAGATACATAAGAAGTTCCGTCTTCCAGAACAACCTCCAGGGCAGCAAACTGTTGTTCCTGTTCTGTAATGATCTCATTTATATAATTTCGGACCACACAGTTCCCGAATCTGTTTGTTTCTGCCATTTTTATCATCATAAACGGAGCCAGGCGGATAAATGACTTATCCGCCTCCAGTTCTTCCAGTGTATGAAGTTTTTGAAATTCCTTTACAAGTTTTTTTAATTCCATTCCTCTGCTGTCTGCGACACCTGAAATCCCATCCAGATTTACATAAGATAAACAGGCAAGTATCAGATTGTCTACTTCATTAAACGCAGACTGTTCAAACGAAAGATCTCCGCGCCAGCTGAGGTAATCCATGATATTCCCCATAAATAATTCCTTTCACAAAATACCCTCTGCATTTTTATTGTTGCTGTAAATATTTACATTTTATTCCCCATATACACGAAGCATGCTGCTGATCTTGCGCACGGAACTTCTTCCGCTCAGTTCTTCCATCGCTGTACGGAAATCTCCCTCACGAACTTTGGCAGTGATCACAACAACCTCTGCACTGCCTTCTGCACGGGCAGCTTTCTGGATGATCTGTGCCACACTGACTCCATATTTTGCAAAAACAGCAGTCATTTCAGCCAGAACACCACAACGGTCTTCTACGATCAGTCTCATGAAATAGCGATTGTAGGTATCAGCCATTTTTTTGATTGGGAGTTCTTTGTAGCAGGTGCAGCCAATACGTCCACAGCAATCTGCTTTGATATTTCTTGCAATCTCAAACAGATCTCCGACTACCGCGCTTGCTGTCGGAAGTTCACCAGCTCCACGGCCGTAGAACATTGCATTCTCTACCGCATCACCATTTACAAAAACAGCATTATAGGAATCATTTACAGTTGCAAGTGGGTGATTGCTTGGAATCAGCATCGGGCATACATATGCTTCGATTCCTTCTTCTGTATTCTTTGCAACTCCGAGAAGTTTTATGTCACAACCCATTTCTTTTGCATACTTAATGTCTTTTGCTGTGATCTTGGTGATTCCCTCGATATAAACATCGTCAAATACCACTCTGGAATTAAATGCCACGGATGCAAGAATGGCTACCTTACGTCCGGCATCCAGACCTTCGATATCTGCCGTCGGATCTGCTTCTGCATAACCAAGCTCTGTTGCAAGCGCCAGTGCATCTTTGAATTCCATGCCTTCCTGCGTCATCTTGGTAAGGATAAAGTTTGTTGTACCATTGACAATCCCCATGACTTCTGCCATATGATTGCCTGCAAGACATTCTTTCAGCGGGCGGATGATCGGAATTCCACCAGCTACTGCTGCCTCAAACAGGAAATCCACATGGTGTGCTTCTGCTGCGTCAAGAAGTTCCTTGCCATGTACTGCGATCAGGTCTTTGTTGGCAGTTACCACATGTTTACCGGCATTCAGAGCCGCCAGTATGTAGCTTCTCGCCGGCTCAATACCCCCAATCAGCTCAATCACAATATCAATGTCCGGATCATTTACGATCTCATCCCAGTTGTTTGTAAGTATTGCCGGGTTTTCTACCTTTGCCGCAGCTTTCTCCAGATTGCGGACCAGAATCTTTTTAATCTCGATCTGGCTTCCAAGCTTCGGAATCATCTCCTCTTTCTGGTTCTGCAGAACCTTATATACACCTGTTCCTACTGTACCAAATCCCAGAAGGGCAGCACGAATGACTTTTTTCTCCATTTTGAAATGGCTCCTTTCTCCTCGTCCCTCATCTCTCAGGGAGTATCTTGGTTCTAATACTATGGTATAAAATGGATTTTGTCAAGCACGGACATTTGTACGTCTATCAAATTCAAGAATGCTGTCAGCATTCTTGCTGCGAGATGCGCGTCATGCCACGCATGACATATTCTCCTGCACATCTCTGCAATCCTGCCGGAGGCTATATCAGATGGGCGTTGTCTCCCATCTGATATACAAAAAGCCAGATGCTTCTCACTCTGATTGATTTTGAAGCATCTGGCTTTCTAAATTGCTGTTAATAATTATTTGTAGTTAACGATCTTTCCGAAATCTGGTTTCAGGGAAGCTCCACCAACAAGACCACCATCGATATCGCCCATTGCGAACAGTTCTGCTGCATTTCCTGCATTTACAGATCCGCCGTACTGGATACGGATAGCTTCTGCTGTGTCTGTATCATAGATTTCTGCTACACAGTCACGGATACCTTTGCAGATTTCCTGAGCCTGTTCGCTTGTAGCTGTTTTACCTGTTCCGATAGCCCAGATTGGCTCGTAAGCGATAACCATAGTCTTAGCCTGCTCAGCTGTTACGTTCTGAAGACCAACTTTAACCTGCTGACGGATCCAATCCATTGTGATGCCCTGTTCTCTCTGCTCAAGAGATTCTCCACAGCACATAATTGGTGTGATTCCGTGTTCGAAAGCTTTGAGAACTTTCTTGTTAACGTCTTCGTTTGTTTCTCCGAAGTAATCTCTTCTCTCAGAATGTCCAAGGATGACATATTTAACACCAGCGTCTACCAGCATAGCCGGAGCGATCTCGCCTGTGTATGCACCTTTTTCTTCGAAATACATGTTCTCTGCTGCTACATCGATGTTTGTTCCTTTGCATGCTTCTACAACAGGAACGATGTCGATAGCCGGAACACCAAATACTACGTCAACTTCGTCGTTCTGTACGAGTGGTTTCAGAGTTTCTACTAATTTAACTGCTTCGCTTGGAGTCATGTTCATTTTCCAGTTTCCAGCGATGATTTTCTTTCTTGCCATTTTTAATATCTCCTTAATTTGTATATGTTTATCCACAAAAACTGCGGATATGATTTCAAACACAAGGCAGATGCAGCGAAGTCGTACCAAAATGGTACGTCGAGCTGCATCTAACGCCGTGTTTGGATTATATACGCTGTTTTTACTTGTCGTTTGCTGCTGCTACACCTGGCAGTTCTTTTCCTTCGAGGAATTCCAGAGATGCTCCACCACCTGTAGAGATGTGAGTCATCTTGTCGCCATAACCAAGGATGTTAACTGCTGCTGCAGAGTCTCCACCACCGATGATAGTTGTAGCATCTGTCTCAGCAAGAGCTTTTGCAACTTCTTCTGTACCATGAGCGAAGTTCGGCATTTCGAAGCAGCCCATCGGTCCATTCCAAACAACTGTCTTGGCATCTTTTACAGCATCAGAGAAAATTTTCTCTGTTTCTGGTCCGATGTCCATTCCTTCCCAGCCATCCGGGATGCATCCACGTTTTACAACCTGGATATTGCAGTCATTGGAGAAGTCATCTCCGATTCTGTTATCAACAGGAAGAAGAAGTTTAACACCTTTTTCTTCTGCTTTCTTAAGCATGTCTAATGCATACTGAAGGTAATCATCTTCGCAAAGAGAATTTCCGATATGTCCACCAAGTGCTTTGGAGAATGTGTAAGACATACCACCACCGATGATCAGAGTATCAACTTTGTCAAGAAGGTTATTGATAACAGAGATCTTGCTGGAAACTTTTGCTCCACCAAGGATAGCTACGAATGGTCTTTCCGGATTTTCTACTGCATTTCCGAGGAATGCAATTTCTTTTTCCATCAGGTATCCAACTACTGCTGTATCTACATATTTGGTAACACCAACGTTGGAGCAGTGAGCTCTGTGAGCGGTACCAAATGCATCGTTTACGAATACATCGCAAAGGGAAGCCAGATCTTTGCTGAACTCATCGCCGTTCTTTGTTTCTTCTGCACGGTAACGTGTGTTTTCAAGAAGGATAACTTCTCCGTCTTTCATTGCATCTACAGCTGCTTTAACTGTATCGTCAACAACAACCGGGCTCGGAACGAATTTAACTTCCTGTCCGAGAAGTTCTGTAAGACGTTTTGCAACAGGTGCAAGAGATAATTCCGGTTTTGGCTCTCCCTTCGGTTTGCCAAGGTGTGAACAAAGAATGATTTTTCCGCCATCTGCGATCAGCTTCTTGATTGTAGGAAGAGCTGCTACCAGACGGTTCTCATCTGTAATTTTGCCGTCCTGCAGAGGTACATTAAAGTCACATCTTACCAGAACTTTCTGGCCTTTTACATTGATATCATCAACGGATTTTTTGTTTAATCCCATGCTAATATTCCTCCAAATTCAAAATAATCAAAACGGATAAGTCCATTTCAAAATTGGGAACAAAGCGGACAAGACCGCTTCAAACTCCCTCAATCCCTCAACCTTTGAGGGGCTTGCTTTATTGGAACATTACGGAGTAATTTCCTATAAAGTAAAAACAGGGCCCGGTCCAAATCAGACCGGACCCTGACTGAGTCTATTTATGTCACTGCACAAATGCAATAACAAACTCCACACTCTAACTTATAAACTTAATTAAGCGTTCAGAAGTTTTCCAAAGTGTTTGATTGTACGAACCATCTGGCTTGTGTAGGAGTTTTCGTTGTCATACCAGGAAACAACCTGTACTTCTGTTGTGCCGTTCTCAAGTGGCAGAACCATTGTCTGAGTAGCATCGAACAGAGAACCAAATCTCATACCAACGATATCGCTGGATACGATTTCGTCTTCGTTGTATCCGAAGGATTCGTTAGAAGCTGCTTTCATAGCTGCGTTGATCTGCTCTTTTGTTACGTTTCCTTCAACAACTGCTGTAAGGATTGTTGTAGAACCTGTTGGGGTTGGTACACGCTGAGCGGATCCGATCAGTTTGCCGTTCAGTTCTGGGATAACCAGACCGATTGCTTTTGCAGCACCTGTGCTGTTCGGAACGATGTTAACTGCAGCTGCACGGGATCTTCTCAGATCGCCTTTTCTCTGCGGTCCATCAAGTGTCATCTGATCACCTGTGTAAGCATGGATTGTGCACATGATACCAGATTTGATCGGTGCAAGATCGTTAAGAGCCTTAGCCATTGGTGCAAGGCAGTTTGTTGTGCAGGATGCAGCGGAGATGATCTTATCTTCGTTTGTAAGACCTTCGTGGTTTACATTGTAAACGATTGTCTTAAGGTCGTTTCCAGCCGGAGCGGAAATAACAACGTGTTTAGCACCTGCATCGATATGAGCCTGAGCTTTGTCTTTGGATGTATAGAAACCTGTGCACTCGAGAACTACGTCTACACCGATTTCTCCCCAAGGAAGTTCTGCAGCGTTAGCTTTTGCATAGATTTTGATTTCTTTTCCGTCAACTGTGATGGAATCTTCTCCTGCTTCTACTTTGTCAGCCAGAGCGTATCTTCCCTGAGTTGAGTCATATTTTAATAAGTGAGCCAGCATTTTCGGGGATGTAAGGTCGTTGATAGCAACGATTTCAAATCCTTCTGCTCCAAACATCTGACGGAATGCCAGACGACCGATACGGCCAAATCCATTAATTGCAACTTTTACTGCCATGATAAATTCCTCCTATGAAATAAATGGTTGATTATGGCGTTTGTTAAAGAAACGTCAACCTATTGCATATTGTATCGAATCTCGTACAAAAATTCAAGGGGATTTTATAAAAAACATTATAAAAATGTATTTAAATGGAAATGAAACCATAGCGGGAACAAATTTTGCATGCTATAATGTTACCATTCCATACAAAGGAGGATACAAAAATGTCGAATCAGATCTTATGGGACTGCCATATGCATTCTTCTTTTTCTGCTGACTCAGACACATCTATGGAAGATATGATCCGTGACGCGATCCGCCGCGGTCTTACCGGCATCTGTTTTACAGAGCATCTGGACCCTGATTACCCACCAACCCCGGACAACGAAACATTTGAACTGGATCTTGACGGATACAGAGAGACTCTTTTTGATCTCAGGGATAAATATCAGAAAGAACTGCAGATTCATTTTGGCATCGAGCTTGGACTTCAGCCACACCTGCATGATTATTTTCATGACCTTCTGGAATCGGTTTCCTTTGATTTCGTGATCGGATCTTCTCATGTCGTCCACGGATATGATCCTTATTATAGAGAATATTTTAAAGGACGTGAAGAATCTGCCTGCTATCGTGAGTATTTTGAATCCATTCTTGAAAATCTGAACGCATTTTCAGAAATGGATGTATATGGACATATTGATTATATCGTCCGCTATGGGCCGAATCAGAATAAATACTACACTTACGAGCGTTATCAGGATATTCTGGATGAAATCCTGCGCACAGTCATTGCCAAAGGTCGTGGAATCGAGTTGAATACCGGTGGTTTCCATTATGGTCTCGGCGAACCGAATCCGTGCCGCGCGGTCATCCGACGATACCGGGAACTTGGCGGCGAGCTCATCACGATCGGTGCTGACGCACACAATCCGGAAAAAATCGCCTATGATTTTGATAAGGCTGCCACAATACTTGCAGACTGCGGTTTTAAGTACTATACTGTATTCCAAAACCGTAAACCGGAATTTGTCAGATTATAATTTTCAGATAAAGATACAAAAGGAGGAGATCCATCATGGCAAAAAAACGTCTTCAGAAAAAGCGTGAAGCTGCCAAAGCTTCTGCTTCCCAGGCTGCTACTGCGAAAACAGAAGCCCCGAAAGTGACCACAAAGAAAGCTGAACCTGTTAAGGTTGAAACAAAAAAGGAAGAACCTGCTAAGGTTGAGACCAATAAAGAAGAACCTGTCAAAGTTGAAACAACCAAGACGGAACCTGTCAAAGTGGAGACCAGGAAAACAGAGCCGATCAAAGTTGAAACAACTAAGACGGAACCTGTTAAAGTCGAAACGAAGAAAGCTGAGCCTGTCAAAGTTGAAACAACTAAGACGGAACCTGTTAAAGTCGAAACAAAAAAAGAAGAAACCGTTAAGGTTGAGACTAAAAAAGTAGAAACTGCTAAAGTCGAAACTGTCAAAACGGAACCAGTAAAACTTGAAAACAGACGTGACGATGACCAGATTTACTGCGAACGTCTTGCACATCACCTGGATGAGCTGAAATGGCTCTATTGCGAACTGTATCAGGACAATCCATATGTCACCATGCATCTGAACGATCTTCTCAAGGTTCTCAAAAAATTCTATGACCTGAGAAATGATGCACTGAAAGAATCTGATCTGAAAAGAGAAAAAGATCCGACATGGTACAAACGCAACGATCTCACCGGTATGATGATGTATGTCAATGCTTTTGCGGGTACTCTTTCCAATCTGGAATCCAAACTGGATTATGTACAGGAATGCAATGTCAACTATCTGCATCTGATGCCGCTTCTTGACTCCCCAAAAGGACGTAGCGACGGTGGTTATGCAGTTGCTGATTTCCGTAAAGTTCAGGAAGAACTCGGAACCATGGATGATTTTGCCGCTTTGACTGACGCCTGCCACAAACGAGGCATCAATGTCTGCCTGGATTTCGTCATGAACCATACATCCGAAGACCACGAATGGGCAAAACGTGCCCGTGCGGGAGAAAAAGAATATCAGGACCGTTACTTCTTCTTTGACAACTATGATATTCCTTCTTTGTATGAGCAGACCTGCCCGGAAGTTTTCCCAACCACTGCACCTGGCAACTTCACCTGGCTGGAAGATCTTCATAAACACGTTATGACTACCTTCTATCCATATCAATGGGATCTGAACTACCGCAACCCGATCGTTCTGAATGAAATGATCTTTAACATGCTGTACCTGGCAAACCAGGGTGTAGATATCGTTCGTCTGGACGCTGTACCATATATCTGGAAACAGCTTGGCACCAACTGCCGTAATCTGCCTCAGGTTCACACAATCGTCCGTATCATGCGAATGATCTGTGAGATCGTATGCCCTGGTGTACTTCTTCTCGGAGAAGTTGTCATGGCTCCTGAAAAAGTTGTTCCATACTTCGGAACTGTTGAAAAGCCGGAATGCCACCTGCTGTACAATGTAACAACCATGGCAAGTACCTGGCACACAGTTGCAACAAAAGATGTCTCTCTGCTGCGTCGTCAGCTGGATATCATTTCTGCACTTCCTCGCGATTACGTGTTCCAGAACTATCTCCGCTGCCACGATGATATCGGCTGGGGACTGGATTATGAATATCTTGAAAACTTCGGCATTCAGGAAGTACCGCATAAGAAATATCTGAATGATTTCCTTACAGGAAAATATCCGGATTCTTTTGCACGAGGAGAGCTTTATAATGATGATCCGCGTCTCGGAGATGCAAGACTCTGCGGAACCACTGCTTCTCTTTGCGGTATTGAACGTTTTGGATTCGAAGGAAATCAGGAAGGCGTGGACAGAGCTGTCCGTTATGACATTACGCTGCATGCATTTATGCTTTCTCAGTCCGGTATCCCGGTAATCTACAGCGGTGATGAAATCGGTCAGGTAAATGATTATACTTATAAGGATGACCCGGAAAAAGCTGACGACTCCCGTTACCTCCACAGAGGAAACTTTGACTGGAATCTGGCAGAAAACCGCCATGATCCGGCTACTGTACAGGGCAAACTCTTCCCTGCACTCGATAAACTGGAGCACATCCGTGCCAGCCACAGTGTATTCAACAGTAATGTTCCGATTCATACGATCGATACCTGGGATAATTCTGTTCTTGCTTTTGTGCGCGAAAATGACAAAGAGAAGTTTATCGGAATCTACAACTTCAGCGAAAATGATAAAGTTGCATGGGTTGATGAAGAAGACGGTATGTACACAGACCTCATCTCCGGTCGTGAGATGGAAGCCAAAGGAGTGCAGATTCCTGCATTCGGATGCTACTGGCTGTGCAGAAATAAGAAATAAATTTAAAGAATGCCAAAAAACAGCTCTGCGAATCGTAATTGATTCACAGAGCTGTTTTTATATTTTTCTAAATATCTCAGTCATAATCGGCCGGAGCCTTTTTACTGATTTTATTTACGAAGTTTATCAATAAATGATGTGAATTTTCCCGGATTTTCTTTGTCCAGTGAGCGGGCATAGATGCCTTTCAGCCAGACGGTGATCACATCGATCAGAACCGGTGCGAAAGTCATCAGGATAAATACCAGGATGATCATTCCAAAATCCAGGGAGCCGAGGGAAAGCAGCTTCTGGAAAATAACGGCCGCGGCAAAAAAGATAAACTGCATGCCGTAAATGATCGTCTTACGATAGGTATTTAATGGTGCATAAACGGTCTTTAATGCTGCCATGTAGTTCCAACCTGTTACAAGGACGCATGCTGTATTCAGCATTGCTGTGGAATGGTATACATTCTGACAGACAAGCATAACCGCAAATACACAGGATGTGATCGTAATCGCCGCCGGAAATGCATTGATGAATACATGTCGCAGGAACGTATGATCAATCTTCTCGTAGTTATTTTCCTGTGCAAGCAGGAACGTCGGGATACCTACCGCACATGCACTGATCAGGGACATCTGAATCGGCTCGAACGGATACGTATTACCAAAGAAGATCGTCAATAACGACAACATAACCGAAAACATCGTCTTGATCAGAAACATGGATGCTGCAGTACGGATATTGTTTACAACTCTTCGTCCCTGATTTACGATATGTGGCATAGATGCAAAGTTAGAATCCAGAAGAACAACATTTGCGATATTCTTCGCCGCATCACTTCCCTGCGCCATGGCAATACTGCAATCTGCTTCTTTCAGAGCAAGGACGTCGTTGACACCATCACCGGTCATTGCAACCGTATGTCCCTGCGACTGCAAAGCCTGTACCATCGCCTTTTTCTGTTGTGGAGTCACACGTCCGAAAACGCTGTACTCCGCAACTGCATCCTGAATCATCTCCTCGGACGTCAGTGTCGTAGCATCTACATATCTGTCGGCATTTCTAAGTCCGGCACGTTTCGCAATCGCTGCAACTGTTACCGGATCATCACCGGAAATCACCTTAAGGTCTACTTCCTGGCTGTCAAAGAATGCCAGGGTGTCCGGTGCCTCCGGACGAATCACATCAGTCAGAAGCATCAATGCAAGAGGTTCCAGTCCTTCCGGAAGCTCCGTTCCTTCTGACATCTGCGGACTGTGTGCCAATACCAGTACACGAAGCCCTTCTTCTGCATATTTCTGACACCGTTCGGTCAGTTCCTGACTGTTTTCCGGAAACAAGAACTGTGCAGCTCCCATCAGGTATGTGCCTTTTTCTTCAAAAACAGCACCACTGTATTTCCGATCGGAAGAAAACGGAATCACATGTTCCAATGTCATCCCCTGCTTCGCCGGGAAACGTTTACGAAGGGCATCAATCGTCGCATTCTGATCTTTGAGCACATACATCATACTGCACATAATCTCACTGATCTCAGTCATAAATGCCGGATTCTCTGACCGAATACTCGTTTCATCCACATTCTCAGATACAAGTGCTTCCTGTGCTTCTAAGTCAGTCTGCCCGGTTCCACTTTCTGCGGCCTGCAGACCAGAAGATTCTGCATCTGCATTTTCTGCCGGTTCCACATCTGTCGCCGGTTCAGTTTCTTCCAGAGCTGTCATTCCACTGGATTTTTCATAAGGTTCCACACGCTCTACACACATGGTTCCTTCTGTGATCGTACCTGTCTTATCCAGACAGAGCGTGTCAACTCTGGCAAGTGTCTCGATACAGTAAAGCTCCTGTACCAGTGTCTTCTTATTCGCAAGAACAAGTGCTCCCAATGTCAGTGCAACGCTGGTCAGAAGAACAAGCCCTTCCGGAATCATACCAAGAACTCCGGCTACCATACTTACAATGGAATCTTTGAATGTATCCCCGACAATATAATACTGCTTATAAAACAGCAGTGCACCAAGCGGCACGATAATGATACTGATCACTTTCAGGATTGCATTCAGCGAATTTTTCAGTTCAGAATTATGACGTTTGAACTCTTTTGCTTCACTGGTGATCTGTGCCGCATAATTATCTTTTCCGACATGGATGATCTGGCAGTTCGCCTCTCCGGAAGTCACGAAACTTCCTGAAAAAAGCTCATCTCCTACATTCTTTGGAAGGTTGTCTGATTCACCGGTCAGGAGAGATTCATTGACCTCTACACTGCCCTCCAGCACCTTCGCATCTGCCGGCACCTGATCCCCGGTCTTAAGACAGACCACATCATCCAGCACCAGTTCTTCTGTCGGAACGGTCCATTTCTGCCCTTCACGGATAACAACGGATTTTCTTGCTGTAAGGATTGCCAGCTTATCGATTGTCTTCTTGGCACGTATCTCCTGGGCGATACCGATCAGTGTATTGATTATAATAATGCATACAAAAAACGCATTTTTATAAGAACCGACTAACAGTACCAGCACCAGAAGTACAAGATTCAGGAAGTTGAAAAATGTCAGCGTGTTTTCTCTTACGATCTGCTTATAGGTTCGGGTATTCGGATTCTCGTCTGCATTGACCTTTCCCTCTGCAATTCGCTCATTTACCTGTTCGTCTGTAAGTCCTGTCAACATTTCACCTCGCTATTTGTTTACTGTTCGCAGAAATCTTCCTGTAAACAGTGATCTCTATTTTACCGTTGGCGTTTCTCCCCTCACAGCCGAATTTATTAATATTCTTCTTCCTCTTCGCCCTCGCTGATATCTGACTTCGGTTTGTCCAGACCTTCAATCACGATACCGTGTTTCTGTGCATAATCCCACAGTGCTGCATGAATTGCTTCTTCTGCAAGAAGGGAGCAGTGTACTTTGACCGGCGGAAGTCCATCCAGTGCTTCCATAACGGCTTTGTTTGTGATCTGCATTGCTTCTTCGATAGTTTTGCCCTTTACCATCTCTGTAGCCATGCTGCTTGTTGCAACAGCAGCGCCACAGCCGAATGTTTTGAATTTGCATTCTTTGATGATATGAGTCTCATCGTCAATGTCAAGGAACATTCTCATGATATCACCACATTTTGCGTTACCAACTGTTCCTACTCCACTTGCGTCTTCGATTTCTCCTACATTTCTTGGATGCTGAAAATGATCCATAACTTTTTCGCTGTACATAATATAAATTCCTCCTGTTATTGTCTTTTGTCTGTAATTGTCTACCTTTTATAAATACAGTTATTCATTTTCTATTTACTGCTGCTGTTTCTTCATGAAATCTTCATACAGAGGAGACATACTTCTCAGATATGGTACGATCTCTTTCAGTTTCTCTACTGTGAAGTCAAGGTCTTCCTTTGTTGTCTCTTCACTTAAGGTAAGACGAAGAGAACCATGCGCAACTTCATGAGGCACTCCGATTGCCAGAAGTACATGAGACGGATCCAGGGAACCTGATGTGCAGGCAGATCCACTTGAACCGCAGATGCCATTCTGGTCAAGCATCAGAAGCATGGACTCACCTTCGATAAACTGGAAGCTTACGTTTACATTATTTGGAAGACGTTTTACTCTGTCACCGTTCAGTCTGGAGTACGGAATCTCGGTAGTAAGACGATTGATCAGATAATCTCTCAGTTCGATTTCTTTCTCTGTACGTTCTTTCATATTTTTCATTGCACGTTCTGCTGCTGCACCGTATCCTACGATTCCAGGAACATTCTCTGTACCTGCACGACGTTTACGTTCCTGTGCACCACCGTGTACAAATGATTTGATCTTAACGCCCTTGCGGATGTAAAGGAAACCGATTCCTTTTGGTCCGTTGATCTTATGTCCGCTTGAGCTCAGCATATCGATATTGCATTCATCTACATCGATCGGAACCTGACAGAATGCCTGAACAGCGTCTGTATGGAACAGAATGCCATGTTCTTTGGCGATGCGTCCGATTTCTTTGATTGGCTGGATAGATCCGATTTCGTTATTTGCAAACATTACAGAAATCAGGATTGTCTCTGGTGTGATCGCTTTTTCCAGTTCATCCAGACGAACGATACCATTCTCATCTACATCGAGGTATGTGATCTTTGCTCCTCTTTCTTTCTCAAGGTATTCGCATGTATGCAGAATAGCATGATGCTCGATCTTTGTTGTAATAATGTGATTACCTTTGGATTTGTATGCTTCAAAAGTAGCTTTCAGTGCCCAGTTATCAGCCTCGCTTCCGCCTGCTGTGAAATAGATTTCTTCTTTCTTTGCATTCAGAACATCTGCGATCTGCTGTCTTCCCTTTGTCACTGCTTCTTTGCTCTTCTGAGCAAAATCATAAATACTTGAAGGGTTTCCGTAATATTCAGTAAAGTACGGAAGCATTGCCTCAACAACTTCCGGAGCAGTTTTAGTTGTAGCTGCATTATCCAGATATATTAATTTACTCATGTTTTTTTCCTCCTGCTTAAAAAATGAAATTTTACATTTTTTCCTGTTGTTTTTTCCGGCTTTCTTCGATCAACTGATCCAGCATCATAGTGTCTACCGCCTGTGTGATACTGTCGTTGATTCGTTTCCACACATATTTTGTCACGCAGATATCGTGATTCTCGCAGGTGCTCTCATCTTCCATTCCGGAACACTGTGCGGCCTCCAGACTCCCTTCCAGGACTCTCAGGACATCACCCACAGAAATCTCTGCCGCCGGACGACCCAGCCGATAACCGCCGCCGGCACCTCTGGTGCTCTCAACCAGACCTGCCTTCTTGAGTTTCGCCATAAGCTGCTCCAGATAGCTGTCTGAGATATTCTGCCGACTTGCAATACTCTGAATGGAAACGGCTTCTGTTTCACAATGCAGACCCAGATCAATCAATGCCTTGAGACCGTATCTTGCTCTTGTTGACAGTTTCATCCACTCACCTCTTTAATTCCTAGTGTTTTCGTCGGATTTATTTCAAAACCTACTTTAACAGAATACATTTGTTCTGTCAAGGAGGTTTTCTGCATATACTGACAAAAAAGCCGCAGGTTATCTATATGTCCAGAAATCGCTTTTTTAAGGGTACTTTTCTCCTTACCTCCGCAGGTCTTCTCAGCCGTATCATGGGCTTCTTTTATAGAATATTCCTCTCCAACATCATTGGTGCAGAAGGAATCGGTCTGTATCAGCTTGTAATGCCCCTGCAGCATCTGGTACTTGCCATGACCGCTTCCGGAATTCAGACTGCACTCTCCCGTATGGTCGCTGCACACAGCGCTCTTGGAGAAAAAAAAGAAGCACGCTCCTGTTTTTGTCTCGGAACCCTCCTCTCCCTCAGCCTTTCTTTGAGTGCTGCCGCCATTTTCTTTCTTTTTTCTGATTTTTTTGCTGTGCAGATTCTTAAAGAACCAGCTGCGTCTTCTTTGATACGTTTTCTTTCTTTCAGTTTTCCGTTTGCGGCAATTCATGCCTGCGTAAACAGCTATTATATCGGCTTAAAAAAGATGGTTTTCCCTGCCGGTATCCAGATTCTCGAACAGACCGTGCGGATTTTTTCTTCATGGCTCATTTATATGATCTGTCTCTCCAGAAACCAGGCCGTCACGGCTTCCATTGCCGTAGCCGGCTCTTTTCTTTCTGAATTTGCCGCTGCTCTCTTTTCTCTTCTTACACTCAGTTTCTGCAGTCCCGGGCATGTCTTTTCTTTCTTTCCCATTTCTGATATCAGGAAAATTTTTTCTGATATCAGTCAGATTGCCCTGCCGCTCACCCTTAACCGCCTGCTGCTTTCCGTCCTCGCTTCTATTGAAGTTGTACTAATTCCACAGCAGCTGCGCAAATACGGACTTTCTTCTTCTCAGGCTCTGAGCCTCTATGGTGTATTCACCGGAATGGCTCTCCCCTGTATTCTGTTTCCTTCCACGATCACCAGTTCTGCTTCTGTTTTATTAATGCCTTCTGTTGCAGAGATGCAGGCTCTTGGATATCGCAAACGAATCCGTTATGTTACTCGTTGTACCTGCAGTGCCAGTCTCCTTCTTGGTTCAATCTGTACCGGTCTTTTTTATTTCGGCGGACTTCCTGCCGGCACTTTACTCTTTCATAATCCGGATGCCGGACTTTACATAAGAATTCTTTCTTTTATCTGTCCGTTTCTTTATATGAATATCGCACTGAACAGTATCCTGAACGGTCTTGGCAAAACCCGCCAGACACTTGTACACAGTATTTTCGGCGTTCTGTTCCGAATTTCTTTTGTAGTATTTGCTATTCCGTCGATTGGCATACGCGGTTATCTCTATGGACTGCTTTTCAGTGAGATCAGTCTTAGTGCCCTGCATATTTATGCACTGTATCACATGGAATCCTGATCTTTATTCTCAAATTACATGACATTCCCTATCGACAAGCACTTTTTAATCGTATATAATAAATGCGATATATCTGATAACTGTCAGATACACCGAGCAATTGCTCCAAACATGTCACTGTTCTTCAAACAGTTGCACGAATATACCATTAAGTCCGCCATCTGACGGACGCGAGGAGGAAATTATGGGATTCACTTTTTTAAAGAAACTGCCTACGCCTGCTGAAATCCGCAACCAGTATCCCATCGATGCTGAAATTCAGGAACTCAAAGCCCAAAGAGATGCTGAGATCCGTGATGTTTTTACAGGCAAATCTGATAAATTTCTTGCAATCATCGGGCCTTGTTCTGCTGATAACGAAGATGCCGTATGCGACTACCTTCTTCGCCTGCGCAAAGTGCAGGACAAAATCGCCGACAAGGTTCTGATCATTCCGCGAGTTTACACAAACAAACCACGTACCACCGGAGAAGGCTACAAGGGCATGGTGCACCAGCCGGATCCTGAAAAAGCGCCTGATATGCTCGCCGGACTTATTGCTATCCGTAAGATGCATATTCATGCGATTCAGGAAAGTGGTTTTACCTGTGCCGATGAAATGCTTTATCCGGAAAACTATCGTTATCTTTCCGATATTCTTTCCTATGTTGCTGTAGGTGCACGTTCTGTAGAAGATCAGCAGCATCGTCTTACTGTCAGCGGTATGGATGTACCTGCCGGTATGAAGAATCCTACCAGTGGCGATTACAGCGTTATGCTGAACTCTGTCGTTGCAGCACAGGGCTCTCATCGTTTTATTTACAGAAGCTGGGAAGTAGAAACAAACGGCAACCCGCTGGCTCACACCATTCTCCGCGGTGCTGTAAATAAACACGGAGAAGCAATTCCTAACTATCATTATGAAGATCTTCGTCTTCTCTGGGAAAAATATCAGGAGAAAAATCTCCAGAATCCTGCTGTGATCGTGGACACCAACCATTCCAACTCCAACAAACAGTATGAACAGCAGGTACGTATTGCCAAGGAAGTTCTGCACAGCCGTATGGTCGATCCGGAACTTCACAAACTTGTCAAAGGCTTCATGATTGAGAGTTATATTGAACCGGGAAATCAGAAGATCGGCGGAAATCATATTTATGGAAAATCCATCACAGACCCGTGTCTTGGATGGGAAGAATCCGAAAAACTTCTGTATACCATTGCTGAAATGTGCTGATTATTTTTTCATCATAAAAAAAGGAACACCATCAGATTTCTCTGTTGTGTTCCTTTTTATTTTCCGTTATATAAAAACCTCACATATATCTCAATGTCTCGGATGCGCCTTCATGTAAACATCTCTCATCTTGGACACCTTGGTTCCCAGATAAATCTGTGTAGAAGAAATATCTGAATGTCCGAGCATCTCCTGTACACTTTTGACATCTGCACCATTCTGGAGCATATGTACTGCAAAAGAATGCCGCAAAGTATGTGGTGTAATATCTTTATGTATCCCGGCAGCTTCTGCATATCCCTTTAGTACCTTCCAGAAACCCTGCCGGCTCATGGACCTGCCGGAACAGTTTGTAAAAAGTGACGTTTCTCTTTTGTCTTTGACAAAGAAGCCTCTGGCATGTTCCATATACTGCATAATTGCATTTCTGCTGACATTCCCAATCGGAATGATACGCTCTTTTCCTGTGTCATGGCAGATCACATATCCCATCTGCAGATTTACATCAGAAAGCTGCAGATGAATCAGCTCACTGACACGCATCCCCGTCGCATAAAGCAGCTCCATCATGGCATTGTCACGAATGCCCTTGGGTGTAGCCAGAACAGGCTGTTTCAGAAGTCTGTCCACTTCCTCCACCGACAGAATTTCCGGCATTTTTTTCTCAATTCTGGGAGCTTTTAAAGACTCTGACGGATCTGTCTGCACGCTTCCTATTTTGAAAAGATAATGATACAATGCGCGGATCGAAGCAACATTTCTGGAAATCGTGGAAGTTGCCAGATTCTCTCTTTTGATCTCGCCAAGATATCCCTGCAGATCTATCTCTGTCACATCTGCAAAGTCGTCAATTCCCTGCTCCTGCAGATAGCGAAGGAGCTTCTTTAAATCTCGTTCATAAGAAATCTCTGTATTCTGCGAAGTATTTTTTGATTCATGTAAATATGCAATAAATTCTGCTATAACTCTTTCCATTTCTTTTACTTCCTGCTCCCTGTGCTCTCAAAAACAAACTCGTCTATTAAAGTTCTTTCAAAAATGTACCTGTATTATACTTGCTATTTTACATAAAATCAAACATTTTTTATGAGCATTTTTGCCTTAAATCCTATGTTTTCAAGCCATTCTACAAAATGTCGTTTTTTTATTGTCAACCTATACTATATCTTGTAAAACTCCTATGTAAAAATTTTTAAATTTCTGATCAAAACTTCCGTGATCACCGGATTACAATACACTTCCAGCAGAATTCCGATCAGCCAAAAAATTCCACACACAAACATACGCAACAGATATCCTCCAACCTGTCCCACAAACATACTATGCTTTTTCCATATGGAAGCAGAATATCCATAAATCTGTTCCATTCCCCAAAACATACATGGCAGATAGATCACATACTGCGGAAAAAGCAGCCCTGCCCCGATCAATCCACCATTCAGTCCAAATTGCAGCACAGACATACTGAGCAGCATGCCGATCAGTAATCCGGAAAGCAACATCCCTGCAACAGCAAAAGGTACTCCAAAAACAGTGATTCCACTACATAGTCCTGACAGAAACAACGTTCCCCTCATACGCAAAACCTGATGCAGATAATCCCGATTGCTCTCTTTTGAGAATATCCCCATCAGATACAGTGCTGATGCCGTATTCTGATGCCATTCCATCCGATACCAAAGATTGGGAAGGAGAATTCCCAATACAAATCCAATTGCAAACAGACTCGATAAGGATATTTTTCCACCTTTCTCCATTAACTGCATATGACCTCCCACCTCCCTCGTAACAGTTTACGAGCAGGCTGTATATTCTAGAACAACAAAAAGAGCATGACACTTTTCAGCATCATACTCTTTATGAACTTCTATGTTTCTGAAAGAATTATTTCGCATAATCAACTGCACGGCTCTCACGGATCACATTGACCTTGATCTGACCCGGATACTCCAATTCAGCTTCAATCTGTTTGGAAATATCTCTTGCCAGAAGAACCATATCAGCATCTGTAACCTGTTCCGGTACTACCATTACACGAATCTCTCTGCCTGCCTGAATAGCAAATGACTTGTCTACTCCCTTGAAATCATTGGTAATATCTTCCAACTGTTTCAAACGGTTTGTATAAGTCTCCAGTGTTTCTCTTCTCGCACCCGGTCTCGCTGCAGAAATTGCATCAGCAGCCTGTACAATACATGCAATCAGAGATTCCGGCTCTACATCTCCATGATGAGAAGCAACTGTGTTGATAACAATTGCTGATTCTTTGTATTTCTTACAAAGATCCACACCAATCTGAATATGTGATCCCTCTACCTCATGGTCAATGGACTTGCCAATATCATGAAGCAGACCTGCACGTTTTGCCATACGGACATCCACTCCGATCTCTCCTGCTAAAATGCCGGAAAGCTGTGCTACTTCGATAGAATGTTTCAGTGCATTCTGTCCATAGCTGGAACGGAATTTCATACGTCCAAGAAGTTTCAGAAGCTCTGGATGGATTCCATGAACGCCAACATCCATTGCTGCATTCTCTCCATCTTCACGAATCTGAGTTTCTACTTCTTTCTGTGCTTTTTCTACCATTTCTTCAATTCTTGCCGGATGGATACGTCCATCAACAATCAGTTTTTCCAGAGCAACTCTGGCAACTTCACGGCGAATCGGATCAAACGCGGATAAAACAACTGCTTCCGGGGTATCATCAATGATCAGGTCAACACCTGTCAATGTCTCCAGGGTACGAATATTTCGTCCCTCACGTCCGATGATTCTTCCCTTCATTTCATCACTTGGAAGCTGTACAACAGAAATCGTAGTCTCGGCAACATGATCAACTGCGCACTTCTGGATCGCATTCACCACATATTCCTTTGCCTTCTTATCTGCTTCTTCTTTTGCTCTGTTTTCCAGTTCCTTGTAGAGTCTGGCGACATCTACCTTGACATCGTCTTCTACACTTCTGAGTAACTCGTCTTTTGCCTGGTCGGAGGTCAGACCGGAAATTCTTTCCAGTTCCTGTACTCCTTTTTGTTCAAGCTCGTCTACTTTCTTTTCTCTTTTTTGTAACTCAGCAACTTTTGCTGTGCACTCTGCCTCACGCTTCTCTACTGCATCCGCTTTCTTATCAACAGACTCTTCTTTTGACAAGACACGTCTTTCATATTTCTGCAGTTCAGATCTTCGTTCCTTGGTTTCCTTCTCAAGTTCATTTTTGGTTCTGAGGGATTCTTCCTTTACTTCCAATAAAGCTTCTCTCTTTTTCGTCTCAGCAGCTTTTAAAGCTTCATCTATGATGCTTCTTGCTCTGTCTTCTGCTGTGCCAACAACTTCAGCGTCTTTCTGTGCCTTGTTGTTAACAGCAACCTTGCAAGTAAGAGGAACCGCAATAAGCAGTGCGACCGCTACAGCGATAATTGCCACAATAATTGTGGTTGCCACAGGAGCACCTCCTTATTTAGTTTTCATTGTACAAATACAACAATACAAGTTTAGCTGTTTTTAGGAATTATGTCAAGTTTTTCTACCTATTTGTTGAAATATTTTTACATTATTCCGTAACCTGATCACTCCGGAAATTGCTGGGAAATATCCATCTCCTCAAGCACAGAAAAGATATCTCCCGAACGAAAACCACGCCTTGCCAGATAACCGAAAAGCCGTCTCATTTCCTTCTCATCAAGCCGACTTCCT
The DNA here is from genome assembly GCF_018918125.1 of Blautia sp. MSJ-19. GTDB lineage: Bacteria > Bacillota > Clostridia > Lachnospirales > Lachnospiraceae > Blautia_A. Next base: position 42,882 of record NZ_JAHLQA010000015.1, read on the forward strand.
GACTGACATTTTTTCTCAATCATCTGCCGCAGGAGTTTTCTTTCATCCGGTTCCTCAAGTTCTGCCATTTCTTCCCATGCTGTCTGTATGATCTGTCTGGAGATGCCCTTCTGCTGCAGCTCCTGAAAAAGCTTCTGCCTGCTCTTCTCATGAATCCGATACATCAGATAATTCATGGCATAACGCTTATCATCCACATATCCGTAATCTTTCACGTAAGCTACCGCATCAGCACTGAGTTCTTCCGAAAAGCCGGCACGGAGAAGCCGATCATACAATCCCTTCTCCGTGCGATCCATATGTTCCAGAAGCTTCAAAGCTTTCTTACGTGCCTCTTTTTGCTGCTGTTCCATATCTGTCATTTAATTATTCCTGTTCTTCTGTAGTATCTTTTGTCTCTGCTTCTGCCGGTTCCTCTCCCGGAAGGAGATGATACTGGATTCTTACCTGTTTCTCGATCTCCTCACAGATTTCCGGATGATCTTTCAGAAATACCTTGACATTCTCTCTTCCCTGTCCGATTCGTTCGCCATTGTAAGAATACCAAGCTCCGCTCTTATTTACAACATTGCATTCAGATGCCAGATCCAGGATCTCACCTTCTCTGGAAATACCGGTTCCGAACATAATGTCAAATTCAGCCTGTTTAAACGGCGGTGCAACCTTGTTCTTTACGACTTTGACCTTGACGTGGTTTCCAACCATCTCTCCGCCCTGTTTCAGTGTTTCTGTCCTTCTGACATCCAGACGTACAGACGCATAGAATTTAAGAGCACGACCACCGGTAGTTGTCTCCGGATTTCCAAACATAACGCCAACCTTTTCACGAAGCTGGTTGATAAAAATAACCACACAGTTAGATCTGCTAATCGCTGCTGTCAGCTTTCTCAGTGCCTGTGACATCAGACGGGCATGAAGTCCGACATGACTGTCTCCCATGTCGCCCTCGATCTCAGCCTTCGGAACCAGTGCTGCTACAGAGTCTACGATTACAATATCGACCGCTCCGGAACGTACCATCGTCTCTGTAATCTCTAATGCCTGCTCTCCGTTATCCGGCTGAGAAATGTATAAATTGTCAATATCTACGCCTATATTCTTGGCATAGACAGGATCCAGCGCATGCTCTGCATCAATAAAGCCTGCGATACCTCCGCGCTTCTGCACTTCTGCAACCATATGTAAGGCAACCGTTGTCTTACCACTGGACTCCGGTCCGTAGATCTCTATGATACGTCCCTTCGGCACCCCGCCGACACCAAGTGCAATATCCAGTCCAAGAGATCCTGTCGGAACTGCCTCCACCACCATATTAGAGCTGGAATCACCAAGCTTCATGACTGATCCCTTGCCGTACTGCTTCTCAATATGTCCAAGCGCCGCCTCCAGCGCTTTCTGCTTCTCTTCATTAATCATCTTATGAATTCTCCTTATGTTATATTTATTTTAACGCTCATACCAAACCTATGTTCGTGTTTTCTTCTTATATGCTATTATAAATCCCGTTTAAAGTCAAGCAAAACTTTTCGACAATATATGCTTTCTTTCTGTCTTTTCTGTACCAAAAAAGAGACACTGTTCCGCACAGTGTCCCTCTTATTGAATCTTTTATTATTTATTTGTCACCGATCAGCCAGTTGTACATTTCCTCATACTGCTGTGCAGAATGACTCCATGAGAAATCTGCTGCCATCGCACGGTCTACCATCTTATTCCATTCACGTTTGTTATCATAGAATACTCGCTCTGCATTACGTACAGTTGCAAGCATTTCATGTGCATTGTAATTTGTAAAGCTGAATCCTGTACCGGTTCCTTCAAACTCATTGTACGGCTGTACAGTATCTTTCAGACCACCTGTCTCACGAACGATCGGCAGTGTACCGTAACGAAGGCTCATAAGCTGACTGAGTCCGCATGGTTCAAACAGAGACGGCATCAGGAATGCGTCTGACGCTGCATAAATTCTGTGTGAAAGTGGCTCATCATAATAAATCTGTGCAGATACCTTGCCATGGTATTTCCAGTCAAAATGACGGAACATATTCTCATACCGTTCTTCACCGGTTCCGAGTACCACGATCTGTACCGCATCCTGGCAGAGCTCATCCATCACATACGCGATCAGGTCAAATCCCTTCTGATCTGTCAGACGTGAAACGATTCCGATCAGCATTGCATTCGGGTCTACCTCCAGACCAAGATCTTTCTGCAGCTGCGTCTTATTTTTCACTTTTTCTTTGCGGAATGTCTTGGCATTGTAATTCTGTACGATGCACTTATCGGTTTCCGGATTGAATACATCATAGTCAATACCATTGACAATACCACGGAGATCATGAGAACGTGCACAGAGCAGTCCATCCAGACGCTCGCCATAGAACGGAGTCTTGATTTCCTCTGCGTACGTATTGCTTACAGTTGTTACTGCATCAGCAAATACAATACCTCCCTTGAGGAAGTTTGCGTCTTCGTATGCTTCCAGCTTATCCGGTGCAAAATAATAATCAGAAAGTCCTGTAATACCCTGAACTGTCTTGACATCCCATACTCCCTGGAACTTGAGGTTATGAATCGTCATAACTGTCTTGATTCCCCAGAAAAACTCATTCTGCTGGAAAGAGTCATGCAGATATACCGGGACCAGACCGGTCTGCCAGTCATGACAATGGATCACATCCGGACGGAAACCGATCACCGGAAGGACGGAAAGAACTGCCTTGGAGAAAAAGGCAAATTTTTCAAGATCCCATGGTGCACTGTCATACGGTTTCGGACCACTGAAGTAGTATTCATTGTCAATGAAATAGAACTGAATTCCGTCATATTCCATATGCATGATTCCTACATAGCAGTTTTTGTACCCCAGATCCATATAGAAATGAGTAATGTATTCCATCTTATCTTTCCATTCCTGTTTCATGCAGGCATATTTTGGTAAAATAACACGGACATCAAAATAGCGTTTATCAAAACATTTTGGAAGTGCGCCTGCTACGTCGGCAAGACCTCCTGTCTTAATAAATGGCACTGCTTCTGATGTTGCAAATAAAATTCTTTTCATCTGTAAATACCCCTCCTTGTTTCCCGATGTCAGATTATTTTCCGACATTTCTGTCTGTGACAGACCTTTTGTTTATTATACTCCAAAATCGCATTATTGGAAAGAGTGATTTTTGTATTCGAGTCGAATTTTATCTGCAATAAGTGCAATAAATTCTGAATTTGTGGGTTTCCCTTTCCCTGTGCTCACAGTATATCCAAACAGTGCATCGATCGTATCCATCTTTCCTCTGCTCCATGCCACCTCTATCGCGTGACGGATTGCTCTTTCGACCCGGCTTGGTGTCGTCTGGTGCTTTTTGGCGATCGTCGGATAAAGTACTTTTGTAATAGAATTCAGCATTTCCATGTCATTGACTGACAGAATGATCGCATCTCTCAGATACTGATATCCTTTGATATGTGCCGGCACTCCGATCTCATGTATGATATTGGTCACATCTGTCTCCAGATTTCTTTTTCCATATGGTGCCGGTTCTTCCCGCACAGTCTGACGGACCGGTTCCCTCATTTTGCGCTCACTGCCTCTCCGAATATGCTTGATTCTGTTCAGGAGTACCTGTTTGTCAAATGGTTTCAGCATATAGTAATAAGCTCCAAGATTAAATGCGTCCTCTGTGATCCGTTCCTGTCCCACCGCGGAAATTACAATAAACGCCGGCTGTTTTTTTACGGAAGTATCATGATTACATTGTTCCATGACCGTCAGTCCGTCCATCTTCGGCATAATAATATCCAGTACCACAACATCAGGCTCTTTTTCTCTGATAATACTACATATTTCTTCTCCATTATGTGCCTTGCCGACCAGTGTCAGGTCTTTATCATCTTCGATCATCTGACCCAGCATATCAGCCATTCTTACATTATCATCTGCAATTGCCACATTCAATTTTTCCATGAGGCTCTTTCCCTCCTAACCTGCTAACCATTCTTCTTTACAACAAGGACATTATAGTGGAAAGGCCTCCGCGAAATCAAGCGAAACCGGCTGAAACACTGGATTTTCGTTCGTCTGAAATCGACATTTCAAGAGTTTTTTTATGCTTATTTTTCTGTAATTCTGCTTTTTCTTTTTTCTTCTGCATTCCCTTTTCCGACAAAAATTTAATTTTCCTGTTCGATGTTTTCCAACATCGTTTCCGCAAAAATGCCGTAACCTCCTGTAGAATCCTGGACAAAAACATGCGTGATCGCACCGGCAAATTTTCCGTTCTGAATCACCGGACTGCCACTCATTCCCTGTACGATTCCACCTGTCATTTCCAGAAGCTGCGGATCTGTCACCTGTATCACAAAGCTTTTGTTGCTGTCCTCATGATTCAGATCGATTCTTGTGATCTCAGCTTCAAATTCCCGCACTTCCCCATCTACACAGCACAGAACAGATGCCGGTCCTGTCTCCAGTTCCTGCTTATATGCCACTTCCATTTTCTTCAGTGAAAGGTCTTCTGACAGGAGCGACAGTTTTCCATAAATTCCCTGCTCGCAGTTTTTATCAATACTTCCTATCACTTTTTCGGCCTCATAATGAATCAGCCCTGACAGTTCTCCCGGATTTCCGCTGCTTCCTTTTTGAATTCCTACGATCTGTGCCTGATACAACGCCCCATCGTTGATATGAAGCAGTTCGCCGGTATCCACATCACTGATTCCGTGTCCCAGTGCTCCGTAATTGCGATCCTGGTCCACAAAGGTAAGCGTTCCAATCCCCTGTGTATTATCCCTGACCCAGATTCCAAGTTTGTAGTCTCCTTTCACATCTTTCACCGGATTGACTGCCAGCGGAATACTTTTTCCTTTTCTTATGACCTGCAGCGTTACCTGCTCCTGATTCAGATTTCTGAGATCTTCTATCAGATCTTTCTTGCTGCGTACCGTTTTATCGTTAAATGCCACAATATAGTCTCCCGGCTCCACAATATTCTTTGCCGGATCTTCTGACTGTCCATCCTGAGAAATGATTTCTCCTGTATCGATCACCAGAACGCCCTCTGTTTCCATGTAGATTCCAACAGTACTTCCGCTCACCAGCACTGACGTACTGTCTGCCGGAATCACCTTTACATCTTTGAACGGAATCATTCCCAGAATCTTCCCTGATAAAAGATAACTGCCATCACCAGAAACCGTGATCGCATCATCAAAAGAAAGCAGCGGATAATCCAGAACATTTTTTACCTGCTGCTCCTGGCCTTCTGATACATAAAGCTCATCCGGAATCTTTCGGTCAAGATAACGATATCCCAGCCATACTACAGCCAGCAGATCCAGCCCTATGATCCAGAAAAGTATGTGCCGGTATTTTTTCTTTCTGTCCATTCTGCCACATCCTTTCTTTTGTAATTTCCTGTAAAGTAAAAAAAGAGAAGAGATCCTTTTGGATCATCCTCTCTTATTATGCTGTGAATCCAGCTATTTCAGTCTTGTATTTTTATGAACCTGTGCCAATTCTTTCATTTCTTTTGCATTATCAAAAACAGCCTGCGTGATCTCTGCACCGCTCAGAAGTCTTGCCAGCTCTCTCACAGAATCATCGCCCTCCAGCGGATGAATTTCCGTGATCGTCTCCGTGCCTTTCTGATGCTTCTCAATTTCAAAATGTGTATCTGCCATCGCCGCAATCTGCGGAAGATGCGTAATACACAATACCTGATGACATTTCCCGATCACTGCCATTTTTTCGGAGACTTTCTGCGCTGTCCTTCCACTGATACCTGTATCAATCTCATCAAAGATCAGCGTTTCGATCTGATCACGATCCGCAAGGAGCGCTTTAATTGCCAGCATGATCCTGGAAAGCTCACCACCAGATACGATCCTTCCCAAAGGTTTGACACTTTCTCCGGGATTGGTTGAAATCTCATATTCTATATCGTCAAAACCATTGTCGGTATACTCTTTTTTTCTCTGGAAATCAATATGAAACTGTACATCCAGAAAATTCAGATCTTTCAGCCCTTCAATAATTCTGGCTGTCAGCATCTGGCTGTATTTTTGCCGGATTTCAGAAAGTTTATTCGAAACCTTATCCAGTTGTCTGCAGCTTTTTTCCACTTGCTGTTTTGCCTTCTGGAAGTTTTCCTCATATCTGTCAAGATCTTCCAGTTTTTGTCTCTGTTTTTGGGCATAAGCAGAAATTTCTTCTACGGACTGTCCGTATTTTGCCTTGAGATTATTGATCAGATCCAGTCTTTTCTCTGTCTCATAAAAAGTTTCATCATCAAAATTCAAATCTTCAACATAAGAAGACAATTCTCTGTTAAAATCACTCAGCAAGCTGTCAATCTCCTGAAGCACAGACGACATGGACTCCAGCTGACTGTCATATTCTGTAACACGTGAAAGCTCCCGCACCGCATTCCCCACTGCTTCACCGGCCCCCTGTGCAGAATCATTTCCAGTCAGATCTCTTACTCCCTGCAAAGTCTCCAGGATTTTCTTCCCATTGTTCAGCTTTCGGTAGAGATTTTCCAGTTCCTCATCCTCACCCGGGCGAAGCTGTGCGCTCTCGATCTCGCCCACTTCAAATTCGAGAAAAGCACGTTCTCTGTTTCGCTGTTCCTCATCCATATCAAGTGCTTTTAATCGTTTCATGCAGTCACGATATGTATGATAGGCACTTTTTACTTCTTCTTTTGCCGGATAAATTTCCTCTTTGCCATACGCATCCAGAATCTCCAGCTGCTTGTCCTGATACAGCAGCGACTGATGCTCATGCTGACCGTGAATATCCAAAAGGCAGGAAGCTACTGCTTTCATCTGTCCGACTGTACAGGTTTCTCCATTGATCTTATTGATACTTCTGCCATCCAGAATCTTACGAGTCAAAAGTACCTGCCCCTCTTCCAGCTCGATTCCAAGTTGGTGAAGTGCCTCCTCCGCTCTTGGATTCTCTACCTGAAAAAGCAGTTCCACCAGCGCATAACCGGCACCTGCCCGAATCATATCTCTTGCGATTCTTCCTCCCAGGATCAACTGCATAGATCCAAGAAGAATGGATTTACCTGCGCCGGTCTCACCGGTCAGAATATTCAGTCCCGGTCCAAATTCGACTTCAATATCTTCAATAAGTGCCAGATTCTTCACATGAAGATGAACTAACATAATTTCAGAATTCCTTTCAGCTTCTCAGCTACGATCTCTGCCTGTTCCCCATCGCGTGCCACACACATTACTGTATCGTCTCCTGCAATGCTTCCAAGAATCTCTTTCCATTTCAGTGCATCCAGTGCTGCTGCCACACCCATTGCCATGCCCGGAACTGTACGAATCACAAGCATATTCTGTCCCACATCAAGCGATGTGAGCGCGTCATGAAGAATCCTTGTGTACTTGTCTCCAAGTTCTGCTGACGGTTCTGCCAGAATCGCATAACGGGATTTGCCGTCTTTTCCTGCAACCTTCATCAGTTTCAACGCACGGATATCTCTGGAAACAGTCGCCTGTGTTACTTTAAATCCTGCTGCATTCAGTCTTGCCGCAAGTTCCTCCTGTGTATCAATATCATACTGCTGGATCAGTTCTATGATCTTGTCATGTCTTGCACTTTTCACTGCATTCCCTCCATCACACAGCAGATGCTCTGTTATCCTCGAGCATCTGCTTCACATTTCCTGTTATTCCATCTTCTGTCTCAATATCTCTACAAAACTCAAATGATTCAGTTTCAGGATCTTTACGCTGACAGAAGCCTTGCGAATAACTATCCTGTCTCCCGTCACAATCGGAATCTCAGTATCTCCATCAAAGGAGGCAAGTCCCTGTTCCTGCACCTGCCGTCTTCCCTCTCCAAGCTCCACTGTGATCACATCTTCCTTCGGAAAAATAATACTTCGCGTATTTAAAGTATGTGGTGCGATCGGAGTCATCAACGTCATTGCCGCATTTGGAGATACGATCGGTCCTCCGCAGGAAAGGCTGTAACCGGTAGACCCTGTAGGTGTGGCAATGATAATGCCATCTGCATTGTAGGAATTCAAATAGACATCATTCACATAATTTTTGAACCGTACAACACGGAGCGGTCCCTCTCTGCCTATTACAATATCGTTCAGTGCGATATCCTGTCCAATGATCTTATCACCATGCCAGACGGTTCCTGTAAGCATCATTCTCTCTTCGATCTCATAATCATCTGTGATCAGTTTATCCAGTGCAGCATGCACCGACTGTTTATCAACTTCCGCAAGAAAGCCCAGCGTTCCCAGATTGATTCCCAGCATTGGAATCTCTCTGTGCACTACATCTCTGGCTGCCTGAAGAAGGGTTCCATCTCCCCCCAGTACAAGAATACACTGGGTTTTCTCCGGAATCAGATCTGGATTTGTATAATGATAAGCTCCTTCCAGTTTGCGTTCAGCCTGCTGAATCTGACACTGTTTTCCATTTTTTTCAAGATACGCAACGATTTCATTTGTAATCTGAAAATCTTTGTCTTTATCACTGTTTGTGATGATATAAAACTTGTCCATCTCCCCTAAGCCTTCCTTAATCCAGCTGGCTGTGTGCCTCCTGCACAACAGCTTCAGGTGTCACCTCAAGAGATGACTGGATTACTTCGCCCTCCGGTCTTTTCTTTAAATGAAGCAGATATTCAATATTGCCCTCCGGTCCTTTGATTGGTGAAAAAGAAAGATGAGATGGTTCCATTGCAATCGAAGATGCATATGCAATTACCTTTTCAATGACTTCCAGATGAACTGCAGGGTCACGGACTACTCCCTTTTTGCCAACTTTTTCTCTTCCGGCTTCAAACTGTGGTTTGATCAGACAGACGATCTCTCCATCTTCTGTAAGCAGATTACGCACCGGAAGAAGTACCTTTGTCAAAGAAATAAAAGATACATCAATAGACGAAAACTGTGCCGGTCCCTCAATATTTTCCGGAAGCACATAGCGGATGTTTGTTTTTTCCATGCACACAACACGAGGATCGTTGCGAAGTTTCCAGTCAAGCTGTCCATATCCGACATCAATAGAATAAACTTTTACCGCACCATTCTGCAGCATGCAATCCGTAAATCCTCCTGTAGATGCACCAACATCCATGCAGACTTTGCCATCCAGTGAAACGCCAAAATTATTCATGGCCTTTTCCAGCTTCAGTCCTCCACGGCTCACATACGGAAGTGTATTCCCACGGACTTCGATCTTTACAGTCTCTTTGAACATCGTTCCCGCTTTATCTTCTTTTTGTCCGTCTACATAAACATCTCCGGACATGATATATGCTTTTGCTTTCTCTCTGGAAGGTGCAAGTGCACGCTCCACCATCAAAAGATCCAGTCTTTTCTTCATTCCTGCTCCTCATATTCCTCTATTGCATCGAGAATATCCGGTGCTGACAGACCAATCTTGGCTCTCAGGCTTGCGACTTCTCCATGCTCCACAAAACGGTTCCAGATTGCGATCGGAAGTACTCGTACATCCGGATGACAGGCTTCCATATAAGCTGCCACATGCTCGCCAAATCCACCATTTTTGACATTTTCTTCTACTGTTACAAATAATTTATGCTCTTTTGCAAGTTCATCAAGAAGTTCCGTATCCAGAGGCTTTACAAACCTGACATTTACAAATGTAGGATCTTTCCCTCTGTTCTTCAGTTCCCTGTACACCTGCTCGCAGACCTGTGTCATGCTTCCCACTGACAGAATCGCTGTTTTTTCTCCCCGGTAAAGAACTTCACTTTTTCCAAAGCGGATCGGACTCTCAAATTCTTCCAGTCCCTGATATGCAGTTCCTTTTGGATAACGAATCGCGCATGGTCCTGCTGCATGAACAGCAAATTCCAGCATTTTTTCAAGTTCTCTGTCATTCTTTGGTGCCATAACAGTCATATTCGGCATCATAGTCAGATAGGACAGATCAAAATTTCCCTGATGTGTTTCTCCATCAGCCCCGACAAGACCTGCCCTGTCAATAGCAAAAATCACATGCAGATTCTGCATACAGACATCATGAAGCATCTGGTCTACCGCCCTCTGAAGAAAAGACGAATAAATTGCAACTACCGGTATCACTCCGCCGAGTGCCAGACCTGCTGCAAAGCTGACCGCATGTTCTTCTGCTATACCGACATCAAACAGACGGTCCGGAAAAGCTTTTTCGAATTCTTTAAGGCCGGTCCCTTCTTTCATTGCAGCAGTAATACCAACCAGTTTTGAATTATCTTTTCCAAGTTTTACCATTGCTTTTGCAAACACATCCGTATAAGTCGGTCCTTTTTTCACAGAAAGCTGTCTGCCGGTCTGTATATCAAACGGACCGGTTCCATGAAACTGATCCGGATGCAGGCTCGCCGGTGCATATCCCCTTCCCTTCTGGGTCAGAACATGAACGATCACCGGACCTTCCACACGTTTGGCCTCATTAAAAAGCTTCATCATCTGTCGCATATCATGTCCGTCTACCGGTCCAAGATATGTCAGTCCCATATTTTCAAAAAGCATACCCGGTATGATCAGCTGCTTGATGCTGCTCTTGGTCTTGCGCATGGTATCCACCACCGCTGTTCCGACCTTTGGTATCTTCTTGAGTGTCTTGGTCACATTCAGTTTCATTCCTGTATATGCTTCTGCAGTACGCAGCGCACTCAGATAAGAAGACATTCCTCCGACATTTTTGGAAATCGACATATTGTTATCATTGAGTACAATGATAAAATTTGTTTTTAATTCTGCGGCATTATTTAACGCTTCATATGCCATGCCTCCGGTCAGTGCCCCGTCTCCGATCACAGACACTACACGGTATTTCTGTCCCAGAAGATCTCTTGCTCTTACATATCCAAGCCCCGCAGAGATCGAATCTGAACTGTGTCCGGCATCAAACGCATCACAGTCGCTTTCACCTCTCTTTGGAAATCCGCTCATTCCGCCTTCTTTTCGGAGATTTTTGAAACCGTCTTTTCTTCCTGTCAGGATTTTATGCGTATATGCCTGATGTCCCACATCCCATACGATCTTATCCTGTGGAAAATCCAGTACATTGTGTAAAGCCAGCGTCAGCTCTACCACACCAAGATTTGATGCCAGATGGCCCCCCGTCTGACTGACTGACTCGATCAGAAATTCTCTGATCTCATCTGCAAGCTGTGGAAAATCTGCCAAAGCTATCTTGTGTATATCATTAGGCTTATTGATCTTTTCCAACATCCTTCGTATCCCTCTTTCATTTCCTGCGGCTTGCCATTTCAATGACAAGTTCTGTCAGGAATTCATTTTTATTATATAGTCTGTCCAGAACTTCCAGAGCTCTTTCAGAAAGTTCTCTTACCTGTTCAGATGCCTTCTCTACACCGAAAAGAGTCACATAAGTAACTTTATTATTTTTCTCATCGCTGTGTACCGGCTTCCCCAGTTCCTGGCTGGTACTGGTCACATCCAGAATGTCATCCTGTATCTGGAAAGCCAGGCCAATATCTGATGCTGCCCGCTCGATCATAGCTGTCTGTTCTTCATCCGCACCTGCCAGAACCGCTCCGGTCATCATAGAAGCCTCGATCAATGCAGAAGTCTTGTGTTCATAAATATAATCCAGCAGTTCTTTTTCCAGCGGCTTGCCATCATTCTCGACATCCACACTCTGTCCGCCAAGCATCCCATAAATACCTGTTTTCTCTGCCATGATCCGAACCGCACGAATGACCCTGTCTTTATCCTGCGTCATATCAAATGCACGGAACATCGTTTCATAAGCATAATTCAGGAGTGTTACGCCACTCAGCACCCCCATCGCTTCTCCATATACTTTGTGCGTGGTCAGACGTCCCCTCCGATAATCATCATTGTCGATTGCCGGCAGATCATCGTGGATCAGCGAATGTGTATGGATCATTTCGATTCCTGCCATAAACGGTTCCGCAAGCTTTTCTTCTCCGCCAAAAAGGCGTAATGTTTCCAGAAGAAGAATCGGACGCAGTCTCTTGCCTCCGGCACACATACTGTAGTTCATCGCCTGTGCCATGGTTCTGGAAAATCCTTTTTCCTCCGGAAGCCATCTGCGGATCACCTCTTCTGCATAATCCGTTCTCTGCTGTAATTCTTCTTTAAAATTCACGTAATGTCCCATCCTCATCCATCTGAAGCATCTTTTTTTCTACAGTATCCAGTCTGTCACTGCAGTATTTCAGAAGCTCCATGCCTTTTTTGTATAAACGAAAAGAATCCTCCAGTGATGTCTCACCACTTTCCAGCTTTTCAGCAATGGTGTCCAGTTCCTGAAAGACTTCTTCTACTTCTTTATCCTGTGTATCTGTTTTCTGAATCTGTTCTGTCATTTATTCCAGTCTTCCTTCCTGCTGCTCCGTACCTCTGCTTCGATCACACCATCCGTTACAGAAATTTCCACCAGTTCGCCCGGCCACACCTGTTCTGTTGATATGATTCCGTTTCCGTCTCTGTCTGTAACAAAAGAATATCCCTGATTTAATTTGTATAACGGCGACAACCCTTTATATCGTTCCAGATAGATTCCCAGAGTATGCCGTTCTTCTGCCAGACGATTTCGCATTGCTTTTCGCAGCACTTCCTCCAGGTCAGCCAGACGCTGTCGATTATCCCGAAGCTTTGTTTCCGGATTCAGGTACTGAAACCGCATCTGATGCTGCTCTAACTGTATCCGTGCAAGTTCTGTCCTGCGCTGCATCCCCCGCTGCAGTCTGTCTCTCAGTCCGGCCATATTCTGCAGAATCTGTCTGAAATCTGCCACTGCAAGTTCGGCGGCTGCCGAGGGTGTCGGTGCACGAAGATCTGAAACAAAATCAGCAATCGTGAAATCCGTCTCATGTCCCACTGCTGATATGATCGGGGTCTGACACTCAAAGATGGCTCTTGCAACTTTTTCTTCGTTAAATGCCCAGAGATCTTCGATAGAACCACCGCCACGTCCGACAATGATCACATCCACATCAGATCGATCCAGCATCTGAATGCCATGTACGATACTGTCTGCCGCACCTTCGCCCTGTACCAGGGCCGGATAGAGAATAATCTGTATATAGGGATTTCTTCTCAGGGAAATATTCCGGATATCCTGCACAGCCGCTCCGGTAGGTGCTGTAACCACTCCCAGCCGCCGTACATAGGCAGGAATCGGCTGCTTATATTCCCGGGCAAACATCCCCATCTCTTCCAGCTCTTCTTTCAGTGCAAGAAATCTCTCATAAAGTGCTCCCGCACCCTCCAGCGTAATCTCTCTGGCATACAGCTGATAACGTCCATCTCTTTCATATACATCCACCGCACCGCCTACAACGACCCGATCCCCATCTTTCATGCGGAACGCCAGTCCTCTGCGATGTCCGGCAAACATCACACAGGAAAGTACTCCTGTTTCATCCTTCAGTGAAAAGTAAATATGTCCGCTGGTATGATATTTGCAATTGGAGACTTCTCCTTTTACATAAATCTTCTGTAAAATAAAGTCCTGCGTAAACATATTCTTGACATATCGATTGACCTGTCCTACTGAAAAAATATTTTTCATTTTTATTATTCTGCGCTTTCTTCGGACGCTTTCTGATCTTTCTGGACTTTTGCATCTTTCTTAGAAGATCTGATAATGATCTTTGCAGAATGAGTCTGACGACGAGGTTTTTTGTGTTCTTCGCCGGAATCCTTTTTGCCACTGGCAATCTTTCCAAGGATACCATTGACAAAAGAGCCAGAATCTTCACCACCAAAAAGTTTGGCAAGTTCTACTGCCTCATTGATCGCAACTCCAACCGGCACATCCTCATCCATTTTCATTTCATATACCGCCAGACGCAGTGCAGTCAGGTCCACACGGTTCATTCGTGATGTCTTCCATCCACGGCTGTAATCGTTCAGGATCTGGTCAATCTCACTCAGATGTTCCAGAATATGGTCATACTTCTGCTGGATTGCCTCCTGATCTGCCTCTGCCAGTTCACCAAGACCGTCAAAATAGATTGACAGCTGCTCCGGCATTTCGTTTTCTGTATTGAACTGTGTCATAAACAACAGTTTAAAAATATGTTCTCTCTGCTCGCTTCTTCGCATGTTTCCTCCTAAGGAAATGTCTGCTAAAGCAGACATTCATTATTTCCATATAAAACCATGGTTACCCGCATTTCAGGGCCTGATAAAGAAAAAAGGAAAGAAACACTTTCCTTTTTCCGGTTACGTTTACTTATCTTTTTCGCTCTCCATATCTACACCTGCAATGCGAATATTTACATCTGCAACTTCCAGGCCAGTCATATTTTCAATGGATGATTTTACTTTATCCTGAACCTTCTTGCTTACTTCAAGGATATTCTTACCAAATTCAATATTCAGGGTAAGGTCTACAGTCACAACGCCTTCCAGAACAGTTACTTTAACACCCTTGGAAAGATTCTTGACTCCAAGTTTGCTTACCAGTTCATTGGTAATGTTGCCTTCCATGGAAGCAACACCCTCTACTTCTGTAGCAGCCAGTCCTGCGATAACGGTTACGACTTCATCAGCGATCTTGACTTCACCGATTCCACCTACATCCTGTAATTTATAAGTTGTTCTTTTTTCTGCCATTCCAATTCCTCCTGCGGATTCCGAATCGAATTTTTTGATAGCTTTAGTATATCAAATCTGATCCAAAAATAAAAGCGTTTATTTACTGAATTCCGTCAGCACCAGATTCGGATTTCTGTCTTCTGTCATACCTACACTCCATGCATTGACAAACAGCAGCAGCGGATTGCCTTTGAGGTCTGTGACTTTTTTCATATCAGAAGTTCCGGTAATCTTGGAAACATCCACTTCTTCCTTGTTTGCGATCCAGCGGATATGCTCATAAGGCAGATTTTCCAGACGGATTTCTACATTGTATTCATTTTCCAGACGATATTTCAGAACGTCAAACTGCAGGACACCTACAACACCCACGATGATTTCTTCCATACCAGTATTGAATTCCTGGAAAATCTGGATTGCACCCTCCTGCGCGATCTGATTGATTCCCTTCACAAACTGCTTACGTTTCATAGTATCGATCTGACGAACCCTTGCAAAATGTTCCGGTGCAAATGTCGGAATACCCTCAAATGCAAATTTATTGCCTGGTGAACAGATCGTATCACCGATGGAGAAGATACCCGGATCAAACACTCCTATGATGTCTCCGGCATATGCCTCGTCTACCACATGACGGGATTCCGCCATCATCTGCTGTGGCTGGAGAAGACGCATCTTCTTTTCACCCTGCACATGATACACTTCCTGAGACGCATCAAATTTACCGGAACAAATACGCATAAACGCAATTCTGTCTCGATGGGCCTTATTCATATTTGCCTGGATCTTGAATACAAAAGCAGAGAAATCATCAGACATCGGATCGATCTCTCCCTCATCTGACACTCTCGGAAGCGGAGAAGTTGTCATCTTGAGGAAATGTTCCAGAAAAGTTTCCACTCCGAAGTTGGTCAGTGCAGAACCAAAAAATACCGGTGTCATATTTCCCTTACTTACCTGCTCCTGATCAAAATCCACGCTTGCTCCATCCAGAAGTTCGATTTCTTCCATCAGCTGTTCTCTCTGATCCGGATCCACGATCTCATTCAGACGCTCATCATCAATATCGATTTCCTCGATCACGCCTTCTTTGGTTCCCTTCTGTGTATCAGAGAATGTCAGGACCTTATGTGTATTCCGGTCATAAACTCCACGGAATTTTTTGCCTGAGCCGATCGGCCAGTTGATCGGACACGTTGCGATTCCGAGTTCTTTTTCTATTTCGTCCAGAAGATCAAACGTATCATTTGCATCTCTGTCCATTTTGTTGATAAACGTAAAAATAGGAATGTGACGCATAACACAGACTTTAAACAGTTTTCTGGTCTGTGCCTCCACACCTTTGCTTCCGTCAATGACCATGACTGCTGAATCCGCAGCCATCAGGGTACGGTAAGTATCTTCAGAGAAATCCTGATGTCCCGGTGTATCCAGAATATTGATACAATAGCCGTCATAATGAAACTGTAGTACAGAAGAAGTTACGGAAATACCTCTCTCTTTTTCTATTTCCATCCAGTCAGATACTGCATGGCGGGCTGTGGCTTTACCCTTAACACTGCCTGCCAGATTAATGGCACCTCCATACAGCAGGAATTTCTCAGTCAGAGTTGTCTTACCTGCATCCGGGTGGGAGATAATGGCAAAGGTTCTTCTTTTTTCTATTTCTTTCGCATACTTAGACACGTTTTGCCTCCTGTCTATGATCCATTTTTCAATTTTCTAATTTCTATACAACTTTTTATTCTAGTATATGAAATACCCTGATGTCAAGAAAAAGCTCTGTCTAAAAAAAGACAGCACAACTGCCCGGATCAAAAAATCCGGGCAGACGCACTTCAGTCATAAATTCCTTCGGTTACGATATCTTCTCCTGCTGTCTCCTGCTCTTCATATGTATCCGTCTCTTCCTGCTGACTGTCCTGTTCTGTATCCGCAGCTGCATCCTCTTCGCTTTCATTTAATGGGGTGATCACGATATTCTCCGGTGCGATCCCTGTCTTACGTTTTACAATATCCTCAATCTGTGCACGCTGTGCATCCTCCAGATCTGTCTGAGGCACGACCACATCTGCTGTTTCCCCCGTCAGATTGACCACTGCATTTTCGAACCCTTTTGCCTCCAGAAGCATTTCCGCAGCTGCTTCTTTTTCAGATATCTCTGTCATCTGCACCATGGTATTTACTGCTTCCTGTTTCTGATCCTCTCCAACTTCTGTATTATTCAGGATTTCCTGCAAATCTGCCTTGTTCTGAGAGCGCACCTGTTCTCTGGAAAGCTTTGCCTGTGCAGCAAAATCGGACGCACCGGTCAGCACCGCTTCTCCAGGCGTACTTCCCGCATCCGGAATTTCTGCAGTTTCTGTAACATCTCCTGCATTTTCGTTCTCTGCGACTGTCTGATCACTCAGGTCATACTCCACCTGGTCCAGAATACTGGCACTGTCCGTACTGGCTTCTTTGTCTCCCGGAAGCAGATCCACATCTGCAAAATTCAGATACCCGGCTACCGCAATAAGAATTGCCAGTGAGGTAATGATCACCTGATTTTTCCTGAATATTTTTTTCACCTTTTCACTCCTCATTTCATTTTCATTATTTTAATTTTATGAGCCTCTATCTGAAATAATGCCATAACCGCCTGCTGTATTTTCTGTACTGTAACAGAATTATCTGCTCCCTCTGCAACGATCAGCACTCCCGTTACCTGTGTCTCTCCTGAGTCATACAATCCCTGTCCACCATCCGTCATCAGCATCACTTTTACTCTTCCCACACCTTCTGCATGTTCCAGCAGTGTTTCCAGTTTTCCCTCCAGTTCTGTTTTGGTTTCTGCTGCAGCAGTACTCTCCGCGATGCTTTCAGAAATTGTTTCTGTTTTCTTTTTACTGTCCGTTCCGGAAACCGGAAGTGCCGCTACCATCAAAAGCAGTCCCAGAAGCAGAATCACCAGCCATTGCCGTTTCCCCATCGTTCCCAACAATGAACTGACAGTCTTTTTCCTGAATTCCGAAGTTCTGCGCGAGCACATCATACATTCTCCTTTCCTGTTCTCTGTCCGGTTCCTCTTTCAGGTACAGTACTGTCGTGATTTTCTTACTGTTTATATGTACGACAACCTTCCCTGCTTTTATTCCTGTTCTGTCACATTCTTCCATAATTTCTTTTTCAAGTTCTTCCTCAAATCCATCTCTGATATAAAGACTCTGCAGATTCTGCATATTTTTTATCTCCATCCCGGCAAGCTCTTTTTGATAATTGCTGTGAAAAGTCTCCACCATCTCCTGACCGCGTCCAAACAGGGTCAGCATGGCCGCACACAGAATGTAGATCAGAAGAAGTCCCATAAACAGACGAATATACCTCTCATATTTCAGATCCGGCACCAGATGCAGAACCATGGAAAATACAATATAAAATACCGCAAGTGTTCGGATCCACTGATAAATTTCTGCTTTCATACCTTTCCTCCCAGTCCCGTCATCAAAATCAGGAAATCCAGCATGCACAGAATTTCTGCTGTAAAAATGACTTTCAAAAGAAGCACGCAGCCTTCTCCCATCGCAGTCAGAGATTCTACGATTCTTTTATCTGAAACAGGCTGTGCTACCGCCGCCAGAAAACGATACGCCAGTGACAGAATTCCATAGTGCAGCACTGGTCCGGCTCCAATTGCCACAAATGCCAGCAGTATCACTACGCCAAGACTGTTCCGTACAAGTACTGCGCTTGTCAGTACCAGCTCTGTCACCATATTTACCGCATTTCCCACTCCCGGCAATGCACCGGCAGCCCTTCCAAGCATCCCTCTTTTCAACGTATCCATTACAGGTGCCACAAGATTTCGTATGACCTGCAATCCTACGGCCGCCCCCAGCAGAGTCTTCAGTCCCCATCTGACTGCCGTATCAATCAGTTCTGCCATTTTCCCAAGCATCTCTTCTCTGGAAAGATGGTTCACCAACGACAACATTACATAAAGTCCTGCTCCCGGCAAAAAGATCTGTCTGATCAGGCACTGGATCATCCAGGTCAGGATCAGTACTCCTTCATAAAATACAGAAGCGGTCGCTGTACCTGCAGATACACTGACTGTAAGAAAATATGCCGGTGCAAGCCCCCTCATAAATTCTGTCATCCACGAAAGTGTCTGCTGCAGAGACAGGCTCATATCTGTAAATGCGTCCATAAGAAGTATAAAAAGCAACAGATAAACAAGATAAAAACAGATATCTCCAATCTGTCCACTGTCAAAAGCAGCCGCAAAATCAGCAAATATCGCAGCAAGTAATACCAGTAGCAACAGTCTGACAAAAAGGCCTTTTTCTTTTTCCATCTGTGCAAAAAAACATCTGTACAGAAGTTCCCGGATGCTCTCACCAGAAAGAACCTTCTCTCCTTTCACCAGCTTTGCCAGGGTCTCTTTCATCGAAAAGCTCTGTTCTCCAAGCATTTCATCCAGCATCCCCTGTACCTGGGAAAGCTCCAGCTCGTCCAGAAGACGATCTGCCGTTTCCGTCCCTGTATCTGTTCCTGCTGCGTTTTCTGTGTCTGTCTTCTCTGTTGTCTCTTCTGCTGTCCATTCTGCTGCCAGACATTTCTCCGTCCGACAAGACAGTAACAGAAGAAAAAGGACTGCCAGACTTATCAGACCTCTCTTCATCCCAGAAACTCCTGAATCGTTTCCAGTAATGCCATGAGTATCGGAACACTCAGCACCATTACAGAAAGTTTACAGAAAAGTTCAATCTGTGCAGCTGTCGCCTGATGCCCGGCATCCTTACAGATTCCCGCAGAAAATTGCCCGATATAGGTAATCCCCACCATCTTGATCAAGGTAAAAAAATATTCCTGGCTGATAGCCAGGTCTTCCTGTATCTTTCCAAGCGTCTCAAAAAGATACTGCAGTTTTTCCACCGCAAACCCAAGAATAAGGACTCCTATCCCCATCGTAATAAAGGATACATATTCCGGTCTTGTATTTTTGAGGAAAAATCCCAGTACAACTCCGCTGATTCCCAACAGTGAAATTCTGACAATGTCCATAACTCCTCCCGTTTCAGACTACAAACAGTTTCTGGATACTCTGAAACAATTCATAAATATACGGAACGATCCAAAACAACACGATCAGCAATCCTGCCAGACTTACCATAAAAGCCTGTTCTTCTCTCCCACTGTGTTTCAGTACCTGTGAAAGAATGGAAACCAGAATCCCCACTGCCGCGATCTTAAAGATAATGGTAACTTCCATTTCCACTCCTTTCCCCGGATCTTACCAGAATAACACGGCCAGCATAATGCCTCCCATAGTTCCCAGACTACGATACAGCTTCTTTTTTTCTGCCTTGTCCTTTCGCAGCGTCTCCAGAAAATGCTGAAAATCTTCCTCATACAGTTCAAGCTGCCGAAGCTGCATCTCCCGGTCCAGATATCCCAGTCGCTTTCCCAACATACGAATCCTGTTTTTCTCCCCTTCTTCCAGGCTGAGTTTTGGCAGATACTGCTCCGCACACTTTTCAACAATCAAATGCAGGCTTTCCTCTGTATTTGTATCCATACAGTCTGCTGCTCCCCTGAAAAAATCCGCATAATTTTCCCCGCATCGTGCAGCCGTATTCCGGAATGCATCCGACAGTCCACTGTTTCCGCAACGGATTTCTCCCTTCAGATACAATACCGCCTGTAAGAATTCCTCAAGATTCTTCTCCCTCAGGGTAAGCTCCCGGCTTTTTGAATATCCGATTCCAACGGATGCCAGAATAATCATTGCCGCGCCGATCAGTTTCCGCATGTTTTCCCCTTCCCGTCATAAATTTTTTCTATACTCCCGGCATGTCCTTTTTTTCCCAGAACGATATAGCGCTCAAAAACCTTCATTTCTTTTAACTCTCTGAAAAAAGGCTGACACAGGATATCTTCCAGTGAATTTCCATGTGCAGTTGCCAGCAGTTTGCACCCACAATGAATGACCGACTCTACTGCACAGAAATCTTCTTTTTTTCCCAGCTCATCTACTGCCACCACATCCGGTGACATGGATCGTAGCAGCATCTGCATCCCTTCCGCCTTTGGACAGGCATCCAGCACATCTGTACGCATTCCCAGATCATTTTGCGGCACTCCCTGATAGCAGCCTGCCAGCTCACTTCGTTCATCTACCACTCCAACCGTCATTCCATGCATATATGCTGTCCCATTACTGATCTGCCGGATCATATCACGAAGTAATGTTGTCTTTCCACATCCCGGAGGTGCGATCAGCAATGTATGACAGATCTGCTTTTTTTCGCAGATAAAAGGCATCACATTATCGGCACATCCCTTTATCTGATGCGCAAGCCGTACATTGATTCCGGAAATGTATCTCATTCCCCTGATTCGTGTTCCATCCAGAACAACTTTTCCCGTTACTCCTATTCGATGCCCTCCCTGTACACTCAGATATCCCTGTCTCAGTTCATCCTCATAGGCATACAGCGAATATCCACTGATATATTCCAGTGTCTCTTTGAGGTCCTGTTTTGTGGCAAGATAAGGAAGTCCGTTTCTGTTTCGAAGACAATGTTCCCCCTCTTGTGAATGCAGAAATACTGGTCTGCCTGTCCGAAGTCTGATCTCATACAGTTTTTCATAATCCGGGCATTCTTCCTCCAGAAGTTTCCGGATATTCCCGGCAAATAAATTCGGAATCTGTCCTGCTCTGATCGTCCTCACCTCTTTTACATTAATATATGTGCCGTTACCGAATTTAGTACGAAAAAAACTCCCGCAGCTTTCGCTACGGGAGTTGAACTTCCATATGTTCCCAACGCAATTCCATCGGTTTGCGCGCCCACACCGCTCCGCTGTACTCTTCTCCGAGTTCCAGCATAATATAAGATCCGTCATCCATCGAAATCGTCCGAAGATCTCTGGACAGACCTTCCCCTGTCCATTTGATATAAGCCTCACGTAATACCCATTGTGCAAAAAAGGCTTTTTCCGGCTCATCACTGTCCAGGATTTCTCTGATCATCTCTGCCGGAACCATCCGCTCCAGCATTCGCTCATAATTGACCTTTTTGTGAATCTGCACATCAATTCCGACTTCCTGTCCTGCAATGATACACATCACATATTTCCCGGAATGCGTGATATTGTAATGAATTTTTGGCTGAAGGGTGAGAAACGGCTTGCCATGTTCTCCTGTTGCTCTTGGCTCAAAAGACAGTTTCAGTCCATACTCTCTGTACAGCCCTGCCGCCAAAAGCTTTTCCCCTATCATATGTTCCATATTTTTGTGCTCATACTGCTGTGGGATCTCTGTAAAATAAATAACTGCATTCATACTCCAGCCTCCTTTAAGAACCGGGACGGATCTCGTTTCTTTTCATATTGCTGTCTCACGTAACACAAAGTCAGCCGTTTTCTGGCACGGGTCATTCCAACATAGAACAGCCTTCGTTCTTCTTCGATCGCAGGTTCCAGTACAGCTTTTCTGTAGGGCATGCTCCCCTCATTTACATTGAGGATATATACCTTATCATATTCCAGCCCTTTTACACCATGAAGCGTGGAAATCAGAACACCCTCCCGCTCCTGTTCTGCCTTTCGAGCCTGCTCGTCCAGTCTTTCTGTATAGTCCTGTATGTAGTTTTCCCATTCTTCGAGACTGTTCATCCCTCTGGTGCTCTCTGTCAGCCTGTCCAGAATCTCGCTTAACTCTTCTGGCTTTATTTTACGATACTCTGCATATTCATGCAAGTATTCTTCGTATCCCATTCCCTTACGGATAAAATTTATCGCTGCATATGGTGCCAGTCCCTTCAGTATCCGAAGATGTGTCTCCAATGTTGTGAGCCGGTCACACATCCAGTCTTTTTCTTTATAAAAATCCTTCAGCTGCTCAAAAGATATTTCCGCTGATATTGTCACTGCATCCCTGCCAATGTATCTGTTGGGACGATTCATAAATTCCAGAAAATTTTTCCTGCTTCTGTCACCTGCTGCAAATCGCATATATGCCAACAGGTTTCGACAGATCCAATGATGAAACAGATTTGGAAGCTTCTCTTTCATGTTAAAGGGAACCTGTCTCTCCATCAATGCCCCCACAAGGCCTTCTGCTTCCTGATTTGTTCTCAGAAGTATCGCCGTGTCTTCCAGACATTCGCCCCTCTCCAGTCGGTCTCTAAGTTCTGACACGACTGTCAGATATTCCTCGCGCGGATTCTGGAATTCCCTGATCCGGACCGCTTCTCCCGACTCATTCGGCGTAGACAGTCTTTTAAAGAAACGATTCTGATTCTGCCCTATCACCTGCATCGCCGACGAAAGGATCCTGCCACTGCAGCGATAGTTTACATTCAGCGTTACTGTCTCAGCTTCCGGATAATCTCTGTTAAAATTCAACATGATCTCCGGTCTTGCTCCCCGAAAATGATAGATTGACTGATCATCATCTCCCACAATAAAGAGATTATCCTGTGGTTTTGCCAGCATACGTACAATCTCATACTGAAGCTGATTGATATCCTGAAACTCATCCACCAGAATATATTGAAATTTATTCTGCCAGGCTGCCAGAATGTCTTTGCGTTGTTCAAACAATTCATAGCAATACAACAGCATGTCATCAAAATCCAGCTTGCGCCTGTTCCGACATGCTTCACGATATCCCTGATAGATCTGACGGAATACCTCATCCGGACAGCAGGAAGAATAATAATGTTCCAGTGAGATCCGATTACCTTTGACTACACTGATCTCTTTGGCAATTTCTTCTGAAAAATCTCCTTCTTCTGCCAGTTCACCGCCAAAATTCAATGCCAGTTCCTGAAGGATCCCCGTCTTTTCTTCTTCCGAAAGAATATTTGCCGCAGTGAAGCCATATGCCTGTTTTAATATTCCATAAAACACTCCGTGAAAAGTCCCAAATGTGACCGGTGTATACGACTGCTCCGTAAAACTCAGGAAACGTTCCTTCATTTCTTTTGCCGCCGCTCTCGAAAATGTCACCACCAGAATATTGGAAGGCGAGATTCCTCCCTCTTCTGTCATATATGCAGTTCTCTCTACTATAACGGAAGTTTTCCCCGAACCGGGGCCTGCCAGGACCATCATTGGACCTGACAGGTGGGCGATTGCCCTTTGTTGAGATGGATTTCTTTTTATCATTGATTACTCTCAGCTGAGTTTTTCGATTGCAGCCTTTACACGTTTCAGTGTTTCTTCTTTGCCAATGATCTCCATGATCTCAGTTGCACCAGCCGGTGTCATCTGTTTGCCGGATACAGCTGTACGGAGCGGCCACATAACATAACCATTTTTATATCCTTTTTCTTTGACAAATGCACTTAAAGATGCAAACAGTGGATCATTGGTATAATCTTCCTGTGCCTCCAGTACCGGAAGTACTTCCTTCAGTACTGCAAGAGAAGTCTCTTCGTTTGTTTTCATCTTTTTATGACAGTACATTGCAGAATCATATTCCGGAACTTCTTCAAAGAAATCAATCAGTGCCGGAATGTCCGGGAATGTTTCGATTCTTGTCTGCACCATACCTGCGATCTTGCGGAAGTTATAATCTTTTTTAAGAACCTTCTTCATATATGGAAGTGCTCTCTCATAAAATTCTTCCGGATCCATTTTTTTGATATATTCTCCATTCATCCAGCGAAGTTTGGTAATATCAAAGACTGCCGGTGATTTGCTGATATGGTGATAATCAAATGCCTTTACCAGTTCCGGAAGAGAAAAGATCTCACAGTTGTCCTGCGGGCTCCATCCAAGCAATGCTACAAAGTTTACGATTGCTTCTGTAACAAAGCCCTGATCCAGAAGATCCTCATAAGAAGAATGCCCAGAACGTTTGGACAGTTTCTGATGTTCTTCATTTGTGATCAGCGGACAGTGCACATACACCGGAATCTCCCATCCGAATGCTTCATAGATACGATTATATTTTGGTGCTGAAGAAAGATATTCATTTCCTCTGACTACATGTGTGATTCCCATAAGATGGTCATCTATTACATTTGCAAAGTTATAAGTCGGATATCCGTCAGATTTGATCAGGATCAGGTCTTCCATCTCCTCATTATTGACAGTGATATCACCATAGATCACATCATGGAATGTAGTAGTTCCTTCTGTCGGCATATTAAAACGGATTACGTGCGGCTCCCCTGCATCAAGACGTCTCTGTACTTCTTCTTTTGACAGATGCAGACATCTCTTATCATAAATGGAAATCTCTTTTCCTGCCACTACACGCTTCATGGATTCCAGCTCTTCGGCTCCACAGAAGCAATAGTATGCATCTCCCTGTTCAATCAGCTGCTGTGCATATTTCAGATACAGTCCGGATGCCTGTCTCTCGCTCTGTACATACGGTCCAAATCCTTTGTCTTTGTCCGGACCTTCGTCATGAATAAGGCCTGTACCCGCCATCGTACGATAGATGATGTCTACAGCCCCTTCTACATAACGTTCCTGGTCGGTATCTTCAATTCTAAGAATAAAATCTCCGTCCTCATGTTTTGCGATAAGATATGCATAGAGTGCTGTACGAAGATTTCCTACATGCATTCTTCCTGTCGGACTCGGTGCAAATCTTGTTCTGATCTTTGTCATGTTCTCTTTCCTGCCTTTCAAAAATGTAAAACCCCTGAGACATTGCTGCCTCAGGGAATGTTTTCTGCTAAATTATGCCTCGCAAATAGTACCTGTCCATCAGCTACTATGCTTCAATACCTCTGCCTCTAAGATACTCGATCACATCTCCCACTGTTGCCAGCTCTGTCAGCTCTTCTGCAGGGATTTCAATATTGTACTCATCTTCCAGAGCCATTACCAGTTCAAAAAGATCCAGTGAATCTGCTCCAAGATCATCTTTAAAAGAAGTGTCTGTTGTAATTTCGCTTTCTTCGCAGTTTAACTGTTCTGCGATCATTTTTCTCATTTCTTCTAACATTGCCATTTCTCCTTTATCAAGTAACACTTTTACTCTACTTTGATGTGCAAAGTATATATTCTGGAAACCTATTTGTCAATAGATTTTGCCCATTTTAGAGAAGCCTTTCCGGCTCCTTGAATTTAATCTGCCGGGACACACTCAAAGCCAGTCCCATCTCCGCCATCAGGAACAGGATTGACGTACCACCATAGCTGATAAACGGCAAGGTGACACCCGTATTCGGCATCAGATTTACCACAACGGCGATATTAAAGATCACCTGTAATGCAATATGTATAAATATGCCGCTTACCATCAGAGAGCCAAACATATCCGGTGCATTCTGTGCAATAAAGAACAGCCTGTACAGAAGATATGCAAACAACAACAGAACGATTACCCCACCGAGTATTCCCAGTTCCTCGCATACAATAGAAAAAATCATATCGTTCTGAGCCTCCGGCACACTTCCAAGCTTCTGGATGCTGTTACCAAGTCCACGCCCCAGAAAGCCACCTGAACCAATCGCATACAATGCCTGAATCGTCTGATATCCGTCTCCGGATGCATAATCCTCCGGATGCAGCCATACCAGAATACGTCTCAGACGGAAACTGGAACTTGTATCCATGGAAGCATTCAAGGTCAGAACAAAGATTACCGCCAGCACGATCACAACCGCTGCTGCGATCAGAAACGGCTTTGTTTTCGGGTGTGCAATAAAAAAGATTCCTACAGTGATACAGAAAATGATGATTGCCGTACTGAGGTTTTCTGTAAATGCATATGCCAGAAATGCCAGTGCGGTTCCACTGCCTCCCATCATCATAAGTCCCTTCAGCGTATTTATCTTTTTGCCCATATGAACCGCCATATATGACAGGCACACAATGACAGCGATCTTTGCAATCTCTGATGGCTGAAAAGAAAGCGGTCCCAGATTCAGCCAGCGGCGTGCACCATTGGCAGTTCGTCCAAGCGGTGTCTTAACCAGCATCATCAGAATTGCTGCCATCCCATACAGAACCCCTACAAATCGTGTAAGAATATGGTAATCGATCCGCGAAATTCCGAGAGCTGCTATGATACATACCAGACTGATAGCCGCCTGCTTCTTAAAATAATACATATCATCGCCGTAATTCACCTCTGCCATATAGGAACTGGTACTGTAAAGCATGACCAGACCAAAACAGGTCAGCAGGATAATGACAGCAACCAGGCTGTAATCATAGTAATCTGTGTGCTTTTTTCTATTAGATTTTTTTGCTGTTTTTTTTACTGTCTTTTTTTCTCTGCTCATAGTGTACAGTATAGCAGACTCCTTTCTCATCCGCAAGAAAAAACAGGGAAACGGCAAATAATCCGTTTCCCTGTTTAAACAGTCCATTATTATTTATCACTGTCATTATCGATGGCTGCTGTCTCAATGACAAATTTGACATTTCCATCCATATTATCAGTTTTTCCTGTAAAGGAATCATAAGCATTATCATCAGAACGAAGTGCATCCAGGCGATCCAGGATATCCTGAAGATCATCCTCTACGATATCAGAAAGTTTCTGGATTCCCTCTTCATCAAATTCTTTTGTTCCATCTGAAAGTTTCTTTGCGCCTTCTGACAGATCTTTGATTCCTTTTTTCACCTGCTTGCTTCCGCTGCCAAGAGTCGCTGAACCACTTACAAGCTGCTGGGTACCAGATGCAAGCTGGCTCGCTCCACTGTTGAGTGTTCCACTGTTTGCAGACAGTTTATTTGCTCCACTGGTAAGCTGACTGGTTGCACTGGTGATCTGAGAAGTACCACTGGTAAGCTGTTTACTTGCACTGGTAAGCTGTTTTGCTCCGCTGGTAAGCGTCTTTCCACTGCTTTCCAGAGTGTTTGCTCCACTGGTGATCGTTGAATTTTTGCTTGTGAGCTCGGAAGCACCTGAAAGCAGACTGTCTGAGCCTGAATCAAGCTGGTCCATACCTGCCTGGAGCTGTTCAATACCTGATACCAGAGCATCCACTCCATCAGTCAGTGTATCCAGTGCTTCACCATCCATTTTTTCTCCAAGATAGGTCTGCATTGTTTTCTGCAGTTCCTGGATTCCTGCTTCCACAGCATCCGCTCCCTGCGTAAGAGACATATCCTCTGCAGTTGTTCCTTCTGCTGTTCCTTTATTCTTAAGTACATTTGCAGTTGCCACCATAGTCTGCACATCTTCACTCTCTGTGAGCTGTGTAAGTGCATCATCAATACCTGCCGTAAGCTGTTTGATTGCTGCCTGTACCTGTGTTGCTGCATCTGCATTCTGATCATTTTCGTCATTCAGTACTGCAAGACCATTCTCAATCTGAGAGAGTCCTTCCTGAAGCTGTGCTGCCGCATTGCTGACTGCTGCCGCCTGATCTCCCTGCGCACTGACTTCATCAGCTGCCGCCTGTACCTGTGCTGCCTGATCATACAGTCCGGAAACCTGATCTGCATGTGCTTCCAGGCTGGCTACACCGCCCTGTGCGGTCGCCACGCCACCGGAGATAGCTCCGATCGCACTCTGTACTGCGCTGTTGACTGCAGCTGCTGTTGCTTCATCCATAGAGGAAGTATCAATTCCATACAGAATATCGATTGCAGAGCTTGCACTGTCCAGACCTGCTGAAATTGTTCCGGCATCTCCCTGCAGTGCATCTCCCGTTCCTGCTGCTGCATTAACTGCACTTGCTGCTGATTCCAGCTGTGCCGCTGCTGAAGAACCTGATACGGCTTCTACAGATTCCGCTGCTGCCTGTGCGGTCTCCAGACCATTTTCAATCTGTTCGGTTCCTTCCGTTGGTGTATTACTTCCATCAGATGGATTGACCAGTGCATTAAGCTGATCTGCAGCAGTTTTTACATCTCCGACTTTTCCCACATAGTTGATCACACCGTCAGCAAACTGTCCAGTTCCTGCTGCATATTCTTTTGCACTTTCTGCAAACTGAACAATACTGGTAAGTGAACTCTGCAGTTCCGGAAGTTTTGCTTTGATCGCAGTCACGATCGTATCTACTGAACTCTTGAGCTGATTCAGACCATCAGCTTCTTCATCAATGCCATCTCCGATCTGTCCTACACCGTCCACATAAGTTTCCAGCCCGGATTTCAGAGTAGAAACACCTGCAACATATGCCTTAACACCGGTAGTCAGATTGTTGCTTCCCTTTATATAATCCTGTACACCTTTCGCCACTTTGTTGACACCGGTATTGTATTCACCAAGTGACTTTGTCAGTGTACCGACACCGGAGGCATACTGATTGACACCAGATGCAAGAGAATCTGCTCCGGATGTATAGGAAGCAATACCACTCTTAAGGGAAGCAGCTCCGCTGTTCAAGCTGCTGATTCCACTTGTCAGTGTACTGATTCCGGAATCAAATTCCTGATATTTTTCATCCAGTGTAGAAGCTCCGTCAGACAGCTCCTTACTTCCATCTACCAGCTGTGTTGCCGCATCTGTCAGTTCATCCATGGAATCCTTCAGATCATCCAGTCCGTCTATATCATCCAGATCCAGAGAATCCAACATATCGGTCAGTGCAAAAGTAAAGGTAGAACTCATACTGAAATCTGTGACATCAGCCTCCATCGTAAAGCTCTCAGGAATATCCAGATCGATATCCTTATCCACACTCTTGAGATCCAGGCTGTCAGCCAGTCCCGGCAGACCAATACCGATTGCGATATTTCTCTGACCATCAGAAAGAACTTTTCCATTGTCTATGGTAACATTTGTGAAGTTGTCAGTAGGAAGAATCATTGCTGTTACCATGACAAACGGAGAATACATCTCTGTATTTTTCTTTCCGACTTTTGTTTTGTTCTTTGTATTGTTTTTGTAATTAACTTCAATCTTGAGATGACCGCTCTTTCCTCCCAGGTCATCCGGATTGATCTGTGCGCCATTCAGATAATACTTAATCTCCATGGAAACAGGAAGTTCTTTTGTTGTAGTTCCCTGATAATAGATATCTTTATCTTCTGTATTCCAGGTCAGCTTATCTCCATCCTGTTCGAAAGTCTCATCGCCTTTGACATTCTTGATGTCTTTCAGATCAGAGACATCACTCAGATTTCCTGCAGATGCTGAATTTTTCAGCCAGTCAGAAACTGTGATCTCTTCCGGTGTACCATCTGCTGCAGCATTTACATATACAGTCTCTTCTTTTGAAATGTCTGTATTTGCTGCCAGAACCGGGCTGACTCCCATTACCATGGTCATTCCTACTGCCACAGAAGCTGCCACTGCTTTTTTTCTGTTTCTGTTCATGTTTTACGACTCCTTTTCCAGCCTTTGGCTTGATTTATATTTATATGTTGGTTTCAATTTTTCTTATCCGGCAGAAAGCCTTTTGATGTATGAACGATGATCGGATCAAATACCATAAACATCGCCGGCAGCACGAGAAGTACGACAACTGTACTGATCACGGCACCTCTGGCAAGCAGTGTACAGATCGAACCGATCATATCTACCTGTGAATAAAGTGCTACACCAAAGGTTGCTGCAAAGAAACTGCATCCACTTACAATAATAGACTTCATAGAGAATTTATGTGCAATGGAAATAGATTCTTTTTTTGTCTTACCGAGATGACGCTGTTTCTGATAGTTACTTGTCATCAGGATCGCATAATCTACCGTTGCTCCAAGCTGGATCGCACCGATAACGATACTTGCCACAAATGGAAGGGTAACTCCCTGATAATATGGGATTGCCATATTAACAAAAATCGCAAACTCAATGACGGCCAGAAGAATGAACGGCAGTGAGATGGATTTAAACACAAACAGAATGATCACAAAGATCGCTGCCATGGAAATAATATTTACTCTTTGCAGATCGACATCTGTAGTATCCTGAAGATCCTTCATCAATGGTGCCTCACCGATGACCATGGATTCCGGACTGTATTTCTTGACGATATCCTGAATCGCAGCCAGCTGTGCATTACACTCATCTGTTGCAGATGAATATTCTGAGCATACAAACTGTACTTCATAATTATCGGATTCCAGCATCTCTCTGATATTGGAAGGGATCATGGATTCCGGGAAGGTCGGTCCGATCAGAGAATTCATACCCAGTGACCATTTCACTCCATCCACTTCATCGATCTGATCCAGCATCTGTGTTTTCTGTTTGCTGTCCAGTCCGTTTTTCAGAAGTATCATGTGTACGGTACTCATATCAAAATCTTCTTTCAGTTTCTCATTGGATACGTTACTGTCCAGAGTTGCCGGAAGAGATTTGTCGATGTTGTAATAAATCTGTGTATGATTATTTCCATAGACTGCCGGATACAGAAGGATCAGAAAAACAAGCAGCCATACTTTATAGTGCTTTGTAATAAATCCTGAAGCCTTATCCATATTCGGAAGCAGAGCTTTATGTTTTGTCTTTTCAATCGCCCCGTCAAATACAAGGATCATTGCCGGAAGTACTGTGACACAACAGATTACACCAATGACTACACCTTTTGCCATAACGATACCCATATCACGTCCAAGGGCAAAAGTCATAACACACAGTGCAAGGAAACCGGCAATCGTTGTAACGGAACTTCCCGCTACAGATTTGAATGTATCTCCAATCGCATGTGCCATCGCGCGTTCTTTGTCATCGTACTTTTTCTTATATGCTTCGAAAGAGTTCAGAAGGAAAATGGAATAATCCATTGTTACACCAAGCTGAAGAACTGCTGTCAGTGACTTTGTAATGTAGCATACCTGACCGAGAAAAATATTACTTCCCAGATTGTATACTACTGCAAGCCCTACACTAAGCAGGAACAATACCGGAATAACCAGTGAATCCATTGCCAGAAGCAATACCAGTAAAGAGAGGCAGGCTGCAATCACAACGTAGATCGGCATCTCTTCCAGTGCAATGTTTTTGATATCTGTTACGACACCGGACATACCACTGATAAAACACTGTTCATTTGCAATCGCACGCATGTCTGTAACTGCTTCCATTGCTGCGTCAGATGAAGTCGTATTGTCAAACAAAGCGATCATCATCGTAGCATCCCCATTAAAGAATGCATCTTTAAATTTGTCCGGAATCATGCTGACCGGAATACTCAGATCGGCTACGCTGTCATACCACAGCACATCCTTTACGTGTTCTACATCCTGAAATTTTTCTTTTAACGCTGCCACATCTTTCAGGTCCATATCTTCTATGACTACCATGGAGAAAGCACCCATTCCAAATTCATCCACCATGATGTCCTGACCTTCTACGGTCTCCAGAGAATCCGGCAGGTAACTCAAGATATCATAGTTGACTCTTGTCGCTGCCATTCCCAGGAATGACGGGATCAGCAAAATCATACTGATAATAACAATCAGCACTTTGTGCTTCGCGATCCATTTTCCAACCTTAATCATCATATCCTCCTTATTGACTTTCTTTCTCATTTATGACTGTTAGTCACTTTTTACTCATTAAGTGTTATATACCAAAACTGACCATTAGTCAATATACGTTTTTGCCAATGTGTCCAAAAATCAACACTTTCTATATGCATTTGCTCATATACCGATTCAGAATATTGACTTTCGGTCAGTTTTGATTATAATAAATGGCGACAACCCTATGCGGAGGAGGTTTTTGAATGGGCAAACTGGAATTAAATAAAAAGAAAAAAGAAGATGCTTTGTACAATACTGCTTTTGAACTTTTTACAACAAAGGGCACAAACAAAACCACCATCTCCGATATTGTTGAAAAAGCAGGGGTAGCAAAAGGTACTTTTTATCTGTATTTTAAAGATAAATATGATATAAGAAACAAACTCGCCTCACATAAAACAAAAGACCTTTTTTATACTGCCTATCAGGCCGTACGTCAGAACCAGATCATCGGATTTCCGGCACAGCTTCATTTTATGATAGATCATATTCTGGATTCCCTCCGAAACGATTCCCAGCTTCTGATCTTTGTTTCCAAAAATCTCTCCTGGAACGTTTTTCAGGCAGCTCTTGAAGAACAGATGCCCGACAGAGATGTCAATTTTTATGATAAGTACCTGCAGCTGATCAGCGAAGACCATCAGGCATATGAGCATCCTGATCTGATGCTCTTTTCTGTCATAGAGCTTGCCAGTTCTACATGTTACAACTGCATCCTCTATCAACAGCCGGTTCCCCTTGAAGAATACATGCCTTATCTTCACAGGTCTATTGATGGAATTCTTTCCAGTTATAAAAAAAGCACATCTGCTGCCTGTCCAGACTAAAACAGAGCTGTACCTTTCTTTGGGTCAGCTCTGTTTTTTACTGTTTCTTTAATTTTCCATCTCTCTGCGCTTTTTCCACCAGCCGGCGATTTCCTTCATTCATGGTACCAAATTTATCCACACAGCAAACAACTTCTGCACAGGTATCCATAAGTATTTTTGCTTTTGTTATATTTTCTTCTGTTATCACCTCAAACGGTTCCTCCGTGACCACTTCTGCCGCCAGTGCTCTTGCCACTTCATAGTCCACGTCATTTCTGTGAATCACACCGGCCACAAAAGGAATTCCGGCTCGTTGCAGTTTCCGGTATACAGGAATTCCCTGTCCGTTTCCGCCAATAACAAACACCTTCGGCTCTCCCGCCGGTGCTCCCATTTCCAGGCATCCAAACGCTGCATTATAGCTTCCTGTTGTAATTCCATAAAGATGATGTATATACTCAGAAGTAAAGATTTCTTCCGGTGTTCCATATTTTTCAATTCGGTCACCATGCACACAGATTACGGAATCCGATATTTTCTGTGCCAGATCCAGTTCATGCAAAGACATCAGCACAGCAGTATGATGTTCCAGTACCATCTTTTTTAATATAGAAAGAAGTTCCAGTTTGTGACGGATATCAAGAAAAGAAGTCGGCTCGTCCAGCACAATGATCTCCGGTTCCTGACAGATTGCTCTTGCCAGAAGGATCCTCTGTCTCTGTCCATCACTGATTGCAGTAAAATCTCTGTCTTTAAAATCCAGTGCATGGACCATTTCCATTGCTTTATGTACTTTTTTCCAGTCTTCTTCTGAAAGGATTCCCAAAGCTCCGGTATACGGATACCTTCCTGTCGCCACGATATCTTCGCACGTCATCAGTTCCGGACGTATTCTCTCCGTCGTCACAACCGCCAGTTTCTTTGCAACCTCTCTGCCAGACATCTGACTCATCAGTTTCTGGTCCAGGTACACCGTACCTCCGACCAGTTTCAGCTGTCTGGTCAGGCTTTTGAGAATTGTAGACTTTCCTGCTCCATTTGGCCCGATCAACGTCAGGATCTCTCCACGGTTCAGCCTGATCTCAATATCCCGGATCAGTGGTTTTCCGTCATATCCTACCGTCATCTGCTCAGAATGAACAAAATATTCTCCCATTATGCCATCCTCTTTCTTCGAATCATAATGTAAATCACAACCGGAGCGCCAAATACTGCTGTCACAGAACTGATGCTCAACTCCGTAGGTGCAAATGCAGTTCTGGCAATCAGGTCACAGAACAGACAGAACACAGCCCCTCCCAGGAAACATCCCGGAATTATCAGGATCGGTTTTGAAGTCTTCATCAGACTTTTTACCAGATGCGGTACCGCAATTCCTACAAAAGATATCGGACCGGCAAATGCAGTCACACAGGCCGACAGAATACTGGAAAGCAGAATCAGGGCAACACGAAAAGCCTTGATATTCACTCCCATATTCTGTGCATATCCTTCTCCTAACTGATACGCGCTGATCGGCTTTGACATCAGAAAAGTAATGAAAAGTGAGACAAATACCACTACTGCCATCACAGAAACATTCTCCCAGCTTGTCCCTGAAAAACTTCCGAGCGACCAGTTATGAAGATTGACAATATTGGAGTCGTCTGCAAAAGTAACAACGAAATCAGTTACTGCAGAGCAGATATAACCAATCATAATACCACTTACGACCAGCATCGACATCTGTTTTACTTTTCGTGAAATCAACAGGACAAATCCCATTGAGATCAGTGATCCGGCAAATGCGGCAAGAATCATCACGGCAGATGTTGCCACCATGGATTTTCCCAGCAGATAGATCATTGTCAGCGCAACGATCAATTTTGCGCCGGACGAAATCCCCAGCACAAAAGGACCTGCGATCGGATTTCCAAAAAAAGTCTGCAGAAGAAACCCGGACACAGAAAGTGCTCCTCCCAGAATCACGGCTGCCAGTATTCTGGGAAGCCGGATCTCCCAGACAATATTGTAAGCTGTCTCGTCTCCTTTTTTCTGAAGCAGAATCTGCAGAATATCCTTCAGCGAAATAGAAATGCTTCCTGAATTGATATTCCAGAATACCAGCACCAGAAGGAGTATGATCAGAATGGCAAAAGACAGCCAGTATCTGAAATGTAATTTCTTCCGCATGTTACTTCCTTCCTTTATTTCAATTTATGCATATATGTCAATGTATCCAGCTGTGGATCATCTGAAGTGAGCATCGTATGGATATCTTCAATCATAGTTCCCAGCTCCATTGTCTCCTGAAACAGATTCTGATTCGTGCACCAGACATTTCCATCTTTGACTGCCTTGAAATCAGCCAGGAGCGAACTCTTCTCCAACATCTGACTGATATCTGTCAGTTCTCCGTCGATCGTGCTGTTATAGATAATATAGTCTGCATCTTTTGCTCCGGCATAAAATTCTTCCATTTGCATGTTCATAGTAGAAAGAGAATTGTCTTCCTCCTCGCCAAGATCATTGAAAATATATTTTCCACCGGCAAGTTCGATCATCTTTGACACATAATCCCCGGACTTGCGGACATTTGCCGCACCGACAGAATTAATATAGAAGAAAGCCACTGTTTTTTCGGTAGACTCACTGTCTTCTATCGCTTTCAGTTTATCTACCTGCTCCTGAAATAATTTATCTGCAAGATCTTCTTTTCCAAGAAGAACTCCATATAATTTCAACCATTCTGTACGTCCAAGGGGATGACTTTCGTAGCTGGAATGCTCAACCAGAACAGGAATTCCAAACTGTTCCAGTTTTTCTTTCACTTCTGGTTTGTGGTAGATCATCGTAGACTCAATTGCCAGATCACAGTTCTTTGACAAGATCAGTTCATAATCCGGTGCACTGTATTTTCCGGCAAAAGAAATACTTCCGTCTTCCAGTGCTTTCTTTGCTTCATCAATATACCATCCGTCTGCATTCGTGCCTGAAAGACTGATACTGTCCAGTCCATCCAGCGCACAGAAAAGATCCATTGCAGATGTTGCTACCAGATAGATATTCTGCAATGGCTGTCTGATCACTGCAATATCACTGTCTAGTCCATCTGGTGCCTCTTTTCCCTCCGGCACCAGCAGAAACTGTCCGTCTCCCTCGATTGTGATCAGGGCATATCCGCCTTCATAATAATCCACAGAAAACTGATCTGCATACTGCAGTTCCAGACTATGATCATATTTCAGCCCTGCCAGATCTGCGCTGTTTGTTTTGTTTATTTCTTCTACTTTTTCTGTTTCCCCGGCTGCCTGCACAAAAACCGGTGTTACCATCAGCATAGATGTACTCAGTGCTGCACACAAAAACATCCGTAACTTTTTTCTCATTTTTACTTTTCAGCCTCTTTAATACTTGCAGAATCAAACTGTAAGGTATATTCAATCTCATGAGGGGTACTCATTGCAACTGTATCCGCCACAACTTCCATCGGATAATCAAAACCATCTACCGGAATCTCGAATACTGAATTACCGTCCTCATTGACCGGTTCATATTTGTCGTCACCGATCAGCATGTAATCATAATATGGGCTGCTCCATTCTACAGAAGCAGTTACTTCGCCATCTTTTACTGTAAATGCTGCAGGTGAAGTTACCGTTGCCTTACCGGATCCGCCTTCCAGCTTTACGTCCGCAGTATAATCACCATCTTCTAATTTGAGATCTTCTGCTGTTACTTTTTTGGTATCTGTTTCTGCAGAGTCGGCTTCTTTCTGAGGATTTGTCACTTTAACTTTGTGATCATACCATTTATTCTTCGTTCCGATCAGGGCAACATCAAATTCTTCATCAATGGCCGGCACCGGAATATCAAACCCGTAAACTTCATCTGTCATTCCATCGCTGTATGTGACTGTGTCTGTCGTAGGCTCAAGAATTTCTGCACCGTCCTTCTGTGCATCTTCTGCTGTTCCGACAAACAGATTTACAATCTTCTTGGAATTCAGGCTTACATGGATGGTCATCTTCCCATCTTTAACAGTCAGCGTTCCTTTTCCATCATTTGCTTCATTTACATGAAACATAGAGCTGTCGGTATCAAATTCAGCACTGTAGATACCATCTTCCAGGACCTCTCCTTTGCTGTTTTCTTCCGCCTCCTGTGGATCTGTCGCCGTCGCAGCCACTTCTTTGGCTTCTGAATCTGCCAGAACCGGACTGTAACCACCAATCATAAGTGCTCCGCTTAATACACATGCCATCATTGCCACTGAACGTTTCATAATATAAAATCCTCCTGTTTTTACAGGAAATGCCCGGAAGACCATTCAGCCTTCCGGGCAGTCCCATTATCTTACATAAATTATGTATTATTTATTATTCTGCTTCTTCTGTGGTATCAGCTGCATCATCCGTCACTTCCTCTGCTGCATCATCGGAAGCTTCTTCTGTATCATCTGTTGCTTCTTCCGTTGTGCCAAGAGAATCAATTGCTGCTTTTGTATGTGCTACATACAGATCTTCAACTGCAGCGATTCTTCCAAGACCTTCGATCTGGCAGTCAACGCTGTCAAATGCTCCGGATGCCTCGAACTGGCTCTTCCAGGAATCTTCATCATCACCAGCCATATCGTTGTTTGCATGGTCACCAGCAACAACCATAAGCGGACGAAGAACAACTTTCTTGAAACCTGCGTCTTTGACTTTTGCGATAACTTCTTCGCATGCTGTGTCTTCCGGTTCACCTTCAACAGTTCCGATGAAAGCGTTTGTGAATCCAAGGTCTTCCATCTGTGTCTGCATCTGATCGTATGTTACATTTGCTGTATGAGAAGTAC
Organism: Blautia sp. MSJ-19; assembly: GCF_018918125.1. Classification (GTDB taxonomy): domain Bacteria; phylum Bacillota; class Clostridia; order Lachnospirales; family Lachnospiraceae; genus Blautia_A. Next base: position 80,480 of record NZ_JAHLQA010000015.1, read on the forward strand.
CATGTCCCATGAATACGAATGCTGTTCCGTCTTCAGCGGCTGCTTCCATGCTGTCATATCCTGCTACCTTGCAAGCTTCATCTGTGATAGCCTGTGCAACTGCTTTTTTGTCATCATTGATCACTGTAGCATCATCACCAACTTCACCAAGCATTGGCTCTGCGATTGCCACAGATTCAAATTTATCTTTGTAGTTGTCGATTGCTTCTACCATTTCATCGTATTCAGCGCCATGCATCAGATGTGTAGGCTGAACAACAAGATTCTTAACTCCGTTTGCTACTGCGCGGTCAAGAGCCTGATCCATATTGTCGATTGCTTCATCATCTCTTGCTTCTACATGGTTGATGATGATCTGAGCTGTAAATGCACGTCTTACAGACCAGTCCGGATAAGCTGCTGCCAGAGCATCTTCAATTCCTTTGATGTCCTGTGCACGGCTGTCGTTGAAAGATGTACCAAAGCTTACAACCAGAAGTTCATTCTCGCCAATCTCATCCTGATTACGCGGATCATCCTGAGAAGCATCGCCTGTGTCACGTCCGAAATATTCCGGGCTTGCTTCTTCGCCTTCTACCAGTTCTTTCTGTGCATCTGTCAGTGCATCCCATGCTTCTTTGGCTGCCTTACAGTCTTCATCTGTTGTGTCGTTTCTTTCCTGAACATAGATCTTGTCGATCAGCGCTGCAACATTGTCTGCTGCTGCCTGATCATCAGAAGCCTCTTCTCCGTCTGCTGCTTCTGCATCGTCTGCTGTCTCTTCTGTTGCTGTTTCAGCAGCATCATCTGCGGCATAAATACTTGCAGAACCCATCATTGTAACAGTTGCTACAGTCATTGCCAGTGCAAGTGCTTTTACGATTTTGTTTTTCATGTTTGTTTCCTCCTGTACTTGTCTTTTCATGAAATTTTAAAATGAATAACAAAGTACGGACAGTGCCGGGCAGCGTTTTTATTTTTCAAGGGCGGGCAGCCCTTCACAATAAAAAAACTCCTGCACCGGGCTAAGAGTTTCTGGATTATGGTACAACCAATGACTCGTGATCCGGAATATAAAATCCCCGTACCAATAGCAGGCAGGTTTCCTGACTCACAGATCATCACGCTGAAATCGTCTTCCCAGTTTCCCAGTGACTGTGCACATACACATGATTCCGCATTCCCTGCATACAGTGACGAGATCGTACAGGACTTACACCTGTTTCCCTTTTAACTGATGATTATTTAATACTATAACACCAGCACCTGTTATTTTTATTATTCAATTTCTTACAGAATACCACTATTTTTGCAATTTTACAATAGGGCATGCACTTTTTTGCAGGGAAATCTCTCGCTGTATATGCCGCCCCAGATCACCGATCATATTTTTCTTTTCCTGAACATCAGCAGATCCCATACCGGAAGCAGGTAAAGAAACAGTGCAAATAAAATACTGTATCCCGGTGCTCCTGCCGCAGTCAGTGGAACTGCACATGCAATCGACCACGGAACCAAAGGCGCTACGATCACTGCACTGTCTTCCAGAAAGTTTGCAAATCGCAGATTATCTGATTCTGTTTTGCTGCAGAGCTGATCTGTCAGCATGATCGCAAGCGTCTGATTGCATGCAATTACACTGGTCAGAATCGCAGTCACAAGAACAGCAAAATATGGTTGCGTTTTTTCAGCAAGCGTATATACCATTTTCTGGAGTCCGTCGAGAATTCCGGTCTTTTGAAAAATACCGGAATAGGATGAAGAAATACAGACGATCGCTCCAACTTTCAACATAGATGCAATCCCCCCTCCATTCAGCATTCCGGCAATCGTCAGATCTGCTGAATGGTATCCCATTAGTAACAATCCTGGTAATTTCTGTACCGGCATATGCTGCACCGCAATGCAGATTGGGATTGCGGTAACAATACTCGCAGACATGGCTGCTTTAACCCCCGCCTTCATCACAGAGAGTACCAGTATCACAACTGCCGGGAGAAGTGTAATCCAGCTGATCCAGAATTCAGATTTGAAAATATATGCCAGATCCGGGATTTCTGCTTTGCCATGAAGCTGCATACTGACTGTAAAATATACGATGCAGGTAAACACAAATGGAAACACTGCACTTTTTATCATATTTTTTATATTTTCGTAAACACTTGTTTCTGTCAGTTCTGCTACCAGCAAAGCGCTTGTAGATACCGGTGAACATCGATCACCAAAATACACGCCTGACAGAATCGCCCCACCGATCATCCACGAACTGATTCCAAGTGCAGTTCCCATTGTGGCACACACAACACCAATGGTTGCTGCTGTTCCCAATGCAGTTCCCGTCAGTACTGAAACCAGGCAATTCAAAAGGAACGTCATAAGTAAAAAAGTAGACGGTCTTATCAGATGCACTGTATAGCAGATGATTGCCGAAATCGTTCCTGCCTGCCGCCAGAGTGCCGTCAATATTCCAATCAGAACAAATGTAACAAGAATATTTTTTACTTTTCCTACTCCCTGCAGTGCCATTCTGCCTATCTCTTTCCAGGTATACCCCTGCTGTTTCCCATACAGACTGAACAGGATCAGCCCCGCCGAAAGAGCATATAAAATAGATTTTCCCGTGATGATGCATACAATGAGCAATGTGCAAAAGATTCCCAACGTCAGAAATTCCATACTGCTTTTCCTTTCGTGTTTTAATGTTTTATCATAATAGCATGGATCAGCAGAATTGTAAAATAAGAACGATCACATAACCTCTTCCTGCAGCCCGCACATCCAGTTTTTATGAATCTTTCTCCTATGCGCACCTTTCTACATTTATGTCATAAAATATAGAGACACATTTTTTGTGACAGAAAGGATTCGCTCATGGAAAATTATCAGATGAATCGTCCATGTGGCCGCCCATATAACGCAACCTGTGGAATGGCAAAAGAGATGATGTCCGGGCAGCAGTGTTCCTGTCGGAACAACTCCCGAAATCAGCCATCCCGTCCAGCCCCGTGTCCCTGCCATCTTCCAGATGCAAAAACGAGAGATGCGGAAATGTATACGCATATCGATCAGATGGAACCGGCCATGGCATATGTTCCGTGCCAGAAATTCACAACCACATATGATCTTGGATATGCTCTGAAAGTCGGCACTGTTTTTCCTCAGCTTTGTAAACCGTTCTGTGGAAAGCGAGGTGCTCAGAGATGATGTATCGTAACCAGTGTACTGCCCGTGAAAAGTTGATGAATCGTATCAACGAAGTCAGTTTTGCAGTGAATGACGTCCTGCTTTATCTGGATACGCATCCATGTTGTGAAGAGGCACTTTCTTTTTATCAGGAATGTGAACAGGAACGTCAGAAGTTGATAAAAGAATATGCACAGTGCTATGGACCGCTGACCGTAGATGCTGCTCTGGAATCCGGCGGTGATACATGGAAATGGGTACAGCAGCCATTTCCATGGGAAACGGAAGGAGGTTGCAGGTAGTTTATGTGGAATTATGAAAAAAGGCTTCAATATCCGGTAAATATAAAAACTCCAAATGCCAAAATTGCACAGTTCATCATGAGTCAGTATGGTGGACCGGACTTCAATACCCTATAATACAAAAATTTGACATTTTTAAGATGATACAATATTCTCCCGGCAGTGGGTACCTGCCGGGATTTCTTCTTATTATATATTACTGCTTCTGGATATATCGAGCTGCAACGAATCCATAGTACTTACCATCAATCCTGATATAGTACCAGTCTGACCCATCAGCAGCCTTGACGGTATCACAAACATCTACCAGATTTCCTTTTTTCAGGAGTGGCCACTTCTTAATCTTCGGATTTTCTGCTCCTGCCCAGGAACGGACATTGAGTTCTGTTGCTGTGACCTTGCCAACGAATTTCGGTTTTGTATTCAGGGTCTTTGCCGTCTCTGTGGATGCCTGATCTGTCTTTGTTCCATAATCGATCCACACATAGCCATCAATCGCAGAATCCGTAAGTTTGTACTTTTTATTCCGGCATGCGCCGCCGTTGGCAACTACACCTGCTGCACTGGAAGTGTTTCCCTCATTGGTGTACACATATTTTGTATCATATGTCCGCACAGATCCAATATGTGAACCGTTCCGGAAGATGATCAGTGCACCTTTCTTCGGTGTCTTTTTCCATGTTCCTTTCTGTTTTGCATGCCGGGTCACACTCTGGCAGTTATAAAAACCGCCTCCCATGATCTGCAGCGCTTTCGTCAGTCCAAATACTTTGACCAGTTTCCAGAACTGATAAACAGCACACCATGGCTGTCCCTGGCATCCCGGCTGTCCCCAGCTGTTGACATCACGGGCGAACTTCGTGTAATTATTATACCCAGCATTTTTCTGAAAATCATCCAAATATGCAAGTGTAGCTTTTTCCAGATACGGTTTACCAGTTTCCTCACCAGCATAAAGATCACCAAGATCTGTAAATTCTTTCAGTTTGTCTGTTGTCGCCACTGCTGTTTCCTCCTTCTTCTGTTCTTCTACATAGTTCTTATAAAATATATTGCGGTCTACTTTTGTACTGATGCCCGGAATTGTTGCTTTACTGGAATACTGCCAGCCCACTCCGAAATCCGGTCGCAATCTTTCCTGAAGAGTGCCGTTGTCATTGGTTGGATAACGGGCAATCCAGAAATCGTATTTTTTCAGATGACTACAGATCATGTTTGTGTACCAGTCCAGGTTACAGTAAATCCCAAACTTATAGCCTGCTGCCTCTACAATTTCCCGGAATGCATCAGCCATCTTGTGGATACTCTCTGCTCCAAGTGTCCTCTGGTTGTGATATTCCAGATCAAGCCACACCGGATACTGGATCTTGCGTCCGTTGAGTGTAGAGACTACCTTCCGAGCTTCGCTCTGGATCTCTGTAATCGTCATTGCATAAGAGTATTTGTATACTCCGACCGGAATATTGTACTTGTTGCATGCTGCATAGTTGGTCTCGAAATATGAATCTACGACATTTCCCATTTCGGTAATGCGGAGCATCACGAAATCCATACCGTAAGCAGCTACCTTATCCCAGTTGATTTTTCCCTGGTGTGCAGAGACATCAATTCCTTTTAATTCCATGTTCATCCCTCCTGCTATATAATAAGCAAGAGGACGATCACTCGCCCTCTGAGTCTTTGTATTTTGTTCTGTCCCAAATTTCTTTTACCCGCTCCCATCCGCCGGTTGCAACAAGATATACAATAAATGCACCGACTACAGAAGCTACAATATAATACCAGATAATTGTCACCTTATAATATGTACATAAGATGATTAGAGCAATCGGGCACAGAATCAGTGATGTGATCAATGCCACGATACTTGTTGGAATCTTATTAAGGCCAGGCATTTCCTTGATCACCTGCACGATGATCGATACCAGGAAGGCAAGTGCCCCCAGTGCTGCCAGTCCATAAGTTACATACTGCATCATTACGTTAATGTCCATGTTCATTCTCCTTTATGTTCCAGATCTTCTATCCTATGATTTGCTGCTTTAATCTGCTCTTCCTGGACTTCCATTTCCTTTTCCAGGATATATGTTCTTTCTACAACATTGTTGTGCTTGTCCACTCGCTTTGTCAGTTCTTCCAGCTTATACTCCATCAGGGCTCTGGTCTTCTCCGACTGGCTGTGGTTGCTGATCAGGCACACAATGAGTGTTACTGCTGCACTAATGCAGGATGAGATAATCGTTTCCATCTGCTTCCTCACTTTTCTTCGTAGATCTTTATCCAAGCGGTCCATGTTCCTGCATTATTTCCGGTTCTCACTGCTATATTCGAATTCTGGTATCCCAGTGCAATCTGGAATATTGCATTCGTGGATGACTCTTTAACGTTCAGGACGAAGCATCCGAATCCTGGACTATTGGTGCAGGCTTTCCCGTAGATCTTGTCCTGGAGTCCTGACGCTGTCGCAGTATTCAGGTTTTCGCTGGTAACTACTGTACCTTTGGATAAAAACGGATATCTGGCTGCATTCAGTCCGTTAATCGCTCCAACGATCGTTTTATTGTCAGTTTCCAGTTTACCGATCACCGCATTTGTCAGTTTGTCGATGATCCAGTTCCACAATCCAGTAAACGTCACTCTCTTATTCGCCTTTCCAGTCGCATCATAGATCATAATGTCATCTGTATCTGCAGGAGCTGCCTTGGTAGTATAATCTGACCACTTTCCCATTTTTTTCATCCTCTCTATAATTCAAGCTCTATTGTCTCGCCGGTGGTATCCCTGATCGGATTGCCGGCAGTATCTTTCATCAATTTCAGCGTCTCATCGACTGACACATATATCGTCTTTCCATCTGTGTCACATATCAGATTCCCCGAGATATCCGTAAAAACAGAAAAGACATCATCGACATCCACAGATATCTTATATGTCTTTCCTGCGTCTACTGGATTCGGTGATATGCTTGCTCCAAAAAACTGAATCATGCAATCACCCCGCCTTTATCTTAATATTATCCACCCATGTTTCTCCTGCTATCTCGTAAATATACTTGAATCGATATGTGCCTTCTTTTTTCGGCTGTATATAGGCAGAGATTTCATGAGCCTTAATGTTGCAGTCTCCAGAAGCTTCCAGGACATCCCCGTCATCACCTTTGTAATACAGCTCCCATCTGGCACTGTCGATTACGAAGGGCAGTTCTGTGTCGCATTTTGGTTTGACCTCCGCTCTCAGATATCTCGCCTCCGGCAGATCATACTGTACCGGTTGTCCCACATATGATACGCTCAACCTGATAGCCCCCTTCCTGTATTTCTATCGTCTTGTTGCATTCCCGGACTTCTACGTAGTATTTCTTCTCATCCACGCTGACCTGTTTCTCGTCATCCAGCACAATACAAGCCTGCAGCTCGTGTCCAGAAATAACAAATAACATCGTGCAGAGATGAGACGTATTACCCGCCTCATCCTCTGCAAAGATCTCTGCTGTATACTTTCCGTCATCCTCCCACGGTACGGCAATCTCCCATGTTGCGTTGCTGGCACGGGAGAAGATCACATCCGTGCCGTTTGCCTTTCCGTATACCCGCTCAACCATATCAGTCTGTGACTTCTACGCTGATAACGAATGTCCTTCCTGCGTCTACCGGGTTCGGATTGAGGGTAACGCTCTTGATCGTTGGTGCAGTCGTATCCAGTTTGACGGTTCTGACAACAGTTGTGGTCTTGCCAGCAGAGTCGGTAGCCACAACAGTGATTGTATTGGTACCTGTCACCAGGGTAAGAGCCTTGGAGAAGCTGCCATCAGTTCCGACTTCAACGCTCTCTGCTGCACCGACATTGTGTTTGATAGTAACCTTAACCGGACTGGATGTAGCATCGTTGGTCGTACCTTTGACGGTGCATGCTGCCTGATTAGTTACAAGTCCATTTGACGGTGTCATAATGCTCAGGGTCGGCGGAACAGTATCTACCTTAAAGGTAACTGATGCCTGGGTAGCAGCATTTCCATCATTATCAGACACATCGATCTTGACTGTATGTGATCCATCAGACAATGCCGAAGTTGGTGTATATGTGCATTCGTATCCACTTGTAGTTGCCTTCTTGGTAATAGCATCACCAGTAATCTTGGAGCCAGAATCGATCGTAATTCCAATAGTTGCAGTATTAACTCCTGAGTCATCATCTTTAACAGTAAACGTAATCGTAGGCTTGCTATTAGTAATATAGCTTCCTGCAGTCGGTGATGTAATCTCAATCTTTGGAGCAGTTTTTTCTTTTACTTTTAACTGCAATGACGTTCCGAGTGTGGAATCAGTTGCATCTTTTGTCGTTACATTCCCTGCATCATCAGTTGCCTTGACCGTCACTGGATAATAGTGCCCGCTCAGGTTGTAACTGGATCTTATCGGTGCCGTGATTGTTGCTTCGTATTTTCCTGTACTGCTGTTTAATGTAAGTGTATAGGTCTGGCCATTTACAACGGCCTGTACTGTTTTTACTGCCATTTTTTCTTCCTTTCTGCAATAATTAGTCAATAAGTATCCTTCCCTCTCTATGGTGGAAGTCCGAACCATCTTTTCATGTCATTCTCCTTTCAATGTCCGAATGCTGCGTTTCAGTTTCTCGATTTCCCGTTTCTGCTGCTTAAGCATCGCAAACATAGCCGGGATCATAATACGTTCATTCCAGTTCTCTGCTTTTCCGTCTATGTGATCGACCGCCAACGGAAAATATTTGTCTACATCTTCCGCACGGAACATCGGGAAATAAACTCCTGCACGTTCATCGTGTTCTTCAAGGTATCCGTCTCTGTACCTTGCCATTATTGGTTCAATGTTGTACAGATTCTCGATAAATTCTTCTGATAACGAAGCTCCAAGAATCTTGTATCTTTCGGACGAAGAACCATATGCCCGAAGCCTGTAATCAGTGTTTGAAATCCAGGCATTCCATCCGGCTGTCGTAAACCCAAATCCTTGAACCCTAAAACTTTGTTTGAACAATGGCTCATTTTCTTCATCATCAAAAGTACACGGCCCCGATACCTTCATATTAGCGATCTCCAAATCGCATTTTTTAGCAGTCAAGCTTTCTGTTGCTGTCAAATCTTTGAATTCACCTGTGCCAGCCGACACTTCCGAAGCTTCTACAATCAGCTCTCCGTTGTCCCAACTGATTCCCCAATCAGTGGCAGCGACTTCAATATCCAGATTACTTCCAAAATATTTCGTGAAATCAACAGGTAATATTCCATCGCTTGAAAACTGGACTCCTGTGTATTTCATGTACTCTGAATTTTCTTCATAATTTGTAAAAACAGTATATCCGGAGTAATCAATAAGGCCTTTGACTATGCCCTTGTCATCCTGTATTTTGAGGTATCCGTTTCCGTTTTTCTTTCCACCCAATGTTGCACAATTTCCCAGCAATGCATCCAGGCTGATGTACAGATGACCTTTTAGGTAATAAAGCCCTTTCCATTCGCCGTCATTGGACAATATCTCAACAATCTGTTCCTGTGTTAATGCTGCAACATCAAGAGCAACTGAATAAGTCTGCATATCAGCGATGCTTGTTTTGGATTCGTCAAGATAACAAGTCACTCTGATTACTCCACGAGAACCAATCATCTGAAGGGAAGAAGTTATTGAGCATGTGCTTGTAGCTTTTGTCTGATTAAGCGTAATCGTTGTCCAGGTTTCTCCCGAATCAGAGCTTCTTTCCGCTTTCCACCATCCCGCAAACTCTTTTTCCGGTCCCTGTCCATCGCGATAATATGCATTGACACTAAGTTTATTTGGACTGACTTTTTTGTTCTGACCCATCAACAATATTTCTGCGTTGGCTCTAAGATAATATGTTCTTCCCGGAACACCATCTTCTCCTCGCATTCTTGCCCATGTATATTTTCCAGGATCGGAGCTGTCCGGTTTTTCGAAATCGGTATAATGGCCAATATATATTCTATCAGAGTTGGTTGTCGAAAAATCTTTTATACCATCAGGACTATTTGCGTAAGCGGTATGGATGTAAGAGGTTTCTCCATTCTCCCCTGGAATGCCAATGCCATCAGCTCCATCTTCTCCTCGGAAGCGACTCCATATATAATCTTTTGGATTATCAGACGGTGTTTCCGTAGTTTTATTGTCTGCGATTCCAACATATACCGCTTCTGCGTATGCATATATTTTTTGTCCTGCCGCATCAAGCAATGGGGTGTCCGCCGTATCCAATAGAACCGTATACTCAGGACTATCTGTCATGTCCATTCCGTCTGGTCTTAATGCATATTTTCTCCATGTATAGAGCTGTTTCCCGTTTTCACCGATTTTTCCAACCGAATAAGATATCACAGGATCGCCTTTGCTGTATGTGGTTGTAACTCTGGTCCAGATATACTGGCCTGGCTTGCTTTCCGGAGGATTCTTGCTCCATTCTCCCGTTGGTGGAGTTGTGCCATTGTCTGATGCCTGATATGCCACTTCTGTTCCGGTCACACCATTTCCCTCGGCTCCATTTTTGCCGATATGAGAGACCGAATATCCAGTTGTGCTTGTTCCGTCTGTATATTCAGTAACGGTCTTTGTCCATAGATATTTTCCTTCAGGTACAGTCGGGATTGTATCTGACCATGCACCAGTCGGAGCAGTTGTGCCCGATTCGGACACCTGATATTGACTTTTTGGAGTGCCTTTGATTCCTTTTCCAGCGGAGCCCGGTTTGCCTGATCGTTGCTTCGAGATGGTAAATCTCTTCGTAATGGATAGATTGCTCAAATACGTTGCCTTGATATCCACCCAGCCATCATCGGCAGTTAATCCTTTGACTGTGTATGTATGAGTTGCTTCATTCCAGGAGCCAGAAATGCTTTCGGATACTGTGACCGTAAAGCTACAATCTCCGGTAATGTCCTGCGTGCCATACATTACGGTCGCTCTTGTAGATACTGACGGGAATACCGGAATATTGCCGTCTGAATCAGATGTGATCGTCTGCATGTCATTCGACAGCTGCAGGGTCATATTCCTGGCAGATGCGATATTCTCGTCCATGGATTGCAGTTTTTTTGACAGTGACATTCCACCTATGGTCAGCGTATCAGGATCCATGTACACGGACTTTTTATCCATGTCCACCTCAAAAATAAGTTTTCCATTGGAATCCTTTACTGCCAACGCTCCAGCATTGATCCATTTTGCATTGATACCAATCACATTCAGTATTGTAGCGATCATGGTACCGTCAACTAGCCATCCGGAATTCCAGGTCTTCCCACCGTCCGTCGACATTCCCCAGCCTGCAGCACTGAATTTCACAACAATCGTAGCATCGGATAATTCCGGTTTGTCGCAAAAATAAAGAATGGTGCTTCCATCTCCCATTGTTTCATGAATCGGAAAAAGACCATTCTTTGTTTTCATTGCATCCTGCAAATTGCCAAATGCAGTGTCCCACTCTGTTTTCTGTCTCTTCATGTTTGCACGTAATTCTTTGTAGACCTGAGTAGCCTGACTGTATCTCGTGCTCGAAAGACGCGTAGGTGCTTCAGCTCCAGATATCAGATTCTGCGATGTATGAGCTGTATATTCCACATTTGTGAAGATTGTTTTGTGGTACCGTTTTTTTGCATCGATCACGAGCCCAATATCGCCTGCTTCCCTTGCAGGATCTGCAGGTGTGCTGACCGACATCGGCCGAAACTGTACTCCATTTAAGCGTTCGCCTAAATATGCAGCCACGGTTGCGCCGCTGCTTTTTTGGATCAGCTTATTCCCAGAAATTTCCAAAACATAACCGTCTGCACCTGACTGATAGGTTATCTCCTCTGTGCCTTCTTCCCCTTCCTCCATCACACGAATTCCGGTAATTACTACATCATCTGTCTGGATCGTTGATCCTGATAAAAGATCATCTATTTTCAGTATCTTCTCTGTTGCATCGACATCTACAGTATTTGAGTTGCCATTTTTTAGCACTTTTCCCGCATCTATACGGATTTCCTGTCCATTCATATCCAATATCGCATTTCCATCAATATCGGTCCAGATCGTATTTTCTTTTCGGATCCAGGTTGATTCCAGAAGTTCTGTGTCGTACCACTGTGCAGATAATTTTCCAAATCTGTTGATCCTAAAAAATTTGCAGGCAATCTGCCCTGCCCACTGTAACACCTGCCGAAATGTCAGTGCAGAATCATCCGGCCGGTTCTGTACAACAAAATTATCGTTGTCGAAAGCTGCTGTATCTGATGCCAGGGTAACTCCACAGCAACTGCAGGCATCCCTTACTATGGCTCCAAGAGTTGCCGGATATACAAGCTCACTAAGCGAATACGGCCGGTCAAACTTAGTCATATCATCAAAAGCCTTTACAGATACCGAATTTCCCGACTCTTCCCCCGGTTCCGCTGTGAATTTACCTTTATCCAGCCACTCAACAGACCCATTCAATAATTCCAAACCTACTTGTGCAGTTATTACGGCACCGTTGAAGTCATGCTCATCAAATCTTCCATCAATATTGTTTAGCTTCAGCGTTAACTGCTGCGCTATCGCCGCGCCAAGGTCGAAGCTGCTTGTGTTTGAGGTGCCTTCGGATATCTGAAATGTATAGATATCCAGGTCTTCCACGGTGTCGTTGCTTCCGTCCGGGAAATTAATGATCACTTTGTGGTGAAATATTCCTTTTTCTTTTAAAGCTTCTTTATAAGCTGCAGTTGTCTTTATCATCCTGTCACCTCTGTATAATGTCTACGGAGACAGATCTGTACCAATACAGCCCGTCCCCGATATCTCCCAGATGCTCTTTGCTTAGCGTTCCTCGGTAGCTTTGTATCGTGATATCAATTCCATCATCACAAAATGAAAGCGGAAAGAATCCCGGGATCAGCGTATTCTTGATCATTTTCACTTGTGCTTCTGTCAGGAATTCCCATTTAATGCTCAGATTTTTCTTCTGCGCAACCACCGCCCCAACCATCAGTCCCGACAGTGTACGGCCGGTATCAGATGTCCATATGATCTCATCATTTACGCTCAGGGATGTAGGAGCCGGAAGCGTTGTGCTCCCAGACCATAATATTTTCTTTGCCATATCACTTCACCTCCACTGAGTTGTATCTGATATCCATGGCCGCTTTTGCTTCCTGTGTTGCTTTTGCAATCTGTGTGGAGTCCAGGTAAAATCCCATATCAGTCAGTGCCGCAACGATCCGCATCACGGCACGGTTTATGATCGCTTCCAATTCTGCTTTGCTTACACCAGTTCCGCCTGCTGCCAGTGCTGCTTCAATTGCCATCTTTTTCAGTTTATCTTCTGGAGCCACCACTTCGCCCTGATGCAGGTTATCGCCGATCATAGCCAACTGCGGGGTATTCGGCTTCACATAACCGCCATCCGCCAGATGTGGAATGGTCGGAACCCTAGGAAGGGACATTCCATAATGGCCATAATGTCTTGTTCCGGTAATAGGATTCGTAAAATCATAGCTGAAAGAAAATGCACTTTCGATTGCAGACAATCCGGAATTGAGTTTGTTCATCAGATTGTTGATGATATCAATCACTGCATTTAGCGGGGTCTTTGCCAATGTTACAAGGGAATCGAAAATTCCTCTAAAGATATCTTTGATTCCTTCCCATGCCTGTTTCCAGTTTCCATGAAATGTACCTTTGATGAAAGTTATGATTCCGTTAAAGACCGTCTTAATATCCCCCCAGATACGTTTCACGGATGCCAGAAAAGTGTTCAGGACTGTTCCCAGCATGCCAAAGCTCTGTGACCAGTCCGTCCGGAAGATTCCTTTCACGTAATCAATAAATGGCTGAAGGATATATTTCTTCACAAAATCAAAGATTGATGTTGCGATCGTCTTGAATCCCTGCAGAATCTCTTCAATTCCCTGCCAGCACTTGCTGAAATCTCCTGTAAATACACCTGTGCAAAAATCAAGGAACCCTCCAAGAATATCTGTGATTCCCTTAATCACATCTCCAGCAACTGCCAGAAGATCTAATAGCAAATCTCCGAGTTCTGCAATGATCGGTCCGAGGACCGGCATTATGTTGTTGATAATCCATTCGATGCATGGAACTAATGCCGTTTCCCATAATGCTTTTAGATTCTCAAACACTTTTCCAAGCAGTTCGAGGATTCCGTCCAATGCCGGCTGGACGTGTTCTGCCCATACGGTGCTGAACTTATCAGCCAGATAATCCAGAACAGGGGAAAGATATGTATTGTAAGCATCAAGGAATGTCCCAAGGATATCTGAGATGCCCTGTGTGATGGAATTTACAAAAGGCTTGAAATACTGGTCGTAAACCGAATTGAGTTTGTCAAATGTATCTGTAACGCTCTGTGAAAGAGTATCAAATGCACTTCTCCACCGACCAAGCATATTCTCCAAAGTTTCGGAGATCTTACTTGTGTTCTGAACGACCGGGACAGTAATGAGCGATACGCAATCTCTTTTGAACTTAACCGCCAGATCTGCCACTCCAAGAAAGCCATCTGCAAATACCTGGATGATATCTGCAGTGATTACCTTGGCATCATCGCCAGAAAAGACATCAAAGATATCCGCCAGAGCAACGCTGAAATCTCCTGAGAGTTTCGCAATCTCACCAGTCGCGTCAAACAACGAAACAATGCGCTTTTTGATATAACCTTTGCTTTTTGCAAGGTATTTATCAACGCCACCAACAAGATTATCTGCCAGTGTAAGTCCGATTCTGGCTGTAGAACCGGTAAGCTTGCCAAAAGCAAGAGCAATATTATTTGCGCATCGATTTGCCGCATTTACAACTGCTGTATCTGTGAAGATCTCTTTCAGATTCTTGCCAATATTCCTTACAGATTTATTGATGGAATCTATCTTTTTCTGAGAATCACCAAAGCCAATCCGAAAGCCTTTCTTGAACAGTTTTGCAAGTTCCTGACAACGCTTCTGCAGAGCAGATAACTTCTCGTCTGTCTTGTCGAGAACTGTATCGCCATCTGCAAGATTTCCGAAATCAACTGCGCTTCCAAGTGCTCCGGTGCCTCCTGTCCCGCCTGACGGTGAGGAAGAACTACCAGTGCTTGAATCCGACTGTGAATCCAGTTTATTAATCTTGTCGAATCCCATGAGAGCTTTCATCTTTTTCGCCGCATTCTGGGCCGCCTGTCCAGCCTTATTCGTGTTGGATGCCAGATTTGAAGCTGAATCAGATGCATTCTCCAGCCCCTCATCTGCCTCACTTGCTGCCCCGGCAATTGCCGCTACTCCGCCGCTATCTGCTCCACTGGATTTATTCCCGGTAATAAGTTCTGTGAATGCCTTAAATGCATTCGCCAGCGTAGCAAGTTTTCCAATCGCAATGTTGATCACCTTGATTACCGGGGTAAACAGATTGATCAGTCCCTGACCGATCGTAGCCATTAAAGATTGCGTCTGCAGACTCAGGATCCTGCACTGGTTGGCCCACGAATCGGAAGTACGGGCAAAATCGCCCTGCGCTGCAGATAACTGATCCTGAACAAATTGATATCGTAGGGCCACCTTTTCTGCCTCGGTCATCGCCGATGTCGTCTTACCAAAGCCATTCGCCAGAGCATAGGAATCAAGAGCTGTCTGTGTCATTACGACACCGAGATCTTTTAATGATTCCGTCTCACCGGTGAAGACCGATTTTATTTTGGTGTAGGCCTCATCCTGCGATAAGTTGTAAAAAGATGCTACATCACCCGCCAGACCAGTCAGGGTCGTTCCCATGTCATAGGCCTGTTTTTCGGAAAAGCCGAAAGCCTTTGCCATGGCTCCGAATGTACCGGTATACTGTTTCGCCATGGTCTCTGACAGGCCAAAGCTCTGTGCAGCGCTCTTTGCGAATTTATCGACCTCCGAGGTCATATGCGGAAAAGTAACGTCTACAACGTTCTGGACCTCCGCAAGATCAGAGCCAAGTTCCAGGCACTGCTTACCGAAATCGACCAGCTTTTTAATGCCAAAAGCCGCCGCAATTGTGGCACCTGCTTTTTTTGCCAGACCGGTTATTCCGGTCATCTGACTCTCGAATTGATTTTTATTTACAACCAGATCAAGCCCGATCTGTCCAACACTTGTAGCTGACATATATACCACCTGCCTCTGTCACGAGGACATCGGCACAGTGGCACTACTTGTCCTGGTTTATCTTTATTTCAAATTCTTTCTTGCAGTGCCTTGCCTGACACTTAAAAAAGACGCCCCGGCATCTTGCATCCGGGGCATACTGCACTTTCTGCTCATGTCCGCAAAAAGGGCATTTTACTTTTAATCTTTCAATTTTTAATCACCTCCAAGGCCCGCCATACGCATAAATGCCATTTTCATCGCATCAAGCTGCGCATCCATCTGTTCTTTCGATGTATGATTTTTGACAAATTCCGCATGCCTTGATTTCCATTCATTGCGGATCCGATGCTGTTCCGGTGTAAAATTCTCCAGATACTCTTTCCGGTCTTCCGCACGGACAGAAACAATCCTTCCAAGAGCTGTATCCGGAGCAATGCCAACGAGAAAATCTCTAAATTCTTCCCATTTCATTCCTTCCGGAAGCTCTCTGGACAAACGAATCCCGTACTGTGACTGAAAAGATGATATGATCAGATCAAAGTCATCTATCAGATCATAGTACGGGTCACTGCTCTCCCTCGTTTTCCCCCATTACCAGTTCCACGGCGGACTGAATAATAGTCATCAGGGAATTTGCTGAAAGTTTCTTTCCGTCTTTTTCCATCTTGCAGATCTTCTCTACATCTTCTGGATAAAAGATAAGATCTAACGCTTCTCCTACAGCCTGCAGTTCGGAATTCTCTGCGAATACTCCCATCAGGCGGAGCATCGTCTCTGCATCCGATCTTACTTCCACTTCCAGATCTCCGATCACGATGACCGGATTGGATTCAAAACTCAGTTTATTTGTAATGTTGATTCTCTTTGCCATTTTCTACCTCTCTTTTTTTCACGCTGCTGGTACTACAGTTGGCTTACCATTGCTGATTACGTCAAATTCCAGGGCTCCTACATTAGTTGCATCGCCACCACCGCAATTCTTTACATCAAACACAGCATTGGTCCAGGATACACTCGTGCCATCTGGAAAGATCCATTCAAAATAGCCTTCTGCATCATGTCCATTCTTGAACTGTTTACCTGCCACAAAGTCATTTCCGGTATCGCCGATGTTTCTCTTACCGTTAAGCGTAATGGTAAGGGCTTTGGCTGTCATTAACGCTCTCTGCCATCCTTCTGTATCCATTGGAGTCCATGTTTCTACGCCATTGGAAAAAGATGGTGAGAAGGTTTCCAGATCTGCTACGGTCGTAGCGGATTCTTTAGCTGCACCAAGCTTAAACTGATTGGCTGATACAGGGAATACATTCGTTGTTTTCCCGGCAAACTTCTGAAGATTCACTTTCATGTCTTTTTACCTTCTTTCTTTTCAAAAATAAAAGTCCCTTCAATGACCATTTCGTAAATGCCGGCATCATCTGTGCCAACATCCTGAATTGGATAAAGGGGCTGAAAAAACTTAATTGTTTCATCGTTGACCATTACATCTCTCATGGCCCTCAAATGCTCAAACAGCTCTGTAGCCGCTTTTTCTGTGTCTCTTGGAGATTTATTCCAGTGCACTAAAACAGTTACGTATTTCTCGCCGTAGCCTTCCAGGGATGGCCCTCCGAGAGCTGTGTGATACGGGTACTGGTGTTTGCTGTTGTATACACCAATAGACTTGTCCTCCTTGTCCGGAAGTTTCCCCATATACACCTGTTCTGCCATGCCGAGAGATGCAATATAATCTCTTACGTCTGCCAACATCATACGCCCGTCAACCTCCTATAGATCTCTTTAAATGCCTTGGCCGCAAAATCAGCTTCTTTACCTCCCGGAAGCCAGTCTGTATACCATTTGCCGCGAGCATTCGGGTTTTCTCCTGTCTGGAAATGATATTCTGGATGGAAGTACAGGCGGCGGGCATATGGTGTACTAGACACGATTGATACTTTTCCGTGCTTGCTTTCTGATCTGTCCAGAAATGTGCTCTCATTCTGCAGATTACCGGTATCTCGTGGAAATACCTGCTCCTGCACAACATCTGTATGTAGTGCTTCTGCAGTCTGTTCCAGAGCCGTTATCTGTGCGTCTGTCAACTGTCGAATCTTGGGTAGATTTAGTTTTATCACAGAATTCACGTTGATCAGATTGCTCATATCAGCATCACCTCAGTATAATTCACGGATCCATCCGGATTCCTTGCCTTTGTTCCCTGCTCAATTCGCCTCTTCACTCCGAAGATCACAGCGGATCCGCCAGAGATAACCGGCAGTTCTGGGCAGATATCTCCCGGAAACATCGCTGTACCGGTAATCTGTACCAGTTTTTTCTCTGCTGTCAGGACCGTTCTTGCTTTGTCCTGGTAATTGCACTTTCCGGAATACTCTATGATTTTAAGTGGTTCTCCGTACTCGTTCAAACCTTCTCTCTCAAAACTGCAGGCGATATCTGTCTTGCAGAGCCGTTTCGGGACTAAACATGGATATCTCATGTGATCACCTCGCTAACATGCAGCATAAACCGGTCTGCTGTAACAGTGCGTACACATCACGCTTCATTGCCACACCTTTATCCGTAAATACGTTCCAGCTGCTGCCGAACTGCACAGACACCCCATTGATGCTGTATGAAGACAGTACACTGTTGATCTCATCTGCATTCTCATATTCGAAATCAGCCTGCATGCATACAACTTCCCTGATGATCTCCTGCTGGTATGCTGTAAGATTGGAAAATCCCCGACCCACAATGCGGTTGTAGGTCAGGGAATCAATATGCCTGGATGCCTGTTTCAGTGCTTTTTGCAGATCATCTCCGGGGATAGTGTCACCCTCATACTGGTCTGTGTAATAATCTTCGGTTACATATGATTTGTAAGCCATGTGTCCACCTCGAATCACTCTTCTCCTGCATATTCCTCAGTATCCACGTCAACATAGATACTGTCGATCTTGCCATCACGGCCATTCGGGAACACGAATACGTCAGAAAAAGATCTGTTCTGATACAGATACCCATCTCCTTTTGTATGTGTACCCGGTGCAAAATAATAGATGCTATTAATCTTCGGAACTGTCTTGCATGTCTGACCGCAAGCTACCAGTACGTTAATCTTGTGTGCTCCCGTCACAGTTTCGACACTATGTTCCGAATCTGCTGTAACCTTTTTCAGTGGTTCAAAACCACCCTTTTCCGGTTCCCAGTCAAACGCATCATAAAATCGTTCATCGTCAATAACTTCCATGATCGGTACACCGTCAATGTCTGTTACTCTGGTCTCGATTCCCATGCCGCCTTCTGCAATCTGGGTCATCTCGATCTTACGAGTAAACTCTGTAGACTGTTCCAGTGCGTCCATGATTTCGCTACGCACATACATGATCAGAGATCCATTTGTTTTGTATCTTCTGAGTTTTCCTTTTGCAAGGATAGTTTTCAACATACTGAACACTTTTGCCTTTGTATAGGCAGATGTTGCCGTAGATCCATGATATCCTTCTTCTTTCTGTGCCGCCTGAGCAACTTTAGAGAAGAACAGTGCATCTGTTTCCGGAACAACCCATGTCTGTTCAAATACGCGAGAGATATTCTGGATAGAGGCTGTAGCATTTGTTTCATCAACATCAGCTTTATCTACCAGAAATTCAATATCTCGGTCATGTTCCAGTGTATACGGAATGTCCTTCTGGTCATAAGTTCCCTCATTCCATCCACCTTTACGATTATGGTTTTTATATCCAGATGTGCTCATCTGTGTGAAATGAAACGTCTTTGCATCCAGCCATCTTACATTACTGGTTACAAACGGAGATGTCAGGGTTCCCTGCATCAGGATTTCGAGGAGTTCTGGACTCCACTGTTCTGCATAGTTTAATGCCATATCTTATACCTTCTTTCTTTTTTGTGGTGTCCGAATCGGACACATTGGTTAATTATTAAAACGATTCCAACGTTTTGTTGGTACTATGGGCTGATTCGCTGTGGTCTGCTGAGGATTCTGCGCCGGATTGCCGCCTGTTCCAATCTGCATGAAGCCAGTCTTTCCATCCGTCTGTGGTTTCAGTGCCGGAACGTCTTCCAGTACTTTATTCACTGCTGTTTTCAGTGACTCCTCATTGATTTTTCCATCCTGGCCTACTACCTGACTAAAATCTGCCATTTTAAGGACGTACGGAATTGTCTTTGCGTCGATGCCAAGCGATACAGCCATCATAGTAGCAGCATTCTCTACATGTGCCATCTGAGCCTCTTTCTGTGCTGCAGCAAGCTGTGCCTGTGTTTCTGTAATCTGGTCCTGCATACCGGCTACATCTGGCCGATTAGCTGCCTGCTGCTGTTTGTATGCCTTGATGGCCTGGTCCATCTCTTCTTTCGACAGTCCCTGCTGCCTGAAATACCCTTTCAAGACTGTATCTTCTGCCACAGTCTGTTTCCCTGCAATCAGGCTAGCCAGTTTGTCATAGTCAAACTGTGGTGTCTGTGCTCCCGCTGGTGGTGTGCTGCCTTCACCTCCCGAAGCGCCAGTTCCCCCTTCTCCGCCTTCTGCAAATGTCTGCAGGTTCATTGGTAATTTACATCTAAATCTCTTAAGCATACCTATATGCTCCTTTACAGTTTTTTTCCGTGCTGTCTGCACTTACAGTTTTACGTGTGTCTCACAAAACAGTTGTTATCCCGGTGTCTCCGCGTAGTTTAATGCCTTCGGGCATAAAAATAAGACGCTTAACCCTGCGTCTCAATGGGAGATTCCGGATCAGTATCTTTCTCCTTGACAATTTCTGCTATTTTCATCTTTACCAGATACTCTGCCCGTTCCTTTTTTACCGTCATGGTTTCTCCGACAGTTCTAAGTTCCAGGTTGTTCTCCTTATCGTAGAAATCATGGATCACTCTGATTTTCACTGTTCTCACCTCCTTAATCACTGTGTGTTGCTTTTAATCCAAATTCCGGAAGGAAATTGATCTCGTAATGATATTTATCTACAGCTGATCCGGAAATATCTTCAACTACATACATGGTGTAGTCGTTCAGATACACATAATCTTTCTGATAGTTGTT
Organism: Blautia sp. MSJ-19; assembly: GCF_018918125.1. GTDB lineage: Bacteria > Bacillota > Clostridia > Lachnospirales > Lachnospiraceae > Blautia_A. The sequence goes on from NZ_JAHLQA010000015.1 coordinate 101,094, forward strand.
CTCCGCTGTCTCAATGATCACTTCCAGTTCATTGTCAGAATTATTCTTCAATGCAAATGTTCCGGTCAATTCCAGAAGAATGGTATCTGTTCTGGCATTTAGTACCGTGAGTTTCCTGGTCACATTGAAGTTATCTGCCGCTTTGGAAATGTTGTAACTCACCTGATCTGCCTCGGCACATCCTGTAGCTGTAATACAAATCAGGAGCATCAGTGCAATTACTGCTGCAATTTTCTTTTTCATGTTTTTATAACCTCTCTTTCTTAAAAATGGGTATAAAAATACCACCGGCCATTTCTGACTAGTGGTGTTTACTCTTTCCATTCTTTTAATTTTTCGCTTTCCTCTTTGAGCTCTTTAAGCTCTTTTTCTCTGGACTCAAGCGTCATATCTTTGTGAACGATAACATCTTTGCCCTTTAATTCAGTTCTCTCCATTCAATTCCAAACTCCTTTTCAAACTCAGTCAATGTTTTAACCTGTGCTTTTTCTATGTCATAATTGTATGGTTCTGATACGTATTTGTCAACAGTCCTGTTGAAATATTCACTTCTAAAAGGCTTACTTCCAGATTTGTACCAAAATACCCTTCCATCGTGAGTTGCTACCAGTCCAAAATCATAACCGCGTGCACCAGCCGAAACAAAATCACTTCCTGTAGGGAGTAGATTAGTTGGATGATTATGTATCGCTATGATGCCTTCATCTTTTGCAAGTCGCTTAATATTTTGGATTTCGTCTTTGTTCAATTCTACACCAAGTTCATTGGTGCCTGTTATTTTTGAAAATAGTCGCTTTCCGGTTTTTGCACTTATTATATATAAATCTTCTCCGTCAGTTCCATTTCTATGCGTCAACATTGCTTTACTATATTTTCGTAATGCATCATTCACGGAAGTGTTACCTGTGATTTGATTAAATTTTCGTCTATAAATCTCTGTATTAATATACGAAAATGGAACTTTATTGTTTCCATTTCGCAGATTTTCAATATTTGCGCTTTCACCTACTGATAAACCAGCAGCAACCGTTTTCCATTCTTTTTGTTTCTGCTCATATCTCTTCTGGTTTTCTGAATCCAGTGAGAAATCTGCCAGTCTTTTAAATTTCTTCTCCTGACGCTCGGCATATTGCTGTCTGGCTTCCTGCTGTGCCCGATTTTCCAGATCAGATATCTCTTGCTTGTTATATTTCGGATCTATTTTCGTGATGCCTGGGAAATATGTTGTATGAGAATCCTTGCAGCGGGGATGATATAAGCCTGCTGCCATTGCACTGGACATCAGTGGATACTTGCCGTCTTTCCTGCTGCCACCGCTCCAAACATCGTCAATCAGGATTTTCCCCACAAACGGAAGACACTTCGGACACGGGGATCCTCGTTTATTCATAATTACAAGATGTAGTCCCCACTGCCGCCGCATCTCGCCTTCTCCCTGCAGGTAAGCTCTTTTGCTTGCTGTTCGAATCGCCATATCTGCATAATCCGCAATCGTATGACGTGCTCCATTGACATACTCAATACAATTCAGACCTGCTGAAAGAAAATCTTTTGTTGCCATATCTACGGCTTTTTCATATGTCCCTGCTCCTGTGTTTGCATATACCTGAGCATTGTATATGATCTTACGATACTGGTCATTTGCCATGCGTAAGACTGCTGCCTCTGCTTTCTGCATATCCGCTGTGGTTGCCTGGATCAGTGCATCCAACTTACGGTCATTGACTTTGAAGAACTCTGCAGTGCCACCTTTAGATATGCGTTTCGCCGGAAATCCGTTTTTGATCTCCTCCAGGATCCGTTTCTCCTGGTTCATGCCGCCCTCGGATCTGGCAAGACTGATCAGAACTTCAATCTTTTTATTGATGTCCTTGAACTGCTTTCCGTATTTCTTCTGGTTGTCACGCTTGTACTTTTCCAGAGATTTTAGCATTTCCGTCTGCCACATGGACCAACGTTTCTTTTCGTCAGTCTCTTCCTGCTTATGATTCTCAAAGTTCCGAATCATGGATGCGATCAGCTCATTTTCAATCGCTTCAAAAGCAGCACCGATATCATATTCATCATTTATCTTTGCCATTTGACCATACCTTGAAGCCCTGCTGTCTAAACTGTCTCGTCAGCTCCTTCAACTTTGTAACACTTTCGCATTTATCTCTTCGGAGCTCCGCATAATCAGCTTTCTCCACTGCGTAGATTCCCATTGGTACCTGCTCCTTTGCTATTTTGAGCAGTCCCTGGTACTCCTTCCGGTTCATCCGGTACATTCTTGGTCCTACCTTTACCCTCATCGCCTTCACCGCCTTCCAAATCTACACGAAAATTACCGGCATCCATATTAACTGCCGGTTCTTCCATGTCCTGTATACCCTGTTCCGCCTTTAAGCGGGCAATCTCCTCTTCCTTGCAATGCTCATCTAATGTGTCTCCATACAGTTCTTCTACACATCGTTCAATGCTCATGATTCCACCCTGTTTTGCCTTGGCGACTGTCTCAACCTGACTCTCAAAAGACGGATTCGCATATTCTCCAAATGGAACATTGACTTCTACCTCTTCTATTGCCTGATTATGTAAAATGTTGTTAGCATTGATACACATTGCAACAACTTCCGGAAGAGTTTCCTGCAAAGCCTCTACGATTGCATTTCTTGTGTACAAAGTTGTTTTTTCTTTTTCTCTCTGGGCTTCTGCATTATCCAGTTTCTTTGTATCGATTCCCAATGTAGACGGGCTGATAACTCCCTGTAGGCACAAATCAAGAGCTGTAATATAAGATGCCATATAACTGTCATGAGGAATTGTTGGTTGATCAGTAATGACCTGATTCTTCTGGCCTTCTCTCATATCTCCATCCGATGCGAAATACCTGTTATCAAACGGATTAGGTGTAACCAGTGTGCCTGTCTCTGGATCATGAGGGATCAAGCACTCAGGAATATAGGTTTTGGCTCTGCCAGCTCTTAAAGCATCCATCCACTGAGACCATGTCTCATCCAGTGAATCATAGCTGTCTAGTTTGCCATCAAAGATGCTTCCGCCTCGACCTTCGTACTTAGCTGATTCATAAATCATCAGCGGCACAGCAAGCATCACCGACTTATCAAATTCTATATTTACTAGATTTTCTGTGGTTCTGATTGTTTTTATATCTATCAGCTTATTGCCCAAATACAGCTCATTGATAATATATCCATAGCCATATCTCTCATTTAGCACATATGTTTTACCTTTTTCTTTGTATGGTGTTTTAAATACAAGTTCTCGAAGTCGGTCTCTCTGATAAACAAATTCTACTCTGTCTCCCGGATACCATTCCAATATCGGGTATTCACTGATAGATGTATCAATAGCAACTTTAAAAGCCCCATCTCCAATGTATAACGTTTCTTTGAGGGCACTTTTTATCTTTTTATGAAATTTATTATCCTTTGCAATTTTTTTCCACAGTTGTTCCTGTGCCGGCTGTTTAAATTCAAAGTCGTTCATATCCGGAAGGACCGCAGAAGAAAGAGCTCTAACTGTCGCTCCTGGTAATCCTATATGAATCTTTCTCATCTCCATACCAGGTGTTGATTTACTTGCCCAGAACTTATACTTATCTGCAATCTCTGCATTCTGTTGATAAATCTGTTCCAGTTCATTACCATCGCCGCGGTACCAGATACGGTTCAAGATGGCATATCCTTCAAAATCCATCATCTCATTGATCTGAAAATTAAAAGGATTTGCCGGCTGCACATTCAGCCAACTCCTGACAGTCTTTTTCATGTTTTCATTTAATCTTTCCATCCATTTCACCTTTTCTGTTCCTCCGCCTCGAATCCAATCATATTCCGGAATGGGATCCATCCATACTGCTGTGCGTTAATCGTATGATCGTTTTTGTCTTCTGGAACGTCTTTTTCATCGTCCCAGGAATACTTCTCCATCTCAGAGATATGATCGGTACATGTATCTACTACCAAATAACAGTCTTGCTGAATCCAGCCTAACTGCAGTTTAATTCTGTCCAGTATCTCTACTTTCTTATAGGATTCCACGAAATTGTATAAGCAGCTGTGCAATCGCTTATACTTCCGTAGTTCTGTGATTGTCGCTGCATCTGCACAATCAACAAACGTATCCTTCGCAAATCCCCAGTCTTTGCGGCATCTTTCCAGAAACTCTATAAATTTCACCGCTGTGTCTGATGGGGCAAGCGGCTGATCCAGATCTTTATTGCTGTATACCTTCTCGGCAAGTGTGATTAACTTGCGGTCTTCTGTGATTCCCTGGAAGATCATTGCGATCGTATCCGGAGACTTTGACGAATAGGAAGTATCCAAGCCACAGGTAAACTTCTTGAATCGAATCTTCCCTGCTGCCATCTGAGATCTAACCCATTTCTCGGAAACAACATGCTTCTTCCTAACAAAATTCGGGAATACCAGACCGGTTGCCTTTCCTCTCAGTCCCTCGATCTTATTTTTCCAGATCTTAGTGCCCTTTGGTGTGTTCTGCAGGATCCTCTGTTTCTTTTCTTCTGGAAGACCGGCATTATCATCAAAAGAAAAGAACCAATGAACCCAGCCGGGTTTTGGTTCTTCCTTCAGCTCATCTTTAATTTCTTGCGGAGTGCTGTCCGCCCACTCAGGAAGCGGTCTGCTACAGTTGATATACTCTTTGTACACATCCAAGCTCGGATCATCCGGATTAAGTGTTGCTATCAGATAATCGCAGCGCATGGATGCCTCACGGACAAATTCTATGTTTGCAGTGTTGATCTCATCAATATACAGGCATCCATACTGACCTCCGAGAGCATCCTTCCACTTGCTCTTGTTTCCATAGCCAACTACGAAAATGATCTTGTCTCCGGAAGATGTATGGAACAGGATGTGTGGCATCTTATATTCTCCGGATCCATTTCCCTTATACTCTGCCAGTATTCCGAAATCATCCAAGATACCAAGATCTTTATTGATGATGTTCTTCTCTGCCGCTCCGGTATCGTCTGCTGCCAGGATATGCAGTTTCTTTGGTGATTCTGCAACCTTGCACATAAACTTGAACAAGCCGACGGTCGTTTTTCCTGCGGCAGTGGTTCCTTCCAGAAATTCAACCGGCGCATCACATCTCAGAAATGCTTTATATTTATCCGAAAGTACCAGACGTTCAGTACTCACTATCCACCACCACGCATCTGTTTTATCAGATCATCAAGCTTCGTCTTTTCTGCTTTAAGTTCACCAGATACCTGAACATCTTGTTTGTCTTTCCATTTGCCAGGTCTTCGATTCTTAAGCCAAAAGATCTGTGCCGTAGTATCCGGAATTACTTGCTTTTTGGTTACTTTCTTTTCAGTCAGTGTTCCTGATTCGTATTTTTCGGATACCTCTTCATATTCATAACCAAGAGCACGTTTCAGCAAAGCATTTTCCACCTGCAAATCAACAACTTCTTTTCCTTTTTTTAGGGTGTTAGAAATGTTAGGATACTTTTTACACCATGCATATAGTGTTTCTCTGCGAATTCCCATTTTTTCCGAAATTTGTTCATCCGTTAATCCATCTCTGGCCCATCCTTCCAGTTTAAGCAAGCCCTCCGGTGTCAACCAATATTCGTATTTTCCTTTTGCCATCAGGCCCACCTTCTTTCTATCAAAAATACAGTCCTGCCAGCACCATACACGACAGCCGATTGCTACCGTGACGAAAGGAGGTGCAAACACTTACATACAGTGAATCCTATGCCTAAGGTATGTAGGTGCTGGTGCTGTGCACGCTGTATGAAAATTGGCATTAGAAAAGCACCCCGAAGGGTGCCTGTCTGTATATTAAAGTATCATAATGTTATCTTCTCAAAACTGTCATTTAAGTCCATATACTCATCTGCTGCAGATATTATTTCTCCTGCCGCATTATTCCAAAATGCTACTTTCACTTTTCTCTTTTCTTCTTTTATATCTTCAATCACTGGCACATAATCGCTATCTCCGAGTACTAAAACAAATGTGTCTCCCTCTTCTGACTCTTTATAAAGCTTACGATTTATCTTTTGTACGATTCCAGTGTCAATTTTCTTTTCTCTGTTAGAAGCATTTCTTTGTTGCGTCTCAACCTTAAATCCTGCTCTTTCCATAGCTTTCCATAAACTATCTTTCTGAGTCGGTTTAGAACCTACGATAACAGCCTCTTTTACTTCTTCTAGTTTTCCATCAACTACACATTCTAATAACTTTCCAAAATCCATCTTCCATGTTGCATCAGAAACTTTATTTTGATGTGCATCTAATATATTCTCTGCCCTTCCATTCTTCACTGCCGAAAGAAATTTGCCCTCAATCCATACATTTGAATTATCAACAAAAACATAATATCCCATTTCATCTTCTCCCTTGACATTCCTATTTTTACGTGTCTTCTTACAATTAAGAATAGCATTTATTGTTAGCACTGTCAAGAGGTGAGTGCTAATCATATTTTTTTTTACGTGCACCCTCACTATATTTGAGGGTGCTTTTTCGTGCCTGGAACGTCTGGATGGAGTACCAAAAGCAGACACATCGGAACAGATGGGTTCGAACCACCATATGAGGATTTGCATTCCATTGCTCTACCATTGAGCTATGTTCCGGAATATGCTTTTCGGACCACCCTGCAGTCATCAGGATAAGCATTAACCTTTTCCATGGGGAGATTGCAATCCATACGCGCCGCTTGTACCGATTGCACGGAGGTTTCATCAGCTTTCTGCTGACCTTTTTTATTACGCTTGCAACATTGTTCCTACCCTCGAAGTACACAAGCAACTTTGCGGCGCATTCATCAAAAACCTTTATATGAGAAAATATGCATGGTGGATGAACTGGATATCTCTAATTCGTCCGATATCATCGTAGCACATGTGAGTGTGCATTTGTGTGCACACTTTTTCTTTTTTAGATTTTTATGTGAATTAATGCGTTGCTGTGCAGATTATGAATTTTTCTGAGACTGTAGTTCATTTCCTTTGCCACATCTTCCCATTTGCTCACACCATCTATGTAGCGTATTCTCAATACTTCCTGTTCATCATCGTCTTGCAATTCTCTAATGCATCTCTCTATATCTTTTCGGGCTTTGGCCTTTTCAAGACGTTCTTGCTTCAAAAGTTCTATCTGCTCGTCCACCAGGATGATGTAATCCGATAGATCTGTCTGACTGCTGCCGTGTGGCATTCCATCATTGACTACTCCCGGAAAAATCCTATCAAGTCTCAATCTCTGAATTTCCTGTAAGATGTGTTGTTCTCTCTTTACGGCCCTTTGATAAGATTTCAGATATTCTTTTTTCTTCTCATTTTCTTCCCGCACTTTCTGATCCATCGGCACCATCTCCCTTGCCCAATTTCTATTTTTAGTAACAGGCGGAATTTATCCGTTTCGTTTCCATTCCTTCTTAGTTTTCTTGTCCCTTATACCGGTTATCTCTAATCCCAGTAGCCCAGCAGTGTTATTCAGGACTGTGTATGCATTGTAAATATGTGTTGGCATATGCCCTGCTGCCTTGATCGCCTTTCCTGGTGTCGGATCCGGATATCCTTCACTGTTTTTATATGTCATTTGCTCACCTCGCAAAGTGCATCTCTTGCCATTTTCAGGTATTCCATAAACTGAGTTGTTAATACATTTCTGTCCGGATATGCAATAAAAGCATTAATTGTTGCTATTGCTTTCTGACAAACTGCATCCTTTTCCTGATTTTGAGTTTTTTCTCCTGCTATTTCGTCAAGACCAGCTGCACCACCTTTCACGATTTCAATTGCCTTGCTCAATCCAGCATTATATCCTTGATGGGCATCCGACAAAATGCATTCGCTGTCAATAAATTTGTCTCTTTTCAATTCATTGATAACCTTGTCCACATCATAGGCGGTAGGCTGTTTATCTATTAATTCGCACAAAGCATTGACTTTTTGCGGCACATATCCATTCATCACCAGTAAATCTTTCGATTGGTTCCTTCGGGATCTGTTTTTCCAGTGCCTTAATAGCTTCCTGCCTAGTTTCTGTATTGATCATAACCAATCCGTCCGGAAGTTCTGGTCCTTTTAATCTTTCGATTACTTCTTTCGCGTCCATAAAACTCTTCCTGTGTGAGATTCCTTGAATGATTCTGTATCAATGTAGAGCTTTTTGCGTTTACCGCATTTCTTACATTTAAGTCCCAATTCTCCTGAATTTGGCCAGCAAAAATCAAATTCGTATATATGTGGCTTGCAAAGGCATTTGATCTTGCAGCCGTCTCTACGCCAGAGCTTGATTTTTGTCCATAAGTTTGACAGAATTTCTTCAATCACAAGCACTGTGAACATAATTCCGATTACCGCAAATGCTAATAAGACTTTATTATTCATTCTTCATCTCCTCCAACTTCTTCTCAGCTTCCTCACGAGTCCAAAACAGTGTTTCGCCAATTTCGCTCACCTCGGCATCTGTTGTATTAGTGCACCAATCAGCAGGCTCCAAATCCTGTTCTGGGTCTGGACTTCTACGAGGAAATATCTTTTCATCTGTCGCAAGCGTAATGTAGGCTTTTCCGCTCAACGGGTCAATTCCCAACCCGCAATGCACGCATTTAACGATTTCATAATCATCAATAAGATAAACGTAATCTCCAGACTGCGTATACGCTTCCTTGCACGGCAATCTCACCAGCAAGCCCTGTTCTTCTGCGTCTTTATATGCTTTCAACTCTTCCAACCATTTTGCGACTTGTCCATATTTTTCTGCACAGTCATCGCTGCTGATAAAGCTATTGGGAATAACAATAGTGTCCTTTTTTTTATTTTTTCTGTTCTTTCGTGCTACTTCTTCGGCATACTTAATAGCTTTTTCAATTGTTAATCTCTCCATCTACTTCACCTTCCCGAACCAGTCCTGAAATTCTTTCATGCATTCAGGACATAAATCCATAGCATCATGCGAAAAGTATTTTCTCTGACTATCCAGATTTAATGTCATAATCCCATTAGGATTTTTTCTATTATTTGGGGTATTATACTGTTCGTATAGTTTTCCGCATCTATCGCATTTCTTTGCACATGCCATTAATCCACACCTCCTGTAATCTCATCAATGCAAGCGTTCTAGCCTTCCGCATGTCCAGCGTCAAATGTATTTGCCGGATAATCTCCATTATCTTTTTCCGGAAAATCCATAAGCGGGCATCCTCTTTTTAGCTCATCCCATGTATCTGCTTCGAAATTTGTATCAGTGTCCTGTGCTATACATTCATCTCCACCGCCTTCCACAATTTCGATTGCTTTGTCCAGTGCAAGTTTGTCACTCATATCTCCATTTTTGCAATCATTGAAATATTTGCAATATCCGCAGTCTTCGTCTGTGCAAGCTGTACATTCTTTTTCCTTGATGACCTTAATCTGTTTTACAACCTTGTCCAAATCATAGGCAGTTGGTTGTTCGTCAATCTTTTCAAGAATTTCTAAATCATCAGAATATAATTTGTGAATTACTTCTTTCAGCTTGTTTGCATCAATTAATCTCATCTTCATTCCCCTTTCCACATTCCCAACAATCGCATCTGGTCATATAACTCCGCAAGTGTCTTCCGCTTGTATGCATAAAAGTCTCTGCGGTTGATCGGAACATATCTCTCGAGTGTCATACCGTCGTACCCCTTCTGGTGTAGGATGCCGTAACTTATCAGCTCCGCAAGCCCTTTAGGGCAGGCTGACAGGGCGGCACTATAGAGGATGTCTGTGTATTCTTCCGGGAAATCCTTGAGCATGCTATTCAGTTTTTCGATATCTTCTGTCGGGATCCCGTAATCTCTCAAGTGCTTGTGCCTTGTCAGCATGACTTTCTCCTCTCTATCCTGTATAATCTTCGAACCGTTCGCACGCCATAAATGCAAATCTGGAATTCACCCATCTCTGCATCCGTTTCAGCGGATCACGCTTCTTTAATTTGTATTTATCGTATATCATCACATATGGCGAATATCGCAAATTTCTTAGCGCATATATTCTGTCAAGATCCTGTTCGAGCGTCGTGTCAAACCCGCACAGAACATATACTGTCATTTTCCGCCTGTCCCATCCGGTCAATTCCTGAAACATCCGTAATTTTGGAAGAATTATGTCTTTGTCCTCATATCGGTCCCAAGCGAAATGTATCTGCTTAATCTTCATCTGTTGGATGTATTCTGCCTTTTCTTCAGTCATAATCCGAATGTCACAGCCTTGTGAGAAATCTATCCACGCACCGCTATCAATAAGCTGTTGGCTCAATCCTCTCCATTCGCGACAAGCAAACATATTGGGATCCAACAGAACGATATTCTTTTGACCATTCCAGAACTCCGATAAATCAGCTGCTTTATAGCTTTTCTTCCCTTCTTTGCTCTTTACAATGCAGAAATCGCATCCCCTTGGACATCCTCGCGTCAGGAAGCCGTAAGCTGTATCTTTATATTGCGGATACAATTCATAGTCAGGGTAAATATGCTCGATTTCTTCTGGTAAGGAATTCCCTCCTGATGGGTATTCATAGCCGGTCCCACCTTTTACAATTTCTACTCCACAGACGGGATGTTGATAATCTGGTGTAAAAGTAAATACTTTGCTCATGTATACCTTGTCCGGAGGGTCCTTCCATTCAATCAGTGGATTATACCAATCAACATCATTACCTTGTTGTTTATGCCACGCTGATAATTTCATCAGCGGAAGATTCGGAAAATTATGACCGTCGACATCTATCAACCGTATCTTCATGCTATCAGTTCTCATCGTCCGAATGGTTCTTACTGTATGCGAGAGCGAAGCATATAAGCCCAGCAACTCCGGTTACAACACCAACTAAAAAGCCTAATGCAAAGTTAATCATTGTCTGTTTCCTCCTTGTATGGTTTCAGAAGCGGCATCCATGCATTGACAAACAAATCATTTTCAATAAAACTATCATTTTCATCACCCATTCTAAATGTGCCGCTGTCTTTATCATCAACTGTGTATCGACCAATCATCGGAACAGAAAAGTTCTCAAATGATACCAAAATATATTCATCTGGATCCGGTAACTTTTCATCGACTGGAATCCACCTGTTCTCTTCCTGCTCGCCATACTCATTCATGATCTTCTGGATCACACAGTTTTTACACGGATCCTCAAAAGTGCCTCCGCACGAGCAGTCACCGCCGCAAGGCAGGCTGACATCATCTACTTCCATTTCGCCCGTCTCGAAGTTCCTGCCAAATGTACAGCATTCTTCCGGAGCATAATCCCCGTCTTCAAGTTTGATCATTTTTACACTATTCATTTATTTACCTTCTTTCTCTGAATTTAATGGTATAAGTGGACACCACCACGGCTTACTGAAAGTATCCTCAATAATTCTCCCCTTGGCTCTGCATACAGTACATGCAAGTGTGATGCCTCCCAGACATAAGCAGCATTCGCAATTCTCCGGAGTGTCCAAGATCAACATTAACTGGTTCATTCCTTCCTCTTGTTCCATGCTTTCACAGCTTCTTCCCAATCCCATGTGCTCGGACAAAATTCTAATCCACATTCGCACCGAATGCTTACTGGTAATCCTCCACTGTCAGGATCGTAAAAAGACGGCGCCCAGTCTCTTTCCGGAATATATGTGTTTTTCTCTGTATCTATCTCTTTTCCGCAAAACGGGCAAGGTTTTAATTTTATCTCCTCCATGCTTGTTTCTCCTCTGGCAGCAGTTCCGGATAATCGAAGATCGTCATCTGTACCGGTGGAATGTCTTCCCACTCAACACCGATATAATCCAGTACTCTGCCCCATCCATATTTCTCTCCGGTCTTCGGATCTGTGCAACAGCGGTACATCCAAAACTCCCAGGCTTTTGGATTTCTTTCCCTTAACCTGTCAAATCGATGCGGACGTTTCTCCAGGTGGATTCCGAAACCACACATCTCGCAGCCTGTCCGCTGTGCTCCTGTTGTTCTCAGGATCCCCAGATCATCCTCCTGGATTTCCCCGTAGATTATTGGAATGATTGAATCTACTGGTACATATTCCTTAAGGCTTCCATCTTTGTTTCTTCCATACGGCTGCTCATGGAATTTCTTTTCAAAATATTCCAGATGATCGTGGTACCATTGTTCCATCTCTAACGCCAGTGTCAATATGTCCTGCCGCATGAAGATCGCGAACGGTGCTGATCGGATCACAGTCTTACCATAGTAATTGCAACCATGCTCAATCAGTGCTTCCTCTCTCTGACCACCCTCGCTTGCCATCATTCCAAGATACGGTGCGCTGTTGTCCATGCCGTCCATAAATCTCTGACAGCGTATCTGACCGAAACCAAAAGTATCATGCAATACCGCGATTCCAAGAATCGTAAATGTGTCCAAGGTCATCTGCTTGATCTTCTGGGATGCCTTGTCCAGATCTTTCGTTGCAAGAGATGTGTGCACACCTGTAATGTTTCGGAACTTTATCTCCTTCTCCAGTGCTTCAATCCCCCCCTGCTTCACTATCCTGAGAGCAAGGTCAAGCCCATCTTCGCGACCTCGCTCGTATTCACGCATTTTATTCATGTTATTCTCCTTGTATCATTTTCCTAGACAATATAAATATTTTCTTTTGGTTCTGCTGTTTCCCGCTTTTTCCCTTTCCGGTGAGGCTTTACAAATACTGTTTTTCCACTTTTATATGTCCTATAATGACCTCTTACACTCCAGCAAGGACATTGAATCGAGTGATGTGCTGAATGTTTTGGATATATATTATTTTTCACAACATATTCGACCAAATCATCAAGCAGGAACACCTTATTGTCTTCGGTTTTTTTTACGTTTTTACTTCTTTTGGTGGTTGTTCTGCCTCCCGTGCTTTCTTTAATTACTTTGTTCCGGTTTTCAATTTCTTCCATTATTGTAAGTAATGCACGCAGTACCCATTCTCCATATCCATATCCTGCTTCTACATACCTTTTACAATCTTCTTGTGTCATATCTTTATCCAATGGTGCCATATGAACAATTGGTTCACCTGTTTCCGGTGATACATTTATTTGATAAACAAGCTCTAATAAAAAAGCATCTTCCTTCTTTCCAAAAACAGGAGCAGCCCATATATTCCCTGTGAACCACGACTTTGAATCGTCTATTTGTATCAGGACGTCATGTGCTTTTTTATCTTGGATTAATCTCAAAACAAATTTATCAAAAATAAATCCGCTCGTATGAACTTCGTGAGCTTCCATTATTTCTTCATAAGGTACAATAATTGTATTCACGCTGTGCTATTCTCCTTATCCCATCACGCTTGCCAGAAACTGTCTCTGTTCGCCTGCTGCCTTTTTCTTTCGTATTCCCTCTTCCGGCATCCAAAGCTCTACGCTGGTCTTTATGATTCTGTCTCTTGTTCTGGCATCCACGTTCAGGTTGTCAGTGCTCATGTTGGATGTATAGATTGTGATATTGCCATCCTCCATGCGCTTATTAATCAGCCGGAACATTTCCTGCCGCTGCCATTCCTTATCTGCCTGAGCTCCGATATCATCCAACACAAGAAGTTTACATTCTCGATATACCTGGCTTAGATCCTCTTCGCCACGGTCACGCTTGTAGCTGTCACCAACAGCGCTTATGTAATCCGGTGCGGTCACAAATCGCATCTGCAAGTCGTACTTCATCATCACTGACTTTGCCAGGCAGCACGCCAAAAAGGTTTTCCCACTTCCCGGTGTCTTGCTGTACAGATACAGCCCTTTCCCTGCCATCTCCCATTTCTCGAAATGATTCAGGAAATTAACACACAGGTTCTGTAGCTTACTCATGTCGTTGTTGTAAATGCCAAAATCAAATTTTCCAAGATCTGCATCATGATATTCTTTTGGCACACCAGTACGGTCCTGTACTCTATAACCGCCTCTGCATTTCGGGCATCTTCGTGCATACTGGATTTCTTCCGGAAGACCGTAATCGTAAACAGTCGCATAATATGTCTCCCAGCCTGTCCCGTGGCATACCGGGCATTCACCATAGCTTGACTGCGTTGGTTGGTTCTGGTTCATCCGTTATCGCCTCTTTTCTCGCATCGTAGTTTCCGTCAAGGACT
>NZ_JAHLQA010000044.1 GCF_018918125.1 Blautia sp. MSJ-19
ATTTACGTAACTGGCAGGTCACGTTTTTATTATACACATTAGGAGTTAAAATAACTGAATACATCGCTAAAGCTTCTATAGAACCACGCGACTATCGCGTGGTTTTCCTTATACAAAAAGGGATACGAAACAATTTGTCTCGTATCCCTCTCCATAGAGCACAGGGACGGTGTTTGTACCACAAACACCATCCCCATGGCTCCATCTTGCCGCCAATTCAGCATCATTTATTATTTATTCACCGGAAATACAACGGTCAGAAGCATTTTGAATCTTTCTACTGCATAAACGGCATGCGGAATCGTCGCCGGCATTACCAGTGCTTCTCCTGCCTTGCAAACATGTTTCACTCCACCTACAGTAAATTCTCCAACCCCATCCAAGACAGTAACCATCGCATCACCTTTGGAGTCATGTGTTCCAATCTCCTCGCCTTTTTCAAAAGCAAACAAAGTAACGCTGACTGCATCATTCTGTGCCAGTGTCTTGCTGACTACCTGCCCCGGCATGTAATCTACTTCGCCTGCCAGATTTACTACTTTTTCATGTTCAATATTTTTAATATATGGCATAATTACAATCTCCTTTTTTATAAGTATCTGTCATGATCCATTTTATCATACACATAGATTTTTCTTTACAGCATAACTTTACTCTCTTTTCATACTTTCTGTCAATCCTGGTTTCCGAACTCTCAACGCGTCAGATCTTTCACCCACTTATATTTTCGGAAATGGTGCAGCACCCACGGTAATTTTCCTACTTCATCGATGCAGGTACATGCATAAACAACCACAACCGGCCAGTGAAAATAATAGGTACCGGCGGCAGCCAGTGGAATCGCCAGGCACCACATACAGACAGCAAGACTGTACATATCAAACAGTGTATCTCCACCTGCACCGAAAATTCCGTTGATCGTTACGTCATTGATCGCACGCCCGATCATATAAAAAGCTATTACGGCGAACATTCCTTTCAGGTAGGAAATTGCCTGTGGTGTCAATTTCACAAAATGTAAAACAACTGGTGCCGCCACACACATCAGAAGTGCTGCCACAATGCCGCAAAAGCAGGAAATCTTAAGAAGACGGATTCCATATTCTTTGCCACGTTCCAGATTTCCGGCTCCAAGTTCATTTCCTACCATGATGCCAGCCGCACCGGAAATTCCGGCACTAAGACAGCAGACCACATCTCGCACAACTGCCGCTACAGAGTTTGCTGCCGCTGCATCGACTCCCAGATGTCCCATGAACGAAGAATAAGAGGTAAAACCGATTCCCCAGAACAGACAGGCTCCCAGAAGTGGCATGGCACATTTGGAAAAATCTTTTGACAATTGTTTATTTCTGCGAAACAGAAACTTCATTTGCGGATGAATATATCCTTTTCTGTAAGATACTGCCACTGCACATGTCAGCTCGATGATACGTGCGATCAGGGTCGCCAGTGCCGCACCACGGACGCCCATTGCTTCCAGCCCGAATGCACCATAAATAAATACCGCGTTCAAAATAATGTTGATACAGACCGTTGCTGAACTGATGGCAGCTGTTGTCCTGGCATGCTCACTCACTTTCATAATAACCAGATAACACTGTGAAATTCCTGTAAGCAGATAAGAAAATCCTGCAATCCGCAGATAATTCACTCCGTAGTCAATCAGAACACTCTCATTTGTAAAGATCAGCATCAGATATCTGCCGCCGAATGCACAGGCTACAAAAAACACAACCGATACCAGCCCACAGAGCCGCAATGCCATGCAGAAGATTTCATCCAGTGTCTTCACGTCACCTTTGCCCCAGTACTGTGCTCCCAGAATTCCAAGGCTTGCTGTTGCGGCTGACAAAAACATATTCTGGATAAACTGAATCTGCGTCGCCAGCGACACCGCTGACATATAATTCTGATCCATTCCACCGAGCATAAATGCATCTGCAACCGCTACCAGTGCCAACATCAGATTCTGCAACACGATTGGAAGCATCAGCCCCCATAATTTGTTATAAAATATTTTGTTGTTCGTTTTTCCGTTCACTTTCTTTCTCCATTCCCCCACTTATTCTTTAATAACCAGATATTATGGCAATCGTATCATGTACTCTGTGCAAGTGCAATGTATTTTTATAAGCCAGTTTCATCCTCGTGAGATATCGCCTGTAAATACTTATCACATTTTACTTTGTTGACCTGTTGGATAACTACTTGAATTTAAACCATCTGATTTTGGGCATTTTATTGACTCCAGTCAGATTTACTTATATCAGGACCAACCATTTTTCATGCTTCCAATGACTTACTCTCTCCGCAGTCATCCCTATTGCACTTTATGACCACCATCAGCAGCATTCACCGGCAACTCCTCATGTCCTGCTCACTCCATCCCACAACACTTCCGTACTTCCTCTACCCACTCTTCTACATGACTGCAAAACAGTTCTTCATGCTGCATATCATGTCGACGGATATCCGGATTTTTGAAATATGTACGATATCTCTGCTCATATTTTTTGCCCATTTTGGTAGCGTAAAATACATGGATCGTAGTTCCCGGCACATCGATTCCATGCTGTACCTTTGTGACAAGATCCGAATAAAACTGGTTATAAATACTCTTCTTTGTAACCCACGGACTGCCACCTTTACCGATTCCGAACATATCCAGGAAACATTTTACAAGTTCCCTCTTCGCCTCATCTGCCTTCTCCATTCTCTTCTGCATAAACTTCGGAAGTGTACCTGTCTGCAACATTTTATACATGATCGGCACAATGATATTTGCCTGAATCTTCGCCATAAGCGGACCAGCCTCGTCCATATCACTGCTTCCAATGATGCCATGTGCTATCCGTATCCGCCTACGCTGGATCAGAAGTGATACAAAACTTCCACCAAGTGAACATCCATATGCTGCCATAATCTTTCCATTGTATTTCTGAATGATTTCCCGCTCAATCTTTACGCACTCATCTTCCATCGACTGAAATTCCGTTTTTTCATTCGGATCAAATCCATCATAAGACACAGCCACCGTATAAAAGTACTGATGCAATCTCTCCAGTACATGATCAAAACTGTTATATAAACAACAGGTCCCCGGGAATAAGAAAATCACCGGTTTATTTTTATCTCCACTTTCATAAAATTGCATAATCTATCCTCCCCGTCTGTTATCATACAATAGCGCTCATGTTAGTTTCTTCTAACCTCTGTATTCTACATTTTACCATACTCTTTCTAAAAAGGAAGTGAATTTCGCACCAAAGTCTGCACCAAATTTGTTGCACCAAAAAGGATGCAGAAAGCGTACATCACTCTCTGCATCCTCATATCTATGCCTCATCTAATACCTGTCTTACAGTTTCTTTCAAAACTTTCATATCTACCGGTTTCGCCACATGTGCATTCATCCCGGCATCCAATGCATCATGGATATCTTCCACAAAAGCATTTGCTGTCATTGCAATGATCGGAATCTTCTCCGCCATCGGATGTCCGGATTTGCGGATTGCCTTTGTTGCTTCATATCCATTCATAACCGGCATCTGCACATCCATCAGGATCAGATCAATCTCTCCCGGTGACGACTGTCCAAACATGTCCACAGCTTCCTGCCCGTTTTCACAGACTGTGCATACCGCTCCCTCCATTTTGAGAAGCTCGACAATGATTTCCGCGTTAATCTCATTATCCTCAACAACCAGGACATGCATGTCCTTCAGAATCTGTGCCTCTTTCTCAACAGCCGAAGACTCTCCATGCTGACTCCATACCAGTTTCTCACTGATACACAGTTCCAGATCCAGTGTAAAAGTAGACCCGGCTCCTTTCTGACTTCTGACAGAAATACTTCCACCCATCAGGTTTACAAGATTTTTGGTGATTGCCATTCCCAGGCCACTTCCCTGAATTTTATTGATACGTGTATCTTCTTCTCTTGAAAATACCTGGAAGACATTTTTTACATATTCTTCGCTCATTCCATAGCCATTATCTTCCACAATAAACCGGTAATTTGCACATGCCGCACTGCGTTGCGGAAGTTCCTGTACGCAAAGTCGGATATGCCCTCCCTGCGGTGTGTATTTTACCGCATTGGACAACAGATTCTGAAGAATCTGATTCAGACGAAGCCTGTCCACCATAACTATTTTATGCAGAAGATTTTCTGTAACAACATCAAACTGCTGCCTCTTCGCCATCGTCTGTGGTCGAACCAGAATGTCAATATTTTCAATGATCTCGTCCATATTTTCTTCTTCCAGGGACAACTGCATCTTGCCGGCCTCAATCTTGGACATGTCCAGCACATCATTGATCAGCCCCAGCAGATGACGACTGGAAAAAGCAATCTTACGCGTGTATTCTTTTACCTTTTCCGGATCATTATTAGCTTTTCCAAGCAACGTCGTAAATCCTACGATGGCATTCATCGGAGTTCGCATGTCATGACTCATATTGGAAAGAAACTGACTCTTTGACTGGTTTGCCTCCTCCGCAATATGAAATGCTTCTTCCGCTGCTTTCTTTGCCGCTTCCAGCTGCTGATTGACTTCCGATAATCGTTCGTTACTTTCCAGTTCAAACTGATACAGTGAACGCGTTTTCCTGTTCCTGTACCAGATATAGAATCCGGCACACAGGAGCGCCAGTGCAGCTCCGGTCAGTACAAAAAATGTATGTACGATGGAATTTATCATATTCATCGTATTTGCAGCTACGCTGTCCGCTGATACAAGAAAAAGCATCGTCCAGTCATAATCCGCAATCTTTTTCAGACAATAATAGTACTCCTGCCCCTCATAAAACACATTCGCACAAACAAATCCATTCTTGTCCAGATCAGCCTTACAACTTTCAAAATCCGCATAATGCGTGTATTCC
Source organism: Blautia sp. MSJ-19 (assembly GCF_018918125.1). Taxonomy (GTDB): domain Bacteria; phylum Bacillota; class Clostridia; order Lachnospirales; family Lachnospiraceae; genus Blautia_A. Next base: position 4,891 of record NZ_JAHLQA010000044.1, read on the forward strand.
ATCTCTTCCAGAGTACGGAATGCATTACGTCCTTTCAGGAAACTGGTCTTTTGCTGTTCATCAGAGTACATTTTGACTCCATTATCCCGAAGGATATAAGTCAGATTGTCATTGGAATATGCATTCGATCTGAAATATGGTGTCAGTGCACTCATATCTTTCAGAAGTACCGCATGTGTGATGCAGATTTCCTCTGTGCCTTTCATAATCACCAATGACTGTGGAAGTTTTTCTGCAAAAGCCATCTGGTTTTCGCTGCTTCCCATGGAATCCGTCAAAAAGCTCTGACGCTTCTGCAAATCATCAATCTCTGCTGAACCGCTCCAGATTCCCTGTTTACCATTGCTGTCATAAAAAATCCCTTTATCATCCAGAAGAATGATCCTGCAGCCAAGTTGCTCCATTTCCAGCTGACTTATTACATTTCTCAGATATGAACGCATCTGCAGTATATTTCCCGGATGCTGATAATTCAGTCCACTCACAATACCTGAAAGATATATCCACTGAGAATCCAGTGTATTTTCCAGATTTGTATACAAAAGTTCCGTACTTTCCGTCAACTGACTTACGCGTTCTTTATATATCTGTTCATTCAGATATCTGCGGAAAAATCTTCCTCCTGCAGCACTTATACAAAGACCCGTGATAATGGCAAATATAATAGCCAGAACCGGTGGGAACATCCTTCTATTCGGTTGTCTCTTGTGTTGCTGTCTCTGTTCCTCTGTCATCTCCACTCCAATGTATCTGCTGATATCTCACCTTTTTGCTGCAGATAGGTTTTTGCTGCTTCAAGTCCGGAAATTCCTGTATCCTGAACCTTTCCATTTTCTTTAAGTTCCTTTGGATCTCCGCAGAGCACAGTTGTATACTCCTTATCCTCCTCCAGTTCTTCCCCGTCTTTTGTCATAAGAACATACGGATAAATAACATCATCCCAGTACAGACTGTATCCCTTCTGATACAGCTCTTTGATTTCACTTCCTGTAAGTTGTGCCGTATGAATCGTGTCATACCAGCCCGTCGGCAAAAATACGACCAGATCATCTTCTGTGATCGGCCCTTCAAACAATCTGCCATTTACTCCATAGAAGTTTTCCCATGCCGCATCAACATCTTCTTTCCATTCATTGACAGAAACCAGTGCCACTTCCGCATCGCAGGCTTCTCCAAACATAATTCCCGTCAGTTTCGCACACTGCTCCGTATCCAGCGTATCCTTTGCTGTTCCATAGCTTTCCTGTCCGTTTTTAATATAATTCGACTGGAGCCTGTCAAAAATCTCCAGCACTTCCTGCCCTGTTTTTTCCCCACGGATCCAGTCTGCCGCTGCCTCTCCACCGTCTGCGATCACAGCCTCCCATCCAGAATAAATAAGAGATGCTCCATGTCCCATCTGTATTTCTTCGGTAGCTTCCTTATATGGACTGTCGTCCGCAACTGTACCATCCTTCAGAGAAGAAATAGAACTGCCTCTGCCACCTTCCAGCGCTTCTTCTCCCTCCGGAGTCGACAAAACTTCCATAAAATGCAGCGCATCCTCTAACTTCTGCTCATTTCCTTCATCTTCCAGATGCTTGTTGATGCCATAATATCTTCGTACAGAAGTAATATACATATTCTCGCTGCCATCCTCTGAGAGATACGGCATTATCCCGTACTGATCTCCGGTTCCATCCTCATTTTGTGTCCACCGATCCATATTTCCGATTATAAATGCCGTATTTCCCTCATAAAATTTGTTCTGACAGTCAATAATTCCAAGATTGTCACTGTCACTGTTGATCATACCGCAGTCTATCCACTTCTGAAAATATTCCGCACAGTCTGAAAGGCCATCCACTGCTGTTGCTTTGCCTTCCTCAAACTCCTTTTCCCAGGCAATTCCATCTTTTGTCATCAGAAACATTGTATCTGCGACATTACAGAAATACTGAAAACTAAAACCCGGAAGTCCAAGCATCGTAATACATGGCTGCACACCTGCCTCTTCTATCTTCGGCAGAAGCACTTCGAGTTCGTTAAAATTTTTTGGAATATTCCATCCATGTTTCTCAAATAATGTTTTATTATAGATGATCCCTCTTATAGAATAATCTCCCGGAAGCAGATAATTTCCGCCGTCCACACTGCAGGCATCCAGATTCACTTCATTATAGTTACTGCTGAACTCTTCCCCGGAAAGATCCAGCAGATGCTCTTTCTGCAATTCATCATCCCAGGCATACGTCGTCGTATAGATGTCCGGAATACTGTCTGTTTCAAGCTGTCTGTAAAAATAACGCGACTGATTCTGACCAATATACCCCTCGATCTGAAGCCGGATCTCTGGATATTTCTCATTGACCAGTTTCATAAGTTCTGTATAATCCTGCCCTGAATCCACGATCGTCAACGGTTCGTGACCGTCTGTTTCTTTTGCAGGATCCTCTTTTTCTGTAATATTCTGTTCTGCATGATCTGTTGTTTCTTTTTGTTCTGCTGTTGGCATATTTCCTCCGCAGCCTGCCAACGCCGACACTGCCATCGCACCGGTAAGAGCCAGACATGCTAACTTTTTCTTTCCCATACGATACCCCTTTTATTCTTTTACAAATTCCATTCCCACAGAATGACATATATGCAGAATTATACTCGCCTGTACAACTTTTTGTAAATACATAACGTCATATTTCAAACGAAAAAAAATACGACATACCAGTTTTTAATCTCTTATCCGGTCTGATCCGGAACATTTTTTCTCTGGTATGTCATATTCTTTTGTTACTGTTCACTCCATTCACATTCACTCTTATCTGAAAATGTTTCGGAACGAACTTTCTGCTATTTCTGTAATTTAAATTTCACATACACCGGGTCATGATCAGAATAAGAATAGCCGGTATTGATATCCTCATAAGAAATACATTCTATATTATCCGAAATGATAAAACCATCCAGTGTAACCGTATAGGTTTCTCCCGGTACATATTCCATGTCTGCATTACGGGCACTGTCCCACAGATCTTCCCGCTCCTGATCAGTCAGCTGGTCAATGCAGAATCCAAAATGTTCCGGAAGTTTTTCACGCGGGAATGGATATGCCCAGGATTCTCTTTCCGTGGAGTCGTCCTCTGCAGCCTTCAGATCATGATTGAAATCACCACCGCAGAGCACATAATTTCCTGCTTCGTATTCTTTCTGCATATCCTCTGCCAGCATGCTGATCTGACCTTCCCGGATTGCATCGCTGTTCCCATAGGCCGACATATGCAGTTCGAAGATTACAAGTTCTTTGCCATTGTTCACCGGAACTCTGGAAATACTGTAGCAACGATCCAAATCAAAAAATTTGCTGAAAGAAGTCGATACCGGAAAGCTTCTTCTCAGAGAATCTGTAACCGGATATCTGGAAAACAGAGCCAGTCCGGATCTGCTCTTGCCATGTGGCTGGGTAAATGGATAAAATAAGAATGCAGAATCGTAATTCTGTGCAAATACGGTATCATAATCTGAGAAACAGTCCTTCAGTATGGAGTATTCGTTTACATGGTAGCTTCTGGTGGAATCCAGATCTACTTCTTCGATCAATGCAAAATCCGGATCGTAAGAAGCTACCAGTTCTCCTGCACCCTGAACCGTCTCAAGCACACTGTCCTTGCTCTTTGCCCAGGAAGATTTACCACCATCCATAAAGAAGCTGAAATCCGGTGTGTATGCGCCAAAGCCGATATTGTATGTAAGTGCGGAATATTCTTTGTCCGTCGTAAGCTCCGCCTCTGCCGCATGAGATTCCACCTCCAGCGACAGATTGTCCTCGATGCGGTGATAGCTTGCAAAAAGATAGATGATATACGCGATCAACGCGACCACAACCACCCCTGCTATTATTCCAATGATCTTAAAAATCTTTTTTGCTGTTTTCATAAGTTTACCCCCGCTTCCTTGTGATCCACAGAAATGTACATGTAAATATGATTCCTTTGACGATCGATGTTGCAGAAAGTGCCCACCAGATTCCGCTGAGTCCCATGATTCCGCCGAGAATAATTGCGAGCGGGATTCTGGCGCTGGTAAAGGTGATACTGATGATACTACAGAGTCTCGTCCTGCCAAGTCCGGACAAAGCCCCTACTGTTGTCAGTTCCACACACATAAATGCCTCGCTGAATCCAATGATCACGAGATAACCAACTGCTGTCTCAACTGCCTTCGGTTCGTGGAAAAAGATATCTGCGATCACATTGGGGAAGCATATGAATGCAAGTGAGATCAACACTCCCCAGATTCCAACCGTCCATAGTGATGCTTTGTAACCTTTTTTCACACGGTTCATTTTACCGGCTCCGTAATTCTGCGCAATAAAAGCATTCAGTGCCGCCGCAAAACCATCTGCCGTATTCCAGGAGATCGACTCGATCTGTCCACCGACTCTCTGTGTCGCAACTGCCTCTGCGCCATATCCCGATACCATTCGTGTCAGAACCATAGAAATTGCACAGTATGCCATTCCCTGAATCGCTGTCGGGATTCCAATCTTGCAGATTCCACCCAGATATTCACGTGGGATTCTGGCAAAAAGCCGGATTCCTTTCAGTACATTTTCTTTTTTCCGTACAATAATCGCAAGAACCATAATGCTCATAACGATCGCCTGTGCCGTTACCGTTGCAATTGCAGCTCCGATCACACCCAATTTCGGAAAAGGTCCCGGTCCAAGGATCAGAATGGGATCCAGGATCATGTTTGTGACAAGCCCGATCAGATTCGCCAGAAATGGTGTCTTGGAATCTCCCTGTGCCGTATAGAGTCCTGTCAGCGTCAACGTCATAAATGAAAATACAATCAGCCCGCACGCAATCCTCGTATACGACATAGCCGCTGCATGCGCCTCGGTATCTGCCAACTGAAAAAAGCCGACCATCTGCTTCGTAAATACCAGCGAAAGAATCGCATATGCCATTCCCATTGCCGCTGCCAGCTGTACTGCTGTCTGTGCAAATCCATGTGCCCTGTCCCGTTCACCGCGTCCGATGCACTGTGCAACCTGCACCTGACCGCCCATTCTCGCCATAGAGGCAAGTCCCTGCGAAAGCCAGGTAAACATACCGCCAACTCCAACACCGGCAACTGCCTTCGATCCAAGCAGCCCGATCCACGCCATATCCGTGATATTATACAAAGTCCCAAGAAACGACGATGCCATAATCGGAATGGCAAGCTTCGTCAACGTTTTCAGAATAGGACCCTTTGTTAAATTTCCCTCCATCAATTAAATTCCTCATCCGTTTTTATTTTCACTCTATTATGCAGATCTGGATCCATCTCAGAATTCCAGATATCTTTTGCATATCATCCAGTATTCCTATTATACATGGTTTGCAATATGTTTTCACCATATATTTCATACAGAAAAAAAGCTCTCACCACGTTTCATTGTGATGTGAGCTTCTTTCGACCATTTTTATTTATATTTCACCGCAGTTCCATAAGCGATCACTTCTGCTGCCCCTGCCATGACCTGAGAGGAGCCATACTTGACACCGATCACCGCATCGGCATCCATCTCTTTTGCCTCATCTACCATACGCTTCGTGGCAATCTGTCTTGCCTCATTCAGCATTTCTGTATAACCTACGATCTCGCCTCCAACCAGGGTTTTCATACCTGCCATGAAATCTCTGCCGACGTTCTTGGTCTGCACAACGGTTCCTTTTACGATTCCGAGTGGCTCAAAATCCACTCCCGGGATATATTCAATACTTAGAAGCTTCATCTTCTTCTCCTCCTTCGATCTCTTTCATTCTTCCTGCAAGTGCTATGAGCGTTCCTGCAATGATGACTGCCGGGATCCCTGTGATCAGCAAAAGCAGTCCCAGCGGAATCGGGTCCTGCGTGTTTGCCCAGAATACGATTACGATCGTAAGTAGCATGAGCACCGTCATAACCGCTGCACCGATGATCGCTCCCGTTCTTTTTTTCTTGTGCACATCCGTTTTGTTTACGTTCATAAACTTTGCACCTTCTTTCTCCATCTGCTCGATTTCTTCCAGACAGTCCTCTGCATTCAGAGATTCCAGTGACCGGTGTTCCAGGATCAGGCGTTCGCACATGTCCTGCATCTTCAAAAGACCTTCCTTTCGATGTTCCAGTTCTTTGAGATGCTGTTCCAGACAGATCTGCAGGCTTTTCTTTTTTTCGAAGAGAAGTTTCATTTCTTCTATGGAAATATCCATCTTTCGGAATAATTTGATCTCCTGAAGCCGTATGACATCCTCCTGATGATATTCCCTGTATCCGTTTTCGGCACGTTCTACATTGAGAAGCCCCTGGTCTTCATAAAAACGGATATTTTTTCTTGTGATTCCTACAAGCTCTTCCACCTGTTTGATCTTCATTGCGCTACCTCTTACTTTCCTGACAGTCTGAAAAACTCTTCATATCGCTGTCTGTACTTGTTTTATACAGCTTCCATAAGGTGGAAGGTCAAGTGTTTTTTGAAAATTTGTTTTTTTCGTAAATTCACATGTCCCGCTGCTCACAAATTATTGTTTATCACTTCTTACTATAGCAACGATGGATGCAAGCAGAAGAAACATCGGGTAAAAAAGTTTCGGAATGATCTGAAAAGCAGAAATTTCACCACCCAGCTCATTGACCGCTGAGATTGCCACGAGCATCTGTGCACCATATGGAATGATTCCCTGAAAGATACAGGAAAAAGTATCCAGCAGGGAGGCAGTTTTTCTTGGTGCGATCCCATACTCCTGTGCCATCTCTCTAGCAATCGGATTTGCCATGACAATGGCTACTGTATTATTCGCAGTTGCAATATCCATGGCTCCGACAAGAAGTCCCATACCAAGCTGCCCGCCTTTTCTGCCACGGAAGATTTTGTGGATCCAGCCAAGAAGTGCATCAAAACCGCCGTACTCACGAATCAGCGCACACATCGCCGCTACCAGGATCGCCACCATACAGGTCTCAAACATTCCTGATACGCCGGATCCCATATTCGTCAGAAGATCAACTGGCGTGATGTGCCCTCCGGCAAGCATGATGATCGCGCCGGAAACAATTCCTGTCAGAAGAACCACAAATACATTAATTCCAATAATACCGCCGATCAGCACCAGAACATACGGCAGTATCTGAAGCAGATGATAGGACTGGCTGACATGTCCCTGAATCTCCGTCTGAAAAGACAGGATCAGAATCAGAACAAGTGTGGTCAGTGCCGCCGGAAATGCTATCCAGAAATTTTCACGGAATTTATCTTTCATCTCACAGCCCTGTCCGTTGCAGGCTGCGATCGTGGTATCAGAAATGAAAGAAAGGTTGTCGCCGAACATCGCGCCTCCCATGACCGACGCCACACAGAATGCCAGGTCAAAACCTGACGCACTGGAAACAGCCGCCGCGATCGGCACCAGAAGCGTGATCGTTCCCACAGAAGTTCCCATTGCTACCGATACAAAACACGCAACTACAAATAAAACCGCTACAGAAAATCTCGCCGGAATCAGCGTCAGCATAAAATATGCCACACTTTCCGCGCTGCTTCTTCCTACCACGCCGACAAAAGAGCCTGCTGCGAGAAAGATCAGAAGCATTGTAATGATATTTTTGTCTCCGACCCCATGCGCCATGATCTCAAGTTTCCTGTCAAAACTTACTGCCCTGTTCTGCAGACAGGCAACCAGGATTGCGGCAAGAAATGTAACCACGATCGGTACATTATAAAATCCCATCGGAATCTTCATCACATACTCAAACAAAATGCCAAGTCCCAGGTACAGTATGAGAAATATCCCAATTGGCAGAAGTGCGATGGCATTGCCTTTTTCTTTTTTCATTATCAAATCCTCTTCCATAATAATAGTAAAAAAATATGGGAAGGCTAAGCTTCCCATGTAGAAATCTTTATTTCTGTAATTATAATAGGTTATTTCTCCGATTCTGTCAATCAAAATGGAAGAGGATTCAATTACGCCCGGATGTCTCTTTTTTTCAGAAACATTCCAGCAACTAGAAACATTGTTACCAGCCAGAAACTACAGCTGAAAAAGAATAAAATGTAATCTCCTCCGCCAAACACATCTTTGCTTTTGTTGGCGTTCATGCCTGCCTGCATCAGTGCATAAGGCCAGAACAGAGAAAGGCCTTTGCTCCCTGCCAGCAGACCAGTGATGCCGCCCACCAGCCCGAGAAAGATCGGAATGGCAAAGCTTCGGATGACCATAGCCAGTACAAGCTGTGCCGCAATGACCGCAAGTGCTCCCAATGCACCGCGAAGAAGAAAAGCCAGCAGGATCATCGGTGGAACTCCCGGAAGATGTGCAAAAACTTTTCCACAAAACGCATACAGCAAAAATACAAACAGATGTGTCAAAAGAGCCAGTTTTGCCACCACAACAAATTTCGCCAGAAAAAGATCTATCGGTCTGACCGGGCTTGTCATAATAAGATTCCAGTTGTGTCCAAGATGTTCCATTCTCCACAGATAGGCTGCATAAGCAGCCACCATTGCAGGAAAGAAAAACATCGAATAAAACAATGTATGCTGTGTCCAGAGGCTGTACCAGCCATCTTTGAGGATCTCCAGATTTTGCAGATAATTAAACGTTCCATATATTGCGGAAATGAGTGGCAATGCAAAAAACAGCCCCCAGATCGGAGACGCATGCAGTTTTCGGTTTTCTGCCTGAATACAGTGCTTCAACATCTTTTACACCTCCTGTTTCTGTACTCTTCGCCATGCTGTATAGAACAAGCTCATGACCAGCAGCACAGTAAAAATGAGCAGCCCCCAATTGTACGGCCGTGTTCCATAAGTAACCGTATGTGCAGCCTGGTCCCAGTTTGCAACTTCATAAGTTCCCAGTGGAACAAAATAACCCCAAGGAACAAAATAGCTGACGACCTTTGGCATAAAAGCAGAAAACAGCCCGGTCAATGATGCTATGATTCCTGCACAGAGTGCCAGAAGCGGATTTCCGGTCAGCAGCATGAGCAGAAATGCACCAAAAAAGAGCATCAGTTCCACTGCCAGTGTACAGCCTGTCAGATAAAAAAATTGACTTATTGGAAAATCCTCTGTGTAACCATATATTTTTCCTGTCAGAAATATGCCTCCCATTTCCAGAAAGGTCACAAGCAGAACTTCCATGATACCAAACAAAGCTTTTCCAAGGAACAGACTCCTACGGCTCTGCAGAGTATAAAGAAGTTTCCAGGTACTTCCCTTGACTTCCATATCCCATAACCGGCTTGCCAGTACTGCCATTACGATCGGAAGAATCAGCACATTGGCAATCGGAATGCTGTAAAACAATGCACTATACGCATTTGCCAGTTCATCCGGACCGGGCGATAACAGACCGCCTGTCCACAGCATTACGATCAAAGGGACCACCAGGCAGAACAGCAGATCATGCCTGCGGTGAGCTTTTTGTACTTCTACACGAAAAGCACCTGCCATATCATGCCACCTCCCCGCCGTTCTGTGTCAGACTCAGGAAAATTTCTTCCAGGCTTTTTGTCTCCGAAGTCAGTCCGACAACTCCGACACCATTTTCAGCAAGTGTTCGGACCAGTGCCGCCAGTATTTCATCAGAAATCGACGGCAGCTGCAGGATATCGGGATGATGTGTCATTGTCTGTGTCAGAATGCCCTGACGGTTCAGTATGTCAATTCCTTTTTTCACATTTAATACTCGAATCTGGAGGCCGCCCCGGCTGTGCTTACGCAGTTCCTGCAGGGAACCTTCGAATATCATTTTTCCATGATCCAGAATTCCAAGCTGTGTGACCATCTGCTCCATTTCACCGAGCAGATGACTGGAGATCAGTACCGTCGCTCCGGTGCTTTTCGGCATGGACGCAATGAGACTGCGCATTTCCTGGATTCCTGCAGGGTCGAGACCATTGGTCGGCTCATCCAGAATCAGCAGTTTGGGATTGCCAAGTAATGCCATTGCAATGCCAAGCCGCTGTTTCATTCCAAGAGAGTACTGCCCGACTTTGCGGTTTGCATCAGCAGTCAGATGTACGATCTCCAAAACACGATCAATGTCTTTGTGGTCGATGTCTTTCAGGTCTGCAATGATCTTAAGATTTTCACGTGCCGTCAGGTGCAGGTAACCTGACGGGGACTCGATCAGGCTTCCCGTCTTTCTCAGCAATGCGATACGATTTTCCTCATTCATCGTATGTCCGAATAGTTTTACACTGCCGCTGGTCGGGTGTACCAGACCAAGCAGGATTTTCATACTTGTCGATTTTCCGGCACCGTTGGGGCCAAGAAAACCGTAGACGCAGCCCTGCGGTACTGACAGATTCAGATGATCCACTACGATACGACCATTGTAGCTTTTGCAGAGGTCGTGGGTTTCAATAACAGAAATCATATACTATTCGCTCCTTCTTATTAAAAATATTGTCACTTTGCAAATTCCGGTTCCATATCAGGATTTCCAAACACTCTTCCTGTTGGAACAGTTTAAAGCTTACACTGTCTACCTTAATCCATCGCAAACCCTGTCTTAATTTTGGCTTAAGTTTTTGGGATTTTCAGATAGAGTGATTGAAAGTATGATATAGTAAAACTGAATTTAAGACTGACTGATTGTTTGAAAGGATTCTGATTATGAACAGTATTTATGAAGTTCGGATTCTGATCGTAGATGATAACAAAGATCTGCTTCGTCTTCTCTGCGAGCAGCTGTCTGGTGCAGGTTACAGACATATCCAGACCGCAGAAAACTGTGCTACGGCCAAAAAACTGTTTGCGGCTGAGATCCCGGAACTGATGATCCTGGATATCAACCTTCCGGACGGCGATGGTTTTTCCCTGTTCCGTACTCTGCGTGCCAAAGCAGACGTTCCGGCTCTTTTTCTCTCCGCAAGAGATGCCGATGCGGACCGTTTATTTGGACTCGGACTTGGTGCAGATGATTACCTGACAAAGCCTTTTCTGATACAGGAACTGCTTCTTCGTGTTCAGCATATCCTGCAGAGAACTTATCGTGCAGAACTCGCCCGCACCAAGTCAAAAGAGTTGAAACTTGCAGATCGAAGTGTGAATCTGAACGATGCCCTCGTTACGCTTTCAGACGGAGATACGATTCCTCTGACAGCCACAGAACTGGCACTGCTTCGCAAACTGGCGGATAACCGCGGACATATCGTGACTTATGATTCTCTCTGTTCTGCTGTCTGGGGTGCAGATTACTATGGATATGAAAACAGTCTCGGTGTTCATATCCGTCACCTGCGCCAGAAACTGGAGCAGGATCCAAACCAGCCGCGCTGTCTGCTTACTGTGCGGGGAATTGGCTATAAACTGGCAAAGGAGGAACTGGCGTGAAAACTTTTGCCCGACTGATCTGGCGATATGTACTGACAGCAGTTGGCGTTGTGCTTCTACTGTTGGTTCTGACAATTTCACTTCTGGGATGGATTGGCTGGCGTGAAGGATATCTTCAGCCGCAACGTGAATATTCCTGTAGTGAAATTGCAGATTCTATGGTTAAAACAGACAATGGAATGACTTTTGGAACAGAACATGCTCCGGAAGAATGGATGGACGGTTATGCATGGGCTATGATCCTTGACGAAAATGGAAATGTGAAATGGAATTATGGTCTGCCGGACGAACTGAATCACCATTATTCTTCCAGCGACATCGCCAGTTTTTCCCGCTGGTATCTGGATGATTATCCGGTATTCTGCTGGTCCGAAGATTATGGTCTGTTTGTGGCTGGTCTTACCAAGGGAAGTCTCTGGAAATATAATCTTTACAATTCACCAAATGTTCTCCAGGATATCGTCCACGGTATTCCGATGGTTGTTCTTGGCATGCTGCTGTTGGTTCTGATCTTTTGTTTATGGATTGGCTGGCACGGAACCAAAAGGTTAAAAATTGTGGCAGAAGGGCTGGATGCACTGGCTGACGGACAGACTGTCCAGTTACCGACAGATGGCTTTACCGGAGAACTGGCTCAGAAACTGAATCAGACCAGTTCTCATCTGCAGAAACGAAATGAAATACTTGTGCGGCGGGACGATACGCGAACGCAGTGGATCGCAGGTGTCAGTCATGATGTACGCACACCTCTGGCTCTGATCCTTGGATGGGGAGAACAACTGGAACAGGATTCTTCTCTGCCAGATACAGTACGGCACAAGGCTGCAGGGATCCGTACTCAATGTGAAAAACTTCGCTCTCTTATTGACGACCTGAACCTGACCAGCAAACTGGAATATGGTGCGCAGCCACTCCGAAAAGAAACTTTCACCGCCGGACCACTGTTCCGGGAACTGGTTGCTCAATTCTACGACAGTCCCCTGGCAGAAAACTGCGAAATTACGCTGAATCAGACAAATGCCGCCGAACACGCACAGATTTCTGTCGACCGTGCCCTGCTCGCTCGACTTCTCGAAAATCTGCTGAGCAACAGCGTGCGGCATAATTCTGAATCTGTTAAGATTTCTGTTCAGACTGAAATAACAGAAGATTTTCTATGCCTGACAGTAAGTGACAACGGCAAAGGCTATCCCCCGGAAGTTCTTGCGGCTCTGAATCTACAGGAAACCAATGAAAATACGCCGCATATTCTGGGACTGCATGTGGTCGAGCATATTGCTGCGGCGCATGGCGGAAGAAGTATTTTCGAACAAAATTATCCCAGCGGAGCCAGGACGTGTGTCTGGTTTCCGCTGGGATGATATTCCCATATTAATCTCATATTCTCAAAACAACATTTCCATCTGCTCACCAACCTCTATTCGCGCTGTAATCAGCTCATCTGGTTCTTTTCCTCTTTTGTGCTCGGCTTTCAAATACTGTAAACCACCCCGGAGGCTTGCCGCAATCAGATTCAATACATAAATATTGTCAAAGCGGTTGTAAATGGAATCGCCGCCCAGACCAGTCAGGCAGATGAGCTGTGTGTTGGTCTTTTTTGCCATATCCATCAGTGGAATCAGCAGATGCGAAGCATTTGTCTGTGCGAACGGATTGTCCATGATCAGGACTTTTCCTTCATTTTTGTCTGCAAAAATATCGGTATCATCCCGCCTCATATAATACAGAAGACTGGAAAGGATAACAAATGCGGACAAGAATCCCTCGCCCCCTGAGTTTCTGGAAACTTCTTTCCAGGTAATCGGATATTCCCTCTGTGCCTCGATCTTATAAAGATGGATCTGCACATTTCCGATTCCCACTACCTGATCATACAGATTCCTGGTAGTAATACTGGAGCCAAAAAATTCCTGTGCATTCTCATTCTTTTCGAAAAGTTCCACACCTTCCTTCGTGATCTTGTCAATAAAATCTTCCAGCCGAAGGTGATAAAGCCCTGCATTTTCCTCCCAGTCCGGAATCTGAATCTTCAACATTTTAATATTTCTGTCCCGGATGGTGATCGTGGAATTATGGTCGATCTTGCCCAGGTTATTATGAATTTCCTGAATATAATCTTCCATAAGCTCTACAATTCTTTCCTTTTCTCTTTCCACAACAGAAATATCCACTTCCAGCTTTTCCATAAGGCTGTCAAAGGACTGGACTGTTGTCTTCAGCTGCATCAGAACACGCTGTGCATCACCTGAAAGCTCCAGCATCTGCTCCAGAGGTTTCCGGTAAAAATCATCCTGAAAACTTTCCATGCGGATAATCCTGTTTAAAAGCTGCACGAGCTGTTCTTTTTTCTGCCGGGTCTCTCTGATCTTCTGATTGTAATCACGGATAAGAATTCCTTTGAAATTTCGCAGTTCTTCTGCGGTCAGAGTATCCGAAACCGGTTCCCGGTCTTCCATTTCTATCGGAATCAGTTCATTATATTCCGATAGAGCTGTCAGATTTTCTTCATAACTTCGAACTTTTTTACTCAAAAGATCAGCATGCTTTTTCTCTTCTTTCTTCTGATAAAGAAGCTGATTCTTTCTTGCTTCAAAATCCTGTCCCTGAATCTCCTTCTTTGGCAATGGTTTTTCTTCTCCACATACAGAGCGGATGCTTTTCTCCAGATCTTTGATTTTACTCTGAGCGACTGCTGCTTTTTTGTCTGCATCATTCCACTGCATATCTTTTGTCTGGATTTTTCTTCGGAAATCTTCCAGAATCACTTCCTGATGTGATTCTTCTTTTCGGTCATAAATTATATTCGCCCACTGCACCGGTTTCAGCCGATATTTCTTCTGAAGATGCTCAAGTTCATCCTGTTCTCTCTGGAAACGACCGACAGCTTTCGCCTCTCGCTCTTCCAGATCTTTCAGCTCCTGAGAAAGAACAGAAGTGATGGCCTCATAACGCGCCTCCATCTGCTCTGCAGACATTTCTTCCGGCAAAGTATACTGCCCCGCCTTTTCATATGCGGCATATCTGGTGTATTTCTCATTCAGTTTTTCGGCTTTCCGTTCCAGACTATTCAACGTATTTCGTGCTGTATTCTGTTCTTCCAGAAGTTTTCTCTGACGCTCCCTTGCCAGTTTCTGGTTTTCCTGAAAACGCTGTTCTTCTTTTTTGCATTTTTCCAGAGCTGCCCTGTTACCCTCGTATACGACATAGTCTTTTTCAAGCTGTCCAAAATCTGCAATACGCTGTTTCTGGTTCTGAATTTCCAGACCTGTTTTTACAATGAAATCCTGTAACTCTTCATGTTCTTTTTTCAGTCTGTCAAGGTTCTGTACCGTCTCCAGAATGTCTTTTTCAAGATTCTGTTTTTCCATTTCCAGCTTGTCCAGAAGTTCCTGGATTTCCTGCCATTTTTCCTTTGTTACAGACTGATTTTTAAGTACTTCCTGTCTCTGGAAATACTCTGCATATTCTGTTTTACGGACTTTTACAGCCTGTGCAGTTTTTTCCAGTTCCTGTTTTTTCTCCCAGATCATTTCCTGAAGTTTTTCTTCATCGAGAAGATTTTCATTAAACAAAATATAGAAACTGATTCCCGGAAAATGTACCAGTTTATCTGCATATTTCTCCTGGATTTCTTCGATTTTTTCTCTTTCTACAATCGGTACAGGAAAAGAAGTGCAGATATTTCTGCCGTTATTTGCCAGCTTTTCCATTTCCTGCCCTGACAGAATCAATGCATATGGGAGGAATGGATTCCTTCGAACAAGTTCCTGATTTTTCTTCTGGGAATATCCGTTTTTCTTCAGCCATTCCATACCATAAACAATGTGGATTCCCAGATTATCCAGTTCTTTTTTCAGATCTTCCGGCAGTTCCAGAACCTTGCCGCTGGTGAGATTCTGGTATTCTTTTTCCAATATATCTTCTTCTTTTTCCAGGTTTCTCCGTAGTTCCTCAAGCTCTTTCAGCTTTCGTTCTGATGTAGCAAGAATCCTATCACGGTCAAGGAGATATCCTGCCTCCATATCCAGATATTTGAGGATATTTTTTCTTATTTCCAGTTCTTTTTCATAACGCTGATAAACTTCTGTCTGTTTCTGTATTTCCGCTTTTTTATGAACCAGTGCTTCTTTCTTATCTTCCAGACTGCGCTCCTGGCTTCGGATCATCTCTTTTTCGGATTCCAGTTTCTTCTGGCTTTCTGTACGATCTCTTACAGTTCTGGTAAGCTCCTGTTCATAGATCTGATGTCGGATTTCCAGTGTTCCGGCCTCATAAACTCCCAGAATATTTCGCGCAAGCTCTTCCTGATATCTGGAATTAAACTGCTCCTCCTGACGACTGTATGTCTCAATCTGGCTTTCCAGCTTTCCCTTTTTACCATAACAGTCACGTATTTTTTCTTCCAGTTCTGTAACTCTGCGTCCTTCTTTCTCCGCTTCTGTTCCCGTCTTTTGAATATTTTCAAGCTGCGCATCCTGCTGCTCTTTATTCTCACGAAGATATTTTTCAAAAAGATTTCTGAGGGCAAATCCAAGTGCTTTTCGTTCCGGTTCCAGATCAGCTCCCTGTTGTCTCGCTGCTTTGATTTTTTCCCTGAGAAGATCCAGTTCTTCCTTTTCTTCTGACACAGACTGCTGCTGTCTGGCACATGTCAGAATATGAAGTTTTTCCTCTGTTTCCTCTGCCCGTTCCTGGAGATTTTCTCTCTCCATATCAATCATATCCCGGTTTCCCAGATGAAGATTTTTTTCGTCTTCCCAACCATAAAGCTCACTGGAAAGCCTCTCATATTCTACTCTGGAAATATCCTGATCCAGCTTTTCCATAACTGATTCTGACTGTCTGTATTCCTCTTCTGTTGTCTGTAAAAGACCGTTTATATCGTGGATAAACCAGGCGATTTTGTTCTGCTGCCGGCCTTCTTCGTGCTCCGCACTCTGATATTCTTCTGTCTGTTTCTGGATTGCATCGGCCTCTTCTTTAAACTGACGGATGCTGTCTCTTCGTTTGATTTTGGAACGATTGTCCTTATACTGTCCGGCATATTTTTCCAGTATGGACTGAAATTCCCGGATACGGTTTTTATCCTTGTTTAATTTACTTTCGATTGCTTCGAGAAACCATTTTTCTGTCAGCCCTTTTTCATCTTTGCAGTCGGAAAAAAGCTCTGAAAGTCCGGATTCTTTTACATTGATTTTCTTGATAATGGTCTCCCATTCTTTATAGTTGATCTGGTATTCCAGTAGTTTCTCGAAATACTGGCGGGACTGCGCATAATTTGTCAGATCATAATAAAAAAATTTCATATCTCTGTCTTTTTTGTAACTTTCAAAAAGCTGTCGACAGGAATTGAAATTCTTGAGGATCATCTCTTTTTTTCCTTTTTCTACTACAGGAAGATGACGGATATCCTGGATGCAAGGTTCCTGATACTCACTCACAATTCCTGTGATATCCAGATTTTCTTTGCTTTCTTCCTGCATATCCTGTGCTTTCCTGATCATAAGGCCAGTAAGGACGTAACCAGCTCCCTGATCCAGTGCCCACTCCACGAGAATAAAGGATGGCTTCGCTGTAGTAAAATAACTCTCAAACGGACGGTCTTTTGCATTACGATATCTTCCATGTACAAAAGGAGCTGTCAGCATCTGCACAAGTACAGATTTTCCACCTCCGTTCTGCAAGGAAATCAAGGTACTTTCGCCGTTAAAGTAAAGGATTTCATCGCTGACACGATTTGCATTATTATTGTAATTTACATTGATCAGGCGTACTGCATTAATTTTACTCATCTTTTGCCACCCCCAGTACTCTCAAAACTCTCTGGTAATTGTTCTGATTCAGAAGATTCCAGTCCATAAAATTGTCCAGTTTTCTGGTCGTCTTTATCATCTCATCCTGCACCACATATTCGATCAATCCCTGTTTCTGAAGGAACATGAGAATGTTGTAGATAAATCCTTCTTTGGTTGTTTTGGCTCTGGAACCTCTGTCATCGGATTTCAATGCCTCATAGGTCTGATAAAGTACCTGAAAAGAAATTCCGGCTGTATCTTCCTTTGTCTCTTCTTCATCCGCACCTTCTTTCAGACGAAGTGAAATACAGTTCATAAACTCTCCAACACGCATGTACTCCCTGGACTTACTGCTGCTTCCCTGCCCGTCAAAGAACTCCACAAGCAATGTGAGAATCGCAAACTGGGACAGATAATAATCTTTGTCGGTCGCTCCTGATTTACATAATACAGCCTTCAACTGCTGCTTGGAAAAACCAAGAAAATTATTTTCTTCCTTTGGAATAAGATAGATTACATTTCCATATCGTTCTATATTACTGCCTGCTATATCTCCCTGAGATTTCACCAGATTTCGCACGGTTTCTTCTTCTGTATATGCCTTGTATAAAAGAAGTTCGTCTTCCTCACGCAGTTCATGATGCTCCAGAAGATAATAAAATATTTCCTGACTGGTGCGTATTTCCTCTGCTTCGTATGCCATATCGATTATTCCTCGTTTCTTACAATCCGGATCAGGATATTTGAACAGCGGATACTCTTCGTTTCTCCCATTTCCGTTGGTACATTATCAAAAGTAACGGTGTTTCCGTCTTCAATCCTGTATACTTCGATCTTATTTATTTTCTGATCTGTAAATCTGTCTTCTGAAAGTTTGAGAAGCATTTCGCTCAATTGAAAATCCTCTGTCTGCTCCTGGATAAACTCGCTTCTCTCTTTCTTTATCTTTTCTATGTCAATCTCTTTGTTTCGTATCAGCTCAACCATGATTTCCTTAAAAATCTCCACACTCGGAATAAGCTGTTTCTGAATTTCTTCGGAAGTTTTTTCGTCTTTCTGAATTTTATTTTGCAGATTCAGAAGTGAAATTTCGCCCTCTGAAGCAGCCTGTTCCAGAAGAATTTCCAGACTGTTTTCGTACTGTTTCATTTTCTTTTTGTGCTTCTCTTCCTGCTCTTTTCGATACGTTTCTTCATCAAAATCCAGGATTTCTTCTGTATCTTCTTCCTCATTTCTGGTGGAAGGTTTCTCATACAACAATGCTTTATTCAGATTATAAATCTTGCCTGGTTCTCTGTTAAACAGTGGTCTGAGAAAATATTCCAGATTTTCCAGTGCCGCCGGATTTTCCAGAACTTTATCATAAAATTCATTACGGAAAGAAAATCTCCTTATCAGTGATACCTGTGACAGAAGTTCCAGTTCTCTGGTATAAAGTGCTTTCAGGTCAAAGTGGCTGCTGAGGATTTTCTGGTGCTCATCAATGGTACGGTTCAGATAGCTCTCAATGATACGCAGATTCTCCAGATTTTCTTCCTCTTTTTCACCAAGACGACGCACATTGATATTTTCTTCTTCAAGTTTTTTAACACGGCTTCGTACAAGTTCCCGGTATTTCTGGAATTTTTCTTTTGTATCACTTATTGTATCCAGATTTTCCAGCAAAATTTCTTCATAATCTTTGACAGAATAGTTCAGTGCATTTCTGCGGATCTTTCCCATTGCTTCCTGAATTTTCTGCAACTGGATGCGCATCAGATTAAATACATTTTTTATCTCATCCACAGCCTTATCGTAGCTCTGTTTCTCCAGATGCATCTGAAAAATCATTTCATGGATGGTAAGTTTCATATTATTTTCAATTTCAAGGGTGGAAAGGATGAGATTGTACCCGTCATCCGTCAGATAATAAGAAGTTCGACGGACCTCCTGATCAAGATATACAATTCGATTGGCAACATAACTGATATGCATGATATGATAAGCATTCTGATCAAAATCGTACCCATCAAAGTACATGGCACGGCCTTCATTTGACAGAATCACATTAACAACAAAGTCTCCCAGTTTCCTGCTGTCTTCATAGGAAATTTCTTTATGCAGGTACCTGCTGTTGATAGTGTCAATATATGCACCGATGTCATCCATCGTACAGTTTTCTTCCTTCAGAGACTGTTCCATAATATAAAGCATCACAGCAAAAATGAGATTCATCTGTTCATCAAATTTTGAGAATCCAAACTGTTTCCAGGATGTTTTCTGTATGCTGTTCTGTATGAGCACTGCATACAGCCCTACGTTTTTCATTCGTTTAGGGAAATTTTTCAGAAATTCGTACTGCATTGTTTTCTCCCTTCGTCCATGATGTCAAAATCCATCGTATTCAATATTTCCTGAGGGATATATCTGTCTTCTTCCAGGATCTTTTTCATCTTGCAAACAGTCTGTTCATCAAAATATGAAAAAAATTCTAAACTGATATTTCTGTTCTGGTGTTCTTTGGTTCCAGGTAATATTTTTACAGACTCAGCTTTCCTGAGCATTGCCTTATATGCCGATACAAAAGGAGTTATTTTCCATCTGTCTTTGAACTTTTCGGCAAGATTTTCATAAATCCCAATACCCTCATAATCCAGATCTCCGAAATATAATATCGTGTTTCCCGAATGCTTCATATATGGTTCTGCGCACAGATCAAAGTCCTGAAAAGAACGAAGAATTCCTTTCCCCGCACCATAGATCAACGTTCCTGTTTCTATATTAAAAATTTCAGTATGTCCACTTAACAAATAGTTTCTCATACTGAAAAAAGTATCTTTATTCTCCAAAATCAGAAGATTCTGAGGAACATTTCTTGTATGTGTGTAATATGGCAATGGTTCTGTTGTTCGGTATACATTCAGGGACTCTACATTTATTCCGCAACGCTTCAGAATTTTCCTGCCCTGTTCTCGGTCAAGGAACTTTTCTCTGTTCCATATTTCAAAGCTTCTCTCGTTCAGAGATTCTGCGATTTGCACTCGCTCTGAATTGTCTTTGAAATACTCATCCAACATAATTACCCACGGGCGATCCTTTTCATAAACATCCGGATGTGCCAGGTAATAATCCACGGAAATCTTTGTTGAAAGAGAATATTTCAGTTCTTCTATATAGTCACTGTAATCTTTTTGCTCTTCCAGAATCCAGTATTCCCGATAAAGTGCCGGCTTCTTGCCATTTGTTTTGGAGGCTTTTACCGGTTTTATCTTTCCTTCCCGCAGTAACTCGCAGACGTATTCGTATTGCTCCTGATAGGAAAGATTTAGTCTGGTATGAATGAGATTTTCCAGGGAGATTCGTTTCATGAAAGGTTTCTCCTATCAATTTTTTTCTCCACCCACTTTGGCTTCTATGGCAACATTATACATCAGGCCTTTGCTTTTGCACAACAATAAATATCATTATATTTCTGTTCCTTTTTTAGCAAAAACAGGGAGAGTACGACGCGTTACATGCATATGTAAAAATATCAAAAATTTTCTTCATTCTCTTGGTTATTAATCTCTTTGATCAACTGTACTGCTTTCTCCGTGTCATCGGTTTTCACGAATATATCCACTCCATATATTCCAAATCCAGGTGCTCCATGCATTGCAATATTTGCACCTGCTTCCTGCGAAAAAGCAGTGATTCCATTTTGTTTCAGCATTTCTACGAGTTGTTCTGCCTCTACTATGTCCCGTGCATTATAGATTTTCGTCCATTCTGTCTTCGTGGATGGCACGTCTTTTTCCATTTGACCATTTGCCAGGGCTTGACGTTTTTTTGATTTATTTATGCTGCAACTTTGTCCAGTGTTTCTTTCAGCTCTTTATTCATAGTCTGGCTCCTTTCACCATCCAGGAGCTCTCTTATTTCGATGTCGTAATATTCTGCCAGTTCAACAAGAACACCAAGATCCGGCATATTCGTTCCTGTCTCCCATCTCGACACGGTTCTTGCCGATACCCCAAACTTCTCGGCAAGCTGCTCCTGTGTAAGATTTTTTTCTTTACGACATTGCTGTAAAAAAGCTCCTATCTTTTTTGTATCCATGTCCTTACCTCTCTTTCACTTACAGCTTACCAACATCTACCAGAATTACCACGACATAAAACGAGAATTCATGTTTTTTCAAACCAGACATTGCATGTCTACCATGATCCGAAGGGTATTTTTACCTTTCATTGACTTGATTTCCAGCTACTGAACTCAGAGTCATCTGATTTTCGTTGTTTCATTGATTCGATTTAAGCTTGTTCATATAAAAGTCATCTGATTTGATAGCTTTCAATGACCTACATTATACTTACTATAACATAAACCAACCAATTTATGGAGTTTTGGTTGGTCTCTATCTGACTTTCTTCCACCTTAGTCATTTACAACCATCAATTTTGTGGACCTCAAGCAGTGTTACTTTTCTCCTAGTCATCTACAACCATCAATTTTGTGGACTTCAAGCAGTGTTACTTCTCCCCTGGTCATTTACAGCCTATAACTTTGTGGACTTCCAACAGCCTTACTTTTCTCCTAGTCATCTACAAGTATCAATTTGTGGGCTTCCAACAGTCTTACTTCTCCCCTGGTCATCTTACAGCAAATTTCTCGCGGGCTACCCACAGTCTTTCCTTAAAGCCAGTCATTTATGACCAATAGCTCAATTCCACACAACAGAAAAACCCCGGAAACCTTACGGTTCCGGGGCAATCTTACGCTTGAACACATGGTATCTTGTGATACCGATTTATATATTATTATCTGTCAATCAGTGATTACTCGATGATTGTAGCAACACGTCCTGATCCAACAGTACGTCCACCTTCACGGTATCGGTCTTGCATATTAAGACGTTTTTTTCGTATATTTCTGTCTTTTTATTATCATTTTCAGCCGGAAATCCGGAGCGTTTTTCTGATTTTGAATTATTTTGTTATCATACTGTTATCACAACTTCTTTGGTGAACACTCAATAAAAACAAATTTAGGATTGCATATACACTCACAGGTTGTTATGATCGTTCTATGGGTGCTACCTACACGGTAGGCGGTTAGTCCTTCTACGGAGGGACTGTGGTCTACACTCCGTTACGGTCGGTGCTAAACGAGTGCCACCGGCACTCAGCACCCCTCCGATTACATAGAAATCCCCAGCTCGGCTGACGGAAATCTTGCTAAAGGAGGGGATGCCAATGTTGACGCTTGAAGGTCTGATTGCTGTTATTAGCCTATACTTGACAGCTTTCAGTCTCGGATACACAATAGGAAGCAATAAGACACAAAAATAGCCGCCCCAGTCTGCTAAACTAAGCGGCAATTTTTGCTATATTCACACTCAATACACTGAATAAAATCCGTTACTGTTGAATCTCTTATTTACTGATAAAACTTGATTTTTCTTCTTTGAACCTTTAATATTCATTGTAGATACCTCTTGTATTCGTTAGATTTTACCAACTTGCCGGTCAGTAATAATCTAATTTTACTTGAGGTATTTTTTTGTCAATCTCTTGACCTATTTAAATTATACAGGAAGCTTTTTGGCGTTTTTTTAGGCATTCTGTGCTTTTCTTTTTGCAATTTCTTCTTTCATCGCAGGAAGTGTTTTTTCCAGATCAAACTTGCTTACAAGAATAAACATAATAACAAATATCACTAACGGTGTTACAATAGTGAATCCGTAAATTGCCATTTTTGTAGCTGCCGGCGCTGCAGTCAGTGCAGCATCATAGCCGACTGCCGCAAGGAACCAGCCGATAATAGATGTTCCGAGCCCGCTTCCCACTTTACCGCCAAAGCTGGATGCACTGTTGGAGGTTGCTACCATTCTTACACCATATTTATATTCATTATAATCAATTGACATTGCCGTCATAACTCCAACCAGACACATCATCGGAATGGTTGCAAATGTTGTAATACTTCCGAATAATGCGTAGCAGAAAAAGATGTCTTTTGTGAAGAGAAGCAGTATATTTGCTCCTGCACCCATTGCAAAGCTCACCAGCAGCGTTTTCACAACACCAAGTTTCTTAATCATCGGTCCTACAAATATGAATCCTAACAGGGTCGGAATCATTCCGATTCCTCCGAGAACGCCGACCAGGTTGTCATTGCCGAAAATCCATTTACAGTAATATACTCCCGCACCCGCTGTAAGACCATATATAATGCATGAGAGCAGATTCACCACAAGAACAATCACCCAGTATTTGTTGTGGAACAGCTTTCCAAGCGCTTCCTTAAACGGAATCACTTCTTCATCCTCTTCTTTCGCTTCTACTACCGCTCCTGCCTCTGTTGCTGTCTCACGGCTTGTTGCATAACAAATCAAGGCTGCCAGTATTACAATAATTCCCATGATAAAGCCAAATTTAATCCATGCGTTTTGGTTTCCGCCCAGTGCATTCGTAATCGGAATCATACAGATTGCAAATATCATACCTGCCACATAACCGGTCGCCGCTCTCCATGTTCCCATGATGCCTCGTTCTTCCTGGCTGTTCGTACGAACGGTCATAAGCGAGTTATAAGGGATTGCCATTGCCGTATATAATACTGCTGTCAGAAGAATGTTCGTTATTGTCACGTAAATAATCTGTCCCATATCTCCTATTTTCGGCACCGTAAACATCAGAACCATTACAATACCTGCCGGAATTCCCGCTTTCAAAAGCCACGGACGATATTTTTCTTTTCCCGGTTTTGTATGGTCAATGATATTTCCCATAATCAGGTCTGTAAATGCGTCAATAATCTTACAGACAATAAACATTGTTGCAATCGCCCCAGCAGCCATGCCAACCTTATCCGTATAGAAGTATGTAAGCTGTCCTACCAGTGTGGACATCGCATTCAATGCGAACTGTCCCGTAGCATCTCCGAAGTAATCCTTCACGCGCATTACTTTCTGAACGCCAAATTTGTCCTTTCCTAATGGTTTTTTACTCATTGTGTCCCTCCTTCATTTCGTATCACATTTCCTTGATATCTTGTAAGCTTAAAATATCACATTCCTATTTGTCTGTATTTTAATTTTAGCTTAATTTTTATAATTTTGAATTTGTAGCGTTCAGCGCATCAATGACTGCCAGATACATTGGCTTTGCCTGCGCATCTTGCACAAGCAGATCGGATATGGTCATGGACAATGCAAACTGAATCAGCGGGTCTTCCAGCATTCCCGGCATCATTTCTTCAAACATATTGCGGCCAAGTTCTTCGGCGACCAACTCTCCGAGTGTTGACTCCAACGAATATTTCTCGAATTTCAGATTTGTATCCGTTTTGTACTCGTAATGATATCTGCCGGAACCAACCGTAAATTCCGCTTCTTTCTCCGGAAGCTGGATAACAGCCGTTGTATTCACCGGAATCTGCACATCCACACAGATTTTTCCTTCTCTACAGCTCCATGCACTTACGATTGTTCCATATATGGATTCATAAGCTGCGGACACCTCTGTCATTCCCTTTGTCAGCGTCGGCTGAATCCGTATTTTCTTATATCCCGGTTCCATACAGCGTATTCCTGCAACTTTTTCGTACAACCAGCTTCCAATCGAACCGTACGCATAATGGTTCAGGGAGTTCATACCTGATTCGTCAAAATCCCCATTTGGCAGAATGGAATTCCAACGCTCCCAGATTGTCGTTGCGCCTTTCTTTACTGCATAGAGCCAGCCCGGAAAATCCTCTTTCATAAAGATTTCATCCGCCAACCCGTGAAGACCGTTTTCTGACAAACAATGACACAGATACGGTGTACCCACAAAACCTGTCGTCAGATGATTATGGTGTGCCCCGATATTTAACTCCAATGTCTCCAAAATCCGATTACGAAATTCCGGTTTTATCAAGTCAAAGTACAGCATCAGCACACAGGCTGTCTGTGTCTCACTGACCATTCGTCCGCTTCTTGTCACGTATTCCACATGAATGGCTTCTACTATTTTTTCATATAAGTCACCGTATGCTTTTGCTTCCTCTGCATACCCCAATGCATCCGCAGCATCCCGCACAATCCTGGTCGAATATGCGTAATAAGCATTTGCCACCAGATATTTGTCCGTTCCGCCTGTCCGGTCGGTGCTTCCGGATTCTATGTCCAGCGCCAGCCAGTCTCCATACTGGAATCCACTCTGCCACAATCCGTTTTTCGAGACTCTCGCATGTATATAATCCACCCAGTTCTTCATCATCGGGAATTGCTCCGCAAGCATCTCTTTATCCCCGTAAACCTTATAAATCGTCCACGGAATGATTGTCGCAGCATCGCTCCATGCCGCTGCTCCCGCCTGATTTCCGAGAATATTCGGAACAACATGAGGTACGCCCCACTCCGGAGTGGTCTCTGCTGCCATATCCCGCAGCCATTTTCGGAAAAATAATGCCGTGTGGAAATTATAGGAGGCTGTGCCACAGAATACCTGTGCATCTCCGGTCCAGCCCAACCGTTCATCTCTCTGTGGGCAGTCTGTCGGAACATCGAGGAAGTTGCCTCTCTGTCCCCACTGTATATTACTCTGCAGTTGGTTAACCAACGTGTTGTCGGATGTGAATGTTCCTGTCGGCTGCATGTCTGTGTGCATTGCACATGCCGTAAAATCCGATGCCTCTGTTTCCGTTCCTGCGCCTTCCACACAAATATAACGGAATCCGTGGAAAGTGAAGTGCGGCATCACAAGCATTCCCACCTGCTTTTCTCCGTATACGAATGTATCTGTACATCTTGCCGTCCGCAGATTCTCTGTATAGAAGTTTCCATCTTTATCCAGTGTTTCTGCATATCGAATAACTAATCTGTCTCCAATAAGTTTTGGAAGTCGTATTTCTACCAGTCCTGCCATATTCTGTCCGAAATCAAACACCAATTCTCCTTTTGGAGTCACGATCCTTTCCTTTACATCAAACCGTTTCGTTACCCGGACCGGCTCGGATTCCTGCGCCACAATCTGCCCGATATCATCCGTATGTTCAAACAGAACTGCCTTTCCTACCTGCCTTCTTTCTTTTGTATAATCCTGTATCTCACCGTGATAAATCTCGGAAAACAGAATTTCTCCTGTTTCCACATGCCAGTCCGTATCAGTGCCGATGCAGATAATTTCCCCGTCTTCGTACTCGATACGCACCATTGCCAGCAAAGCCGTTCTGTCGCCGTAAAGATTTGGTCTTGCATCAAACCCGAGTTCTCCCTTATACCACCCGTTTCCTACAGTAACCGTAATCTCATTATCTTTTTCCAGGAGTTCCGTAATATCATAAGTCTGATACTGCAGTCGGTGATGATAAGATGTCCAGCCCGGAGCCAGGAACAAGTCTCCTGTTTTCCTTCCGTTAATAAATGCCTCATATACACCACAGGCAGTCGCATACAGCCTTGCTCTCTTCACTGGTCTGTCCAGAGAAAAGCTGCGGACAAATACCGGACATGCAGTCTCTTCAGCCGGAAGTGTATGGGTAATCCATTTTGCATTCCAGTTTTCTTCTCTCATCAAACCGGTTTCAAAGTTTCCTGTCACCTGTCCCAGCTCTCCGTAATTATCCCATACACTGACCTGCACCTGATAAACAGTCATCTCTTTCAATGCAGCACCCTTATATGGCACCAGAACGGATTGGTCGCTTTTCACCCGGCCGCTGTCCCACATAAGCCGGCCTCCGCTGACAACCTGAATCTGGTAGTTTGTCTGCACAACATCCTGCTTTTCACTCTCCAACTTCCATGAGAAACGTGGTTTCTCATCGATTCCTATCGGATTTTTTCTGTATTCTATTGTCAAATCACGAATCATATGCATTTCCTCTCTCTTTTTGTTTTTCTGATTCTTTCTATTCTATGAAAATTTGTAACTGTGAGGGTACTGAACAGTTACGAAAATTTTGCCATTGTACGAATCAGAGCGGTAACATTCTCCTGAAGTCTTGCCATGTCTATGGTACCGTTCTCCAATCCTTTCTTTATCTGACCGGTATATGTATCATCATTAGAGCCCGGCGTAATCCAGCAGTTTCCCGCCTGTACCATTGCTGCCACATCTACACTGTCATAGGTTGTCCAATCCGTCATTACAAAACCGGCAAACCCATTTTCTTCTCTGAGAAGCCCCTGTAGAAGTTCTTCATCCGCTGCTGTCGGGCAGCCGTTTACCGCATTATACGCCGTCATAAAGCTGGCTGGCATATGAACATCCATCGCATATTCAAAAGTTCGGAAATAAATTTCCCGGATTGCACGTTCGGAAATCAGACTCTGATTTCGCTTTCTGGAAGATTCACAGTTGTTCCCGATAAAATGTTTATAGCAGCTTCCGATCCCGGCTCCTTCCAATCCTTTTGCATAAAATCCGGCCATGACACCGGACAAATACGGATCTTCCGAAAAATATTCCGGCTGTCGTCCATTTAGCGGATTTCTGTGAATATTAAATGCTGGTGCAAGAACCAGCGGCATGCCCAATGCCTTCGCTTCTTCCCCGATTACACACCCGATTGCTTCCGATAATTCTTTATTGAACGAAGCACAGATTGTAACGCCTGACGGCATTCCAATATTTTTGATGTTCAGATTGACTCCGCTGTTTCCATCGCTCACCGGAAAGTCCGGCAAATCATATCCTTCTGTCTGAAATACACGACCTGCCTCACCGATACCTTCCATTCCCCACCCTGCCGAGGCACAGATGCTGATGCGGGCAAGTTCCTCCGGTGACATCTGTGCCACAAACTCAGCCGCACGTGACGGATTTTTTCTTACAGCATCAAATGTTACCTTCTCTTCCGGTTTCTCCATATCAAACTTTGCAGGATAATGTTTCCTCTTCTCATAAGGCAAAAATGTCAACTTATTTTTGACCACTCCGGAATGCGCTCCTGTCGGCCATGTATCATCCGGATTTGTTTTGGATAATCTTGTAAATTTGTAATCGCAGCAAAGCAGATTGGTTACCTGTTTGATTATTCTTGTTTCTTCTTCGTCGAATCCGCCGCATTCCGCTGCTTCAATACTGTTTCCCACATAAATACGGTAATATCCTTTTGATAAAATATACGCCGCTTTTTCTTCCGAATATGAAGTCAATACTTTCACCGGAACATGAACAGGAATCTTCTGTTCCTCTCCCGGAAGCAGTTCCTTTGTTTTTTCAAAGAATACCAGTTCTTTTTCCGGCTGCTCCAGTTCTGATTCCGGTTTGCCTACATAAACCTGAACAACTTCTTTTCCGGCTTTTTCCCCGACATTCTTCACATATACATCCAGTTCCAGTACTTCCCCGTCAAATCGAATATTCTCCTGCCTGATACAAAACTCTGTATAACTTAATCCGTAGCCAAACGGATACGCCACTTTTTTCCTGAATGTTGTAAAATAACGATATCCCACATAAATGTCTTCCTCGTAACAAGTATCCACATATATATTTTCATCTGCTGTCAGACGTGTTTTATCTACACAGTCATAGAAATTTTTCGACGACGGAATATCAAAATAATCCTTTGCCCATGTATCCGGCAGCTTCCCTGACGGATTTACAGCCCCGCTCAGGATATCCGAAAGTGCCGGTCCTGCAAGCATTCCACCAAATCCCGAATATATAAGTCCTGCAACTGCATACTTTTCTGCAAATGTCACATCAATCGGATATCCGACATTTAAAACCACAATTGTCTTTGCAAATGTATCCGTTACTTTTGCAATAAGTGCTTCTTCAGCCTCGCTCAGATAGTATTCCCCTTTCGCCGTGGAAGCATCCTGGTTTTCTCCTGCTGCACGTGTCAGGAACACGATTGCCGTATCGGACAATTTCTTTGCACGCATCAACATCTCGTCCTCCGGTATCTCATCCCTGTCACAGCCGTAAAATTCAACCAGTTCTTCATTCAGTGAATAAGCTTCTCCTTCCCTGACAGCCTCCACAAAATTAACACTGTAGCGAGGATTGATTTTGCCTGCCCCCACTGCTCCGATACGAAATTCGTGAATACCTCTGCCAAACAGATTCAATACCGTTCCCTTCTTCAGTGGAAGAACTTCCGCCTCATTTTTCAAAAGAACGATTCCCTCCCTGGCGGCTTCCAGTGCAATCTGTTCATGTGCTGCATCTTCCGGCTTCGGTTTCACTTTTTCCACACCTCTGACCGTAAAATCCTGCGGATTCATCTCATTCCCATCCATGTCCACAAAACCTTCCACGTGAAGTTGATATTCCCGACCGTACTCTGTCACAAGTCCCCGAAGCGGAATTCCAAGCACCCACATATTTCCCATAACTTCCATATATTGGTTGATACAGCCGGATACCACCCTGCTATCTAAGGTGACGGTTCCCTGAATATCCGGATTCATCGGCTTTGCCCACATCATAAGCAGACAGCCGGATAGTCGACGATCCAGCATAAAATACAATCCGTCAATATCATGAAAATCGTACTCCAGCGGTCCCATTTCAAAAAGCAATGGTTTATCTTCTTTTCCTGTCGGAAGCTGTTCCCAAAAATCTTCCATTCCCATGTTGAGTTCTCCTTTTAAATACTTTCATTGAGTTATCGTAACTGTTCAGTACCCTCACAGTTACGAGTTATCTATAAAATATCAAACCATATAATTTTTGTATTACAATATTGATTACAATATTTCAATTTTGTCCTTGTTTTTATAAATAGAACACCTTATAATTAGTATTACATCCATTTCAAAGAGAGTTTAAAAGTACGGTTTTACCTGGAGGAGTCTTCCATGATTACTGATTTAAAGGCATTTTGTGAATTATTTTATGCATCAACCTCCATACCGATTGGCTATTACCACGCTTCACCCGACAATGACTGTTCCTTTCCTTCGATTTTGGAAGATCCGTCTGTTTTTAAAGGCATCCTGTCCGGTTTCCGACATTTCACAAAAAACCCGGACTATTTTATCTCGCAGTCCTTCGGCTATTATGGTTATATAAAGCCGGAGCATGCTGATTGCGTAATCATCATTGGCCCTGTATTCAGCACACCTATTTCAGATCTTACACTTCGCACTTTCATGCAGGAATGGGCAATCAGTCAGGAACACAAACCGGATATACTCCAATTTCTGGTCAATATTCCTCAGATTTCCTTTAACCAGTTTCTCCAGACACTTGCCTGGCTTCACCTGTGTTTCAACGATGAATATATTTCTGTTGGACAGCATTTTAATCTGGAAAACACAAGCAGCATCAGCGAGTTTTCCAATGTACATTCCAATCAGGTGATGAATGCAAAGGAAGAACAGCATTTTCATAATACCTACCAGTTTGAACAGAAACTTCTGCAGTATATTCAAAATGGAGACGTCGAAAAAATGAAAACATTGTTAAACACCCCCTCCGAATTATCGGGTGGTCTTATGGCTGACAACTCCCTCCGGCAGGAAAAGAATGTTTTCATTACAACTGTTGCAATTGTTACAAGAAGTGCCATTGCCGGAGGAATGGATATGGAACAGGCTTACCAGCTTGCCGATGTATATATCCGTGAATGTGAAAAGCTGCAGAATATTTCCCACATTGAAACCTTGTCTTATTCTATGCTGATTGATTTTACGGAACGGGTTTCGCAAAATAAAATTCCTCAGGGAATGTCTCTGGAAATATTTGAGTGTATTCAGTTTATTACTCACCACATCAACGAATCCATTCAGGTTGGCGATGTAGCTGAGCATATCGGAAGAAGCCGCTCTTATTTGACAAACAAGTTCAAAAAAGAGCTCGGCTTCGATGTCTGCAGCTTCATTATGCGGTGTAAGCTGGAAGAGGCAAAAAGTCTCCTGACATATTCGGATAAGACATTAAGCGAAATCAGTAACTATCTTTGTTTTTCCAGTCAGTCTTACTTTCAGACTGTATTTAAGAAAAAATATGGTCTGACTCCGACACAGTATCGGAATCAGACCCACAAAATCTACTAATATACCAGGCGGGGCATCTTTCTATTTGATGTTCAGAACGAGTTTTTCTTCTGCAAAATTTACCGCTGAAATGGTTACGACTGCCTTCCCCGAACATTTTGCAGCCCGGATTACTGCCATTACACTGCCGTCATAGGTATTCCATGTATGAGACTGGTAACTTCCTTCGCAGCTCGGGTCTGCACTTCCGAATCCCTGCAATGCAGCACATCCCTCTACTTTAATTGTAACTGCTGCACTTTCCCGACGATTGAAATTTCCTGCTGCGTCTTCCAGTCTGATTTTTACGAAAGTAAGACTTTCTCCGTCAGCAGGAAGTTCATTCCGGTCGGCTTCAACCTTAAGCTTCACCGCTTTCCCTGCTGTCTGTAAGACAGCCCGGCCTGCCTCCACTCCGTTCAGATAACTGACTGCCTCTAGCTTTCCCGGATGATAAGGTACCTCATACGTCACAACATATACTCCGCCAATCGACTTTCGTCCCAGACTTTCCCCATTCAAGAACAGTTCTGCCTCATCTGCATTGGCATAAACATCCACACTTGCTGTTTCCCCTTCATATCCCGGCCATGTCCAGCTTGCAAGGTTATCCTTCCACATCCACGGTGTTTTTCCGACTTCAATTCCTGCCTTATCCATCCGAAGTACACCGATAGATGGTGCATGGCCAATTCCAAATACTGCCTGCCGTAGATAACTGATTGGTTTACGATCACCAAGAATATCAATGTCACCGATACCTGCCAGTCTGTCCGGCCAATGCGCTGAAAAATTCACTCCTCCATTATAATGGAATATACCGCATCCGGCCTCTCCCAGATAATCATATCCGGTCCATGTAAAGTCTCCTAACACATGTGGATTGCGCTTTACGATATCCCACAAATGAACAATGTCCGCCGGAAAAGTCTCTGTGCCAAGCACAACCCGATTCGGATGACGTATGTGATCTTCTTCATGTAATGCCGTCAGATAATTATATCCGGCAATGTCATTTGCCGCAGCAAATTCTCCTATCATTTCTTCCAGAATCGGACTGGTGGCAATCGCATCTGCCAGCGGTCCCACCATAACCTCAGCCATCCCATTGATTTCATCTGCGCCTCCACGCTTCTGCTCATCCGGCTGCTGCATCGCTTCAAGCTGCTCCGGAGTCATCCCTGTAGCCTGGCACATAATTTCGCCCATTCGGTCATTTCCTGCCATCAGACCATTGATTCCGTTCGTCGTATAGCGTGTGGCATCCAGCCGTTTCATTTCTGCATGAATCCTCCGATTCCATTCTGCCCCTTTTTGAGTGCCCGCCTCCGGAATCTCATTTCCGGTCGAGTACAAAATCACGCATGGATGATTATAGTCTTTTTCCACCATGTCCCACACATCCTGCTTCCAATGTGTCGGAAAATAATTTGCATAGTCATGGGGATTCTTTGTCCGAGTCCACATATCACTCAGTTCATCCATCACCAACACGCCCAGCTTATCACAGGCATCCAGCATTGCCTTACTCATCGGATGATGTGCACTTCGAAGAGCGTTAAATCCGGCTTCCTTCATCTGGCGGCAACGCCGATACTCCGCATCTGGAAATGTTGCCGCTCCGATAATCCCATTATCATGGTGAATACAAGTCCCCCTCAGTTTCGTTGGTTTACCGTTCACCAACAGACCATGTTTTGCATTCAGCCGAAGTGTACGGATTCCTGTTGAAATATTTACACTGTCTATCGGATTTTCATCCTCAGAAATTGTAATCCGGCAGGAGTATAGATTTGGTGTTTCATCACTCCACAATGCAGGATGCTCTACAAGCAAACACTGACAGCACATCTGCGTGCTTTCTCCAAAAACAGTTACCGGTATGTGCTCTGCGGCTGCTTCTGCCCCATTCGGTCCGGTCAATGTAATTTCCACCTGTACCGTTTCGGAAACCATTCCCCGATTACAGATTGGAACCTCTACTTCCACGACTGCCGCCTCACAGTCAGCTTCTCTTGTTGTAACACGCACCCCCTGGGCAGGAATATGCACAGTCTTTCCCACCCATGCATACACAGAACGGTATAACCCCGCACCACTATACCAACGGCTGGACTGCTCTATACTGCATACTTCTACTTTCAGTTCATTTTCCTGGCCATACTTCAGATAACCGCTGACGTCTGCAAAAATACCTGTATATGGATTCACATGCTCTGTTACAAGATCCCCGTTCATATAAATACGGCAGGTATCTGCAACACCTTCAAATTCCAAAACAACTGTACATCCCCTCCACGCTTCCGGAATCTCCCACTTTTTCATGTATGTATATTCACCGCCCGGATAAAATCCTGTCTGATGTGCATTCGCAGTTGCCGGAGTTCTTTCCTGATAAATCATGGCATCATGGGGCAAATCAATATTTTCTATATTTCCTGCGTCTCCCATCATTAACTCCATCATTGTTATGGTTCCTTTGGCAAACTGCCAATTCTTGTTTAAAGATATTTTTTTCATTCGGACCTCCCTAATGCAGCTTGTTCATTTTTTTACTATTCTAACAGTTGAAGAGTATTCCGTATTATAAATATAAATTTATTATTATAATTTTGTAACACAATTTTTCAAATTATTCTTGACAAATCTCTTTTTGTGCGTATGATTACAATTAAAAGTTCTTTTTAGAACTGTTTTATTTAAAACTGTTCTGTGATACATTTTGGTTGAACTCAATCGAATCATTCTGTATCTGAACACAAAAGGAGTTTTGGATAATGAATTCAACCCATTTTCTTGTACAATTCCGGCAACTGAACAAACTGTACGAATGTATGCTGAAAGAAATATGCAGACGGCATAAGCTGACATTGATTGAGACAACGATCATCAGTTTTCTCTATAATAATCCGGGTCGTGACACAGCTGCTGACATCGTAGAACTACGGATGCTTTCCAAGGGAAATGTCTCTCAGGCTGTAGAACTGCTGATTCAAAAATCTTTACTGAAACGGATTCCGGATGAAAATGACCGGCGAAGGATTCATCTTGAGCTGCTTCCGGATGCAATTCCAATCACGAATGAGATTGATACGATAAAGGAGACATTCCGTACAGAGCTTTTCCATGGTTTTTCCAAAGAAGAGGAAGAGCAGCTGGAATTTTTGAACCGGAAACTGATGGAAAATGCAAAAAATGCATTCAAAATGCAGCAACAGAACTCAGACAAATAATTTGTAAAGGAAGAATGAGAAATGAACGAGAACAAGAATTTTTTAGGAACCGAACCTATCGGTAAATTGTTATTGCGTCTGGCACTGCCTACCGTTGCAGCACAGATGATCAACATGCTTTACAATATCGTAGACCGTATCTACATTGGTCACATTCCAAATGTAGGTGCTCTTGCACTGACCGGCGTAGGTGTTTGTATGCCACTGATCATGATCGTAGCGGCATTCGCTGCCCTTGTCGGAAACGGTGGGGCCCCGCGCGCATCTATTTTCATGGGACAGAGAGATACAGAGTCTGCTGAGAAAACCCTCGGCAACTGTTTTCTCACACAGCTCATCATATCTGCGATCCTTACTATCGTGCTTCTGATTGGAAACCGGACTTTCCTGCTTTCTTTTGGAGCAAGTGAGAACACGATTGAATATGCTGTTTCCTATATGAACATTTACGCTATCGGAACGCTTTTTGTACAACTCACACTTGGAATGAACGCGTTTATCACAGCTCAGGGATTTGCCAAAACCGGTATGCTCTCCGTATTGATCGGTGCTGTTACCAATATTATCCTGGATCCGATCTTCATCTTTGGATTTGGACTCGGAGTCCGCGGTGCTGCCCTTGCCACTGTTATTTCTCAGGCCTGCTCCTGCATCTGGGTTCTGACGTTCCTGTTTGGAAAAAAGACAACATTGAAACTGAAAGTTTGCAATATGAAACTTCAGTCTAAGATTATCCTGCCTTCACTCGCTCTCGGTTCTTCCATCTTTGTGA
Source organism: Blautia sp. MSJ-19 (assembly GCF_018918125.1). Lineage (GTDB taxonomy): Bacteria > Bacillota > Clostridia > Lachnospirales > Lachnospiraceae > Blautia_A. The sequence continues at coordinate 39,980 of NZ_JAHLQA010000044.1, forward strand.
TGCAGGCAAGTGAAAGTATCATCTCCGTTTGTTTCAACTCTTCTCTTTTGAAATACGGTGGAGATATCGCAGTTGGTGCAATGACAATCCTGACAAGTGTTATGCAGTTTGCCATGCTTCCGCTGCAGGGAGTCGGACAAGGTTCACAGCCGATCATCAGCTACAACTACGGAGCCAAAAATGTGGATCGTGTCAAATCTGCCTTTAAACTTCTTTTGAAGGTCAGTCTGACATACTCCGTTTTCCTGTGGCTCTGCGTCATGATCTTCCCGCAGGTATTTGCAGGAATGTTCACCTCCGATGCCACATTGCTTGCATTTACTGCAAAAGCGCTGCGCATCTATCTGGCATGTCTGTTTATGTTCGGTATCCAGATTGCCTGCCAGATGACATTTACATCTATCGGAAGAGCTAAAGCATCGATCATCGTTGCAGTTATGAGAAAATTCATCCTTCTCATTCCGTTGATCTACATCATGCCGGCAATCTTACATAGCAACCAGACAATGGCTGTGTATATGGCTGAGCCGATTGCAGACTTCTTGGCGGTCACATTCACTGCAGTACTGTTCTTCTTCGAATTCCGAAAAGCACTGCGGGAGTTGTTTGTTAAATAATTTTTGAGTTAGGAAATTTAATAATGCCTGACACCTGGTGGTCCTAGAAAAATACCGGGACAGAGGAAACTTGAATCCCCTGTTCCGGTATTTTTTTGTAGATCTGTATGTTTATTCTGCTGCGTTTAGCGCTGCAACAAGCTGGTTCAGTGCTTCCTTTGTCACTCCCGGTACAAAACTCAGCATCTGTCTGAGCGGCATGGCTTCCATCATTGCCGCCATCATTTCGTCGTTGATCACTCCGGAATCATCCTGCATCTGTTCCTCTGTACTCTCGCCGTCCATTCCTTCCATTTCACCCATTGCCTGTTCCAATATGGCTTTTCCTTTCGGGTCTGCCATGATTTCTCCCATTGTGGAATTGAGGGTATACACTTTCGGCAGGACGGTTTCTGATTCTACCTGTACTTCCTCTGACAGAAGCACTTCCTGTGCATTCCGGCAAATCTGGATTTCATAGGCTCCGGTCTCCACATGCCAGTCATGGATTTCCGTATTCCAGTATGCATAGGCTCTGCTGTCAAGTTCAAAGGTGACGGTTTTTGTCTCACCCGGTGCAAGTTCTGTTTTTTCAAATGCTTTTAACTCCCGTACCGGGCGGATGATTGTTCCGCCCTTCGGCGCTACGTAAAGCTGTACGACTTCCTTTCCTGTACATGCGCCTGTATTTGTTACGTCTACGGATACCAGCAGTTTTTCACTTTCCTTAAACTCCTTTTTGTCCACCGTAAGATTGCCGTAAGAAAAGGTCGTATAAGACAATCCGTATCCGAACGGGAACAGGACTTCCATTTCTTTGGATGTGTAATAGCGGTATCCCACAAATACGCCCTCTGAATAAACCGATTTGTCATGTTCTCCGCCGTAATTCAAATAGCACGGCGTATCCTGTATCCGAAGTGGGAATGTTTCCGCCAATCGTCCGCTTGGATTTGCATTTCCGTAAAGCACATTGACCACTGCGCCGCCCACAGCCTGTCCGCCCAGGTAGGCTTCCAGCACGGCTTTTACTTTTCCGAGCCACGGCATTTCTATCGGAGCGCCGTTGTGAAGCACAACTATGGTGTTCGGCTGTGCTTCCGCCACCGCTTCAATCAGTGCGTTCTGGCAGTTCGGCATCCCAAGATGCTTCCGGTCATACCCTTCGGATTCAAAGCTGTCCGGCAGTCCGGCAAAGATTACCGCCACATCCGCATTAGCAGCAGCCTCTACGGCTTTTGCAGCCAATGCTTCATCCACTTTATCCTCAACATCATCAAAGCCTTTGGCAAATGTGATGTTTTCCTTTTTTACAGTTGCGAGAAATTCTACGGCGTCCATTGCAGATTCTGTTTTAAAGCTGTTGATGTGGGAACTTCCGCCGCCCTGATAGCGTGGTTCCTCGGCGTATTTGCCGATAAAAGCCACCTTTTTGTCTGCGGACAACGGGAGAAGCGCATCCTCATTTTTCAGAAGCACAATACACTCCTCTTCGATTTCCCGGGCTGTCTCATGGTCTTTTTCATGCTGAAATACCGCGTTTTTGTCTCTGTTTTCCTCATATTTGAAAATAACATTCAAATATTCTTCACAGGACTTGTCCAGTACAGATTCATCCAGTGTTCCGTCCTGTACTGCGGCAACAATTTCCACATCCGTAGCGCCTTCACAGGACGGCATTTCCAGATTGCAGCCTGCTTTCAGAGCTTCCACACGGTCATTCATCGCACCCCAGTCTGTCATTACATAGCCGTCAAATCCCCATTCCTTGCGGAGCACATCTGTGAGCATTTCTTTATTTTCACAAAGGTATGTGCCGTTCAGCTTGTTGTATGCGTTCATAATGGTCCACGGCTTTTCCTTCTTTACCATTCCTTCAAAAGAAGCAAGGTAAATTTCACGCATGGTGCGTTCATCCATTTCTGAAGAGCTTGTTAAGCGGTGATATTCCTGGTTATTTGCCATAAAATGCTTCGGACTTGTTCCGATATGTTTGCTCTGGACGCCGTGGACAAGCGCACCTGCCATTTCCGTTGACACAAGTGGGTCCTCTGAATAGTATTCAAAATTACGTCCGCACAGCGGGGAACGCTTAATGTTCATAGCCGGGCCTAAGATTGTGCTTACATTTTCTGCCTGACACTCTTCCCCCAGTGTTTCTCCAAGTTTTGTCACCAGCTCACGGTTAAAGCTGGATGCGGTTGCACATCCCGCTGGAAAGCAAACAGCCTGAATGCTGTCGTTGATTCCCAAATGGTCTGCTTTATCGTCCTGCTTGCGGAGTCCGTGAGGTCCGTCTGAGACCATTTCCGAAGGGATTCCGAGACGTTCCACTCCTTTTGTGTGCCAGAAATCAAGCCCGGAACACAAAGATGCTTTCTCCTCCAGAGTCATTCTGGAGACCAATTCTTTTATTTTTGCTGTTTCCATGTTTCATCCTCCTGCCAATCTTTCTCTTTTGGATAAAGATAGCATATATTTTTCTTTTCGTATTATAGTTTTGAGTTATTTATTGTAAAAATAGGTTTGCATTTCCTTTACTGAATGGTCACGGAATGCAGTACCACATCTCCTTTACAGGTTACTTTGATTTCATAGGTTCCCGGCTCTGCTTCCGTGTATATTCCAGGATTTCGGGTCGCATTTGGCATTATCAATAATTATCCCCTGATAAGTAAATGGCCCTAACGGACTTTTCGACGTTGCATAGGCAAGGCAGGTCAGTTTTTTATCCCGGTACACACACGGATATACATAATAATAAATGCCGTTTCGCTTCCGCATGGAGCTTCTGATGATAAGCGTGATTATGAACTGTATTTGCGGATAGGCTGGAGCCCTGACAACTGATATATTCATAGCATAATGATATGGACAGGACATTTATTTAGTCCCGTCCTTCTTATATGTTGTATCACGTTTTAATCAGTACTATAATAAAGAAAACTTGAATTTGAAAGAGTGTTTGCAATGAATGAAAAGATATATAAAACGCAAAGTGGATGTATTCATTATTGGATAAATCTGGGACAAGATCCAGAAAAAGCAACCTTGATTTTCCTTCCAGGTTTAACTGCCGACCATAGACTATTTGATAAACAAATTGAATTCTTTGAAGGCATATATAATGTTTTTGTATGGGATGCACCTGGTCATGCAAAATCCTGGCCGTTTGAATTTAATTTTTCTTTGTCGGATAAAGCGAAATGGCTTGATGATATTTTGAGCTTGGAAAACATTCGGTATCCAGTGATTATAGGACAATCCATGGGAGGTTATGTTGGTCAAGCGTATGCAGAATTATTTCCCAACAAGCTGAAAGGATTTATTTCTATTGATTCTGCTCCTTTACAAAGAAAATATGTAACAGGAATCGAGCTGTGGCTTCTGAAAAAAATGGAGCCAGTATATAGATACTATCCTTGGAAATCATTATTGAAAACGGGAACAAATGGTGTGGCTACATCCGAATATGGTAGAAAATTAATGCATGATATTATGATGATCTACGATGGTGACCAAAAAAGATATGCCAAAATCGCAGGTCATGGTTTTAGAATATTGGCAGAAGCAATGGAAACTAATCTTCCATACAGGATAAACTGTCCGGCTCAACTGATATGTGGAGAAAAAGATCATGCCGGTTCTTGTATTCGTTACAATAATGCATGGCATAAAAATACTGGAATTCCTATTGCATGGATTAAAAATGCAGGACATAATTCAAATACCGATGCACCGGAGGAAGTGAATTCGTTAATAGAAAAACTGATAAATAAGATATGATGAATCGTAGGAAAATCGCAGTTTGTCGTAAACATTTACATACTATTGTTTAGAAAAAAACAGTTCCGTTTATCCCCTCGAATTTCTCCTATAAGTGAAGGAACAATTTCTAACTTTATGACAGGGTTACATGCCCTGTCATTTTTATGGTCATTTTTAGAAAATCTGTTCCCGAATCACAAGATTATATAGCAGTGACCCTGTATGATAGAATAAATTCATCCATAGATGCCCGGTCACAGAGGTATTGCTACCTCGGAAAGGAGATTTTATGAAGAGACCGGACAACAACAAAATAACAGCACTTTACGAAAGACTGTCACGAGATAATGAACTGAATGGGGACAGCAACAGCATTGTAAACCAGAAGAAAATGCTTGAAAAGTATGCCAAAGAACAGGGGTTTACGAACCTTGCACACTATACCGACGATGGATATAGCGGTACTAACTTTGACAGACCGGATTGGAAGCGGTTGACTGCCGACATTGAAGAAGGAAAAATCGGATGTGTTATCGTCAAGGATATGAGTCGAATCGGCAGAAATTATCTGGAAGTAGGCTTTTATACGGAGGTTTTATTCCGAGAAAAAGGCGTCCGCTTTATTGCCATTTCCAATGGTGTTGACAGCACACATTCTGAATCCAATGAATTTGCACCATTCTTAAACATTATGAATGAATGGTATGTGCGTGATACCAGCAGAAAAATCAAGTCTGTACTTCGCAACAAGGGTATGGAAGGCAAACATCTGACTTCTAATGCCATCTACGGATACAAAAAAGACCCGGAAGATAACAACTACTGGCTTGTTGATGAAGAAGCCGCTGCTGTGGTAAGACGTATTTTCCAGTTAATTATTGAAGGGAATGGACCGATGCAGGTTGCCAGAATACTCACAAACGAAAAGGTTGAGCGTCCATCCTACTATCTTGCGAAGACAAGCATTCCCAATATACTAATCCGGAGGACTGGATGATATTCAGAGATACGCAGGAAGCTATTGTTGATGAAGACACCTGGTATGTGGTTCAGAAAATCAGAGAGACCAAGCACCGCCCAATAGCACAGGGCAAAGCAAATCCGTTAACCGGACTCATGTTTTGCGCAGATTGTGGTGGTGAATTTATAAAATTTATCGCAACGGTTTTTAAGTTTTTGCTTCTTGATTACTTAACGGCGGAAAAAGAATGTTTTCACATAGGGCTGTTGTTTACATGTCATTTTTTTGTTTTTTTAATTCTATACCCACCAGTACAACAGATAGCATAAACGCTGAAAAATCAGCAACAGGTCCCGCAAGCAATACTCCCATAATTCCGAAACGAAGCGGGAGCAGCAGGGTAAGCGGAATCAACACAAAGGTCTGCCTTGTTAATGCCAACAGAGCACCTTTTAACGATTTTCCTATTGCGGTAAAAAAACTGGAAGAAAGCAACTGCACACCATTTACCAACACCATGAAAAGATAGGTACGCATGAACAAAACAGCAAATTCAAAATACAGCTCGTTCCCATCTCCGAATAGCGAAATGATAGATTGCGGGAAAAATTGAAATGCGATGAAAGCAATTGTGGAAACAACAAGGTTCCATTTTACCGCAAGCAGGTAAGCCTCCCGTACACGATGGTATTGCCTTGCCCCATAGTTGAAGCCGATAATCGGCTGTGTTCCCTGCGAGATTCCTACAACAATCGCAAGGATTATGGCATTTGTTTTCATAACGATTCCGCAAGCAGCTAAGGGAATATCTGTTCCATATTTTGTTAATGCGCCGTAATAAGTCAACGAATTGTACTGAATGATTTGAATCACGGTAACTGCAATCTGGTTTGAGCTGCTGCTGATTCCCATGCTGCAAATTTTCATACTTTCTTTGATGTCCAATAAAAACGACTCTTTTTCAAAATGGATTGTTTGGAAACGCCATAGATAACGGAGTGCGAGTATGAAGGAAAAAATTTGCCCAATAACTGTTGCCCAAGCTGCGCCGGCAATCCCCCAATCGCAAGCAAAAATAAAAATAGGGTCAAGAATGGTATTGATAATAGCTCCCATAACCATGCAAACCATTGAATACTTTGGTTTTCCATCTGCTCGAATCAAATTGCTCATACCATTCGTTACAATAAGAAACGGCATTCCAATCAATGTTATGCTGGCATACTGCTTTGCATATGGAAATACATCTGTCGTTGCCCCAAATGCCTTTAGGAGCAAAGACAGAAAAGCTTCACCAACCAATAAATAAATAATTCCGAAAATCCCCATCAGAACAATACCATTTCCCGCTGCTTTGGCGGCAGCTTTCGGCTCTTTGCGTCCAAGACAGAGGGAAACACGGGAAGCACTGCCAATTCCAACCAGCAGTGCAATAGCAAGGCAGATGGTAGAGAACGGGTAGGCAACATTGGTTGCTGCATTTCCCAGATAACCGACCCCTTGACCAATAAAAATCTGATCCACAATATTGTAGATTGAGCCGACAAGAGACGCCATAATACTGGGAATGGCAAAATCTTTCAACAGTTTTGAAATTTTTTCATATCCTAGGGGATTCTCAGTCATTAAATTCATCCCCCTTTCTTTCTATACGGAGTTCCGCTGTAATATTTTCACCTGCCTGAATCAGCAAATCAATAAAGAGGTTTTTATCAGATTCCCTGAAGCCTTGCAATAAAAGAGCTTCTGTCTTTTCACATACCGTCTGTATCTCATCAATTACAGACAGCGCACGTTCCGTAGGATACAGCTTACACGTCCGCTTATCCTTATCATTTGGGGAACGCATAATCATTCCCTGCTTTTCTAATGCCGCAACTGTCCGTACAATATTGCTCGGATGAACATAAAACATATCAATTAAAGAATCCTGTAAAATGCCAGGCGAACGACAGATTTTAATCAAAAACATATATTGGCTGTTGTTGATTCCAAAGGGGGCAAGCTGTTTATCCAAATAGATTTTGTAAAATCGGTCTGTTACTGAAAGCCATTTTAATAGTTTCATAGATATATTCCTCCTAACCACCAGTATTATAATACAATATGCGTGCGCACGCAACTACTTTTAACATTATATCTGCCGCTTTGTCCTCCTAAACACAAATCAATTCTACATCTATAATCTCTACTACTCTGCTACGAATATTATTCATTTTCCTAACCCATTCCATCTGATCCTGCATCTTCAGTTTTTCTGTCACGCCCCACTGCTCAGCCATCTGTTCCACCAGCATTTCAACTTTTTCTCTCGCTTCTTTATCGACCTGATTCAAATGCTCCGTCAATTTCCCGGTAAGTACCAGATACTGATACCTTGCACTCCTGTGTTCCTTCAGAAACTGTTTTCGCATTATTCCATATTTCCCATATGTAGGTTCTTCCTCATTGATTTCCAGATCCGGCAGATAATAATCTCCATGCAATGTGTAGCTCAGTCCGTTCTTTTCATCATAAATCTGTTTCTTCATATTCTTACAACTCCATTCCTCTGTATTTTGCTTTGTTCTTTTTTATCTGTGCATTGTATTCTTCACTTTGTTCTTTCGCCCATGGTATGCGATCACTTATTTTTTTCGGCATTTGTTCTTTCTGCTTTTTCGCTTCAAGTTCCGCCTGCATCCGGATATCGTCCTGCACCAGTCGTTCTACCATATCTTTCCCCAACATGCGTAAAAGTCGGTTATATCTGTCTGCAATTCCCTGCAGAATTTCTTTCTCACCGGATAATTTCTGATAATCCTTCTGAACTTCTGCCAGTTCCTTTTTAGTGTTCTCGTGCTCCTGCTTTTTCTTCTGAAACTTACTTTTCCACTTATCTCTTTCTCTGGTAAGTTCTTTAACCTGTACAGCCATCGCACCAATTTTATTCTTCATTTCAATGAACAAGGGTTTTATTTTCTTATCCCGATAAGTTACCGCACGTTCCAATGCTGTAGCTTCCGGCAAAAATGTTTTGATCATTCCATATTCTTTTATTTCCTTACTGACATTATCCATCACCGGTTGCAGGAATTCTCTTCTGTCCTCCAGTTTTTTCAATTCCGTTTCTGCGTTCTCGGCACGTTTTTCTGCTATTTCTTTATCTTTCTGGAACTGAATTTTTTCTTCTTCCAGTAGTTTAATATCTGCCCTTGCGTCCGCAATCTGAGAAATCAATCCTTCGTTCTCTGCTGTCAGATTTTCTTTTTCCTGCTCCAGTTCCTGCACTTCCTTTTTACGTTCCTTTTTCTTGAAATTATAAACGTCCAGATGCTCTTCATGTGTACCTTTCTGTTCCCATTCAATTCCACGTTGCATTGCGATTTCTGCCAGCACTTCTTTTTCATGATTTATCCACTGATTCAGTTCTGTATCATGCTTATTTCCGCCTTGAAATCCAAGACTTTTTAATGCCTGCTTCAGTGAAACTCTAGTATCCATTCCTTTTCCCTTCCAGTTGGTCACATAAGGGACAAAATCGATATGCAGATGTGGAGTAGCTTCGTCCTGATGCAGATAGCAACTAAATACCCGAAGTGTCGGATTCCGCTTCTGGAAATCTTTCATATATTCGTCCAATACCTTTACAGCCAGATTTCCTTCTGTTGTTCCCACTGCCATATCCTCTCGATTTCCAATCTGGAATATCACTTCATGGAACAACTTTTCCTGTTTGCTCTGTCGGATTTTTTCATAATAATTTGCAATCTGCCGGTCCTTTCTTTTCCCGACATTGTATCTCTCCGTAGCATCGTCAAACAGTTCCTTATAAACTTCTTTCAGATTCTCATTCTTATAACAAATGTTCAATTGCACTCTGTCCGGATCTACATTTTCTGCTACAAAATCCCGTCTGTTATGAGCCAGTGAACCGGCTCCGATCATGCCACTGATTGTCCGTTTCATCATAAATTTTCTCACCTCTTTTCTACTCGAGTGCCAGACATGGCACATAATTTTTATTTACGCCAGTTATGGCGATATTTAAGAAATTTTCGCCGGATACGGCGGTTTTGTTACTTTTGTCAAAAGTAACGCAAAAGCACTTTCGACAGCCGTACCGTCCATCAAAAGTCCCCTTGCGCCCTGCCGGGGGCATAACGTCCTTATGGACGTCTGTTCTGCACCGACCGAAGTGGATCATAGATCTGTTTATTCTGGTATCCTCGCCTGCACATATTCCAAATCTCCACAATAAGGTGTTCCCACCAGATACCATTCTCTTGCCAGATTCATCTCCATTCTGGTCTGTACCCATTCATCATCTACCAGCACTTCCAGTCCTTCTCCGCAGTGAAATCCTGTATCAATCCATAAATCTGATGATAATAATCCATATCTTCCATTGCTGCTGTTATATCCTAATCTTCCCTGTTTCATCATTTTCTGCTCCTTTCCAGTCTGTAAACGAAATTTGTAAACGGAGTTCAAAAGATTTTAAAAGTTAACGTTTTAAGTTTTTTCTTCAAGTTCCGTTTACATCGTTTACAATAATCTTTACTCAAACGGTATTTCCAACTGTTCCGGTACTTCTATAAATCCGTCTTTATCTTTCTTCACCGAATCTTTCATCCGTTTCCATGACCGCTGTATTCCATATTCCTTTCCGAATCGATGTGTACCATGTGGTTTCCAGCCTACAATCGCATTGTTCATAATATTGGCAATTTCTTTACCTTCCCACTGTTTCATTTCTCCGGTTCGATGTAGCGCTTCATCGAACAGAATTCTTGTACATACATAATCGTCATCGTAGTCATCAAGAAATTCCTGTATGATTCCGGCATTGGTATCTTCCGGCATAAATTCTTTCTGCAGACGCTTTGCCTCTTCCTCAATTTCCTTTGTAAATCCTAAGAACACATTTCCCTGTCGATACAGTACCATTGCCTCTGCCCAAGCCTGTTCGATATAGGCTTTGCTCTCTGCCTCATTGTCCAGAATATGAACTTCTGCTTTCGACATATCTGTCATCACCGGAGCAAATCTTCTGTTTCCGGTTCTGTCCAGCGGAAGGAAATTCAAATCATTTGAAGTACCGCAAAATACACACTGTCTCGGTCTGTCTTCCGGGTGAACTTCATAAGGTACTTTATAAGTTTCTTTCTGTCTGCTCAGAAACGATTTTATCTGTTCAATATTCTTTGCTGTGATAGTTGCCTTCATTTCTCCCATTTCGATAATCCAGTGATTTTGCAGTTTTCTGTAAATATTTTCATCATCCAAATGATCCAGATTGTCGCTGAACCATTCTTCTTTTATCGCTAGATATTTGAAAAATGTGGACTTTCCGGCTCCCTGACTCCCAACCAAACACAACATAATATCATATTTTATTCCCGGTTCATAAATTCTTGAAATCGCTGCCAGCATGTGCATTTTCATTACTCCGATTGTATATTTGCTCTTTTCTGCTCCCAGAAAATGTGGAAGCATATTTTCTATTCTTGGAATTCCGTCCCAGACCAGACTCTCCAGATAATCTCTAATTGGGTGATATTTATTTTCATTGGAAACAATATCTATTCCTGCTTTGATCACACGCTCACTTGTCAGTTCATAATTTTCTTCCAGATACATCTTCAAATTATTTTCATCAGTATCTGTAACCGTAGGACTGTTATTCCTCCGCTCCCAGGGAACCTCTTTTACAATGTCCATCCTTCCAGAAAGTTCATTTCGTTTAATCGCTTTTTTCAATACCGGATCATTTTGAAGTACGGTTACACAATTTCTAATTGTCTGCTTTGTTCTTCCTTTATCCGTATGCTCCAACATATTATTGACATCTTCTGTTGTAAGCATTTCCTCGTTCACAATATCTTCTAATTCCATCAAGGACTTCTCGCTGATATTCGTTAATTCTTTCTTCAATTTTTTCAACCTCCCTTCTCTTCATCTTGAAAAACTCTACAATCTCTTCTCCTGTTCCAAACATCAGCACGTCCAGATAGTCATTTATCTTTCTTTCATTTGCCAATGCCTCCGTAAATAATTCGTGCCACTCTTCATCTGGTTCTGGTTTGTAAATCTCTTTCCAGAACTGAATCCATTTCAGATATCTGATCAGCACGTCTGTTGCATGTTTCAACCACTGCTCCAGTTTTTCTCTGATCATCACAACTTTAGGTTTCTTTGATATCAAAGTATTCCTGCTTTGGTGCATCCTTTTGTATTTGTTTCTGTCTTCGATTTTTATATCCAGTCCAAAATCTTCTATCATCTTTTTCGCAGCTTCATACTGTGATATTCCAAATAACCTTGCTGTAAAATCTATCGCATCACCGCCCACTCCACATGCAAAGCAGTGATATATTTTATCGGCCTTCATACTTGGGTGTCGGTCTTTATGAAACGGACAACACGCCATTCCATTTCTTTTTACTTTAATCCCGTAATGCTCCGCAGCCTGTCTGGCTGTCACACATTCTTTTACCTGTTCAAATAATGTCACTTCTACCTCCTGCCCCTCCGGACAAGTCTCTGATGAACAGATATTCGGGAATTGTTGTATCGTTCAATTCGTGATATACTGAATCTGCCAAGATGATATATCAGTGAATCTGATTATCAGAGAACTTGCTCAGATATTTTGTCTGGGCTTTTTCTTTTTGTCTGTTAGTAGCCATAGTTCCACTCCTTATACGAATCTCCTTGTTGGGATAATGATAATTTCAAATTTGCTTCCATCCTCTAATTCAAGAAGAATCGCATAATCCGAATCTCGATCCGGTAAAATGGAACTTATCTTCAGCTTCTTACTATAATTGAGCGTATCAAATATTTTTCTGACTACTTTCTTTGTTTTCATGTGTCTTTTCCTCCATATTTAACGTTTGTTGTCCAACATCTCAGCTACCTTTTTTTTGCTGTGACGGATACAGGTGACCATAAGTGTTTAATGTCATCTGAATATCTTTGTGCCCCAGTCTTTCCTTGATGATCAGTGGCTCTACACCCTGATAAATCAGATATGCTACATGGCTGTGACGGATATCATGCACTCTGATTGGTTTTACACCGGTCAATGCTTCATACTTCTTAAGCCGTTTCTGCAGTGTTCTCGCCACAATCGGAAATAACCGCTGATTTTCCGGAAATCCATAATGCTTCTTCGCATACTCCTGCACCTCTTCTTTAAGAAAATTAGGAATATCAATGGTACGGACTGAATTTTCTGTTTTTGGAGTATCAATCACATCTCTTTTCCTGATCCGGTTATAAGTCTTATTGATATGCAAAAGATTACCACTCATATCAAAGTCTGAAAGACTCAATGCCAGAAGTTCTCCTTCCCTGATTCCTGTCCAGAACAGGATTTCAAATATCAGATAATCCTCACTCTCTGGCTCAATCCCGGCGATAAAGCTGTCATATTCTGCTTTCGTCCAAAATTCCAGCTTATTAGCATCCGATTTCCCCATCTTTTTTACTTTCTTACATGGATTTTCCTTCAGATTGTAAATTTTCTGTGCATGATTAAACAGTGCATTTAACTGATTCTGAATCATACGCTCATAAGTCTTGCTGTAACCTTTTTCCTGAATGGTGTTCTGCCACTGGATAATCTCTGCCGGTGTGATCTCATTCATTTTTCTTGTTCCAAAATACGGAACAATGTGCTTGTTCATCATGTGCTGCTTGTTACGGATTGAATTTTCTTTCAGTTCATTCTTTTTATCTTCAAAATAGACTTGAATAAAACTGTTCATCTCCATTTTCATATCCGCTGCAGTCTTTCTTATGAATTCCTTTTCATAATTCAATGCTTCTTTCTTTGTCTTGAACCCTCTTTTCAGCTTCTGCGTTTTCTTACCTGTCCAGTCAATATAGCGGAAGCTCACATACCAGGTTCCCTGTGTTTTGTCCTTGTAAGCTGACATCTTAAAACCTCCTTCACACTGCTCTCTGAGAGCATCCATAAAATTTTGTTTCCCAGTAGGGACGTGGAATCTTTCCACGAACTGCCACATATCCTTCCTTTGCCAGTTCATCATTAAGCTGCTTCAGAATGGAATATGCTTTACTGCGTTTCACGCCTAATTCTTCCATGACATCATCAACAGTCATCATATAATTAGTTCTCATAGCGTCCTCCTTTCCAGTCACTTTTGTGACTCTTTCGTTGTTCTCTTATAATAATTCACTTTTGTGAATTTGTCAATAAACATTTGCGAATTTATTTTTTCCATTCCATACCTATTGCTTGCGTATCGGCAATTTGTTAAATCTCACTCTTTTGTATCATTCACTTTTGTGCTAGAATAGAAGCACAAATATTATTAAGGAGGCAGCATTATGGTTGGCAAAAAAATCCGGGCATTCCGGGAATTTAGAGGATACAGTCAGATACAGTTAGCCGAGCTGTCCGGCATTAACGTAGGAACAATCAGAAAATATGAACTGGGAATCCGGAATCCGAAACCGGATCAGTTAGAAAAGATTGCAACTGCACTGGGATTAAATGTAAGTGTTTTTCTGGATTTTAATATTGAAACAGTCGGAGATGTACTCTCTCTGTTGTTTTCTATTGATGATTCGGTGAACCTCTCACTTGCTGAAACACCTGAGCAGAAGGTTGCACTGACATTCGAAAATCCTACAATGCAGGACTTTTTCAGGAAATGGTGTCAATTTAAAAATGTCTATGAAAAGGAAAAAGCTGAAATATTAGCTATTGAAGATGAAGATAAAAGACAGAAAGAACTGGATAAGCTGAACGCTACCCAGGAAGAATGGAAACTGCGTGCTATGGGAACTACAATAGGTTGTCATACCATCGTTAAGAAGGGCACTGAAGGTAATTCCATCAAGACATATGATCTGACATGATTTTTGCAAAAGAAAAAGAGCCCTTATGAGCTCTGAGTTTTTGGTGGTCTGGGTGGGAGTCTGCTTAGTATGTTAAACCGTGCAACCATTACACTTCACCATCGCATACTCCCAGACCAAATATTAATATATATTCTTTTCTCATCGAATCAAGTCCTTTCTTGCAAATATGTTTGACTGCATCATAAATCAATCCAGAAACTAGGCAATTCGACAATGCTCCCAATATTGGTTTGATGGTGTTTGGAATCGAACCAAATCCTGTTACTAATTATGTTATATTTATAGTATAACATAGTTTTAAAAATTGTCAATTTTCATATTTTGTTATCATTCTGTTATCACAAACGGTTGTCAGGACACTCTCCCGGCAACCGTTTTTCTATACTGTTCGTTATTCTTTTCTACTCTTTTACATATTTTCGAGCAACAGAAAAACCCGTAGAACCGAAGTTCTACGGGTATCTTACGTTTGGACACAACGTTATCTTGCGATAACAAATCTATATTCAGATTGTATTACTCGATGATTGTAGCAACACGTCCTGATCCTACAGTACGTCCACCTTCACGGATAGCGAAAGTAAGACCCTGGCTCATAGCGATTGGGTGGATCAGTTCGATTGTCATTTCGATGTTATCTCCAGGCATGCACATTTCTGTTCCTTCTGGAAGGTTGCAAACACCTGTTACGTCTGTTGTTCTGAAGTAGAACTGCGGACGATAGTTGTTGAAGAATGGAGTATGACGTCCACCTTCATCTTTTGTCAGAACGTAAACCTGAGCTGTGAATTTTGTATGGCATGTAAGTGTTCCTGGTTTAGCAAGAACCTGTCCACGCTCGATTTCGTTTCTCTGAACACCACGAAGAAGAGCACCGATGTTATCACCAGCCTGAGCTTCGTCAAGAAGTTTACGGAACATTTCGATTCCTGTAACAACAACTTTACGTGTTTCTTCTTTGATACCAACGATTTCAACTTCTTCAGATACGTGAAGAACACCAGCTTCTACTCTACCAGTAGCAACTGTTCCACGTCCTGTGATGGAGAATACGTCCTCTACAGGCATTACGAACGGTTTGTCTGTGTCACGCTGTGGGTCCGGAATGTACTCATCAACTGCGTTCATGAGTTCCATGATCTTGTCGCCCCATTCGCTGTTCGGATCTTCAAGAGCTTTAAGAGCGGATCCCTGGATAACCGGGATGTCATCTCCTGGGAAATCATACTCGGAAAGAAGTTCACGAATTTCCATCTCAACCAGTTCAAGAAGTTCATCATCGTCTACCATATCGCATTTGTTCATGAATACAACGATGTATGGAACACCTACCTGACGGGAAAGAAGGATGTGCTCTTTTGTCTGAGCCATAACACCGTCTGTAGCAGCAACAACAAGGATAGCACCATCCATCTGAGCTGCACCTGTGATCATGTTCTTAACGTAGTCAGCATGTCCTGGGCAGTCAACGTGTGCATAGTGTCTATGCTCTGTTTCGTACTCAACGTGTGCTGTAGAGATTGTGATACCACGCTCTCTTTCTTCTGGAGCTTTATCAATGTTCTCGAAATCTGTAGCGGAGTTTCCTTCTACTCTTTCAGCAAGAACTTTTGTGATAGCTGCTGTTAAAGTTGTTTTACCATGGTCAACGTGTCCGATGGTACCAATGTTACAATGCGGTTTTGTTCTCTCAAACTTAGCCTTTGCCATTTTAAAATGTCCTCCTTAAAAAACTATGCTCTCTCTTTCAGAGCATTTTATCAGTTTTTGACTTGCTATCCTTGATTATATTGCAAATCAAGGATATTTGCAAGCTTTTTTATATCATCAGTCTTTCTTAGAAAGAATCTTTTCCTGAACGGACTTCGGAACCTGTTCATATTTCTCGAAGAACATGGAGTAGTTACCACGTCCCTGAGTTCTGGAACGAAGATCTGTTGCGTATCCGAACATTTCAGAAAGCGGAACGAATCCACGGATCATCTTACCTCCGCCGATATCATCCATACCTTCGATACGACCACGACGGGAGTTGATATCACCGATAACATCACCCATGTAATCTTCCGGAGTAGTAACTTCGACTCTCATGATAGGTTCAAGAAGAATCGGAGATGCTTTCTGCATAGCATCCTTGAATGCAAGGGAACCTGCAATGTGGAATGCCATTTCAGAGGAATCGACTTCATGATAAGAACCGTCATATACGTTTGCATGAACGCCGACTACCGGGAATCCACCCAGAATACCAGCTTTCATAGCTTCCTCGATACCTTCACCAACAGCCGGGATGTATTCCTTCGGAATAGCACCACCAACAACTGTGGATTCGAACTTGTACAGTTCTTCTCCGTTGGCATCCATAGGCTCGAATTTAACTTTACAGTGACCATACTGTCCACGACCACCAGACTGTTTAGCATATTTGCTGTCGATGTCTACTGGTTTAGTAATAGTCTCTTTGTATGCAACCTGAGGAGCACCTACGTTAGCCTCTACTTTGAATTCACGAAGCAGACGGTCAACGATGATTTCCAGATGCAGCTCACCCATACCAGCGATGATTGTCTGACCTGTTTCCTGATTTGTATGTGCACGGAATGTCGGGTCTTCTTCTGCCAGTTTTGCAAGAGCTTCACCAAGTTTACCCTGGCCGGCTTTTGTCTTAGGCTCGATTGCAAGTTCGATAACCGGTTCCGGGAATTCCATGGACTCAAGGATTACCGGATGCTGGTCATCACAGATTGTATCACCAGTTGTGGTGAATTTGAAACCGATTGCTGCTGCGATATCTCCAGAGTATACTTTGTCCAGTTCCATACGTTTGTTAGCGTGCATCTGAAGGATACGGCCAACACGTTCTTTCTTGTCCTTAGTAGCATTGAGTACATAAGAACCAGAATTCATAGTACCGGAGTATACACGGAAGTATGCCAGCTTACCAACAAATGGGTCTGTCATAATCTTGAATGCCAGAGCGGAGAATGGTTCTTCATCAGAAGAATGTCTCACGATCGGGTTGCCATCCATGTCAACACCCTCGATTGGAGGAATGTCTGTTGGAGCAGGCATAAATTCAATGATCGCATCCAGAAGTTTCTGAACACCCTTGTTTCTGTATGCAGTACCGCAGCATACCGGTACAGCTGTACATTCGCAAGTAGCTTTACGAAGAACGGCTTTCATTCTTTCAACGGTCGGTTCTTCACCTTCCAGATATTCCATCATTAAATCATCATCGAGTTCGCAGATTTTCTCTACGAGTTCTGTATGATAAAGTTCTGCTTCTTCCTGCATATCTTCCGGAATATCTGTGATGGAAATGTCTTCACCTTTCTCATCGTTGTAGATATAAGCCTGCATTTCGAAAAGGTCGATGATTCCTTTGAATTCATCTTCTTTTCCGATTGGAAGCTGTAAGCAGATTGCGTTTTTACCAAGACGAGTCTTGATCTGATCTACAGCATTGTAGAAGTTTGCACCGAGGATATCCATCTTGTTGATGAATGCCATACGCGGTACATTGTAAGTGTCAGCCTGACGCCAAACGTTTTCAGACTGAGGTTCTACACCACCTTTTGCACAGAAGACGCCGACAGCGCCGTCAAGTACACGGAGTGAACGCTCAACCTCTACGGTGAAGTCTACGTGTCCTGGAGTATCAATGATGTTGATACGGTGTTCCAGAGCACCTGGTTTAGTCTTGCAGTGATCCTGCAGAGTCCAGTGACATGTTGTAGCAGCGGAAGTAATTGTGATACCTCTCTCCTGCTCCTGCTCCATCCAGTCCATTGTTGCGGTACCTTCATGAGTATCACCGATTTTATAGTTGACACCTGTATAATAAAGGATACGTTCTGTAAGAGTTGTCTTACCTGCATCGATATGAGCCATGATACCAATGTTTCTGGTACGCTCAAGCGGGTATTCTCTACCTTCTTTTCCAGCCAATTGGATTTCCTCCTTGATTAGAAACGATAGTGAGCAAATGCTTTATTTGCTTCAGCCATCTTGTGCATATCTTCTTTCTTCTTAACAGATGCGCCTGTGTTGTTCATTGCATCCAGAAGCTCATTTGCAAGTCTCTCCTCCATAGTCTTCTCGCCTCTTTTACGAGAATATGTGGTGAGCCAGCGAAGAGCCAGTGCCTGACGTCTGTCTGCTCTTACCTCGATCGGAACCTGGTAAGTAGCACCACCGATACGTCTTGCTTTTACTTCGAGAAGTGGCATGATGTTGTTCATAGCCTCTTCAAAAACTTCGATAGCTGGTTTGCCAGCTTTTTCTTCAATTCTAGCGAATGCGCCGTATACAATCTTCTGAGCGACACCTTTCTTACCATCTAACATGATGTTGTTGATAAGCTTGGTAACCACTTTGTTATTGTACATCGGGTCTGCCAGAACGTCTCTTTTCTGAGTATGTCCTTTACGTGGCACGTTACTTCCCTCCTTAATCAAAATGATTAAATCATCGGTACTCACTATTAAAACTAAGGTGTTCGCACTGGTAAAGTCCTATATTTAACCCGCAACCGACAGGGTATATGGAATACCGTACAATATTTATAGCTATAAGTGAATCTTCGATTGATTGCTTATTTTCTATTTTGTCTCCCATTCAGACGGGAACCTTCTTAAACGCTTCGCATTCAAGAAGTAGCGTAAATTTTACTTTAGTAAAATTTACTTATTTCTTTTTAGGTCTCTTAGCACCATATTTGGAGCGGGCCTGTTTTCTGTTTGCTACACCTGCAGTATCCAGTGTACCTCTGATGATGTGGTATCTGGTACCAGGTAAGTCCTTAACACGTCCACCACGGATAAGAACTACGCTATGCTCCTGAAGGTTGTGACCTTCTCCTGGGATATAGCTTGTTACTTCGATTCCGTTGGAAAGACGAACTCTGGCGATCTTTCTAAGAGCTGAGTTAGGTTTTTTAGGTGTTGCAGTTTTAACTGCTGTACAAACTCCACGTTTCTGTGGTGCAGACTGTTCAACAGCTTTCTTTCTTAAAGAGTTGAATGTTTTCTGCAGAGCCGGTGCTGTAGATTTCTTTACAGCTGTCTGACGTCCTTTTCTTACTAACTGGTTGAATGTTGGCATTCCATTTCACCTCCCGATTATTTTCTCCATGGTTTGCCATGGGGTAGCGCGGTTGCTATTGTCAAATTATTATATTGCGCACAAAAAAACAGCGTTCCTGTTGCACGCTTGCTCATTATATCCCGTAAAAATGCGGCTGTCAAGGCATTTTACAGGATTTTTTCGTTATTTTACGATTTCCTGATTATTGCTTTTTGTCATAGCTCTGATTATAATATAAAAAAGCAATTTTTACTTTTTCCTTTTACCACTATAATATAAGAAAGGATTTTTTATGAAAAACAAAATGAACCCGGCTGCCGTTCTGCTCATCATCACTGGAATCGTGTTTATCTCCGGCATCTTTGTTATCGGAAACCGTACCAGACAACAGATTCAGGCAACCACCCAGAGTCTCAGCACATTTTCTGATCAGGTCAAAATGAAGCAACAGGAGATCATTGATTCACAAAGTGCTTTTTCAGATGCTATCCAAAAGAAAAAGGAGCTCATTACCTACCAGAAACAGAAATCGGCTCCTTCCCAGACTTCCGTGCAGGAGCACCGCGAAGTTCCGGACATTACACAGGAACCAAAAACTTCTGTATTCAGTCAGGATCACAATTAATAATTAATTATAGAAAGGATTTTTTATGGGACATAACAAACAAAAAAAACCTGTTTTTCTTTATTGTATCATCGTTTTTCTTGCACTTGTCATCCTGGGTCTTGGAGCTCTCACACTTTATTCCCTTCAGGATCTGACTGAACTGCGAACAAAAATTGCAGATCTGCAGGACACCGTACAGGAAATCACAGACAGTTCTGCAGAACTTATCAACCAGGCAAAAGAACTTGCCTCTCTGGAGGATGAACAGCAAAGCTCTGCTACAGATTCTGTTGATTCTCAGAACGATTCTTCATCTACAGGCGTTCAAGAAGAAGGAACGCTCTCTCCTTCACACTCCTCAGACAGTTCCACTGATGAAAGTCTTGAAAATCTGCTTTCCCAGATTAAGCCACTCCTTCCTCAAAATAATGGAACCTGGTCTGTTTACGTATGTAACCTCATGAAAAAAACAGAGGGCAGCATTAATGTTCAACCAATGCAGGCTGCCAGCCTGATCAAACTTTTTATCATGGGAACTGTTTACGAAAACTATGATGCACTTTGCGGCGCCTATGATACTGATACTATAAACAATTACCTGAATTCCATGATCACTGTCAGTGATAATGATGCTGCCAATTCTCTTGTCAATATGCTTGGTGGTGGAGACGATGCTGCTGGCATGAATGCAGTCAATTCTTTCTGCGCTGCACACGGCTATACCAGTACCTCCATGGGAAGACTGCTTCTTCAGAGCAATGATAACGGCGATAATTATACATCTGTAGAAGATTGTGGACATTTTTTAAAAGAAATCTACCAGAGTAATGCCGTCACAGCTTCCTCCACTCTTTTACATACTGATGCCATGTATGCTCTGCTCAAGATGCAGGAACGAAGAAATAAAATTCCTGCCAATCTGCCTGATGGTGTCAAAGTTGCCAATAAGACAGGAGAACTGGAGGATGTTGAGAATGATGCGGGAATCATTTTTAACACAGCCAAAAATATTGACCTTGTTGTCTGCTTCATGTCACAAGACCTCAGCGATTCCAGCGAAGCACAGGCCGTGATTGCTCAGGATTCGCGCCTGATCTATGGATATTATAACGAATAAAACTTTTATAGAAAACACCCTGTCATTCCGATCCGACAGGGTGTTCTTTTGCTCTAAATTATCTTTTCTTATCTTATTATTCTTCCTGCTTATCTTCTTCATAAGACATCTCCCAGATATCCGCAAACACGGCCAAGGGACAGTCTGTCAGAAGACACATCAGCAAAAAGCATTCGTATGGATTCACTATATAAATCTCACTCATTCCACACTTCTTAAGGATTTCCTGGATTTCTTCAAGGAAATGATGATAACGATTATATGGATCATCGTCCTGCATTTCCTGCGATATAATAAAAAATTCCAATGTAATCAGATCAAACCGCTCTACTGGAAATTTATGATTCATAATACTGTTGATTCTCTGTCTGCTGAATCGCTTCTGGCTGAAATGCTTCGCCAAAATGGAGGCAGACATTTTTTTGAGATTTCCCATCTTGTTGACAGGAATTCCACTGCAGATGACTTTTTCCACATCAGAATCCGTAATATCCGAAATATTCCACACCTTATTTCGTGACTTTTCTACCTCATCACCCTGATACATTCTGGCAATAATCTCTTTTGCATGGGTGAGCAGCTTTACAAACTCCTGATAAGCCTGGCTCTTTTCTGACATTGGATCGTCCGCTCCAACCTTTACGTATGCCAGATAACGAAGTAATTTTTCTTCCGAATCCAGACAGACCTTGCCACTGTAAACCTGTGGCGCATCTGTATAACTTTCATCTGGTTCCAGGTCTTCATATTTTTTCTTAAGTTCTTCTGCTTTGTGAAAACCAAACTGCTGTGAATAGCAATACCAGTAGATTACCTCATCCGGGTTATGAAAATCAAAATCCTGTTCTCGCAGCACTCTCGTCAAAAAATCCGATACATCTTCCGCACTCATCCTCAGACCAAATCCAAGTAAAAAAACAGTCTCTCTTTTCACAGAAGCCTGCGTCAACCAGTTGTTTACCAGTGAAGTCAGTTTCGTAGAAGTCGGATTCATTGACTTCGGTGTACAGGTTTCATGAAATGACTCAATAACGATATCTCTGTAAATATCCTGCGTCACTTCATTATAAGGTTCCTCCAGGCCCGCCCGCTCGTAAATATATCGTTTCAGATGATCTCCAAAGGAAACCAGTTCCATTTCTTTATAAAGATAATGAAAAATAACATCTGCATCTTCATCTTCAAATCCATCCAGACTGACTACCTGGCGAAATCTCTGTGCTGCTTTTCTGGTAAATTCAAAATCCTTTACAGAGTCAAAGGCAACTGTCTGTTCAAAATCCAGATCCTGCATTCGATTTTTCATGTCGCATCACCCTCATCCTATTTATAGAATCTGCTTAACAAACGCTGAAATCTCGTTTTTTCCTGTTCCATGATCTCACATAAAATTACTGTGATATTATCTCTTCCGCCCTTTTTCAAAGCACGTTCAACCAATACCTCTGTTGTTTCTTCCACCGGAATCTCCCGACTCAGAATATCTGCAATCTCTCCATCTGAAAGCATATCTGTAATCCCGTCCGAACAAAGCAGAAAACGGTCTCCAACCTTAATATCCTGTTCACTGACCGACGGTTCCAGTTTCAGATTTTCTTCTTCCATGCCCAGATACTGTGTCAGAGGAGCTTTTCCAAACAGACTTCTTCCAAGAACATGATCTTCTGATATCTGGCAAAACTTTTCACCGTCAGATCTATAGATCCTGCTGTCTCCCAGATTACAGCTATATACCCTCTCTTCATCAAAAGCAAGTAATGCCGCTGTCGTTCCCATACTGTAAATTTTGTGTTCTGCTCCATAAGCACAGATTGTCTGATTCATATTCTCACAAAGCCTGTCCAAAAATATTTCCGGTTCTGTCCGAAGCCTGTACTTTTCAGCTTCGTAATATCGACCGCAGGACTCCGCAGCAAGAAAAGCAGCCATTTCTCCGCAGCTTTCCCCACCCATTCCATCAAAGACAGCCAGAAGAGGCAGTTCCGACTGTCGGATACGTCCACTGTGAATATGGCTCATTCCCTGATTCTGTGCTGCAAGCTGTTCTCCGCAGCACCAGAAATTGTCTTCATTATTATTTCGGATCTTTCCTATATGACATGTATACGCATATTCAATCTGATAAGCCATATTCCGTCCTTTCCTATGATGCTGAATTCCCTGTATTTCCTAATTGGCATCGGATGAAAGATTCAGTTCATCACTGTATTCCTCCGCCTGATTCAGATATTTTTCGCCTCTGCGAACATACTCTTCGTTATCCGTCTCATTATCATGGCATCGGTTATTTTCATCAATCCAGCGAACAAGTTTACCATCATCATAATAATAGCGTTCAATCTTTTCCGAATCCTCTTTTTGAGAACCGGAATCCCCGCCATCTGTCCAGATATAAGCGAAGAACAGCTCATCATCCCAATAATAGTATTCTTCGTATTCTCCTTCATCAGAAAGAGAGGGATACACAAGAACTTTCATTACCTCATAATTTCCATTGCTCAGTTCTTTCAGATAACTGATCTTTCCCTGCTCTTCAGAGCCAATCCAGCTATAACTGTTCAGATTATTGCTGATTTCTGTTGCCTGTGTCTGGATTTTTTCCAGTGTTTCCTGCAATTGCTTGTTTTCTGCTGTCTGTACTGTTTCTGTTACAGATTGTTTCAGTTTCTGAAGTTCTGCATTTTCACGAATCAGCCAGACAAACACTCCCACAACCACACATACCGCAATAAACATCACAATCACAGCCACAACAAGCGGATCAATTTCTCTTCGGAATTTTTTCTCCGTAGAAACAGGCGGTTCTGCCTGCACTCTCCTCTGTGCGGTCTGTTGTGGAACTTTATGTACTGCTTTTTGCGGCTTTTTCTGTGCCGCTTTTCTCTCGTTCTTTCTGACGATCACAGTTCCTTCTGCATCTGGTTCGGCAGGCGGCATCTGCTGAACAGCTTTTGTTTTCTGCACCGGTTTCTGAAGCTGTGTTTTTCTGTGATGTTCCTGAAATATCGGTACTGTGCTTTTGTTTTTAACTGCTTCCAGTGCTGTTCGAAATTCTTCTGCATCTTTAAAACGTTCTTCTCTGTCATAAGCGCATGCCTTAAGTATTACCTGCGACAGTGCATCTCCCGCTTCCGCAGGTCTCGGAAGTTCTTCTCCCGCCATGCGTTTATTCAGCGCATTTTCTTTGTCTCTGTATGTAATAAGCTGCTTTTCCAGACTGATAAAAGGAAGTCTGTTGTGATTACGCAATTTATATAAAACAATTCCAAGAGAATAAATATCTACCCTGGCATCATAGGCATCTCCCCGATACATTTCAGGTGCCATATAAGAGTAAGTTCCCTTTTTGGACAACCCACTCATAGTGCGCTCCAACTCACGGGCAATTCCAAAATCACCAAGCTTGAACTCCCCAAATCGAGAGACAAAAATATTCTCCGGTTTGATATCTCTGTGAATGATGTTCTGACACTGACAGTATTCCAGTGCTTTACACAAATCTATCCCAAGCCGAATCACATCATCTTCAGAAAGTGATCTTCCGGCACAATACTCCATAAAACTGGTCAGATATTCCATCCGAATATAAATATCCCAACCAATATCATCCAGATATTCGACAACTTTGTAATCCTCGACTGAAACCACATGGGAATTTCCTCTGAAATACTCCATCGTACTGACTTCCTGGATGCATTCATCTACCAGTCCCTGAAAATACTCTTTTACAGACTGTTCATTCGGACTTTCCGAGCGCACACTGCTCAGTTCTCCAGGATTAGAGGGAATCGTGATAACTTTGATTGCCGAATAAAAAGTAGTTCCCTGCTCATTCCGACATGCTTTGTAGACTTTTCCAAAAGATCCTTCACCGATCTTTTCTGTAATCTTCCACTCCGGCCATACTGAAACCGGTAACTGTTTATCCATTTCCCCCTCCTTTCCCGACAATATTATATCAGGTACTTCATGTCGTTTATCTATACTTTTTTCATTATAGCATGCAAACAATTGCCTGTCTGTAATTTTCGATATTCTTCCAGTTTTTTTCATACAATATTCATAATTTTCCAGTTCTATTTATCTTTTGTTTTTTAAACAGCCGCATCCTCGCAAAGCGTTTTTTACTTTATTGGAATATTGCGAAGTAATTCCTTATGAAGCAAAAAAATCCTCCAAACACCTAAGTGCTCAGAGGATTTCTCTTTTTATTCTTCAGTTGTATCTTCTTCAGAAGTCTCTTCTGCATCGATCAGCTCATCGTCTGTATTCTCTGCATTTTCTTCCAGTGTGATTGTTTCTTCATCTTCCGGAAGTGTCTCTTCTACATCTTCTTCAACATCCAGTTCTTCCTCCGGCATACCGGTATCAAGCTGAATATCTCCGTAACGTTTGAGACCTGTTCCTGC
The DNA here is from genome assembly GCF_018918125.1 of Blautia sp. MSJ-19. Lineage (GTDB taxonomy): Bacteria > Bacillota > Clostridia > Lachnospirales > Lachnospiraceae > Blautia_A. The sequence continues at coordinate 65,403 of NZ_JAHLQA010000044.1, forward strand.
AGGGATCAGTTTACCGATGATAACGTTTTCTTTCAGACCTACCAGATGGTCAACTTTACCCTTGATAGCAGCTTCTGTCAGAACTTTTGTTGTTTCCTGGAAGGATGCTGCTGACAGGAAGGAATCTGTAGCCAGAGAAGCTTTGGTAATACCCAGCATTACCTGCTTACCTTCTGCCGGAATCTTTCCTTCTTTTTCAAGGTTTTCGTTAACTTCTTCAAATTCAAGAACATCTACAAGTGTTCCCGGAAGGAATTCTGTATCTCCGTTATCTTCGATACGAATCTTCTTCAGCATCTGACGAACCAGAACTTCGATATGTTTATCACTGATTTCTACACCCTGGAGACGATATACTCGCTGAACTTCACGGATCATATAATCCTGAACTGCACGAACACCTTTGATTCTCAGGATATCATGCGGATTTACACTACCTTCTGTAAGTTCATCACCAGCTTCCAGTACCTGTCCATCTGTGATCTTGATACGTGATCCATAAGGAATCAGGTATGTCTTGGAATCTCCGTTTTCCGGATTTGTCACGATGATCTCACGTTTCTTCTTGGTATCATTGATAACAGCAACACCAGGAATTTCTGTGATGATTGCAAGACCTTTCGGTTTTCTTGCCTCAAAAAGCTCCTCAACTCGAGGAAGACCCTGTGTGATATCTCCACCGGCTACACCACCACTATGGAATGTACGCATGGTCAGCTGTGTACCAGGCTCACCGATAGACTGAGCTGCGATAATACCAACAGCTTCACCAACCTGAACAGCTTCACCAGTTGCCATGTTTGCACCATAACATTTTGCGCAGACACCAACTTTGCACTTACAGGTCAGGATCGTACGGATCTTAACTTCTTCAATCGGTCCACCAGTTTTGCTTACACCTTCACTCATGATACGTGCAGCACGTTTTGGTGTGATCATATGGTTTGCTTTAACAAGAACTTCTCCATCTTTGTTTGTGATGGTCTCGCAGGCAAAACGACCTGTGATACGTTCCTGAAGATTCTCAATCTCTTCTTTTCCATCCATGAAACCTTTGACATACATACCAGAAATTTCCGGTCTGTTTTCACAGCAGTCAGTTTCACGAACGATCAGCTCCTGAGATACGTCAACCATTCGTCTGGTCAGATAACCAGAGTCGGCTGTACGAAGAGCTGTATCGGACATACCTTTACGGGCTCCATGTGCAGACATGAAGTATTCCAGTACTTCAAGACCTTCACGGAAGTTTGACTTGATAGGAAGCTCGATCGTATGACCAGTTGTATCGGCCATCAGACCACGCATACCAGCAAGCTGTTTGATCTGTTTATCAGAACCACGGGCACCGGAGTCAGCCATCATGAAGATGTTGTTGTATTTATCAAGACCATCCAGAAGTGCTTTGGTAAGCTCATCATCGGTCTTTTTCCATGTTTCAACAACTTCTTTGTAACGCTCTTCTTCGGTAATAAGACCACGTTTGTAGTTCTTTGTGATCTTATCAACGATATTCTGTGCATTCTGGATCATCTCAGGTTTCTGAGGCGGCACAGTCATATCAGAAATAGATACGGTCATCGCTGCACGTGTGGAGTACTTGTAACCAGTTGCCTTGATATCATCAAGAACTTCTGCTGTCTTGGTAGCTCCGTGTGTGTTGATAACTTTTTCCAGGATCTTTTTCAGCTGTTTCTTACCTACCAGGAAATCAACTTCCAGAAGAAGTTCATTACCCGGAATGCTTCTGTCTACGAATCCAAGGTCCTGAGGAAGGATTTCGTTGAACAGGAAACGTCCAAGTGTGGACTCTACGATTCCAGTCATCTCTGTTCCGTCAGGCATTGTCTTGGTAATACGAACCTTGATTTTGGACTGAAGAGTAATAACTTTGTTTTCATAAGCAAGGATTGCTTCGTTTACGCTCTTGAAGAACTTACCTTCTCCCGGGTTGCCAGGTCTTTCCTGTGTCAGATAGTAGATACCAAGGACCATATCCTGTGAAGGAACGGCTACAGGGCCACCATCTGAAGGTTTCAGAAGGTTGTTCGGTGAAAGCAGCAGGAATCGGCACTCTGCCTGAGCTTCCTGAGAAAGCGGAAGATGAACAGCCATCTGGTCACCATCGAAGTCGGCGTTGAACGCAGTACAAACGAGCGGATGAAGTTTGATAGCTTTACCTTCTACAAGGATTGGCTCAAATGCCTGGATACCCAGACGATGCAGTGTAGGTGCACGGTTCAGCATAACCGGATGTTCTTTGATAACATCTTCGAGAACGTCCCAGACTTCCGGCTGAAGTTTTTCAACCATCTTCTTGGCATTCTTGATGTTATGAGAAGTTCCGTTTGCAACCAGCTCTTTCATAACGAAAGGTTTGAAAAGCTCAATAGCCATTTCTTTTGGAAGACCACACTGATAAATTTTCAGTTCCGGTCCAACGACGATAACGGAACGTCCGGAGTAGTCAACTCGTTTACCGAGCAGGTTCTGACGGAAACGTCCGGATTTACCTTTCAGCATATCAGAAAGAGATTTCAGGGCTCTGTTTCCAGGTCCTGTTACCGGACGGCCACGACGACCGTTGTCGATCAGAGCATCTACTGCTTCCTGAAGCATACGTTTTTCATTGCGGACGATAATATCTGGCGCACCCAGCTCCAGGAGACGTTTCAGACGGTTATTACGGTTAATGATTCTTCTGTACAGGTCATTCAGGTCAGATGTCGCAAAACGTCCACCATCCAGCTGTACCATAGGACGCAGATCCGGTGGGATTACCGGGATTGCTGTCATGATCATCCATTCCGGACGGTTTCCGGATTCACGGAAAGATTCTACAACTTCCAGTCTCTTGATGATTCTGGCACGTTTCTGACCAGTTGCATCAACAAGTTCAGCTTTCAGTTCAGCAGCGTCTTTTTCAAGATCGATTGCTTTCAGAAGTTCCATAATAGATTCCGCACCCATTCCTACACGGAAACCATATCCGTATGCTTCACGGGCATCCTGATACTCTTTCTCTGTGAGTACCTGTTTGTACTGAAGTCCGGACTCAGCCGGATCCAGTACGATATAGTTAGCAAAGTATAAAACTTTTTCCAATGTTCTTGGAGACAGATCAAGGATCAGACCCATACGGGACGGAATACCTTTAAAATACCAGATATGAGAGACCGGAGCTGCAAGCTCAATATGTCCCATACGTTCTCTTCTGACAGATGCTTTTGTAACCTCTACGCCGCATCGGTCGCAGACAACACCTTTATAACGGATTTTTTTGTATTTACCACAATGGCACTCCCAGTCCTTGCTTGGCCCGAAAATTCTCTCACAGAAAAGTCCGTCCTTCTCCGGTTTCAGAGTACGGTAGTTGATGGTTTCCGGTTTCGTTACCTCACCTCTGGACCACTCTCTGATCTTCTCAGGGGACGCCAGTCCGATCTTGATGGCATCGAAAGTCATTGGCTGATATGTTTCATTTGTTGTGGTTGATTCTGCCATGTATTCTTTCCCCTTTCTACTCGTTGTCTTCATCATCGTAGGAATCGTCGAAGTCAATGAAATCATCCTCTTCTTCCTCATCCTCTTCAACATCTACAAGTTCTTCACCTTCGAATTCCTGTTTGGTATAACCATGTTTTCCGAAGGATTCTTCATCTCTGTGATGTCTGCTGTCGCCTTCGATCACTGAACGAAGGTCTGTATCACCATAATCTACTGTCTCCAGCAGATGTACTTCTGTATTGTCATCTTTGAGGACTTTGACATCCAGACCCAGAGACTGAAGCTCTTTAAGAAGAACCTTAAAGGATTCAGGGATACCTGGCTCAGGGATATTGTCACCCTTGATAATGGCTTCATAAGTCTTAACACGACCAACAACATCATCGGACTTCACTGTCAGGATCTCCTGCAGTGTGTAGGAAGCACCATATGCCTCCAGAGCCCAAACCTCCATCTCACCAAAACGCTGTCCACCGAACTGAGCTTTACCACCCAGAGGCTGCTGTGTAACAAGTGAGTAAGGACCTGTAGAACGTGCATGGATCTTATCATCAACCAGATGATGCAGTTTCAGGTAATGCATGTGTCCGATTGTTACACGACCATCGAAATACTCGCCGGTACGTCCGTCACGGAGCTGCACTTTACCATCTCTGGAAATCGGAACACCCTTCCACAGTTCTCTGTGGTCTTTGTGCTCATCCAGATATTCCATAACATCAGGAGCAAGTGTATCCTGATATTTTGCACGGAATTCTTCAAAATCTTCAATATTTACATAATCATTTGCCAGTTCCAGAGTATCCTGGATATCAATTTCACTCGCACCATCGAATACAGGTGTGGAAACATTAAATCCAAGAGCTTTGGCAGCAAGACTTAAGTGGATCTCCAGGACCTGACCGATATTCATACGGGAAGGTACACCCAGCGGGTTCAGTACGATATCCAGCGGACGGCCATTCGGCAGGAACGGCATATCTTCTACTGGGAGCACACGGGAAACGACACCCTTGTTACCATGACGACCAGCCATCTTGTCACCAACAGAAATCTTACGTTTCTGAGCAATATAAATACGTACTGCCTGATTTACTCCAGGAGACAGCTCATCACCATTCTCTCTTGTAAATACTTTGGCATCTACGATAATACCATATTCTCCGTGAGGAACCTTGAGGGAAGTATCACGAACTTCTCTTGCTTTCTCACCAAAGATTGCACGCAGAAGACGCTCTTCTGCAGTCAGTTCTGTTTCTCCCTTAGGAGTAACTTTACCAACCAGGATATCACCGGCACGAACTTCTGCACCGATACGGATGATACCACGCTCATCCAGATCTTTGAGTGCGTCATCGCCGACACCCGGAACATCTCTTGTGATCTCTTCCGGTCCCAGTTTGGTATCACGTGCTTCTGCTTCATATTCTTCGATATGAACAGAAGTGTAAACATCGTTCTGTACCAGTCTTTCACTTAACAGAACGGCATCCTCGTAGTTGTAACCTTCCCATGTCATGAATCCGATCAGCGGGTTCTTACCAAGGGCAAGCTCACCATTTGATGTAGAAGGACCATCTGCAATAACCTGTCCTGCCTCTACGTGTTCTCCCTGGAATACGATCGGCTTCTGGTTGTAACAGTTGCTCTGGTTACTACGCAGGAATTTGATAAGATGATAATCATCTTTTGTTCCATCATCATTTTTGATGGTAATGTCTGTAGAAGTGGAACGAAGTACAGTACCGGACTTCTTAGCCAGAACGCAGACACCTGAGTCAACAGCGGCTTTTGTTTCCATACCAGTTCCTACTACAGGAGCTTCTGTTGTAAGAAGTGGCACTGCCTGACGCTGCATGTTGGATCCCATCAGCGCACGGTTAGCATCATCGTTCTGCAGGAACGGAATCAGTGCTGTAGCTACAGAGAATACCATCTTAGGAGATACGTCCATGTAGTCAAACATACGCTGCTCATATTCCTGAGTTTCTTCACGGAAACGACCAGATACATTTTTATGGAGGAAATGACCTTCTTCATCCAGTGGCTCATTCGCCTGTGCTACATGATAATTATCTTCCTCATCTGCTGTCATATAAACAACTTCATCTGTTACGATCGGATTGGACGGATCTGTTTTGTCAATTCTACGATACGGAGCTTCGATAAATCCATATTCATTGATTCTTGCATAGGATGCAAGAGAGTTGATCAGACCGATGTTAGGACCTTCAGGGGTCTCAACCGGACACATACGACCATAGTGAGAATAGTGGACATCTCGTACCTCGAATCCGGCTCTGTCTCGTGACAGACCACCAGGTCCCAGTGCAGAAAGACGTCTCTTATGAGTCAGCTCACCAAGAGGGTTGTTCTGATCCATGAACTGTGACAGCTGAGAAGAACCAAAGAACTCCTTAACTGCTGCTGTTACAGGTTTGATATTGATCAGTGACTGCGGAGAAATTGTCTCTGTGTCCTGTGTAGTCATACGTTCACGTACAACTCTTTCCAGACGGGAAAGACCGATACGATACTGGTTCTGCAGAAGTTCTCCGACAGAACGGATACGACGGTTACCCAGGTGGTCGATATCGTCATCATATCCGATACCATATTCCAGATGCATATTGTAGTTGATGGAAGCAAGAATATCTTCTTTTGTAATATGCTTCGGAATAAGATCATGAATATCTCTCTTGATTGCAGCTTTGATATCCTCGAGATCATCATTTTCTTCCAGGATCTTTTCGAGTACAGGATAATATACTGATTCTGTAACGCCCAGATCCTTTGGATCACAGTCAAGATCCACATGTGCAGTAATATCAACCATCATATTGGAAAGGACTTTGATCTTACGTTCTTCGCCCTGAATCCATACAAACGGTACTGCTGCATTCTGAATCTGATCAGCAAGCTCGATTGTTACATTTGTGCCTTCCTCTGCAAGGATTTCTCCAGTAGATGGATCCACAACTGCTTCTCCAAGCTTATGTCCGACAATACGTTTATTAAAATGAAGTTTCTTATTAAATTTATAACGACCAACCTTTGCAAGATCATATCTTCTTGGATCAAAGAACATAGCCATGATAAGACTCTCTGCACTTTCTACTGCAAGAGGCTCACCCGGGCGGATCTTCTTATACAGCTCAAGAAGACCTTCCTGATAGTTGGTGGATGTATCCTTTGTAAAACTTGCAAGGATTTTTGGCTCTTCACCAAATAATTCTACAATTTCTGCATTAGTGCCGATACCAAGGGCACGAATCAGCACTGTGATCGGAACCTTACGGGTTCTGTCCACACGTACATAGAATACATCATTGGAGTCTGTCTCATATTCCAGCCATGCTCCTCTGTTAGGGATAACGGTACTGGAAAACAGTCTCTTACCAATTTTATCATGCGCGATGGCATAGTAAATACCAGGGGAACGTACCAACTGGCTGACGATAACACGCTCTGCACCGTTAATTACAAAAGTACCTGTCTCTGTCATTAACGGAAGATCTCCCATAAAGATCTCGTGTTCGTTGATTTCCTCTGTTTCTTTATTAATCAGTCGCACGCGAACCTTCAAAGGTGCCGCGTAAGTTACGTCACGTTCTTTACACTGTGCAATGTTATATTTTGCATCTTTAGCGTCATACGTGAAATCGATGAATTCCAGGCTGAACTTTCCGCCATAATCCGCGATCGGAGAAATATCATCAAACACTTCTTTGAGGCCCTCATCGAGAAACCACTTATAGGAATCTTTCTGGACTTCAATCAAATTTGGCATTTCCAGAACTTCTTTTTGTCTCTGGTAGCTCATGCGCATGCTTTTTCCAGTTTTTACAGAACGAATTCTGTTTTTTTCCATTGACGTTTCACCCCTGTTTTTTTATTTATTTTACAACATGATCCTGTTTACGGTTTGAGATAAACAGGCATATCCTTGCCATAATATAGCATTCTTCACTATAGCATAGCCTTGTCAACCTGTCAACAAGTTTTTTTTATTTTTAAGCAAAAATATAGGGACACCGTAAGGTGTCCCCGTATCACTTTCATCTTTAACAGAATTATTTAAGAGTGATCTTAGCGCCTTCTGCTTCAAGTTTTGTTTTGATGTCTTCAGCTTCTGCTTTGGATGCGCCTTCTTTAACAACCTTCGGAGCACCGTCAACTACTGCTTTAGCTTCTTTCAGTCCAAGACCGGTAACTTCACGAACAACTTTGATAACTTTAACTTTGTTCGGTCCAACTTCTGTAAGTTCTACGTCGAACTCATCTTTTTCTTCAGCTGCTTCTCCAGCTGCTCCAGCTGCTGCTACTACAACACCTGCTGCTGCGGATACACCGAACTCTTCTTCGCAAGCTTTTACGAGATCATTTAATTCTAATACAGATAATTCTTTGATTGCTGCAATAAATTCTTCTGTTGTTAATTTTGCCATTTTAATTTCCTCCATTTATTAGATTTTATTATTTTTAGGATTCGCAGTATTTATAAAGAACTGCGAACTACGCTACGCTTCGTTTGCGTATTTCAGTGAATAATTCAGGATTATTCAGCTGCTGCCTCTGTATCAGCACCACCCTGTGCTTCTGCGATCTGGTTAAGCACACGAGCGAAGTTTGTGATAGGAGACTGGATGCTTCCAAGAAGTTTTCCAAGAAGTTCTTCTCTGGACGGGATCTGGGACAGAGCCTGGATTCCTGCCTGATCATTGTAGCTTCCTTCAACTACACCTGCGATCAGTTCAAGAGCTGGGAACTGTTTTGCGTATTTAGCAAGGATTCTTGCCGGTGCTGTAGCATCTGTTGCAGAAATTGCAAGAGCGTTTGTTCCTTCCAGATGCTGGCTAAGTTCTTCACAATCAGTACCTGCGAATGCACGTTTCATCATTGTGTTTTTGTAAACTTTGTACTGAACACCAGCTTCTCTTAATTCCTTACGCAGAATTGTATCCTGTTCAACTGTAAGACCACTGTAGTTAACAAGTACTACTGCCTGTGCGTCTTTAATGCTGTTTGAGATTTCTTCTACGATTGGTTGTTTCAGTTCTACTTTTGCCATAAATGGTACACCTCCTTATAGATTTTGATATACCGCCGCGTCAAAACATAAAAAAGCCTTACTGCATGACAGTAAGGTCTCTGTAATCTTAACATAGAATACTAAGTCCTCGGTAGGCGTTTTAATCCTTATGCCTTACGGCACCTACTGTCTTCGGCAGCGTTCTATATTAACCTATCACACTTTTCCTCTAATGTCAACCCCTGTTTTATTAAAAATGAAGTTTATTTTACAGTAAATATTCTATTTCTGTTAATATTATGTTATATTACTTTTTATGAAAGGTAAATACCCTTACTATAACCATCACATCAGTTTTGGAGGATTTATGATACCGACACCACATATCAGCGAAATCGAAACAGATCTCAGCCATACTGACGGAGTTTTTCCTGCTGAAATCCGTTCTGTTTCTTTATTTAATGCAACTTTATTCATCCATGATTTTTCTCCTGAACAGTATGAACAGATTCAGTTTATTCTGGCAAGAGAAAACAACTCTTCTGAACAGGTCCATCTTCCTTCTGTCCGAAATAAGAACGAATTCTGTCTGGATCTGTCACCCATGAAAGAGCTTTTTGAATTAAAGAAAAATAAAAGGTACCTGATTTATATACAGTGTATTACTTCTCAGAAAACCCAAGTTTTTCTACTGCAGTATTTCCAGAAACCGGATATCGCACCTGACGTACCTTTTGTCTTTGCCGACGAAGTTTATTTTCCGGAAGATCCCGCGCTGCGTTCCAAAGAGCATTTTGGCATCTTCTTTCCATCTTCCGACAATCGCTATCTTCTGCTCTCCGTCTGCACCAGAAATAATTACCTCAGCCGTACGCACAGCTGCTCCCTGAAAAGCCTTCGCATGCGCCACGGTATTCTTAAAATATGCATTGATCTGGAGCCAGGTTCCTATGAATATTCCGGAACCGAATTTTCTTTTCGTAACAAGCTCGCTGAAGATGCCTTTGCCTACACCTTTGACACTGTACGCACTGTACAGAAAGGACAGAAACTCCGGATTCATCTGACCCTGGATCTTCACACGATCGAATGTAAAAGTCTGTACTGGGATATTTTTGTTCTGCTCACAGATCCCCGATCAGGAAAAGTCACAGAAATTCCCGTCAATATGAGTACACCGCAGCGAATGTTCCAGAAATTTCTGTACAATGGTTCTTTCAGGACAGACAACGGTTTTTTTCTGTATCCATATTATACCGGAGCCAAAACCCTGGCTTTTGTGTATCGAAAAGAAGAAAAATATGACGGAATGGATATTGTTTTCAAGGAATTCCTTGCAATCTTTCTCTATCGGATTGCCCGTCCATACTGGGACAGGAAACACATCTGTCTTGTAAGTGAGAAGTTCTCTTCCATGGCACAGGACAACGGCTATTACTTTTTCAAACACTGTATGGATGAAGATGAAGAGAAGTATCTGAATAAAAAAATCTTCTATATAATATCCAAAGACTCACCGGATCATTACAAGGTAGATCCTTACAAAAACCGTGTGCTTGATTTTATGTCCATCCGGCACATGATCTATATTGAAGCTGCTGATCTGATCGTCAGCTCCGATTCCAGATATCACACGTATGCCATGGTATGCCGGCATAGTATTTTTAACCGCTATCTTCGCAGAAAAAAATTTGTCTTTCTGCAGCACGGTGTAATCGCATTGAAAAAAGTAGATAACTTTTATGGAAAAGGAATGCGCGGTGAATGCGATCTCTTTGTGGTCTCTACCAATGCAGAAAAACAGACCATCATTGACTATTTTGGCTATGAACCGGACGAAGTCATTAACACAGGGCTTCCCCGCTGGGATGTCCTTCAGGATAAGTCTGAGGGAACCCGCGAGATCATGATCATGCCAACCTGGCGTAACTGGCTTGATTCCGTGCCTGACAGTGATTTTGAGCAGAGCGATTATTTCCGTCACTATATGGGACTTCTGAATTCCCGACGTTTCAGCGAAATTCTTGAAAAATATGATCTGCAGGTCAATTTTTACCTTCATGCCAAATTTCAGGAATATGTAGATACCTTCAACGCTCATAATGCCCGAATCCATCTCATTTCTTTCGGAGAAGTTGCCGTCAATGAAATGCTGATGCGATGCCGTATGCTGATCACTGACTATTCCAGTGTTTCCTGGGATGTTCTGTATCAGGATAAGCCGGTTCTGTTTTATCAGTTTGACCTGGACAAATACAACGAAGCCCATGGCAGCTATCTGGATATGCACACAGAACTTTTTGGTGCCCGGGCAGAAAATGAAGAACAGCTTCTGGACCGCCTGGAAGAAACTATCTGTGATAATTTCAAAATGAAACCAGAATATGAACAGAAACGTATGGAATATCTCCAGTTCAAAGACAATCGGCACAGCAGACATATCTGCGAAGAAATCAAAAAAAGATATTCCTAAATAAAAACGCAGTACCTTATGCAGAGATTTTGACATCGCCGCATCCGGTACTGCATTTTTGATTTTAAAACAAACTGCCGTAAAATAATTTTATAAAGTTCTGTCTGCCCATCCAACAATCTGTTCTGTGATTTTTCCCGAAATCCGGTTATAACAAATTACTTTTTTGACTGTTTCCAGTCCAATCGAGATCAGAACACTGCTTCCCATAAGGAACAACCAGATCAATGCTGCATGACCAAAAGAATAGGTCAACTTTTTCAGCCACAATGCCCGGATAAAGGTATGTATATAAAAAACATTCGCTGAATGTTTTCCCAGGAATTCAAGAAGCTGCCTGATAACAGGAATTTCAAGAATGAATTCATATGCCCAATAAATAAATATTACCGGTATCAGACCCGTCAGTGCAAATTCAAAATGTTCCAGTCCCCATCTGCTGTCCCAGACTTTCAACATTGCCAGAAGGATTCCCGTACTGATTGCAAATTTCAGCATCTTATTCATCACATGATTTCCCACTATGCAAAAAGCCTTCAACCGCTCCAGCACTTGCCGGTCCGCAAAACAAACAGCAAACGGCGCTACAAAAAGATACTTTGTCAGATGAACATGTTTTTCAATCAGAAAACTTCCCGGCAAAAGAAACATCAGGATCATCAGCCAGCTGTATTTACGATAAAACCGAAGAACAAATGGCATAAACACAATAATAAGAATCTCAAGGCTCAAAAACCACCAGGTATTCACCAGCATCTGCGTTCCAAACAGATGTCCCAGACCAAAAAAGTCCATAATCACACTGATAATATTTTCCCACAAACTTCCGCCATAACGAGAGGTATCTGTAAGAAACGTTACACCAGTGCAGAAGAAAAATGGAATCAAAAAAGTAAGAATCAGTTTCACATATCTTTTCAATACAAACAATGTTGCCGCGTGACCATCAAAATCATAATCCGGATATTTTCCCTTCATCGAAAGTGTCAGTCCGTATACCGAAAGAAATGCAAACATTCCGACACAGTGCACCATCCAGCGTCCAAGCATCATTGCCGTTTGCTGTGAAAGTGGATAAAAACTCACTTCCGCTCCTCCCATTCTGGAAGCCTGCGAAAAGCAATGGTAAAACAACAGAAAAGAAATTGCAATTCCCTTTACCGCCAGCGTATTTTTCTTTGTAAATTTGCAGGTTTGTTCCATTTTCTTCTCTCCTGTTCCTCTGTTTATTTCTGCTTATTTTATCGCAAAATGTCCAAATCTGTCAATCAAACGGCCCAAGTGTCATCACATCTGTTCTTTTTCCTGGCTCGTAAATCACTATCCTGCCCCTTGCAAATGCAGTCTCTCTTTTGTATAATTTCCTTAGCAAATTTACAAGGAGTTATTTATGGAAGAACGGATTTATATTACTGAACTTAAGATAAAACGTAAAACACTTCTTATCACAATAAAGCATTCCGGATCCGTCTCCACTCTCCAGGCGTGCACTCATTTCTGCAATGCCTGGCTTGATCATACACATGCATTTCCTGTTTCACAATCTGGAACAGATACACTGCAATGTTCCATTGACATATCGTCTCTGGAAACAAATGAGGGAGACTGGGAATTTTTTCTTTATGATAAAGACTCTGGAATCTCTTATACCCCGACTTTGAGTAACCAGTGCCGTCTTTCTCTGTTACTCGGAAGGCATTATATCCGAAGCAGTGGACTGCTGTATTTTCCTATGGGAGGTTCTGCTCATAAACTGCTCATTCGATGCCGCCACTGGCAGAAATATGACCGCCTCTCACACCGGATCAAAGAATTGACTGCATTTATCATTTATAAGCTTTTCGGACGTTTCCTTAAAAAGGAACATATCTGGCTGGTATATGAGAAATACTGCATTACCGCCCAGGAAAATGGCTTCTATTTTTTTGAATACTGTATGAAACACGAAAAAAAACATGTTTTTTTTATACTGGACAAATCTTCGCCCCAGTGGGAATATATGCAGAAATATCACGAAAATATCATTCCTTTTTTGAGTTTTCGCCATATTCTGTACCTTCTTTGTGCGGATTTGTATATTTCCCCTGATGCACGTTATCATGCTTATGCATGGAAACCTATGCCAAATCCGATCACCAGGGAATTGAATCGTAAAAAACTGTTGTTTCTTCAACACGGTGTTACAGCCATGAAAAAAGTCGATCATCTCTTTGGTGCAAAAGGATCCAGTCCTGTATCATACTTTGTTACAACTTCTGAAATGGAGCAGAAAATCATCACAGACAATTTCGGATATACTGCTGAACAGGTTCCTGTTCTGGGATTTCCTCGCTGGGACGGACTTCAGGACACTTCCGATCCGGCACATCCGGTCATCCTGCTTATGCCTACCTGGCGTTCCTGGCTGGAAGGACAGGATGACGAAACCTTCCGGCAAAGCAGTTACTATCAGCATTATTCCAGACTCCTCAACAATCCGGAACTTCAGGACTGTCTGTGCAGACATCATCTGAAGCTGGCCTTTTATATTCATCCGAAACTACGTGAGTTTATCAGTTCTTTTCATTCAGATGACTCCCAGATCGAGCTGATTTCTTTCAACTCAGTTCCATTGCATGAGCTGCTCATGAAGTGCTCACTTATGATTACCGATTATTCAAGTGCCTGCTGGGATGCTTATTATATGAAAAAACCAATTTTGTTTTACCAGTTCGATCTCGAACAGTACAATAAAACTAACGGAAGTTATATAAATATGGAACATGATCTTTTTGGCGACCGGTGCATGCATCAGAGTGATCTCATTCAGTTTATTGAAGAGTATGCCAACAATCATTTTCACGAAAAATCAAAATATGCCGATATGCGAAAAGAATATTTCTCATACCAGGATCACAACAACTGCCAGCGAACCTACGAATACATCAAAAGCCAGGGCTTCTAACCCTGGCTTTCGTTATACGCTGTCAAATCAATTCTGTAACTACTTTGATAAAGAAAATCACAATCACCACGATCATGACTGGTTTCACGATCTTATGTCCATTAGAAGTAAAACTGTGGCTTCCAAGATAATTGCCTGCCATGTTGCAGCATCCCGCAGCGATTCCAAGCGGCAGGAGCACTTTTCCATTAATCAGAAAGACAACCAGTGCCGTAATGTTCGTTGTGAGGTTGATCGCCTTTGTTGTTCCTGCGGCATCATTCAGAGTCATGTGGCAGAACCCTGTAAACAAAAGCATCAGGAAGGTTCCGGTCCCCGGTCCATAGATTCCATCGTAAACACCGATGACCACTGCAATTATCACGCACTTGAAGATAAGCATGCCATTGATGACATCTGTCGCATTTTCATCATCACCTTTCAGTGCCTTGCTCCTCAGAACATAAAATAAAATCACCGGAAGAACGATCAGCATGGCAATCTTCAGAACTCTGTCTGAAATCAGCAGTGCCAGATGCGACCCCATCCATGATCCGACAACTGCACCCACAATAGCCGGAATACAGATCTTCCATTTCATAAAACCTTTCTTCATATAATAATAGGTAGAAACAGAAGTTCCCATAAAACTGCTCATTTTATTTGTTGCAATTGCAGTATGCACCGGCAGTCCTGCGATCATATATGCCGGAAGCGAGATCAGTCCGCCGCCGCCTGCAATCGAATCTACAAAACCTGCCAGAAACACAAAAAAACACACTACCAGATAAACTAATATCACTTTTTCTCCCACGTTCCCTGTCCTCAATTTCTTTTGTTTTATTGTACATAATCCGCATCTTGCAGATACAGATCCATGTTTTCCTCAAATCAGCTATTTCTTCTTCATTGCGACCAGTGTCGGCCTCAGGATCTCCACATACTCCTCATACATGACTTCTCTGAGAAAATCCACATATTCCCAGAAAGTCAGCTCCCCGTCTGGTGTAAGGAGTTCAAAATCCGTATCATAGACATTCACAAACAGGCCTGTCTCTTTAAGTCCGTTTCGCAGATAAAAAGCTTTTCTACGCCTGCGGTCTTCGGCATTCTCAGCCTTTTCATCCTGTGTCTCAATCTCAAAGATATATTTGTGGCCTTTGAAACGTTCCAGCAGAACCTCAAGTCCCTTACTTCCATATCCACCGTTTCGTCTCTCCGGTACAATCGCATAATAATCCAAAAGTGCTCTGTTCTGCTCTGCATCGATCAGATTGATTGCAAGTCCTGCAAATTCATCCTCATCAACCATTGCAAGCATTTCCATCTTGCCGTCAGCAACCAGACGTTCCATGACCTGAACCGGCTTTTTCTCCTGCTCAGGAAAAGCCTTATCATATAAGTCGTACAACTGCCACTTATACTGTGCACCTTCATCGGCAATATTCATCAGTTTCATCTTACCAGTCTCCCGTCTAGTTATTGATCATATCCGGCCAGGACAGAATCTCTGTCGCGATTTCTTTCTCATAATCGCCCTCAATATCCTGACTTCTGCCTGCTTCATAGATATTGGTCTCCGCGCCCCAGATCTCATCATGATATTCCCATACATGAAAACGAAGCCCGCGAAACATAAAATCCAGGCTTCCACAGTTATCTTCTTCTGTATATTCGTAGTTGATATTTTTTTGTTTTAATGCATCCTGTACCGTCTGCAGTCTCATATCTGTTTCCCTCACCTTTATGATCCTTATTTCAGATTTTGTTAATTTCTTATTGAATACTTTTTCTTAAAACACCCATGTTCTTTAGTATAACACATCCCTGTCGGTTGTCTATTGTAAAAATCACTTTTATGCTTTATTATAATAAAGATACAGGGAACAAAATCCCTCATCCATGATACCAAAGGAGTGTATACCAATGACTACAAAAATGGTTTTTCACGGAAGTGATATAGAAAAGATTTGTGCTTATTATCATTTAAATAAAGAAGATATCGTAAAATTCGGAGCAAATGTCAATCCACTCGGACTTTCTACCTCAGTCAAAAAAGCAATTGCCGAAAACGTGGATCTGTTTTCTTCTTATCCTGACAGAGATTATGTCTCACTCAGAAATACAATTGCCAAATACTGCCAGATTCCGGCAGAATTCATTCTCCCGGGAAATGGCTCCAGCGAACTGATCTCTCTGCTGATCCAGGAGCGTGCACCAAAGCATACTCTGATTCTCGGGCCAACTTACTCCGAATATTCCAGGGAACTTTCTTTTTCCGGCAGCACGCAGGAATATTATCATCTGCAGGAAGAGCGTGACTTCACTCTGGATGTGACGGATCTGTGCAAGGCACTGGAAAATGGTTATGATTTTCTGATCATCTGTAATCCGAACAATCCGACCTCCTCCGCAATCGTGCAGGAAGACCTGCGAAAACTGATTGCCTTCTGTGCAGAAAAAAATATTTTTGTGATGATCGACGAAACTTATGTAGAATTTGCACCGGATATTAACGCGGTGACAGCCGTTCCACTGACCAGAGAATTTACGAATCTGATGGTTCTGCGCGGTGTATCCAAATTTTATGCAGCTCCGGGCATGCGTCTCGGTTACGGGATCACCGGAAACAGAGAGTTTCTCGCCAAAATGAGAGAAAAACAGACTCCATGGTCCCTGAACAGTCTCGGTGCTTTTGCCGGAGAAAAAATGCTCCTCGACCACGACTATTTCCGCAAGACCAGAGAACTGATTCTCGGCGAACGTAAGCGGATGGAAAAAGAACTGAAAAAAATTCCTGCTTTTAAGGTTTACCCGGCATATGCAAACTTCATCCTTCTGAAGATCCAGAAAGAAGCTCTGACCTCCGCAGATGTATTCGAATCCTGCATCAAAAAAGGCCTGATGATCCGCGACTGTTCTTCCTTCCAGTGTCTGGATGGAGAATTTGTCCGTTTTTGCATCATGATGCCGGAAGACAACTCAAAGCTATTAGAAGTACTGAAGCAGCTGTGATCCAGCTGCTTCTTTTTTTATTTCACTCTACACTATTCAATGGTGCATATGCAGGTACTTTTCTCTGGTGGCAAGTCCACCACGGATATGGCGTTCTTCTTTATTCACGTCCAGAATCTTGCGTGCCTCTCCTGCAAGTGCCGGATTGATCTGGATGAGCCGGTCTGTCACATCCTTATGCACCGTGCTCTTGCTGATTCCAAATTTCTTCGCCGTCTGTCGTACCGTTGCCCTGGTTTCCACTATGTAATGTGCAATCTCCACTGCACGCTCTTCGATATAATCTCTCAAAGAAAACTCCCCCGAAGACACCGTTTTTACAGTGTATGCAGAGGAGTTTTGTGGTATGTCTTACTTATTGTTTATCACCGGCTCAGCTTCTAAAAGATCACCGGAATAATATAAATTCCAAGTGCAATGATCGTTGCAATGACTGTTCCGATCTTCCAGATGTTGTACTCTTTGTCCATCTTTGCCTTTTCTTCCGGAGATGGCTCTTCGAGAACACCAATTTCTTCTTCGATCGTTGGAATCTTGTTCTCATGTTTTCTGGTAAAGATTGCCCAGTAAATAATTGCCGCAACTGTTACGACTGCTGATGTGAGCAGGGCTGCTCTGTCTGCAAAGATCAGCATGAAGATATACACAACGATCGTGAAATAACAGCCCAGTTTTCCACCAGGAGCCACATATGGTCTGTGCATATCCGGATAATGTTTTTTCAGCCCCAGGTATGCCAGGCATCCGATAATATAACAAAGTGCCAGGGAGATCAATGATACAGATGCAATATAATCAATGGAACCTGTTGCGATCAGGATAATGTTGATGATACCAACTGCTGCAACTGCAGTATATGGTGTTTTGTATTTCGGGTGTACTTTGCAGAAGAAAGAAGGAAGGGATTTATCTTCTGCCATTGTATAAATATATCTTGCCGGTGCTGCAATACCAGGGTTAATCGTAGATAAATCGCCGCCAAATGCAATACCAATGCAAAGAAGGATGATCGGGAATCCAATCAGTCCCGCAGCTTTCAGACCTTCTGCATAAGGTGCATCCGCAACTGCAAGCAACGGATAAAACTCGTGAGGCACCAGACCTACCAGGAACCACTGGAATAATGCATTGCATACAAATACAAGGAATACAGATACTTTTAAAGCTCTCGGAAGTGTATACTGTGGATATTTTGTTTCAGCTCCCATAGATACACATGTTTCAAAACCTGTGTAGCACCACCATACAAGACCAAAGATATACATCAGTTCTTTGAAAGGCGGCAGGGAATCCATGGCGATCCCACCGAAATATTCCAGATGAATCTTCGGGATCATATACAGGAACCATGCAATCGCACAGCCCCAGAAGAAAAAGATGAATCCTGTCTGAGCTTTACCGGACATCTCAATTCCTTTGAAGTTCAGTACCAGGAAAAACAGTACCAGAATGATTGCAATAATACGGGAATCTACACCATCCAGATTGATTCCAAACTGTCCGAAAAGGATCTTAAAGTAGTTCGCAAAAGCCAGCGTCTCACCGGCACCGATTCCAACTACTGAAATAATATAATGCCATCCTGCCAGGTTTGCCCAGACTCTGTTCAGTCCACGTTTTGCATAATTGTATGTACCACCTGCACAAGGCAGTGCTGCTGACATTTCACCATAGATCAGACATGGCCAGATTGAGATCAGCAAGGATAAGAATGTGATGACAATGATCCATGATCCTACATGACCGATCTGTGAAGAACCGCAGGTAAATAATCCGACACCTACGACCGTTCCGATCGTCATACTGATGGATTCCTTTAATCCAAGTGCTCTGACAAGCTGTGTTTCTTTGTTTTCCATAATAACCACTCCTCTTTCCGCGTTATTTTTGTAACTGACTGTTACCCGGTCAATTACAGATTTATAAAAAAACGGAGCCTGGAATTTTTCATTCCCATGCTCCATTGCAGTTTTTATATATATTCTTTATTTTTTAACTCGCATTGCTGAATTCTACACCACTTTTCTTTTTCTCAAGTATCTGAGCAATCAGATCCACGATATGGGCTGCTGCCTCTACCGGTGGAATTCCATGTCTGCTGATATTTGAAACTACCGTATACTCTGATTCCAGCATATCCGGTCTTGCATTATAGGCGATATATGCCGACATACTTTCTGAGGTAAGAAGTCCAGGTCGTTCTCCGATCAATACACAAGTCACTTTTGCATCAAGCAGCGGTCCGATGGTTCTTGCTGTATTGACTCTGCAGTACCTGACAAAAAACGGTGTTCCGACGGTGATTCCTTTATCCTCCAAACCCATTTTGATCGTAGGAAAAAGATCTGGGATATTTGCCTCTATGGACGGTGAACAGAGTCCATCACCAAAATAAATCTGCACCTGTGGATGATGTATACAATTTTCGGAAATCTTTTTCTGTGCATCCGGAAGAAAAACTCTTCCCCAGTCCGGTCTCAGAAGCATCTCATTTTTATCAGCACATTTCGTCTGCACTTCAAAAACTCCCAGTTTTCTGACCGTCTCTTTCGGAACTTCATTGTAAACAGCATCATTTGCCGCTGCATGCGAAGCCAGAAAACGAAGCTCTGCTTCCGTTGTATATCTTGGTCCGCAATGTCCGATTCCAATCCTTGCCGGAGTCGCATGTTTCATCTTCCACAGTTCTTTCTCATTATATGGATGATCGACATGCATATAATCCATAATATCCGTTTCCATAATATCCCGAAGACATTCTGCTGTGCTCATTACTCTTCCCTCCTGTACTTCCGATATTTTCAAAATTCAACGATGGATCTATCTGCTTTTATCTGGTAAAAAATACAGATGGATCACCGGCATTCTTTCCAAGATGTCCGTTTTCCCAAAATCCCCATTTTTCCAACCACTGTCTGAATTCCGGGATTGGCTGCTTTTTCAGAAGCTGTCTGACACTCGCCACATCGTGATAACTGGTTGACTGGTACATCAGCATAATATCATCTGCCTGTGGAAGCCCCATCACATAGTGAACGCCCGCCGTTCCAAGCAATGTAAGAATGGTTTCCGAATCATTCTGATCTGTCGGCATATGATTCGTATAGCAGACATCACATCCCATCGGAAGTCCGTGCAGATGTCCACAGAACACATCTTCCAGTGCTGCCCTTGTCAACTGCTTGGTATCATAAATGTATTCCGGTCCCATAAAGCCAACGACGGTATTTACCAGAAATGGATGATAATGCCTTGCCAGTCCGTAGCACCGACACTCCATGGTCTGCTGATCCGCTCCAAATGCCGCTGAAGAAGAAAGTTCCGATCCCTGTCCTGTTTCAAAATACATGACATTCGGACCTTTTGCATGCCCTTTTTCTCTGAATAACAACTCTGCCTCTTCCAACATTTCTGTCGTTACGCCAAAAGCAGATAGCGCTGCTTCTGATCCCGCAATAGACTGAAAGCAGAGATCTGCACTTCCCTGTCCGCTTCGCAATGCCTCCATCTGTGTTGTCACATGTGATAACACACAGGTCTGTGTCGGAATCTCATATTTATCCCGGATATCTCCAAGTGTTTTCCAGATGGCAAGCGTACTGTCAACAGTATCAATTGCCGGATTCAGACCAATCACTGCATCACCGGAACCATAACTCAATCCTTCCAGCGTACTTGCCGTCACGCCTTCCACATCATCGACCGGATGATTTGGCTGAAGTCTTGCTGCCAGAACATTTTCCGTACCGATCGTTGTATTACAGGTGGCTGTGATACGCATTTTACTTCCGGCAAGAATCAGATCCATATTTCCCATGATCTTTGAGATACCTGCGATCACTTCACTTGTCATGCCCTTGCTGGCTCTCATGATCTTGTCGCTGTCTGTCTCATCATCCAGTATCCATTCCCTCATCTCCTGGATGGTTTTTCCTTTAATTTCCTTATAAACTTCTTCATCTATATCATCCTGAATAATTCTTGTAACAGAATCTTCCTCATACGGAACTGCAGGATTTTCTCTTAAATCCTCTACCGTAAGCTGTCCAAGCACTTCTTTTGCCGCAATCCTCTGAAGTTTGCTTTCCGCTGCCACACCAGCCAGCTCATCACCGGATTTTTTCTCACTTGCTTTCGCCAGAACATCTTTGACATCTTTAAATTCATATACCTGGCCCAACATAGAAGTCTTCAAAATCATATTCTGCACCTACCCGTTAAATATTAGTGTCTTCACAATGACCGGAATAACTTTTCCCGATACGATCGGCTCTCCCAGATCAATAAAATCGCCGCTCTCGCAATAGATTCCATCAATACAGATAATTTTTCTCCGATTCTTTATCCTGTGATGAAGTGCCTGCCCAAGTGCTTTTCCTATATCTTCTTCCAGTACGATGATCAGGGCATTATCCGGACTGTTTTCTTTTTCATACTGCGCCGCAAGTTTTTCTGCAATTTCCTGTATCTGTGCAAAAGTCGGACATTTCAGCCCTTTCATCGCAAGTGCGATCTGCCTGCCTTCGCCCCGGCTTTCGTGATAGATCTGCATTGCCCGGTGAAGTTTCTCATCGAGATCTGTAATGTCTGTTTCCTGCTCCAGATTCAGCTTCACGACCGGAATATTTTTCAGTGGAAAAGTATCCTCTGTGTACTCGATCGTGCTTCCGGAAATATTCATGCTGTAATTTCCGGCCCCGATCACTGTTGCCCGCATCGTTTCTTTTGCCTTGCGAACATTCCCCTGTTGAAAAAAATCACTTTCCAGAATAGACTGTGCAAGCAGTACTCCTATATCACCGTATCGAAAAATATCTCCGATTTCTTCAAAACAGGATGCCACACCGCCCGAAAAAGTAAACAACTCCGGTCTCTTCTCACAGGTAATACCATGGTTTGTTTTCATCTTTTCGATATAAACATTTGCTCTATCAATATCTGAACTGCCTTCCTCTTTATCCTCCAGCCCCATTGCCTTCGCCAGGATTTCTGCCATAGCATCTGTGAGAATCTTCAGCTTCTGAACATCTGCTTTCTGACCTTCTGTAATTTCCAACCCAAGCTTTTCGGACAGCCAGCTGATCTTCGGTGCTATATAAGTTATTTTTCCATCACTTATCTTTACCAGTCTTCCACCAATGTCAAAACACGCTGTATCAAGGACATTTCCATTTTCAAACAGACAGATATTTGTTGTTCCACCGCCAATATCCAGATTTGCAACAACCTTTTCGGTTTTTCGTGAAAGTTCCGCTGCACCGGCACCTTTTCCCGCAAGTACTGATTCCAGATCCGCCCCGGCAGTTGCCATTACAAAATCTCCCGCCACATCTGCAATCGCTTCCACTACGTCTTCTGCGTTTTTCTTTCGGGAAGTCTCTCCTGTTATGATCACTGCTCCTGTTGAAAGATCTGTCGGTTTGATTCCGGCTTTTCTGTATTCCTTTTTAATGATCTGGTCTACCCATTTTCCGTCAATTTCCTCTCTGGAAAGCAACGGAGTAAAATACACCTGACTTCTGTAAATCACCTCTTTGGAAACCACCCTGATCTGTGGTATCTTGCCGAATCCTCCTGTATTCTGAAGAACCATCCTGCTGAACACCAGCTGCGTCGTTGATGTCCCGATATCAATTCCTGCACTTAAGATTTCTTCTGTCTGCATATCTTTCATCTCCATGAAACAATAAAGAAAAAAGGAGCACCAACCTTTGTTGATGCCCCTTTGCACTTCGCTTGTTTGAAATTGATTGCATTATAGCACGGAGTTTTTTATTGTACAATTCAACTTTTTAACAAAATTTATTCGTAATTTCAGAAATTTTCATTATATTTGTATGATTGTACAAAATTTAGTTCAATATGATTTTTATCAAATTTTCTTTTAATTTAATGAGATCTCATCGATCAGTTTCAACTCTTCTTCCGTAAGAGGTGCACTGGCAATTGCTTTTATGTTATCCAGAATCTGCTGTGGCTTGGATGCACCGATCAGAACACTGGTGACTTCTTTCTGCTGCAGAAGCCATGCAAGAGCCATATCTGCCAGCTTCTCACCACGCTGTGCAGCCAGATCGTTCAGTTTACGGATCTGGTCAAGTCTGTGCTCATCGAGAATGCTTTCTTTGAGAAATCTGCCATCGGTACGGATACGACTATCCTCAGGAATTCCATGCAAATACCGGTCTGTAAGCTGTCCCTGTGCCAGCGGACTGAACGTGATCAGACCTTTCTTGAGTTCACCGGTTGTTTCTTTCAGTCCGTTTTTCTCCACGGTTCGGTCAAAAATGGAATAACGGTTCTGGTTGATCACAAACGGACAATGCAGATCTTCCAGGATCGCGGTTGCTTTTCTCAATGTCGCTCCATCGTAGTTGGAAAGTCCGACATAGATTGCCTTGCCACTCTGTACAGCACTTGCCAAAGCTCCCATTGTCTCTTCCAGTGGTGTATCCGGATCCATTCTGTGGTGATAAAAAATATCCACATAGTCCAGTCCCATACGCTTCAGACTCTGGTCCAGGCTTGCAAGAAGGTATTTACGACTTCCCCAGTTTCCATAAGGGCCATCCCACATCTCATATCCGGCTTTTGTTGTGATAATCAGCTCATCACGGTATACCCCTAAGTCTTCTTTCAGGATACGTCCAAAATTTTTCTCAGCACTTCCCGGTTCCGGACCATAATTATTTGCCAGGTCAAACTGTGTGATTCCGTTATCAAACGCAGTAAAACAAAGCTTTCTCATATTTTCAAAATTTGCTGTATCACCAAAATTATGCCACAACCCCAGTGACACCTTCGGCAGCATCAGTCCGCTGTTTCCACAGTGAGCGTACTCCATAGTTGTATATCTCTCTTTTGATGCAGTATACATATTCGTTTCCTCCCAAAATATAGTTTGCTTCTTTATACAAAGATTAACACTTCAAGTATACTTGAAGTCAAGAATTTTCACTCAACTTTCACCGCAAACTTCTTAAATACACTTTTTGTTCCGGTGTGATCCGATAACTTTCCACCGCCTTCTGGATGGTCTTACGATGTACCCACTCCGGCAGTCGGCGTTCTTCGAGATATGGGATTGTCGCATCCCACTGTTTCGCCAGTGCAGTTGCCAGATACCATGCGATCATCATATTTACATAATACTCGTCTGAATGAATATCTGCTGCCATTTTCAGATATTCCGGTCTGAAATCATCATCCAGATAAAAACTCATCAGCATACCAATTCCATATCGAACTGTATAGGTTTCTCCGGATGCAATCCAGCTTTTAATCTCCGTAAGCAGCTCTTCTTTATGCTTTGAAAAACATTTTGGTGCCGGAAGGTCACAGGTTGCCCAGTTATTCACATACGGCAGAAATCTTTTTACCTCTGCCAGACACTTCTCATAATCTCGGATCCAGCTTACGATCATCATATGCATATTATTTTCTTCGTAATAACGATGTGGCAGGTCACAAAGAAAAAGGTCTGCTTCCGGTGTTTTTACAAATTCTTTTGTAAATTTCCGGAGAATCGGTGTACGGATTCCAATGATCGTTTCTTTATCAATTCCCGGTAACAGTTTACTGTGAAAATCCCGGTATTTCAGGTCCTGCAGTTCAAACAGCTGTTTCTCCAGTTCTTCTATACCAAACATAAATTTCCCTCATTTTCCATACATTTTCAAAAAACTCTGTGCATTTTACCTGTACAGAGTTTTTTGTAATCTGAGTATTCTTCTTATTCTGCCTTTGTTTCTTCCAGAATGGATGTACAGTGCGGACATCTGGTTGCCTTGATGCTGATCTCACTCTGGCAGTATGGACAGATCTTTGTCTCTGGTTCAGCCGGCTCTTCCGGTTTCTTTGTAAGCCCTGTCAGCTTATTGATTGCCTTCAGCAGACAGAAAAGAATAAAAGCCATGATAATGAAATTTACAACCGCCGAAAGGAATGACGATGCAAATCCCGCAACATCAGCCAAAGAATATGTAGCACCGCCCGTCAGAACATTCAGGATTGGATTGATAAAGTTATCGGTCAATGACGTTACGATCCCAGAAAAAGCACCACCGATAATTACACCAACTGCCATATCCATCACATTTCCACGGAGTGCAAAAGCCTTAAATTCTTCTATGAACTTTTTCATCCTTCGTATCCCCCTTCATTTGATACTACAAATTATAACACACTGCCCATTTTGTACAATCCTTCATGCATAATTTCTGTGTTTTCTTTATACCTTTAACTAAAAGCCTGTGGAGTCTGCCATGTTACGGGACAAACAAGACAAATTTCTCTCAAAGTCGGATTCCCTTATGCTGACACTCGTCCTTATCCTGGCTGCTTTCGGATTGCTTATCCTCCTCAGTGCCAGCGAATATAATGGCAGAGTACGCTTCCATGACTCTGCTTATTATTTTAAAAAACAGCTTTTCGCCACCTCCCTCGGACTTGGCACGATGTATCTGGTCTCCACCATCGATTATCACTTTTTTGTCCGGCTTGCACCGGCTGCATACCTGCTTTCCATGCTGCTGTCCACCGCTGTTCTTCTTTTCGGTCAGGAAATCAACGGTTCCAGGCGTTGGCTGAATCTTGGTCCCCTTTCCTTTCAGCCTTCTGAATTCGCCAAGGTTGCTGTCGTTCTTTTTCTGACCTGGCAAATTGAAAAAGCCCGTAAAAGAACCGATGGATTCTGGTTCATGTGCCGTACTATGCTGACACTCCTTCCCATCGTCGGGCTGGTTGGCTCCAACAACTTAAGTACTGCCATCATCATTCTCGGAATCGGTGTCATTCTGATCTTTGCCGCCAGTCCACGTTATATGCAATTTGTAGCTCTGGGTGGCTCAGGCATTGGTTTTATCGCCATCTTTCTTGCTGCCGAAAGTTATCGTCTGGAACGCCTTGCAATCTGGCGTGATCCTGAAAAATATGAAAAAGGCTTTCAGACGATCCAGGGACTTTATGCAATCGGAAGCGGAGGACTTTTTGGCAGAGGTCTTGGCAACAGCATACAAAAACTGGGCTTCGTTCCCGAAGCCCAGAATGATATGATCTTTTCGATTATCTGTGAAGAAATGGGTCTGGCTGGTGCCATTATCCTTATCCTCATTTTTGCACTTTTACTTTGGAGGCTCTGCGTCATCTCCATGCACTGCCAGGAACTTTCCGGAGCGCTTCTGGCTGCCGGAATCATGGGGCACCTTGCCATCCAGGTTATCCTGAACATTGCCGTTGTCACCAACACCATTCCAAATACCGGAATCACGCTCCCATTTATCAGCTACGGAGGTACTTCCATCGTATTTCTGCTCGGTGAAATGGGGCTGGCACTGAATGTCAGCCGTCAGAAAAACAGGCCGCCCACCAGATAAACTGCGAAAGAAACCAGCCATGCGATCACACACTGTGCCAACACAACAAAAATCGCCCATTTTCCACCAAGTTCTCTTTTGATTGAAGCGATTGCCGCCACACATGGCGTATACAGCAGGCAAAAAGCCAGAAGACTGAGTGCCGAAAGCGGTGTAATGCTGCCAAGCAATGTCGCCGTATTTCCAAACAGAATGGACAGAGTTGATACTACACTTTCTTTTGCCATAAAACCAGTGATCAGCGCTGTAGAGATTCTCCAGTCGCCATATCCCATCGGTTTAAAGATCGGCGCGATCACACTGGCCACCATTGCAAGAATACTGTCCTTAGAATCTGTCACAATACTCAGATGAGAATTAAACGTCTGCAAAAACCAGATTACCAGAGTTGCCATAAAGATTACTGTAAACGCTCTCTGCAGAAAATCTTTTGCTTTGTCCCAGAGCAGATGCCCTACGTTTTTTGCCCCCGGCATACGATAATTCGGCAATTCCATAACAAACGGTACTGCCTCGCCGCTGAACAATGTATTTCTCATCAGAAGCGCCATCAGGATTCCCATGATGATTCCACCAAAATACAGTGCAATCATCACGATTGCCCCATGTTTCGGGAAAAATGCCGCGGTAAAAAATGCATAGATTGGAAGTTTTGCCGAACAGCTCATAAATGGTGTCAGCAGAATCGTCATCTTACGGTCACGCTCCGACGGAAGTGTGCGGCTCGCCATAACACCCGGAACCGTACATCCGAATCCCACAAGCATCGGCACAATACTTCTTCCGGAAAGTCCGATCTTTCGAAGCAGTTTATCCATCACAAAAGCAACTCGTGCCATATATCCGCTGTCTTCCAGAAGCGACAGAAAGAAAAATAACGTTACAATTACCGGAAGGAAACTTAATACACTTCCGACGCCATTAAATACTCCATCCATAACCAGCGAATGCAACACATCATTGACGCCCGCTGCTGTCATCCAGTTATCCACGATATTACCCAATGCCGTGATTCCCATATCCAGAACATTCTGCAAAAAAGCGCCGATCACACTGAACGTCAGGAAAAATACAAGTCCCATGATTCCGACAAAACACGGGATTGCTGTATACTTGCCAGTAAGGATCTTATCAATCTTCACACTTCGAAGGTGCTCTTTGCTTTCTTTTGGTTTCACGACCGTCTCATCACAGACTTTTTCAATAAAATCAAAACGCATATGTGCGATTGCCGCCGCTCTGTCCAGTCCACGTTCCTTCTCCATCTGTTTGATGATATGCTCCAGAGTCTCTTTCTCATTCTGATCCAGTTTCAGACTTTCCATGATCAGAGAATCCCCCTCTGCAAGCTTCGCTGCCGCAAAACGTACCGGAATGCCGGCTGCTTTTGCATGGTCTTCGATCAGATGCATGATCGCATGCAGACATCTGTGCACAGCTCCACCATCTTCATTGACATCACAGAAATCAATTGCTCGTGGTGGTTCCTGATATTTCGCCACATGGATCGCATGATGCACCAGTTCGTCAATTCCTTCGTTTTTGGCTGCCGAAATCGGAATAACCGGAATTCCAAGCATCTCCTCCATCTGGTTCACCAGAATGGAACCGCCGTTTTCCCGAACCTCATCCATCATATTCAGTGCCAGGACCATCGGGATATCCAGCTCCATCAGCTGCATGGTCAGATACAGATTTCTCTCTATATTTGTCGCATCTACAATGTTGATGATTCCCTTCGGATGCTCATCCAGTACGAAATTTCTTGTCACGATCTCTTCACTGGAATATGGCGACATCGAATAAATACCCGGAAGATCTGTCACAAGAGTATTGCTCCTGCCACGGATATTTCCGTCTTTTCTGTCTACCGTAACTCCCGGAAAGTTTCCAACATGCTGACTGGAACCAGTCAGCTGATTAAACAAAGTAGTCTTGCCACAGTTCTGATTTCCTGCAAGTGCAAATGTCAGTATCTCATGATCCGGTAATGGATGCTCATTTTCTTTTGTATGGTATTTGCCACCTTCGCCGATGCCCGGATGTGGAATCCCCATCGCCCCATCCTGTTTCCGTGCTGCTTTACTCTCCGTATTCTTTGCCGCATCACGGATATTTTCTATCTCAATCTTCTCTGCATCTGCCAGACGCAGTGTCAGTTCATAGCTGTGGATACGAAGCTCCATAGGGTCTCCCATCGGTGCATATTTCACCATGGTCACTTCGCCCTTCGGAATCAGCCCCATATCCAGGAAATGCTGTCTCAGAGCACCCTCACCACCAACAGAGCGTATCGTCGCAGTTTTCCCGATCGGTAATTCGCGTAATGTTGTCATGTACGATTTCCTCTTATCTTTCCCGTTCTTTGTTGATACTTTTTATCATTAAGTACGTATGAACTAACCCTAATGTAAATGAGAATTTTTGTCAATAGTTTTCTGTGATCGAACATAAAACCAGGCATAAAAAATCCCTGTCAGGATATGATCTCCGGATATTTTTCCAGATTTCATAGCCCACAGGGATTTCATATTGCATCTGATCTGATTTTATCTGTCAGAAATAAGTAATTTCTTTTCCAGAATGCTTTTTATCAAAAAAATCTTATTTGCACAGTTCCTCTGCCATCTGATCAAGTTCTTTCATATTTTCATCGCTTAAGGAAGACATGATCTTGACTGTTGTATCCAGCCAGGTGATGTTTTTGCTCTTTTCAAACTCTGCCTTCATAACTTTGGCAGCGTTCGGAGCCCAGCTTCCGTTTTCAATGAGACCGATGGTACGGTTCTGATAATTTCTCTCTGTCAGATGATCAATATATGTCTTCATGAACGGGAAGATATCTGCGTTGTATGTAATGGTTGCAAGAACCAGCTTACCATAGCGGAAAGCATCCTCGACCGCTTCTGCCATGTCATCTCTTGCAAGGTCAAATACAGTAACCTTCGGGCATCCTTTTTCTTCCAGCTTCTGAGCCAGAACTTCGACTGCTTTTTTTGTATTTCCATATACAGATGAGTAAGCGATCACAACACCTTCACTCTCTACTTTATAAGATGACCAGATGTCATATTTCTCAATGTAATGTCCCAGATTCTCTGTCAGGATCGGTCCATGAAGCGGGCAGATTGTCTGAATATCCAGAGTTGCTGCAGCTTTGAGGAGTTTCTGAACCTGCGGACCGTATTTTCCAACGATACCAATGTAATAACGGCGTGCTTCGCAGTCCCAGTCCTCTTCTACATCAAGAGCACCGAATTTACCAAATCCATCTGCTGAAAACAGAACTTTATCTGTGCTGTCATAAGTCACCATAACTTCCGGCCAGTGAACCATCGGTGCAAATACAAATGTCAGCACATGTCTGCCAAGTGTCAGGCTCTCACCATTTGCCACTACCAGTTTCTTATCTCCCAGATCCATGCCTCTGAAGAAGTTTTCCATCATGGTAAATGTCTTGGTATTAGCTACAACTGTCACATCCGGATATGCTTTGACAAAATTTTCGATGTTGGCAGCATGGTCAGGTTCCATGTGCTGTACAACCAGATAATCCGGCTTTGCACCATCAAGTACTTTAGCCACATTTCCGAGCCATTCTTCTGTAAAATTACCATCTACTGTATCCATAACTGCGATCTTTTCATCCATGATCACATAAGAGTTGTAAGACATACCGTTCGGTACATCATACTGTCCCTCGAATAAGTCTACCTGATGGTCATTTACACCTACATAATAAATATCATTTCCAATTTTCATTGTTGCCATTTACCTCCTCATTGGTCTGGTTTTCTTTATTATTTCTTTGCTACTTTCATATTGTAAACGAACATTCCCAGAGATGCAAGAATGATCAGTCCATATCCGATAAAACTGTACGTATCCGGAATCTCTCCAAACAGGAAAAATCCAAGAAGTGTTGCAAATATGATCTGCGAATAATCAAAAATTGAAATCTTCCCCGCCGGTGCATACGTGTATGCCGCAGTAATCGTAAACTGACCGCCGGCAGCAAACAGGCCCGCCATCAGAAGTGTTGCAAGCTGCTTTCCTGTCATAGGTGTATAATGAAAGATCAGATATGGCAGTACAAACAGGCAGGAAAACATGGAAAAATAAAACACAATGATAGGACCTTTGATTCCATGTGTTCCAAGAACACGTACCATTGTATATGCAATTCCTGCTCCAAGACCACCGCAGACACCGATCAGTGCAGGAATCAATGCCGCATTCTGAAATCCCGGCTTTACAACGAACAGGCATCCGATAAATGCCAGAAGTACACATGCCCCCTGTACTGGTGTGATCTTTTCTTTCAAAATCAGAAAAGAAAAGATAATTGCAAAAAACGGCGACAGTTTGTTCAGAATCGATGCATCTGCAACCAGAAGGTGATCAATTGCGTAAAAATTGCAGAGAATTCCAAGTGTGCCAAATGCACAACGGAGAAAAAGCGATCCCCAGTACTGTTTCTGTACTTTCGGAACAATATGGTCTTTACTCAGAATGATCGCTGCAAAAACTGCTGCTACCAGATTACGGAAAAAGCTTTTCTGCACCGACGGAAGATCGCCGGCCAGGCGCACACTCACATTCATACACGCGAAGAAAAAAGCGGACAGAATGATCATTGTCATTCCCTTTATATAATTTTCCTGTTTCATTTTAAATTTTTCAGACCTCCTAATATTTTTACAAATAGATAAATCGTAGTTTATTATCTATATCATATCTTTCGTGATATGAACCCTTTGTATTATATGTGTTCCTGTCTATCATAGCACCAACCCACAGGCAGATACAATAGCTAACTGTTTACAGCTTCCACACACACAATATATTATAGAAGGAATTCGGTTTTCGCAAATTTTATATGGAAGTTTCGAATTCTTTCCGTTATAATGATAGCTGAACACACACTTAGAGAGACGCGGCACTTTGCTACAGTACTAAAGCCGCCTCAGAACGGAGGAAATTTATTATGGAAATTGTTTGTTTAGACCTTGAGGGCGTACTGGTACCTGAAATCTGGATCGCATTCGCAGAGGAAACCGGTATCCCGGAATTAAAGAGAACAACAAGAGATGAGCCGGACTACGACAAATTAATGAAATACCGTCTCAATATTCTGAAAGAGCACAATCTTGGACTGAAAGAGATTCAGGAAACAATTTCCAGGATTGATCCGCTTCCGGGCGCAAAAGAATTCCTCGACAAGCTCAGAGAAATGACACAGGTGATCATCATCAGCGATACCTTTTCTCAGTTCGCAGGACCTCTGATGAAAAAACTCGGCTACCCGACTATCTTCTGCAACTCTCTCGTTGTAGCAGACAACGGCGAGATCACAGACTTCAAGATGCGCTGTGAAAAATCCAAATACACGACAGTCAAAGCCCTGCAGTCCATCGGCTACGACACCATCGCCAGCGGCGACAGTCACAACGACCTCGGCATGATCCAGGCAAGCAAAGCAGGCTTCCTGTTCAAGAGCACCGATGCCATCAAATCCGAATACCCGGAAATCCCGGCATACGAGACTTATGATGAGCTGTATGATGCGATCAGGAAAGTGATCGAAAGATAATTCTATCAATCAATAAATACACAACTGGTGTCTTTTTGATTCCAATGCAATAATAAACTCCCCGACGGATCGTCCCCTCATATACAGAGGTTAGCGATCCACCTGGGAGTTTTCGTTTCGTATTTCATATTTGTCCAATTCTGTAGATCTTACAGAAACTGGCTGAATTCTATTTTCTCTTCATTCGGTCCTTTGATCGTGAAGAAACGGACACCATTATCCCAGAATGGAAGAAAATGAATCTCGTCCTGCAGTGTATTCATATTTTTATCGCAGATTTCCTTATAAACCTGCTCAATATCTGTGACATCGATCGCAACATGCTCAATGGCACCGATTTTTCCAGCTGCATCCTCCGACTCATAAACTTCCATAACCAGATTGTGCATTTTGAGAAAACACACCCTCGCGCCGTCATTCACTGTCTCAAACGCAGCCTCAAATCCAAGATCCTCATAAAACTTTTTTGTTGCATCCATATCTTTCGTAGGAATTCCTACGTGCTGGATTCCTGTTGCATAGTCTTTCATCCCGATTGCTCCTTTGTTTTTTCTTCATATTAACAGTTATTACTATCTTTTTCCAATATACAAAAAGCACCGATTTATAAAAAACCAGTGCTTTATCGCAACAAAAAAAGCGGGTGATGGGAATCGAACCCACGTATCCAGCTTGGAAGGCTGGTGTTCTACCATTGAACTACACCCGCATCTGTAATGCATTTACTATAATACCATATTTTACAGAAAATGCAAGCAGAATTTTAAAAATTTTTTATATTTTTGTATTTGTATATATTGTTTGTGTTTTTAATACTCTACACCTGCCGCCTCGGTCATCTTCTTCATGAACAGATGATTAAACAACGCGATCACACGTCCAACGCCAAGTACCGCAACAACGGTTCCAATCCCCACTCCAACCAGCTTATGTGCAAAAATTATTCCCACACTGATGGTAATACAGATGTTAAAAAGGTCAAAACAGTTCTTGGTAAAACCAACCGGTTTGTGGATAAAGTCCGCGATCGCCTGTACGATACCGTCGCCTGGATTTGGAATGATGCGCATATTCAGAGACATTGCCGCTCCGATTCCTGTGCAGATAATGCCTCCTGCCAGAACAAGAAGCTGTGAAGCAAATCCATGTGATGGTGCCGGGATCCACGCAGAAAACAGATTCATAAATCTGGTAAAGATCAGACTCAGCGGAAGCTGCAGAAGATCCATTCCAAGGATAAGAGGAAGTGATTTCCTCGCCGCTGGTTTTAATGCTGTGCTTTCCTTCGCCGCCTCCCTGCGATTCCAGATCGTATGCAGGATCATTTCCACAATCACAAAAACTGTATACAGTACAAATGTCATGTTGCCAAAATTGAAATTCCATATAGTAGAAATACTATAAGATACCGAGATGATCGGCGAAACGCCAAGCCCTGATTTCGTATTCAGAATGATTCCCAACGCCAGGACAAGAAGCCCCACAACGTAGAAAATCACCCGTAAAGTTGAACTCTTTTTCATTTATATCCTCTCACTTTCCGGGGATTATCTTAGCACAAAATCCCGCATATATCAAACAAAGATGATATATGCGGTAACCTGTCTATAGACAAAAAAACCGGGATCCTTTCGGATCCCGGCCATATATATGGGGGGAGAATAAGCAATGGAGGTTTAACCTTCGATTGCGATGTAACCATTCTTCTCAACGGCTTTCGGTGCTTTCTTCGGAACAGAAAGTTTCAGAATACCGTCTTCATATTTCGCGTGGATATCTTCCTCGCTGACTGCATCACCAACATAGAAGCTTCTGCTTAAGGTTCCTGCATAACGTTCACGTCTGATGTAGTTGCCTTCCTTATCTTTCTCATCTTTGTCAAGACCTTTGGCTGCTGCCAGTGTCAGATAACCATCTTTCAGCTGAACCTTGATCTCATCTTTCTTAAATCCCGGAAGATCGACATCCAGTTCATAGCTGCCATCTGTTTCACGGATATCTGTTTTCATCATGTTCTGTGCATGTTTACCATAAAGTGGATTCTTCTTGCCCCAAAACTCATCGTTAAACGGGAAGTTCATCCAATCATCATCAAATAAGTTTTCTCCAAAAATACTAGGCATTAACATAAGTCATCTCTCCTTTTCATGACAAACAAATAATTTATATAAAAGTCTTTCAACTGTTGTTTTTCAAATCATCTTTCTTCATTATTCAATGGTAATATATTTCGGATCATTGGAAACTGGTTTTGCTTCTTTTTTCGGAACAAACAGTTTCAGGATACCGTGTTTGTATTCACCTTTAATGTCTTCCTGTGTAACATCTTCACCTACATAAAAGCTTCTCTCGCATGCTCCTGCATAACGTTCACGTCTGATGTAACGTCCTGTCTTCTTGTCATCCTGTTCTTCATCAAGGCCTTTGGCTGCGCTGACGGTCAGATAACCATCTTTCAATGCTACCTTAACTTCATCTTTCTTGAATCCAGGTACATCAATTACCAGTTCGTAACCCTCTTTGGTTTCTTTGATATCTGTTTTCAGAAGGTTCTGTGCTCTGTGTCCGTACAGCTTCTTCTCTGCTTTCTTCCCATCTTTGTCATCGTAATAGAACGGTGTAAAGAAATCATCAAATAAACTTTCTCCAAAAATACTAGGCATTAACATAAGTCATCTCTCCTTTTTCTCTATAATCTATATCAACTAAATATTAAGTACTGAACTCGGTCGGTAGAAAGACATCTAAGAGATTTTCTTCAATCTTCTTATCTCTTTATCCCTCTTCCTTTGTTCTAGTTGTAATATAACACTTGTTGTTAGCACTGTCAAGAGGTGAGTGCTAATTATTTTGTGAACTCTTTGTGAACTTTCCAGCAACACCTTGATTTTACTGGCTTTGCGGCATCTTTGACTTTTGTTATTTTTTCCCTTTTTTGGTGTTTTTAGTGGTTTGACACCAATTTGACACCAATTTTTATTTTTTGGGTGTCAGCTATTTACTATGTTTTCCAGTCCTGTAATTTCACTCTCGATTCTGGACATTTCACTTACATGGTTGTATACGTCCATTGTTACGTCTATGTGGGCGTGTCCCATAATATATTGAAGAACTTTTTCGTCTATTCTCTTTTCTGCCATTCTGGTACAAGCCGTATGTCGCATAATGTGAGCGGATACCTTTGGTAACAATTCAGCATTTCTATGTTCAGTCTTTGCAATTTGAACTTCTTTTTTGTTATATGCGTCTAATCTCCATCGGGAAGTTGTCCGTATCATGGATTGCGTATTCTTCGTACTCTGCATTTAAGCCGATACGTTCTGCAATCACTTCTTCGTCCAACGGAAAAGAGAGCCAGTCCCCGACCAGTTCTCCATCATTGTACTTGCCAAGATTGGCTATATAGACTTGCATATCATCAATCATAAGCGGTTCACTTCCTTTCGGTTGTATTCATAAAATCTGCCATAAGAAACACCGCCACAATAGGGAATCAACTCTTTATAAGCTTACTGAACTTCTGGCGATAAATCCGTATAGGCAAAGTACAGCTTGTTTAATCGTCTGACAGAAGTTGTCCTTACAATATCGCCAGCAAAGGGGAGCTTCATATCTGTGATTTGATAATCGTCACTGTCTACTCCCACACCGAGCAGGTCACGGAACAGCTCAGAATCAATGGGTAAATCAAACCAGCGAGAGGTTTTATCCTCTGCTGATTTGGTCGTTTCAATCAATACGCTACATTCTTCCATCGTAATTCAGTCCTTTCTTCTAATTTTGAGCATGAAAAAAACAGTCGATCATAAATGAAAGACTGCTTTAAATCATATCCTTTATTGCTTTGTGTGGAGATTTAACTGATTGTCTATGTCCCGTCCGGCATACATTACTCTAAGTATTGTTACAACTTTTTTATCGCTGTCCGGAATATAAAGTACCACATAATTATCTACTGGTAATACACGAAGTCCACGGCTTTTCCACGGTTCTTTTTCATATTTTCGATAACGCTCCGGCATCGTATCCAGACTTAATATCTGTTCTTCCAGACGGTCAAGCTGTCCGCTTGCATTTTCCGGCGATTGTAATTCAAAAGCAATATATTCAAAAATCCCTCTCAAATCACTGTCAACCTGTTCGGATACTTCTACTTCATATATCATAAGCCATAATCCTTGCGAATGTCAGCAAAGGCTTTCTTCGCATTTTTTGTCCGTCCAGCTTGCATATCTGCATATCCTTTCTCCAATTCTTCATTGAACTCTGCTTCTGATAATGTGCTGATGTCAACAGGTCTGGCAGATGGTATTTTTACTTCAAACGGAAGTCCTCTCTGTAAGATAATCTGTTTGTAAAACATATTGATAGCACTGGAAGCAGGGATACCAAGTGTAGACAGGATACTTTCTGCTTTTTCTTTGACATCTGGTTCAATCCTTGCATATAAATTTGCTGATTTTGTAGCCATATAAAACATCTCCTTTCGTGAGTAGTGTTTCCATCTATCTTTATTATATGCAAATGTCCGCACAATAGCAATACTAATTTTACGTTCCAATAACCTTATTGAATAACTGTAACAATACGGCTTTTACGCCGGACGAGATGATCCTGAAATGATTGAACTGCTTTTCTGGCTACCTTGTCCACTTCCAGAAGATGTTCTCCAATAGTGTCCTGCAGAAGCATGACCTGATACAGAGAATTTTTATGACTCTTCAGATAATCTCTGCGTAAGAATCCATACTTACCAGGCTGCTCCATCTGTTCACCGGATTTATAAGGAAAATTCGGAATCAGGTATCCATTTACATTCGTATACGTTATATAAATAGGACACTGCTTTACAATACCAGACAAAATGACTGATGCCCCGGAAAGCCTATAAATCAACAAATTGTAAACCTTTTTTATTGCCTGGTTGACAATTTGCGCTTTTATATGTTAAAGTGATATCCATACAAAAAAATCAAGAGGCTTTCTCCCCGTGCCTGAAGGCAATGGGGTCTGCCTGTGACAAAGGAAAGGAAAATTTATGAATTCCGAATTATATGAAAAAGATGCATCTGCTCTTTCCAGAGAAGATGCGATCGCCATTTTGAATACTCCTGACGAAGAACTGGATGCACTGATCGAGCGTGCGAAGAGTTTA
This sequence comes from Blautia sp. MSJ-19, assembly GCF_018918125.1. Taxonomy (GTDB): domain Bacteria; phylum Bacillota; class Clostridia; order Lachnospirales; family Lachnospiraceae; genus Blautia_A. The sequence goes on from NZ_JAHLQA010000044.1 coordinate 102,475, forward strand.
CGATATCAATATAAGGGAAACCGTGTAAGCATTCATATTCTTACCAATGCCCGCAGCGGAAACTGTTCCCAGGATTGTGCTTACTGTGCACAGTCATGTCGCTCCACTGCAAATATTGATAAATACAAATGGGTAGATGAAGATAAGCTGTACCAGGATAATGACTTCGTAAACGATTATCATTTATCCAGACACTGCATCGGTCTGAGCGGTATGAAATTTACAGATAAAGAAATCGAAGAACTTGCCCGCCGGATCCGTAAGATGAAAGAGCACGGAACGCATCTCTGCTGCTCCATCGGTTTTCTGACAGAAAAACAGGCCAGAATGCTCAAAGAAGCCGGTCTGGACCGAATAAATCACAATCTGAACAGCAGTCGTTCCTATTATCATAACATCTGCAGTACACACACTTTTGAACAGCGCGTGCAGAATATCCACATGCTTCAGGGACTTGGATTCGAAATCTGCAGCGGCGGGATCATTGGCATGGGCGAAAGTAAGGAAGATGTAGTTGACATGCTTCTCGAACTGCGTGAAATCCAGCCGGAAGCACTGCCGATCAACTTCCTCCTGCCGATCAAAGGAACCCCTCTTGGCGACGCTGATATCTCCGTTCTGACAACCGAATACTGCATGAAAGTCCTCTGTCTTGCAAGACTTCTTGTGCCAAAAGCAGATATCCGCTGTGCCGCCGGAAGAGAAGTATACTTTAAAGGAGAAGAAAAGAAACTGCTCAGTGTGGTTGATTCTATCTTTGCCTCAGGTTATCTGACAGAAGGCGGTCAGGGAATCGAAGATACTCTGAAAACTATCACGGATGCAGGATTTACCTATGAGATTGAATCCGCATAACTGCCAGACTTTACAAGGATGATTACTTCGCCGCCGCATTTGCATCAGCCTGAAGCTGATCGATAGTATCCATACATTCATCTACAGACTGACCGCCAAGCAGGTCACGGACAACCTCACAGGTATTTCCCCACAGTTCCATATTGATCGATGGATTTGTAGAAGAAACAGTACGGCCGGCATCAATATCATCTACAAAATCTGCAACCGCAGGTTTGCTCTCCATCGTGGTCGTCACGTCGGATCGACTCGGGAAGTTTCCTCCTCTTTCACAATAACGGCGGACACTTTCCGCAGATCCCAGAGCAGAGATCGCCCGCTTCGTATCATCCAGATGTGCATCATCGGCAGGAACAATCATGCCTGTCGCATTTACAAGGGCCACCTGACCGTTGTCTGTTGGCAGACCAGTCACATGGAGGTCAAAATCATAATTATTCAGCTTACGTCCCTCTCCGGTTACAGCACCGGTAAAGCTGACCATAAAAGCAGACTCTCCGCCAAGGAAAGCATCTCTTTCCATAAAGGCTTCATATTCCAGAGCCTGTTCTGCATTGATATATCCATTGTCAATGCAGGTTTTCAGGAACTCAAATCCCGGACGCATATATTCACTCATCTTCGTAGTGCCATCATTCAGGTCAGCGATCAACTGATCTGTATCATCAGACTGATAAAAATCCGCAAATCCCTGTGTCAGAACAAAGCATTCCAGCCACCAGCGGTTTGCCGCCATTGGTGTCTCCATGCCATCAGCCTTCAGCTTCTCACAGCAGGCAAGAAATTCTTCCGGAGTATCCGGCATTTCAAGGTCATGTTCTTTCAGAATGTCATTATTGACGATCAGACCATAAGCGACATATTCCCACGGGAATGCCACCAGTTTTCCATCCACTGTCAGACTGGAGCGGACTGCCGGAAGCAGCTGATCAGCCAATGTCATTTAGTTAAGGCATTAAAGAGCTACTTCTTCCAGAGCAAGGTAGATAGAAATATGTACCTTGCTCTTTTTTTGTAACTTTTTCTAAAAAACACTTGACAAATATCTGAAAATTTGCGGCGAAGCCCCTTGAATGTAATACATTTTAGGAGGTAACGTCTATGATATTTGCAGAACGGGTAAAA